>NZ_PYMC01000001.1 GCF_003026475.1 Photobacterium lipolyticum
CCCCCCCTCTTTCCCTTCTCCCCCTCCTCTCCAGCAAAAGGCGGAACCGGGGCACTTAGCATGCGAGCACAGGCGCTGGTAACCGAGGCCGCCGTTGTCATTTGTGCATTAAGTTGTGTGGTAATGGCATTCTGCATTGCCAAGCCAAGGGTTTCGGCAAACATAGAATCTATCAGTCCAGTTTGTTGTTCGCTGTAGACACTAGTTGACAGTTTTTCTGTTTTTTCAATAACTTCGTGCCAATCTCCATCCAACGATGTTTGTTCACTCATCTTCCATCTTCCTTATAAAGTACAATCCATCAGGATTTCATCAATTCAGTGACTTTCTCACCAACTCGGGCAAAGTTGTCTGTACCAGCCGTCACCACATTTTGAGCTTGCGCAATCATCTCTCCAAACTTGGGATCCCCAGTTTCAATGTATTGCGATAAAGCGACACCAATCGCAGTTGTGCTTAATGTATTGAGGTTTCTCAGGTTGTCTGTTGCATCAGACATGGCCAAGGCACTTGACTGTGCGATGGATTGTGCTGCGCCAGGCGATATTTCACCACTCAATTTCGGACCACTTACTGAACTCATGTTTCCTCCGGATTTCACCTATGTTCAGGATTTTTTCAACGTCAGAGAGACTCTTTTCTGGCCTTGACGGAATATCTCGTTAAGCCCTTGCACTGTCACCGTCATGGCTGTCAGATCATTTTGTTGCTGTGCGACAAGTGAATTTTGTGCATTTGTTGAAAGTGCATGACTTGTCGCTACCACCACATTGCCGCTCGCTAGACCACTAACCACGCCAGAAATACTGTCTTCCGAATCTTGTACAGACAACTGTTCTGCCGACGGTTTTACCGTTTTAGCCTTTTTCTTAACACCAGACTTACGCGTTGCCTTTTTCGGAACGGCTTTTTTCTCGGTTTTTTCATTTATCTTTGTCATTATGATGCTCCTGTAGTCAGAAACACTTTAGGGGTGAGATACACCCCTTATTTATTAAGCTGCGGGAGCTGGCTTTTTGAGTATCCCCTCGGTACTTCTGCCAACAATCGCGGTGCCGACAGAAAAGAGCGAGTTGATACCCTGCACCGTGGCTGTCTGCATCACCATGGTAGATTGTTGCTGTGAATTCGACGCATCAAATGCGGCATTACTCAAGCCGTTACCTGTCGCTACCATTAAATTACCTACAGCCATTGCCGGTGTATCACCAACAACTTGTGTATTCACTTGCGTAACAGAATCGGTTACTTGTTCATTTACAACCGCCATAATTGTTTCTCCAGTCTTTCTAGGAATGACCTCACTTTGTGGGCACTGAATTAATAACAATTACGTGCCCACAAACCAGCAAATTAACCTTTTTCGATAATCGCTTCCGCGGAACGACCAGTAACAGCAGTACCCGTAGACATCAAAGAGTTAATACCTTGAACAGTCGCAGCTTGCATTGTGATGTTTGCTTGTTGCTGACCATTAGTTGCATTATGAGCAGCATTACCAAGCGCCTGGCTGGTAGACATCAGCAAGTTGCCCATCGCCATTGCGGGAGTTTCTCCCACGACTTTAGTATTTACTTGTGTTACCGAGTCAGTAATTTGTTCATTAACTGTAGCCATTGAATATTCCTTTTATTAATAGATAATTTGTGATTTATTCGCGATTAACCCTTTTCAATGATTTCTTCAGCAGAGCGCCCAATCACTGCGCTGCCAGTTGCCATCAGTGAGTTAATACCCTGTACAGTCGCAGCTTGCCATGTGACATTTGCTTGCTGTTGCGCTGTTGTGGCGTTGTGAGCCGCATTTGCCAATGCCTGGCTGGTTGACATCAGCAAATTGCCCATTGCCATTGCCGGAGTTTCACCCACAACCTTGGTGTTAACCTGAGTAACGGAATCCGTAATTTGCTCATTTACAGCAGTTGCCATAACAATATCTCCTTGTGATATAAATCAATTAGATCTGAAACCGTGGCTTATTAGCCTTTCTCTATAATGCCTTCAGCTACACGCCCTGTTACTGCGCTTCCTGTCGACATTAGCGAGTTGATGCCCTGTACAGTCACGGCTTGTAATGTGACTTGGGCTTGCTGTTGGCCGTTTGTCGCGTTATGAGCAGCGTTACCAAGTGCCTGACTCGTTGACATCAGTAAGTTCCCCATTGCCATTGCCGGTGTTTCTCCCACGACTTTGGTATTGACTTGTGTAACCGAGTCGGTAACTTGCTCATTCACTGTTGTTGCCATAGTGATACTCTCCTTTATAACCAATTAATATTTAGAGAAATTTTCGTTCTCTGCCTTCTCAATAATGTCCCCAGAAGAGCGACCGATGGCTGCACTACCGGTAGACATCAATGAATTCACAACTTCTGCATTTGTAGTTTGTAATGTGATATTCGTTTGTTGCTGTCGTATCAGCCTTTACCAATCGCAGCACCTGCTAATCCCTCAATCAAAGACACGCCCATGGCCGTTGTACTCTGAAATAACGTGCTTTGCTGTTGTTGTAAAAACGTTGCGTTGTGAACAGCATTCGATAGCGCATGTGCCGTTGACTGATATAGCATTCCCCGAGATACATCAGGGGAAACCTGTGAAAGCAACTCGCTACTTGACTGTCCGTCATCTGATTTATTAACGCTGACCATTAATTTCTATCTTCTCTGCCTCTTTAATTAACTTAATCTTATTAAATGATGACAAGTTAAACTTGGTAAAATTAACGGAAATATCGTCTTAACATCCGAAAAAACAAAAAGTTAAATAATATAAACCCAATAGACTTGATTAATTTTGAGACATTGAATACGATAAAAAACACATCAAGACAACTATTATCATTAATGTGACACAGAGATTTATCAATAAAACAACAACCGTTAAATAGCGGTTTCAATTGCTGAACGCAAAGTATCCATGGCGGCATTAATTGCTTGCTGAACCGCTGCTTTAGAAGCTATTTCCAACGAGATCAATTCTGTTTCCAATACGAGCTTTTCTCGCTCAACCTCCACTTTGAATTCATCTTCACTAATTTCACCGCTGGTGGCTGCGTTCAGTAGGTCACTAATTTCTTGCTCGCTGCACTTTAAGATACGTAACACTTCTTGTGTCATATCGGTACCATCTTCTTGTAAACTGTTACCGGCACTTCTGGCCATATTATTTATAACCGACCCAATATTAAGACTCATATCTTCACTCCATACTTAATTACTAACTCTCGGCTTGGCTTCTTCACCTTTGATCATCGAAAGGAAAAGTCGGTAATATTGCCTACTATGGCGCTTAATTGAGAAATCTGAAATGATGGTGTTTTTTTTATGACTCATCTTGTCTTGTTTCCACAGTTTAATAACATTCTCAACTTGCTTCATGGTTAATTCATTCATCACCCTGACTTCTTGGCGGTGTTTTAAAGCATTTAGATCAATATCTATTTCCATATAATACTTTATGTTGCTTTCATAATTTCTTTGCTCTATTGGTAAATAGCTTAAGCCAATATAGAATCTATCTATTTTTTTTGCTAATTGTTCCATCTGACTAAGTGATGCATGGTCGTAATCAGCAATAAGTTGAACTGAACAGCCAGATGCAAAGCACAGAAAAAGAGCGAACAATAATTTCCGAATAAAAGTGTTCAAAAAAAAATTCATAGTGCATCCCTTTTAATTATTGTATTCATAACTTGTCATCCATGAGTACTTATGCTGATGATAGAAGAAATATTTACTAATAGTAAAAACTGACGATCTGTTTTATTACAGGGCATGAATAAAAATGGCAGAGATGACCCCTGCCAAACATTCAGCTTAAAAAAGGGTGAAGCAACAAATTAACTCTTTCAAACTCATCTGCTTTTCCGCTAAGAGTCTATCGCAACTTCATTTTCAGTATTATCTTCATAACTAAATTCTGCGGCAAGCTTTCCTTTATGATCAAACAGCATGGCAGTATCTCCGCGATTGTTCCAGATAGCTGATTTACTGTTGAAACTGTAGCCACCGGTAAGTGGATCAAACGTATTGGTATAAACCCGCACACTCTGCTTTGCTAACAAGTGAGTAGCAAGCGGAAAAATGAAATCTTGGTTTTTTCCAGCATTAATACGCCAGTTAGTGATATCTATACTCATATCACCTATATTGCCGATTTGTATATACTCGTCGGCTTCACCCCGCCCTTTGATACCGTCATACTGGATCTCGGTAATATCTACGAATTCATGAGCATAATCTCCGTAGGCCAACGAGCTCACCAAGTTTTTATCATCGTCGAAGAGCAAACCAATGTCACCTTTGTTATTCCAGATGGGTTGTTGACTATTAAAGCTATAGTCGCCTTCACAGGTATAAATCCTAATTCGTCCATCAGGCTCTAAAAAACTATTTATTGGGAAGTAATAGTCCTGACCTTCATTACCCGCATTAATATGCCAACCCGACAAATTTGCCATCAATGGACCGGTATTATGCAGCTCGATATATTCGCCGCGAGCAGCATCAATATCACCTCCATCAAATTGAATTTCTGATATTACGATCTTCTGCCCCATTAACGTACAGGCGGCATTCCACCACGCATCCTGAGCTTGATATTCTCCAAGAGTATCGGTTACTTCAGAAATATCGTTCTGAGCTTGGTGATACACTTGCTCTGATAATCGTTTAAGTTGTTCCGTTAATTGATACGATAAATCTACATTTAATTCTGACATTGTTTATTTCCTTATAATTTAATCTAATATGGCTTTGGCACGTTCCAGTAGTACTCCCCTTTGATGCAAGCCATTTGTCCCACCATTAATTAACCGGGTTACTTTATTCAGATCGTCTCTGTCTGCATAGCGATTTATATTATTCGTTTGCCAAAACCAACAGGCTGAAGCAACCGCTAACGAAGGGTCTTTTGCAACTAAGTCAGGATCTGTAACAACATCAACATCTACGCATTTTTTAAATGACTGGTAATTATTATTTCCTGTTAACTGAATTAAACCTCGACCACGGTAACGCCAGCCGTCTCCACTTTCCTGATCTCCATTACCCATTCGGTTGGAATAGACAATATTTGCAATCACTTCAGGTTTACGGGCGCAATCTTGAGCCTGCTGTTCAGTCAGAAAATAATTACCAAAAACAGTACGAAGTGCATTTGCGCTGTAATTCAGATTTTCACTTACTGCACTAAACTCTGCACTTTCATGTGCAACCTGAGCAAGGAAATGCGCAACACGAAGTTTGGTTGTAATACCAAACCTTTCCATCATATCATTCAAAGGTTCGCAAAAACGGTTGACTGTATCTTCTGATGCATGAGTCAAAAAGCGTTTAAGCTGAGATTTTGTTAGCTTAACAGCAGCCTTTGGTTCAGACGTTATCTGTGCTTTATCATCTTCATTAGGAATGGTAATTACTTGATCAATATTTATTTTATTTGGATCGATAATGCCATTCTCTTCCGCAATTAAATTAGACTTTTTGGGATCGTGAAAAAACTTGATAGCAATAGATGTCAGCGTATCACCAGGTTTAATTTTGTATTCCATAATTCTTCTCCGCGTAATCACCATAAGATTATTGAAAAAAAGCAATCCTAGAACTATTTATAAACAACCATAAACCACGCCATTCTTACGATTATTGAATATAATCAGATGAGAATAGAAAGAATAGAAAGAATAGAAAGAATAGAAAGAATAGAAAGAATAGAAAGAATAGAAAGAATAGAGTATCTAATCTGTACCAATGCAGAAATATCTAATCCCGCATTAGTACAGCAGGATTTTATTTAGACGTCACTCGTCATTAACGTCGATTCATTCATAAGCATGTTGATACACGCTTCTATTGGCTTTGCTCTACTGACATAGAATCCTTGGATATAGTGGCAATTCATACCCATCAGAAGCTCAAGCTGCGCCTTTGTCTCAACCCCCTCCGCTACGACCTTGATACCAAGCTTATGACTAAGCTCAAGTACGAGTGACACCAGAGTTTGACTACCGATATTGCTCTCAATCTCGGTAATAAAACTGCGATCAATTTTAATAATATCAGGCCTCAGATCAATGATCGCGCCCAATGATGAATACCCGGTACCAAAATCATCAAGTGCCACAAGTATCCCCCGCTCTTTAAACCGGGCCAGCACATCATGAATATAGCGACTCTCTTTCGATGCGGTTGTCTCAGTAATTTCAATCACAATAGAGCTATTTGGTAATTCGTACTGCTGAATCACATCGCAAATGCACTCATCCTGGCCACTGTTGATAAACTCTTTTACCGAACGGTTGATTGAAAAACAGATAGAATCATAACCAAGCGCGTGAATTTTTTTCAAATCCTGGCAGGCCTGATGAAGCACCAACATACCCAACTGATTTATCAGACCGTACTTTTCAGCAATAGGAATAAAAACCGCGGGAGAAATGTCACCCTGGATGTCGTCATGCCAGCGAGCAAGTGCTTCAAACTTAACAATTTGGCCAGTTTGGGTATGAATGATCGGCTGATAGCAAACGGAGATCATCTGTTCAGCAATCGCTTTTTTCAGTCTATCTCTCAGCTGGAGTTTTAAAATATCTTGTGTTTGCAGCTGACAATCATAAAGACAAACACCATTACGTCCCTGACCTTTCATATTGTACATGGCGTAGTCTGCGTTTTTAAGCAATGCGTGATGAGTTAAACCACTATCAGGGTATGCAGAAATACCGATACTGACGGTCGTATTGACTTCAATATCATCAATATTAATGGGTTCAGCGATCGATCGGTTCACTTCTTGGGCCAATTCAGAGGCCTGCTCTGCATTAACATTTGGCAGCAGCACGGAAAATTCGTCACCACCGTAGCGGCAGATATTGTCATGTTCAGGAAAAATTGACTTCAGCCTCTCTGCTATCCGAGCTAACACCCTGTCACCGAAATCATGACCATAGAGATCATTTATCGACTTAAAGTCATCCATGTCGATAAACAAAATCGCGAACACCTGATTATTCATTTTTACTTTTTTGCTTTGAGTTTCTACTCGCTGTGTAAAGCTGCGACGGTTTACTAAGCCCGTTAAAGCATCGTAATAAGCAAAAAAGGTCAGCTGTTCTTCCGCTTTTTTCCAATGGCTAATATCGCGGAAAACCGCAACGTAATTCACCACGGAGCCATCAGAATCTTTAATCACATTGATCGATATTTCCTCAGGGTAAATCTCTCCACTTTTACGACGATTCCTGACTTCGCCCTTCCAGCGCCCCTTGGTCTTCAAACTTAACCACAGCGACTGGTAATAATCTTTGTCATGCAGGCCGGATGAAAGAACGCTAGGAGATAAACCCAGCAACTCATGCTGTTTATACCCTGTCGTACACTCAAACGCATGATTAACCGAAATTATCCGATTCTCTTTATCTGTAATAAGGATACATTCAGATGTGTTATCGAACACAACCTTAGCCTGGTTCAACTGACGTTCTGTTTCAACACTTGTCGTTGCATCTCGTTGAATACCAGCGATGCGAATGGGGTTGCCATCACCATCTTTTTCTACCACCCTGCCTTTGAGCGTTAACCATCGTTCCTGACCTGCGTCATAGGTGGAGTTGGCATTCTGGGCCAGTCGAAATTCAAAGTTGAAAACAGTGTAGTGATCTTCTCGAAATCGATTAAAGAAATTCAGTCCTTCCTTTCTATTTTCAGGATGTAAGCAATCGATCCACTCGATAAAATCTCTGCCGTTATCAGGTTTGTCTTTACCTAGGATGCTCCAGAACTTCGGTGATGTGAGAAATTTACCCGTCGATAAGTCATACTCCCAGATCCCTTCTTCAGCAGAATTATAAGTTGTCTGTAACTTGTTCGATGTTTGAGTCAGTTTGGCTGATACATGGTAAAAATCTGTCACATCCTGAACAGTCCCTTTCATGATTAAAGGATTGCCATTGAGATCCCTGGTGACGTTGGATCGTTTGCGCAAATGCTTAACCGTTCCGTCTACCAGCTGAATTCGATGAACAAGATCATAAGGCGTTTTATCTGATTCCAGCGAGTCATTAAGTGCTTTTACTACCCGCTCTTTATCATCGGGATGAATTAATTGGGTGATCAGATCCAGCGAAGGTGTGAGAGTCATATCATCAATGTCATAGATCCGGTAGAGCTCCTTACTCCACGCAAGAACATTGGTTGTCAGATCCCAATGCCAGCTACCGATCTTTGCTACACGCTGACCTTCTTCCAGCTCCCACATCAGCTTTTCTTGCTTAGATAACAGTGCCGAGTATTTAAGATCAACCCCAAGTAAATAACTGATGCTGCAACTCCACTCTTCAATCTCCTGAGAATGCTCATAGGCTTTATCGAATAAGCAGGTAACAATACCGACAGGTTCATTAGTATGGGCAAAAATAGGTACGCCAAGATAGCCTTCTGCGTTTAACTCTTGCAGTGGTTTATCATTGGGAAAAAGAGCTTGTACACTTGAAGGGTAATGGCAGGTGCAACGGTCTGACTGAACATTTTTACACGGGGTATCAAGAAGGACGTAGCTAAAGTTTTTTGCTACCTTCCCGTTTGCACGATATGACAGGGTATACACCTGCTTTTTATGCTCGTCAAAGTAACCGATAAAACAGTGCTGAGGCTTCAATTTGTCATAAACTAGCTCAGTGGCTTTATCAAATAATTCTGTTCCACACAGATTCTGAAGTGCATTCTTTATTATTTTATTCATCACTATAAAGTGTCGCTATCAACTTACCCTCGTGCTAATAAGTCGATATTCTGCTTCCCGTTTATCTCTCCATGTCCGAGGCGACTCTACAGTATGCAATATGTCAATAAAAGATCTCTTTACCAATATGCAAAAAAAATGAATAAAATGATGACTTTCATCACGATGAAAGTCGGATGATAAATATATTCTGAAAAAATGTCATCAACAGATACCCATAATGCAAAGCAGTCATGGGTATTTTTCAACTGTTATTCAAGTGACGGTTTGCACTTTAGGGTGCAAAGGCAAACGCACTGATATCACGGTGGTCATGGCTAAAAAGGCAAAAGATACCCACAAACACGCGGCAAGCCCGGCTTCCTGATATAACCATCCCGATAGAATGGTGCCGATCAGGCGTCCCATTGCATTCGCCATATAATAAAATCCTACATCCAGCGATACACCATCATCTTTGGCATAGCTGACTATCAGGTAAGAATGCAAAGATGAATTAACTGCAAATACCGCTCCAAAAATCAGTAAACCAACAATGATAGTCAGTTCGGGTTGCCAGTTAAGCTGAACCCCGAGCGCGATAGCCGCAGTAATGGTCGCTAATAGCCCGGCCCAAGCCAATGCGGCACGGCCGTCTGGTACCACGCCTTTGGCTTTGCCGGTTAAGCGCGGTGCAAATCCCTGCACGACCCCGTAAGCGATAACCCATAACGCGAGAAAACCGCCGACCCACAGATGATCCCAGCCAAATATCTGGCCTAAATATAAGGGCAGTGCCACAACAAACCAGACATCTCGAGCTCCAAATAAGAACATTCTGGCCGCAGAAAGAATATTGATACTGGCACTTTTCGAGAAAATCTGACTGAATTTAACCTTATTTTTGGCTTTACCCAGATCCTTTTCCAGCCAGCTCAGGCTCATCACAAACACTGCGGCCAGCACCGATGCCATTAAAAGCACTGCACCTTGGAAACCCAGAGTCGCCAGCAACAGACCACCAAGGAAAAAACCGGCACCTTTTAACGCATTTTTCGAACCGGTAAGGATCGCAATCCACTTATACAAAGCCCCTTGCTGATCGTTCGGCACCAGTGTTTTGATCGCACTCTTGGCGCTCATTTTATTTAAATCTTTCGCAATGCCTGACAAGGCTTGCGCCAGCATTACCCACGCAACAGTGAGATAGGAAGAAGGCACCGCCAGCATAGATAACGCGACCACCTGCATCGCAAGGCCAATATTCATGGTGCGGTTTAAGCCGAGTTTCGCGCCTAACCAACCGCCAATCAGGTTAGTGATCACGCCAAAGAATTCATAAAATAAAAACAAGGAAGCAATTTCGAGCGGTGAATAGCCTAGCTGGTGGAAATGTAACACCACCAGCATACGCAAAGCACCATCTGTGATGGTGAAGTTCCAGTAATTGAACGTCACCAGCATGTACTGGCGTATGTCTTTCGACAGAGTTGAAAAAGTGGCAACCATGCAGAGTTCTCTTTCAGTTTGCTCCTGCAGAAGTTAATCCCACAGGAGCGATTCATTCAACCAAGAGCAGTCTTATTATGCCAGACCGACTTTACGGATAAGCTCAGACGTACGGGTTGCGTAACCCATTTCGTTATCGTACCAGGCGTAAATCTTCACCATGCGATCGTTGACAACCATCGTAGATAAGGCATCAACAATGGTCGAACGTTGATCTCCTTTATAATCAATCGATACCAACGGGCGATCTTCAAAGCCCAATACCCCCGCTAACTCTCCTTCTGCCGCTTCTTTCAGCAGTGCATTCACTTCATCAGCCGTTGTATCACGGCTCACGTCAAAAATAATGTCGGTCAGTGATGCATTCGCTAGCGGTACACGAACCGCGTGACCGTTGATCTTGCCTTTAAGCTCAGGGAATATTTCAACAATCGCCGTAGCAGAGCCCGTGGTGGTTGGAATTAAGCTCATCCCACAGGCACGCGCACGACGCAGATCTTGATGCGGGGCATCCAAAATGGTTTGGGTATTGGTCAAATCATGAATGGTAGTAAATGAGGATTGTTCAATGCCCAGCTTTTCATGGATCACTTTGACAATAGGTGCGATGCAATTTGTGGTACACGATGCCGCGGTCACAATGCGGTGTTTTTCTGCATCAAACAAATTATCGTTAACACCGACGACAACGTTCAAGACACCTTCTTCTTTAACCGGTGCTGATACCACGACACGCTTGACACCTTGATCAAGGTATTTCTGTAGCAGGTCTTTTTTGCGGTGTACACCGGTCGATTCCAGTACCACATCACAGCCAGACCAATCGACAGCGTCAATTTCTCGTTCCTGAGAACAGACAATCGTCTTATCGCCAACGATGATCTGATCGCCGTCAACCTTCGCTTCATGGTGCCAACGGCCTTGAATAGAGTCAAACTCCAGTAAGTGCGCCAGTGTTTTTGCATCACCAGCCACATCATTAATTTGGACGAACTCTAGCGCTTCCCAATCAAATGCCGCACGAAGAGCCAAACGACCAATCCGACCAAAACCGTTGATGCCTACTTTAATTGCCATGATCTCTATCCTTTCACTAGTCTAATTATTGACGCTACTAACCATATACGAAAATATATATATATGCCTTTCCGTATATATTAGGCAGAACAGTTCAAATTGACCAGATCTTTTTTCAGTAGGCTACTGCTGAAATCCGAACGTAATGCAAAGAAAAAAATTGAGGAGGGATAGGACTTCAACAAAGCCCTACCTTAAGTGTAGTAGGCTGCCGATGTGAAAGATCAACAACATGAGGCACGTTGTTGATCTCTATATATGGCTGTTTTTCTGGCTTCTAGACTTTAATCATACAGGTGACAGGCTACAAGATGCTCTGTGCCTTGCTCTCCGGTGTTATGGGAATTTGGCCGCTCTTCCTTACACCGACTGCTGGCCTGGGGACAACGAGTCCGGAAAGTACATCCGCTTGGTGGCGATAACGGAGAAGGGACATCCCCTTGCAGCTTCATCGACTCTTTACTGGCAGTAGGATCGGGGATCGGGATCGCTGACAACAACGCCTGGGTATACGGATGCTTTGGATGACGATATAGCACTTCCGCCGGCGCTTTTTCTACAATCCGTCCAAGGTACATCACCCCGACTTCATCGCAGATATGCTGAACGACACCGAGATCGTGAGCAATAAACAAGAAAGAGATACCCTTCTTCTCTTGCAACTCTGCGATCAAATTGAGCACCTGAGCTTGCACTGACACGTCCAGTGCGGATACCGGCTCATCGGCGACGATAAACTTTGGCTCTAACACCAGCGCCCGGGCAATACCGATCCGCTGCCGCTGACCACCAGAGAACTCATGAGGATAACGATTCAATACCTGCGGACGAAGACCAACGATGGCCATCACCTCAGCGATTTTTGCTTCGCGCTCATCTTCAGTACCAATTTTGTGGGTATCCAAAGGCTCTCGAAGGATCTCGTGGATAGTCATTCTCGGATTCAGCGAGGCATAGGGATCTTGGAAAATAATCTGCATATCTCTGCGCATCGCTTTCAGTTGGCGACCGCTCAACTGAGAAATATCCACCCCCTCCAGCTTTACCTCGCCGGAAGTCGGTTCGTATAACCGCAATACACAGCGACCCAAGGTTGATTTACCGCAGCCGGACTCACCCACCAAGCCGAGCGTTTTTCCTCGCTCGATGGTAAAGCTGACATCGTCTACCGCTTTACAGACCGCCTGCGCACCAAAAAAGCGATTACCCGCCGAAAAGTGCTTCTTCAGACGGTTAACTTCTAACAATACTTCGCTCATTGGGTATCTCCATTCGGACTAAAACAGGCGACCTTGTGTATTTCACATCCGCCTAATTCAGGAATCGCTTTATGGCACCGGGCGTGTGCTTTATCGCAACGGTCAGCAAAGCGACAACCGTCAGGCAGATGTAGCAAATCCGGTACCACCCCTCTGATGGTTGGCAAACGAGAGACCTTTTTGTCCCGTACTACCGGAATCGACTCCAGCAGCCCTTTGGTATACGGATGTTTCGGGTTGGCAAAAATCGCTTCAACCGGACCTTCTTCAATAATTTGGCCACAGTACATCACCACTACCCGCTGACACGACTCGGCCACCACGCCCAAATCATGAGTGACCAAAATTACTGCCATATTCAGCTCTTTTTGTAACCGAACCATCTCGTCCATCACCTGGGCCTGAATCGTTACATCCAGCGCAGTCGTCGGTTCGTCAGCCAACAGCAGATCAGGCCCACACGATAAGGCCATCGCAATCATCACCCGTTGCCGCATGCCACCGGACAACTCGTGAGGATATTGATCAATGCGTTTCTCCGGCGAAGGGATCCCAACGGTATCGAGCATCTCAATCGCCTGGCGACGAGCCTGCTTTTTGCTGACATCATTATGAAGCCGAATCACGTCGACCATCTGGGTCGAAATCTTCAGTACCGGATTCAATGCCGTCATCGGCTCCTGGAAGATCATCGAGATTTCGTTGCCACGCACTTTGCGATACTCTTTCTCGCTCAATCCGACCAGCTCACGACCTTTGAAGGTAATGCTGCCGTCGACGATTTTGCCCGGTGGCGACGGAACCAGGCCCATAATCGACAACGAGCTTACTGATTTACCACAGCCGGATTCACCGACGATAGCCACCGTTTCGCCCGGCATGACTTTAAAGTTCACTCCGTTAATAGCACGAACCGTGCCTTTGTCGGTCTTAAATTCAACCGTAAGATTATCCACTGATAACAGTGGGGTTTGCTCAGACATATTAAATCTTCCTTGGGTCCAGCGCGTCTTGCAGCGAGTCAGAGAACATATTGAAAGCCAGCACGAGTACAAACATCATGCCTGAAGCAGCAAAGAAGTTGCTGAAATAACCGGCGGTAACCTCACCACTGGCTTCAGCAATCATTAGTCCCCAACTAATACCGTCTTTCACGCCCAACCCTAAGAAGCTTAAGATCACTTCGCTTTTAATGGCGGTGATAAACAGCAACGTCATCTCCACCAACAAGATATGTGAAGTATTAGGCAACAAGTGTTTGAAGATCACCCGATAAACCGGCACACCCAATGAACGGGCAGCTTCGGTGAACTCCATGTTTTTCAACTTAATCACTTCCCCTCGCACCAATCGCGCCGTGCCCATCCAGAAACAGGACATCATTGCAATATGCATGGCATAAGGGTTTTCGGCCAAGGCAACTGCGAAAGCGGCAACCATCAGGTAGTAAGGGATACAATCGAGGCAGTTCATCAGCCATAGGAATATCTCATCGATCACCGTGCCTGAAAAATACCCAGTGGTCGAGCCCACCAATGCACCCGTAATCGTTGCGACAACCGCGACGGTCAATCCCACTTCAAAAGCGGTTTTGGTACTATAAATTGCGCGTTGGAAAATATCCTGACCATTAATATTGGTACCGAACCAATACTCGGCCGTTGGCCCCATTTGCCCGTCAGCAAGCAGTTCATCCCACCCTTGGGCAATTACCCCCAACCACACCAAAATAGCGGTGAGGAAATACAAGCCAACCACAGACAGGCTGATCATACCGACCTTATCGTGAATAAATTTTTGAAACGCTTTGGTCCAAAGGGATTCACGTTTTGCGGGCACCACCGCGCGACTCCCCTGTTCCATCATTGTGTCCGACATTACTGATTGTCCTTTATTTTAGAGAGATACGCGGATCGACGATGCGATACAAGATATCTACCAGACTCACGACAAGGATAAACATCAGCGTGGTCAATACGATAATCGCCTTCAATACCGGCAGATCGCCGGTGGTTATCGCGTCGTAGGCTGTCAGTCCAACGCCAGGGATACCAAAGTAACTTTCCAGCAATAGCGCACCACCCACAATCACGAAAGGAATGGAGAAGACAATGCGGGTGACGATCGGGATCAATGCATTTCTCAGGACATGCTTGAACAAAATCGTGCTCGAACTGTGGCCAAAGGCCTTAGCAGTACGAACATGATCTCGGGTTGTCTCCTCAACGATCACTGCACGATAGAACCGGGTATTGTAGCCCAGAGCCACAAACACCGATGAAATAGTCGGCACTGTAATGTAGTAAAGATAATCCGAAAGGGAATTCACTTCCCAGCCATAGACTGGGAAGAGATTTAGGCCATAACTGGAGCAGAAAATCAGCTGTGTCGCTATGATCACAATGAGATACGAAATACTCATTCCCACCACCGAGGACGACATGATCAGCTTATCCAACCAGGTTGATCTGTGCATGGCGGCAAACAGCGCCAACAAGATCCCTAGCACATTACCAATAATGAAACCCGGCAACTGCAAGGCTATCGATACCGGAATGGTCTTCGCCAAAATCGATGTCACCCTCTCGCCGGTTGAATCGGAAAAGCCAAAATCAAACAGCAAAACTTCTTTGATGTACTCGAAATAACGTACAAAGAAGGGTTGGTCGTAACCCAGCTGATGCCGGATCTCGTTGATCTCATTAATAGTCGGATTACGGCCCAGCAAGTCATACGTCTTGTCCGGTCCGAAATAAACCATTAATACAAAGCTAATCAGGGTTACCCCGATAAGCAGAGGAATGCTGTACATCAGCTTCCTGATACAGTGTTTTAAAATCTCCATAATGACCCAGCTTTATTTATGATTTGATATCAACGTATTTCAGGTAATTACCTACAACATCACGCTGAGGCCACATAACGGCATTCTTATGCCACATCCGAATACGCGTACGGGAATAGCCGCCTATACCGATACAATCATCAACTACCATCTGGTTCATCTGCTTGTAGAGCTCGGTCCGTTTAGGGCTAGGCTGCATCACCGCCGCTTGCTCGTAAAGCTTGTTGAACTCCGGGTTGTTGTAGTTTGAACTGTTGGAGCCTGGTGAACGGTTCGGCCCGTAGAACAACTGCAGGGTATTTTCCGCATCCGGGTAATCCAACCCCCAGCCCATAGGCACAATCTGGGTCTTGCTGTTCTTCACTGCTTTGTTAAAATCGCCAAACGTCGCGAAGGTCTTTTGCTTAATTTTATTCTTCGGATAACCAATTTTGGTCAAGTTGCCACGGTACTGCTCAAAAAATTGTTTGTTTCGGTTATTCGCTACACCTGGATAGTACAACACAGGTAAGTTTGTTTTATTCCAGCCGTGCTCTTTCAGCAGTTTCTTCGCCCCGGCAATATCTTGCTCGATCGAGGAAGAGTTCATATTGGGATCGAAACCATCAGTACCCGGGACGATAAAGCCAGGGTAGGCTTCGCCAATCCCCAGATAGAAACGAGAAACCCGCTGTGGCCAGTCGAACGACTTCACAATCGCACAGCGCAGCGCTTTGTTGGCGGCATTCGTTTTTGGATCGTCAGAGTAACCAAAGTATTCATCATCAAAGTTAAAGACGTTGTATACCAGTCCCGCTTCTGGGTTCACCCGAAAGTTAAACCTCTCGGCGTATTCAGGTTTTAGCGTTACAGGGTGCTTGCTAGCCAGCACTTCATCCATCTGCTCGTTTTGCAGGGTGGTATTTACGATTTCAGTCCCTTTGCTGAAGGAATTCCAACGGGCAGAGGCTTGTTTCACCCAGTTCAACTCGACACGATCAACTATAGGTAGTGTTTTGCCATCCAATGCATCTATACCGGTAAACCCATGTACTTTTTCGTCGTAACCTGAACCAACCAAGTCAAAGGTCTCTTGACGATAATTGGTATTTTTTTCCAGTACGGTTTTGGTGCTGTTATGGGAGACCAACTTAAACGGCCCGGAACCGACTGGATGCACAGACAGCTCGCGCCCATACTTCTCAACAGCTTCCACTGGCACAGTAGCTGAGTAACCCATCGCCAATGTATAAGTCAGCTGAGGAAATGGTTTGGTCAGTTTGATCTGCACAGTATATGAATCCAATGCTTTCAAACCTTCAACCGTTCTCGCATAATCAGCACCATTGGCTTTCCAATCATCCAGGCCAACAATCTTGTCCGACCATAACCAGGCGCCTTGAGAGCGGTTTTTGGGATCAAAGTGACGTTTCATCGAATAGACAAAATCGTCTGCCGTCACCTCGCGTCCTTTACCATCCGTAAACGCAGGATCATCAACAAACTTCACGCCCTGTTTTATTTTAATGGTATAGGTTAGCCCGTCTTCCGACACCTGCGGCATATCCACCGCCAGATTGGGTTTGAGCTCATAGGGAGACTTCAGGTATTTGTATTCGTAAAGCGTGTCATAAACTGCAGTCGTGACGGTATTAGTATAAGTAGTGCCCGACTGAACCGGATCGAAGTTTGTCGGCTGGCCATCATCAGAAAACTTGAAGACTTTAATATCTTCCGCCATCGCCAGACTGGAGGCCATAAGCGCCGCCAGCGGTAACAAAGTAAATTTTTTCATATAACTTCCTGTTAATTAAATCACATGCTTTTTGCTACTTCCATGTGTGAAACTTATCTGGGTAAGAATATACATTACCCACTTTACACTGGATCTTGAGCTAACTGGGCTACAGCCTTAAAGTCAATGACTCCGCTCTCAAAAACGAATCTTATGCCATCAGTAGCAACCACACTAGTAACTTACAACGTAACTGGTAGATAAAGCAAATAGTTGTAGATATTACATTGACTTACAATAGCAGTTTATACTGGTAGGCTATCCAATATGTTCCCGTAAGCATAGTTACATCAGGTACCATCTTTTTAGAGCCGCACCAATTAATGAGGGCAATCAGGATCTCAAGCAACGCGGTCAGTTCGACATATAATTACCTGAATACATGTTCAGTTCAGTATCCTGGCAGCTTGATCGCACTCTGCCGCTAATGAATTGATTTCAAGAAACCTCCGCATGAAAGCGGAGGATTTGTGGATAAGAGATAGCACTTATGCGGGAATTTTTAATGAGAGATAATACAGTTACTTAGATTCGAAAGCTTGAATATAGTCAATATGGGCCTCTCGCGTGAAAGCCCCTGGGCGTAGCGCCTGAATTTGGCTGATAATTGCTTCCAGATCCATTCCTCGCTCCAGCATCAGGTGAGCCGCGATTAAGCCCGTTCTGCCAGAGCCCCCCATACAATGAATGGCCAGTGAATCCCCATTATCAAGCATGTTCTGGGCCGCCTGACTTACTTCCGGCCAGTTTGCGTTAAACTCTTCACCCGGCGCACAATCATCTTCAATTGGCAGGTGGTACCATTTAAGCCCCAGGGCCTCACATTCTTGGGTGAGTTTTTGTAAACCATCACTCGGCAGGTCGCTTGGTTGCAGCCCAGTCAATACTGCAATAGCACCAGCTGCTTTTAATTGCACTAGGGAATCATGCAGATCAGCTTCTTTGGTTCCCGGACAAGGCGTCAGCAACAACTGCGCACCATTGTTTAGCGCTAGCGGCCAGAATGGATGTGTATTTGACATTTTTTTTCCCGTTTTAATAAAGTTCTGTGGGTATAACTCAAACCGCTGAGGCCGTTTGCTTCTTGTTGATCTTTGGCTTATTGCTAAAACCGGGCTTTTTACGATCGGTGATCTGACTGAGTTTAAGCTTTTCCTGATTGATTACTCCGGGATTACCGTTTCTCACGGTTGCCAGGGTATGACGCACCCAAGCAGGCAGGTGTTCTGGGAAGTGATAAAAAATCCACAGTCCTTCTCGCTGATCTTGTAATATCCCGGCATCACGCAATAAAGCCAGGTGCCGTGAGACCTTCGGCTGGCTCACTTCCAGAGCTTTGGTTAAATCACCAACGGTTAATGCCAGTTCATCTTCAATCAGCATTAAAATCCGCAACCTGAGTGGATCACTCATGATCTTAAACAACTCAACAGGACCAATCGTATTGTTTTGCTGCTCACCATTTAACATCAAGAAAAGTGCAATTCTTGCTTTCAGGCCCTCAACGGTTTCATAAAATGCCTGTAACCCTTCTGTCGGCTTAGGATCTGTAAAATCCCAATGGATCAAAGCATCCGAATCCGGAAAAAGCGCGCACTCATTACTGGCCTTGTCACATAATGTAATGACGACATCAAAATGCTGATCATTCAAAGACGTTACAGACACACTCCGAAGATTGTCGGTATTGATATTTTGATCCGCTAACACCAGGTAAACCCGATCATCAACCGTTTCCGGACTCATGCCTGCACTCATTACCTCGTAATTATCCCCTGCCATATGGCGCATCAACGCTTCAGCCAGTTGGGAGCGGGCAGAGTTTCCTGTACAGAGAAAGAGTATTCGCTTCATATGAGTCTCGATTTACGGCATTTCCACCAGTATATATGATTCTCCACATATATAATCACTTTTCAAGCGCATCAAAGGATTGCACGGTATTGCTTAACACCCAATCTTTTAGCTTCGACGCCACCAAAGGATGACTCAACAAATCTAAATGGTTAATGCCGCAGCCTATCCATTGATTATCTGCGGAATACAAGAAGTTCGTATGTCTGGCGTCGCTTTCTCCCAAAGCACTGGATACGGGAACTAAGCCATCACCGAGAGCTAGATTCGACTCATCATTAAGATTCCGCCCCAAACAGGTGGCTATCGCATAACATGCCACTTTATCAGGCAATGCCGGGCGTACTCGATGAAGCAACCCCTCATTGTCTTCGTCCAGCCAGTCAGTATGACAAATGTAACCTTGACTGAGATCCCGGCTACCACTGCTGCGAACGTCAGATATTTTTGACAGAACTGACAAGTACGGGGCTTCAGCGACTCTTTCATCAACCCAACAGGCCAACTGGGCCAATGGAGCGCCGTTATGAGGGGTTCCTAGCGTGATGAAGGAGCGAAGCGCAGCTAACCAATTCAGCTTATGATGATCAGCATAGTAACAGGCACTTCTTGTGACCAGCCCCCCCATACTGTGGCCAACAATCACAACTTCTTTGACTTCACAGGGCCAGGCCACAATGAGCTTTTCAAGTTTGAATGCGAACTCTTCGCCATTTAAAGAGATATGCTGCCCTGAGTTATAGCGCAGATATATCGGTGTATAACCGTACTTAGCCAAGAAGCGGCCATGATCATGCTCTTTACGCTGCCATTGAACGTCATTCATGCACCAGCCATGTACGCATAATACAATCCTGTCACTAGCTTGGGGCAACTGCTGGTTAAGCCGTTCGGGATCTAAACTTAAAGACTGTTGCTGATCTCGAAAGACCATCTCCTGCATTAACCGGCTATTACGCTGTACGAGGTAGTCACCAACCATGCCATTCAGTATCGAGAGCATCGCATCACTATGATTATACGGTAAGCTGTTTTCGATAAATTCGCTGACTTTACCTTTCGCTGTTACCCTGTTTTCAGCCATCTTAGAGGAAACTTCTTCCACCAAAGTCTGAAATTTCCGACTCAGATTATTCCTAGAAATCATACCTCACCTCGGTATTGCCGTGCTCACCTGTTTCAGGTTAGTCATATTATATACCCAAACCACCTCAAGAACAGATGCATTCATTTCTGGTTATTAGTCACGACACTGTAGAAAAGTCTTTTCTATTAAAACATCGAAGTCTCGCTAAATAATGCCAATTAAATCACAACGATTATTAAATAACTAATATTTGGAATTCTGGATAGAATAAAAGTTGAAAATTAACCTTTTAATATAGTTAAAAAAATTAGAATATGCACTCTAATTTATATGGTTATTTAAAATAATTTCAGATCAGGGGGATCTGATCTGAAATTAGAATTTTATATAGTATTACGCGTAATCTGTTTCTAGCGTATTGGAGTGTATTCGTTGCGAAGCTAAATCAGTCAGAATCATATCTGCCGCTTTTTCAGCAATCATAATGGTGGGGGCATTCGTATTACCGCCAATGAGTGTCGGCATAATTGACGCATCAACAACACGGAGCCCTGCAACACCAATAACATTCAACCGCGAATTAACCACTGCCATCTCATCATTACCCATCTTGCACGTACCAACAGGATGATAAATGGATTCTGCTTTTCGACGTATAAACGCTTCTAGCTGCTCGTCTGTCTGCACCTCTTTTCCTGGAAAAACTTCTTTCCCGCGATAATGGTCAAAAGCCGGTTGTTTTAGAATTTCACGAGACATTTTTACCGCCTTCACCAATGCTTTTACATCATCAGCATTCTCAAGGTAATTGGCCTCAATCACGGGTGGCACCGTTGGATCGGAGTTACGAAGCTTTAAGACTCCTCGACTTTTTGGTCTTAAATTACAAGCATGTAGCGAGTAACCATGTCTGGTGGTTGTCCACAGGTCCAAACCGTGATTATCCAAAAAACAAGGTGAAAAATGGAACTGAACATCCGGTGCCATCAGCTCTGGAGAACTTTTGGCAAACCCTCCTGCCTCAGCAATATTGGAGGTGAAATTGCCTTTTCTAAACAAAAAGAAATCAAAAAGTCCTTTTACAGATCGCAGTAAAGCAACCGGAGAAAAACCCACCGAGTGGAAGGTGCGTTCTCGGGTCACAGCCAGCACATCAAGGTGATCCTGCAGGTTTTTCCCGACCCCGGGAAGATGGTGAACCACATTAATTTTATGTTGATTTAATTCAGTTTTATCACCAATACCTGACAACATCAGTAACTGTGGACTGTTAATAGCCCCTCCACTTAAAATCACCTCATGGGCTGCACGAACAGTCTGCATTTCACCGCCTTTAAGGTACTCAATACCAACCGCCTTTTGCCCATCAAACACCACTTTGGTGGTAAGGGCGTCGGTTATAATGGTGAGATTCTTTCGTTGCTCAGCAGGGCGTAAGTAGCCCACCGCAGCACTGCAACGCTTGCCATTTATTTGCGTCACCTGATAGTAGCCGACACCATTCTGTTCTTTGCCGTTAAAATCTTGATTTATAGCATGTCCGGCTTGATTTGCCGCTTCGATGAAAGCCTCTGATAACGGATTTTTACTCCGTAAATCAGCAACATTTAAAGGCCCTCCGGCACCATGGTAAGCATCCGCGCCACGTTCCTGGTGCTGGGATTTTTTGAAGTATGGCAGCACGTCCTCATAACTCCAGCCATGATTTCCCAACGCATCCCACTCATTGTAGTCCTGCGCATGTCCTCGGATATAACACATGGCATTGGAAGCGCTACTGCCTCCCAATGTTTTGCCGCGTGGCCAAAACAGTTTTCGCCCCTGTAAGTTGGGTTCCTGCTCGGTGTAATAACGCCAATTCATCTTCTTTGAATGCATCATTCCAATTAACCCTAATGGCACATGTACCATTAGGCTGGAATCTTTTGGCCCGGCTTCGACCAAACATACTTTAATTTTTGGATCGGAAGACAATCTATTGGCAAGCACACATCCAGCAGACCCTGCTCCTACAATTACGAAGTCATACATAACATCCTCTCAATTTTCTCGTAATAATTATGCCAGCCATTTTTGAAATCCAATAGTTTACAAATACCGTAACCTTGTACTTTATTTTTTTCTCTCTAATCAATCATAGATTAAACCAAGGAAAAACTAATTCATTTCTTAAAAAGATGTAAATCATTCAGTAATAACAAATAAAAAGGTGATCTATTTAATAAATTTAAATATTGCCTGCAGACAAGAACTCAGACCAGTGTAACGTATATTTCGAAAAGGAATATTTTTTGCCTCAGTTGGCACATTTAAGGAGAACCCATGGCATATTTTCTGACTGGTGGTACGGGCTTTTTAGGCCGTAACCTTATCACCCGATTATTAAAACGCGAGGGTGATATTTATGTACTCTGTCACGATCAGCTGGCGCGGGATGTTTTAGCATCCAGTCTGCAAGAGTGGGATATACCCGCTGGTCGTGTCATGTCGGTTCAGGGAGACCTGACTAAGGAAGGTTTAGGTTTATCAGAAGCCGATATCGCCGCGCTTAAGGGCAACATTTCTCACTTCTTTCACCTTGCTGCGATCTACGATCTTAAGGCCACCGCTGAAATTCAGGAAGCGGTCAATATTGCAGGTACCCAAAATGCGGTTGATGCAGCCATCGGACTGAATGCTGGATGCTTTCATCATATCAGTTCTATTGCTGCTGCTGGTTTGTATGAAGGTCACTTCCGCGAAGACATGTTTGATGAAGCCGAGAACCTCGACCACCCTTACTTCTCAACCAAGCATTTATCAGAAAAGGTAGTACGGGATAAGTGCTCAATACCGTTTCGCGTCTATCGCCCCGGAATGGTTGTGGGTGATTCTAAAACCGGGGTTGCGGAGCGTGCAGACGGTCCCTATTACTTCTTCAAGATGCTACAACGCATTCGTAATGTGCTGCCAGCTTGGGTGCCTACCATTGGTCTTGAAGGCGGACGCCTAAATATCGTACCTGTCGATTATGTTATTGATGCTTTAGATCATATTGCCCATAAGGAAGATCTTGATGGACGCTGCTTCCACCTGACGGATCCAAAGCCCTATCGTTCAGGCGAAGTACTCAACATTTTTGCTGAAGCAGGTCATGCTCCTCGCATGGCACTGCGCTTTGATGCGAGACTGTTCGGTTTTATCCCGAACCAGGTGAAGAACGCCATTCTTTCATTGCCGACGATTAAGCAAATTGCTGACGTCACCATGAAAGACTTAGGTATTCCACCTTCTGCTCTGCAGTTTTTCACATACCCGACAGATTTTGATTGCCGTGAAACCCAAATGGCATTGAAAGGTTCAGGCATTGAGTGCCCTCGTCTTCCAACTTATGCCCCAGTCATTTGGGACTACTGGGAGCGTCACCTGGATCCGGAGATCTCTGGTGATCGCAGCTTGAAAGGGCGCGTTGCAAACAAAATCATCCTAATCACTGGCGCAAGCTCCGGTATTGGTCAGGCAACGGCCTACAAACTGGCTGAAAATGGCGCCGAAATGGTGCTAGTGGCTCGTGATGAAGAGAAGCTTGCCCTCACCAGAGAAGAAGTTGAAAAACGCGGCGGCATCGCCCACACATACAAGTGCGATTTATCAAATATCGAACAAGTCGATACCCTGGTTGCAGATGTGCTGGCGGAACATGGCCGCGTCGATATTCTCGTTAACAATGCCGGTCGCTCCATCCGCCGCTCCGTCGCCGATTCCGTCGATCGTTTCCACGACTTTGAGCGCACCATGCAGCTGAACTACTTTGGAGCATTGAAGCTGACGCTCGGTTTACTGCCAAGCATGGAAGCGCAAGGTGGTGGTCACGTCATCAACGTCTCTTCGATTGGCGTGCTGACGAATGCGCCGCGATTCTCTGCGTACGTTTCATCGAAAGCCGCAATGGATGCTTTCTCTCGCTGTGCCGCATCAGAATACTCGGATGTAAATGTGAATTTCACCACCATTAACATGCCATTGGTGGCAACGCCGATGATTGCACCAACCAAAATCTATGATTCGGTACCAACGTTATCACCCGATGAGGCTGCCGATCTGTTAGCTAACGCGATCATTGACAAACCTAAGCGCATTGCGACTAAGCTCGGTATTTTTGGCGCTATCATACATGCGCTTTTCCCGAAACTCGCTGAAATTATCATGAACAGCAGCTTCCGCATGTTCCCTGACTCCAAAAAGAGCGAGCAACAGGATGAAGAGCAGAAAACAGAAAAAGCCTCTTCGGCAGAGCTTATTGCCTTCTCGGCATTGCTCCGTGGCATCCATTTATAGTCGACTCTTGTTGCCAATCTTTCAGATGGCAAGGTAATGAAAATTTAATTAAAGGAATATAATCATGGCAGATTTACAAGCAACTTTTGAACAAGCTCAGCTAGATGTGAAAAAACTTACTCAGCGCCCATCCAATGACGAGCTGCTGGCTTTGTATTCATTTTTCAAGCAAGCAACTGACGGCGATGTACACGGTAAGCGCCCAGGTATGTTTGATTTCAAAGGTGCCGCAAAATATGAAGCGTGGGAAAAGCGCAAAGGCATGGATGCAGAGACTGCAATGCAGAAGTACATTGATAAAGTATCTAGAATAATAGAGGCTTACGCATAAGCGTCGATTCACCAAAACAGCCACATAAATAACAAAGGCCGAATTTGCGGCCTTTTTCTCGTGCATAAAAAAAACCGCAATATCAATTGCGGCATCAAATGTTTGAAGAAGGAAACTAATTCACTCGTTTACTATTAATAAGCCATTCCAGTAAATTATAAAAGATTAACGACTTTTGTATCGCTATCACTTTCAATATCATCCTGGTTTAATGCTTCAGCCAGGGGATCGACTTCTACGGTCACAGAGAGCATTCCAGTCAATTTTTCTAACTGTTTTTCTAATTCTTTCACTCTTTTCTGCTTATCTAAATATAGCCTTTCGAATTCATCATCCTCAGGTGTTAACGAATTACGCGCTGCAGTTACAGCCATTTCCACTGCCAGTGTTTCGTCGTCATGATGCTCAATCTGTTCAGCTACCGTTGAAATAGCTGCATCCATCACCTCTTGTTCAAGCTCATGCAGCGCATCTTCCATATAGCCAGCAATCACTTCGAAACCAGGCAACGATTGATTACAGGCAACCAATGAGTAATACATAGTGCCCGCATTGCTATAGAAAGTAATATTGAGCGTCTGGCCAGGCATTAACAGTGATACTGGGTACTGCTCTTTTACTTCTGCGCCCATAAAATAAAGGCGATCTTTGGAACCTGGAACATTAGAGATTAACAGATTGCTTGCCGGTGGAATAAAGCTATTGAGGCCAAACTTTCCGCTGATTAATGAAACACCATTGACTAACAGGGAGTAATTAATATACGCGTCTGGTGAAATATTCAATGCTTCTTTTTTAAGATCTGACGTAGCCTGCTGAATGGCTTCTAAGCGTTCAAGCGGTGATAAATCTGCCCGGCCGAGCTCAACATGCCCAATCGACATTTTATTGCCCTTAGCTTCTAATTCATTTTTACCGCGTAAATTCATCGGCATCATAGCGACCAGGGGCTTTCTTAGTGGTAATGAGCGATCATTTAAATATCGATTCAAGGCTATATCACTGACAGTGAAAAGCACATCGTTCATCGACGCACCGGTAATACGACTCAGATGCTTTAATTTGGCAATCGAAAATTGCCCCAGACTTACCGCCCGGCTGCGTTTGGGACTGAGGTTAAACGGCGTTTTCGGTGCCGTAAACGGAATTTTCAGGTCGCTATCAGCCAAGTTCACCGCTTTTAAAGCCAACTTACTGCCAAGACGGAACATCGAAGGAATGAGCGATACCTGTTTAGAAGCCTGCTTAGCCGCCTTGAACACCATGTCGGTCAGATGCGTTTCTGCTATTCGCTCAGAGGCTGTTTTCCGTAAATCACATTGCCAAAGCGGTTTCGTGAAAGACTCTTCAATCGTCGTCGCACAGCTTTGAGTAAATATTCTGCTGGCACGCACACCATCAACCATTGAGTGGTGCACCTTCAGAACCAGTGCCACGCGGTCATTTTCAAGCCCACCAATCAACCATACTTCCCACAGAGGTTTATTGCGATCCAATACCTGACTATGCAAACGGCCAACGACTTGTTGCAACTGCTGCTCAGTACCCGGTGATGGCAGCATGGTAATGCGTAAATGGTCTTCTAAATTCACAGCTGGCACGACTTTCCAGCTCGGTTTACCGGTAAATGACCAGTTTAATTTCCAGTTAAACGGGGCTGCCACATCAGTTTGTTGCAAAAAGTCCGCATAAAGATCCTGAGCAAAAGTGGCAGCTTGCTCTTTAGGCGGGTCCAAAACAACCAGCCCTGTCACATGCATCGGTGTTTTCGCCGACTCAAAAATAATAAAACTTAAGTCAAGAAGAGACAAATTCGGCATAGATGTTCCTTTATCATTCCTGTATGTCTACCCATTTATCCCAAACAATAAGCACTAAATTCGTGATGAAAAAAGTACTTGTTCGTATCAGAGACAAAGCAATTAAGTAAAACGGTTATTTCTTTTGCATTAACTTATCAACAGCTGTAGCCAGCGCGTCAACGCTGTTTTCTATTCCTAATAGCCTAGTACGATCAATCCCACTAGTACAACGGATAACCTGATTTACCTGACTTTCGACTTTATTCAGGACTACCGATTTTGTTGTCTCAACACGCTGCAACGTTTCCGCTTCAACGTCAGTACCCTTTTCAACGAAACCTTTAAATTGAGTGGCAAGCAAACGCTGAGTTTGCTCACTCTGCTCCTTGCCTTTGCTATAAACGCCTAAACCAGCCAGAAAAACATTACGGACTAGGCCTTCACCGAAAACTGTCATTGGCTTTACATTCTTAATTATTGTTCCAAACATCATGACTTTTTACCTTATTTATTATCTTCTTAAAATTACATAATAAAGAAGACGTCTATTACCAACAGATGAGAGTAACAATTAAAATTAGATCATTCTTTCTAATTTTAATTCTTTTAAAGCATCAAGATCACAAAAATCAAGTTTTAAAAAAACAAATAAACACATTAACTTCAACAGCTTATCCAATTCATTACTTGTCCGTCATTATTTACAAAATGATCAATACAATCAATCACCCCTATGCAACTGAGTGATATTTGTGATTGGTATCAATTAAATGAAATAAGAAGTGATTAGTTGTTAGACAACTAGAGTTATGGCTCTATTCTTAATAGTGGACGAAAAATAAAAATAAAAATAAAAAATATTCACAACATCTCATGGCCAATAATACATCACAAAAGGACTTCGCTATGTCAGTACTGGAGCTGGTTGAAACAAGTACTCAATCCCTTTCTATACAATCCACAAACCCTATCGAAAAATCGATAGGTAACATCAAACCGCCTGCCGAGCTAATTGCTCATCCAGACGAACTTGTAGACAGTATTATTGCGCACGTGGGGAAAAATATTGTCCTCGGTCTACCGCTTGCTATTGGTAAACCCATCGCTTTTGTAAATGCACTCTACCAGAGAGCAAAATCCGACCCATCTATTTCACTCAGTATCGAAACGGGTATTTCGCTTGAAAAGCCTGTCGGAAAAAATTCATTAGAAAGGCAATTTCTAAAACCTTTTGTTGACCGTGAATTTGCTAATGTACCAGATCTTGACTACATACTTGATTTAAGAAAAGGAGCAGTACCAGACAACATAGCCATCAACGAGTTTTTCTTTAAAGCAGGGAGCTTCTTAAACAGTCCTCAACAACAAAATTACACCAGTACAAACTATACACATGCCGTTCGTGATCTGTTAGATAAAGGCGTCAATGTCGTTGCCCAGCTTGTAGCCAAGCGCACCATTAACGGCGTAACTACCTACAGCTTATGCAGTAATTCTGATCTGGCGCTCGACTTTGCCCCAGTAATGGACGAGCTGCAAAAGAACGGCACAAATGTGGCGATGGTCGCAGAAGTCAACACCAACATGCCTTTTATGCAAAACCATGCCGAAGTCGCTGATAATGTCTTTGATTTGGTCTTAGACCAAAATTTACAGCAAGATCACAAAGATTACGCCCTGTTCGCCGCTCCTCACGCCAGTATTTCACCAGAAGATCATATGATAGGCTTTTATGCCAGCACACTGGTTAAAGATGGCGGCACCCTTCAAGTGGGCATTGGTTCTTTAAGCAGTGCACTAACCTACAGTACATTGCTACGCCACAGACAGAATTCCCTGTATAAGCAACTAATGAAAGACCTGCAGGTAGAGCAGAAGTTTCCTATCTGTAAAACTGTCGGTGACACAGAGGCTTTTGAGGAAGGTTTATATGGCTGCAGCGAGTTAATGGTCGATGGTTTTATGCACCTGTATAATGCTGGGGTGCTAAAACGTGAAGTCTTTGAAGATCTGACTATCCAGACCCTACTCAACAAAAAGAAAATTACTACTCAGGTCACTATTTCCACCCTGCTCATTTTGCAGGATCATAATGCGATTTCAACCGTATTAACTAGAAATGATGTCGATTATCTAAAACGAATTGGTGTTTTTAAACCGTCTGTAGAGTTCACCGACGGCCTGCTGCACATTGGCGAACAGAGCTTTGCCGGAAACCTGAAAAATGCTGAAGCATTGCAGTGGATCACTAAATATTGCTTAGGTGAGACACTGACTGGCGGTGTAGTCATGCATGGTGCATTCTTCATCGGGCCGAAAGATTTCTATGATGCACTTAATAATATGAGTGATGCGGACCATAAGAAATTCTGTATGACCAGTGTTAACTACGTGAATGATCTTTATGATCACTTTATTGGAAACCAGCAGCTGAAACAAGCTCAACGTAAACATGCCCGTTTTATTAACTCAGCAATGATGGTCACACTTAATGGCTCCGCTATTTCAGATGCTTTGGAAAATGGTCAGGTGGTTAGTGGTGTTGGCGGACAGTACAACTTTGTTGCGCAGTCGCATCAGATGCCGGATTCACGCTCGATCATGAAACTACGCAGTTGCGCAGTACGAAACGGTAAACTGAAATCCAACATCCTATTTAACTACGGCCATACTACCATTCCTCGCCAGCTTCGTGACATTGTTATCACTGAATATGGCATTGCTGATCTACGCAGCAAACCGGATCATGTCGTCTATACCGAACTCATCAAAATTTCTGATTCTCGCTTCCAGCAAGAGCTACTTGACAAAGCTAAAGCCGCGGGAAAAGTCGCGAAAGATTATGAGATCCCTGCAGAGTTCCGTAATAACACCCCAGAATCAATTGCTAAGCTCTATAAAAAATATACACAAAAAGAGGTCTTCGGTCCGTTTCCCTTTGGCTGCAGTTTTACTGAACAAGAATTGCAACTGGGTAAAGCATTGAAATCACTAAAGAGTAAAACCGCCTCTCGCAAAGGAAAAATGCAATGCTTATGGCAGGCAGTTACCGCACCAAAGCCAAGTCAGACCGTTGCACCTTTGCTAAAACGTATGGGACTAGATAATCCAAAAAATCTGCAAGAACATATAACTAAACGACTGCTGACTGCTGAGTTATCTAAATAATCAACCTAAGCGGTAAAAACAAAAGCAATAATCCGGTCGTTATTCATCGATTTACTAGAGAGTAAATCGGTGAATAACAACTTATCAATGTGAGCAACTGACGTTGTACGAGGTGTACCAACAATGACGAAAAAGAACAAAGTAATGGCGCTTTGCCCCTATGCAGCAATCTGGGGTTGCCCAAAGTGTCCGGTAAAGAGAATTTGTCCGGGAAAAACCACGATTGGCGATCAGCCCTTGAAACCTAAGGCGAGCAAAACCAAATAGCACTAAAACTTCACATCACGATAAACAGAATAAACCCCGATACAGAAAGAAAGCGATTGTGCTTTCTTTCTTTTCGCAATTGAGAGGAAAGACGGAAAAACGACTTGAGTTCCGTTTTTGAAGAGAAGCACCAATGATGCCCCCATTAGCTGCCAAGCCACATCTCGCACTTACTCGCCTTGTTCCGCTCGGGCTAACCAGGCTTCAAATGCCGCTGCCGGTAACGGTTTGCTCCAGTAATAACCCTGACCGCAATCACAACCTATACTTTCAAGCAGCAGCTTTTGTTCATTTCTCTCAACACCTTCGGCGGTTACCTCTATGCCCAACCGATGAGCCATCACCGTAATCGCCTCAACTATTGCTGCATCGTCTGAGCTGGCATTAATACCCGTGACCAAAGAGCGATCTATTTTCAAAACATCGACCGGGAAGCTTTTCAAATAGGTGATCGATGAATAGCCGGTACCGAAATCATCCAGGGCGATGTTAATGTTCGACGCTTTGATCGCTTGCAACCTGTTACTCACCTCTTCACTGGCTTTAAGCAAAATACTTTCAGTGATTTCAAGTATCAGCTTATTCGCTGGAAATTGACTGCTTATGAGCATCTGATTCAATTTGTCCACAAATCTTGCATCTTTTAACTGTACGCCAGACACGTTCACTGACAGCTTGGACACAGGTATTCCCCGAGCAAGCCAGGATTTCACCTGATCCAAACTTCTTTTTAATACCCATTCTCCGATAGGTATAATAAGCCCCGTTTCCTCAGCCAGCTGAATAAATTCAGCCGGAGGGATAATCCCCCGCTCAGGGTGCTGCCAGCGGATCAAGGCTTCAACCCCTACCCCCTTACCTAGCTTTAAGTTGATGACAGGTTGAAAGTAAACAACAAACTGCTTGTTTTCAAAGGCCTGTCTGAGCTCTCGTTCCATTAATAAGCGCGATTCGATCTGCGGCAATATATCTTGGGTATAACAGCGGTAGCGGTTACGTCCGTCATCCTTTGCCTGACACATTGCAATATCGGCATTCCTTAAGGCGGTGCCGGCATCATCAGCGGCATCAGGATAATTATTAAGCCCTATACTGGCCGTTATATAGATCTCCTGTTTATCGATCAAAAAAGGTCGAGCCAGCACATCAAGGCATTTTTGCGCGATAATTTCCGCCTCCTCGGCTGTCGTCAGATCCAGCAATATTACGGTAAACTCATCACAACCAAACCGAGCAACAGTATCTTCATTTCGAACACAAGATGTCAGACGTTTGGCGACACACTGCAACAATCTGTCGCCTGTTTGATGTCCAAGGGAGTCATTGATCCATTTAAAGCGATCCAGATCGATAAACAGCAGGCCCACCTTTTTGTTCTGTCGAGCCGACTGGGAAAAGGCACAATGCAAGCGGTCTGTAAACAAATGGCGATTCGGCAACCCGGTTAACAAATCGAAATTCGCCTGATACCAAATTTTTTGCTCATCCTGCTTGCGTGTTGTCATATCACTTAACAAAGCAACATGCTCTGTCACCTGCTCTTTATCATCACGAATAGCAGTAATGGACAGCCAGCCGGGAAAGAGATCGCCATTTTTACGTTTGCTCCAGATCTCTCCTTGCCACTTACCGTTACGCTTCAATCCGTTATCAATGGCACGGTAGAAACTCACATCATGGTAGTCCGAGCTTAACGCGCGAGGCATCTGACCAAGCATTTCCCTTTCCGAATAACCGGTAAGCGCTTCAAACTCCTGATTAACCGCAGAGATCCTGAACTGACTATCTGTGACCATGATGGCCTCGTTAGCATTGTCGAATACTGCTGCTGCAAGACGTCGGCTCTCCTCAAGCTGCTTACGGTCAGTAATATCAATCCAAACTCCAACAATTTCCACCGGACACCCCTGAGCATCCTTGACTAGGGTTAATTCATCACGCACCCAGTAATAATGGCCATCTTTGTGCCGAAATCGGTACTCATGAATATGATGATCATTTTCAAAGAGTTCCGGCATGCCTGCTAAGACCGCTTCTCGATCATCCGGATGAATATTCTTTACCCAAAATTCGGGATTGTTGAGACAATCCTGCCGTGAGTAACCCATCTGTTGATGGACTCTGTCACTAACATAGGTGGCGACAAAGGCATCATCTCGGAATTGGCAGGTATACAACACAGCCGGTGTCATTTTCAGAACAAATTCCAACCGCGCCTTGGTTTCAACGCGCAACGCAGGGTCAAGGATCTTACTTGAAGAAGAGTTATGGATTAGCGTGTAAATTCCACCTTGATTGCTCATTTTGCCTCCCAGATCTGAGCTAGCAGGTTGATGACCGTCACATATCAAGTATTAGCATATAACCATGGTTTCATATCAGTACTATATAAAAATAGTCGACAATTAATCTAAACAAACAATTACGACTGACAAAATGTGTCCCGATTAACAATCGTTTGTTTGACCCGCCAGAAACTAAAAGCCATTTGCTAAATTGGGATGGTCCGCATCGCCCATGACAGAAAATGAAAGCCATTTGCATAAACATTCACAATATTGTTGACACATATCCACGTTTGATGTTTGAATCAAGCCATCCCAAATTTTTGGGATCAGAAGAGGTGCGTTAACCAGGTAATCTGTTCGAGGTATCCAACTACCCACGACGGCAGATAAGGGGGATTAACGCCGAGGTAAGTTTGCGTTTGGAAGCAAGCCTTATCGGTTGCTGGGGCTGAATCCTCAGGGCTGTCACCTATGGTGGAGAGCTTCTGGTGTTTGTGTTTTATCGCCCCCACGTGGCTAATTGTCACTGGCGCCTTCGCAAAACCAAGCTCTCTGAACTGATATCAAAAAGTTCGGATGAGAGATGCCTAATCAAAATTCTATTCCCGCAGTCGGGAATGAACGCTTGCAACAAACCACGTTATGGACGGCCCTCATCACCCCGTTCCACTCCGACGAGTCTATTGACTTTGCTACCCTGACCCAACTGGCTAAAGAGCAAGAGGCGGCCGGGAATGGGATCCTGATCCTCGGCAGTACCGGCGAAGCATTGGCAATGACACCAACTGAACAGCAGGATGTAATCCGCCATATCTGTGCGCTGGATCTTTCCGTACCACTCATGGTGGGTGTCGGCGGCTTCCAACTGCAGCAACAAATGCAATGGCTGGATTTTTTGCAGGATTTTCCTGTCGATGCCCTGCTGATACCAGTTCCGCTTTACGCCAAGCCCGGTGCAGCTAGCCAGTTGAAGTGGTTTAACAGCCTGCTTGATGCCAGCAACTGGCCATGCATGATCTATAACGTACCTTCACGCACCGGTGTCGCCCTTGATGAGCAAACCTTGGGTTCACTGGCAAGTCATCCCAATGCATGGGCAGTGAAAGAAGCGAGCGGAAGCGTCGAGGCTTTCACCCGTTACCGCAACGCAGCCCCATCGCTACAGTTTTACTGTGGCGATGATGGCCTGCTGGTCGATTTTGTTGCCGCCGGTGCCTGCGGTCTGGTATCTGTGGCCGCCAACGCCTGGCCTGAAGCCACTGCACACTATGTTCGCCAGAGCCTTAGCCAAACAGTTCCAAACTTCAAGACCTTATGGCAACAAGCCAGCAACAGCTTGTTCTGTGCCGCCAACCCGATCCCGGTAAAAGCCCTGATGCTACATCAAGGCCGCCTCAATAACGCTGGGTTGCGTCCCCCGCTTTACATGGAAGAGATGCAAGAGTTAACCCCTGTTTTAAATGCCGATGCGGCAATATACCAATGGATGAAAACATGTCTGAATCAGTAGTAACCCCGTGCTGGAAGCTTTTACTTGATCAACTTGAGCGCGGCGAAGTACGCACTGCAGCCCAAGACCAGAAAGGAAACTGGCACGCCGATGCCACTGTAAAGCAGGGGATATTAGCCGCATTTCCAGCCGGAGAACTGATCAGCTTCGGACCGGCATACCCAGGCGCAATTGACAAACATAACCTGAGTCCGCGCCAATTTACGCCGGAAGATCAGATTCGCCTGGTACCGGGGGGGTCAGCTGTCCGCCGCGGTGCTTATGTCGCACCGGGTGTTGTGATCATGCCGCCAGCCTACATTAATATTGGCGCCTATGTCGACAGCGGTACGATGGTCGACAGCCATGTCCTAGTCGGTTCTTGTGCTCAAATCGGCAAGAATGTCCACCTCTCTGCAGGTGTGCAGATTGGCGGTGTGCTTGAACCTGTAGGTCAAACACCAGTGATCATCGAAGATGACGCATTTATCGGTGCCGGTTGTGTGATCGTTGAAGGGATGGTTGTGAAAAAGGGGGCGGTACTGGCACCGGGAGTCACACTTTCCGCTGCAGTTGCTGTTTATGATCTGGTTAATGAATGCCAATTGCCAAAAGGCGCACAAATCCCAGAAGGTGCGGTTGTGGTTCCAGGTAGCCGCCCGGCAAACAGTGAATGGGGCAAAAAGATGGGCCTGAGCGTGCAGTGTCCGATAATCATCAAATACCGCGATGACAGCAGCGATGCTTCACTGGTTCTGGAAGAGGCGCTTCGTTAATGGCACTGACCGAGCAGGTTCGCAAGGCGCTACAACTCGCCAGCAAGCAACAACCCCATTCTTTTTATGCCTATGATCTTGACGGTCTGGATCAGCATCTGGCAGGCCTTGAAAGTGCGCCGGCCAAGTTATGGTATGCCGTTAAAGCCAATCCGTTATCGGCCATCATCCAGTCTCTTGACGCCAGAGGCTTTGGCTTTGATGTCGCAAGCCTAGGCGAGTTGAAGCAAGTATTGGCACAAGGCGTCGACCCGTCACGTATTTTAAATACCGGCCCGGTAAAAACGCCGGAGCACCTGGCCGATTTTATCGAGCACGGCGTGCGTATTTTTGTCCTGGAAAGCCACCAGCAGGCTGATGATCTGGCCAAGATCGCCCGCGAACAACAAATCCGTATTCAAGTGCTGCTACGAGTACAGTTGCCGTGGGCGAAAGATCCGGAAGAGAAGATGAATGTCTTGGGGGGAAGCAACCCTACTCCGTTCGGGCTGACGCCTGAACAGTGGATGCCTGATACGTTCACTTTGCCAGATGAATTTGAGCTATTGGGTGTGCATTGCTTCCAATGGGGAAATATCCTTTGTGCCGATACTCTGGTGCAAACCTGGCAGGCAGCGATGCCTAAACTTAATGCCCTGCTTGATGCCTGGCAAATACCAGAACCTGTCGTCGACCTGGGCGGCGGACTTGGTATCCCTTATGCGGGGCAACAGCAAGAGCTTGACTGGCAGCGGGTTTGCCAAGGGCTGGAACAGCTTAAAAGCGAGTTCCAGCTAGGCCAATGCTGGATGGAACTAGGCCGTTATGCGGTTGGCCCTTATGGCTATTACGCCAGTAAGGTTGCCGATATCAAAGATAACCAGGGGGTCCACTTTGCCGTGATTGAAGGCGGAAGCCAGCACCTGCTGCGCCCGGCGCTCACAACGCAAGCTTTCCCGGTTGAATCTCTGCAACCTTGTGATTCTCCGCTGACGTCTTACCAGATCCATGGTGCGCTCTGCACCGGACTCGATTGCCTTGGCAGCTTACAGCTACCAGACAGCCTGCAGCGCGGCGACTGGCTGATCTTTTCTCAGGCGGGCGCTTATGGTTTTACCGAAAGTATGCCCTACTTCCTGTGCCACGCTCTTCCTGCAGAGCTAACCTTTTCGCAGTCGGGCATTAACGTTTTGCGACCGAGTGCTCCGGCCAGTCATTATTTGGCTTAGATAACGGCGGAAATAAAAAGTATATAGCCCGCCAAGCTACGGCGATTTCACTTATCAAATGTCACCGGTAACCGCATACACCTCTAACCACCAGGTGCCATGCGGTTGCCAAAACAGAGAAAGGAGCCGGATAAAGCATATCCGGCAGTGCTGATGATAAAAACAACCACAGTCAAAGTCGGTGAGCAGCCGACCGGCGTTCCGATGGAAGTGCCGGTGATCAAAATTCAGGGTCAGGGCAACGGCCCGCGAGTTTATATCCAGGCCAATATCCATGGCGCTGAAGTGCAGGGAAACGCCGTCATTTACCAGCTGTTGGAATTTTTCCGCCAGTATCCGCCCCAAGGGGATGTGGTTATGGTACCCCAGGCTAACCCTCTGGGCATTAATCAAAAAAGTGGCGAATTTACCCTTGGCCGTTTCGATCCGGTTACAGGCACCAACTGGAATCGCCAGTATCATTTCGACAGCAGCCTGCTTGAGCCGTTCAGCCAGCAATATCTTGATGCCGATGAAGCCGTGATCCGTGATGCGTTTCGCGAAAGGCTGAGGGAGCAATTCTATGAACGCCAGAGCTCACCGTGGGGCCTGACCTGTGGCCAACATTTAGCCATGAACTTACAGGAAATGGCCATGGAAGCAGATATTGTTCTTGATCTGCATACCGGGCCTATCTCGGCCCGCCATCTTTATGTGCCTGAATATGCCCGCGAGCGGGCCCGCCACTTTAATATTCCGCTAAATATTCTTATCCCAAGCGACTTTGACGGCGCACTGGATGAAGCCAGTTTTAGCCCCTGGTGGCAGTTAAGCCAGCAATTTGCCAAACATGGCCGCAAACTGCCGGTAATGGTAGATGCCTTTACCCTGGAATTGGGATCGCAAGAGCTGCTGGATGTTAACGCTGCCGAACGTGATGCGCTGGGGATTTGCAATTACCTGCAGCATCAGGGCATGTGGCCAGACAAACCTTTTAATTGTGATCCTATCTCGCTTTACGCCTGTGATCTCAGTGACTATAAAGCCTATCACAGTCCGGCTGGTGGTCAGGTCGAATATCAAGCTCTGCTTAATCAGCCACTTGCAGCCGGCAAGCCGCTAGCAACACTTTGGCACTTTAATACCCTCGGTAGCGAGTCTTGCCTGAGCCGTGAACTTACCCTGCCCTGTGACAGCATTCCCGTCTTGCACTTTGCCTCAGCAAGCGTGCAGCAAGGAACAGAGCTGTATAAGGTTCTGACCAATACATTTATGCTTTAGATCTGACTTAGTATCTGAGTATTCAAGTATCATTAACTGAATCTGGCGGTGCTCTTTAAAGGTTTTATGATGTATTGCATGCCAGGTACAAAATGTATGGCCCGCCTTGTTATCGCAATTTATCAATGCAATAACAAGTCGGGCCATCTGATTAAATCCGTTACAACCCTCTCATTTGAATGCGGCGTAAGAACTCGGTCATGACTCGATCATAGAGCAGATCGCCTAAGAAGGCGTCTTCAACATGATGATCGATGCTTGGATTATCGTTCACTTCAATCACATAGACCTTGCCATCGATCTCTTTTAAATCGACGCCGTAGATACCGGAGCCAATCAAGTTAGCCGCTTTCAGCGCGACATCCACAACATTTTTTGGAACTTGCTTGAGATCTAAGGTTTCAAAGCCCCCCGAGGAAACACGGCCGCTGCTGTGATGCTGATAAATCTGCCAGTGACCTCGGCTCATGAGATATTTACAGCCATAAATCGCCTGGCGATTCATCACCCCAATCCGCCAATCAAAGTCAGTCGGCATATAGGCCTGGGCCAAAATCAGCGAACTTTTTTCAAAGAGCGCAGACGCCTCACGCTCTAAGCTGGCTTCGTCACTCACTTTGACCACGCCGCGAGAAAATGCACCATCAGGAATTTTGAGCACCAAAGGCAGTTCAAGATCTTCAAGCAAAGCTTGCTTCCAATTGGAGTCGAAGCTACGCAAAATCACGCTCTTGGGTGCGGGTACGTTGTTGCGTTGTAGCAGCTCGGTCAAAAATACCTTATTGGTACACTTCATAATAGATTCCGAGTCATCCATTACCACCAGCCCAAGCTTTTCTGCTGCTTTAGCAAATCGATAGGTGAAGTTACTAATGTTGGTCGTGGCGCGAATGAATAGACCATCGAACTCACCCAAGCGGGATAAGTCATCTTGAGTAATGGTTTGCAAATTCATACCCAATCGATTGGCCGCTCGACGAAACAACTTCAGCGCGGCGGGATCGGATGGGGGCATTTTTTCATCCGGATCGACCAACATCGCAATGTCGTAACGATATTTTTTCTCTGGCTTAGGCATTCGCCAAACTTTGTTCGAAAACAGCTCAAGAGATTCGGCGAAGAAATCTTGCTCTGGATCCGTTAGATCTTGGAATGGAAAAGGCTGAACCGAAATCAACTGCCACTGCTTTGCGCGTTTTTTTAGCACCACTTCCAGCACAGGTACCATAAACTGTTCAAAGAGGCGTCTTGCTACTTTGTCCAGCCCCGGAGTAGACGTTCGACCAAAATAGATCTTACTGTGGATCTCATCTTGATGAGCAAAATTTTTATCCAGCTCTGAGTGGTGCAGTGAGATGAAAAACGGCTGGTTGATGTCGTTGATAGCCACAACGCGCGGAATCACACGGTGGCCCCGCGCTTCGGCCATCAATGAACAGTAATAGCCGTTGCTCATGTAGCCATAGTCACGACACAAGTTGACAACTTGCAGATTGCGATGTGTTTCTTTCCAGTCTGGTTGCAGATAAGCGTCGACTGTAATTATTTGTTTACTTGGAAAATATTGCCGCCAGTCACTGGTTTGGTCGGTAACAATCAGAATGTTTGCCATTTATTTTTTCCCAACTATAGCATTAGAAGACTTTCTACTATTTAATCTCGTTGCAACCGTCAATCGTGTAAGGATTTTGTATGGAATTTCGCTTAGCGGAATTGGCCGATCTCAGTGCTCTTAACTCGCTAGAACAACAGCTATTTGACGGCGATAAAATATCGCCCCGTCAAATGAAGCGTTTTCTTCAGTCACCTCATTGCATGGTGTTTGTCGCCGTTTCTGACGCTGAGCTGGTAGGATATGCCTTACTGTTATTCCATCAAGGGACACTGCTATCACGATTATATTCGATTGCCGTTAAACCTGATTTCAGAGGGCAAAAAATCGCACAAAGTTTGCTTGAGCTTTGTGAAGAGTCGGCCCTTAATCAAGGCTCTACTACATTACGACTAGAAGTGCGTGATGACAATATCCCGGCAAAAAAATTGTATCAGCGCCTCGGTTATAAGAAGTTGAAAGTACTGATTCATTACTACGATGATTTGGCCGATGGTATTCGGATGCAAAAGCGTTTAACCCCGACGGAGCCAAAAACCTTACTTCCTATGCCGCTGTATATTCAAACCACGCCATTTACCTGTGGTTCGGCGTGCTTATTGATGAGTTTTGCGACGCTCTCTCCACAGCAGGAACTATCTCGCACGTTAGAGCTACAATTGTGGCGCGAGGCGACAACTATTTATATGGCAGCAGGACATGGTGGCTGTAGCGGCCATGGCTTGGCACTGGCAGCGAAACGTCGGGGTTATCATGTTGAGTTATGGACTCAATCGCAGTCTACACCGTTTATCGATAGTGTACGGGACAAGAACAAAAAAGAGGTTATAGAGCTTGTTCATCAAGATTTTTGCCAACAGATTGACGTTGAGCAAGTTCCGATGATTGATGCACCGCCGAGTACAGCGATGCTTGAGGAGTGGATTCGCCAGGGGGCATGTGTATTGCTGCTGATTAGCACTTATCGATTCAATGGAAGCAAAGAGCCGCACTGGATTGTGCTTAGCGGGATGAGTGACAGGTTCTTTTTTTTCCACGACCCCCACGCTGATACACCAGCTGATGCGGCATCGTCAGCGTATATTCCGGTGAGTAAGCTCAGCTTGTCGCAAATTCTCGGATTCGGTAAACAGAAACATACCGCTTGTGTAATGATTCGCCGAAGATAAAAACTTCCCGAAAAAAAACGCTTTACTTTTTTCTGGCCATTCGACCATACATTACGAATAAGATACAAAATAAAAAAACCTGGCTTTCTATCTTGGAAAGCAACAGGTTTTGCCCCCTTGTGTCCGGCCATCCCACCATCAGTCATATGCTTCTGATTTACTACCATTAACCCTACTTCCAGAATCCTGCTCATGCGCTGTTCTGAAGTGAGTCCGTGTTCAACATATAGGGATATTGTGATCGGATTAAACCAGGTCATTTAATCCTAAGATATTGGGCAGTTTCTCTGAAAAACATAATTTTCCCACTAAGGTTTTAATACTCCTTAGATTTAGATTAAAACAAACAATTAATGTCCTTGATAAAACCGTCTATCACGGTGCAATACTCGTCTATATTTTCAGGGTAGAGACAGGCGGATATATGTAGTACGCACGACATAAAACCAACGTAAAAAGGAGTTTTAGATGAGCAAAGACAAAAGTACCGCTTCGGGTCAATGCCCTGTAATGCACGGTGGTAACACTTTCACGGGAGGGGGCGGCACAAAAAACATGGATTGGTGGCCTAACCAACTGAACCTAAAAATTCTTCACCAAAACGACAGCAAATCGAACCCTATGGGTGAAAACTTCAACTATAAAAAAGAATTTAAAAAACTCGCTCTTAAAGACGTTAAAAAAGACATTGAATATGTCATGACCGATTCTAAAGACTGGTGGCCAGCAGACTACGGTCATTATGGCCCTTTAATGATTCGCATGGCATGGCACGCTGCGGGTACCTATCGTACCGGTGATGGCCGTGGCGGTGCTTCTACCGGTAACCAGCGTTTTGCACCACTAAACAGCTGGCCAGATAACACTAACCTCGACAAAGCACGTCGTCTGTTGTGGCCAGTCAAGCAAAAATATGGCAACAAACTCTCTTGGGCTGACTTATTTATTCTTTCTGGTAACGTGGCTCTCGAATCCATGGGTTTCAAAACCTTTGGCTTTGGTGGCGGGCGTGAAGACATTTGGGAACCAGAAGAAGATATCTACTGGGGTGCAGAAGATGAATGGTTGGGTAACAAACGTTACAGTGGTGAACGTGATCTTGATGCCCCTCTTGCTGCAGTACAAATGGGGCTGATTTACGTCAACCCGGAAGGCCCAGACGGCAACCCAGATCCTGTTGCGTCAGGTAAAGACGTTCGTGAAACCTTTGCGCGAATGGCAATGAACGACTATGAGACGGTTGCACTGACTGCCGGAGGACACACCTTTGGTAAATGCCACGGTGCCGGTGATGCTGCTCATGTTGGTCCTGAGCCAGAAGCGACTCCGCTGGAAGAGATGGGCCTGGGGTGGAACAGCAGCTACGGTAGTGGTAAGGGCCGTGACGCGATTACCAGTGGTCTCGAAGGCCCATGGACGCCAAGCCCAACCAAATGGGACAACAGTTATTTTGACATGCTGTTAGGCTACGATTGGGAGCTAACGAAAAGTCCGGCCGGTGCCTACCAATGGGCGCCTAAGAACCTTGCTGAAAACAATCACGCGCCAGATCCGGAAGACGCCTCCAGGCGGGTCGGGATCATGATGACCACCGCTGACATGTCAATGCGCGAAGACCCGGAATATCGCAAAATCTCTGAACACTTCCACAACAATCCTGAAGAGTTCGCAGGTGCATTTGCGCGAGCATGGTTCAAACTGACTCACCGCGACATGGGACCTAAATCCCGTTATCTTGGCCCAGATGTACCGGCTGAGGACTTAATTTGGCAAGACCCGATACCGTCGGTTGATCATGACCTCGTGGATACCAACGACGTAGCAGAATTGAAAAAAATTATCATGCGTTCGGGTCTGAGTGTTTCCGAACTGGTCTATACGGCTTGGTCTTCTGCCTCAACGTTCCGCGGTTCGGATTGCCGCGGAGGTGCCAATGGAGCACGTATCCGCCTAGCACCTCAAAAAGACTGGGAGGTTAACCAGCCTGATCAGTTGCAAAAAGTGCTGAGTACTTTTGAAGGTATCCAGAAAGACTTCAATTCCTCTCAGTCAGGCAATAAAGCGATTTCTCTTGCGGACCTGATTGTGCTTGGTGGTTCTGCCGCGATTGAGCAAGCGGCAAAAGACGCCGGATTTAACATCGACGTACCTTTTTCTCCGGGCAGGACCGATGCAACTGACGAGCAAACCGACGCTCAATCTTTCAATGTACTCGAACCCGCCGCTGACGGTTTCCGTAATTATATGAAGAAAGCGTTCACTGTATCTCCTGAAGCGATGTTGATTGACCGTGCGCAACTACTGACACTGACAGCTCCAGAGATGACGGTACTCATAGGCGGTATGCGGGCGCTGAATACGAACTTCGGTCAGTCGCAATACGGCGTCTTGACGGACAAACCCGGAACACTTACCAACGACGTCTTCGTGAATATCCTTGATATGGGCACGGAATGGAAACCTACGTCAGATGACGCACAGAAGTTCGAAGGTCGAGATCGTAAGACCGGTACCCTGATGTGGACAGCCACACGCGTTGACCTGATCTTTGGCTCTAACTCGCAGTTGCGCGCCCTTGCCGAAGTGTATGGTAGTGACGATGCGAAAGAGAAGTTCGTCAACGATTTTGTAAAAGCCTGGACAAAAGTGATGAACGCTGACCGCTTCGACCTGAAGTAGTTGCGGATTTCGAACGGGCGCCTGCACACATAGCGCCCGTTTATTTATTATCAAGACTTACAATTAATGACCAAAGCGCGTAACTTCAAAACTATTGAGCAGACGGTGAACCAGGTAACAAATAAATAATGTTGCAGCGGCGGCAAGCAGTACACTGCTAACGCGATAAAGTGCGCTGAAGATCAAATCATTTCCCGGTGCAAGGTTCTGCCCGAAGAGTATTCCAAGAGTAGTCAGTGCACCGAACGCCACGCCCGAGCCGCCGCCCTCTTTGGCATGGGCATAGCTAAACAGCATCAAGCCTATCCAAAATAAGGGAATAACTAATAACAGTTGCCCTGACCAATTGTATAAAAACAACTGACCGGCCAAACCAAGCGTTACTCCCAGTACTGTACCCATGGCACGTTTTCTTGCATAAGACAGAACACCGTTCCAATGCATAGGAAATAAGAGCAAAACGGTTGTTGCCTGGGCTGACAGGGAGTCACTGAGATCGAAAACCTGAAACACAAGAAACGATAAGGTTGCAATGGATGCCCCCATCAGTGCTTCATGGCGCATTCGGTGTGACTGCTTGGGCTGCGCAGAATGTCCGGCCCTTGCCTCGGCATCAGGGATCAGTGCGGTCATTAAAAACGCAATAGCCACGGACAATGCACTCCCCCCGATATTGCTGCAAATAAGTTCATTGAGGTCGGTAGTGGGATAGCTGGCAAAATGCAGCATGATACTCAGGTTCACTGCGCTATTTGCACCAAATAAGAACAGGCTGCCTTTCGACATGCAGGCGAACTTATAAACAAACAAGAAAAAGACAATGATGGTCATCAAGGCCGGATGACTGGCAAAAAAACCACCCAAAATACCAACTTCCACACCGCACAAAACGGATGAAGCCAGACACTGCCGGGCAACATGGGCATTCATTACTGGCACCATTCCCAATAGCAATATGGGAGTAACGGTAAAGAAAACACCATAATTGAGGTTAAAAAACTTACATATCGTAAAGCTCAAAGCTGCGCCCGTTGCGATCCTCAGGCATTGCCGCAGGTCATTTTCAGTTAAAGGGTGATGCCACAAATTCATCTCACTTCACCTTAATAAATGTAATGCAAAAGACTCAGAAAACGGATTTGCACTGTGGCAAGCCATGCGAAAATCCGGTTTTCTGGCAGCACCTGAACGGTTGCTCGCGCACCTGACGGTAAAGTATTCGGATAGGCTGCATCTAATGCCAGACGCATACGCATACGTTGTGCATCCCGTACCCATCGATTCGATTCCGTCGGCGTTGCAAGACTGCCGTTTGCATCAAACTGACCGGCACTGACCCCTGCATCTATGCTAGTAACATAAGCCGGATATAATTGACCGGGCTCACCGTCAAATGCCACCAAGGCACGACTACCGGCTGAAGCCGAACGTGAGCTTTTTTCGCGAAAATCAGCAATGATTTCGACCTTAGTGGAAACCAAAGCAAGCAAAGGCTTTCCCGATGTAGCATAGGCGCCGACTTCAAGCTGGAGGTTGGTGACGATACCATCTTGCTCCGCCTTAACCTGGGTATAAGATAAGTTTAATTCCGCTTGTTTAAGCTGGTTTCTGGCAACTCTAAGGTTCAAGTTATGCTCATTGAGATCACCTCGGCTTACTTGCAGCTCTTTCAATCGTGCTTTAGCGGCCAGCAATTTAGCTTGTGCTGCGGTTGCGGAGCTTTGGGCATCATCTTTTTGTTGCTGCGATACCCCTTTGCGGTTAAACAAGGCCTCGATACGCTGGGCATTACGTTGTTTTTGCTGCGCAATAATACTGTTTGCTTTTACATCGGCTTCGACGGCAGTTAATGAGGCATCCAGCTGCTCGTTAGCTTTATTGGTCTGCTCCAGGCTCAGCTTCGCTTTTTCCACCGCAAGCTGATATGGGACAGGGTCGATATAAAACAGCACATCGCCTTTACGAACCCCCTGGTTGTTCTCAACATTGAGCGCAACGATATGGCCATTGACCCTGGGGGCAACCTTAGTTACACCTCTGGCCGCCATCGCTTGCGGCGTGAGCGGCATTTCCAGGTCGGCAAGGAGGAAATATGCAAAAATCATCAGAAAAGCCATCATAGAAAGCTTGATCCAGCGATTAAACTTTTTTTCTGCTGTCATCTAATCCTCTTTTTTTCCTGCTTCTGTTTCATTTAATTTGCTGAATGCATTGTGAGCGATTCGCTCGAGAACCCTTTTAACCACAGTGAGTTCTTCATCATGGATATCGGCTAATAAGTCCTGGCGGATATGCACAATATGGTCTTCAATTTGTGTGATGACTGACCTGCCCTTATCGGTAAGGCTAACTATGCGCACCCGTTTATCTTTCTCGCAGCAACGGCGAACAATCAGGCCTTGCTCTTCTAACTGATTAAGGGTTCGCATAAGTGACGCCAATTCGATTTCAAGTGCATTGGCGAGCGCTTTCTGGCTGACATTGTCGTTCAGGCGCTGCAACTTCCATAATGCGGTCCAACGCGAGTTGGTTAATTCAAGCGGAAACAGCTCCCGATCGGCCACCGTGCGCCATAAACGGGCAACGCGTCCCAGTTGCTCTGCAAGTGACAACGTCCTCAACATCTTCATATCATCAACCATCTGCCTACCCCCTTAATTACTTAGCGTGCTAAGCAATATAGCTTAGTTAGCACGCTAAGTAAATATTTAGTGACCAATGTCTCAATTATCGTAAGCAAATGGATTACTGGTGAATCCAAGTCTAGGCTTCTGAACGATATGAATTATCATCGGCGGCTAATAATTTGAGCTTGCATCCCCGGCTCGCCTTCGCCCATGGCGAGTTTTACGCCCTATGCTCATGCTCTTTTGTGCTTTCACCATAAAAGCAGAACAATAAAAAACCCCGGCATTTCTGCCAGGGCTTATTTATTTAGGATGGCACACGAGCATCCCCATCTTCAATGGATTAGACGTGATCGTCGTGATTAACCTTGATATGCCTCTATCTCTTCTTCATCAGAAAAATCTGCGATAAATTTCTCAACATGATTGACCATCACCGGTGATCCTGCAAAGAAAGGGACCCGCTGATGAAGCTCTGTCGGCTCCATATCCAGAATCCTGTTTATTCCATCGGACGCCACGCCTCCGGCTTGTTCCATAATGAAGGCCATCGGGTTGCACTCATAGAGCAAGCGCAGCTTACCGTTCGGATGAGTCGCGGTGGCTGGATAGAGGTAAATACCACCTTTAAGCAGGTTGCGGTGAAAATCGGACACCAGAGAACCAATATAACGAGAGACATAAGGGCGGTTTTCTTCCGGCACATATTCCTGGCAGTATTTAATGTACTTTTTCACACCCAGTGGGAAACGAATATAATTGCCTTCGTTGATTGAGTAGATCTTGCCATCTTCAGGGATCCGCATATCTTCATGTGAAAGGCAGAACACGCCCAGTGATGGATCATAAGTAAAGCTATGAACACCGTTCCCTGTTGTGTAAACCAGCATGGTCGATGAACCATAAATGACATAACCCGCAGCAACCTGATGTTTACCAGCCTGAAGGAAGTCTTCTTCTGTTGCTGGCGTACCAACCGGTGTTACTCGGCGATAAATGGAAAAGATGGTGCCAACGGAAACGTTTACGTCGATATTCGAAGAACCATCCAATGGATCCATTAAAACGACGTATTTAGCGTTACGGTTCAGCTCTTTACTAAAGACCACGGCTTCGTCATCTTCTTCACTGGCCACACCACACACTTGATCGCGGGCCTCCAGGGCTGTCTTGAACTTTTCGTTGGCATAAAGATCGAGTTTTTGCTGCTCTTCTCCCTGAACATTCTCTTCGCCGGACGCGCCTATAATATCAACCAACCCTGCTTTATTAAGTTCACGGTTTACAATCTGTGCTGCGAGTTTGATCGACCCGAGTAGCGACGAAAGCTCGCCACTTGCGTGGGGAAAGTCACTCTGCTTCTCAATAATGAACTCGCCAAGTGTTTTTATATCGGACATTTCCTATCCTTGTAATCCTGTTGTGCAGCTATATCGCTAAAAATATTCTATTAACCTCAATTGAGTATTAAGAATTTTTAAAAAAGAGGTCTGCAACATATTAGCCAAATATGAATTTTTGATATATACATAGTGCGTAATATAACTGTTTACACACGCGAACAATGTGATTTTTTATAAGCTTACATGGCTATAATATTAACAAATTTTGAAATCAGCACTCGGGAATGAATAGCTCGCATGAAATTTCACACAAGATAATTTGTCGCCAGTACGAAAATAAGAAATAAACAGAAGTAATGAGGCTGGCTATTAATGGTACGCTCTACTGCACAGGCCTGTACCATATTCACCCGTCTGAAAGCTGAAAAGGAGCTGAAAGACTAATATGCCTCCTCCCCCTCCGACAGCTGTCATGAGAAAGCAGGAGCTGCGGTTAAAGCACTTACTTTTTCACTTAACGCTAAACTACAACAGCCGTTTCGACCATTATGTTTAGCTTCGTATAACGCGTCATCCGCAACCTCCATCAGCTTGCGAGAAGAGATCTCCGAATTAGGAATAACGGTGGCCACTCCCACACTGACAGTAAGATGATTACTAGAAGGTGAAGAGCTATGAGGTTTACTCAATATCTCAATGCTTTCTATGATACGTTTTGCGACCTGCATCGCCCCCTTACTGTCTGTTTCGGGGAGTATAATGGCAAACTCTTCGCCACCAATACGAGCAAACCTATCTAATTCGCGCAGTGGAATGCTCGAAAGCGTGCGTGCAACTTCTCTGAGACAGTCATCACCAACCTGGTGGCCATAGGTATCGTTGTATGCTTTAAAATGATCGATATCTAACATGATCAAAGAGAGAGGTCTTTGGGCCCTTATTCCCCGCTTCCATTCCGCGTTAAATATCTCATCAAAACGCCGTCGATTTAACAGGCCGGTCAGACCATCGGTGGTAGACAACATCAGTAGCTGTTCATTCGTTTCCTCCAGCTGCTGTTGCAGTTCTTCGAGCTCAATAAGTTTGCGATTAAATTCCTGTGTTTTTTCTCGCAAAGCTTCTTTTTGCTGAAATAATTCGATAAATACCCCGACTTTACTTTGAAACACCATGGGAATCAGGGGTTTAAACAGATAATCGACAGCGCCCGACTCATAACCTTTGAAGACATGTGCGGACGCTTTAGAGGCCGCAGTTACAAAAATAATCGGGATATGTCTGTTTTTTTTATTTCCCCTCATCAATTCGGCAACTTCATAGCCATCCATTCCCGGCATCTGAACATCGAGAAGGATCAATGCAAATTCATGATCCAGAGTATGTGCCAACGCCTCCTCGCCCGAGTTAGCTTTGATAAGATCAATATTGAACTGCTCAAGCAATCCTTCAAGCGCTAACAGGTTTTCTGGTCTGTCATCCACAATCAATATCTTGGGAATACCCATAATTATTCTGTTTCGCAAAGTATATTTAAAAAATGACCTATTTCATTCAAAGGCAAAATATGGTCAACCTCTACTGCTTCAATGGCCGCTTTGGGCATGGCCTGCGCCTCAGCGGTTTCTGGGGACTGCACAACGACCAGCCCTCCAAGCTGCTTAATTTTGATCAGCCCGGCAGCGCCATCAGAGTTGGCGCCGGTCAAAACGATCCCGATCAGCTCATCCTGGTAAGCTTCTGCAGCCGTTTCAAACAGCACATCAATGGATGGGCGAGAAAAATTCACCCGCTCGTCTGTTGATAGCGCGATAGCCCTGTCACACTCTACCATCAAATGATAATTTGGCGGGGCAAAATAGACCACACTTCCTTCGATATGCTCTTTATCCTCCGCCTCTTTCACTTCCAACATGCAATGATTGCTGAAATGGATGGGAAGGTAATTTTCAGAGGTGGGGCTGATATGCTGAACAACCAGTACAGGCAGTGAAAATGTCGGCTTAAGAACAGGCAATATTTTTTCCAGCGCGGCTAATCCACCCGCTGAAACACCAATAACTACCGCCCGGTATTGTCTGCTCTTGCTCATCCCATCAATTCCCTACAATATACGTTTTTTGCGGTATATTTTTTCTCGCTCAGATACCACTTCAAACTGATCGGCAACATCAGAAAACCGAAGACTCTCCTTTGAACCCAGGCAGAGGAAACCGCCAGGACATAAGCTGTCACAAAACAACTGCAGTACCCGGTTCTGCAGCTCCCGGTTAAAATAAATCAATACGTTTCGACAGAAAATGATGTTCATCTCTCCGAACACACCATCGGTTACCAAATTATGAGGCGAAAATAACATCTTATCTTTGAGAAAACCCTTCATTACCACATTGTCATAATCGGCAGCATAGTAGTCTGAGAAAGAGCGGGTACCGCCAGACTGCTGGTAATTGGCTGTGTACTCTCGCACGAGATCCATCGGGTAGATGCCTAGCTTTGCCTTTTCAAGGATCCGCTCATTAAAATCGGTGGCATAGATCTGAACTCTATCCTTTACACCCTCTTCTTCCAACAGGATCCCCATCGAGTAGACTTCCTGGCCAGATGAACAGCCCGCGTGCCACACTTTGATAAAGGGATACGTTTTAAGATGAGGCACTACGGTGTCGCGAACCCGCAGGTAAAACCAGGGATCCCTGAACATCTCAGTGACATTGATGGAAAGATCAAGCAGCACCTTATTAAAAAATGGCTCCTCACGGATCACCCTATGCTGCATCTCCGAGAAGCTTCTCAACCCCTCATGTGCGCGCCTGTGTTCAAGCCTGCGCTTGGTGTGTGCAAACGCATAATTCCTGAAATCATAACCATATTTACGAAATATGGCTTCTAACAGCAGCTGGATCTCCAACTGCTCATCTGAAATAGTTACTGTATTAGACATTAGTACAACCACACCCTCAGCATGGATAGGAGTTTGTCGGTATTCACAGGCTTAGCTAAATAGTCGCTGGCACCCGCCTCGATGCATTTACTGCGATCACCTTTCATCGCCTTGGCCGTTAAAGCAATAATGGGCAACTTCGCGAACTCCCGCTGTTTACGGATCTCACGCATCGCTTCATAACCATCCATCTTGGGCATCATTATGTCCATCAGGACGCCATCAATATTGGTTTCCTCTTTAAGTTTATCGAGGCACTCAAGTCCATTTCTGGCAATAACGACCTCCATACCCTTCTCTTCCAGCACGCTGGATAGCGCAAACACATTGCGCATATCGTCATCTACCAACAACATTGTTTTTCCGCTCAAAACGGCTTCCTTATCATGGATCATCTTGAGCATACCGCGTTGCTCTTCCGGCAGGTTAGCTTCTACCCGATGCAGGAACAGCGCTGACTCATCGAGCAGCCGCTCCGGCGATTTCACGCCTTTGATGATGATACTTTCTGCATAGCGATTGAGCTCTTTCTCCTCATCTCGCGTCAAGTCGCGACCGGTATAGATGATAATCGGCACCCGGGCTGCGGTTTCGCTTTTGCGAATGCACTCCAGAAGTTCAAACCCGGACATATCACCAAGCCCCAGATCCAGCACCATGCAGTCATAACTGCTGTCTTCCAGCTCATGTAACGCTTCTTTACCTGTGCCTACTGCGGTAATGCTGACATCTCCGTCGCCAATCAGCGCCTTGATACTTTCACGCTGTACGTCATCATCCTCCACCACTAGCAGTCGACTCACCGGCTTAGAGATAATATCTTCGATTTTACCGAATGCCTTTTCCATTTTATTCACATCGACAGGCTTGGTCAGATAACCGATGGCTCCCATTCGCATGGCATCCAGCGTACTGTCATTGGCAGACATGAAATGCACCGGAATATGCCTCAGTTCTGAGTTGTCCTTAAGGCGCTCCATCACCGTCCAGCCATCGATGCCAGGCAAGCCAATATCGAGAATAATGGCACTGGGCTTATAGTAATCGGCAAAGTGCAGACCCGTTTCACCGTCTTCAGCGACGATACACTTAAAGCCCCGCTCCCGGCCAAAGTCGCGCATAATCTTGGCAAAGGCACGATCATCTTCAATGATTAGCAGGCTCTTATTTTCAGCCGTTACCGCCTTGCGATCATCATCAATGTACTCGCTATCTGTGGGCGGTACCTGCAATGGTTGCACGGGCTGTGCAAGTATCAACGAGTTCGAAATATGTGGCTCAGTTTTAATTTCTGGCCCTGCCGCTTTAGGTAATTTTACCGGCTTAATTTCAGGTGTGGTATCAGCTGTAATTCCTGTGTTGGCCAGTATTTCATCGCTATGGGCTTCTTTGCCTTCATGCTCAAGAGGCAGCACAATGGTAAAGGTACTTCCCTGCCCTTCTTCACTCTCCAGGTAGATAGAGCCACCCAATAGATGAGTCAGCTCTTTAGTGATAGAAAGTCCGAGCCCAGTACCGCCGTAATTGCGGCTGGTGCTGCCATCGGCCTGCTGGAACGCTTGGAAAATCGCTACTTGGTTCTCTTTCGCAATCCCTATCCCATCATCTTTAACCGCAAACACGATCAGAGACTCAGGTTCAGCATTTAGCTGTTTACACATCTGAGGATCAGGCCTAGAAATCGCCAACTCCACGGCCCCCTCATGAGTAAATTTAAAGGCATTCGTCAGGAGGTTGCGTAAGATCTGCTGCATGCGCTGCGAGTCAGTGCGCAAAGACTTCGGCGCATCATCAGCAATATTCAGCTCAAACGCGACCCCTTTCTCGTTGGCAATATCCTTATAGATACGATTAAGGTCGGTGATCAGGCCATCAATACCCACCTCTTCAATAAAGAGGTCAACCTTGCCGGCCTCAATCTTAGACAGATCCAGGATTTCATTAATCAACGAGAGGAGGTCTGAACCGGAGGAGTTAATTGCATTAGCAGACTCAATCTGTTTGTCTGTCAGGTTACCGCCTTTGTTGTTAGCAAACAGCTGGGAAAGAATAAGAATGCTATTTAAGGGGGTTCTCAGCTCATGAGACATATTGGCAAGAAACTCGGATTTATATTTACTCGCCACTTCAACCTCGCGAGCCTTTTCTTTTACCACTTCTTGTGCCTGAACCAACTTTTCATTTTTTAGCAGTATTTCCCCTTTTTGCTCTTCTAGCGCCTTGGTGCGCTCTTCCAACTCTTCGTTGGTGACTCGCAGCTCTTCCTGCTGCGCTTGCAATTCTGACTCAGATTCCTTAAGCACTTGCGCCTGCTCTTCAAGCTCCTCATTGCTCACGCGAAGCTCTTCCTGCTGGGTTTGAAGTATCTCTTCCGATTTCTTGAGCGCTATCGCTTGCTCTTCCAGCTCTTCATTGGCCACCCGCAGCTCTTCCTGTTGCTTCTGAGCATGTTCAAGTAGTTCGCGGATCACCTGGCGATTGTTGGCTGCATTAAACAAAATACCGGCATTGAGGATCACTTGTTTCACAAAGCGCCGGTGCAGCTTGGTGAATTGTTCTGATGTGCCGAGTAGTACAGCACCGATCAGCTTGTCGTCTAAGGTAATAGGGATCGCCATGAAGTTGTGCGGAACCACCTCTCCGGCACCGTAATTAATGGCAGGTGCATTATCAATGATATCGGTAAAAGTGATTATTTCATTTTCAAGTGCGGCCTGTCCGACCATGCCTTCACCCAACTTAATACGGTTGAAGTTCCCTTTACGGTCGGTGAACGCGTAACTCGCCTGAAGCTCAAGAACATCCTCATTAACAAGATATAAAGCACCCAGCTGGGCCCCCATATGTTTGCTAAAAAAGGTGATAAATCGAGTTGCAAGATCAGTCGTTTCCAAATCACCGCGTAACTGATCGTCCAATGTTTCTTTACCCGATTTAAGCCAATCCTGATCCTGGAGATTGCTCGCCATATTGTTTAATGCCAGAGCCAAATCACCAAGCTCATCTTTGCGATCCAGTTCCAGGCTTGATGCCAGTTCACCTTTGGCGATCGCTTGGGCAAAGTGCATCCCTTCAATTAAAGGTCGCGTGGTGGCCCGGGAAAGAAATGAAGCGGCAATAACAATCAGCATCAACAGCAAGCCACCGACAATTGCCAGTGTCTGGTAGATCATATATATCGGTTGGGTCACCTCATTCTCATTAATTTTAGAGATCAGATACCAATCAACACCCGGTGCAAGGACCTTGTTATAGGCCACCTGAACAGGGACACCAGCACTATCAATATAGGTATCAAAACCTCCGACCACTCCTTTTTCGGCCGCATCGAGCCAATAATCAAGTGGCAGGGGCAAAGAATAGCCAACCACATGCCGTCCGTTGCCCATCGTCTGCATGTTACTACGAAACTCGTATAAGCCCGTCTTCTCATTTGCGCCTATCAGGTAAGACTCACCCGTCTGTCCCATTCCGATACGAGAATCCACGATACGGGTAATAAGCTCCGGCGACAGTTGCAGAGCCAGTACACCACTCAACTGTCCGTGCTCATCAGAGATTGGCTGTGCAAGAAACGCCGTTTCATTGCCGGCAGAAGGCTCAAAGGCGTCAAAATCGGTAAAAACCACCTTGCCGGTCGAGATCACCTCGCGCCACGCCTTGGCCAGTCCGCTGTTTCGGTATTGGCCATTCACCAAATTACTTCCCTGAATATCGCTGCTAGAGAGGGAGAACATGACATGACCGTGATCAGCATCAAGGATATAGAGATCGCTGTAGCCATAAGCTTCAACATAATTCTCGAAATGGGGAAGAAAACGCCCGATGAGCTGAGCATAGCCGTCAGATTGAACATCTATCGTGGTAGTTGTTTCCGTATCAATCTCTTTCTCATGCTGATTTAATCGCTGCGATAGCTCAATGACACGTTCAGAGTCAGCCAGAACTTCAATATCTGCCAAGCGCTGATTAAAAAAGTCCTCAATAATCCCCTTTCGGATCGACTGAATCGTGATCAGCCCATCAAACGACTCTTCAATCAGGGCTTCAGTGGCAAGTCGACTGCTGAAATAAACCGCTATCATCATAGGGATAACACCCGTGATAACCAGCAGCCCCACCAGCTTGGGGCGAATACGTAAATCGGCAAAGCGAATCATTGTTACTCCAAAATCTAAAAAGCAGCCCATGCGCTCAGATACACGCTTTAATCTATCAGGGAAATCTTGGGTGACAATGAGTTCAACCAGAGTGTTCGAATAGAGGCCTTATAAGTCGCGGGGATATTTTTTCACAAACTTATCAACAAAATCAATAACTGCTCTGTAAGAGTTCGACCCAGATAAGTGGTTGGATCAATTGAAATACGATTAAATCACCAAGGGAGCCCCCCAAGGTCAAGATCTTCACTTAATGCCAACCATTAATAACGAAGCACATAGCTGCCAAATTTTATGGACGAATGGTTTTCTACCTTCCGGTGCCGAAAATGGCTAGTCTGGTGCATTAGAAAGGTTACACTACCCTTGTCGTATAACTTGAGCAGTAACCTGTTTTATGACGATTGCCGATTTTTTCACTGACAGTAACGCAATGCGAACGGGCACGTAAATCACAAACGTTTTACAGAGTAGATGGGTTACCACTTTTCATTGCTGGAATTCACAATCATGATTGTTTATACACAATATCAAAGCCCGATAGGGCTACTCACTATCCAGGCGAATGACCATGGTTTACTTGGCGTTTGGTTTCAAACCCAGACAACCCAGCCAGACACTCTGGGAAAGCTCGATAGTGAACATCCCGTACTGAAGCAAGCGGTATCTGAATTCCAGGAATATTTTGCCGGAACACGCCAGATATTTAAGGTGCCTCTCGCCGCAACAGGGACCGAATTTCAGCAGAAAGTCTGGCAGGCTCTTACCACGATTCCATTCGGCACGACCTGGAGTTACCAAGATTTGGCAAATGTGATTGGTAATCCGAAAGCCGTACGAGCGGTCGGCCTTGCAAACGGTAAAAATCCGATTTCGATCATTGTGCCCTGCCATCGGGTTATCGGGAAAAATGGCAAACTCACCGGCTATGCCGGCGGTATTGAACGTAAAGAGAGGCTACTCAAACATGAAGGGGCTCTTCTGGTTTAGTGTCAGCGATTTTTTGAGCCACCAACCCTAGCACCTAAATACCAAGAAGAAGATTGAAACGATCAAAGTCCGTCATCCCGGAATTGAGGAACGAAATATCCGGGATCCAGTTCTAACCGTGTACTCCTTAGATTCCGTATAAGTTCGTGCCTCACTTTACGGAATGACGAAGCTATCAGATTAACGATTAGTTATTACCGTTTAATTCGAAGTACGGTACTTCTCTAAGATCTCACCCAATGACTGCGATGCATCAGAGAGTTCCTGAATACCTGCCACTGACGTTTTTGTTGAAGATAGCAGTACGCTCGACTGAGTGCGGATTTCATTCAGATCAGATGTAATATCATTAACCACCGCGGTCTGCTGCTCAGCGGCAGACGCAATCTGAGTACTCATGTCCATCACGGACTTAGCCGATTCGGCAATATCATTCACGTCATTGCCGATTTCAGTGATCATTACCCGGCTCTTATTGGCTTGCTCTAATGTTTCGGCGGTAATTTGCGAAATACCATGCGTTTCAGCCTGAAGATTATCAATCATAGCGCGGATCTCAACGGTTGCCTGTTGAGTGCGTCCTGCGAGAGTACGCACTTCATCTGCGACAACAGCAAAACCGCGTCCTTGCTCCCCGGCCCTGGCAGCTTCAATCGCAGCATTCAGAGCCAGAAGGTTAGTCTGCTCAGAGATCGCATTAATGGTCGTGATCACGTTATTTATTTCTGTTGCTTTCTCATTAAGACTCATGACAGATGCCGAAGCTGCATCGGTGTGCTCAGACAATTTGGTCACCACCATGATGGCATCCTGAACTCTCTCGTTGCTATTAAAGACCTTCGCAGTTTCTTTTTCGGATTGCTGCGCCGCTTGTAAGCCATAACCTGCGATCTCTTTCGCCGTTGCTGACATTTCTTCCATTGCTGTCGCTACAGAATCAACCGAGGCATATTGTTGATTCACCCGCTGTTCTGAATCGCGAGCATCTTGTTCAAACGTTGTCGCGGTTTTATACAAGGTTATAGAGCTGACCTTAACCGTATCGACTAATTCACTGATGGTATCCATCGAACGATCAAGTTCGTGGCCTATGACACCAAACTCGTCACGTCCGATATGAAAACCAAGACGGGAAGTCAGATCGCCACTGGCAATGCGGCGAGTCGCCTGATGCATAACCCACAGTGCACCAATTAAATAGGTTGCAACCCAATAGAATAAAAGCCCTATTGGAGCAAGGGGCAACAGTGAAAGTAAAAATTGAGTGAGGGCCTGTTCTTTCGCATCAGCGTTATTTACAAAAAGCGTTAGCACTGCATGACGCCCGTTATAAGGCATCGAAACAGTAATTTCACTGTCGGTTCCGGAAGTTTCTACAGAATATGTAACCAGTTTGATTTTCTGGCTATCAAGCACTTTTTGGATCTCTTTCTCGTTTAGCGTTACGGATTGAAGTACATTAACAGCAGACTCTAGTTTGGCTTGCGCCTGAAGACGGTTCGATGCATCAATTTGCTTAATGGTTGAGTAATAATGGCTACCTGAAAAGCCAACTAAAGCCGCAGATATAACAATAAACAAAACCCAGAATTTGTCATTGATGTTCATTTTAATAAACAGTCGATCTATTGCCCTAAACTCAACTTCTCTCATTGTGATCCCTCTGATAAAACAAATATTGCGGATATCATGCGCTCAGGCATTTCCGACTATGATCGCATAAATATGCAACCCAAATAAGCATTACATTACAATTAAGCAATGCTGATCACGCATTACCACTAATAACCCCCATTCCAAGCAGAATTAGGCGATCACAAAAAAATTATAAAACACCGTCCTTATGGCAAATGCTGCAGGCGCAGCTGCCCCGGCTTAGCTAGCAAAACATATCGCATTATATGACCAAGAAAGTCTCAGTAATCCTGAAAAAATGCCTGTCAGCATCGCTGACAGGTATTCGTCCTATGAAAAACGTCATTCCCTAAATCAGTTTAATTCCGTTTTCTTTGGCGATTTCCTCTAATGAATCATCGAGGAATTTAACGTTGGTATACCCTTTATTGCTCAGCGTGGTATAGGCAATTGCTGCTCGCGATCCCCCCATACAATGAATCACAACTAAACCCGTCTTGGGGATCTGGTTCAAGTGCTGATCAAGCTCTTCAAGGGGGATATTAATTGATTTTTCCAGGCGTCCTTTGCTCACTTCGTCTGCAGAGCGAACATCGATAATCGTTACGTTACCGGCTTTAACTGCCTCAACAAAAGCAGTTTCTTCAATTGCACCTTTAGCAAGCTTCTTCACATAATCCAGATTGGTGGCAATCTTTCCGCTTCCTAGAGGAAGCTGTTCGTTACTCCACGACGCCATTCCACCATTTAAAATGGCAACATTTTTGAATTTCCAGAATGTCAGTATCTCAAATGCTTCAATCGCCTCTTCACTGACTTCACTGTTTGCAACTATGGTGATCGGTGCCTTCTTATCTCTCAGCCCGTAGATGGTGCGTTTCTTCGTCGGGAATTTTTCTTTATTCCACTTTTGGTGCATTTGCACAAGCTGGGATGCAGGAAGATGAACAGCACCTTTAATGAAGGTATCAGGAGCATTTCTGACATCAAGCACAACGTGATGCTTGTCGAGGTTCTTATTCAGCCAATCACGATTGACGTGGACAGGGTAAACCCCTTCTTTCCACGCAGGGAAGCCCTCAACATAGGCTCTTACGTTTTCATAACCGTTCATCTTGGCAATCTTTAACGCTTTGGGACTTAGCGGACATGTTACGCCTCCGCAATAAAAGATCAGTGGCGTCATTTTATTTTCTGGTAGCCAATTGAGATTTTTTTCAAGCTCACTTGCAGGCGTTGCCTTCGAGCCTGGAATATGTCCGATATTATATTTACCCTGAGGACGGGCATCACCGATAAAAAGGGGCTGACCGCCCTCAATCATTTCTGCGAGCTCGTCAGTTCCGATGATCTGATCTTTGGGCAGCTGGACCAAAATTCTTTTGATCTTGCTGGCGAGCATATTGTCATCAACCGTTGCCTTAATCTTGGTATTAACAATCAAGTCTTCGAAAGATTCTGCGCTCTCAAGTTTTGTCTCATCGTTAAACTTGATGACGGTAACTGTTGTTGTCTTAGGGTTAACGAACTGAATCACTTTCGCTTCTAGAGAAATTGACTGGATTTTGCCTCCCACCTCTGCCGCCATCAATGAGAGCGGCATAAGAAATAGGGAAAAAAATATGACTGCTTTCTTAAACATATGGATCCTCCAATGAAAAAGTTATGCATCCACTCATAACAACTCTTACAAAGAGTGAAATTAATCAGGGAAAAGTCGTGAACATGCCTCGATCGTTCAAGTTACGGCATTCCATTTAGCGCCTTTATTAATTAGTGTATCCTTATATTCGCAAATGCTAATAAAAATAACTTGAGCTAATCCACATTTACAAAGGATTTTTATCTTTAAGAAGGCTCAAACTGCAACAAAAAGAACAAAGGAAATCAGGCTCTATCATTGGCTAACGGTGACATTATACCGATTGTTATTAGTTATAGGCACGAGCAAAACGGCCTGTCGTGCTTGCTGTGTAATTACGGGAATATGCAGGAATAAACACCGACTCACCTTTTTGGATAGTCAGTGTTTCGCCACTACTGTGATTTACGGTTAGTGGCATATCGATCGCCAGAAGAATTTCAGCACTTGATGTAGTTAGTTTTGTACCTTGCTGGTTCTGATACACACTGAACTTAAAGTCGGGTACCGGAATTGGGTAGTGAAGCCCCCCCTCAGATTGCTCAGGAGCAAGTAGTAGCATATCTGCTGGCATCGGTACAAACCGTGTACTTGCCACCAACTCAGCAATATCCATATGCTTCGGGGTTAGGCCCGCACGAAGTACGTTATCGGAGTTCGCCATGATCTCAAGGCCTGTGCCTTTGATATAGGCGTGCGGCGTGCAAGCATCGAGGAACATTGCTTCACCAGGCTGCAGTGTCAGCACATTCAGCATCAGCGGCGAGAACAGGCCGATGTCACCCGGATACTGTCCGGCCAGATCCAAAATTAACGCAAACAGAGCCTCTTCTTTGTGCTGCGCAGCATAAACCAATAGCGCATTTACCGCGGTCTCTTTCATTTCATCCTGCAACGATAGAATCGCTTCGAAGAACTGACGCAGGCCGGCTTCATTTTGATTTTCTTCCAGTGCTATCACCAATTCATTTAAATCAGCGTTTTCCAGAACATGAAAGAAACTAATTATTTCGGCAAATTCACGGAAGCCGTTCATTGCCTGATAAGGTGTCAGCGCGAAAACCAGCTCCGGCTTGTGATTTGGATCTTTGTAGTTACGGTGACCGGCACTTAGCGCAATGCCTGCTCCTTGCTCTTTGGCAAAACCAACTTCGGCCTGTGCCTTACTTGGGTGAACTTGAATAGACAGGGCTTTTTCTGCCGCTAATATTTTAAACAGGTAAGGTAGCTCACCAAACTGCTTGTCAGCTGCCTCGCCAATAATCGTTGCTTTATCGGTCTCGATAAATTCAGCCAGACGGGTTGCCTTGCCAGCGACATCAACCTGCGAACAACCGTTTGGGTGGGCACCCATCCAAATTTCCGCTTGTGGCCGGCCTTCAGGGTTGGCGATGCCAAAAAGAGATTCAATCGATGTTGTGCTACCCCATGAGTAATCTTGGATGACATTGTGCATGCGGAAAAAACACGTAGATGTAGAGACAGTCATTGTTTACCTTTCTTTTTATTACTGATTTCACGAGAAAAACCTCCCCCCGATTAAGGAGGGAGGTTAAGCGCCAAGCCGGGGGTACAAAGCTTTTTCACTCAGGAGACTGTGACGCCGTTATTCGCTATTGTTTCATTAGTACGGTTTCAGCAGTGGCTTATGCTAGTGCCGCTTGTGCTTTCGCCTGACGCATTTTCTTCAGAGAAATCGCAACCAACGCCGTCACTACAGAGCCCGCAATCATACAGACGATAGCCATTAGTGGTTTGTTCATCGCACCAAGGAGTGCTACCACTGGCCCACCATGTGCCACGCTGTTAGTGATACCGAATGAGAATGCCATCACTGCCGCAACCATCGAGCCAAGCACGTTAGCAGGGATCACTGACATTGGGTCTTGAGCGGCAAATGGAATTGCACCTTCGGAGATACCTACCAAGCCCATCGCACTGGCAGCTTTACCCGCTTCAACTTCCGATTGTTCAAAGATATTCAGCTTGCGACCCAATATTGTCGCAAGACCCATACCCAGAGGAGCAACAGGAATGGCACACGCCATCGCTCCCATAAATTGCGTCTGACCGCTTGCAATCATGCCGACAGAGAACAGGAAGGCAACCTTGTTGAATGGACCACCCATATCAAAGCCAGCCATACCACCTAATACAATACCCAGCAGAACCACGTTACCTGTGCTCATGCTGGTTAGCATTGCATTCAGACCATCCATCAAACTTGCAATCGGTGCGCCGATACCAAAGATAAACAGGCTAGAGATAAACAAGCTACCCGTAATTGGTGCAATCATGATTGGCACCAACGGCTGGATAAACTTGTGGTAATTTTGGTTAACGACCCACTTAACGAAATAACCGACCAACAAGCCCGCAACAATCGCACCGATAAAACCCGTGCCCGCTTCCGCACCATAGAATGAGCCGTTGTTAGCAATCCAGCCACCAATCAGACCCGGAGCCAGAGCAGGACGATCGGCAATGGCATAGGCAATGTAACCAGCCAGAATCGGGATCATCAAAGTAAAGGCAACTACACCCACATCAAGCACTTTCTGCCACATGCTACCTTCAGGGATCGCCATCCCGGCTTCCGTTGGCTGACCACCTAGTGCCAGAGCCAGCGCAATCAACAGACCACCGGTAACCACGAACGGGATCATGTGGGATACGCCGTTCATCAGGAAGCGATACAGGTCGGAACGTGCCTGAGACACTTTGCTTTCCGTCTGCGCCGGCGCATCATCACCCGAAGCCTGATAACGTGTGGCTTGAAGCGCTTGGTTGATCAGCCCTTTGCCATCTTTAATTGGTGCCTTCACACCGGTTTTTACCAGTTTTTTACCGGCAAAACGTGCCATGTCTACCTGCTTGTCACAGCTAACAATAATCGCTTCGGCACGTTCGATATCTTCCGCTGTCGGGCTGTTCTTTACCCCGATCGAGCCGTTGGTTTCCACTTTGATTTCATAACCAAGCTCAGCCGCGGCTTTTTCCAGCGCTTCAGCGGCAAGGTAAGTATGCGCCACACCGGCCGGACAACCCGTGACGCCAATTAGCAGGCCTTTATCCGCTGCTGGTGCTGCTTGATTCGGTTCTGTTTTTTCCAGTAACAGGTTCAGTGCGTCCTGTTCATTTTCCGCTGACATAAAGGCATCAATGAAACCGTCTTCAATCAGTTTTGAGGAAAGTTCGGCCAGCACTTCAATATGGTGGTTTGCACCGCCGTCTGGCGAGGCAATCATGAAAAAGAGTTTTGATGGCAGGCCGTCTTCTGCGCCGTATTCGATACCCCCTCGGCTGATACCGATTGCGACTGCAGGTTCAGCCACCGCGCCACTTTTGGCATGAGGCAGTGCAACTCCATCTTCGAAACCGGTGTTACCCAGTTCTTCACGGGCATGGATATCCGCTAAAAACTGTGCTTTGTCATGAACTCGACCTTGCTGATGCAACACGTCGATCATCTCAACAAAGACCTCTTCTTTGGTCGTTGCCTGAAGGCTCAGGCATATCAATTTCTCATTAATCAAATTGGTGATCATAAGTGTTCCCCCTGTTTTATTTTTATGTTCAGCATTTATGTTGCCGTTGGGGATATTTTCAGCGAACGGGCACCAATCTGATAGTGCATCAGAGAGGCATTTACTGGATATTTGTAACATCATTTTTGCTTTGTGATCTAATTCTCATATTTCCAACCATATGCCGACAAACATAAAAAAAACACTTAAACATTAAATATCAGCAAGTTGAAATGAATATTAGTCATAAAAACCTTCACTACATTCATCAATCAGAAATAACAAATCACACCTCAACTAGACAGGAGTAACCAATAATGCGAGACCATCACGTCTATTTGCGTGACCCCGCTCACGGATATCTCCCCTTACTGCTCGCTCGGGTAGTATCAAACTGCGGGACAATGAATAATAGTGTCTGTATTTACAGAACAGATAGGCATAGTCGCGAACACCATGAGTCAAGTTTTCCATGATCTCATCGCTAACCTGCTTTCGGAGCGCGAACACTTCAACCGCATTTGGTTCGCCGGTGATCAACTCACACCACCGCCGTTTAGCTATCAGGTGAACTTTCCCCGTCTGGAACTGGTGATCAGTGGCGAGTACATCAACGAGCTCGAAGATCCGGAGCACGGGATCAGCGAAGTGAAAATTATGGCAGGGGACGCGATTTATATCCCACCCAATAGTTGGAATAAGCCTAATTGGGATACCGATTGCTCGTTGCTGAGCCTGCTATTTGGCCGCAGGCAGCTCGGATTTAGCTTGGTAAGCAAGACCAAAGATCAGGCAAATTTTTACGATATCCAAAAGCACAGTATCCAGACCCGTACAGGTCACGCCATCGACCATATTCTGTCGGCGCTCAATGCCCTGTCAAAAGAACCGCTAAAGCAACCGATGGACGAACACCTGCTCTTGGCACTGATGAGCTATTGCCAGACCATGTTGTCAATACCGTCAGACTCGAGTAAAAAACGTAGTGAAGATGTCTATCAGGGTATCTGTATCTTTATTCAGGAAAATTTTCACCGGGCAATCAGCCGGGATACCATTGCCAAGCGATTTAACATTACGCCCAACCACCTCTCTCGGCTATTCCGCCAGCAAGGTCATATGCGATTCGCCGATTACATTACTTGGGTAAGGATCGAACGCGCGAAATTCATGCTCAAGAAATACGCGTTCCGGCTACATGAAGTGGCGACCCGCTGCGGATTTCAGGACGTAAACTACTTTTACCGGGTGTTCAAGAACAAAACAGGCTTAACGCCTTCAGAGTATCGCAGCTCAGTTTAGGCCTAATGGAACGGGCGAGATAAGGTGTGGAGGATAACTGCTTTAAGTGCTTCCGGTTCGTTGTTTCCGGTCAACAAATGACAATACTCCGGTTCCAGCAAAGCTTGTGAGAAATAAACAAACGCCTGAATCTGTGGGCGTTGTGCGGGGGCTGGTAGCGTCATCGCAATCAGTCGTGTGACAGGGCCTCGATTCGAGCCCCACTCTATCGGTCGTGGCATTTGGATCACCGCCATGGCTGGCTGTTGGATTTCTGCTGACATTATGTGCGGCAACGCAATACCATTTCCCATCGCTGTCGATGATACTTGCTCCCGCTTGAGCATCAGCTTCAATAACACTGCCGATTTTTCAGGGTTGAGCATACGACACAACCGGGCAAGCAGCTTCTCTTTGGCTTGGCTTACCTTATCATCATTTGCCGGCCCTTCTCCCAATACCTGACTGGTAAATTTCATTTCGAAAGGCAGATAAAAAGTACTATTGCCCTCATCACCACTATCAACACTGCAGGCATTACGGTTCTTTTTCTTACCGCTGGTTTTCACCAGCGTAAATTGCTCGGCCAGAAAATCCGTCAGCACCATACAGGCCAGCTCAGCATCGGAGCCTTCAATGAGCAGCTGGCAGAGATCGCCCGGCATACAGCCCAGACTCATGATACGGACCGTCTGCTCGACATTGGCCTGGCGCAGATAGGTGACATCCAGCATCACAACTACCGAACGAAAATAACCCGCCAAGGTTTTTAGCTGATTCAATTTCCAGGCAGGGATTCCTTCATCACCAATGATGAAGGTAATACGGCGCTCAATCATAACTCTTGGCAGCGCGCCAGCACACTGGCGGGATCCGTCAGCACTTCTTCAATGGTGACACAATGAATAGTACTGCCAGTAAAACGGGCTCGGTGCTCTATTTCAATGTCTGAGGCGATCAATACCACATCTGCTCGACCAATATCCTGGAAGCTAAGCTGGTTCTCGATCCCCATCGCCCCCTGGGTTTCTACCATGATCTGAATACCTAACTGCTGTGCCGCTTTCTTTAGCTCAGCTGCCGCCATGTAAGTATGCGCAATCCCAGTCGGGCAGGCAGTAACTGCTGCAATTTTCATAATTTCTCTGTTGGTAGATGTTGTTTTAGATGATTGTCTCGATCCGGGGTCGATAGTCAAGTCATAAGGCAAGTAAAACTGATGATCTGCCCCAACAAGATTGGACACCAAGTTAAGCGACATTCTTCTGTTCAATTACAACGGGGCTTAGATACCCGAGGGCACTTTGCCTTCTTGTTCGGTTGTAATCAACCTCAATATATTCAAATACCGTTTGCCGCATCATTTCTTTGGTCATAATCGGTTCGTATTGGATAGCTTCAACTTTTAGCGAGTGGAAGAAGCTTTCTACACAAGCATTATCCCAGCAGTTTCCTTTTCGACTCATGCTTTGTTTTAAATTATGAGCGTTGATTATCTCGCGGTAACTTTTTGAGCAGTATTGGCTGCCACGATCACTGTGAACGATGACTTCTTCAGGCAGTCCACGACGGAACAGTGCCATCTTCAACGCATCTCCGACTAAGTTTGCTGTCATACGGTGATCCATTGACCAGCCGACTACCTGTCGAGAGTACAAGTCAATAATTACAGCAAGATAAAGCCAGCCCTCACTTGTCATCAAGTAGGTGATATCGCCAGCCCATTTCTGATTCGGCGCATCAGCAGTAAAATCTTGTTCCAGAAGGTTAGGCACAACGGGTAAGGAATGCTTACTATCTGTTGTGACCTTAAATTTACGCGCAGCTTTTGCAACCAGACTCTGCCTTTTCATGCTGTCTGATATCGTCTTAAGGTTGTGCTTGTTCCCTTGCTCTGCCAGTTCTACCTGGATACGTCTTGCACCGTCACGACCTTTGCTAGCTTCGAACGCCTTTTTGACCGTTATGTCACGCAGCGTGCGTGCTCTATCCCTTTGACTAATTTTATGACGATGCTTTAGCCAGTAGTAAAACCCACTACGCGATACAGCAAGAACCTTGGCCATTCTCATTACGGAGAACTGCTCAAGGGGCACTTGCATGAACTCGAAGCTCGCTATTTTAGATGCTTCGCGAAGTAGGTGGCGGCTTTTTTTACTATTTCAAGCTCCTCCGCTTGCTCGGCGAGGAGGCGCTTCAGACGAGCGTTTTCGGCTGCAAGATCAGCCTCGCGTTCACTGGCGGAGTCCTTCTTTCCGTTCTTACGCCAGCCGTATATTTGGGAAGCATGTAGATTGAGTTGCCGTGCTACCTCTGGAACCGATGTTCTTTCAGCAAGCTTAAGCGCCTGTTCCTTAAACTCTTCGGTGTGCTTGATACGTGTTTGAGTGTTTGTCATTGTTTACCTCGTTAAGTGATTTTACTCGCTTAACTCGGTGTCTAAAACTGCTGGTTCAGATCAATATTTTAATCTGGGAGAAAACAGGACATTTAAAAATAGGAAAAATCAGGAGTGGAGGTCTGCCATTGACTATGTAATTCATTTCAGACTCTAGAATTTCAAGCAAGCTAATCAATCCAGTTAACCTGTATATGGTTCTCAACTTCTTCTTTTAGAATATCTGACAGTGCTATAACTGTCTTGTCGTAAAACTGACCATTATTGCCAAATACTAAATAAAAAACCGTCCTGCGTGTTTGCTGAAGCGAGACATTAAGAATTTTGAGCTTTCCTGAATCAAGCATAGGCTGTATATGAGCTTTGGGTAACCAGCCATAACCCACTCCTTGACAAACTGCTTCAATCACTGCCTCTATTGTTGTAAATGACCAATTTGACATCGCCGATACTTTTTTAATTTCCTGATGTTGGGTGACTTTGTCTGTAAGAGTAATGAGAGGATATTGTGATAACTGGTTGGCTGTGATGAGAGACGGTAACCTCTGAAGAGGGTGGTTAGCGGCGGTTACAATAATAAAGTCCATATCAAGTAGATGAACACCTGGTGCGGAAATTGTCGGGTTTAACGGTGTAATATATAAATCAGCATTTCTGTCAGTTAACACTTTTTCGCTTTCTGTGCGCAATATCTCTGTCAGGTGAATTCGTGTCTGGGGATAACGCTCTTGAAACCTTTTTAGGGCTACTATAAGCAGGGATTTCGGAAAAATGCTATTAACGACTAAATTAAGAGATGAACGAATACCAGATTTTAACCCTTCTGCGCTTTGTTCTAGTTGATTGTAAGCTGAGATTAATGGTATCGCTTGAGATAACATTGTCCTGCCAACTTCAGTAAGTTCGGCTTTTCGACCTACAACATGTAATAACTTGACTCCTAATCTCTCCTGCAATGTGTTCAATGCATAACTTACAGACGACTGACTTTTGTTCAAAACCTCTGCTGCTTTCATGTAACCACCACATTCAGTGACGGTTTTCAAAACAATCCATTGTTCTATTGTCGTTTTCGGTAACATTAACTATTCCTTGGATGCAAATTGATTAATTGTTTGTTACATAGAGCACTTATCAAGTACTCATACTTCACGTCCTCGCCATTCGGCAAAAAGGCTCACTTTTTTTATGTTAATCATACAAATCGTACTCATGGTGTCACTAGTATCAGTTTACCCGTAAAAATGCCCATAATCATGGGGTAAGCGAGTTTGCGCAACCAGACACTTCTAAATTTTAGCTCATTATCATCTAATATTTGCGCTTTTTGAACTAAAAAATAGGTGTAATATATCTTCATCACATCGAGTTACTAAACAGTAAATATTACTGAGGAGATAATATGACTAACTTTAATAAAGAAGATCTAATTGGCCTGGTAGGTAGACAGTTGGTTTACACTTTCAATAACGGCTGGAAATATGAAATTTATGTTAAGAATGAGAACACCGTTGATTACCGTATTCATAGCGGGATTGTGGGAAACCGTTGGGTTAAAGACCAAGGTGTTGATATCTTCCAGGTTGCAAATGCAGTGTATAAACTATCTTGGACAGAGCCAACGGGTACAGATGTTAGTTTAATTATCAATCTTGGTGACCAATTGGTTCATGGCACTATTTTCTTCCCACGCTGGGTAGTAAACAACCCTGAAAAAACGGTTTGTTTCCAAAATGAACACCTTGAAAAAATTGAAGCTTATCGAGAAGCTGGTCCAACATATCCAACCGAAGTCATCAACCAATTTGCATCTATTATATTTTCTCGTGATTGTGGGGTTAATAATGAGGAAGTAATTAACTGCGTCGCCAGTGAATTACCATCAAACTTTCCAGAAAATCTGAAGTAATGTATTAAAGCATTCACATAGTAAAGCTAGATTTTAAAAATCCGTCTTCATAAAAGGCTGATTTCAAGTTTAGTCCCTAAAGGGAGTATTACCACGCAGTCAGTTCATCATTAGCTCAAGCAGTGCTTCATAGTCCTGCTTTTTTATTCTGATGTCTAACATAGCGCCTAATTATCCCTTTACTCACCATAAAGAAAATTTACTGATGAAGCTAGACATGGACAACCTTCAATGCCCTGATTATACGCTGTTATCAAAGCGGCTGAAGCAGCTCAATTTCACGGCGCCACGCTTTAGAAAGTATGAAAAACCAGACGACAAAATTGCAGCGACAGCCATTGATTCTACGGGACTCAAGCGGTTTGGGAAGGATGAAGGCACCATGAAAAACATAAGGTTAATGCAAAACAAAGCTGGCGAAAGGCGCACTTTGCTGTTGATGAGGGTCACTGCATTCAAGGCGCTGTCCTTACTGATAAAAACACCATGGATGATCAGGTTGTCGGGAGTCCATCATCACGGATATCGAGCACATAAGTGCCGACAAAATGTATGATACCAATGCGGTGTACCAGACATTAGAGGATCATTTCCCGGATGCTGAGATTGTTATACCGCCGAAAGACAATACGTTTGCCGATGAGGTTCATCACCCAAAGCGGATGAGCAACCTGATAGGTTGCTTCGCCCTTGGCATTATCGGTTGGCAGAGAGTTTGAAAATCAGTCGAAGGAAATGTTACTCGGTTGATCTATTTTAAATCGCTTTACTCACCTCGGGATGCCCAAGAGCTACCGAGTCGCTTAACCGTATCAAAAGACCACGTAGATTTAGTGCTGCAACAAAGCCCTAAGAACAAAGCCCTAAGAACAGGAAATAAACAGGAGAATAATTTTACAGCGGATGATTTACTGAATTTCAGGCACAAAAAAACCAGCATTATGTCGGCTTGATAATTCCGGACTTGAACCGGCACAGCGCGAACGCCGAGGGATTTTAAATCCCTAGTGTCTACCCATTCCACCACCAGGGCATGCCATGCTTGATTGTGATGGATGAAACACCATCTTGATACCAAACTTACGTGCCATATCGCACAACAATAGAACACGGTGATTAGTTTTTATAAGCTAAAACCAATCACCGTCTGATTGCACTCCTAATACCTATTCATTGTTCTGATCAGAAAGAGCTTGTCACGCTGATATAAACTTTATCTTTTCCGAGCTTATCGTCAAAGCCATGAGCGTAGCCAAGCGTCACGGGCAAGGTAAAGCTGTATCCGATTTTTGCCTCTACCGTTAACGCTGCCCCAACACTTGTCAGCTGCTTTCTGGATTGAGTACGATCCCAAATGGCACCGGAATCGACAAATACTGAGCCAGAAACATCTCCAACCCCCACCGGGTACAATCCCCAGTTTCGTTCCACGCGCCCTAACCATGTCGTTACATTCAAACGTTGAGTTGCGTAACGGTGACCAACTTGGACTGATTCATCATAACCGCGTAACGCTTGGGTATCGCGTCCAAATAGCGCCTTCTCTTCACCAAGATCGTAGCCACCCAGTCGAAAGGCTTTTGCCTCATCATCGGCATAACCGCCGGCCAAACGTAACGTCGCTGTTGTTCTGCCAGGCAAATCCCATGTTGAGCTCCATTGCCCTTGGTATTTCTCGCCGTTGTAATCGCTGTTAAGCAGCTCATTGGTTTCAACTACGAAATCAACATAATGTCCCCAGCCAATACCAGGTACATTGAGGTAAGCTTCTCGATTATCAAAAGTAAGCGCTAACCCAGTCAGTGTTTCTTCTTTGCCTGAGTAAGGCGCAATTGCGCCAAATTTTGGTGCCTGTTCTTCGCGGCTTGTATCCAAATACAGGCCTGCATTTAAGCTTAGTTGATCGTCAAATGCATGATAGATATGGCTTCGCTGTAATAACGCACTGTCGTTTTGTTCAATACGGTACGTCTCTTTCCCCGATTGAGTGAATGTGGAAAAGGCATGATCACGCTCCAATTGAAGCAACCAGCGATTATCATATTGATAGACAATATTGTATGCAGCCAGGCTGTTTTCACTATCCCATGAAGCACTAACTTGATATTGATGCCGCCCTAACGCATCAGCGCCGTCAGTGCTAATACCGACGATGGACTGCTGATCATCAGCCGACAAAATCGGCAACCAAGTACGCGGACGCAAACTTGACCAAGGGCTATACGCCTCTGGCTCAGACTTCTCTGCAATTTGCTGGACAGGTTCAGGGTAATCAAAGTGTGCTTGCTTGGCTTTGATATCAAATCCACTCAGTACTCTTGGCTGGTCAATCTCACGCAATGTGTAGCCATCAGAATCATACGACTGATACATCAGCCCCGATCCCTCTTGCCACGTCGGTTCAAATGCTCCACCAACCTCTTGTGTCAATTGATCCACTTCCCCTGCGTTCAGATCAAGCGAGTAAATATTGTAGACGCCATCATAATCCGCGCTATACATGACCTTGCCGTCTGGCAAAAATGTAGGGCTGTTTTCTACCGCTTTCGAATCAGTCAGTTTTTTCCAGACTTTAGTCTCGAGATCGAATAACTCCAGATTCCATCCCTGATGCGGACGTTTGATGCTCGCAACTAAAGATTGTCCATCAGCTGAAATATCAAATGCTCCCAATACAACGTCTGATCCGCCAAGCCAAACACGCTTTTTCTCATGTTCAGCTTTGGTATCAACAAACCAGAGTTCACTTAATCCATCTTGCTTTCGGCTCGCAATAACGTGGCGTCCGTCATTGAGCCAACGGACTTTTCTAAATCGTTCTCGCTCTGTTAATCTTGTCCACTGTTCGTCTTGGTATAGATATAGATCAGCAAGCACTCTTCCATCGGCATAAGTATTGAGGCGCGAAACCACCAGGCCATTATTCGCGTCACAATCCATCGCAATAATATTCTTTTCACGACTGAGTGTTTTCCACTCGCCCTCACTACCATTTATTTGCGTAATAACATTACGATCTTCACCATTGTTCACATCCACTAACAGCCCATTTGGTGAGCTCGCAGTAACCTGTAGAAATGGCGCAGTTAAAAGCGCTTTACCACTCACGGCCTGGTCGACCATCTGAGTTAAATCGTTGTCATACTTATCATTTAAGTAGGTTTGAAAATCTGACCAAAGCGTATCGAAATCTTTGCCAAATGCCTTTTTGGCAGAGCTTTGCAAAAGAAAGTAAGGTAATAGTTTTCTGCTGTAGTTTTGTAAAAAAGCCTGAAGCTTATCTTCGCCATAGGTATTCGACAGATACTCGATGAAATACGCACCATATAAGTAATAGTAACCTGATGGCCATTTACGTGTAGCTACAGCGACTTCACTCAGATCTTTGACATCGCCCGACGCCACTTCCATACGCATTTCCATTGCGTAATGACTTCCTTGCAAGCGCCCATAGCCAAGATCTTTATTTGTTTCCAAATAAACGGCCAATCCCTCGACTAAAAATGACGGCGTGAGTGCGTGTGGAAATAGAAATGGGTTGCGACCGAAAATACTTCTAAATACCTTTACGGCACCCTCGCCCATTTCCATATGCATGATATGTGCGTATTCATGACGAATGAGCATATGCATCCATTCGTCATTATTTTCAAGGCTATTTACGTCTTCTGGCGGACTCATGATAAGGCGTATTTGTGCAAAAGGTAACGGTGTTGCCCAGCCATTTGAGAAATCATACTCGTCGACCAGCACAATTTCTGTTCTTGTCGCTGGGGCTTTGCCAAAAAAGGGTTTAAGTTCAGAATGAACTTGTTCTGCAATATCCAGCGCTCGATTTGCTTGCGCCTCATGCCCTTGACGAAAATTCAGTTTAAAATGTTCTGTTTGCTGAGTTAACCACACCTCATCATGTTGATCCCACGCTACCGGTTCTGCATGTACAGCGAACGCGGCCATCGATCCAGCTGTAAGTATTCCGGCTATTGATAGTGCTAATAATGTACGTGTCATGTTGCGTTATCCATCGTTATTAATCGGCCTTCGGGCTTTGGTGTTTCCTGCAAAATAATTGTACACCGTTTTATTTGTTACTGCTATCATCTCTTTGTAGGCGATTGTCCGAGTTTGTCAGACAGACAACTCAAAACATGCTCCGCCCAATTTACTTTGCTCCACTTTTAGCGTGGCATTATGACTATCCGAAATCTGCTTAACGATGGCTAAGCCAATATAATGATAAAAACAACTACCAGACTAGAAACATAAACTAGGCACTGTCTTTGGTGAATAATTCTGTTAGAGGCACGTTTCTACACAGCAAGTATTTAGCCTGGTCACTTTGATTAGATTGGTATTTGGTTTTATGAAAAAAGCGGAAGAAAGGAAATAAAGAAAGAGGCATAAAAAAACCAGCATTAAGCTGGATTATGGTTTTTTATTGGAGAATATGGAGGCGCGTCCCGGAGTCGAACCGAGGTACACGGATTTGCAATCCGCTGCATAGCCACTCTGCCAACGCGCCATAATTGTTTGCGTACTTTTGCTTCTATGGTAAAGACAGAAGTAAGATGGTGCCCCGGGCCGGACTTGAACCGGCACAGCGCGAACGCCGAGGGATTTTAAATCCCTTGTGTCTACCAATTCCACCACCAGGGCACGCAATTCTTGATTGCGGTGCTCGTAACTGATTTAAGTTAGACACCATCTAAGTACTGACCTCCTAATGGGAACATCAATACTGCAAATTATTCTTCGTTCCGATTCTCAAAGAGAATGGAGGCGCGTCCCGGAGTCGAACCGAGGTACACGGATTTGCAATCCGCTGCATAGCCACTCTGCCAACGCGCCATCGTGCTTACATCAACATGCAACCTTTTGATTGCACACCGCAGAACAGGTTCCCCGCTGCGGTATGAGGTGTAATTTACTGATTTTTAAAAATGAGTCAATAAAATATTCTTACTTTTCAATTGAATGATTAAAAACCAACAAATGCAGTTAAAAAGCGCTCCATTATCGATTAAATCAACACCACAGCCTGAATCAATGTGACATTATCCTAATGCGCGTATCTCATTTTTTAAGTGAGCGTATTTCTTCATCCAGTTGGTATTTTCGGTCAGTCACAATCTTTTCTAACACGTTCACCCGCTCTTTGAGAGCCAGTAACTCTTTTTCCAGATCGTTATTCTCACCCCGATCCTTTTGCTTTTTCAAACAAGCCAGTTCAAGCTCTTTCATTTTTGTTATGTGTTTCAGGTATCGATCAAGCCCTATAAAAGCAAAAACAATACCAACAATCATTACAGGTAGATATCCCATCTCAAGCTTACTCCGCTAGCAATAGATAGTTACCATATCAACCCGTTGAGTATTTTCAACCCATACCAATCGGAATAAGTATATGAACTAATACTTATCCCGATTGGAATTTGCTCACAGTAAAGAAAAAGGCCGATAATCGGCCTTTGTAATTTGGTAATTTGATTTGGAATACTTAGGAAACGGACCATTGGGACAGGGAACGTTTAAAGTCGTCGTAGCCAAATTCATTCAGCTTTTCGATATCACCATTGGAACGCTCACAGTACACTGACGGCATTTTCAAACCATTAAACCAGTTCAGTTTCACCATGGTATAACCGGCGCTGTCCATAATGTGCAGGCGTTGGCCAATTTCCAGCGGCTTGTCAAATTGAGTAACACAGAACTGATCGCCAGCAAGACAAGAGCAACTGCCTATCACGTACTGATGTGCCCCCTCCTCGCTTGCTTCAGCAATAGACGCCGGCTCATCGTAGATCAACGTATCCAGGCGATGGGCTTCGGTTGCACTATCGACGATTGCTGTCTTGATTTCGTTTTCAACCACGTCAACCACAGTCACAACAAGATCCGTCGTCTTCGTGATGATGGCTTCTCCAGGTTCCAGATATAGCTGAACACCGTGTTTTTCAGAAAACGCTTTTAACGCCGCTGCCAGTTTTTCAATATCGTAACCCGGCCAGGTGAAGAACACACCGCCGCCAAGGCTGACCCACTCTAACTGATCCAGATGCTCACCAAACTTATCTGAGATATCGTTCAGCAACCCGATGAACGCGTCTTCATCTTTGTTCTCACAGTTCATGTGGAACATGACACCGTCAATCTCGCTGAAGACTGCCGGCTCGATATGATCACACTGCACACCCAGACGAGAGAATTTACGGGCCGGGTTCGCTAAATCCTGACCAGCATAGCTGACACCCGGGTTCAGACGTAAACCCAGAGATGCTTTTCCTTCAACAATATGACGGTAAGCCGCTAGCTGACTTTGTGAATTGAAGATCATCTTGTCGCAGATGTCAGCCACTTCCTTCACATCATCTTCACTGTAGCCCACACTGTATGCGTGCGTTTCACCGCCAAAGGTTTCGTAGCCCAGCTTTACTTCATACGGACCGCTGCTTGTTGTGCCATCAAGATAAGGTTTGATAATGTCAAACATACCCCAGGTTGAGAAACATTTCAGTGCTAACACCAGCTTCGCACCAGACAGCTCTTTCAGCCGTTTTGCTTTCTCAAGATTGGCAATCAACTTACTTTCATCAATCATGAAGTAAGGCGTTTTTAATGCTTGCTTGTTCATTTCATCTTCCTAAAACGGAATAAAGCCGATGCAATTAACATCGGCTTAATATTTAAGTAGCGAGAATCTAGGTACTAGATACTAGGTTCGAGATTCGAGGTTCGAGGTTCTAGACTCTACATACTCGACACTATCCACTCGATACTCGGTACTAGCCTCTCGGTACTCGATTACTTCAAGATTTTGATTTCTGGCTGAGCAACTTCAAGCTCCTGAACACCCCAATCAAGACCGATTGTTGGCATTAGCTCCAGGAATGGGTCTGGGTTTAGCTGTTCCATGTTAAACACGCCTTTACCACTCCACTCATTACGGAAGTACATCAGTGCAGCCGTAATTGCTGGAACGCCCGTCGTGTATGAGATTGCCTGGTGTTCAACATCTTTGTACGCGACTTCGTGATCAGCATTGTTATAGATGAATACGCTGCGTGGCTTACCATCTTTAATACCTTGCACCCAAGTACCGATACAAGTTTTACCTGTGTAGCCCGGCGCCAGTGACGTTGGATCTGGCAGGATAGCTTTCAGTACTTTAAGCGGCTCGACCACTGTACCGTCTTGTAGCGTCACAGGATCTGGGCTTAACAGACCGATATCACGCATGCAATTGAAGTAGTTCAGGTATTTATCACCAAAGCCCATCCAGAACTCAATGCGATTTGCCGGGATGAATTCTTTCATTGAACGTACTTCATCGTGCGCCATTGAGTATACTTTGTGGCTACCCACTTCAGGGAAATCAAACTCAAGCATACGGGTGTGACAAGGTACCTGTTTCCACTCCTGGTTTTCCCAGTAGAAAGAGTCACCTTGTATTTCCAGCATGTTCGTTTCAGGATCGAAGTTCGTCGCGAACTTCTTACCGTGATCGCCTGCGTTCACGTCCATCACGTCGATAGTATCGATCTCATCGAATAGATGCTTAACCGCATAAGCGGCAAATACGCTAACAACGCCTGGATCAAAACCAGCACCCAGAATACCGGTGATACCCGCTTCTGCGAATTTTTCGCGAAATGCCCACTGTGGATCGTAAGCTTCAGGCACTTGCTGTCCTTCACTGCACAGATCAACCGCTACAGACGTATCCAGGTAAGAGACCTTCGCCTGGTAACAGGCTTCCATGATAGCGACGTTAACCCACGGAGGACCGGCGTTGATGACGAGATCTGGCTGGACTTCTTTGATCAGTGCTACCAGAGCATCAACGTCATCTGCATTAACAGCACGCGATTCCAGCTTCTTTGATGGATCTTTCAGATTATTACGACCCTTGATCGACTCGATAATCTTTTCACACTTGCTCACTGTACGCGAAGCAATCGTGATATCACCCAGAACATCATTGTTTTGCGCCGCTTTATGAGCAATAACCCAACCAACACCACCAGCACCGATTTGTAAAATAGCCATAGTTATTCGTTTTCCGTATTTATTCAGAAAAAATTTGTTGTTTACACCCCGTCGCAACGGCGACGGGATGAATCGTTACGTTCTTTCTTAATTACCCAGCTTACTTATTTAGCGACAATGCCAGCTGGCTAATTCCGTTCAGCAAAGATTCGAAGTCCGACATTTTCAGACAAGGGTTAAGAATCGTAAATTTAAGTGCGACCTGGCCATCGACAATCGTTTCACCCAGTACCGCAACACCCTTTACCAATGCTTCCATTCGAAGTTGTTTATTCAATTGATCTAAATCAGCAGACTGATTTCCGGTATAGCGGAACAGCACCGTTGATAGCGCAGGATCTGCCAGCAATTCAAAATCAGTTGAATGATTAATAAGATCTGCAACCTGCTGTGTCTGACCCAGCAAGTGATCATACATAGCACCTAGTGCCTGTGTACCCACGCACTGCATTGTCATTAATACTTTCAAAGCATCAAAACGCTTTGTCGTAGCGATCGATTTATCCACCAAGTTTGGCAGTAAATCATCTTCACGATTCAAATAATCGGCATGATGCAGTAGGTACTTAAAGTTCGCTTTGTCTTTAATCAATACTGCTCCACAACTGATTGGTTGATAGAACAGCTTGTGGAAATCGACACTCACAGAATCCGCTTTCTCGATACCATGCAGACGAGATTTATGACGACTCAGGATCAGAGCGCCACCGTATGCGCCATCAACGTGGAGCCATAGGTTATGCAGCTCTGCAATGTCAGCCATGTTCGCCAAATCATCGATAGCACCGTGATCTGTCGTACCCGCTGTACCGACCAAAGCAAACGGCAACAAACCTTCTCGCTTGAGCGTTTCAACCGTTGTCACCAGCGCAGCAAGCTTAATCGTACCGTCTGGATTGGTATCAACACACTCAACCGCATGCTCACCCAGCCCCATCAACGATGCAGATTTTTGAACGGTGAAGTGCGATTTTTTAGAACACAGAATACGCAGCTTAGATGCGTAATCAGGCAGACCATCCTTCTGGATGTTATGCCCGGAAATTGTGTCTGCCGCCCAGTCACGTGCCAGCAGTAATCCCATCAGGTTACTTTGCGTGCCACCACTGGTGAATACACCGTCTGCTTGCTCACCCAGGTTATAAACACCGCATAACCAATCAACAACCTTCTGCTCGACAAATGTCGCGGAGCTTGCCTGATCCCATGAATCCATCGACTGATTCAGAGAACTGATAAACGCCTCAGCAGCAATGGCTGGCAAAAGCGGTGGCGTATGCAGGTGGGCAATACAATGTGGATGCTGAACCATGATAGAGTTCTTAGCAATCAGTTCGCCTGTCTGCTCAATTACGGTTTCCAGTGGTAACTGCTGATGATCAAGATCGATGTTGTTAATCATCGATTTTAAAATTTGCGGTTCCAGACCAGAATATGGCGCTTGCGTACCTTCGAATACCTGCTTCAGAACTTGCGTCGTCTGATTGAGTGCAGCCTCAAAATGGTCTGCACCACCTTCACCGGTATGAATAAAGTAAGAACGCCAATCGTCTTGCTCGTTAGCAGCTGCAGGCTCAACAACTTTCGCTGGACCTGCGGTCGCGATAATCGCTTTGCTTAGCGCATCGAGAGCAAAATCAATCTGCTCGCGAGTGATAATCAATGGCGGAAGGAAACGCAGAACCGAGCCCTGACGACCACCTTTCTCGATGATCAGTCCACGCTCTAGTGCTGCGCGTTGAATCTTCGCTGTCATCTCCGGATCGGCTTCGGGCTCACCAAACTTATTCTTTTTACCGTTAGGTTTTACAATTTCAGCACCTAACATCAAGCCTTTGCCACGTACTTCTGCAATACAATCGGTGTACTGTGCAATGCGCTCTAAACCTTCTCGCAGGTACTGACCGGCTTGTTGTGCATGCTCAACCAGATTATCACGACGAATGATTTCAAGAGCTGTTGCTCCCGTTGCCATCGCCAGCTGATTACCACGGAATGTTCCTGTGTGCTCACCCGGCAACCAGGTATCTATCGACTTATCAAAAATAAGCAGTGACATTGGCAAGCCGCCGCCAACCGCTTTAGACAGACAAAGAATATCAGGGGTAACACCTGCTTCTTCGAACGCAAAGTTATGACCGGTTTTACCGATACCACACTGGATTTCATCAAAGATCAGAAGAATACCGTGTTCTTTGGTGATCCGACGCAATTCTTGTAGCCAGAAAGCGGGAGCTGGAATGACCCCACCTTCCCCTTGCACGGGCTCTACAATGATAGCTGCTGGCTTTTGTACACCACTCTCGTCATCACTTAGCATACGCTCAATATAACGAAGGCTCTGTTTCGCCCCTTCCTCGCCTTTCAGGCCAAACGGACAGCGTAAACTATATGGGAAAGGCAGAAAATGGACATCAGCCATCAAACCCTGACGACGCGCTTTAGTCTTCAGGTTACCCATCATTGCCATCGTACCGTTGGTCATACCATGGTAAGCACCATGGAAAGCTGCCATCGTGTTACGACCTGTAGTTTGCTTTGCAAGTTTAATTGCAGCTTCAACGGCATCAGCGCCTGAAGGGCCACAGAATTGAATACGCGCATTTTTTGCAAAATCAACTGGTAAGAAGTTCATCACTTCTCTAATGAATTTATCTTTTACTGGCGTTGTAATGTCTAAGGTCTGATATGGCAGACCTGCATTTAACTGATCGATGATCGCTTGATTAATTTCAGGGTGGTTATAACCCAACGCAAGCGTACCTGCACCGGCTAAACAATCAAGAAAGAGCTGGCCACGGCTATCTTCAACCATAGCACCCGAAGCCTTAACTATTGCCAAAGGCAAACGTCGTGGGTATGAGCGAACTTCTGATTCATAGTGCTCTTGGCTTAGCAATAATTCATCAGGAGTTAAATCGTATAGTTCGTGAACTACAGGGACATTTGACGCCAGCTTTAGCGCATCTAAGTCAAACACATTGTTCATGGTAATTTTCCAAAAATCATTACGTCACACACTTATCGAACGCCCTGCGGCATGAATGTACATCCTGAAGCCATTTCATAGCAAACAGGTAGGCGCAAAACTCACATAGTCAAAATTCGACCAATCAATTTTTAACTGCACGTTCATATATTCGACATTAAGTGCATACAAACACCACCGGGTATCGTCGGTGAAAATTCGAATGTTTACAGCAATAAGCTGAAATGATTTAAATCAGAAGGTTCAAGGCTCAGTAATAATACTGCAGTTAGGCAAGACAAAACTGATTTGAATAAATAAGGATTGAGTATTCACTGTTGGGTTCCTTCAATATGCGCCTGCATTATTCTTGTCAGGTCTGCGCTTATTAATGCCCTTCTACTAATGAACGTTTCATTAGTACCTACGGCACGCTGTGACACAATCGGCCTGAGTTCATCACAACGCATATGTCTCAGTGATAGTTCCCCCCTGAGATTGCGCGCAAAATATCACAATGTCGTTTTCCATGACAAGACATATTTGACAACAAACACAACATCCGACCTAAAACAACTCTATGCACCAAGTTTAAATAGCTGTTTTAGAAGCTAAAACTGTAAAGCTTCATCACCCCGACGTAAAACACTTATTTCAGCCAAGTTATAGGTATTACCTTCCAGCTATTAGAATGATTCCACATCAAAACATGAGCTAATACCAATCGGGGTAAGTCGCTGTTGGCCGATCTTCGAGGTGCAGGCGTGACCTCAACCTTGGCAAGCTTGTGTGCTAAATTTTGATAATAAAAAAACCCCGACATTTCTGTCAGGGTTTCGTATTTGGAGCGACACACGAGGTTCCCGATCTTCGAGGTGCAGGCGTGACCTCAACCTTGGCAAGCTTGCGCGCTGAATTTTAGATAAGAAAAAAACCCCGACATTTCTGTCGGGGTTTCGTATTTGGAGCGACACACGAGGTTCGAACTCGTGACCTCAACCTTGGCAAGGTTGCGCTCTACCAGCTGAGCTAGTGTCGCATGCTATCAGTTCTTTATTCAAAGAAAGACAGACTTAATAGATGGTGCCCCGGGCCGGACTTGAACCGGCACAGCGCGAACGCCGAGGGATTTTAAATCCCTTGTGTCTACCAATTCCACCACCAGGGCACGCAATTCTTGATTGCGGTGCTCGTAACTGATTTAAGTTAGACACCATCTTTAAATAACGATCTGCCAATATTTCCAATCGTCATTACAAAATTTGGAGCGACACACGAGGTTCGAACTCGTGACCTCAACCTTGGCAAGGTTGCGCTCTACCAGCTGAGCTAGTGTCGCAAATTATTCACAAAGAATAATGGAGGCGCGTCCCGGAGTCGAACCGAGGTACACGGATTTGCAATCCGCTGCATAGCCACTCTGCCAACGCGCCATTACTTCGTAGAAGTAAACAATCTCTCGATTGCTAACCGCTTAACAGGTCTCCCCGTTGCGGTATGGCGGCCATTTTACAGATTCCATTTATGCTGTCACTAAAAAAATGCATCCAACAAGATCGTTCGATTATATTTCAGCCAAAAGCGGTAGAAATAAACCACAATGCAGAATTACTCAACGATTTCATTGCTTTCACACTAATAAAAAAGCGGCCTGCTGGCCGCTTTTTTGAATTCACGATGTTTTTATTGTTCAATGGTTTTCTGCATTTAATAAATCACCTTTTGCCGCTTTTAAGTATTGATACATTGACCAATACGTCAGCACCATAGCGACATAGAGAGATGCATAACCCAACCACACGACCCATGGGTGCGGCTGCCAAAGTAGCAACAGCAATGCGAACATTTGTGAAGCCGTTTTCACTTTACCTACCCAGGAAACGGCAACACTTGCACGTTTGCCCAGTTCAGCCATCCACTCACGCAGAGCAGAAATAATAATTTCACGCCCAATCATCGTAACAGCAGGAATAGTGACCCAAATAGAATGGTAGTCTTCAACCACTAACACTAACGCCGTTGCTACCATTAACTTATCAGCGACAGGATCAATAAACGCCCCAAACCGGGTGGTTTGGTTCAATTTGCGAGCAAGAAACCCATCAAACCAATCAGTTAAACCGGCAATAAAGAAAATTAGCGCTGTTGCAAATGCAGCCCATTCATACGGCAGATAAAACGTAATAACGAAGAAAGGAATGAGGATCAGTCTGATGAAACTCAAAACATTAGGGATTGATAAACGCATAATTTTAGTTCTTATGATTAAATACAGTATCACTACAGATACAAGAGTGCCGCAAAGCTAGTGATGTTGCAATGCGTCATATATCTTTTCTGACAAAGCCTTGCTAATACCTGGCACTTTAGCTATTTCTTCTTTGCTCGCTCGTTTTAGTTCCTGCAACCCCCCCATGAACTTCAATAATGCCTGACGGCGTTTAGGACCAATGCCTTCAACATCTTCCAACGCACTGCGTTTCCTGACTTTAGCACGTTGTGCTCGGTGTCCACTGATCGCATGATTATGGCTTTCGTCGCGAATATGCTGAATTAAGTGCAAAGCGGGTGAATCACCTGACATTGAGAATTCTTCACCAGTGATGAAGACCAGGGTCTCTAAGCCAGGTTTACGGGTTGTCCCTTTAGAAACACCTAACAGTAAAGGTTGCTTAGGCCATTCATCCATAAAAGGTTTTACTACATCATACGCTCTTGATAGCTGACCTCTACCCCCATCAATAAAAATAATATCGGGAATTTTATCGGGATCCATCTGTTTACCGTACCGACGTTCCAGTACCTGAGCCATTGCGGCATAATCATCACCGCCAGTAATACCCGTGATATTGTAACGCCGGTACTCCTGTTTTAACGGCCCTTCCCGATTGAAGACCACGCAGGAGCCAACAGTCTTCTCCCCCATGGTATGACTGATATCAAAACATTCCATTCTATTAATCGAATCAAGCTGTAACGTTTTACGTAATACAGCAAAACGTTCCTGAATCGTCATTTTATGATTGAGCTTACTTGTCAATGCCGTCATGGCATTGGTCTGCGCCAGGTTTAGATAGCGCGCACGATTACCACGAGGATTGGTTTTCAGTTCGATCTTGCGGCCAGCCATTTCCGATAAAGTATCGGTAATCACTGTCACCTCATCACCTAAGCTTGAACCCAGAATGATGACTGACGGAATAGTTCGCCCCTCAGCCTGATTGAGATAAAACTGGGTCACAAAACTGGACAGCACTTCCGTCACTTCGGTATCAGTCGGCATTTTCGGGAAGTAGCTCCGACTACCCAGTATTTTACCCTGTCGAATATACAAGGCGTGGATGCACGCCATGCCATTCTGATGGGCGATACCGACAACATCGAGATCATCTTCGTTATCATGACTGACGAATTGTTGTTCCTGAATCCGGCGTAATGCCTGAATTTGATCGCGGAAAACGGCTGCTTGTTCAAAATTAAGGCTCTGACTTGCCTGCTCCATTTTTTCAACTAAAGAAGCAATAACCTGACGATCTTTGCCTTGCAAAAACATCCGCACATAACCGACCTGATCCTGATAGTCATCCTCACTGATCAGCCCTTTAACACAAGGTCCTAAACAGCGACCAATCTGGTACATCAGACAAGGACGGCTACGGTTAGCATAAACAGAGTCTTCACACTGGCGAATAGGAAACAGCTTTTGCATCAAATGCAGACTTTCACGTACTGCGCCAGCGTCAGGATACGGGCCGAAATATTCGCCTTTACGCTTTTTTGCCCCGCGATGAATAGAAAGACGCGGGTGGCGGTGGTGGCTCATGAAGATATAAGGGTAAGATTTATCATCACGCAGTAGTACATTGTACTTTGGCAGATACTGCTTAATGTAATTATGCTCAAGGATCAGTGCCTCTGTCTCGGTATGGGTTACCGTGACATCGACCTTACGGATATTCTTGACTAATGCCCGGGTCTTTTCTCCCGCGACATTGGTACGAAAGTAACTCGACAGGCGTTTTTTGAGGTCTTTTGCTTTTCCGACATAAATGACCTCACCAGTGACGTCATACATCCGGTAGACGCCAGGCTGGTGAGTAACTGTTTTCAGAAAGCTTTTGTTATCAAATGCATCTGACACTACAACGTCTCTGCGTCCAACATCCCATGGCGAATAGCAAGGTGGGTCAGCTCTACATCACCGCTAATGTCTAATTTACTGAATAAACGGTAACGGTAACTATTAACAGTTTTAGGGCTTAAATTAAGTTGCTCCGAGATGTCGGTAACCTTCTGTCCCTTAGTGATCATCATCATGATCTGAAGCTCACGTTCTGAAAGCTCTTTAAAAGGATTCTCCGAATCTGGCGCAAACTGACTTAACGCCATTTGCTGAGCAATCTCAGGCGAAATATAGCGTTGCCCACTATTAACCATACGAATTGCATTGACCATCTCATTCGGCCCTGCACCTTTGGTGAGGTATCCAGCGGCACCGGCTTGCATCACTTTAGTAGGAAAAGGATTCTCGGTATGGATTGTCAGTACAATAATCTTAATATCGGGATTGAAACGAAGAATCTTCCGGGTTGCTTCCAGGCCACCGATACCTGGCATATTCATATCCATAAGAACGATATCCGCATTTTCACTACGGCACCATTTTACGGCATCTTCACCACTGTCGGCTTCCCCTACCACTTTTATACCACGGACATCTTCAAGAAGACGTCGGATCCCTGTGCGAACCAGTTCGTGATCATCTACAAGGAATACATTAATCAAGCTGTATCTCCAATATGATTTGGCTCTGCACCCAGCCGAAATTGGCAGGATAGCTGTTACTGATATTACCCAATTTTACCCTAACTTGAAATCCGAACACATACGGATTCTGCGTATTAGCGCAAATTTTCGAATAAACCTAATGCTTGACACTATTTAGTCAAGTGTATTTTTTACACACTTCAAGATAAAAAAGTATGAACATCAGTATTTACCATACATATGAAAAAATAAAGAGAAAAATTCAGAATAACTAAGCAGTTATATTTTAGACATAAAAAGCGACCTGACCGCCCACAACATACCCAGAGATTTAATATATGTTTAATCAGTAAATTATCTCGAAACTCTATCAATTTGCAGGTATAAATCGCCTTGTTGACATTATTACCAATAAAACCTCAGCAAACACAACGTTATATTTTTGTTGAGCAAAAAATACTCACCTATAACACCTACCCTCCCTTTGACCCGCTAACCATACATTTTCAGCTTTCTTCCCGTAACCATTTCATCTGACAAATAAGCTGTTCGATAACTAAATTTTTATACTAAAATCTGAAATGATTTCAAAAAAAAGAGGTCTATACTAAATATGGTAGCACTCGAAATACCATACCGAATTATATGCTACCACCTGTTCAACTTGGAGGATGTGAAATGAAAGTACTATTCGCCATTATGATGCTTTCCCTGTCAGGCTACGTGCTTGCATATGGGGGCGGAGGTAGTTACGGCGGTAACCCTGCAGTCTCGACGGGGGCAGTAAAAAATATTACCTCTGTTTGTCTTGATAAAAAGGGAAAACCAATTGCTAAAACTCAAAGCCTGAAGCTAAGCCGTGAATGTTCTCTCACCGGAGTGACTAGCATTGATTTAACCAACTATGACAATTTCTACAAAAATAAACCCAAAAATGAAACGCTTGCCGATATAAGAAAGATACAATACTAACCTGCCTATTTTAAAGCTTCTTACCTTTCTTAGTCTCTGATCCCTAACTGAAACGAAAGAAGGCCAGTAACAATGCTGGCCTTCCAAATTTGGCAGAGCTGATCTTTATATAAGCCGGAATTAATCGACGCTGGCGATAAGTAATTCAAATCGTTCGTTGCCTCTCAGCATCTCAAAATCCGCCTCCTCTGATGCTAACTCACGCAACGAGGCACTGCCTGTAATGGCACATTCCAGATCTGAAATTGCCTGTTCTTCTACGCCAAGGCAAGAATAGGCACAAGCACGCTGATAAAGGGCATGGGCGTTGCTATCATCCACTTCTAATACGCGGTTACACAAACTCAGTGCCCAGTGGAATTCTCGTATTTCCATCGCGGCATCCGCTTTATAGGTCAACGCTTCAAGATCACCCGGTCGTATTTTCAATACCTCATCATACACTTCCATCTTCTGCTCTGGTGTCTGCAGGCCCTGTGCACGTAACCAGAGATTATGTACTTCGTTGATTCTCTCGATTTCTTTGTTGTTTTCACTGATGCTGCGGGTTTTACGTTTCAGATCACGCTCCAAAACCTGAAATTTTTCCTCATATTGTTCAGCGATTTCTCGTAATTTCTTATCGGCATCTTGTAATTGCTGCTCTGCCATTTTTTTAGTGTTTGTGCGAAGTTCTCGCAAAGACTGCCAGCCAATCATCGCAATCAAGGATGCCACACCCGCGATGATGTAGAAAAAATAAGTTACCGTAACATTGGCATAATTGAGTGATTTGTCGGCAACCGCAAGCTCACGATCCGTAATGCTCACAACTAGACGCCGCTCCAAATCCTGCTGATCCGTTCGCAACGACTTAAGCTCATCGAGAACATAACGTTCCATCAGCGGCTTATCGTAAATACTTTCTTCAGAGTACTTTTCTGCTGCCAGGCTAGAAAATGATAAGCAAGCCAGTACAAACGCAAGCAAAATAGTTCGAAGCATAATGAGCCTTATTAAAAATGACAATATCCAGTAGCAACTGCACCACTAGCGACACCCTAACAAATTTAAACCGAGGTTATCCATACCGAATGACATTTTGTGGGCTATATCGGTGATAATTCGATACTTGATACGCATATAATTACACATATAGAAATCAATCAAGGCTCTTCTTAAACCGCTGCGATGCGACCAACAGGCCGAGAATGGTAAAGCCCATCAGCCAGACCGCGTCACGCCACAAATCAACCAATTGCGCACCGCGCAGCACAATCCCGCGGATCATTCGCATAAAATGTGTTGCCGGCAGAATTTCAGATATCCACTGCGCAGCTATCGGCATTGCTTCATAAGGGAATATAAAACCCGACAGCAAGATTGACGGCAAAAGAATGAAGATCGTCATCTGCATCGCCTGCAACTGGGTCTGGGCAATAGTCGAAATGACTAAACCTAGCGTCAGGCTGGCGGAAATAAACAGCAATGTACCCAGTAAGATCTGCGTGACAGCACCGTTAATCGGTACGTTAAAAATAAAATGTCCCAGCCCGAGAATAATTCCTACCTGGATCAGACCAACAAAAATATAGGGAATAATCTTGCCGATCATCAGCTCCAGCGGATGCACTGGTGTGGTGATCAGCAATTCTAGATTGCCTCGCTCCCGCTCACGTACAATGGCCGCCGAGGTAAACAATATCATGGTCATCGTCAGGATCACTCCCAATAAACCCGGAACAATATTCACCGCCGAGCGCCTTTCGGGGTTATACAACAAGGTCACTTCAAAAGTGGATAGTCCGGCAGGCTGATAGGTTATCAGCTCTTTCAGCGGCATATTTCTCAGCTGTAACAAAGCGGCGCTGATCATCGTATCGGAACCGTCAACCAGCCACTGTCCGACGATACGGTTCTGGCCGATCCGCTGAGTTAAATCCGCTGGCAAAATTAACGCACCGCGTACCGTTCCCTCGTTTATCGCCCGCTCAGCTTCATCTACGGTCAGAAACACATGCTTCACTGTCACCACCTGAGTGGCTTTTACTGATTCAGTAATGACTCGCCCGGCTGCGGAATAACTCTGATCAACGACTGCAATCGGGATATTTCTGACATCGGTGTTAATGGCATAACCAAATAACAATAGCTGGATCAACGGGATCATGACCACCATGCCAAAGGTCAGACGGTCTCGGAACAGCTGCCGTATTTCTTTAACCATTATGGCTTTTATACGGAACAAGCCTGTAGGAAGAAACCTATTCATTGCCGTCCCTCCCCCGTACAGGTCACGAACACATCCTCAAGGCTAGGACGCGCAATGGTTAGCTCTGCTTTCTCCAGAGAGGAAAAACCAGCACGCAGCCAGCCAATCGGATCATTGACTTCCTTGCGAACCAGCACACGCAGCCGGATGCCTAACTGGGCTGCTGAGCGCACTTCTGGCAGCTTGAGCAGAGTCTCTTTTAACTGACGCAGATCCTCCGCTTGAATTTCTACGACAGTGATCCCCATGCTACTCATCAGTGCTTCCGGCGTATCATCAGCCCGTATCACACCCGACTCCATAATCGCCAAAGCATGGCAGCGTTCCGCTTCATCCATATAGTGCGTGGTCACCAGAATTGTGGTGCCCTGATCGCTTAAATCAAACAGCTGCTCCCAGAACTCGCGACGGTTTTCCGGATCGACCGCTGAGGTTGGCTCGTCAAGCAATAACATCTTCGGCTGATGCATTGTGGCAGCGGCCAAGCCCAGCCGCTGCTTCTGGCCACCGCTGAGACTCCCTGCCCGCTGTTTTGTCAGTAAGCTTAAGCCATAAGTGGAGAGCTGCCCCTCTATGCGAGAATTTAATTGTTTGCCCGGCATTCCGAAAATCTGGCCGATAAACTGGAGGTTTTCTTTTACCGTCAAATCGTCATAAAGCGAGAACTTCTGGGTCATATAACCGATACGCAAGCGCAGCTTTTCTGCCTGCCGGGGAATAGACAACCCCAGCACTTCAACCGTACCGGATGTCGGACTCAGCAGCCCGGTTAACATCCGCAGCGTTGTCGACTTACCGCAACCATTCGGACCGAGAAAACCGTAAATGCTGCCTTCAGGCACCACCAGTTCAAGTCCGTCAACAGCGGTAAAATCACCAAACTTGCGGGTCAGCTTATTGGCAATAATAACATTCTCACTCATCAGGCATCTCCACTTGCGCCGGCACACCTGCAGGTAGGATTCTGGCTTCGTCAGGTAGATCTATTTCGGCCAGATAGACCAGCCGCGCCCGATCTTGTTCGTTTAACGCAAAGTAAGGCGTGAATGCAGGCTCGGTTGACACCCATCGCAATGTACCCTGAAAGCTATGCTCTATGCCGTCGACATGAACAATTAATCTATCCCCCGGCTGTAACTTCACGCGGTAGGGTTCAGGTACATATACCCGGGCATAAGGCGCTGTGTCGGCCTGAATGGTGGCCACAATGCCGTTCTTCGGTACACGTTCCCCCACGTTATACGGCAAACTGTCGAGCACTCCGCTGCGTGTGGCAACCACCGTCAGATCATTGAGTATTTGCTGTTGCAACTGCACTTCCGCATCTGCCGCTGCCAGAGCAGCTTGCGCTTGCTTAATATCTTCGGGGCGTTCGCCGTTGGTCAGCTTGGTGAGTTTTTCTTTTGACGAGTCGTAATCCGCCTGAGCCGCATCTCTTTGTGCTCTGGCTTTGTCTTTTTCGGCAAAACTGGCCAGCTTCTGCTCAACCAGCTTACTCATCCGTTTATAGGTTTTCTGCGCCTCGACCAGCAATGCTTCGGCGCGTCCCAGGTTTGCCTGAGCAGCGGCGATATCTTCTTCCCTTTCACCATTAGTTAGCCGCAGTAAGTAAGCGCCCGCTTTCGCCTTTTCAGCCTCTGCTCTGGCAAGAACTGCACTTTGCTGCATGGTATCGAGTCTCACCAGCACATCGCCCAACTTCACCGCAGCACCTTCTCTTACTGGCAGTTCACGGACAATTTCATTCGCTGTTGCGGTGAGAGTGACCCTGTCACGTTCCAGTATACCAAGAGCCTGATGGGCGCGGTTATTGTCACAAGCGGTGAGTAACATCACCATGCTTAAAACAAGTAAGGGGGATAATATTCTTTGACGAGATAAAGCTATGTGACGAAATAAAGCAATGAGTTCTCTTTTCATCATATTCTGCCCGGCCATCAGCAAAGGGATAATAAAAGTGTACGCCTCTTTGTCAGGTATACAATTGAATTAATACGGTTAAATCAACACCACTGGACTTCCGGTGCCTATTACCGGTATTGCTTTGACATTATGTTCCGCGACCAATTGTTATTCAGAGTCTGACGGGGATTTACAAGCGAGAGATTTGATCATTTCAATCACTTTTTCCTGCTGTGAAAAAAGCTCTTTTGAGGTATATATTCCCACAGTTCCTCGGAAATATTGTTTTTCCATCGTGAGCGGCTGAAGCCCGAAACGTGAAAAATATGACGTCATATCACTTGGATACGGCATCACCGCATTCGTTTCAAGCGTTATATCGATACTCGCAAGCAGTGATCCCATTTCAAAAACCGTGCGCTCATCCAGCTTCTGTTTTTGTCGTTCAATACGCTTAGGCACTGGGTTTTCGATAATATGGCTGTATTTTTCGGCATCGTAAGTAACCGCAACAGACGGGTATTCTTCAAGCATCGTATCGGTGACAAGCTGATCACGCAACGGGTGGGAATCATTGACGAAAAAACTGTCATAGGTCTGAAAAAGCGGAATAAAAATCACATTGAACTTCGATGACAGTCCCACAATTTCATGTCCGATAAACAGCTCCATCTCATTTTTAACCAGAGAATCCATCAAACTCAGATGATTCCCGAACTCCACCTGAATTGAGGCTGAAGGACAGAACTGACGGTACTGATGTACAAGCTCCTTGATAAACAGCGCCCACCACGCATCACCAGTGCCAATTCGCAACTTGCCAGCCTTATGTTGTTTTCTCTCTTCGATCCTATCCAGCATATGTTTATATTGCTGCTGCATTACTGAGCAATCATCAAACAAGATTTCGCCAAATTCGGTCAGCTTCATACCGGAAGCTTTTCGCTCAAATACTGTGACACCCAATGATTGTTCTAGCTTCTTAATGCTACTGGTAACCGCAGGCTGGCTCATTCCCAGCATCTGGGCGGCCTCGCTCACACTCTCCAGCCGGGCGACCAGTAAAAAATGCTGTAATACTTTGTCCATTTCTATCTCGTTATAATTGAAGAAATAATCCGACGATTGGTTATTTGAAAATATTGCTCCAATGATCACATATTCATCAGTTTTATTAATAGTCAATTGTGATAAATAGTCGATATACCTCTCCTTTTTTTCGACCATTATAAATAAAATTTATACCATGACATTTCCTTACTATTTCTACTGCATCAGGCCACGATCTAAGATGCGCAGCAGATTTAGCTATAATTTAAGGAAAGAACAATGAAACCAACATTACTCGCGGTTGCTGTCGCACTTGTGTTCTCAGTCGCTGGTTGTAACTCCAGTGATACCCGTTCGGACACTGTTATGGGAAATACGGGCAATACCGACAATGGCGGTAAAGACATACCGATCATCAGTGAAGACAGACCTGTCATCGAAGAGGCCTTATACTTACGGGGGATCAACGGTGACTGGGGAGCATCAGATCGCGCAAAACTGATATACCAAGGTAAGAGCCAATACGTCTCTGTCATTCGTGTCGCGAGGGGAACGAACCAGTTTAAAGTTGCAGACGAAGGTTGGCAGATCGAGTACACCGGCTACCGCACACCCATTGTATTTGGCCAGCAGAATGAATTTGTCAGTAAGCCTGCCGAAAACACAGACTGTATGAATCAGGACTGTAATTCTGAAATCACTTTTCCTGATAAAGGCTATTACAAGTTTGCGGTCGATCTGTCAGATATAAAAAGACTTCAGTTAACCGTTACAGAAGCCACTCAGGAAGAAGCCGAACAATTTTATAAAGATGCCATTATTGATCCTTCCACGGTGCATATCGGACATAAACAATCAACGTCCAGCCCTTATAGTAACTATGACAACACAACCGATACCGTAAAAATTTCAGTTAAAGATCCGGATGCCAGCCTTCGTACGTTCGGAATTTCCACCACAGCAGAATTACGCGACGCCTTGGATCAGGGGCTGTACGTTAGCGAAGATAGTGACAAGCCACGGGTACGAACAGGTGATCTGGCCTTTGATGGTCTTTTCGCCCTGTCCATTCAGGAATTAAACCAACTTGCAGTCTCTGAAATCAAAGATGGCAATTACAACCATAACAAACCGATTACAGCGGATGTTTTTGAAACCGGTGCTAAATGGCATTACGTCTGGACTCGCGACCTCGCTTATGCCGCCGATCTGTCCGTAGCACTGCTTGATCCGACACGTGTCAAAAACGGGTTGGAATTCAAGCTGTCTGATTTCAGAGAAGGTACTGGTCGTGAATATGATGGTGAACAAATTATTCAGGACACCGGTACCGGCGGCAGCTGGCCAATCAGTACCGACAGAACGTCATGGGCACTGGGTGCCGAGCGCCTACTCAGTACACTCACCGGGGAAGAGTACGATGCATTTGCCATGCGCGCTTACCATGCCCTGAGCAACACCATTAAAGCCGACCGGGTCGCCGCTTTTGATGAAACCGACGGCCTGTATCAAGGAGAACAGTCGTTCCTCGACTGGCGTGATCAGACATATTCAAGCTGGACACCCGATGATGTAAATTACATCGCCACCAGCAAAGCACTCTCTACGAATATTGTCCACTATCGCGCTCTGATGCTGGCGTCAAAGCTCGCAGAAAGTTATGACACCTCAGCGGTAGCAGAATACCAGCAATGGGCGAATGAACTGAAGCAAGCCATTAATGATCAGTTCTGGAACAGCACTAAAGGACTGTATTCAAGCTATCTTTTTGATGCCAAATCCAATATTCAGGTTGATAAATACGATATGCTCGGTGAAGCACTGGCAATCATCAGCGGTATTGCCGATGACGGTCAGGCAAAAAAAATCATGGCCAATTACCCGCATAGCGAGTTTGGTGTACCGGTTTACTTCCCGCAGCAGCCAGGCGTCGCGGTTTATCACAACCGAGCCATCTGGCCTTTTGTCACAGCCTACAGTCTGAAAGCAGCCGCCAAAGCCAAAAATGTCGCCGCGGCAAACAATGCCTATCAATCCCTGCTTCGCGGAACCGCGCTGAATTTGTCAAATATGGAGAATTTAGAATGGCTGTCCGGCCAGTCACTGGTTTTACACGGCGACCATGGTAAAGACTCTTCACTCGACGGCCCGGTTATTAACTCTCAGCGCCAGTTATGGTCTGTCGGTGGTTACCTGGGAATGGTGGTCGAAAACATCTTTGGCTTTAACACCGACAATGGCGTGCTTACGATTAAGCCCTTTATTACGGCAGAGCTGAGAAACAACACATTCAAAAACTCCTCACAAATAAAAATAGAAAACCTGGTTTATAAAGGTGCAAAATACAGCGTAACCGTTGAACTGCCACCGGTTGACAACAATAACAGTGGCTATTTTGATATTGCATCGGTCAACAAGACCAACAACGACATTGTTGTCAAACTGGGCCAACGCCTAGCGGGTGATGAGTCACTAACGCTTATCGAAGGCGTACTGCCGTACGATACCGATAATGCCAAAGCGTTCTCTCCGCAAGAGCCTACTCTGGAAGTCACCAACACCGATGGTGATATAAGTGTTGTGATTGAAAATCAAAACAACTACGCCGTGAACATCTACCGCAATAGTCAGCAATTTCACACCAACTACAGTGGCAGTAAGTTCACAGATAAGTTAAACGGCAATGAATATGTCTGTTATGTAGCGGAAACTATTAACAGTGCGGGCTATCGCTCTAACCCGAGTAAGCCAGTGTGTACCGGTGAAGCACTGCAGGTTGAATTCAACGGAACCTATACCGTATTTAACAAGGATATCAATGTCGTTTCATTTGACGGGATCAATAACGAGTTAGACGGTAAGCAGACGTTCCGGATTGCAGAAACGGGTACCTACGATTTTGCGGCACTCTACAATAACAACCTTGGTCAGCTTAATACCGGTATTACCAATGCCGTGAAAAAACTGACGATCAAAGATGGTGACGGCAAACTTGTTGCTGATGGTATTTTACAAATGGGTCATATTGGTGAAGCGCAGGGGTTACGCATGTCAACACCGATGACCGTTCAGTTATCACAAGGGGTCGATTACAGCTTTACCCTCAGTGATTATTTCAACATGAGCTATCTCAACGCCAACAATACGTACATTTACTCTGGCGGACTGGACGGTTTTGAGAACTCAACCAATCTGGTTGACATGAAAATTACCCGTCATTAATCCTCGAAACAACTAAGCTAAATGCCAGTCAACGATTTGCTGACTGGCATTTCTCATCAAAGAGCTTTTTGTTTGCCTTAATTTTGTGTTGCGATAGTCAAACTGGACTGGAGCAGGCTGGCCATTACGGTAGCTTGCCGCCAGCCATTACGGCCTGCGGTATTCCGTTTGGGTTCGATGTTCCTACTTAACTCAGACTGCAGGTTTACCCCTGTATTTCGTATGCAACAGATGGTGAGATTTCTCACTAAGCGGCTGTTCGAGGAACTCAGCGTACAGCTGCTGAACCGCCTCATTCTCATGGGATTTACGCATCAGCTTGCCTTCATCTTCAGCATAAATTGCGTTAATCCGTTTCATGCGCACAGCATCAGTGGTTAGGCGCGGTTGCCCGCCACCTCCGATGCAGCCTCCGGGACAAGCCATCACCTCGATAAAATGGTAGCTCTTCTCGCCTGATTCGATATGTTCAATCAGGCTGCGGGCATTGGCCAGACCGTGCGATACTGCCACCTTGACTTCCACGCCATCCAGGAATGACCAGTCGGCCACCGGGTGCTCAATCACAATCGATGCCTCTTTTACCCCTTCCAGCCCAGTCACCGGAGTAACGTGCAGGTTCTTTACTGGTAGCTCCCGTCCGGTAACTATCTCGTAGGCGGTACGCAGTGCTGCCTCCATGACCCCACCGGTATTGGCAAAGATGTCTGCGGCACCGGAGCTCAGCCCCAGCGGTGCATCCATCTCACTCTCCTGTAGTGCCATGAAGTCGATACCTGCCTCTTTGACCATCTGCCCTAACTCGCGGGTTGTTAGTACATAGTCCACATCCTGCACGCTGCTATCAATCATCTCCTGCCGCTGGCACTCAAATTTTTTCGCCGTACAAGGCATGATGGATACTACGGTCATCTGTTCCGGCCGGATCCCCTGCTTCCGGGCATAGTAGGTCTTGGCAACCGCACCAAACATCTGCTGTGGCGATTTACAACTGGAGAGGTTGGGCAGCATGTCAGAATAGTAGTATTCGGCAAAATTGATCCACGCAGGACAACAGCTGGTGAACATTGGCAGCGAGACTGTTTCCTTATCCTGCAGCGCCTTCTTCAGCCGCATCAGCAGCTCTGTACCTTCCTCCATGATGGTGAGGTCTGCGGTAAAGTTGGTGTCGAACACCCCATCAAAACCCAACTGACGCAGTGCGCTGGTCATCTTACCTGTCACCAGGGTACCTGGTTCACAGCCGAAGCACTCGCCAAGTGCCGCGCGAATGGCCGGTGCGGTCTGCACCACGACGGTTTGCTGTGGATCCTCGAGCACTTTCCAGACATCCTCTACGTGATTGCGCTCTGAGATGGCGCCAACCGGACAAACCGCAGCACACTGACCACACTGGACGCATGCCACGTCATTTAGACCCAGGGCAAACGCCGGTCCGATGACTGTCTCGAAGCCACGCCCCTGCGGATAGAGTGCACCCACGCTCTGCACTTGGGAGCAGACTGTGACACAGCGACGGCATTTAATGCATTTGCCATTATCGCGCAGCAGTGCTGGCGTACTGTCGTCGATGTGTGAGGCTGCCTTTTCGCCCTGATAGCGGATCGCTTTCAGTCCCAGCTCTGCGGCCAGTTGCTGCAGATCACAATCTTCATTACGGTCACAGATCTGGCAGTTGCCCTCATGCTCTGAAAGGATCAGTTCAACCACTTTTCTGCGGGCGTCACGCACCTTAGGACTATGGGTCATCACCCGCATCCCGTCTGCAACCGGTGTAGAGCAAGCTGCCATCAGGTTTCGCGCCCCCTCTATTTCAACCAGACAGACCCGGCAGGCCCCGGTGGGCGCAAGCTTCTCCAGAAAGCAGAGCGTAGGGATATGGATGGCGGCCTGCTTCGCTGCCTCCAGAATGGTCGTGCCTTCGCCTGCGACAATCTCCTTTCCATTGATGGTAACCTTAAGCATCGGAAGCCTCCTCCTGGTGAACCGGGCATTTTCCATAATCACAGCGCAGACAACGTTTCGCCTGGCGGATCGCCTCGGTCTCGTTCCACGCCTGCTCCACCTCATCAAAGTTATTTCTTCGTTTTTCTACCGGGATCATCCGTAGTGCCTCCCTTGGATAGGGAACGGGATCGGCATCGGGATCATAGTTGGTGGTATTTTCATGCTCTGCCCGCCAGAAGGCATGCTTCTCACCGCAAAGGAAGCAGTCGATGCCCACGGCAGCCCGCTCACCATCGGCAATCGCCCTGACCACCGACATCGGTCCGGTCACAGAATCGCCACCGGCAAACACGCCCTCCATTGAGGTCTGGCCGGTGACCGGATCGGCTTTCACCCAGCCATTGCTGTTGAGTAACTGCTCTTTGCCAAACACACTTGTATCCAGAGTCTGTCCCACTGCCAGGATCACCTGGTCAGCATCGACGCTGAAGCATTCATTTTCATCAGCTTCAGGGCGTCTGCGACCGGAGCGGTCGAACTCACCCAGGTGCATATGTCGACATTTCACCGCTGCTACCCGGCCCGCCGAATCGCTCTTTATCTCTTGTGGAGCGGTCAGGGTTCTGATGCTGACACCCTCCTGGATCGCCTCATCGATCTCCTCGGCGTAGGCTGGCATCTCCTCGCGAGTACGACGATAGAGCACGGTGACCGTTTCCGCTCCTAGTCGAATCGCTGTGCGAGCAGCATCAATGGCAGCATTCCCCCCACCGATAACAGCAACGTTCCGGCCAACCGGAACTGAACCTCGAATGTTGTATTCACGCAGGAATGCCATCCCATCGACGACAAATTCAGCATCGCTACCAGCACGCTCCAGGGTCACTCCCTGTGGTGCACCAATGCCTATGAATATCGCATCTGCGCCCTCATCTTTCAGTTGCTCGATGGTGAAGTCTCGCCCCAATGCCAAGCCAGTTTTTATGGTGACGCCCATATTTTCAATCATCCGGATCTCACGGGCGATGGTTTCTCTGGGCAGTCGGTAGGCGGGAATGGCCTGCACCAGCATCCCGCCAGGACGCGGCTCTTTCTCATAGATAACCGGTTTATAACCCAGTCGGGCAAGGAAGAAGGCGCAGGAGATGCCAGCGGGGCCACCACCAACGATGGCGATATTGCGACGTGCATTTTCTTCGTTATGCCGGAACTCTGGTAGTTGTGGTTCCAGCTCCTGATCGACCATGAATCGCTTTATGCCACGGATAGATACTGGCTGGTCCAACGAGGAGCGACGACACTTCTCTTCACAGGTGTGGAAGCAGACCCGGGCGCACACGCTGGCAAACGGATTGCGGCTGCGATGCAGCTGCAGTGCTTCATCGTAGCGCTGCTCACCCACCAGCGACACAAATCCCGGGATATCGACCCCGGCGGGACAAGCGGTCTGGCAGGGAGCACGCACCAGTGACGGGCAGACACCCGCCCGGCAGTGGCGGTCCCTTATATGCTCAACATATTCTTCGCGGAAATGGCGGATGGTCGATAACACAGGGTTGGGCGCAGTCTGCCCTAGTCCGCACAGCGAGGTTTCCTGGATCAGCTCACCCAACTCCACCAACTGGTCGATATCCTCCATCTGGCCACGGCCTTCGCAAATTCGGGTCAGGATCTCCAGCATCCGCTTGGTGCCGACCCGACAGGGAACACACTTACCACAGGACTCCTCTTGGACAAATTCCAGAAAGAAGCGGGCAATATCAACCATACAGGCATCATCATCCATCACAATCAGCCCGCCTGAACCCATGATGGCACCCAGTTCACTAAGCGACTCATAGTCCAGCGGCACATTGAGGTGCTGTTTCGGCACACATCCACCTGAGGGGCCCCCCAGCTGTGCGGCCTTGAACGTCTTGTCGTTGACTATCCCACCGCCGATGTCATAGATCAGCTCACCCAGGCTGGTGCCGATCGGCACCTCAACCAGCCCTGTGTTGCGTACCGCTCCGGCGAGTGCAAACACCTTGGTTCCCTTACTCTTGCCGGTACCGAAGGCGGCGTACCAGCCGGCTCCACGGTTGATGATTTCGGGTACACTGGCAAAGGTTTCGACGTTGTTCAGACAGGAGGGTTTATCCCACAGTCCCTTCTGCGCCGGGAATGGCGGACGCGGACGCGGCTCCCCCCTGCGCCCCTCGATGGAAGCCATCAGCGCAGTTTCCTCGCCACAAACAAAAGCACCGGAACCCATCCGGATCTCAAGATTGAAGGAGAAACGGGAACCGAGAATATTCTCACCCAGCAGACCATATTGCCTGGCTTCATCGATCGCTTTCTGCAACCGGTATACAGCCAGAGGATATTCTGCCCGCACGTAAACATAGCCCTGTGAGGCGCCAATGGCATAGGCACCGATGATCACCCCCTCAATCAGGCTATGCGGGTCGCCCTCCAGCACGCTGCGATCCATGTAGGCCCCCGGGTCCCCTTCGTCGGCGTTACACAGCATGTAACGCTGATCCGCCGGGCTATTGCGGGTGGAATTCCATTTCATCCAGGTCGGAAAACCGGCACCACCACGGCCGCGCTGCCCAGAGATTTTCATCTGCTCAATAACATCATCGGCAGTCATGCCATCGAGCACCTTTCCAAGTGCCTGATAGACACCCACATTTAGCGCTTCGGTAATGCTTTCCGGGTCAATTTGCCCGCAATGTCGCAACACAATCTTTGTCTGCTTGCTGAAGAAATCGATATCGGAAATAGAAGGAATAGCCCTGTCGCCACTGCCGTCACGGGCAACCAGACGTTCAATCACCTGACCACCCAGTAGGTGCTGATTAACGATTTGTGCAGCATCTTCCGGCTTAACGCGTTGATAGAACGTCATATCGTCGAGCATCAGCATTACCGGACCTTCCACACACAGTCCCATGCAACCCACAGCAATCACGTTCGCCCGGTCATTAAGTTGCTGTGCGGCTATCTGCTCCCGGAGAGCGGCAATCACCTTGTCTGAGCCGGAGGCCAGACAGCCGCCACCGGCACAAACCAGTATCTGGCTGACACCCTCGGCCCGGTTGAGTTGTTCAGGAAGTCGGCGAAGCGCTTCAAATGAAGAGATGCGTTTTACTGGCAGGTTCATCCGGCATCCCCCATCTCGTCCGTTGTACAGGGTTCTTCAATCTGCCCATCAGCATAGGCTTTTAACAGCTCGCCCAATCTGGTTGGTTTAATCCGTTGATGAACATCGTCATTAATCATAATTACTGGTGCGAGGCCACAGGCACCATAACAGCGGCCAACATCCAGAGAAAACTGCCGGTCTTCGGTGGTTTCTCCCACATCGATACCCAGCTCCTTTTTCAGTGACGACAGGACCTCTTTTCCTCCCCGCACATAACAGGCGGTTCCCAGACATACCCGGACCACATATCGCCCTCGCGGCACTGTAGAGAAGAAGGAGTAGAAGCCGACAACGCTGGCAACCTCGCTGTAGGATTTGTTGAACCGGGAGCTGATCTGCTTCAGAATACTCTCGGAAAGATAGCCAAACCGACTTTGCGCAATCTGCAATGCGGGGATCAATCCACCAGGTTTATCCAGGTAATCCGCAATAAGCCCATCCAGTTGCTCAAGCATCTCCTGTTCGGTCAACTCCTCGCAACAGTTACAACCAGTCACATTTTCCGTCATCAGAAATCTCCGTATCTCAGACATGAGATGCATCAGGCGTATTGCCTTATTCCTGCCGCCCTGATACCCATATAGAAATTATGGACTAACTGTAATCAGTTACAGTTCGAAAAACGGTCAGCAGTCACATTATTTATAACCAAAAGGCTGAAATATAGAACGATAATTTGAATTTCACGATTTGGTCACGGAAGAACAATGTCATGAATAAAATCTTATTTTCAACAATTGCATTGTTAGGGGCGATATTTAGCTTATCTGCGCAAGGGGAACAGGTACAGGCGTCTGATATTAAGATTCAGAATTTGGTCAAGCCTGTTCACATCAGAATGGCAGCGTTGAAAGGACCTACAGCATTTGGGATGATCCGGATGATTGATCAGGTTGAATCACCTGGAAATAATATCACTCTTTCCTATGAGCTGGTGGCAACACCTCAGGACATGGTGGCCCGTATATCTTCAGGACAGGTTGACATTGCAGCCATGCCGGTCAACCTTGCCGCAAAGTTATATAACAAGATGCGGGCAAAGGGATACGCTATCGGAGCCAGTGTTGGAGATGGTGTGATTTATGCCCTTACTACCAGCAAAGAGAATATCACCTGGGAATCCTTTCGGGGTAAAACGATTAATAGCATTGCTAAAGGGTCGACACCTGATTATCTCACGCAATACGTTTTGAACGGCCGGGGTCTGAAGGAAGGTAAGGATGTGACTCTTCGTTTCACCTATTCTCATCAGCAGTTAGCCCAGATGATGGCTGCAGGTAAGATTGACAACGCGATTCTTCCTGAACCACTGGTTACCATGGTATTAAATAACAATCCTGAAGCGCGGATTTTTTCAGATATGCAGAAAGAATGGGGAGAGTTGAGTGGTACAGGACACAATTATCCCATTTCTCTGGCGGTTGTTTCTCCAAAAATAACGAACAAAGAAGTCCTTGATGCTATTTTTTCAGCATATGAAGAGTCTATTGAATGGGTATTGAATAATCCGGAAAAAGCGGCCTCTGCTATTGAACGTCAGGGTATCATGCCTGCAGCTATAGCATTGAAAGCGATTCCACGCTGTAACCTGAACTTCAGTAAACCGGCAGAGATTAAAAAAGAATTAGAGCTATTTTATGACGTTCTTTTTAGATTTGATCCCGCATCAATAGGCGGAAAGCTCCCAGATGACCAGTTTTACCTCGAATACTAGTTTGATCACTTTTATCAGCATTTTATTTATCCTGCTGCTCTGGAAATCCGGAGCGGTAGTGATCTCTTCTCCGCTTATTCTTCCTCCACCGGAAGAAGTCATTGAAGTCTTTGGTTCTCTGATGAAGAGTCCGGATTTTTTGCATCATTGGATAGCCACTGTGTGGCGGGCAGTGGCTGCTTTTTTTCTTGCCATGACTGCCGGGCTGGTTATCGGCGTTTTTAGCGGGATCAGCCGTGAGTGCCGGGCATTTTTTCAGCCCTATATTATTGTTGTGAGGGCGGTTCCCGTTCTTGCCGTTATTCTTCTGGCTGTTATGTGGCTCGAATCGGACAGAGTGCCTGTGTTTGTGGCTTTCCTTATGGCCTTTCCTCTTTTTGAGCAGAATGTTCAACAGGGCATACGCGAAACCGATCCAGAACTGCTTGAAGCCGCTCAGTTCTACAACTGGAGCAAAAGCGACATCATCCGGCATATTTACCTGCCTTCGTGTATACCATTCCTGTACAGTGCCGTTATTTCAAATGCCGGGCTGACATGGAAGGTGGTCATCGCCGCTGAAATATTAAGTCAGCCCCTTTATGCGATAGGAACCAAAATACAATATGCCCAAATGAATCTGGCTACTGCTGAAGTTATGGCCTGGACATTATTGGCAGTAATTACAAGCGGAGGCGTTGATCGCCTGCTGCGTTTTTCCATGAGGTTCTATGTCCGGAATTATTCTTGATAGGGTAAGTTATTCAATTGGTGAACAAACTATATTCAGGGATATCGACCTGGAAATCCCGGATGGGGAGATCACCGTTATTCTTGGGCCTTCTGGTTGTGGGAAGACCTGTATGCTCAGGTGCATTGCTGGTTTGGCCGGTTTTTCTAAAGGAAACGTTACGAATCCCTATGAAAAATCCATGAGTTTTGTCTTTCAGGAACCGCGCTTATTGCCCTGGTATACGGTTTGCAAAAATCTGGAAATTAACCTGAAGAAGAATTTCCCTGATAAGAAAGAGCGCCTGAGTCAGATTGCAGACTGGCTTGAAAAAACCGGACTGTCAGATAAAACCGCATCTTATCCGGAAGAGCTTTCAGGAGGCATGAAATTTCGTCTTTCTCTGGCGAGAGCGTTCTCGCGGGATTGCCGTTTGCTATTGCTGGATGAGCCTATGCAAGGGCAGGATATTAATACCAAGCAGACTCTGATTCATCTAATCCGTGATATTTGGCAAGAACAGAAAACCACGGCGATATATGTTACTCACGATACGAGAGAAGCCGTTCTTCTTGGGCATCGGATTGTTGTCATGTCTTCTGCGCCTGGAAAAGTGCTAAAAATACTCGACAACCCAGCTATAGCAGAAAAGCTATCTCTTGACGATCCCAGGGTCTTGGAACTGGAGAAAAGACTGTACGAATTTTTACTGACCTGATCCATTCAGACTGTACTCCAAGCTACTCCACTTTATACTTGAATAGTCCCTGACCAATATGTTTTTCATATGAAATAAGCAGTAAATCAAGTCACTTCATCAAAACATGCTGAATCTAAAATCGAGCCCACTACATCATTAAAACTCAACCCTGACTCTTTCGCAGCCATCGGGAACACGCTGCGAGTTGTCATTCCAGGTACGGTATTCATCTCAATAAGATACACTTCATCATTCTCATCTAAAATGACATCGACACGCCCCCAACCACGACAACCTAGTGCTTCATAAGCTTGTAAAGTTATTGATTGCATATGTTTCTGTTGTTCAATAGTGAGGTCACTTGGGCAATGATAGGTGGCACTTTGACTACCAAACTTTGCATCAAAATCAAAGAAAGCTTCAGATTTTATTTGCACCGCAGGCAACGGTTTGCCGCCTAAAACAGCACAGGTGTATTCTCGTCCAATTATAAACGCCTCAACCAAAACGGTATCATCGTATTCAAATGCATTGATTACCGATTCAAATAACTGTGCTTTATTCTCGGCTTTAGTAATACCAATACTACAACCCTGTGTTAAAGGCTTAACAACCACTGGGAATATTACTTGCGACAACATTGCTTCAAGTTCTTTCGCTGACATATTTTTATTTACTGTCAGCCAATCAGCCGTTTTAAGATTGGCAGAACGCCAGACTTCTTTGGTTTTTAATTTATTGAGCGACAGTGCAGACGCTAGCATACCACTTCCGGTATAAGGAATTTTTAGCAAGTCGAGTAATGCTTGAAGATGTCCACCTTCCCCCATGCCACCATGTAATGCGATAAAAACCTTATCAAGATTAAAGAAACCTTGCAGGGTTATATCAATATGTCGAGGATCAATAGACATCACTTCATGGCCCATTGATTCAATTGCATCAGCAATGCACTTCCCCGATTTTAAAGACACCTCTCTTTCACTTGAATCACCGCCCAGTAAAACACCAATTCTCATTCCATACTTCCACTATTATGCATTCAACTGTAACCATGATTGCTGCCTTTAACGTTGATGCGCTCAATTAACAATCAATTTCCCAGTTAAGAATAAGTTCAGTTACTATTGATGACTGAAATCATTGCCCATTCTTTCTTTATCAAGAACGATTAAGTATGCAAAATTATGCACTTATACCAGTTGAGTGTCTAGTTATTCCTACACCAAGCTGTCTATGATCATCGTCACCCTGTCTGAGGGACGATGATCATAAGAAGTAACGTGATTTCTATCCCTGTTTATTCAACGTTATTTGCTTACCCAAACTGAAACGGAACCACCATTCACGGGGAAGTATGCCCAGCCATCGCTGTTCGTCCATACGCTTTCTGCTCTGTTAGACAGGTGATCTTTAAATTCGGTGCTCGCTTTACCTGCGTACATCCATTTACCTCCACCAGCCGCATCAGTCATGATAACAGCCATGGACTGAGGGTGTTCCAGATCGCCTTCACGCGTCCAGCCGATAATGTTCGGATCGTCCATGTAGTTGTTTTGTTTGCCGTAGGCATAATTTTTTCGTGCTGTGATCAACTCTTTCAGGTGCTTCACCGGCACCATATTGATGTCATGCCCTTTGTCCGTGTACTGTGCGCCATAGTAATCGGCATAAAAAACATTGGGGTAGCCTTCTTCTCTCAACAAAATGAAGGCGTAGGCCAACGGCTTGAACCACCAATCGACGGTAGATTCTAATGCCTGCAGCGGTTGCGTATCATGGTTTTCGACAATAGTAACGGCTTTAACAGGGTTATCTTTCATCAAGGTGCCGTCCATGAGCTGTCTCATATCGTAGTTACCACCGGATTTCGATGCCTGATAAAAGTTCATGTGCAACGGCGCGTCGAATAACGACATCGCACCTTGTGTTTTAGTGATGAAATTATGCAGGTTATTAACGTCATAATTCCAATATTCACCCACAGTAAATAATTCTTTACCTGTTTTGTTTCGCAAATACTGGATCCATTCCTGTAGGTATTGATACTTGATGTGTTTTACTGCATCTAATCTGAAACCATCGACTCCCGTTGTCTTGATATACCATTCGCCCCAATCCTTTAGCTCTTGCTTAACTTCAGGGTGATCCATATCTAAATCGGCATACATCAGGTAATCATAATTGCCTTTTTCTGAGCTGACTTCCCAGTCCCACGCTTTGCCGATGCCTTTAAATTTGAATATTGCTTTTTCTTTGCCGGCATCATCCCAGTCTACGCCATCAAAGTGATACCAGGTCCAGTGAAAGCTGGAGTATTTATCGTTTCTTCCCGGGAAGGTAAAATCAACCCAAGCTTCAATCCATTTGTCGCCGATTTCTTTGTTTCTGTCGTCCCAGTCAACTTTCTTAGTATCTACCCATACTTTATTGTCAGCTCCGCCACGATGGTTGAATACAACATCACCATAAATTTGAATATTGTTTTTATGGGCTTCGCTAATAGCGGTAAGGTATTGCTCTTTCGTACCATATTTGGTTCGCACAGAATCTTTCTGATTAAACTCACCCAGATCATACATATCGTACACACCATAACCGACATCGGAATTACCGCCGGCACCTTTATAGGCGGGTGGCAGCCAAAGTGCCGTAATACCGTTTTGTGCAAGATCTGGGGCGTTATTTTGAACATCACTCCACAATGTCCCATCATTATTATTGTACCAGTGGAAGTATTGCATCATGGTTCCGTTTTCAGATGCATTTACGCTGAAAGATAGCAGAAGGGTAATAGATAAAGACAGACCACGTTTAATTTTAAAGCACGTCATGTTTCATTCCTATTTTTTAATTATTATTTCGCTTTATAATGGATTAACGTGGCTCTTGATATATAGCAAAAGCCAATATTTGAGCAATCCGTCATTCTGTGCAGTGATTTAAGTCAGATTTTTGGACTTGATGCCAATAATCCGATTGGACGTTAGATGGCTGTAATGAGCCTTAGTTTTAAGTCTTCAGATCATGTGTAAACTCACCAACGAACCACTAAAACTGATCGGCCACTCCATTCACTGAAAAGGGATTTTTCGTGTTACATATTACCCTCTTTGTGTTTATTGCTAATGCCCTCGCCTTACTGCTGATTGCATTGCTTGGCCACTTTTTTGCGCCTCTCTCTGAGATCCCTGCTAGTGATTATCTGTTTTATAGCTGCATTATACAGTGGGGGATCGCTAAATTGGTTTGGGATGGCGGGCATGAGAGCACTACGCTTTCACACGATCCTCATGCACGGAAAGTGATGACTATGGTGAAGGGCTTCGACTTTGATGCTGACAGACTTGAACAGCGCGCAGCCAATATTCATTTCGGTATGAAGATGTTTATTGCAGGTATTCCCCCACTTGTGGGCTGTCTGGTTCTTTCGTTCTTATAATTCACACTCTGACGGCTTGCCCTAATTACTTATAGGACAAACCGATCAGAAGTGAATTAATCTAAAAAGTAATAGTGCTCAATATGCAACACCAAGTTGTTGTACTGTAGCTGATTGCTCTGCATTAGGAATACGGAATATCATCGCGTAACAAACAGGCAGTACCAGCAGCGTCAGCAGTGTGGCAAAACCAAGGCCAAAGATGATGGTCACTGCCATCGCCATAAAGAACGGATCAAACAGCAACGGGATCATACCTAGCATGGTGGTGATCGCAGCCATACAAACCGGACGCACACGGCTCACCGATGATTCAAAGATTGCCGCATAAGGATCTTTACCCGCATCTAACTCAGCATTGATCTGATCCACCAGAACGATACCGTTTTTGATGATCATCCCGGTTAAACTCAGCACGCCCAAAATAGCCATGAAACTCATTGGCGCATCGAACAGAAGCAGACCGGATGCGATACCAATTATCGCCAGCGGTACAGTAAACCAAATCACTAACGGTTGCCTCACTGAGTTAAACAGCAACACGGTGATCAGGAACATCGCCAGATAACCCATTGGCAGAGAACTGAAAATACTTGCCTGGGCATCGCGGGACGTTTCATATTCACCGCCCCACTCCAGCTCATAACCGTCAGGTAATGGAATGGCTTCAATGCTGCCGCGGATCTTACGGTGCACCGAATCAGCGGTTTCATCCGTTCCCAGTATCGGATCAGCCATCACTGTCAGCAAACGCTTGCGATCACGACGCATAATAATTGGATTTTCCCACTCGGTCTTAAAGTCACGGACCAACTGAGTCACCGGCACAAAGGCATTATTTTCGGCGCTCCACACCTGCAATTTCAGCAAACTGTCGGCGTCCAGTCGCTCCTGCTCCGGTGCCCGGGCAACAACTGGCATCAGGTGGCTTTGTTCACGGTAAGTACCCACTGTCATACCACTGAAGTTAATCAGCATTGCCGTGTCAAGATCTTGCTTGCTGATCCCCACTTCCCTCGCCTGAGCCGGGTTTAGCTGCGGACGAACGACCATCACCTGGTTACGCCAGTCATGACGCACATTTACGGCTGATGGCTCGTCCAGCATGACCTGCTCGACCTGCGTGGCCAGCTGCCGTAATACCTCAGGATCTTCACCATAGAGGCGTGCTTCAATTTTTGCTGCCGGTGACGGACCATTCTCCAGCATTTTGACGCGGAACTGGGCTTCGGGGTAATTATCCTTCAAATGCTTGGTCAGACCCGGCATGTTTGCCTGCTCCGCTGCAAGATCTGTCATTTCGATCATCAGCTGGGCATACGCGTCATAACCTTTCTCGGGAACATATGGCAATACAAAACGTTGTGCGCCCTGGCCAATCACCGAGGTGACATTCTTCAGACCAATATGATTCTCTTGCTCATAAGCGATAATTTCATCTTCAATCTTGCTGACAAAATCTTCGGTACCGCGAATATCCGTCCCTTCCGGCAACCAGACATCAACAAAGAAGATTGGCGTATTAGAAGCCGGGAAGAACACATTTTTCACGTGCCCCATACCCATCACTGCCACGATTAGCATGGCAACCACTGCTGCAACGGTCAGCGCCCGGAAACGCATCGCAAAAGTCAGAATGCCGCGGTAGGCATTGAAGAACCAACCTTTATACAGCTCTTGCGGCTCATCGCTGACTTCGCCATCTTTAAACAGCATGTGACAGAAGAACGGGGTGATCGTAATCGCCGTGATCCAACTGAAAAACAGTGAAATCAACAATACCTTGAACAGCGATCCACAGAACTCCCCCGACGCATCTTGTGACAGGCCAATTGGCGCAAAGGCCATAATCGCAATCACTGTTGCACCAAGCAAAGGCCACTGGGTCTGCTTTACCACATCGCCAGCAGCTTCCAGTCGGGTTTGCCCGCGCTGGATACCGATCAAGATCCCTTCGGTAACCACAATGGCGTTGTCGACCAGCATCCCGAGCGCGATGATCAGGGCCCCCAGTGAGATGATCTGCAGCTGAATGCCCAGAACATTCATCACAATAAAGGTGGCAAAAATCGTTAACAGCAGCACCGCGCCGATCAGCAAGCCAGATCGCAGTCCCATAAAGACCAGAAGCACTACAATTACGATAGCAACAGATTCAGCAAGGTTGAGCAGGAAACCTGCCACCGAGACATCAACTACAGCCCCTTGGTCATAAACCGTATTCAGGTCCATGCCTACCGGCAGGTGGCTTTCAAGTTGCTCGATTTTGTCTGAGATCGCCTTAGATACATCAACAACATTGACCCCAGAGGTGAACGATATACCCAGTGACAGCGCCTTTTGACCCATGTTGTGGTACAAAAGATCCGGTGTTTCCGTTTCCGTTTTATAAACCTTGGCTATATCACCGAGATAGACCAGATTCTGGCTACGCGGAGGGCTGACGAGCAGCTGCTCCATCTCTGTAACATCGGCAAATTCACCGGTTGGGTGGATCCGGATCCGCCCGTCACCCACACGAATTTTACCTGCATTTGAAACAACGTTTTGTGTCTGGATAAGGCCGTAGATGTAGTTCTGATCTAAGCCCAATGCCGCAAGTTTCTGCTGGCTGATCTCAACCACCACCTGTTCTTGGGGAGCACCGACCACGGAAACCTTTTTCACGCCATCAATCAGTACCAGCTCGCGACGTAAGAAGTCGGCATAATTCTCCAGTTCGCGATAGCTGTAACCTTCACCTTTGATGTTCATCAGAATGCCGAACACATCTGAGTAATCATCAATGACCATCGGGGTAACGGCGCCCGGAGGCAGATCGGATACCGCATCATTTACCTTACGGCGAAGCTCATCCCAAATCTGCGGCAGCATAGTGGCATCGTAGCGATCCTCCATCTCCACATCAATTTGCGACAACCCTGCACTGTTAATTGAGGTAATGTGCTTGATCTGCTTCATCTGCTGGATAGCATCTTCCAGCACCAGCGTCACTTCTTCTTCAACCTGCTCTGGCGACGCGCCCGGGTACGGCGTAATTACCAACGCATTTTTAATGGTAAATTCCGGAAACTCTAACTGGCCAAGGCCGATAAAGGAGATGGCCCCGCCAATCAGCATCAGCAGAACAAACATCCAACTGATGACTTTATTTTTAATACTGTAATGAGCAACATTCATCAATTAAACGCCTCGTTCCCAGCGAAGAGGTTTCACATCCATGCCCGGTTTCAGAACGCTCGCGCCAACGGCAACAATCTGGTCGCCTTTATCAAGACCTGACAGCACTTCGATCCCTTGTGCTCGTACCTGGCCTAACGTCACTGCAACAGAATCCAGTTTTTTTGTTTCAGCGCTGTAACGCCATACCTTCGTTAAGCTATCTTCATCACTCTTGAATATCGCGGTTTGCGGCAATACTGCAATTGTGCCTACGCTGTCTTTATTCATTGCCGACATATTAAGCAGAAGCTCGGCACTCATACCAGGCAATACATTAAGCTGTTCAAGTTGATCCAGGCTAAATACCACTTCATATGTTTGGGTACCCGGCGAAACCTTGCTTGCATGCTCTTTATAGGTGACAGGGAAAAGCTCATTGTGCGAACCAAAGCGGACCTGAGGCTGAAATTTCTCATCCAGCTGCTTATTGTTCAGGGTAAGCAATAGCGACTCAGGTAACTCGATTTGTACATCAAGCTGCTGATTGCCCTGCAGAGAAAGTACCGTCTGAGAAGGTTGGATCATCTGGTGGTTATCAAGCTCAACTTTAGCCACAATGCCAGAAAACGGTGCAGTTAAACGTGTGTAGTCGAGTTGATCTCGCGCAGTAGAAAGTGCCGCTTTTGCTGATTTCAATGTCGCTTTAGCCGTATCAAACTCCGCTTTTGAGATCAGTTTTCGCTTGAAGATTTCTTCTTTACGCTTGAAATCAGCTGCCGCCAGATCATAGTTCGCTTCTGCATTGAGCAAGGCATTTTTTGCATCACGATCATCAAGCTTTGCCAGTAACTCACCCTGAGTAACCTGCTGGCCTTCTGTCAGATTCAATTTCACCAATTCGCCATTAATACGAAAGGCCAGATCAGCCTGCTGACTCGCCGCTATCTTAGCGGGAAAAATGCGTGTCTGCTGAGCCGCAGTATCACCGATAGTCATGAGTTTCACCGGGCGAACCGATGCGGTCTGCGAGACTGCACTTTCTGCAGAATCGCACCCAGTCAGGACAGTGCCTGATAAAAGTAGAGCAAGCATGCTCAAAGTGGCCGATTTCATTGAATTATTCTCTGTTGGTATCTATTGAGCGCGAATATAACGTGCTATTATGTTGAAAAAAATAAAACTATTTGAAACCCTGAGTTCCACTTTTCAGAACTACGATTATCAGTACAAAATTCGAGCGGATATACTATGAAAACCGAAGATATCAAATTGTTCCATCAGATCGTTGAAACCGGTAGCATGGTACATGCATCAGAAATCCTTGATTTGCCAAAATCAAACCTCAGCCGCCGCTTAAAAGGGCTGGAAGAAGAACTTAATATCTTGCTGTTTCACCGCCAGAACCGCTCAATGCTGCTAACGGAAGCCGGTGAAAAGTTTTATAAGCAAACCAAGCCAATCCTCAATCAGCTTGAAACTACTATTCAGGAAGTCACTGCACCCAGCAATGAGATCGGCGGCCATCTGAGAATTCAGCTACTGCCGCTGCCAGACTTACTGATGATCGGAAAGATGATTTTTAAGTTCATGGATCTTTACCCCAAGATCACTGTTGAGGTACTGACTAGTTCAGAAGATAAAAACTTAGCAGAAAACCATATTGATGTTGCGTTCAGGATTGCCATTGGCCAAACCCTGAAAGATTCCTCTTTGATTGCCCGACCATTTAAATCGGCCCATCTCAGTTTTTATGCCAGCCCCGACTATATTAAAGAATGTGGTCTCCCTGCCAGCCCGGATGAACTGAAGCACCACAACGTGCTCCGCTTTCGCGCCCCTGATGGTCAGATCTACAGCCAATTAGAGCTTGGCTCTGGACAAAAAAAGGTGGAAGTCTCTGGTAATTTAGTCATAAACAGCGCCCCTCTAATCATTGAGGCCGGCTTACAGGGCAGAGGCATTATGTTTATACCAGAAGATATCGCTAACCATTATGTAGAAAAGGGAGAACTGGTGAGGTTATTCGAGGACATTGAACCATCAGTCAACTTCGGATGGCTGGTGTATCCTTCCCGTACTCATATGTCACTGACAGCCCGTACCTTCATTGACTTTATGATGTCAAACGTTGAAAACAACGCGTCGATGATTGACGAATCGGAAGATATCCGACGGCTGCTAATTTAATCTCCCCATCAAACAGGTGTGTAAGAACAATACAAGCCACACAAAACGCCATAGACTATTTATTCAAAATAGTCCTATTCTGCCACGAAATTTCAAGAGTTTGCCTATCACATCCAAGCAACTATTTCTGGGCTTATGGTACTGTGGTGTTCGTCCTATTTTCAGTACCGCTCCAAACCTGCCCCCATCAAAAGAAAGAACGTGACCATCTGATCTGAAATAATCGGGATTATTTCTGTTTCGGTCGGAAATTAATCACTTACAATTTAATGGCGCAACAAGTGCTTGATGCCGCAAAATGGCAAAAAGCAGATTTATTCAAACCGCTAACAACGGCACAATTTAGTTAACCAGAACACAACCTGCATATAGCCAAGGTTACACTGTCACCTTGAAGTTTTGCTGTCCAGATGTGGCAACTGGATTGACACACCTCAGAGCGGCATTACCAGATACCTCATGACAATTAATAATAACAGCGAATGGCTGCTGGTCATCGACAACGGCACCCAAAGTGTACGTGCATTGGTTTTTGATCTACAGGGGCAACTGATTGCCAAATCTAAGATCAAACTGACGCCGTACGTGAGCCCTCAACCTGGCAGGTGTGAGCAGGACGGTAACTATTACTGGCAAAAACTTTGCGAGGCTTGTCAGCTGCTTTGGCAGCAAGGCATCGATAAATCCCGTATCAAGGCGATGTCAGTGACGACTCAGCGCGGCACGATGCTGCCGCTTGATGCCGATGGCGAACCATTGCGACCGGCTATTCTCTGGCTCGATCAGCGAAAATATCGCCCGAATACAGGTATGGGATGGTTTTGGGATAACAGCTTTAAGCTTTTGGGCCTGACCGAAACAATTGATACTTTTCGCCAAAAAGCACAGCCCAACTGGATTTATCAGGCTGAGCGTGAGATCTGGGATAAAACCCATAAGTTCACTTTCCTTTCTGGCTTCTTTCACCATCGATTAACTGGCGAATGGGCTGACTCATCAGGTTCACAGGTTGGTTACCTGCCTTTTGACTACAAAAAACACAAATGGGCCAGCGATCTGGACTGGAAATGGCGGGCATTGCATATCAAGCCGGAGCAACTGCTCCAGCTGGTTAAACCCGGCACCCGGATAGGTCAGGTTACAGCTCAGGCGGCAGAACAAACCGGGATCCCCGAAGATCTGCCGGTTATTGCTGCTGCTGCCGATAAAGCCTGTGAAGTACTGGGGTCAGGCGGCCAATCGTCTGAGATTGGCTGTTTAAGTTTCGGCACAACAGCCACTATCAATGTCACCATGTCGAAATATGTCGAGGCGGTTCGCTTCCTACCGCCTTATCCATCCGCAATCGCCGGCTCCTACTGCTCTGAAGTGATGCTCTATCGCGGGTTCTGGATGGTCAGCTGGTTCAAGGATCAATTTGCCCATTTAGAACAAATCAAAGCCGAACAGACTGGCGTTGAAGCCGAATCATTATTCGATGAGCTGGTGAATTCAGTCCCGCCCGGCTCGATGGGGCTGATGCTACAACCCTATTGGGGCCCCGGTGTGAAACAGCCCGGTCCCGAGGCCAAGGGTGCCGTCATTGGATTTGGCGATGTGCATACCAGAGCTCACCTCTATCGGGCTATTTTAGAAGGTCTGGCTTTTGGCCTGAGAGAAGGCCTGGAAGCCATTGAAAAACGAAGCGGCTATAAAATATCGGAACTGCGGGTATCCGGAGGCGGCTCACAAAGCGATGCCGCAATGCAAATTGCTGCCGATATCTTCGGTCTGCCAGCCTTCAGGCCGCATACATACGAAACATCGGGCTTGGGTGCCGCGATTGATGCTGCCGTCGGCATCGGGCTGCACGACAGTTTCACTGAAGCGGTTCAGGCCATGGTCCATAAAGGGCAGTGTTTTGAACCCAACCCGACGCATCACCAAATGTACGATAAACTCTATAATCAGGTTTATCTCGATATCTACAAAAAGCTCCAGCCCCTGTACGCGAAAATCCGCGAAATAACTTGCTACCCCGAATAGGTATAAAAAACCCTTTTGCCATAAAAGAAGCAAAAGGGTTTTCAGTAAGAAACGGTACTAATACCTAAACTTGTCATCCCGTAAAGTGAGAAACGAACTTATACGGAATCTAAGGGGCACACGGTTAGAGGTGGATCCCGGATATCTCGTCCCTCAATTCCGGGATGACGGTGCTTCAACGCTTGATAATTTATGTGGAAAAACACGAGCAGTTAAGACGATTACAGGTGCTCACCACGACGCAGTGCATCAATACGTTTTTCCAGTGGCGGGTGCGTCATGAACAGTTCAGACAACGATTTCTTACCATTGATACCGAAAGCCATCATTGACCCCTCTAGCTGAGATTCCTGGCTAAGTTTAAGGCGCTCAAGCGCTGCAATCATCTTATCTCTACCAACCAAATGAGCTGATCCCGCATCGGCCTTAAATTCACGGTGACGGCTATACCACATGGTCAGAATGCTTGCCAGGAAGCCAAACAGCACTTCCATAATTGAAGATACGATGAAGTAAGTCATGTAGCTACCGCCTTCGCCTTCTTCGTCGCTGCTGTTAACGCCACTAACAATACCGGCAACTAAACGAGAAACGAAGATAACAAAAGTATTCACGACGCCCTGCATCAGAGTCATGGTGACCATGTCACCATTCGAAATGTGGCTGATTTCATGTGCCAGTACGGCTTCCGCCTCATCGCGCGTCATGCTGTGCAGCAATCCTGTTGATACTGCGACTAATGAATCATCACGCTTCGCGCCTGTTGCAAACGCGTTGATATCGGCAGAATCATAGACCGCGACGGTCGGCATACCGATACCGGCATTTTGCGCCTGACGAGAAACCGTTTCCATAAGCCAATGCTCGGTTTCATTGCGCGGGTGTTCGATAACCATCCCACCCACAGAGCGAAGTGCCATTTTCTTTGACATAAACAAAGAAAACAGCGAGCCGCCGAAACCAAACAGTGCAGCCATCACCAACAGGCCAGAAAGACTACCAGGCTGGAGGTCAGTGACAGCATAAATAACGTTCAGGACAACACTGAAAACCAGCATTACGGCAAGGTTAGTTGCCAAAAACAATGCAATTCGCTTCATATTTACAATTTTCTCCAACAAAAGAAGCTTCTGATATTTACACCAAACAGAATTATTATGGTGTCACAGATTTAAGCAATCTATCAAGAGTGTCCCACCTATTATTCCGGTTAGATATTTACAGTATGGTCGATCAAAGTGATTAAAAGTGAAAGTTGTAAATTGTTACCATTCGTAATGATCAAAACCAACTCTGTAAGTCAATACGCTGATTTTACACATTCGTGATAATTGATAACACCCTTTGTTAATGAAAGATTACAAATGGTGGTTGTCTGAATCAATAGAAAATCCGGTAATTACAGATATTCGTTCTTTTGTTTTATCGCAGCTTTATATACAGCTTCAGCCACTTTGTTGTGAGCATCCCTATCTAAGGATGCCGGCACTAAAGCACCATTTTTCGCCAGTGCCGACAAGGTTTCTGAGACGGCAATTTTCATCTGGTGAGTGATTTTTGTAACATCAGCATCTAGTGTACCTTTGAATAAACCCGGAAACGCCAGCATGTTATTCACCACTTTACCGCAGGTGGCAAATAGTGCGCCATTTTCTAAAGCTACACTGGGTTCAATTTCCGGATCAGGGTTGGTTAATGCCATGATAATTTGACCTTCACGAACCATTTCTGGTTTTATTAAACCTCTCACCCCTGTGGTGGCCACTACCACATCGGCGGTTGCCATAACCTCATCTAAACTTAATGGCTTCCCGCCTAAGCTGCGAAGTTTCTTTTGTGCATCAATACTTAGATCGCAACCAACAACATCTTTTACGCCATATTCTATGAGCAAGCTACAAATGCCCATCCCTGCAGCACCAAGACCTATTTGGCCGAATACACGATCTTTTAAGTTAACCCTAGCTTGCCTTGTAGCAGATAACAGTGCAGCTAATACCACCATGGCGGTTCCATGTTGATCATCATGAAAAACTGGCTTATTTACTCGCTCAATTAATTCATCTTCAATAGTAAAGCATTCAGGAGCTTTTATATCTTCCAATAAAATAGCACCAAAAGATGGTGAAATAGCTTCGACAATTTCAATGATTTTTAACGGGTCTTTTTCTTTTAACAATATAGGTACGCCAGATAAACCGACTATTTCGGCCAGTATCGCGGCTTTACCTTCCATTACCGGTAAACCCGCTTCCGGGCCAATATCCCCTAAACCTAGAATGGCGGTACCATTGGTAACTATAGCTACAGTATTTTGAAGGTTAGTAAAATCCTTTATTTTACTCGGAGTTTGTTGTATTGCCTGGCAAACTCTGGCAACGCCAGGAGTGTATACATCTCTTAAAATTTCTAAAGAGTCTATAGTAATGGTCGATACGGTTTTAATCTTACCTTGCTTATGACGATTAAAAACTCGATCTGACTTGCCGGTTATAAAGGTATCTGGAAGAAGATTGATTTGCTCAGATAATTCTTCAATGCTTAGCGAATCATCATATTCTACAGTGACCTCCCAAATTGTGTCTTTATCTAAACGACGAACCGCATTTAAGCCTTCTACCGTTGCACCAAACTCACCAATCACACCAAGAACTTTGGCCATATAACCAGGTTTATGTGGGGCTTCTACTAATAGTATTTCAACAATGCGCATATCCACCTCTGGCTCATGATGTTTTTGATTAAAAATAATACGTTATCAGGTCCAATCACATTTGACGATAGCTTGCTAATAAGAATAATGGAAAAATACTTATTGGAATAAATTTCATATGAAATTTCACCCCACATTCCATACTACCTGTAAGGTGCTGATTTAGTTCATTTCCCTCTCAAATTACGTCTAATTACGTCTAATTACGCATACAGATGAACAATTATTACTGGTAGACAGTTATAAGATTAGGCGTGGAAGGTCAGATTGGAGTATCACGCCCTTTTCATCGTTGACAAATAAAGGGATCGATTGTTCATGTAGCAAGGCATCAGCGCTTAAGCTTTGATGCTTTTCGGGGGATTAGACTCAGGTCTTAGACTTTAGTCTTATTGCATCAGGAAAAAAATTTGACTATGTTTGTCAGGACATTTATTTTATTTCCTCGTTAATTTATCAAGGAAGGATCATGGCCGACCAAGAGAAATACCAAGTTGCGATTGATATCCTATGCTGCCATCTTGGCATGACAGTTGATGAAGCTCATAAAGAATTAGGGCTGGACACATCAGGCAAGAAGCCACTGACAAATACGCAAGAAGCACTTATCGGCCTAACTGACGATAATTGCTAAGCTATTCAAAGAATACAGAAAAGGCACCGATTGGTGCCTTTTTCGTTAGCGCTGTATCGAGGTGCGAGTTCTAATCTCTCGAGTCTCGGAGCGAAGCATCAGCCGCTTCTGCCGACTAAAGCCCCAGAGGCTCTAAATCAATGTACTTCGACAAGTCGCGCTTTTTGATGCCCGGCATATAAGGAATTTCACCTAACTTTTTACCTGGCAGATTGTCTTCCAGCATCCGAATAAGTTCAGCGTAGTTTTCCAGTCCCGGATTGATCCGGTTCGCAACCCAGCCAACCAGCTCTAAACCATCATGTTGAATCGCTTCTGCCGTCAAAATAGCGTGGCTTAAACAGCCCAGCTTGACACCGACCACCAGGATCACCGGTAATTTTTCACGTTTTACCCAGCTTGAGAGGTAATCGCTGCGTGATATCGGTACGCGCCAGCCACCCGCACCTTCAATTAACACGGCGTCTGACTTCGCCTTCAGGTTTTCTAAACCTTGTGACAGCACGTCAAAATCAATGACGCGATCTTCGTGTTCCGCAGCCAGGTGAGGGGAAATCGGCGCTTCAAAAGCGTAAGGGTTAACCTCATCATATTCCAGCTCAACAACTGAAGCAGCCTGGATATACAATGCGTCTGAATTACGCATACCTTCACTTGTTAACGTACTATCTGACGCCACAGGCTTATAACCCGCCATCTTTATATTCGCGCTGGCAGCTGCGTGTAAAATTGCGCGAGAAGCAACAGTTTTACCAACTTCGGTATCTGTTCCTGTTAGAAAGAAAGCGTTAGTCATTAATAATTACTCCAAAACAGACTTGATATGTAGCTGGCAGTTGTCCTTTCTCATCTCGAAACTCATCGTAGGCGCTTTCTAATGCCTTAATCGTTTTACGACCGGCCAAGCCTGCTTTGCGCCCTTGTTGCAGATGTGTCGCCCCTATCCCTTTAAGATCCTTCATGAGTCCAACTGCCGCTGGATAGTTCACTCTAATTGGCGTGAATTCTAGGGTATCGATTACACAGCCCGCTTGCGCCAGCGCAAGTTTTATGGCGTTTTGCGAAAGAAATTGGTTCACATGTTGATATTGATCAACCTGCTTCCACGCTTGGACAAGCTCATACAGAGAACCCTCTACTAAAGTGGTAAAGAGGATCAACCCACCCGGTTTAACTACTCGCTTCAGTTCTTTCAGCGGCACTGACAGGTCATCACACCACTGCAACGCCAGGCTGGAAAAGGCGGTATCAAATTGGTTATCACTAACAGGCAGACACTCGGCGTCGGCTTCAAGGTACGTCACCTCATCGCCGCAACGTAACCTAGCTTGATCCAGCATTTGCAACGACAAGTCTGCAGCACAAACCTGATAGCCCCGTTGGCTTAAATGCTGCGAAAAGTAGCCAGTACCGCAACCTAAATCAAGCGCTTTACTTCCGGCATGGGAGCCGGCCGACAGCCGGTCTAATAACCGATGGCCGACTTCACGCTGAAACGCCGCAGCATTATCATAGTGCTTGGCCGCTCGGCCAAAGGCTTCTGCAACCGCTCGTTTATCGACTGGCGACATTTTATCAACGTCCATTGAGATCTGCGCCATGTGCGTCTCATGAGTGACAGCATTCATTCTGTTAGCCATGAATCACCTCATTTAAAGTTGTTGCCAAGTACTCAATATCGGCAAGCGTATGTGCTGCAGTTAAGGTGATTCTTAAACGTGCACTGTTTACCGGAACAGTGGGCGGTCGTATGGCGCTCACCCACAGCCCTTGTTCTTTTAAAGCCTGTGACGCAGCCACAGCCTGCGCACTCTCACCAATCATCAGCGGCTTTATGGGGGTTTGGGTGTCAACTAAACGGATCCCACCATCTAGCCTGGCGGTCAGGTGATGACTTAGCTCTTGCAGTTTTTCGCGACGCCAATCGCCCTGTTGGATCAAGCGGCAAGCGGTACTTAAGGCATACGCTTGTGCCGGCGGCATGGCTGTTGAATAGATAAAGTGGCGGGCAAATTGGATCAGGTATTCCGCGGTATTTTCATCACATAATACGGCCGCGCCTGATAAGCCAAACGCTTTACCAAAAGTGACGACTAAGATATCAGCCTTCACATTAGCATGCGCACAACTACCGCGTCCTTGTTCACCTAAGACACCACAGCCATGGGCATCATCAACCATCAACCAGCTGTCATGCTGACGACAAAGCTGAGCCATTTCGGCGAGTGGCGAGAGATCCCCATCCATGCTGAATACGCCTTCGGTGATCACCAAAGGCGTTGCTTCTTGTTTATCGGTATTCACAGCCGTTTTGCCATTGCCGAGTTTATTAAGAGAGCGGGTTAATGCTGTCATATCGTTATGGGCAAAACGACGCATGGAGGCAGGAGATAACATGCCCGCTTCCATCAGCGAGGCATGATTGAGCTTATCTTGCAGCAGAAGGTCGTTCTTCTCCGGCAAGGTAAAGAGTACGGCCTGGTTAGCACTGAATCCGCTGTTAAACAGCAAGGCACGGTCATAACCCAACCAGTCGGCTAGCTGAACTTCAAGTTCTTGATGAGCGGTATGAAAACCCGTTACAAGAGGTGATGCACCACTGCCCGTGCCGTAGCGCGTTAAGCCTTCCTGCCATGCGGCAAGCAAAGCCGGATCTTGCGCCAGACCGAGGTAATCGTTGCTGGAGAAGTTAACGAACGATTGACCGTAAGCCTGAACCCTTTGCCTGTCGCGAGACAAGCAAGCACGCTGGCGATATAACCCCCGGCTCTTTCGCTCAGCCAGTGCCTGCTCAATTTTTTGATTAAAGCTTCGATTAAATTGACGCATCGTAGAACAAGTCATCTTTGTCCGGACGGGCAGCAACCCGCTGTGCTACTTGCCCCAGCAGTTCTTGCTCTTGAATTTCATCAGGTTTAGTCACTTTTTCCTGACTATTAATACCCAGTTTCGCAAATAGCTGCATATCTTTATCTTCACCTGGGTTTGGTGTGGTGAGTAATTTACAACCGTAGAAGACTGAGTTCGCCCCCGCCATGAAGCACAGCGCCTGCATTTGTTCATTCATGTCTTCACGGCCCGCAGACAGACGAACTGCCGACATTGGCATGATGATACGGGCAACCGCGATGATCCGGATAAAATCAAACGGGTCAACATCATCGACATCTTCAAGTGGCGTACCTTTGACTTTTACCAGCATATTAATTGGTACACTTTCCGGGTGAGTCGGCAAAGTTGCTAGCTCAACTAACAGGCCGGCACGGTCTCGAGAGCTTTCACCCATACCGATAATACCGCCCGAGCAGATTTTCATTCCAGCATCACGGACATGGCTCAGGGTATCTAAACGATCCTGATAAGTACGGGTGGTGATAATGTTGCCGTAGTATTCCGGCGACGTATCCAGGTTGTGGTTATAGTAATCCAGACCGGCATCAGCCAGTTCATCAGCCTGATCACCGGTGATCATTCCCAGTGTCATACAGGTTTCGAGGCCCATTCCTTTCACGCCGCGGATCATATCCATCAAATAGGGCATATCGCGTTCTTTCGGGTTCTTCCAAGCCGCCCCCATACAGAACCGGGTTGCACCAGACGATTTCGCTTTCTTCGCGGCGTCAAGTACACTCTCCACTTCCAGTAAGCGCTCACGTTCTACATCAGTACGATAATGCGCACTCTGTGGACAGTACTTACAATCTTCCGGGCATGCACCGGTTTTAATTGATAATAAAGTACTTACCTGCACTTTGTTTGGTTCGTGATACTGGCGATGTACCTGCTGCGCTTCAAACACCAGATCCATAAACGGCTTTTCAAATAAGGCTTGAACTTCCTCGACTGTCCAGTCGTGACGTACTTCCACGTGTAGTAACCTCTTCTTTATTATCATTTCACATCTGAACAATGCACCTGTCGGTTTCTAAGGCGAAGACTTCACAAATCATTGTTCAAACAGGTTTCAATACTTGGCTAGTCTACTTCTAGTGAGTAGACTGTCAACCAAGAATAAGATTGAAGGTTTACAACTGTGCAAAACTCAACCAGCTACATTGATCTGGAATTTGACCAACAACACGTTTGGCACCCTTATACATCGACTATCATTCCGCTGCCTTGTTACCCTGTCGAAAGCGCACAGGGCGTATACCTGAAACTTGAAGATGGTCGGGAATTGATTGATGGCATGTCATCATGGTGGTCTGCCATACATGGCTATAACCACCCGGCTCTGAATCAAGCAGCTAAAAGCCAGCTTGATAAAATGTCGCATGTCATGTTTGGTGGCATTACCCACCAGCCTGCCGTCGAGCTGTGTCGCAAGCTGGTAGCACTGACTCCAGCGCCACTACAACACGTTTTTTTGGCCGATTCCGGCTCTGTCGCCGTTGAAGTTGCACTGAAAATGGCCTTGCAATACTGGCATGCAAAAGGGCAGCGTCGTCCGAAATTTCTGACCGTACGTCATGGCTATCATGGTGATACATTTGCCGCGATGTCGGTCACCGATCCCGACAATTCTATGCACAGCCTTTATAAAGGCTTCTTACCCGAACACATTTTCGCAGAATCCGCTGAGTGCGGTTTCTATGATGAGTGGTGTGAAGACGACATCACTGATTTTAGGAACAATCTGATCGCCTATCGCAACGAACTGGCGGCTGTTATTATCGAGCCCGTCGTTCAGGGCGCGGGGGGGATGCGTATTTACCACCCGACTTATCTGACCCGTATTCGCCAATTATGCGATGAGTACGATGTGCTGCTTATTGCCGATGAAATCGCCACCGGATTTGGTCGTACGGGCAAAATGTTTGCCTGTGAACATGCCAATATCAGCCCTGACATCATGTGTGTAGGAAAGGCACTGACAGGTGGCTACATGACATTATCAGCCACTTTAACAACCAAACATGTTGCCGACACGGTATGTAGCGGGGAAGCCGCCTGCTTTATGCATGGCCCGACTTTTATGGGCAATCCATTAGCTTGTGCGGTAGCAAATGCCAGTCTTGAACTGCTGATGCAAGGTGATTGGCAGCAGCAGGTTCATAATATTGAGCGGCAACTGGCTGAAACGCTTCCTGAAATCGGAAAACTTAATAAGGTGAAGGCAGTACGCTGGTTAGGGGCGATAGGCGTCGTCGAACTGCATGAAACGGTCAACATGGCCGAAATTCAAAAATCCTTCGTAGACAAAGGTGTCTGGATTCGCCCTTTCGGCAAGCTTATCTACATCATGCCACCTTTTATTATTAAGCCTCAAGAACTTAGCTGTCTCACTTTAGCAATTTTGCAAATACTTCAATAGTATCGAAAAGCAGACAAATTCCTATATTTGTCTGCTTATAATCAATATTGGTAGTACTAGTACTGCATCACAGAAGTTTTGACGAGTTCAGTCACCAAACGTCGTCATTCCGTAAAGTGGGGAACGAACTTATACGGAATCTAAGGCGCACACGGTTAGATCTGGATCCCGGATATCTCGTACCTCGATTCCGGGATGACGTGTTTAGCTGCTTCAACTATTCATAATTTATGTGAAACAGACACTAATGATCATTTCGATCACTTGAGCGAATTCGCGCTACCGGAAATCATTACTAGTAACGATATCAGTAAGGATTAAGAATGATGCGTTTACCCCTTTTCCCTCTGCAACTTTACTTGTTACCCGGTGGTATTAGTAAGCTGAGGATTTTTGAAGCTCGATACACTCGTTTAGTCAAGCTGGCTATGGCGTCAAGCGATGGCTTTGGGCTCTGTATGAAAGACGATGATAAAATCTGTCATTTTGGTACCCGTGCCATCATAACCGACTTTGAGAGTCTGCCCGATGGCCTGTTAGGCGTAACGATTCAAGGTGTTGATAAGTTCATTATTAATGACTATTGGCACGAAGATGACGGCTTGCACTTTGGTGATGTTAGCCTGATGGACAACTGGTCAAAGACTGAAATTAGATCCATTGACCGTGACGTCCCCAATACCCTGAGAGTTTTGCTTAAAGAATACCCTGAACATTCAGTCAATTATCCAACCCCTGATTTTGAGGATATGACATGGGTCTGCCAACGGTGGTTGGAAATTCTTCCTTTAGATACAACTCAGAAACAGTGGTTTATGAGTAGAAACGATCATCGTGCCGCACTCTCTTTTCTGCATGGCGTGATTGATGAAAAATATAGAAATAATTAGTCCATTTCATATCTCAATAGATGCTAGCGGATCCTAGCATTGTTGAGACTTTTTGTTGTAATTTTACTACAATTGTTGTGCTTGATAATTAATTCCTTTTTCCAGCATCGCTCTAGACTTGCCTGCTACCTTGATACCCAAACTATTTCAATTAGGTAACAATCACAAAATCATTGTTTCCAATAACCCACCAATCAAGATAACCGCTCGACTGTCCCATTAATACAACTAGATGATAACTAGGTTAATAATCTAATATTGTGATTATTAACAGATCGATTTTAGTAACAATTAGTTCAATTTTCAGAACATTTACGATAAATAAATTCATAGCCAGCCAGTATTTCCTACTTAAAATACTCTCCCGATTGTGACTCCGGCAAGTTCGTGTGCAGCAACTGTAAAAAAGTACCCGAAATATCTGGCTGATGAGCCAGATTGGGCTGAACGTGCACAAAATATTGCAGATCGCCTTTATGAACTGACATTGTTCATTGTCGGTCAGCTGGGTGTTGAGAATGTTGGTGCTCGCCTTAACGGCCGCGCGGTTTATCACCCTTCTTGTAGCCTGATCCGCAAACTGGGTGTACGAGAAGAGCCACTTCGTTTGCTGGCTACACCAGAAAACCGGCAAAAAGGATCCAAGCTCTAATCGAGCATATCCGTGAACGTTATATGGAAATCAAAGATCATTTCTGATACCGACAAGAAGACAAAAAAAACACAGCCTGAGCTGTGTTTTTGATACCAATTAGTATTAGTGGCTAAGTTAACCTTCAACCAACTTCATCAGCAAATGGCCGTCATACATGGCTTGCTTGACCAGTGCCGCCCCCGGCATAGTTGCCTGAGTATAAAAACAGCTTTCTTCAATCACTAATTCCCGGTTATAGACCGGCAGCGACTGAGTACGAATACACTCCATTATCGCTGGATAAAGAACATTCTTTGCTCGATTAAACTCACCACCGATCAGGATCTTCTGCGGATTAAACAGATTTACCATAATGGCAATGGCTTGCCCCAGGTTATGACCCAACTCAATGATTACCTGCCTTGCCAAACTGTCACCGGCCACTGCTGCGTCACAAATCTTCTCGATGGTCAGTACCGTGCCATACAGGCTGGACGGATGCCCTTCCCTTAGTCGTTGGTCAATCTGCTCCAAAATAGCGCTGAGACTGGCAACGGTTTCTAAACAGCCATGATTGCCACAGAAACAGCGTTTGCCATAGGGTTTGATCTGGATATGCCCCAATTCTCCGACATTACCCGTACTGCCCTGCAATACCTTGTCATCGAGGACAATACCTGCTCCTACTCCCTGATGAACAGAGATCAGGATAGAATTTGCCACGCCACGTGAATTGCCAAATAGCTTCTCAGCCAGCGCCCAGGAACGGGTATCATTACCGATAAATACGGGCAATCCCGTTGCCTCATGAATAACCGGCCCCAGTGACAGATTACGAACATTGTAGTGCGGCATCTGCAAGACAATGCCTTCCTGCGCATTGACTAATCCCGGTAGTGTCACCGCAATGGCGGTGATCCGATCAAGCTCACTGACATGATTGGCAAAAAACACATTAATTTCAGACAGTAACTTCTCGACGACGGCATCCTGATTAAGTTCTTCAATATTCTGGCGTTCCTCAACCAGAATATCCCCCCCCAACTCATGCAAGGCGATCGTCAAGTAACCACGCCCTAGCCTTAGAGATAAAAACTGCCAACCTTCATTGGCCGGCAATAGCCCAATAGCTGGCCGGCCTCGGCTGGTAGACTCTTGATATTCGGTTTCTTTTATAAGGTGAGCATCAATTAACTCACGGGTAATTTTAGTAATACTGGCCGGTGCGAGCAGGCTTCGCTTAGATAATTCAATGCGCGAAATAGGTCCATATTGATCAATAAGCTTGTATACGCTGCCAGCATTATTTCGTTTTATATGGTCAATATGTCCTGGCTGTGCGACATACATCTTGTATGCTCCCGTAATAAAAATCAGAAAAACAACAAATTAATAAATAGATGCTAACACCACCAACTACAAAAAACAAAATTTGTTAACAACCTTTAATTCTCAGCCTAAAAAAAAACTGATTTTCACTAAAGCATGAACAGCTTTTTTTGAATATTAGCCTCAACAAACCTCTCATTAAGAGGATTAGCTCACAGATTTCATTCTCCAAGCAATCTAAAACATGATCAAATTTTCGTGTGAAGGATGTGAAGTGCATATCACTAACAACATTTTTCATGGTCTAAATTAAATCAATCCCTTCCTTGTTCGATGTATATCACACCACTGTTATAATAACGATACAATCAGCATATAAAACACAATGCTTAAGCTGATATTTTTCCTGAAAGCGAGTCTTCACCAGATTTAACCGCGTTAAATCTGTTATAGGGGGACGTCTGTGTGAAATTTTTGCTATGTAAGCATTTTCGCGGTATCGGAGAGACGTTAGGTCTAGAGAAAGCGATGCACTGCATTCAGCAACCTTTCCCATCCATACGGATGCGGGTATTCTCACATTTCAACATTCCCGTAAATGTTACGCTAATAAGCTGATTGTCCTCAGCTTTGTTGATAATTTCAGAATCATTATAACGCGCCATGGCAGTCACAAACATTCTCTTACTTACCCATGAACCACACGAGGCCCGCGGCCCTTCCGAGCGTCAGGTTCGTATCGTTGCCAGGCACAAGTCCATTAACAGGAGATAATATGCTGTATTTTTCGGATCATGAACTCGATACCTTTTTGCTAGAAGATGCTTACCGGGGAGATTTAACGACCCGCACCCTAGGGATCGAGCAACATACGGCAAAAATGGTATTTAAGAGAAAACAATCAGGCCGTGTTGCGGGGATCGCGGTGGCGAGCGCCTTATTGACGAAACTCGGGCTTCAGCCTGTCAAACATATAGAAGATGGTGTCGACGTTGATGCCGGTACGATCTTGCTTGAAGTCGAAGGGAAAGCAGAACAATTGCACAGTGGCTGGAAAACCGCGCAGCTGGTGCTGGAATGGTGCTGTGGCGTCGCCCAGTATACCGCGGATATGGTTGCGCAAGTTCAGCGGGTCAATCCTAATGCCATTGTCGCTTGTACCCGAAAAAGCATCCCGGGAACCCGTAAGCTGGCCACAGCTGCCGTATTGGCCGGCGGTGGGCATATTCATCGTTCGGGACTTAGCGAAACTTTACTGGTTTTCACAAACCACCGTCGCCTCTGCCTAGAACCTGAAAACTGGCAACAGCATGTCAGCCTGTTACGCCAGCAGGCACCGGAAAATAAAATTACAATTGAAGCAGATACACCCGACCAGATAGCAGAGCTAGTGAAAGCCGCACCGGATATCATTCAGCTTGATAAGTTTTCCGTATCAGAAGTGATCCAATCACAGCAACTGTTAGCCAAGTCAGGTCAGCAAACGATGCTTTCTGTCGCCGGAGGGATCAATCGTACGAATGCTGCGGAATATGCTCAGACAGGAGTAACCTTGTTTATTACCTCTGCTCCATACTATGCCGCACCAGAAGACATTAAAGTAATTATCACGCCAATTTAAAGGTAATAATTAACATGATCTGCGCATAAGCAATGAACTAAAGGCCCAAGTCGCGATCTGGACATTTGACAGAACATAGAACCTTGGGCATGTTCAACAAAGCCTCTCTTAGCGCTTCATAAAACGTGCAGTACTTTTTGCCATAAGCTGTCGATCAACATAAATATCTGCTTCAACTTTATAGAGCGTTAAGTAGGAAGAATTTATTTTGCCTCGAATAATAATATCCGCTGTGAGTGGAATTTCTGCAAGGTAGCGGATATTTATATCACCTGTTACAGCTTCAACGCCTTGATTAAAAATCGCGTTGCACATTCCGGCATCAAGTAACGCCGCAATAAAGCCACCATGTAAAATGCCTTGATAACCTTGCTGATGAATACTCCCTTTAGCCTTTGCCCAAACGACACCCTCTTGATCATTGTAAAAATCAAGTTTCAAACCAAAGGTTGATTGTGTGCCACATAACATACAGTGTTGATGGCTCTTTTGTTTATTCACTTTATCCAAGAGAAGCGTTGACTTGAATAAATCGCATTTCTTAATCTCATTTTGTAAAAATCTTTTTTCCGGATTATTCATTACAGATGAAGACATGGTGGATCCATTTTAAAATAAATCTGATGCTAAATAGGCTCCCGGACTTTCTCAGGAGCCAAGTTATTATTTGTGCTATTGAGGCCCTAATACTCGCGGTATGACAACCACAGTTTTCCTTATGCAGCTTGGTCAGTTACCTGAGCGAAAAATGCAATAAACTAAACAGGGGTCGTGCGGCAACAGTGGCTGCCTCTCGACGTACCATGTCCACATCGACCATGGCCTCGGTTATGAGCATTGTGACCATCTTTATGGTGATGTCTTCCATGTGCCTCATGACCGTCAGTCTGCTGCTGACAACAGCGTCCCTGTTTGGATATAGACACTCTCTTATGTCGACAACCACCCTCTTTTTCCTTTACTTCATGATTGAGAGACGGACGTCCCTGGTCGGCTTCAGTCAGAGGAACCAACCCGGCGGCTTCCGGATTGGCCAGCTCTACTGTGTTGCGACGACCACAGTTGGTTTGAAAAACGGTAAGCTGATGCGCGAGTAGTTTGGCTAACATCTGCATACCAATGTTACGTACGACGATGCGCTCAGCATGTTGCTGGATTAGCAGATCCAGCAGATTCTGCTTACCAGCACAATGGCTGCTGTGTGCCGGATTGGCATGGCGGCTAACTTCCTCGCCTTGCTCATTGATAAAACTAAAGTTTTCAGCCTTAGTGAAATGATTGGCAATACGATCTTCATTCATCGGAATTGCGGTGATCATAATTTGTTACTCCTTTTCTTCCTCACAGTGCATGATGAGGGCCTTGCCCTGAGTAAGGCAGTCCATTACTTTAAAACGGGCTGATTTCAGAACATTGGCCAGGGTCTGCCGGGAGACACCCATCTCGATTGCCGCTTCTTGTTGCTGCATTCTCAATAGATCAACCAGTCGCAACGCCTCAAACTCATCATTGGCAAGTTGAACCTGTTCAAGCTGACTCATTGGGATCCTGTTGGGTTTAAAGCAACTATCAGCAGGGCGACCACAAATATTTCTTGGGATTTTTGGTCTTGGCATGAGGCCTCCTATAAATGGCATATGCTATTTATACACCTAGTTATTGGCTTATGCCAGAAACTTTTTACTCCATGGCATCCATCACGTCGAATGGCTAAAGACAACCGCTTTTGGTTCTGACATAATGTTCTGCTGCTGTTTTTATCGCATATATTTTCCGAAATAGAATTGCAGTCATTCAACATTTCTCTCTGTTTCGGCTCAATTGACACGTAGTTCGTTCATGAAAAGAGAAATAAGTCGGTGTTTATTAGCGCTTAAGATCGGTGTTGAACAAAACAGCAAGAAGTGAATAGTTATTAGGTATTTTCCAATTCACCGCGAGGTTAGCAGTGTACAAGATTAATGAAGTCTTCGAGACGATTCAGGGTGAAGGTGTCTTCACCGGGGTTCCAGCCATTTTTGTTCGCTTACAAATTTGCCCTGTTGGCTGTTCATGGTGTGATACCAAACAAACCTGGAATGCCGAGCCTGCTGATTATGCGTCTGTAGATGACATCATGGCGAAGAAGGGCGATTCCCCGCTCTGGACCAATATTGATGCACAAGGCGTTGTAGCATTGCTTCGTGAGCATGGTTATACCGCCAAGCATATTGTGATAACTGGCGGTGAACCTTGTATCTATGACTTAATACCACTAACTCAGGCACTTGAGCAGGCCGGTTACCGTTGTCAGATCGAAACAAGTGGTACCGCAGAAATTCGTGCAACCGATGATACCTGGGTAACGGTTTCACCGAAAATCAATATGAAGGCGAAATTACCGGTTCTCCCTTCTGCACTGCAGCGTGCCGATGAAATAAAGCATCCGGTTGGTACCGCTAAGGATATCGAACAACTTGATAACCTGCTTGACGGCGTGCCGCTAAAAGAAACAGTGGAAGTGGCTTTGCAGCCGATCAGCCAGAAACCACGCGCAACTGAGCTTTGCATCGACACTTGTATAAAACGCAACTGGCGTTTATCAATCCAGACTCATAAATATCTGGCGATTGCATAAGCCGTGTAAACAGATAAGAAACCGCTGATTCAGCGGTTTTTTTATTCTCAGATTCTTATGATAATCTCATAAATTAGATTCAGAACTATCTGCGAGATCCCCCTGCAGCTTTTACATTATTAGAATTTCACCTACCTATACTAACCAAAAACATAGACATCATAGACAGCAATGTTTTCTATTATTGGGGAAATTAGTATGCGCGCTTATCTTGGCCTTTTTCTTTGCGCTGCCGCCGCAGGATTATTGCAGGCCTGCGGTGGGGGTAGTGGTGATCCCGTGAACGTAGCCGGTGAACAAGTACCGGTTTCAACCCAGTTTAGTATCAACGTCGACTCCCCCGTGGGGCTGACAACCGCTTATAACACTGGCTTTACCCTGATTAATCACGCTTACGCCGATGCTCAGGTCAATCTGACTGATAACAACTTTGCTATCGTATTACTCGACCAGGTTGGCAATATTTACCGGCAAGCCAATATTACCAGCTGGGAAAAACAGTCGAATGGCCTCTATATCATCGATGCAAATGTAGCGAAGCGTTTTAATGCAGTTTTGTTAGTTGATCTGTATAACACACCTGATTTTACGGTTGGTGAACCCTTGCCTGATAACCTGTTAATGGCACCACTCACAGCATCCGATGTGGTGGTGACATTAAATTCAACAATGGCCTATTCCGCCCTCGCCAAGCGAGTAGTACAAGACCAAGAATGGAGCATTTTCTACGAAGTTGTCAGCGATCCCAGCCGCCGTAAGTTAGCTGCAGCCCAAGACTTTGTTGATGATGTCGGAGAGGAACTTGATGTCACATTAATGCCGCAAATCGGCACCCTGGGCATGAGGATCCGTGATTTGATGACCCTCAGCATCGTGAAAAGAGTTACGGCAGGAATTATTGAACGTAAATACAGCGAACAAACTGGTAATAAAGACAGCGTTGAAGCGGTATTAAACGGCGGCTATTGGCGTTTAAACAGCTTTGCTTCGAATGATGGCAGCGGTATCAATGCCGATAACATGCAATATATCAATCCGATCACCACAACGACGGAATACGACTGGGGAAAAGACGGGGTTAATGACATTGCCCTGACGGAACAGTTTACCTATATCAGTGAGAATACCACCTTTACTTCCAATGACATTAAAAACCAAGTGCTCACCGCTCGAGGTTGGGTCGGTCTTTACAACTATTCCAAGGTGTTACTTGCGACATCCAGCACAGCCATGCTCACCGATGCCGCACTAACGGAGAGTGATAATGCCGGAACCTTCTTAGAAGTCAGTTCATATTCACTGGCAGGCAAAAAGCTCCACGACTTCTTATCGACCAAAGAGAACCACCACTTAATCAAATACATTGCAGAAGGTGCTGTCTTTGAAGACGGTGCAATTGGATATTACTTTACCTGGCGGCCTGAAAATGAGCGCTATACGCTATGCAACAACCGTAATGACTCCGCCGCTTGTCGTATCTCACCGATAGCGATGCCTGTTACCTTTTATACCGCTGTCAACGATGTAATGAACAGCGAAGCCAGTGGAACCATCCTAAATGTTAACGGCTTTAAGCTCTCTGACAACGTCATTGTGGAATTCGTCAAAGATGAAGATGAACCTAACGGCGGCAGCGTCCATTACTGGTTCAATATTGCCGGTGACAACTGGCAAATTCAAAAAACTGCCAGCTGGGCATCTGCGCAACCATTTGGTTTCAATATGATTCAGTTCGAAGTACCTGAAGCGATCACCCAGCTCGACAACAGTTATCGCTTTAACACCCGGTATCTGTTTCTGGTCGAAGACCAAGGTTACGTCAACATTGGTGAAACCATACTGGATCCTCAGGAATTTCACTATTCAGGCTTTAATGACGCAGCTAAAGAGCAAATTTTTACTGCTGCCAGCCGAGACAACCTGCCACCGTTTGGCTACTGTTACTTTGGCGACAATCAAGCTGCAACAGAAGACAAATTCTTAAATGCGGTGATCGAGTGCGGCGGCGATGAACGCTTCACCACCCAATCAGTGTCGGATCTGTTTGACCAGCAGCTGGTACAAATCGACCCAGAGGGCAATATCAAAACCATTATCTTAAAAGAAAACAACATCTGGGAGTTTTATACTAATGGCGTCTTACAGGGCTCGGAAAAAACCTGGTCGCTGACCGAACAAGGTTATTTGCGTCTTAACTGGAACCCGCCGTTAAAAGATGATGATTTCGATCTTTGGGCGTTGACCAGCCGAGACCCGGATAACAAGTTACTGGCAATCAAAACCTATATGGCTCGCAAAGAGGACATAGGTGCACCGACCCGTGAAATTTATACGCAAATCACCAAAGAGTATGCGCCAGACGAACTAGCGGTTTGTGCAGACAACGATTCGGGCTGGAGTCAGGAAACCACCACCCCGACAGTTAAAAAATCTCTGCCTCAATATCAGGATCAGGCAGCTAGCTGTATGGTTACCTGGGATAACAAAACCACCCGCTTCACCGAAGCGATGCTGATCGGCCAAGACGGCGACAACAGTGATGACATGGCGTTAACTTTCCGCAATGACACATCCCGTTATCTGAGATTAAGCGATAGTTTTAGTGGCGATTTCTTCTTAGGCAAGTATGTCGATTCGGACGGATGTGGATTCAACTTCGATATCAAATGGAAGATAAACGAAGATGGTACGCTTTACTACGAAGCGAGCGACGGTTCGATGAACGAACGCATAACTATCACTGAATCAGACGGCTTAGACTTTGCGATTAAAGCCTTTAACCATCAGACCCGCTGGCAAACCGACGAAACACTGCAATACACCGCTGAAGAAGGAGAAATCTGGAGCGACACCGTCACCTTGATAAGGGCTTCTGACGTACCAGACGTAGAACATAACCCAGACGGCGCTGAGCCCCTGGCAGGAGGCACAATTCTAAATGACGGGCAAGAGTGTGAACTCCCCCCTCCTCCGGCAGAAGGTTAGCAATATCAATGAGACGAGTATTGAAATACTCGTCTCATTGATTGTGCCATACAACAAATTAAACCATTGCTTAGCATGTGATTTATTCAATCAAGCTCATCACCCCTGATTATCTTTAATTACTAAGCATTCAGCATAACCATCTCTGCTCAAATAATGCACAAATGCTACAACCTTACGAGATTAGTGTAATTATTGAGCAGCTATCAGAACAACAAGAGCAATTACTTCATCAATTTACCCTTTCAAGTGATAACAAAGCTTGATGCTTGACGTAAGACAGGTAATATTGCTCTTTCGGAATGAATCTTAAAGCACAATATATCTTTAATGACAAAGTAAGTGCCTTAACGGAGAGTAATTTAAACATGACTTACGCGCCTGTAACAGACGTATTAAGCGGAAAGCTAGCAGTAGACACTGAAGTCACTGTTCGTGGCTGGATCCGCTCACGTCGTGATTCCAAAGCTGGGATCTCTTTTCTTGCCATTTATGACGGCTCTTGTTTCGACCCGATTCAGGCCGTGGTCCCGAATGAGTTAAATAATTACCAGGAAGAAGTACTTAAACTGACAACTGGTTGCTCTGTTGAGGTAACAGGCAAGATTGTTGAGTCTCCGGCTAAAGGTCAGGATTTCGAACTAGCAGCAACTGACGTTAAAGTTGTTGGTTTAGTTGAAGACCCTGATACGTACCCAATGGCGAAAACTCGTCACTCAATTGAATACCTACGTGAAGTCGCTCACCTACGTCCGCGTACTAACGTGATCGGTGCTGTTGCGCGTGTTCGTAACTGTCTGTCTCAAGCCATTCACCGCTTCTACCACGAGCGAGGTTACTTCTGGATGTCAGCGCCACTTATCACAGCATCTGACTGTGAAGGTGCCGGTGAGATGTTCCGCGTGTCGACTCTCGATATGGCTAACGTTCCAATGACTGACGCTGGTGAAGTTGATTTTGATAAAGACTTCTTCGGTAAAGAAACCTTCCTGACGGTATCTGGCCAGTTGAACGCTGAAACGTACGCTTGTGCACTAAGCAAAGTGTATACGTTTGGCCCGACGTTCCGTGCAGAAAACTCAAACACCAGCCGCCACCTTGCAGAGTTCTGGATGGTCGAGCCCGAAGTGGCGTTTGCTGATCTTGATGACGCAGCAAAACTGGCTGAAGACATGCTGAAGTATGTATTCAAAGCCGTGCTTGAAGAACGTCGTGATGACCTTGAGTTCTTCGCACAACGCATCAACAAGGAAGCAATCACTCGCCTTGAGCAATTCGTCGACTCCGACTTTGCGCAGGTTGACTACACAGACGCAATTGAAATCCTAAAAGCCTCAGGCCGTGATTTTGAGTTCGACGTTGAGTGGGGCATCGATATGTCTTCTGAGCACGAGCGTTATCTTGCAGAAGAGCATTTCAAAGCACCTGTTGTCGTTAAAAACTACCCGAAAGATATCAAAGCGTTCTACATGCGTATGAACGACGATGGTAAGACAGTTGCAGCGATGGACGTTCTAGCACCAGGTATCGGTGAAATCATCGGTGGCTCTCAGCGTGAAGAGCGTCTAGAGCTTCTGGACAAGCGAATCGAAGAGATGGGGATCGACCCTACTCACCTAGATTGGTACCGTGACCTACGTCGTTACGGCACAGTTCCTCACTCAGGCTTCGGTCTAGGTTTCGAGCGTCTGGTCACTTACGTAACCGGCATGGCAAACATCCGTGATGTGATCCCATTCCCACGTGCACCGCGCTCTGCAAACTTCTAATTGACGCTTTCTCAATAAGCTGAAGTTTCAAACATATTAAAAAGGCTACCTTCGGGTAGCCTTTTGTTTATATGTAATACCTGCAGTACATCAAGGCATTCGCTTTAACGTCCGCTCATCATCGTTATACTAAAGGTGTCATCCACACTGCATTACGCGTCAGATTGTTCGTTACCTTCATCGCTCTGTTCTGCAGCAGATTCTGGGCGTATATCCAGCTGAATACCTTGTAAGAAATTACGCAGAATTTGATCTTTACACTCGCGGTAGTGCTTATTTTCAGGTTTACGGAAGAACGAGCTAAGTTCGTGCTTACTAAGGCTAAAGTTCGCAAGCTTCAAGATATCAATAATATCTTCCGCTTTCAGATTTAACGCAATACGCAACTTCATGAAAATCATATTGTTGGTTAAGCGCTTTTCGGGCTCAGCTTGAGGGCCTTCTTTCTTACCACGCTTAACATTGATCAAACCATTTAAGAAGATCGCTAATTCAATGTCTCTGCATTTTTTAAATGCTGCGTCTTCTTCTTTCTTTAACCAATCGCTGACCTGCTCCCGCGTTACCTCATGATCGGCCGCGCCGAAGATCTCAATCATTGTTGAATCATTAAAATCAAAGGTATAGCGGATACGGCGCAAGATATCGTTATTGGTCACAAATATGTCCTAGTTCAATTGCAGTTGTGTCACAACGACTCACTGCCAAGTTAGCCCGCTATTTTAACAGATTTCACCGCATTCTATGCCCCTACCCGCTATTTATTTATCAACCCACCTTAAATAACGGCCTTAACTACATACTAATCAATTCTCGTAAAACTCTGCATCTCAAGTTAGTTTGGGTATAATCACTTTATATTTTTGAACGAATAACTTCATAATAACGGATAGTGCAATGGAAGCAGAACAGCTCGAAATACTTAACTTTATCAGCCAGTTTCCTCCTTTCGACAAGTTGCCTGAAGAAAAGTTACAGCATGTAGCATTACAAGTCGAAGTTGCATATTACCGTGCGGATTCCATCATTTTTAATTTGGGTGATGAGATCCATGATCTTTTCTTAATTCGTAGTGGCGTAGTTGAGATTTATCGACGTAAAGGTGAGCTTTACAACCGTATCGATGAAGGGGACATTTTTGGCCAAATGGGGCTGCTAATGAACAATCGCGTACGTATGCCAGCTAAAGCAATAGAAGATACCCTTGTTTACTGTATTCCCGAGGAAACTTTTCACAACCTTTATGAAGAATTTGAAAGCTTTGCCGACTTTGTAGACGTTGAAGATAACGCACGGCTACGTCATGCAGTCTCGTCTCATACCGATGCTAACGATCTCACTACTTCTAAGGTTCGCACTTTACTCACCCGTGAAGCGGTTATCATTCCAAAAACTGAAACTATTCAGGTCGCCGCGCAAACCATGGCTGAAGAAGGGATCTCTGCACTACTACTGAGTGATCCGGACTCTGCTGGCGACGAAGACGGTAAAGATGACATGATAGGCATCATCACAGATCGCGATCTCTGCACCCGCGTGCTGGCAGCAGGTATGGATCTCTCATCACCCGTATCTGAAGTCATGTCAACAGAACTCATTTCGCTTGATTACAATGCATATGTTTTTGAAGCAATGCTAACCATGCTGCGCTGTAACGTGCATCACCTGCCGGTACTGCGCAACAAACACCCCATAGGTATCATTGGCCTAACAGATATCGTTCGTTACGAGTCACAAAATAGTCTCTTGTTAGTCAGTACTATTTTTCAGCAACAAAGTGTCGACGAGTTGCAAATATTATCAGAGCAAGTAAAAGATTGCTTCGTCCGTATGGTAAACGAAGATGCCAACGCCCATATGGTTGGCAGTGCAATGGCAGTGATTGGTCGTAGTTTTAAGCAAAGGCTACTGGAGCTTGCTGAAGAAGCACTAGGTCCACCGCCGATCCCCTACTGTTTTCTTGCTCTTGGATCGATGGCTCGAGATGAACAACTTATCGTTACAGACCAAGATAATGCGCTGATCCTCGACAATGCTTATGATGAACTTCATCATGGTGCGTATTTTTCCAAACTAGCCACTTTTGTCTGTGATGGTCTTGCGGCTTGCGGTTACAGTTACTGTGAGGGTGAAGTGATGGCTACTAATCCTGAATGGCGAAAAACACGCCATGATTGGGAAGTCTGCTTTGCCGACTGGATCGACAATCCAAAACCACAAGCGCTGCTCAATAGTTCTATCTTTTTTGACCTCGATGGTGTCTGGGGCCGGGTCAAATGGGCTGAACAATTGAATTCCTTTATCCGCCGTAAAGCTCAGCGAAACAATCGTTTTCTCGCTTGTTTGGCTCGTAACGCCTTAAATCGCACACCACCGCTTGGCTTCTTTAAAGACTTCGTCATGGAGAAAGATGGCCGACATAACAATTCAATTAACCTTAAACGACGCGGTACCGCCCCATTGGCCGATTTAATCCGCGTTCATGCTCTTGCTGTTGGGTCTCATTCTCAAAATTCGTTTGAACGCCTGGATGATATAATTGAATCAAGCATTCTGCCAACAGGCAAAGGACAAGACCTTCGTGATGCGATGGAATTTATCTCCATGGTTCGCATTCGACATCAGGCACTGGATATTGAAGCCGGTACAGAACCCGATAATAGTATTGAACCTGAAAACATGTCCGATTTTGAGCGTCGCAACTTAAAAGATGCCTTCCAGATCCTCAGTAATGCGCAAAACTTCATGAAATTCCGTTACCAAGGCAATAGACGCTAGCCACCATTAGGGTATTTATGTTCAACCAGCCAACAAAACGTTTGTTAAACAATACTGCAACCCCTGACTGGCCGGAGTTTTTTGCCAGGCTTGCCAGTCAGGCCAAAGATCCCCGTCTCAAGAAGTACTACAGCACCGAGATGGTCAGCGGTGACACGCCATTACGTAATGTTCCATTTGTCGCATTAGACTTTGAAACGACAGGCCTTGATCCCAATAAAGATGGCATTGTTAGTATCGGACTCGTGCCATTCACTCTCCAGCGTATTCGATGCCGTGAATCGGCTCATTGGGTCATCAATCCCCATCAACCTCTTGGCGAAGAGTCAGTGGTAATCCATGGTATTACCCACTCAGATGTAAACAATGCACCTGATTTATTGCGAATTCTCGAAAAAGTACTGGATGCTTTAGCGGGTAAAATAATTGTGGTGCACTATCAGCGTATTGAGCGGGAATTTATGGACCGGGCATTAAAGAAGCGACTCAATGAAGGGATTCAATTTCCTGTTGTCGACACGATGGCGATCGAATCAGCGATACAGTATCGCCAATCAGGGGGATTTTGGAAACGCCTGCAAGGGAAAAGACCGGATTCCGTTCGGCTAGGTAAAGCCAGACAACGCTATGGATTACCCGCGTATCAACCACACCACGCCTTAACCGATGCATTGGCAACTGCTGAACTGTTACAGGCTCAAATTGCCCATCACTTTGATCCTGATACACCGTTATCGGATATTTGGCAATAGCTCCTGATAATATACGCACCACCCGTCTTGCAAAAGACGCGTATAAAAAACGCCGCTGTCACTTATTTAGAGTGCAGCGGCGTTGTGTTTTACTCTCTGCGCACTTCGCTAATTAACGAAAACGCTCAGTACGGAAGCCTAATATCAAGCTCACGCACATTAACAACAGAATAAAGGTAAACGGTAATGCGGTTGAAATTGCACCAGCCTGCAGTGCTTCAATAGCCTGTGTACCACCAACCCACAACAATACGGCTGCAATGGCACCTTCAACAGTGGCCCAAAATACCCGTTGTGGCAGTGGAGAATCAATTTTGCCACCAGAGGTAATATTGTCGATAACCAATGAACCTGAGTCAGATGATGTGATGAAAAACACCATCACCAAAACAATGGCAATCACAGACAATAGCGTACTAAATGGCAGTGCATCGAACATCTGGAACATCGCCAGAGGCACTTCTGTTATACCATTCTCACCTAAACTGCCGACACCATTTATCACCTGATCAATCGCCTGACCACCAAATGTAGACATCCAAAGCACGGTTACCATGGTCGGAACAATCAACACGGCAGTCATAAACTCGCGAACGGTACGACCTTTTGATATACGAGCGATGAACATACCAACAAATGGTGACCAGGAAATCCACCATGCCCAGTAGAATACAGTCCAGCCATGAAACCACGTTTGATCTTCACGGCCATGTGGATTGCTCAGTGCAACAAAGTTATCAAGATAAGCACTTACCGTCGTTGGAATTGATCCCATTGACACAGCAAAGCCCACCAAAGCGACAAATACCAGCAGCGCAACAGCAACCAGCATATTGATATTACTTAACAGCTTTACACCGCCGTCGATACCGCGAGCTACCGAGAAAACAGCCAACAGAGTCACCACGACGATAACGCCGATCTGCATGCCTATATCACTCTCGATACCAAACACATGTTCAATACCACTTGCCGCCTGCTGAGCACCTAAGCCTAATGACGTTGCCAGACCAAATAAGGTCGCGAGAACAGAAAATATATCAATAACATGCCCTGGCCATCCCCAAACGCGATCACCAAGAATTGGATAAAATATCGAACGAATCGAAAGTGGTAGGCCTTTATTGTAAGTAAAGAAGGCCAAAGATAGCGCAACAACCCCATAAATAGCCCAAGGGTGAAAACCCCAGTGGTACATCGTTGCACCTAGTGCCAGCTTAGCCGCTTCAGGGGTATTAGCTTCTACGCCCAAAGGCGTTCCATACCAGCCTGTATAATAAGCAACAGGTTCTGCTACGCTCCAAAACATCAGACCGATGCCCATACCGGCGGCAAAAAGCATAGATAGCCACGACATACGTGAATAGTCTTTTTCCGCCTCTTTACCACCTATACGGATTTTCCCGTATGGTGAAAAAATCAAACCCAAACAGAAAACGACAAAAATATTTCCTGACCATAAAAACAGCGCATCAAAATTATTAATGATGCTATTTTTCACCCCATTAAGAACCGCTTTTGCTGTTGCTGCATCGCTGACTAAAGCTGCAATCAAAAACAACGCGATTAAAGCAACACTTATTCCGAAAACAGGGTTATGTACATCAAATCCCCATTTTTGGATATTATCTTGCCCAACCGTGTAATCCGTATTATCTATACTGTACTTATCATGTTTACTCATCATTGAATCCCATCCTGACATTCAAGCCGCCAAGATACTTAGCCCTGTAAATAAATCCCAACTAAGAGATCAAATCACTTATGTGGTTTATGTGTCAAGTTTAATTGGAAAATACTAGACAAATCGCGTTTCCATGCATGCTTTTAGCTTAAAAACAGAATATTGCCAGCCAATAAAGATAAAATAATATTTCGATCACTAATCATTGCCCTGCATTTTTGGAAAGCTGATTCATTTAAAAGCCCTATGGCGGAATGTTAAGTAAAAGCAACAACAAATGAGGGCTATGCAATTTTCTCTCAGGAAATTGTTGCATTGTCTTGTCAACCTTCCACTGCAAAGGGTATAAATAGAATTCTTGACCGAATCATTTATCAGCATGGATGACCACTAATGTTTGAAAAAATCACTGCAGCACCTGCCGACCCTATTCTTGGCTTAACTGATGAGTTTAAAAATGATGCCCGCCCGGGGAAAATTAACCTTGGTGTTGGGATCTATAAAGACGAATCAGGTAATACGCCTGTACTGGCAACAGTAAAGAAAGCCGAAGCCATTTTACTGGAAAAAGAAACCACCAAGTCTTATCTAAGCATTCCCGGTACGGCAGAATATGGCCTGGCAGTACAACAACTGCTGTTTGGTGCTGACGCTGCTATTATTTCAGACAAGCGAGCGCAAACCGCTCAGGCTCCTGGTGGCACCGGTGCCCTGCGTGTTGCCGCAGAATTCATTAAGCGCCAGCTTGGCAATGTAAAAGTGTGGATCAGCAACCCGACCTGGGCCAACCACATGGGTGTCTTTGGCGCTGCGGGCTTAGAAACAGCCCAGTACGGCTATTACAATGCTGAAACTAAAGACATGGATTTTGGTACCATGCTGGCCGACTTGGCTGGCGCACAAGCCGGTGATATTGTTTTGCTTCACGGATGCTGCCACAACCCGACAGGTATCGACCCAGATGCTGCTCAGTGGGAGCAACTCGCACAGCTATGTGTCGAGAAGCAACTGCTCCCTATGTTTGACTTCGCGTATCAGGGCTTTGCTAAAGGGGTTGAAGAAGATGCACAAGGTCTACGTATCTTCGCCGCACAGTGTAAAGAGCTGCTGGTTGCAAGTTCGTTCTCGAAAAACTTCGGTCTTTACAATGAACGTGTTGGTGCTTTTACGCTGGTCGCCGAAAATGCAGATCTGGCTGTAACCGCCTTTAGCCAAGTGAAAAGTATTGCACGTGTTATCTACTCTAATCCACCCGCGCACGGTGCTGCGATTGTTACTGAAATTCTGAATGATGACGCTCTGCGTGCTGAATGGGTACAGGAAGTCGCTGATATGCGTGACCGTATTCAAGAAATGCGCACCCTGTTCGTACAGACGCTTAGAGATCTAGGTATCGATGCAGACTTTAGCTTCATTGAACGTCAGAACGGTATGTTCTCATTCTCAGGCCTGAATAAAGCCCAGGTTAACCGTCTGAAAGAAGAGTTTGCGATTTACATCGTAGGCTCCGGCCGCATCAGTGTGGCAGGTATGACTAAAAACAACATGCTACCACTCTGTAAAGGCATTGCTGCGGTTCTTAGCTAAGGCTAAACCTGTCAATGTCATCTGACTAAATTAACAAAAAGGGCGCAAAAAGTGTCCTTTTTTATTGCTCAGAAATACCCAAACTCTTTGTAATCATTATTTTGCTGCTGGTCATTATCCGGATTTATCTAGAGGCAACACATTACAAAAAAGCTCTCTTTCATACTGGCGCTCCAATTGCTCACGCCAGGGCTTATTAGAGAGCGGGATCAGATAGAATACTTCTCGGGACGTATCCGTGACGAATGCCATGCCATGCTGCATCAGTTCGTAATGAATATCGTGGACAAATCCCAGAGAAAAGCTCTGTCTGCCTGTTAACTGATTAATATCTTCGCGCGTCAAACAGACCCCTTGATTATCTTCAGCAAAGCGATTACGAAGCCAGTCAGAAAATTCTCTAGCACTTATCATTGTCATAAATAATCACTCCCGAGTGTCTCGAACCCTGAAAAAATCACTCTTTCATAAATAAGTTATAGCAGAGGCAGGCAAAACCGTCAGGTTCTAAGTATTGGTGACACTTATGGAAAACAGCCTTGGGTACTTCAATCACACGTTGTTGGCGGTTTTATAAAGGCAAAAAATAATTCGGGGGGATGTTACAGAGGTACGCGGGGGGACACCTGCTCCTTAATACTAAGGAGCAGGTCTAGCAGTCATTAAGCAGCTTTATAAAGTACTTTGTTTCCTGCTAATTGGATGCGCTCAACCAGACCTTCTTCAGTCAGTTTCTTTAGCGCACCTGTAGCCCATGAAGCTGCTTTCGCATCTTCCTGACCAGCCTGAAGGCCGATACCTTTAGGGTTAAGGCCATCTTGGTTTTTAACCACGATATCCAGCACTTGTTGCTGTTTCGGAGTCAAAGACACTTGAACTGCAGCAGATGCCGCCGTTTCAACTGGCTTTTGCTCTTCAACAGGCTTTGCCGCTGGAGCAGCTTTTACCGTTTCTGCAGTTGGTGCTTTTTTCACAGCGTCTTTCTTCGCTGCTGGTTTTGCTACTGCTACAGATGCCTGTACTCGCTTTTGTAGCTTAAGCTGAACTTTACGTTTGTGAGAGATTCTCATTAAATTTCCTACTCCGTTGCACTACTTTCAGTCACCACTGTACCAGCGGGAAAAAGTAAGCGCGTGTTATACCAAGGATGCCAGGGAAATGCCAGCAAACGGCTATTTAACCGACAATAAAACATGATTTCACTCAAAAACAAGCGATAAGATCTCGGTTTTCACAAAAAACCAACGCGATATGAGGTGAATTTTGGCAACTTTGCAATGTTCGTTTTTGGATAAAAAACCACCAGCAAATGCAACTAAAGTACTAAACAAAAGTCACTTTTCCGGCTGTTAACAGTATAAAATACGCATCCTGTTCATTTTGATGCATATCGCCGAGCCACCTCAAGATACAGAGTTCAGCCATACTTATGATAAGCCTGTATAAGCAAAACAGACTGTAGGGGGTTACTTGGATACGTTATTTATCAGGCCACCGATACCTAAACCCAGCGCTTATTTATTGGTCTTCAGCCTCATTGCGTTTATTGCGATTGGAGTGGGGGTGTTTTTGTATCCAGAGGCCAATGGCGCTGCTATCGCTATTTTGCTGATTGCTGCTCTGACCCTGCTAATCGTCGCGATAAAGCAATCAAACGAACCCGACCTCTCATTTACCCTGACCTTCATGCATATTCAGTCTCATAGCCCTGCTGGTGGATGGCTGGCCAGATGGAGAAACATCACGGAGATAGGCCCGGTCTCGCTCTCTTACGAAGGCTGGCACCGCCCATTGCCTTGGGTAGGGATCAAATTAAAAGACTACGACGAGTTTCTGGAATCCATCTGCCCTCGTATTGCCAGCAAAATATTGCTGGAGCAGCGCGGGCTACTGATCCTTGCCTATAAACGGGCCGATGTTCCGCCCCATGATATTGAGGACATGTTGTTTGATGATACGCATTACGTGACACATAACGGTAACGTCATCAAAGGACTGTTGGCTATGTTAGCAAACCGGATGCGCTATAACCGAGAGTTACTGGGATTTGATTTTTTCATCTCTGATGATTTGCTCGACAGGCCTGTCGATGATTTCATTGGCCTGCTCCGCCGTTACCTCGCGCAATCGAGATAGTCTCTGTCACAAACACCATGATGAACGTTGTGGTTACTCAACAAATACACCAACGTCATTAGCTTCAACAGCAGGTGCCTGCGCTTTTAAGAAAGGCAGCAGAAGTAAACCAACCACCGCCGCCGCACAAGAGATCACGGTAAAAAAACCGGTCCAGTGATATTGCTCCATCACTAACGCCAGCGGATAACCCGCCAATGCCGCACCCATGTACGCAAAAAGGCCGACAAAACCGGTCGCGGCTCCTGCAGAGTCTTTATGGGAGCACTCTGCGGCCGCCATGCCGATCAGCATCTGTGGACCAAAGACAAAGAATCCGATAGCAAAGAAACAGCCCGCCTGGAGCACAAAACCGGTCATAGGCATCAACCATAATGCGGCGACCGCCAGAAAAATCCCAATGGCAAAAATCAGATTCATGGGCCCACGGTTCCCGCCAAACAGTTTATCCGACCCCCAGCCTGCAACCAGCGAACCGATAAACCCGCCGACTTCAAACAGTGATAAAGCCGTATTGGCGGTGATCAGGCTGTAGCCATGCTGTTCGGTCAGGTAGAGGTTGCCCCAATCATTAATTGCCGTACGCACGATGTAAACCAGCACATAGCTAAAGGCCAGCAACCAGATGTATTTATTGGTCAGCACGTACTTTTTCAGTATCTCGGTGTGGCTTAAGCCTACGCCTTCATTTTCATGGGCCAGCTCCAATACATCCTGCCGCCAGTGCCCTACCGTCGGTAATCCCAGCGTGATGGGTTTATCGCGTAGTCGCCAGCATAAGAACAGCCCGACAACCACCGCTATTATTCCGGGTATAATTAAGCCGTAACGCCAGCTGTAATGCAATGTCAGGAAACCCACTAGCAAGGGGATCAAGGCGCCACCGACATTATGGGCGGTATTCCAAAACGCCCACCGGAATCCGCGTTCTGACCGGGAATACCAGGTTGTCAGCAACTTAGAGCACGGCGGCCAGCCCCACCCCTGAAACCAGGCATTTAGCATCCACAACGCGGTAAACATCATCATCGAGCTGGAGAAGCCGAACAGAATATTGACCACGCCAGTCGCAATCAACCCGATCCCCATGAAGTAACGGGGATTCGAACGGTCAGAGATGATCCCTGACAGGAACTTAGAGCAGCCATACGTAATGTAAAACAGCGTCCCCATGATCCCGATATCCGATTTATCCAGCCCCAGATCGGCAATCAAGGCCGGCATCACATAGTTAAAGCTTTTACGGGTGAAGTAGAACAGTGCATAGCCAATATACATGGTAAACATGATATGGAAACGCCAATGATGATAGAGATCATCCACCTGGTCAGGATCTGTCACTGCGGGAGCGTGTGGTTCAGACTTAAAAAAACCGATCATAACTTCATATCTACAACTAATAAAATGTGCAAAGCATCGTTAATGCAAACCAAGCTAAAGGACCGGCAATACAACTTGCAACTCAGTTCCCCGCCCATCTCCATTCTGGCAACTGATCAGAGTGAACCGGCCGCCTAAAGCCTGTACCCGTTCTCGCATACCGCGCAGACCAAATCCACGGGTTGTCTCTTCCGGTTGAAAGCCGATACCGTTATCTTTCACCACCAGAAATGCATCTTTCTGGAATGACAAAGTAATACTGACTTCCGTCGCTTCTGCATACTTCACCACATTATTCAGTGCTTCCTGGCAGATCCGATATAACGTCACACTCATCGCATCGCTTAACTCAGTATCACTTTCATTGAGTTCATCACAGGTTATCGAGGTACGAATACCGCTCGCTTCGCATTCCATCTCTCGGACTAACTGGTATATCGCTTCTTCAAGCCCTAAATCATCAAGAGTTTTAGGACGTAACTGAGTCAGCAAACCTTTAGTTGTGTCATAAATATTCAGAGACAGATGCTCGATAGTCGAAGCGCAATTTTCGCCTAGCGGCGTATTTTCAACCCGCTTCAGGATACTGGCCTGAGTTCTGATCGCCGTGATGTTCTGCCCAATTTCGTCATGCAGCTCACGGGCAATATCCCGTCGTACTGACTCTTCAGCCTTCACCAATTGACGTGACAAGCTATGGTTTCTCGCCAGCTCATGCCTGAGTTTCTGATTGAGTTCACGCTGGCGCTGAATCCCCATCCCCAGCAAAATACCAGTCAGGCTTTGTGCCGACAGTGATAACAGCAGATCGGTAATTTCCATATTACTGACACCGCTTCGCGCGGCGATTAACGCCACACTATTTAATAACGTACCAAGTAACGCTCCCTGCCAGCCATAGCGAAATGCCAGCAGAATAATGGGGATCGCTAAGCAGAACGGGGCAAAACGTCGCATCTCATCCGGTAATCCCACCTGAAGAGCAATACTGAGTGCGAACAGGATGACGTAAAACACCACATGCCGACTACGCAGCTCGACAGGCTTTGATACCAGATTGACCGTGAGTGGGATCCAGGCATTCTGGAACAAATAGCTCCAGATCAGGTAACAGCTGGGCACTAGCATCAGGCCCCCTGTGATACTCACCAGTAACACCATCCAGGGGGAGTGGCTGACGACACCGATAGCCAGGGTATTCACCAGCGCGGTCAGTGCTATCACCGCCCCCATCACACACAGTCGTCGCCACTGAGAACCGTAATAATATTTTTGTGCTAACCACAAAATGGGCACACTGACGATGCTGGCAATGATCGCCGAGAACCACTGCGATTGTTCGAGCAATACCGCCAGCGACACCATGAGCCACCATTCAGCGCTATACACCGCGGCCCAGTAGGCTTTCGGAGTATGCAGCGTTATGCCAAGTCGCAGGGCAAAGGGAAAGAGTAAAATAGCCAGCTCAGGGTCTAAGGTAAAATAGTAGGACAGGACCCACAGACAAAACCAGCAGCATGAGATCAGTAACCAGCCACACAGTGAGGTAATGAGGTAACTGCGCATTAAAGCGCCTCACTCTCAAAACATTTCGCCAGCTCTACGTTATTTTTCACCCCCAGCTTATCCATCGCATTGGCACGATGAACATGAATGGTTTTATGGCTTAACCCTAAACGAACGGCAACGGCTTTGACATCCAGTCCCAATGCCAGCATCTCGCCGATCTCGCGCTCTCGTTTTGTCAACTGGCCAAGAAGCTTACGCCCCCGATCGGGTGCTGCCAGCTTCATTGCTATATCAGGGGTAAGGTAGCAACCACCAGCGGCTGCCGTGCGTACGGCCTGCACCAGCTCATCAGGGCTGCAACGTTTAGTTAAATAACCACGAGCACCAGATTCCAGGGCTTTTTCAACGATTGCCACAGAATCATGGACACTGAGCATGATACACGCTATCCCTTTAGGCAAATCAGCCAATAAGGAGAGTCCGCTCTCGTCCGGCATGGATATATCGAGGATACAAACATTCGCATTCGATCCGGGTAAGCCTCTGCGAGCTTCATCGGCCGAACCAAATTCACCCACCACCTCAACATCAAGTTCCAGTGATAACAGCTGAGCAAAACCCGAACGTACAATGAAGTGATCATCAACTAACGCAACTTTGATCATCTAGAAAAATACCCAGTCATAGCGAAAAGAGGCATAAACTACATCCATCCTTCGGCGCAAGCAAGATAGAAAAATGAGATACCATAATAATTAGAATTACTCTTCGTTTACCATCATGATTCTATTGCCATAAATAGTTGAAATTGGCGTTGGCACAAACAAAATAGCCACCGTAAAGGTGGCTATTTTCATCGACTATCAACCAAGACAATGGTTATGCTGCTGTGGTCGCTGTTTTAAGCAGACGTTTTTCATGACGGATCTTTTTCTCTTCGGCAATGGCAACGAAAACCAATAGCCCGATACAAATAGCGGCTGAGGTATCCAGAGCTGCGAATGTCCCCTTCCAACCGGTCAGGCCAAAGATAGGCGTACCGTCAGCAATCATGCCTAAACCTAGTTTGGCAAAACTGTCACCAATCAGGTAAGCAAACGTACCTTTGACACCATCTGCAACACTGATTGCTTTCTTCGGTACAAAACCAACCGCAGCCACACCAATCAGCAGTTGAGGTCCGAACACAAGGAAACCTAGTACAAACAGTGAACCAAGGTACATGTACTCGCTTGTCGCATGTTGGTAAAACTCTAAGGCGAAAATGATCAGAACAAGTGAGACACAAGCAACTAGTGCGCGGCGACCATTAGCAAGGTCAGACAGATAGCCCCACATCAGCGTTCCCACAAGTGCGCCGACTTCGAATAACGTGAAACCAGAGATAGCCGTTTCTTTCGATAGCCCCAGCTCTTGGTAAGCATAAACGGTAGACCACTGGTCGATACCAATCCGTACGATGTACAAGAAGATGTTAGCGAAGCAAAGCAACCAGATGATTTTGTTCTTAAGCACGTATTCCATAAAGATTTCGCGCTTGGTCATTTGATTTTCTTCAGCTTCCAGATCTTCGGTACTGATCTCTTCACCAAAGAGCTCTTCCGCGGTGCCTAAACCGTAAGCTTCCGGTGAATCATTACCAAAACGCAGGCCGATAAAACCAACAACCAGTGCAATGATGGATGGGAAGATGAACATACCAATAACATGACCATCAAACAGGTAGTTAGCACCGAATAGTGCAACACCGGCAGCACCCGCACCACCAACATTGTGGGACATATTCCATAAACCAAGGTACGAACCACGCTTGTTACGCGGGGTCCACTTGGTGATCGTAGAATAACTTGAAGGGCCGCCCGTACTTTGGAAGAAACCACTCAAGCCGTAGAAAGCAATCATCAGGAACAGACTCACACCTGAACCACCCATGCTGACACTGAAGCCCAGCATAGCGATACCTGACAGAATTAACATGAATGGAAGAAACTGCTTGGTATTTTTTCCGTCAGCGTAATATGAAACGACTGTTTTACCGATGCCGTACGTAATAGAGAAACCAAGGCCGATCAAACCCAGCTCTGTCATCGACAAGCCATATGTCGAGATCATGTCATTTTGGGCAACATTGAAGTTCTTGCGAATCAAATACATTGCCATATAGCCAATAAAAACAACCAAATATGATTGAATAAATGGCTTGAACCACATTTTACGGCGTTCTTCTACAGGCAGGTCTAAAGTAGGCTTTCTGACCTGTTCCAACAGTTTAAACATGTGAAACCCTCAACAGATTTACTCGGAATAAGCCTGCTTACTAAATGCTGCGACTATCGGCACAGCATCCAGTAAGCAGAATCGCTGGGTATCATCAGGAGCCAGAGGAATTGTTATATGTCCAAGCCATAGCAACTAACTGCAAAACATACATCGGGGGTGAGTATTATTTGCGGGTAAGCGGCCAAAGATGATGATTAACCAGATTTGCTGAGGATTCTAAAGAGTGGGCAGTTAACTGGCTTGAGAAGGCGGCCTAAAACCGTTAGGAAAAATTCCTAGTTTCTGGGGGCCAGATAAAAAAGCGTGAAAGTAATCACAAAAAAATGGGTTTCGAGGGACAAGAGACCAGGAATGAGAAAGCATCAATATACCTCTCCTACTTCCCCTCCAATAAATACTGGAAAAAAAGCGCTTCTCCCTAAATAGAAAAGCGCTTCTCAAACAAGCTGCTGCAATCTAGCGCTCTCGCTACTCGAAACTTAATAGATCGGCATCTCATCAGCAACAAACGGGTTTGATGCTCGTTCATGGCCGAACGTGGATACCGGGCCGTGACCAGATACAAAGGTCACATCACTACCCAGCGGCCATAGTTTTTCTTTGATCGAATTAATCAGGGTTTGATAGTCACCCTTAGGGAAATCAGTTCGACCAATCCCCCCTTTGAAGAGTACATCGCCGACAAAAGCCACTTTGGCTTCAGTGCTGTGAAAAATCACATGACCAGGAGTATGGCCGGGGGTATGCAAAACCTGCAATTTTTGGTTGCCGATGGCAATCTCATCACCTTCAGCTAACCACTGATCAGGATCGAATGCATCTGTTAGCGGAAAACCAAACATCTCACTTTGACGCGGTAGACCTTGCAACCAGAAAGCATCATCTTTATGAGGACCAACAACAGGAACACTGAGCTCAGCAGCAAGTGGGGCTGTACCGCCAACATGGTCAAGATGGCCGTGAGTCAAAAGTAGCTGCTTCACATTCAAACCAAGCTGCTTAACTTTGTCGATAAGAAGATGAATATCGCCGCCAGGATCGATAATTGCGGCGTCTTTGGTTTCATCGCACCAAACGATAGAACAATTTTGTTGGAATGGAGTTACAGGAACAATTTCAAACTGGAGACTCATACGTCCTCTTTTCCTAAACGGGCATAAAAACTAGGGGGAAGGATGCCACGGTTACAACAAAAAGGGAATGACGACTCTTACCAACGACGAACGGGGCCGGTATCAATATGGACAAAGTTACTCTTCGGGTAGTAGCCCACGCCGCCGAGCCGCAATTCAAGTGCCGCCTTTCGGACTTTTGACAGTGGCACGCCTTCTAAGTTGAAGTCAACGGCCTCTCCCTTCATGTGATAACTCTTGGTTGCAACGCCACCTTTTTTCTGCAGCATCTTATTCGTCGCCGGCGAGCGATAACCCGAAATAATTCGCACCTGACCTTTATGGCCTAAATTCGCCTGAATTTCCGTTATAGCATCAAACAGACGGCGATCCATTTTAGCCGCTTCATTTCGTCGGAAATCACGACACAGATGATTAATGCGCTGTAACTCAGCGGGGATGTAACTTTTACCGTTAAAATATTCCGTTTCTAAATCTTCACGCGTGTGAATATTACAAAGAGAAATTTTACGTGGGTTCGTTGCTTTAAACGGGCTGGCAATCGCCACTCCTGGCAACAAGCATGCGCCCAGTGTTAGCCCACCAGCAACTAAGAGCTGACGGCGCGTGTAATCAATCTCAGACATCCTAACCAAAACCAAAATCAGACAAGAAGCGGACCATAAGGCCTCTATTATCCAAGCACGATAACGCTCAGATAATGTTCAGTCAAACGACGCGATCGCAAAAAAACACCAATTTATAACTAAAGCGGCGTCTACCTATTGAGTTATAGATAAATTATTATTTGTGCGGTATGTGAATTTTTTCTCTAATTGCGAACTGTCACTCACTGTATCATAGCGATATACATCATCACGGAAGTTCACCATGCCTTGGGTATCAACCCATGCAGTCTGGTAAATGACATGAACTCTCACCCGGTTCTTTAAACCCACTGTCTTGGTTTCTGTATAGGATTTCAGATCGTTTATTTGCTGCTGTGACATACCCGAGTAATTCAACAATATCATAACCAGATGTTCTGCTTGCTCAACACGTACGCATCCTGAACTGAATGCCCGCTCTTCTTTATTAAACAGACTCTTTGCCGGCGTATCATGCAAGTAAATGGCATTTGTGTTGGGAATATTAAATTTATAAAGCCCGAGAGCATTCTTGTCACCCGGTTTTTGACGTAAACGGTACGGGAACAACTTGGCATTCACAATACGCCAGTCGATTGTATGGATAGGTATCTGCTCTGTATTTGTCCAGCTTCGGATAACGGCATAGTCATGGCGATACAAATATCCCCGGTCACGCTGTGCCTTGGGTAAAATATCTTTGCGCATAATAGAGATCGGGACATTCCAATATGGATTAAATACCACCGAATCAACCCGAGAACTCAACAACGGTGTGCGCCGGCTAGGACGCCCGACAATCACTTTACTGTCCAGCACATGCTCGTTGTCGAGCCATAGGTTCATTTCATAATCGGGAATATTGACTATCAAGACCGATGAATACTTGACCGACCATAACCGCACTCTTTGCGAATTCAATGCCAATACGCGGATCCGCTCCTGCGGTGGTATCGCTAACCAATAACGGGTCTTCGGCCCAATAACCCCATCACTTTTTAAACCGTGACGACGTTGAAAATGTTTCACCCCGGCTGATAAGTCCAGATTCAAAGTACCAACATCCATCGAGCGCAAATGCTGCGCCTCATACCTGCTGATATCTCCCAAGCTTTCCAAAATAGTAATTAATGCATCAGGCCTCTGTAACCGGTCACCTAGCCGGATAATACCTTGCTGGTAAAAACCGGGCCAAGGTGCCGCTTTTAGCGCTTCGAGCTCTGTCATTGCCTGTACGATTTTGGTGTAACTCTCATCAGCAGGCTTTAGCGAAGCAATAAAAAATCGCAGACGGTTACTTTCAACAGCTCGTAACATACGTTCGATAGCCATTTCCGATGGTAAGGGCAATCGCAAATCAACTCCGGCACCAAACAGCCAGCCCCTGCCGTACGCTGGTAAATTTTCAACATAGCTCATGAACGCAAGCAAGGTATCTGTCGCCAAAAGATCGTACTGACGCCAATCGTTAGACGACTTGTAATACTTGAGCCGGGAATAACGTTGGGAAAAATCAGAGCTGATTGCGGATAAGGCAACGATGCGGAGTTGCTCTTCAAATTCAGTCGCGGCAAGAGAATCATGCCATAGCGGGGTATAACCGATGTTGAAATAAAATACCGCCAACTCATCAACATACTGGATTTCAGATAAATCATCCGAAACTTCCTCTACCCATAGTTTTGCTTGTTGATATTGCAAAGCGATATCAGGTTTCACTGTTGGCTCAGACAGTGCCTGCTGCTCTGATAAAACATCAATTAAAGGTGTCGTCAGCAGCGGTTGTTTTGCCAATACCTGCGAGCTAAAGGCGAATATCAAAACCAGCGCGATACAAGATTGCCTTATCATTGCCATTTCAGCTCCCCGAAGAACGTCAATTCAAGTATGGCAAATTCACATACCTTTGGGCTTAAATGTAGCTTTCAGTGCTCATTTCTACCAATTCTTATCAAAATCTTGCCATCCGTAACGAACACGAATGATTCTCAGGTTTTTAACAATATCTTTTACAGTAAAATCATCACGTTCATAACATTTCAAATTAGCCAATAGAGCCAAACCAGTACACAAGATGGTAAAGTTATAAAAACAGGCGAAAATATCACCATAACATTACAATAAGGGTCGTGATGTGATGATTTATCAAACACACACGTTAAAACCCAAAGTATACCCCCAGTAGTACACTAAACTTTTCATGTCAAAGTTTAGTGTACTATTGAGACGACACAAATGTCGTCCCTGTAAGCAACAAAGGCTTTCATGTTTAAGCGGTTTGATGTACCTTCGCGACAGTTATTTTGGGAGAGTTAAATGGACAAACACGAAGAAGTTCTCATTGCCCTTCGACAGATAATCCGAGCCATTGATTTACATTCGAGAAAACTCAATAAAGATGCAGGATTAACGGGCCCTCAATTGGTGTTGATGCGAGCAATCCGGGGCTCTGGCGAAGAAATCACGATCCGACAGTTATCAAATAATACCAACATGAGCCAGGCGACAGCGACAACGATTCTTGATCGTCTTGAAAAACGAGAGCTGGTGGTTCGTGAAAGAAGCAAGCTTGATAAGCGAAAAGTTCATGCTCATTTAACTGAAAAAGGTAAAGAGCTGCTTGAAAAGGCGCCACTCCCTTTGCAAGACAATTTTGTATCAGAATATCAGCAACTTGAAGATTGGGAACAATCGCTGCTTTTATCATCGGTACAGCGCATTTCATCGATGATGAATGCGGAGCACCTGAATGTTGCCCCGCTGCTTGAAGTCGGTAGCATTACCCAGCAAGAGACGCCTCCTGAATAATTGAAGAAAGCCAGACCTACTGGCTTTGTTGCGCATTGGTTCTGGCTTTCACTCCTTACTATCATTATATTAATGCCATAATTTCAATGATCGGAATGCGTTGTGTTACTAGAAGGAATTGAAACCTTATTGGTTCTGGCAAAAGAAGGAACCATGAGCAAGGCCGGAAGCCGCTTATATATCAGCCAATCGGCGGTCAGCAAGCGCATTGCCAATTTGGAAAAACGGTTAGGAAAAAAGCTGATTGAGCCTGTAGGCAGGAAAATAAAGCTCACCTCTGATGCCATGGCTTTAATCGAGAGTGTCGCTCCGAGCCTGACCGAAATTCAGGGGGCATTGTTTGACCATCAGGCCATACAAGATCACTCTCCAATCTTGCTTGCTTGTTCTGAAACACTGGTCTCGGCCTACCTGAGTAAAATGATGAAGCGCTATCTTGCGCAAGATCCTTATATCAATATCTCAACCCATCAAACGCCATTTATCGTTGAACGAGTGCAATCCGGCGATGCCAGTTTAGGTTTTTGTGCCGGACACCTTCCCCCCCAGCATGGCTTAGCAACCAAGCATATTTTCAACGAGTCGTTTACCATAGTCAGTAATACGCCGCTAGAAAAGGCACCATCCGCCCTATTAACCAACGACCTAAAAAACCCGGCTAATACCTATCAAGCGGGAATATTACAGAAAGCCGGGATCAAGCCGCTGATGCAAATGGACTCCTATACGGCAGCTGCACTCTTAGCGCTCGGTGGAGTAACACCGGCCTTGGTACCCGAGTCTGTGGTAAAAACACTCAATATAAATTCAGAGCATTGCCATCATTTTGATTTTCTCGACGATTTAACCAGACCGGTCAACCTTTGTTATCGCCCCAATAGTTACAAAGTTGATAGAATTAAGCAGCTTATTGAAACCATTGTGGATTTTGTTCGATCAACAGCTTGATAGCCATAACCATAGAAACAATCACCACCAAGGGACGGATAAGTTTCTGTCCCTTGGTAACCACAATTTTGGCCCCCGATCTCGCGCCAATAAATTGACCGGCGGCCATCAGCAGACCGACTTCCCATACCGGAAGCCCCCCGATAATAAAGAACAATAACGCCGCGATATTTGATGTAAAGTTCAGCACTTTTGTTTTAGCCGTCGCCTCGATTATTCCTCGTTTCGCAATCGCAACAAAGCAGATGGTAAATAAGGAACCAGCACCCGGACCAAAAAAACCATCATAAAAACCGATTGATGTACCTACCGTTAAGGCAAACATATTCTCGGACAGCTTAGACTCACCCGGCTCGGCAATGGATTTTGGCGCCAGAAGAAAATAAAATGAGATCCCGAGCAGCAGTAACGGAATAATCGCGGTTAATACCGACGCATCAATTTTTTGTACCAATACAGCGCCTAATGCCGCACCGATGAAAGTACAAATGATCCCATTTCGCATCTCACTGAATTTCACGACGCCATTACGGATAAAATAAAGGGTGGCGGAAAAACTACCAAAAGATCCCTGAAGCTTGTTAGTCGCTAAAGCCTGTGCCGGTGATAACCCGACAGCTAAGAGTGCGGGAACGGTTAATAATCCTCCCCCGCCCGCTATTGCATCGATAAATCCAGCCAATGCCGCAACACCGAAAAGAATGGTGATAATCTCGAGCGATAAATCCATCTATTGTTTCCCTAGTCATAATCATCGGCCGCTAGATTACCTGTATATATCAATAAACAACAACGAAACACACGACAGCAACCCATTCCAGTTTGGAATAGGTCGCCATACCAAATCTATTCGTTATCTAACCATGTTGCACAGCATTTGCCATACTTGCTCACCGGCAGGGTGCAACCGAGCCTGATAACGATACGCGTAATAAGCAATAGGTAACCTCAGATAGGGTTCACCGATTAAGGCCACTTTTCCTGCGGCTAATTCCCGCTCAATCGAATAATCAGGCAACCATGCCACCCCTAACCCTTGCAGCACCTGAATTTTCAGCAGATCCGTCATCGACGAAGAAAACACGGCCTCTAATTTTACCTGTTCTCGTATCGCTTCGACTTGCCGTCCCATATAGGAACTCGGGTTATAAGCAAGCCAGGGTACCGCTTTATTATTATCAAGCAGGTATAACGGCTTTCCTGCACTATCGCAGGCACAAACCGGTAATAGCTCTGCTTCCCCAATGCGCAGTGACTGGTAGGGAGGTAATCGCAACAATTCGTTATCGAACGCAAGTAACAAATCGCACCCCCCTTCCTGCAGTTCTACGATCGCCTGATCAACATCAATCGCTTCAACGCTTAGTAAAGGGTTATGTTTGCCGGATAGTAGCTGGGGTTGGATTGTTGGCACTAAGCTGGTTGCCAGGGAGTGGGCAGCAGCAACCCGCACAATATTTCCGCCAAGCTTTGAGAGACCAGATAGCTGACCAATGCCATCCACCATCTGATTAATTAAGTTACGTGCTGAAATCCGAAAGAGCCTTCCACTTGGTGTTAACTCGATAGGAATTTTACTTCGATCGACCAGCTCTGCACCCACGGCATGTTCTAATGCTCTGATACGGCGACTAAATGCCGGTTGTGTCACATTACGTTTTCCTGCTGCCTGGGAAAAATTACGAACATCCGCCAGTGTCAAAAAATCTTCCAGCCACTTACTTTCTATATTCATGCGTTATAGTCGCGAAATAAAAAACAGTATAACGGACCATTAGTGTATATCGACCAGACTTCAAGCGATCAAGCTCACAACTCCAATCATTCACCATACCGATCCGGCATGGGAATGACAGCAATGGCATTTCTCAATGTGAAGGTTCTATTTTATCGTTATTACAGTTAAAAACACTGTAGGGATAAGAACATGAGCAGGAAATTAGGTATTTTGGGCGGAATGGGTCCATTAGCTACTGTGGAATTTATGCAGAAAATCATCGCACAAACTCCCGCTCGTAATGATCAACAACATATTCCTATGCTGGTTCGTAATATCCCCCAGATCCCGGACCGGACCGATTTTCTGATTGGAAATGGTTTGGACCCTTTCCCTGCATTAAAAAAAGGCTTTGAAGAACTTCAACAAGCTGGCGCTGAGTGCATCGTTATACCGTGTAATACCGCACACTATTGGTATCCACGACTTCAGGCAATCAGCAAGGTGCATACCATCAACATAATCGATAGTGTCGTTACTGAAGCAAAACAGCGTGGTTATAGTCAAGTGGGCATTTTAGCAACATCAGCCACTATGATGACGCGTATGTATCAGGAAAAACTGGCGCAATGTGGGATTGATGCAATAGAAACCACAGAGCATGAGCAACAGGCTGTTATGGAAGGTATCTGTGCAGTCAAAGCCGGGGACGTTAAACGCGGGCAACGCTTAATGGCACCTGTTTTTGAGGCCATGCTTTCCCGCGGTGCAAATGCCGTTGTTTTCGGGTGTACTGAAATTCCCGTAGCCCTGGCAAAACAAGGCCTCCAACACCCTGATCAGTGTCTGGATTCACTTGAAATCTTAGCGACTGAGTGTATTTCCTGGGCGCAAGACGAATTTCACGAACTTGTCGCCTAGTGGTTTCACCTCATATCGGCTGCGCTCAAAACCTCATGGGCAACGCAGCCATGGGTGTCACTATTATGGGTTTTGTCGCAGAGTTTAACTACACGCGCACTGATTTCCATCCTAAACATTGATGCATTTTACCTTTCACTCTGCGGTGACTTTGCTCTGCGATATTGTACAGATACTTGATTGAAATGATTTCAATTAGACTCAGCATATACCCGTTATGCCAAAGTCCAACATTGATGCCACGCTCTGCCAATATATCTTCAATTTCACGGTAGCTCAGCGTGTAGGAAAAATAGTAACGAACAGACTGCAGTATGATCTCGGAAGGAAGATGATGGCCTGCGAATTTAATAGTCATAATGTTGGAAGTGACGAATATTGATGGAGAGCACAACTTACTACTCCAGCTTGCGACAGAACCGTTTTGGCTGCCTAAATACCTCAACCTCAGAAAAATCTGTGACCCCGCTTCAATATTCTGTTCAACTAAAAATTACAGCCGGTAAATTAACAATACAAAACAACTGAACAGTATTTTTAACAAACACTCCCACTATGCATTAAAAGCATTATTGCTTACTTTTTTGCATTTCACTTTGAAAAATAAAAGGACCATTGTGTTGGTGTCATCTCATTATCAATAAAGGTAAAGGCTATGCTCGATACTGCAAATAAGGTTCGTATTGAAGAAGATCTACTAGGTGAACTTGAAATTCCAGCATCTGCTTATTATGGGATCCATTCACTTCGTGCCTATAAGAATTTCTCTATTTCATCGTCGAGAATTTCTGATGTTCCTGAGTTGGTTCGCGGTATGGTGTTTACCAAAAAAGCAGCCGCCAGAGCAAACATCGAACTAGGCACTATCCCTAGCGATGTTGGCAAGTACATTATTGAAGCCTGCGACTTGATCATCGACACCGGCAAGTGCATGGATCAGTTTATCTCTGATGTGTATCAAGGTGGTGCCGGTACCTCAGTAAACATGAACGCCAATGAGGTTATCGCCAATGTTGCGCTGGAACTAAAAGGCCACGAAAAGGGCGAGTACCACATCATCAATCCAAACGACCATGTCAACCGAAGCCAGTCGACCAACTGCGCCTATCCAACTGGATTCCGTGTAGCCGTATACAACAGCATCATGAAAATGCTCGGTTCGGTTCAGTACCTGCAGACAGCCTTTGATGCAAAAAGCGAGGAATTCCAAGACATCCTTAAAATGGGCCGAACCCAACTTCAAGATGCCGTGCCAATGACTGTGGGTCAGGAGTTTCATGCTTTCAGCATCTTGCTAAAAGAAGAAATCAAAAACCTGAAGTATGCAGCCTCGCTGCTGCTGGAAGTGAACCTTGGTGCAACAGCTATCGGTACCGGACTTAACGCAGCTAAAGGTTATCAGGAGCTGGCAGTAAAATACCTTGCCGAAGCAACCGGGCTGGACTGTGTACCGTCCGAAGATCTCATTGAAGCCACTTCTGACTGTGGTGCCTATATCACCGTTCACGCTGCACTAAAACGTTTAGCGGTCAAACTGTCAAAAGTCTGTAATGACCTCCGCCTGCTTTCTTCCGGACCGCGCACGGGCTTAAACGAGCTTAACCTGCCGGAAATGCAGGCTGGCTCATCAATTATGCCTGCCAAGGTTAACCCGGTTATTCCTGAAGTGGTAAACCAAGTCTGCTTTAAAGTATTCGGCAACGATACCACGGTGACATTTGCCGCTGAAGCCGGTCAGCTTCAGCTCAATGTGATGGAACCTGTAATTGGACAGGCTATTTTTGAATCCATTGAACTGCTGAACAATGCCTGCATCAACCTTGCCGATAAGTGCATCCGCGGGATCACCGTAAATAAAACGGTGTGCGAAGACTTCGTCTTTAACTCCATAGGTATCGTTACTTATCTTAATCCGTATATTGGCCACCACGAGGGCGATATTGTCGGTAAGATTTGTGCAGAAACGGGTCGAAGTGTTAGAGACGTGGTGCTGGAACGCAAATTACTGGCCGCAGAGCAGCTGGACGAAATTTTCGCCGTACAAAACCTGATGCACCCTGAGTACAAAGCTAAGCTATATAACTAATAAAAACAATAAATCAGAGGGCTAATTAATAGCCCTTTTTTATAACAAAAACGATTCGAAGAGGAATCATTATGAAACATAATCCAATACGTTTAGGTCTGATCATTGCCGGCTTGTGTGGCAGTTCGCTTTCTTACGCAGCAGATCTTCCTAATATAAAGATTCTCGCAACCGGCGGCACAATTGCAGGTGCTGGCCAATCAGCAACTGAATCTAGCTATACTTCAGGCAAGGTTGGGGTAGATGAACTGATTGCAGCGGTGCCAGAGATGACTAAAATCGCTGACATCAGCGGTGAGCAAGTAGTCAAGATTGGCTCACAAGATATGAATGATGAAGTGTGGCTGACTCTAGCAAAACGCGTGAATGACTTGCTAGCGCAAGATGATGTCGATGGCGTGGTGATCACCCATGGTACAGATACCATGGAAGAGACAGCATACTTCCTTGATCTGACAGTGAAGAGTGAAAAGCCAGTGGTACTTGTTGGCGCAATGCGTCCGTCAACAGCGATGAGTGCTGACGGGCCAACGAATTTGTACAACGCCGTTGTTACTGCCACTGACGAAGATTCTAAGGGCCGTGGAGTACTGGTTGCGATGAACGACAGCGTGTTTGATGCGCGTGATGTGACGAAAACCAGTACCACTGCGGTTCAGACTTTCCAGTCACCAAATTTTGGTACCTTGGGTTTCATCCATAATAGCGATGTGAAGTATCAACGTAGCCCAGAACGTAAGCATACCACAGACACCCCATTCGACGTCTCAAAATTAAACGTACTGCCTAAAGTGGGTATAGTTTATAACTATGCGAATGCATCTGAATTACCAGTAAAAGCGTTAGTGAATGCGAAATATGACGGCATCGTGAGTGCTGGTGTAGGTAACGGTAATATGTACCACACCGTTTTCGACGAACTTGCTAAGGCGAGTAAAAATGGTGTCATGGTTGTTCGTAGCGCACGTACGCCAACAGGTTCAACAACCCTCCATGCTGAAGTGGATGATGATAAATACGGTTTTGTTGCATCAGGTACTCTGAATCCACAAAAAGCCCGTATCCTACTGATGCTCTCTTTAACTCAGACCAAAGACTACAAAGAAGTTCAGAAGATGTTCCAGTTCTATTAATCAGTGGTATTTTAAACTCATTGAATCGTGAGTAAATAAAAGTCATATAAAAAAGGGCTATTATTTTTAGCCCTTTTTAAATAATTATATTAAATAAAATTATTTTTTAGTGATATCTTTCAAATACAGTTGAATATCATACTGTGGATATCTTACACGACTTAACCGCTCAGCTCTTTTATCGGACTTACTTGACTTAACTCGTTCCATATAGCTTCACATGATGAGTGCAGCTTAGAATAATAGCGATAAACATACAGGTCTAAGGGTACTGGCTCTCTCTCTGTGAGTATTTTTAATTTGCCTGACGCTAACTCTTCTTTTATCGCATAATCAGGTAGCCAGCTAATTCCCTTGCCTTGCAACACTAAAGCCTTAATAAAATCAGTCATTGATGATGAACAGACCGTATTAGAAGTAAGCTTGCTATTGGCTCGATGAAGTGCTCTTCCCATATAACTTTCAGGAGTATAGTCCAGACATGGGACATCATCATTATTTGCCAAATCATAAAGCGGATTTCCGCTTTCATCCACAGCAGAAACACAATACAAATAACTACGACCAAGATAAATAGACCGGTACGGGGCAACTTGCAGCCTATCTTCATAAAATGAAAATAAGAAATCACACTTACCGTCTATAAGCAATTCAACGGCGTCATCAACTTCATTCGCCACAACAGATAAACTGGTATTCAGCTCAGGATTAAACAGGCTCGAATGAAGCTTGGGAAGCAAACTGATGGAAATAGAGTGAGCAGCACTTAATCGCACCGTATGTCGGCCATGAAATGAGCACCCGGCTAAACGACTAACTTCTTCATCTATTTGATGAATAATAGATTGTGCCGTGGTTTTAAACTGCTTGCCGCACAGAGTCAATTCGATAGGTGATTTGCTGCGATCAATCAAGACTAAACCTAATTCTGCTTCGAGCGATTTTATTCGTCTGCTAAATGCTGGTTGAGTAACATTGCGGACAGCTGCAGCATGGGAAAAATTTTGTAGTTCAGCAAGGGTAAGAAAATCTTGTAGCCACTTTGTTTCTATATTTTTCATTTATCTTTCTCAATACTGTTGATTTACGGCAGTCATCACCCCAAAAATAATCCCTTATAAAAACAATCCATTACATATACAATCAAATGTTGCCAGCTAAATAAGAACAATCATCAATAACTTCTTAACGCTTGTCTATTAAGTTGATCACAAACCTTAAATTTAACCTGATGCTTTTTAATAACCAAGTCTTTATTTTCAGCATTTCACAAGCATGAAAGATAACCATAATATCCACCTGCAACATTATTAAAAACAACAATACCATTGTGTTAACAAGTGCAATGAGCAATACACATACAAATAGATTCAATATTAACCGTTCAATCCAAATTAGAAACAAGTGAATATATTATTATAAGAAACTCGTATCCTAATAAAATTAAAGGTCAATAAAATGAACTTAATCGTTAAATTATTGTGTGGAATATTAGTGGGCATACTGATGGGTATGTTTGCACCAGATGTCCTTATTCAAGGACTGATCACGGTAAAGTATTTAGTTAGCCAGTTAATTAAATTTACCATCCCCTTATTAATTCTCTTCTATGTCACCAGCGGTATAGCAAGCCTGCCCAAAAACTCCGGAAAATTACTCGGAAAGACCGTTGGTCTATCTTATATGTCGACTCTCGGCGCCGGTATTCTTGCGTTCTTGGTCGCAAAAAGCCTGTTCCCTATTTTGCTTGATGGTGCAGGCCAACTGCCCGAGGCCAAAACCGCTCTCGCGCCATTTTTAGCACTTCAGATCCCACCAATCATGAATATAATGACGGCATTGACCATTGCCTTCATTTTTGGTCTCGGCATCTCAAGTATGGGTTCGGAACACCTGAAAAAATTAAGCGATCAGGGCCGTGATATCATTGAGTTGTTCTTAAATAAAGTCATCATCCCGGCACTGCCGTTTTATATCGCTGGCGTCTTTGCCGATATGACGGTAAAAGGCACCGTATTTGCTACCTTGCAAACCTTTAGCCTAGTGCTCATTGCTGTCATCGCGATGCACTGGGTTTGGTTGACCTTCCAGTTTGTCACTACAGGTATCGCCATACAGCAATCTCCGCTAAAGATCCTTCGTACCATGATGCCAGCCTACTTTACCGCTGTTGGTACTATGTCTTCCGCCGCGACCGTTCCGGTCACTTTGCAACAAACTAAACGCAATGGCGTATCAAGTTCAATTGCCAATTTCGTCGTGCCATTGTGTGCCAACATCCACATGTCAGGCTCGGTGATCAGTATCGCCAGTGTTGCGGTAGCCGTCATTCTTATGACCGGTGCAGGTCCTGTACCTAGCCTGCTCGAAGCCCTGCCGTTTATCGCCATGTTAGGTATCACTATGGTTGCGGCACCGGGTGCGCCAGGTGGTGCCGTCATGGCTTCTGTCGGCTTGCTTGGCTCAATGCTGGGCTTTACCGAAGAAATGATTGCACTGCAAATTGTTCTTCACCTAGCGCAAGACAGTTTTGGTACCGCCTGTAATGTAACCGGCGATGGCGTGATTGCCCTGTTGATTGACAAGATGTCTGCCGAGACAGCAGATGCTGAAGAAGGATTAGAGCTGGCAGAAGAGACTATCTAACCAAGCTTAATTTGATTCATTGAATATCAATAAGAGTTGTTTCAGGGCAACTCTTTTTTTAAAGATAAACTGGATGAGTTGCTAAATGTACGAAAATAATAAAACGTTATACCTTCCCTATGCCGGTCCAACCCTGCTAGAAAATGCCCTGCTCAATAAAGGCAGTGCATTTTCGCCGGAGGAGAGACAAAACTTCAGCCTGATGGGACTGCTGCCAGCAACAATCGAGTCCATTACCGAGCAAGAAGAAAGAGCATACAGCCAATACCAAACTTTCAATGATGATATGGATAAGCATATCTACCTACGCAATATTCAAGACACTAACGAGACTCTCTACTATCGTTTGATTGATAATCATATCGAAGAGATGATGCCAATCATTTATACCCCGACGGTGGGTGCAGCCTGCGAGAAATTTTCCAATATATATCGTCGCGGCCGCGGCCTGTTCCTTGGCTATCCCGATAAAGGCAACATCGTTGATATCTTAAACAACGCAGCCCGTCAGGATGTGAAAATTATCGTTATTACCGATGGCGAGCGTATTCTTGGCTTAGGCGACCAAGGCATTGGCGGCATGGGTATTCCTATCGGAAAACTGGCTCTATATACCGCTTGTGGTGGCATCAATCCTGCCAACACATTGCCAATCGTATTGGATGTTGGCACCAATAATACTCAACTATTATCAGACCCTATGTATATGGGATGGCGCCACCCGCGCATTACCGGGCAGGAGTATGATGACTTTGTAGAAGAATTCATTCAGGCCGTAAAGAGCCGCTGGCCGAATGCATTAATCCAGTTCGAAGATTTTGCTCAGAAAAATGCCATGCCTCTGCTCAAACGCTATAAGGATAAAGTTTGCTGTTTTAATGATGACATTCAGGGAACAGCCGCTGTTACCGTCGGCAGCTTACTTGCCGCCTGTAAGGCCGCCGGTTCAAAGCTTTCCGAACAACGCATTACCTTTGTCGGTGCAGGATCGGCCGGATGCGGAATTGCTGAAGCCATTGTGGCACAGATGATCGCCGAAGGGCTAAGTGATAGTGCTGCACGCGAACGTGTCTTTATGGTTGACCGCTGGGGACTACTGACCGACGACATGCAGAATCTGCTCGACTTCCAGAAAAAGTTAGTCCAGAGAAACGCCCTCGTCACTCAATGGAATGAAACCGGTAATATCTCGTTATTGGATGTGATGCGCAATGCCAAGCCAACGGTTTTGATCGGCGTTTCGGGGGTTCCCGGTCTATTCAGCCAAGAGGTGATCACAGAGATGCATGCACATTGCAAGCGTCCGATTGTCTTGCCGTTGTCAAACCCCACCAGCCGTGTCGAGGGCACGCCGTCCGACATTATTCGCTGGACAGAAGGCGACGCGCTAATTGCTACAGGCAGTCCGTTCGACCCAGTTATTTTTGCTGAAAAAACCTATCCAATCGCGCAATGTAACAACAGTTATATTTTCCCCGGCATAGGTCTTGGTGTGCTGGCATCTGGCGCTACCCGTGTCACCGATGAAATGTTGATGGAGAGCAGCCGTGCTTTAGCCGAATGTTCTCCACTTGCCCGCCATGGTAAAGGGGCTTTATTGCCGCCGCTACAAGAGATCCAACAGGTTTCTCGCCATATTGCTATGGCTGTGGCCAAAAAAGCCATTGAACAATATAAAGCGCCGCAACGTACAGATGAACAGTTGCTGGAAAAAATTGACAGTTTTTTCTGGAAACCTGAATACTTAAAATACAAAAGAACCGCACTGTAAATTTATACCAGTCTGATTAATGCCCCCACATTATTCAGATTGGTATTTTTTGGGTTTTTAAGGGCCTGTCAACAGCTGACAAAATGGCTTGGAACATTTTTTACGCCCCAAGCCATTTGTGCCAAAGCTTATCTAACTGTCATAAAGCGGCCCGCCAAACGATGTCACTGGCGGCACGTCACCGCTGAACTTCTCAAGATCTACATTACAGGTGTTAGCACTGGTTGCCTGAGCCAGTTCTGATGACGCAATATCCTGAGTGAGCGTATTCGGATCACCGTAAGTATCGATAGCACCCACCTTTTCATTCAGTGGGCCATACCACGCACCTTCTTCGATGCGCACCACACCAGGGGCATAGCTATCAGAGAGTACGGCGCCGGCTAATAGCTGACCACGGTCGTTAAATACGCGAACCAGGTCACCATTCTTGATCCCTTTTGCTGCGGCATCTGCCGGATTGATATAAATCGGCTCACGGCCCTGTACCGTATAAGTCTCACGGAACTCATCAGATTCACACATCTGCGAGTGCAAACGCTTATCCGGGTGACAAGACTGCAGCCAGAACGGATGTTTATCTGAGCCGGGACCACCATGAGATCGCTCGCTCTTCTCGAACCACATTGGATGGCCCTGGCACTGTTCATAACCAAAACGGTCGATTTTACGGCTGAAAATTTCAACAAAGCCAGATGGTGTACCTAATGCATTGATTTCCGGATCTTCACGGAAGTCAGCATGACGAACCCAGGGTTTACCACCACCAAAATCAAGTACCCCCTTTTCCCAGAACACGTCAAACTCAGGCATCTCAAACTTGCCTTTATTAGCGTTACGACAGTCGGCATAGAGTGAACGTACCCATTCCATTTCGTCCATACCACGGGTGTATTCTTTATGGCGGCCGAAACGGCGGCTTAATTCTGTAAAGATCTCGAAATCCGTTTTTGACTGAAACAGTGGGTCAACCAGCTTGTGCATCGCAAGCAGGCCACGACCACTGTATGAACCATAAACATCAATGTCATTACGTTCGAACTGGGTACAGGCAGGCAGGACGATATCAGAGAAGCGACAGGTCGCGGTCCAGGCAAACTCAATGGTGACAACAGTTTGCAGCTTCTGAAACGCTTTTTTCATTCGATTACGATCCTGGTGGTGATGCCATGGATTGTTCCCACTCACCACCATCATTTTGTAATCCGGTAGTTTCACTTTTGAGCCGTTGTAACGAATTTCTTTACCCGGCTCCAGCAGACAATCCACCCAGCGCGCGACAGGGATCGTACGGCTGTAACCCTTGAAGTCGTCATTATCCCATTTAGGCTTCTGGCCTTGGTCGACGTTACGAGGGAAACCACCCGGTGCAGCAAAACCGGTCGAAGGTACACCAATAGAGCTGTAGTGGTGACCATAAGAGACCCCGCCACCAGGCAGACCAATCTGGCCAATCATTGCAGCTAGCACAGCCCCCATCCAGTAGGGCTGCTCACCATGTTGCTGACGTTGAACAGCCCAGCCAAACAGGAGCTGAGTGCGTTCAGCCACCAACATCCGCGCAAATTCGCGGATCTTGTCAGCCGATATACCACAAATTTCAGCTGCCCATTCCGGCGTTTTCTCTATTTTATCTTTACTCTCACCTACTAGGTATGGGACAAAATCCTCAAACCCTAAGCAGTAAGTCTTAATAAAATTCTTATCGTACAGATCTTCTTTATATAAGGTATGCGCCAACGCCAGCATAAACGCCACATCAGTCTGCGGGTTAATATAAAGATGCTCATTAGCCAAATAACGTTGAGTTTTATTTTTAACCGGATCAACAGAAACAACGTTGATTATTCCTTCCGCAACTTTCTCTTTCAGCAGTTCCAGGTAAGCAAACGATTCATGAGTTTCACAGTTCCAGCCAACTTGCAGGTTCTTGTTTGGATCGCACGCCCATAAGATAATATTCTTACTGTTATCCAGAATTTCTGACCAGGACGTACCTTGCGCATAGACTTCGGTTGAACCAAGGACATACGGAAGAATAGTCTGACCGGCACCCGTCGAGTAGTCACCCACTTTGGTAATATAGTTGCCGTGCATACCCACTGCACGTTGCATATGGCTGGTACAACTGTGGAACTGACCGGTCTGACGCCAACCGGTCTGGCCGGCATGCAATGCCCACGGGCCGTAATCTTTCTGTACGCGTTCCAGCTCCTGATAAAACAGATCCAATGCTTCATCCCATGTCACCCGAACAAAGCGATTATTACCCCGGGTTTCACCACTGTATTTATGCTTTTTCAGCCAATCAAGGCGAACCATCGGGTAACGTACCCGCGACGGATTATAAATAATTCCCTTGATCCCGTTGATCATCTCCGTCGGATGCTTATCCAGCTCTAATGGTTTAATTTCAGCCACTTTGCCATTATAAATACGAGCCCGAAAAGCGCCCCAGTGCGAGCCTGAGACCTTCCAGATACCGCTAGCTTGATCACCTGCCGCTTCTGTTGCGGCTTTAGCCGCTGACATTAACAAACCCGGCCCGATGACAGACGCAGCGCTTGTTGTGGCCAACCCTTTTAAAAATTTACGTCGACTCAGAGACATATTAAATCCCTCGCTTACTCTGTCACCTTAATGGCCTGCGTCAGAAAAATCTGACGAGTGTTTTTGTAGGTATTTCAATACCAAGGCTTGACTGTCATGATCGAAGTTAACAAACGCTTGCATTCCGTCGTACATACCAGGCCAGGTATTGGCGTCAAAGTGATTTTCAGCCGGTTGGGTATGGCACACACTACAGTTGGTATTGTAAGCAGATTTCGCTTCATCCCAGATGACTTGAACATCATCAATTAATGAATCTTTCGACATCCAGAGCTTCACCGTTACACGCTGCCAAGGAAGCCCCGTCAGTTCGTCTTCTTTTTGTTCAAATTGTTCTACCAGGCTATCATTCTGGGCAGTCTCTTTACTCAACGCCGCAGTTGAAATATTAAAACCAAAGTCTTCATTAATTACCCGCCCGAATCCTTTCATTTTGCGCCAGCCGGCTAGCTCGACCTGTATCGCCTTCTCGGTGACGGCTGCAACCTTAATCGCAGAAGCGGGATTCAACAGGCCGCCATCAACGGTTAACGCTTCGTCTTCATATATCGGCAAATGACGCACGCTGTAATAGGTTTCTCCGGCGCTAAAGCTTGTACTGGAAGATTGCTGAACCAATTGGGAAATCATTCCACCGGAACTTTCCATATCGGCGGGTAGCTGGTGAGCAATGCCTTTATGACAGTCAATACAGCTCTGATCACGCTCGGCGGCCTGCTTCATCTGTACATTGGCAAGGCTCGACATCTCTTCCCAATTCAAACTGTCGTAATCGTGGCAATTCTTGCATTCCAGCGATTTATTCGACGAAAACCGCTTCCACTCATGCTGTGCCAGCTCTAAACGTTTTTCCAGAAACTTTTCGCGGGTATTAATGGTGCCAAAAATAGAACCAAAAACTTCTTTGCTGGCTTGCATTTTGCGCGCAATTTTATCGGTCCAGTTATGGGGAACATGGCAGTCCGGACAAGTCGCCCTAACCCCCGAACGATTCGACCAATGCACCGTTGATTGCAGCTCTTCATAGACGTTGTCGCGCATTTCATGACAACCAATACAAAATTTTTCGGTGTTGGTCATTTCCAGGGCAGTGTTAAATCCACCCCAGAAAAGCACTCCGGCAATAAAGCCACCCAGGGTTAATACGCCCAAACTAATATGCACTGCAGGACGCCAAAAGGTAGCCCACAGCTTTTTTATCAAACTCATCATAATAACCTACCTGTTTTCATTGGCCGTGATTTTGATTTAGCCGTGACCAGGAGGACCGAGAAAGAAAACCTGGATTGCCCAGATAAGAAAACCGTAGCCACCAACTAATGCAACTGCAAGAATAGGGAACAGGCAGACGGCGATAAATAAGAAGGAGCCCCACTCATATTTAGCTCGTTCTTTTTCTTCTACCGCATCAGAGTTTCTCATTGCTGACATCCTATTACTGTTATCCCCCTTAAAACCTAAAGGGGCTGCCATGCCTGACAGTATAGTTAAACGCCAGAATTGTTTTAAAAAACTATCGTCGCAAAAATAAGAAAGGAGCCTTTCGGCTCCTTTCTCTGATACTAAATAGACAATCGATTTATTATAGTGATGCGTTGTACATTGTCTGGCTCTGTTTATATAACTCTAAACGCTGTTCGAATTTTACAAAACGTTGCGTATTTGTGTTTTCCAATTTACCAATGGCTTCTTGCTCCGCCTTCACAGCCGCTCTGAATTCTCCGCATGCCGCGTAGGCCGCTGCCAGATTATCATAGTCACCAGCATCTCCGGTTCCGCTACGACTCAACACTTGCTTTGCCAATTTTAGTGCCCGCTGACCATCACGCACACGTGCATCAGAACAGGTCGCATACAACCAAACTAAGTTACGCTTCGATTCCAATGAGCCGCCATTTGCTGCTTCATTGAACCATTTAATTGCATTCGCGCAGTCAACCTGACCAGAAGCACCCGAAGCATAATACCCCCCGAGTTCAACCATTGCAGGCACTGAACCTTCTTCAGCCGCTTTTGTATACCACTCTACTGCCTGTGAAGAATCTTTTGGCAACACCTGACCGGCTTTGAACAAGTCACCAATCATTGTTTTCACTTCTGGCATATCAACGGCAGCTTTTTGCAACCAGTACAAGCCTTTCAAGGTGTCCGATTTTAAGCCGTTAGAGCCTTCAAGATATGCACGCCCAAGAAACAGTTGCATGTTTGTATCACCCTGCTCTGCTTCCAGTTCAACGTATTTAAGTGTAGAAAGCAGGTGATTGGCCGGGGAGGTCGTCACTGAAGCGGTGGCAGTAGAAATACTGTACCCCGTAACAGCCAAGCCAAATACGGCACTGAGGGTGAATTTTTTCAGAGTCATAACAGCTTGCATAAAAAGGTCTCTTTCAAAAGGGGGCTAACTGGTGTTGGAATAGAATTTATATAAGCGGCGATTAAAAAACAACCAGAAAGATATAGGCAGATATGACTGACTTCGCTGACAAAACGCGTTATTTATAGTTTGGTCAGGATGTTATCGCAGATGAAAGTGTGTAGCACATTCTTAATAATGAGAGGTAGATCTAGCTTAGTATCGTTATACTGGCATATGTCAACTGACCTATTACTGAACAAACTATCAACAATCGCCTCATGCTCGTGACGAAAAGCCGACAAACTCTCAAGGTTCATCGGCTTTGATTTTATATGGCAGAAAAATATTAGAAAGGTTTGTAGTACTCTTCACCACCATGTACAGACTGATCTTCATGCATAGATTCTGCATCTAAATCGATATCTAAATCAATTTGATTCGGTAGATCTACCGAAGCATTACACGCCAATACAACGTCATACGTACCCTCAGGGACATATTTCATTGAATATTTATTATCGATGACCTTGGCAGTCTTCACTGGCGCATTTATAGAACCTAAATCACCATAACCGGAACCGTCTGTGTGATAAAGATATACATAAGCATTATCTGAAGTGTCGCATGTTGCTGGATCAACATCCCCGTAAATGACACCCGCCAGTGAATTGTCGACTAAACTCAATCCTTGATTTTTCATGTAATAAACATTTTCAATTAACTGCAACATGCTTCTGAGATCAAATGACATTGTATAAGTTGTTGGCACATCAATATTAATATTTAAACCATCAAAAGTCAGTTCATCAGCAATTTCCATCTTGTGTTTATCAACTAAGTTACCGATATGACAATATGGCGTATCATAAAAGTCACCGTAGCTTCCTTGAAGAATAGAGAGTGACATACTGGTATATTCTCCAGCCGTAACCAACTGATCTGTCAGCAACTGAACAATATCGATACCTGTCAAATCATGAAGATCTATCACAATAAACTTAGGATAGCCGTCACTATCAATAGGAATTTCGGAATCCGCCGGTATGCATTGCTGAGAATTATTATTAATGCCCTCAGGATCATTCATACTTCTTGTTGTCCACTCTGTAACCGTTCCCGCTAAATCTGTCACGCTGATAGCATCAATTGCAATACAAGCCTGTAATTCATCTTGATCTGGGACTTCTGTCGGCGGTACTACCACATCAACAGATATTGGCACCGGATCAGATACCAAACCCGGCTCACCTGTATCTGAGCTTGAAAGTGTTAAATCTAGTTCCGTATCTCCAGAAGAGCCGCCACATCCTGCCACCACAAACATGGTGAGCACCATTAAAATTATTTTTTTCATGTCATCACCCCTACGACAATGTGAAAATAGTCATGTTGGATGGCCGAATCCAACACTAAAATTTTAGGAGCTAATCAGAGCGCCAAATATTTATCGAAGGTGTTATTAACTATTGAGAAAGGGATCTTACTCTCAAGACAAAATTGTCCGAGTTATGCTGACATATCTTTAGGTTACGCCAGGCCGTAAATAAAAAAGGCCAGTCGATCCGTTTTAACGAAATCATACTGGCCTTGATTGTAAATTACCGCGTTAACAGATAATCATATTGAACAGATTGGGATTATGCAGGATCCAATTCTAGCATTTCCTGAATATTGAGTTGAGGCTTAACCTCTTGACCAAATCCACGCAGACCCACCACATGTACGTGTTCGCGATCTTTAAAGATCTTACGTACCAGCTTGTAGGTGGTGCCTTTTTCAGGACTGATATTTTCTGGTGCCGCAATCAATAACTGCATATCAAGACGATCACACAACTCGAATAAGGTGGCGATTGATTTGCCATCCAGGCGGGCCGCTTCATCAAGGAACAGCAGACGACATGGGATGATGTCTTTACCACGCAGACGACGAGATTCTTCTTCCCAGCTCTGTATTACCATCAGCAGGATTGCCTGACCGGTACCGATCGCTTCACCTGTTGATAATGCGCCCGATTCTGCTTGTAGCCAACCGTCTGTACCGCGGTTAACTTCAATGCTCAGTTCCAAATAGCTACGGTAATCCAATAGCTCTTCACCCATGATCTGTGGTGAGCGCTGGCCCATTTCGATATGCGGATTCAGGCGCTGGAACAGCTTCGCAATGGCTTCAGAGAACGTCAGGCGGTTATTACCGAACAAATCCTGATGCTGATCTTGCTGTTCAGCCAGACCTGTCAGTAATGATTCGTGGGTATCCCGTACCTTCACGTTCAGTCGCACACCATTGACCTGACCAAAGCCAATATTTTGCAAGCCCTGGTTCAGCATCCGAATGCGGTTCTGTTCACGCTGGATTGTTTTACGAATGATATTAGCGACAGAATCAGAGCTGATTGCCAGACGCTGTTCACGCGCTGTCAGTTCTTCAGTCAGACGAGCCAGTTCCACTTCCATCTCTTCGATTGCTTCAACCGGATCATCGGTACGAATAATATCATGACGGATCCGTTCGCGAAGGTGCTGATACACTGCGATATAGAATAGTACTTTTCGCTCCGGACGAGACACATCTTCTGATGCACGTAATGCATCCCGCAGATCTTCGTTATTAGCAACAGCAAGACGCAGAGCACCCAGTGATTTATCTGACAGCGAACGCAGTTCATCGGCAGACATATACGCCATTTCACGGCGGTGCAAGCGGCGTTCAACATCACTTTCGCGCGCCAGACGCAGTACTGCACACCAGCCCGCTTTGGCATTCACCACCAGCTTACGGATATCCTGGTAATCTTTACCGACTTTGCGCAGGCGCTTCATCAAGCCTTTCATTTCAAGCTCGATGGATGTGAGCGCTTTTTCCAGCTGGCTACGACGAGCACGTGAGCTATGCAGGCGCTCAGTCAGTTCATCTCGACGTACACGTGCCCGCTCTTCTGCTTCGAGATCGGCACGAACACCCAGCTCTAGCAGTTCACGTTCAAATTCCTGAACCGTTTCCTGTTTTGCCTGGTGCGAACTCTTCAGGGATGCAAATAGCTGGTTGTACTGGTTCGCCTGAGCACGCGCTTGTTTCAGGCTTTCACGGCAGCGTGTACGTTCACGTTCTGCTGCAACTAATTTCGCTTTCAGCTGTTCATTCAGCTCTGAGCTCTTATTGAGCAACTCAACAGAATCGGCGTAACCGAAGTGGTGACGACGCTCAACCAAATCAGCAACCGCAAACATCTGGGTTTTCAGTCGTTGAAGGGCGCTATCCGCTTCAACATAATTTGCTTGCAGGGCATCAAATTGCTCAGGATCGGCATCTAGGGCAGAGACCAGACCTTCTAGCTCAGTAATTGCCTTACCGTGACGGTCAAGATAATTACGCGCTTCATCAAGGTGCGACAACTGTTGCTCAACGTCGGCGAAACGTTCGGTTAAGGTCTCATCTTCCAGCAGGTTAACGACCGGATTCAGTTTACCCAATAATGCTAAACCTTCACGTGCAGCGACAAGTTGGCTACGTTGCTGCTGCTCTTTGGCATCCACATCGGTCAGTTGGCGTACAACCTGATTACGCTGGTCACGAGCGACTTTCAGCTGCGCTTCAGGATCGGCATTGAAGGCCACGCCCATATGGGTTGCCACAAAGCTATTGAAGCTCTGGTACAGGCGCTGCAGTTTTTGCGAATCAAATGCGGCTTTTGCATGATTTTCGACAACTTGCTCACGTTCGTCACGCAGCTGTTCCAGACGTTGCTCACGGGCAGCACGGCCAAACAGCGGCACTTTAGGAAAACGCGAATAACGTAACTGGCGATCATTAAGATGAACGCATACCGCGCCATCCAACTCGTCGACATCAAAACCACTGTCATCAAATGAATCGACATCACCTTCGATGATATACAGATCATCCGGGCAATCATCCAGGGCGCTCAATTTCTCTTTGATGCCTTTCAGATCGGGAACGACGATGGCGTGACGTGACGGGCCATACATCGCACTAAAATACGGCGCATCTGCCAGAGTAATATCATCATAGATTTCTGAAAGCAGGCTGCCACCTAAGGTCTCAGCCAGTCCACTCAGACGTGAATCATCACTGCCACCCGGCTGTGCAAGGCGTTCAATGCTCTCTTCAAGCTGCTGTTTACGCGCAGCCAGCTGGTCACGGTTTGCTGACGCTGTACGCTCTTTATCCAGCGTCACCTGCATGGCGTTCATCACGGCCTGGCTATCGAACAACTCTAATTCAGACTGTTCCGCCAGCTTTTCTAATGCGTCAGATGCGGTGAACCATGCCGGTGCCGTCGCTTCCAGCGTTTTGATCTGTGCAGCCAACGTTTGCTCATGACGGCGCAGGTCGCTGCGTTGTTCAACCAGCAGATCCTGTTCTTGCTCCAGGCTTTCCAGCGTCGCTTCGTGACGCGCCTGCTCTTCAACCAGCGCCAGCTCACTGTCAATTGCCGTGGCAAAACGCTTGTTATAGGTTGCAGCCAGTTCTGTTGCCTGGCGTTGATTGTGAACACTACGCTCAAGATCGCGATACTGTGCCTTGAGCTGCTCACCACGTTCAGCAACGGTACTAAGCTGACGGGCACGGGCAATCAGTTCGCGCGCTTTGTTACCCGCCGTCGCACGATCAATCACACCGGCGATCGTGGTCACAATCTGCAGGCCTTTATCAAACTGCTGCGCCGCAGCTGATGACATATCTAACTTATGTTTCAGTGCCAGCAATGCGGTTGTTTGTAACTCTTGCTGCTGCTTCAATTGAGAAAGCACTGCGGGTGCGTTATCAGCAAGAAGCTCATCATCACCTGAAAGCTGACGGGCTTTTTCAAGCGCCTGAACAGCCTGCTGATACTGCAGTGCCCGTGTTTGCTGCATATCCAGCGCTTGCTGATAATCAGCCAGCTGGGTTTTCAGGCTATCAACTTCTTCTTCCGTCAGCTGTGCCTGTTCTTCCGTCATCGCAAGTTGTTCAGCAGCTTCTTCCACCACCATTACTTGCTCTTCAAGACGTTCTGTCAGCTCTTCAAGATCTTCTTTATAACGCTCGATCTTTTCTTGCTGACGAACTGCCGTTTGCACGAGTTGCAGATGATCAGAAGCCGCCTGATGATCCTGCTCCAGCGCCCCTTCGCGCTCTGTCAGCTCATCAAGTTCGCCGGTCATATTGATCAGCGATTTTTGCTGATCGTCTAAGATCTGGCGTGAACCTAATAGTTCGCCCCGCAGACTAAGTGTTTTTTCCAGCTTCTGACGACGCTCGTTGGCATGGCGCATATAATCTGCTGCCACGTAATTGGTCGCTTCGGTGATCAGGTGCTTAAACAGATCACGGTCGCTTTGTGTCAGCTTAATTGCTTCCAGCGTCATACGGTTTTCACGCAATGCCGCTTCCATATCCTGAAAGGCTTTCTTAACACCGGTATTCTGTGGCAACAGGTAGTCACGTAGGGAGCGGGTAATGGCACTGGAAATCCCCCCGTAAAGTGACGCTTCAATCAAACGGTAGAACTTAGAGCGATCCTGGCTGTTACGTAGCTTCTTCGGTAATACACCGAACTCAAACATTTGGACATGGTAATCGGTTACCGAGCTAAATGCTTTGAACTGCACACCTTCATGTTCGCTAACGATTTCTTTTACTTCGTTAATTTGGCGAACACGAGCCTGGTTTTCAGACAAGGTTTCAACCAACAACTCGGTTGGCTTAATATGTGATGGTAAGCCTTGAATGATAAACGGCTTAATATCGACTTTTTTGTCGCGACCAGCCACTTGCTGCAATTTCACTGCAAAAACAATGCGCTGCTTTTTCGAGTTAACCACATCAAGGGCCGCATAACATGCGCCGGGTTTCAATTTACCGTGCAGGCCTTTATCACGTGAAGCATTCGAACTACCCGCTTCCGTGGTATTACGGAAGTGAAGCAGGCTCTGATCGGGGATCAGGGTGGTAATAAATGCTGCCATGGTAGTGGATTTACCCGCACCATTACCGCCGGATAAAGTGGTTACCAGATTATCAATATCAAAAGTACGGGCAAAAAAACCGTTCCAGTTGACCATTGTGAGCGATTGATACTTACCGCGTTCCATTAGGCTTCGCCCTCCAGTCCTGCGTACTCGGTTTCTAATTCTTGTTGTTCTGTACCATCTAGCAAGCTTGACTGGCTTGGCTCTTGCTGGTGAACAACGGCTTCACCATCACGGATCAGACGCAGCTGAGCTTCACGGACATCATCGCCGGTACGTACATCAGCACCAAAACGGAATACCGCCTCACTGATCCGGAATTTACCATTTTCACCAATTGGGATGATCATGCCGATACGACGAAGGCGACGGAGTGAGGTTTTCACTTTGTCGTACAGTTTTTCGCGATCTAAGTCAGAACCACTCGCACGGTTAGTCACCAGCTTCATCAGCTTGTTCTCATCAGCCAGTGCCAGTAACTCTTCGAACATCTCCTGATTGGTAAAAATCCCTTCATGGGCCAGGCGCTCAGGGCTGAGGTAAAGGAAACACAGCACTTTACCCACCAGCATGTCAATTTCAGACAGAACCGAGCGGCTGATTAGTGAGGTTGAACGCGGACGCAGATATAAAAAACCTTCTGGCGCGCGTACCAGTTCCGCATTGTAGCGGCGGTAGAACATACCCAGCTCTTGTTCAAATTCAATCAACAAAGCATGGTTGTCTAAATCTTCGCTGGAAATATGGCGTCCAGAACGAAGCGCATTATCCAGCGCCGGAAAAAGTGGGTTAGCAATTGCTTTTGCCAACTTTTCAGGCATGAATTCTTCAATATTTATCGATGACATTGGCTTGTACCTTGGCTCCGTATTCATTAATCGCTTCCCAATCAGGCTGAATCGCATTGAAATCCGATTCTGAGTAACCGAGTCGTACTGCCTGATCAATCACAATTCGCGCTAAATCAAAATGTTGCGCGTATGGGTGTTGAGCCAAATAATCTTTCAGAAGCAGACTCAAATTAATGGCTGCACCTGTCGCTTTATGGGCTTGTAGCATCTCGGCAACCTGTTCGGCAAGCTGATCATTGACGAGGCTGAGTTCTTCAAATTCCATCTCTTCCGGCACGATACCCATGACCTCATCATCACGTAATATCAAGGCTTCATCACGCATATCCAGTAAGCGATCTGCATCGGCATAGGTCAGTAACCACGGATCATCGAAATAGTCGGTCACAGACTGACGTAAACGCTGACTGAAGGCCCGGTTTTTATCCATGTCGATCGCGGTTCGAATAAATTTATGCACATGACGGTCATAACCAATCCACAAATCAATCGCTTGCTGACCCCAGTTAATGATGCGATCTAACTTCATCTGCAGAATGAAGATCATTCCATCAATGAAATCTAACTCCGGGTTACCCTGCACTTCTTCCTGGATCGCCAGTAACTGACTCTGCAATTGATCACCTGCAGCCTGCAAAGTATCTTGCAGTTCTCGCAGCGTACTGGACGTTTCGTTCAGCAGGCTTTCACAACTGGTAATCGCCGCACGCCAGTCCTGGTTTAACAGCTCAGCAATATCGGTTTTCACTTGTTGCTGTTGTTCATCCATGGTGCGCTGGTTTAAATCGATTCGATCGAAAATTTCAGCAACCGAATACTTCAGTACTGCGAAAACGTCCTGGCGCCAATGTTTTTCATCACCGCCCTCTTTTGCTGCCTGAGCCGCTTTGTTAATTTCATCGGCCACCATGGCTAACTGGATCGACAATTTCAGCGTCGAATATTCGCGCTGGCGGATGTAGTAATCGGTAATGCCCAAGGCAAGCGGGCTCAGACGGTAAATACTGGCACCGTCAGTAACTTCACTGGTAAAACGCGTAATTAGGCGCTGGCGTACCAGTTCATTTATGGCGTTATTGGCACGAAAGGCCAGGGTTTCCTTCGACTGATCGAACATATCGCTCACGATGCGGAACGCATCAACCAGCTCGCTTTCCCCTAATTCTTCATCAAAGCGATCGCCGCTTAATACCGCAATCGCCAACAAGAACGCCAGCCGCTCGGTTGGTAGGTTAAGCGCAAAGTCATGTTGCTTAACCCAGTTAACCAACTCAGGAACGGTCTGGGATACTTCACTCATCCGTTGTCCTTATTGCTGTCATATCATTTTCTTAATAAGGCTTCTGGGCATACACGTGAATGTAGCGGCCAAGAGACAAATAGGGTTCCTGACGACAAAGCTGCTGCTCCATCTCAAGAACTTGTTCAAAACTGTAATCACCGACCATATGGTTTTGCATATAGTCGTGAAAGGTACGTACGCCCGTTTTGCCTAAAATCGTTAACCCTGATTTTTCTAGACAACTATACACCTCTTCAGGCTTGATACCTTGCTGCGGCTGTAATTTAAAACGCTTCCGATGAGGCATTCCTTCTTCGATGTGCGTCAAATTTCCACAAACAAGATTTTTAAATAACAAGCCGTTGTAGTTATAAAACATGACTGAGATAACCCCGCCAGGTTTTACTTGTTCTAGTAACGCCTCAAGCGCAGCGATTGGATCTGCCAACCATTCCATGACGGCATGAAATAGCACCAGGTCAACAGGCTGTTCAAGATGCTCGCCTATCTGTTGCACCGGACAATGAACCAGACGATATTGCTCAAGCAGATCCTTTTTAGCAATTTCTTGCTCTGCTAATTTCAGCATTTCACCAGAAAGATCACATAAAGTGACGTGATGACCTCGCTGGGCGATTTTTTGTGACAATTGCCCAATCCCACCGCCGGCATCCAAGATGCGTAGCGGTGTTGCTTCATTGAGCACAGCAAGAATCTGCTCTATGTCTTGCCAGACGACTGTCTGGCGGATCTGCCCTTTGGCAGTTCCATAAATGTTTTTCGCAAATTTTTGCGATAAATCATCAAAATTTCGATCTTCAATCACGTCTGCTTTACGCTATGATGGCGATTCTAAAAATGAGGCTTATTTTCTCACAAGCGTTAAAGGAATAAAGGCTTGTGATGCTTTTTCAAGCTCAACTGCTGAAATTTCGGACTACATTGCATGTTTGAACTAAAAAAAATGATATCTGCTTTACTCATGCCCTTGCCCGCGATGCTCATTCTCGGGTTCATCGGGCTATTGGTATTATGGTTTACCCGACGAAAAGCTCTCGCATCCTGTTTTATTGCTTTTGCTTTTTTGGGTATCTTCCTGGTGTCCTTCCAGCCGGTTACTACCAGTCTGCTAAGGCCGCTGGAGCGTGAACACCAACCATTTGTTCCGTCTTCAACCCCCGTCAACTACATCATGGTACTCGGTAGTGGCCATGTTATCGATAAGGCGATGCCGATCACATCGGAACTTTCCCGCACGGCCTTAATGCGTCTGGCCGAGGGGATACGGATCTATCGTTTATTCCCGGACTCAAAGCTCATCCTGTCTGGCTATGGCGGCGGTACCGGGATAAGCCAGGCTCGAATGATGGCAAAAGCCGCACTCGCGTTAGGGGTCAACAAAACGGATATTTTACTGCTGGAAACAGCTCGTGATACCTGGGAAGAAGCCTTCCAGGCGGCATCGGTTGTTGGCAGTAAGAAAATGGTGCTTGTCACCTCTGCCAGCCATATGTCGCGCGCATTATACGAATTTAAACAGGCAGGTTTGAATCCAACCCCTGCACCAACCAATTTCCTAGCGAGCAATAAGATTAAGCAACCGTGGGTTAGATACGCGCCAAAAGCACAATATCTCGAACAAACAGAACGTTACTGGCATGAGACCATGGGGCAATGGTGGCAACAGCTGCGTAATATGGCATCGAGTACAGAAAAAAGAGAAGCCGACCAACACTCCACTGACAGTCCGGCTGAAATGTTATTGGATGAAGCAGAGATACAGACGCCTTAGCTCAGCTTTAAAGCAAAAGCAGCCAGCTCTTTCCATGACAGAAATAAAAAAGGCCATCCGTTCGGATGGCCTTTTTTATCTGTCACCTAACCGAGTAATGCCCTGACTTTTTCAAGATCTTCCGGCGTATCGACACCTGCTGGCGGCGCATCAATAGCGACATCAACATGGATTTTTTCACCGTACCAAAGTACACGAAGCTGCTCTAACGCTTCAATTTTTTCCAGTGCACTTGGCTCCCAGTTAATATAGGTATTAATAAAGCCGGCCCGGTACGCATAGATCCCAATATGACGCATCAGATTATGATGAATTTCTTGTGGTTGTTTGGCGTAGTTATCACGGTCCCAGGGGATCGATGCACGACTGAAATACAGCGCATACCCATCTTTATCCGTTACAACTTTCACCGCATTTGGGTTAAAGACTTCATCAGGTTGATCTATCTCAACGGCCAGTGTCGCCATTGGCGCACTGTTATTAGCAAGGTTATCAGCCACCTGACGAATGATCGTATCAGGGATCAACGGTTCATCACCCTGCACGTTAACCACGATGTGGTCATCAGCCAATTGATACTTCGCGACAACTTCAGCCAAACGCTCGGTACCGGACTCATGGTCGGCACGGGTCAGACACACTTCACCACCGAAACCTTTCACCGCATCAACAATGCGCTGATCATCGGTTGCCACAATAACCTGGTCGGCACCGGCTTTGCTTGCTTGCTCATAAACCCACTGAATCATTGGCTTACCGCCAATATCAGCCAATGGTTTACCAGGCAAGCGGGTCGACTGATAACGAGCCGGAATGATAACCGTAAATGACATTATTTAACCTCGTCAGAACTTAGCGTACGAGCTTCTACTTCCAGCAACACAGGAATGCCATCCTTAATTGCATAAGCAAGGCGATCGAACTTGCAAACCAGTTCACTCTTATCTTTATCGTAGTTCAACTTGCCTTTACAAACTGGGCAGGCCACGATTTCAAGCAGACGATGATCCATACTCTTCCTTTACCTCAATAATCCGGTTAATAATGGCTTGCGCATCAAATTCGGGCAGCACTGCGTCTACAGGTAAATACCACCAATTTGATTGTGCGAAAGTGTGGCATTTCACCGCATCTTTCTCTGTCATTACTAAATGTTGCCCCTGCTGGGCCAATTGGTTTAATCCATTTTCTGAAAATGCCTGATGATCGGCAAAAGGCTGACAATGAACAGGGTTCACTCCCAGCTCATTCAATGTGTTGAAGAAACGTGGCGGATGGCCTATTCCGGCCATTGCAACAATATCTTCCAGCTCTGTTACGGCGCAACGCGCTCCGGTTTTCAGATTAATGAGCTGTGACGGCTTAAGTTGCATCGGTGCTTCACTGGCCTGAGCCTGGCCACCATTGCAAATCAGAAAATCAACGTCTGTTAATCTTGCACAGGTTTCACGTAGCGGCCCCAACGGGATCAGCTGCTGATTACCGAAGCGGCGCTGACCATCAATGACGACAATTTCAATGTCTCGCGCTAAGGCGTAATGCTGCAAACCATCATCGGTAATAATGACGTCGACATCATGTTCAAGCAGCATTTTTACCGCTTCAGCTCGCTTTGGCGAAACGGCAACAGGTGCCCCTGTTCTGCGGCTGATTAATACCGGCTCATCACCCGCAATATCGGTTGAGGTCTGTTCCGTTACGAAATATGGGTAATACGGTGCTTTTCCACCATAACCACGGGACACCACACCGGGTTTCAGCCCTTGGGCCTGCAATTGCTCCACCAGCCAGATAACAACCGGAGTTTTACCATTGCCACCTGCGGTAATATTGCCCACCACAACAATGGGCAGGGGGGCGCGATATGATGTTTTCTGACCGGATTGATACTGCATACGGCGTCGCTGACTGATCAAGCCAAACAGTTTACTTAGCGGCCACAATAGCGGCCACAACAACACAACTAATAGCAACAACAGCCCGCGAGGGTGGTGCTGGAACCAGATTTTTTCAATGAGCGTAGCCATTAGTCACCAAATTGAATGCGATGAAGTTGGGCGTAAGCACCATCATGTTCAATCAGTTCGGCGTGTGTACCACGTTCAATAATTTCACCGTCATCAACAACCAGAATTTGGTCGGCATTTTCAATCGTCGACAGACGGTGGGCAATCACCAGTACGGTACGATCTTTTTGCAGCTCATCCAGCGCCGACTGAATGGCACGCTCCGATTCAGTATCGAGTGCAGAAGTCGCCTCATCAAGGATCAACACAGGCGCGTTACGCAGTAACGCACGCGCAATCGCTAAACGCTGGCGCTGACCGCCAGAAAGACTGACACCATTTTCACCAATAACGGTATCAAGCCCTTTATCCATGTCTTTGATGAAGTCCATCGCGTAAGCCAGTTCAGCAGCCTTTTCAATATCAGCTTGGCTATACTTATCACCACTGGCATAGGCGATATTGTTGGCGATGGTATCGTTAAACAGATGAACATTTTGCGAGACAACCGCGACCTGATCACGCAGGTTCGACAGTTTATAGTCACAGACATCGTGACCGTCTAAGCAAAGCTCGCCAGAATCAATATCATAAAAACGGGTCAGCAAGTTGGCAATGGTACTTTTACCGGAACCGGAACGCCCGACTAGGGCTAGAGTCTTACCCGCAGGAAGTGTGAAGCTTATATTGCGCAATGCCGGTGTATCTTTGGTTGGGTAGGTAAAGGTGACATTTTTCGCTTCAATATCACCTTTCGCACGCTCAACCTGATACTTCCCGTTATCTTTTTCAGCGTCCAGATCCATCAGCTCAAACAGGGTCTGACAGGCCGCCATACCACGCTGGAATTGTGATGTGACGTTAGTAAGGGCTTTCAATGGACGCATTAAGCCAAACATAGCACCGAAAACAACCGCAAAAGTACCTGGGGTTAACTCTGCCCGCAAAGACTCTGAATTCGCTAATACAAGAACCACAACCAGCGCAAGCGATGCAATAAGCTGAATGATCGGATTGGCCGTCGCCTGAGCAGATACCAGCTTCATGGTCTGCTGGCGCATACGGTTGCTCACGGCATCAAAACGTGAACTCTCAACCTGCTGGCCACCATAACTTAATACAACTTTATGGCCCTTCAGCATTTGCTCGGCAGAGGATGTGACGGATCCCATTGCATCTTGCATATTTTTGGAAATTTTACGGAAACGCTTTGATACCACCCGAATGCTGATTGCAACAACAGGTGCAATAACCAGCAAGATGGCGGACAGCTGCCAGCTGTTCCAGAACATCAAAGCCATCAAACCGATGATTGACGCTCCTTCACGTACCATACTCACTAATGCACTACTGGTGGCAGCTGCAACTTGCTCTGAGTCATAGGTAATACGAGAAAGGAGCGCACCTGACGATTCTTTGTCAAAGAAGCTGACAGGCATTTTCATAAAATGGTTGAACAATTGGCGACGCAAATTCATCACCACATTGCCGGAGACCCAGGACAGGCAGTAAGTCGAAACAAAACCACTGAGACCACGCAGGAACATTAATCCAACTAAATAAAATGGCATCATGGTTAGGAAATCTGACTCTATCTGATCAAAGCCGCCAAAACTTTCATCAAGAAGCGGCTTTATCATCGAAAGCATCAGGGTATCACCCAGTGCATTAATAATAAGTGCAACGACCGCGACCGTTAAGCCGGCCTTATAAATGCTGATATATGGCCAGAGTCGCTTATATGTATCCAAGGTAGACTGTTCTGTAGATTGCGTCATGAAAACCAGTTTTTTTAAAAACAATTCCGCCTATTCTACTCCTAACCGGCGAATGCGCCAAATAAGTTAAAACATCTATGCTTGACCCGGCTAATTTTTGTACAGCCATTAATCATCTGTATTTACTCGGAATAAAATAAACGTCGATACCAGGAATCAGAAACATCTTGCCGGTATCGCTGAACATCAAGTTCACCACTATTAATTGTTATTGATACCTGCCCTGTTTGTGCGGTGTTTAGCCAGGTTGTTCCTTTTGCAAGAAACCGCTGCTTTACCTCTTCGGATGGTAGCTGCCAGGGATTATGTTTTGCGACGGAAACCAATGCATAATCAGGCGACATGCCCGCTAACCAGGTTTCCGTCGAGGAAGTCGTACTGCCATGATGAGGAACAAACATAATATCGGGCTTTAGATCTGGCGCCTGACGAGCCAGCAACAATTCAGATATTGCATCAATATCCCCGGTAAACAGCACTGTCGTCGGCATTGTTTGGCTGATTGCCTGATCGCTGACCTGGATCACACACGAATGTGGATTGGCAGCACGCGAGACCCTTTTCGGCGGCCAAAGCACGATAAAGTCTAAGCCTTCCCATTGCCACTGAGTATCTTTTATACAGGCAAGAAAACCATCTCGATAATCACTGCTTCTCTTCCAGCCCGGTTGTAACCGCTTTATCACTTGCCTCGCACCACCAGCGTGATCGCCATCAGCATGACTTAAAATAAGTCCGTCGAGTTGATAAATGCCTTTGTCACGCAATACAGGTTCTATGACAGCTGATGCAATACTGCCTTGTTCCCACCTCTCACCGGTATCATACAAGACAGCCTTATCATTACGTTCGATCAGTATCGCAAGACCGTGTCCGACATCAAGCATCTCTATCTTCCAGTCCGATGCTAATGTCTCCGGCACTGCAGACTGAACAAATAGCTCGGCGCGCCAGCTGGTAATAACCAGTATTACCGAAAGATGCAGCCACTTAAATGACCGCCATGGCAGGAACCATAACAGCAGCGATCCCACCATAATCCCCCAGATATATGGCAACCATCGTGATGATACTGCCCACCAGGTTCCTGCTGATAAATCAGCTAACCACATCACCGGGTAAAGCGTTAGATCGGCGAGTAGCCAGAATAGATTTGACAGCCCCGGCCACCATAATGTCGAGATAGCAGCTAACACCAGTGGTACCGTTAAGATGCTCACCCAGGGCACCGCAAAAAAATTAATAACCGGGGCAAAAAGAGAAACCCCGCCAAACCACTGCCACTGTAGCGGCAGCATAAAAACCAGCAATGCGCATTGCAGCAGGGCAAGCACCTTCACTTTGCTCCACCACAAGGCCCGTGTTTGTGCTGCCGATGGCTGAGTCCGCATACCGCTGAGATTAGCCAGATATAAAATCATCACGGCGGCGAACGACATCCAAAAACCTGCAGCATACGATCCCAATGGGTTTAGCACTAAACAACTTGCCAAGGCTACGATAAACACTTGCCAGCCAGCCCACTGTGCCCGAAACCGGATTAACACCATCACTATGCTACTCATCAGCAAGGCGCGCTGGGTCGGTAAACTAAACCCCGCCAGCCATGCATAGCCGAATGCACTCCATAAACCGCACCATAGCGGTAACCAGACGAAGCAATTGCGCTCTGGCAGCAGCGCTTTCACTTTACTTCCCAGCCCCCAGCCAAGCAGCATTGCCAGACCAATATGCAAACCAGAGATAGCCATCAGATGTGCTAACCCACTGTCGCGAAGGCGCAACCAGTCTTGCTCACCTAATGCATCCCTGACGCCAAACCCCAAAGCGATCAGATACGACATATGACGTTTATCAGCCAATACGACCATCGCCCGATCAAAAACTTGCTGCCTCAGGGTTCGTGAGTCATAGGAATGATCGACTTCACGGACATAAGCTGGTGTTAATTTATGACCTGATTTCACCGTACCCCGTCCATGAAATCCATGGCCGACATAGTACTGTTCGGCATCAAATCCGGCGCTATTTAAACGCCCGTAGGGACGGCGCAATTTCACCCTGAGTTGCCAGGTTTCACCCTGTTTCAATTCAGGAGCTTGCGGCCAGTCAAGGCGCACCCGCAGAGGGTAGAAAAAGGGGACTGGCTGCGTATTAAGCGATACAATAATGAAATCTATTTTTGTACTGGGGATCTTTTCATTTAAAAGGCTGCTAACCTGGCCAACTATGGTAATATTTCCGGGTTCAACAGGTATTGTTTTTACCGCAGCTGAATAGCTAATTGCTGACAAACCAGCCAAAAGAGCGCCAACAGTGGCCCAGATCAACAAACGGGTTCGCGAATAGTAAGAAACTACACCTGCTATCATCAGGGCTGTAATAAACCAAAAGAACCCTGGAATAAAGAGCCACCAATGAAGTGATAAAAGCCCCAAAGCAATACCAGCGGCTGCTTGATTCACCCCTGTATTGCCTTAGATACCGTAACTTTTAAAACCGTTAGTTTTAAAATCATTGCTTTCAAAAACCTTTGCTTTTAAGAACATATGTAACGATGCCAAGACTATTAATTAAACGTTTCTTGCCAAGCCATGAGCTTATAAAACGTCAGAAAGCCCTGAAGATATTTGGCAATGTACTGTATAACCCCAATTTGTGGTGCCTGAACCGCCGTTCGGCATCGGGGGCCTTTGCTGTCGGTCTGTTTATGGCATTTGTTCCTCTGCCCAGTCAAATGATCATGGCCGCAGGGCTGGCCGTTCTACTCGGTGTGAACCTGCCTTTGTCTGTCGCCTTGGTTTGGGTCAGTAACCCAATAACCATGCCCGTACTTTTCTATGGTGCCTATAAAGTGGGAGCCTGGTTGATGAATACGCCCCATCAGCCTTTTCACTTTGAACTGTCCTGGGAATTTCTACTGCACCAAATGAGCCAAATCGGTCCTCCTTTCCTGTTAGGCTGCTTTGTCAGCAGTATGCTGTTCGCGCTGTTGGGCTACTTTGGTATCCGAGGCCTATGGCGCTACTCTGTCGTTCGAAGCTGGAACAAGCGTAAATCCCGCTAATAGTATAAATACTTGTCTTATATAACCATATACAGCAAACGCTTCAGAACTCCTGAACTTGAAGTGAGAGTGAATTAACGACAATATTTTCAACATTCAACACGTATTCACCATTATCTTGGCACTACTCACATATCTCCCTTTCACAAAAAACGGAGCCAGAGGCTCCGTTTTTAGGTTTATTTCCGACAGTCGCCGCTATTTAGCACTCAACACCTGCGCAGGATGCAATGCACTGGCTCGTCTGGCCGGATACCAGGTTGCCAGTAAACTTAAGGCAATGGCCGTCATGGTGACAATGGCAACATCCTGAATCGCCAGCTCGGTCGGTAAAAAATCGACAAAATAGATATCACCTGACAGAAATTGATGGCCAATAAGACCTTCTAAACCTTGTATCAGGCGAGTCAGGTTTACCGCGACAAGTGAACCTATCGCCGAACCAATCAGGCTTCCTACAACACCAGATAAAATACCATGCCAGATAAAAATCGATTTCACTAAACCATCGCTTGCGCCCATCGTGCGTAAAATGGCGATATCCGGGGCACGATCTTTCACCGCCATCATCAGGGTCGATACAATATTAAAGCAGGCAACACCAATCACCAGCACCATGACCAGGTACATAATGGTCCGTACCATCTGGATATCACGATAAAGATAACCAAACTTTTGTGTCCAGCTTTTCAGATAGACATACACGGGTAAGGTAAAGCCAACTTCTTTCACTATATATTGGGCATCCAGCACTTTATCGACATTGATCGAAATTCCGGAAACACCCTCGCCCATCGATAGATATTGCTGGGCATCGTTTAACGGAACCAGCGCAAAATTATGATCAATCTGCCCGCCCAAGGCCAGCAAACCTGCGACTTGCAGCCGAATACGATGCGGTGCTTTAAGCTTCAGTGCCGGATCAGAATTCGGGATCATCGCCGTGATCCAATCGCCGACATCGATACCTAATTTATCCGCGACACCCTGACCAATAATGATCTGTTTTTTTCCCGCTGAAAGCTGCTGCCAGGCATTATCTTTCACATATTGAGGTAAAGCGCTGATCTGTATCTCAGACTGCGGATCCACCCCCCGTACTTCCACGGCTTTTAAGTTGCTGCCTTTTTCTAATAGAGCCGTAAACGAAATATACGGTGCCGCCCCCGTCACTCTAGGGTGCAGCCTGACGGTTTCCAGTACTGATTGCCATTCAGTAAAAGGCGGTTCCACCGCTTCCAGCTCGCCATGAGGGATCACCGCCAGCACCCGATTTTGCAGCTCACGCTCAAAACCGTTCATCGCAGATAATCCGATGATGATCACTGCGACGCCAACTGCGATACCCAAGGTGGAAGAGATCGAAATAAACGACACCAGTCTATTTCGTTGTTTGGCACGGCTAAAACGGCTGCCGATATAAAGCGATAACGGTCGGAACATCAGGCTACCTCTACCTGAACTAACTCACCATCTTGCATGTGCATGCAGCGATCAAGCTTAGCGGCTAATTCGTTATCATGAGTAACCACCAGAAAAGCCGTCCCCGACTCTTTATTGAGCTTACGCATCAGATCGTAAATCTCTAATGCCGTTTTATGGTCCAGGTTACCGGTCGGTTCATCGGCCAGCACGACCGATGGGTTATTAACTAACGCACGGGCAAAAGCCACTCGCTGACGCTCCCCGCCACTTAATTCAGAGGGCCGGTGTTCATAACGGTGGCTCAAGCCGACCAAATTAAGAATATCTTTGGCTTTCGCTTCTGCCTTATCAGTTGCAATACCGGCGATCAAAAGAGGCATCGCAACATTTTCCATTGCGCTGAAATCAGACAGCAGATGGTGAAACTGGTAAACAAAACCAAGTTCCTGATTACGGATCTTGGCCTGTTTATTGGCATTCATCGCATTCAGCTTCTGGCCTTTGAAAAACACATCCCCCCCGGTCGGTTCATCTAATGCACCAAGCAGGTGTAATAAGGTACTTTTACCAGAACCCGATGAACCAACAATCGCGACCAATTCACCGGCATCAATAGCAAAACCGACGCCTTTCAATACTTCGGTTTCAAGCTGGGCTTCACGGTACACTTTACGCAAACCATGACAAACTAATAACGAATTACTCATAACGCAGTGCCTCCGCAGGACAAACAGATGCCGCACGATAAGAAGGAAAAATAGTTGCTAATAAACTCAGAAAGATAGCGCCCAGAATAACAAGGATAACTTGTACAGGTTCAACGACCACAGGCAGTGAGCCTCCGACCATCAACAGTTGCACTCCCAGTACAGACAGAACGGAATTGAGGTTGAGTGCCAATATCGTACCTAGCAGGCCGCCGCTAATCGCACCGATAACACCGCTGCTTGCCCCCTGAACCATAAACACCGCCAGTATCTGGCGATTCGTCATACCTTGAGTTTTTAAGATGGCGACCTCGGCTTGTTTTTCCATTACCACCATGATCAAAGCGGAGATAATATTAAAGGCGGCGACACCGATAATCAGGCCCAGCATTAAGCCCATCATGTTCTTTTCCATTTTTACCGCCTGAAACAACTCACCACGCTGCTCTCGCCAGTCAGACCATACCCAATCATTCGGCATCGTCATTTTTGCCAGCTCAGTCACAGCAAAGGGATCATCTAAAAACAGCCGCCAGCCTGACATCTGATCCGCTTTAAACCTAAGGAGTTTTCCGGCATCGGTAATATTAGTCAGGATCAGTTGCTTATCGACATCGGAACCGGTATTAAATATCCCTTCCACCTGAAAATTGCGTTGGCTGGGAATCCGCCCTAATGGCGTATACTGACTGGCACTGGTTACCATCAGGCGAACCTTGTCACCGACCTTGACACCCAGTTGAACAGCTAATGCCTGACCGATCACGACCCGGTAGCTGCCTGGTGTCAGGTTCTCTAACTTACCCCGTGTCATATTAAATGCGACGGGCTCATAAAATTCCGGGGCAATCCCCATAAGGCTTCCGGCGGCTAATGATGAGGCACTTTGCAACACTGCCTCACCTCGGGTGATCGGGGTAACGCGTGTCACATGAGGCAGTTGTTCCAGTGACGGCGGAGGCGTACTCGAAATTATCATTCGGTGATCGGTTGGCGACTCAGTTTGAGAAACGGGTTGGGAGATCACTGCCTGCGGCAACACCCCCAAAATGCGCTCCTTCAATTGTTGTTCGAAACCATTCATGACAGACAGTACGGTTACCAGCGCTAATACGCCAATAGTAATGCCTGCCGTTGACATATAAGAGACAAAACGGCTGAAACGGTCACCGGAACGACCTCGCAGATAACGCAGACCGATAAAAAAAGATACTGGATGAAACATAGAATTGAGAAATCGTCCTTATGGGGATTAAAGCAAGAATACCTGTTGCAGGCAGTGATTACCATTCAGTGGCGCAAAAGTAATGCAAAAACAGTGAGTAAAATCTATACGGTCAGTTCCGTTTACTTGCTCGAACGCGATACCTAAGTGATAATCGAATAATAGTTAATTAATTATGAGTGCGACATGAATCAGGATGAGTATTTTTCAGTCAATACCGGGCTAACCATCAATGTCGAGCCACTCGGCGGTGACGAACACTTGCCCGATGAGCTTGATTTTATTAAGGAAATCCCGCCTCTGTTTCGTGTCGCCAGTGAGTGCAGTGGCCTGGAAGAGAGCGCAGATCGATCTCTCGCGGGATTTGGCAAAGATGAGAGTAAAGCCTTATTAGCGTATCTCGCTGCACAAAACAGTAAAATCAACTTGTTACTCTCTTTTGTGTTATCTCAACAGGATGATCCTGCTATTCGGTATACCACCGAAACTTTTGGAGCCAGTAAACTCACCTACCTCTCAGGTACGCCTTTTATTGTCGGCAACTCTGTTCGCGTTAAGCTATTTTTAGACCATCCTCCCGCAGCCATCTACTGCTATGCCGAGGTGAGCAACTGTGAAGCCAAAGATGACAAATTTGAAGTGACGCTGCGCTATAATCGGTTACAGGAAGAAGATCGGGATCTGCTGATCCGTGCTGCACTGAATATTCAACAAAAACTTCTGCGCCAACGCGCCCAACAGCGAACAGATGCATAATTAAGTCTCATGAAATCATTATCTATACTCTCTCTTCCCTTACCGAGTAAAAAAGGGGATAACCGTTTCATTGGTAACTTATCAGGCGCCGCCCTGGCCCTGTCTGTCGCGGAACTGGCGCATACACACCAGGGCCCGGTACTGGTTGTTGTTCCTGACACTCAAACCGCACTGCGTCTGCAACCAGAAGTCTGTCAGTTTACCGATGTTGAAGTGAGTGTGTTCCCCGATTGGGAAACCTTGCCGTACGATAATTTTTCACCGCATCAGGATATTATTTCTGACCGTTTGGCGCGTCTTTATAAGCTACCTACTCAGGAAACGGGCATTATTCTGGTTCCTATCAGTACCTTATTGCAGCGCTTAACGCCGCGTGAATTTATTCACCAGCATGCCTTAATGGTCAGCAATGGTGATCGCCTGTCCCTCGATAAACTTCGCCTACAACTTGAAGCATCCGGCTACCGTCACGTCGATCAAGTGATGGAGCACGGTGAATACGCGAGCCGGGGCTCATTACTCGACCTGTTTCCAATGGGCAGCAATCACCCCTACCGGATCGACTTTTTTGATGATGAAGTCGATTCTATTCGTCAGTTTGATCCGGAAAACCAGCGTTCAATTGGTGAAATCGACAATATCAACCTGCTGCCTGCACATGAATTTCCAACCAATGACATTGCCGTCGAGAGCTTCCGTATGCGCTGGCGTGAACGCTTTGAGGCGCGACGTGAGCCCGAGTCGATTTATCAGCAAGTCAGTAAACGTACCTGGCCGGCGGGTATCGAATACTGGCAGCCACTGTTTTTTGACCAGACAGAGACCCTGTTTGATTACCTGCCGGAGCCCACGCTGCTAGTCACGTTAGGCGATCTGGAAACCTCGGTTGATCATTTCCTCGCGGATGCAGAATACCGCTATGATCAGCGCTGCGTTGATCCGCTACGTCCACTATTAGCACCCCGTGAATTGTGGTTGACCAAAGATGAAATGTTCATCGGCTTTAAAGGGTTGCCTCAAGTTCGTATTCGCCAGGACAAAGAACCGGAAAAGGCTGGTCGTTATAACCCGAGCCTGAAACCCGTTCCCGCACTTACCATCAACCACCAGCTGAAAGAGCCTCTGGCAGAGCTGCGCCGCTTCTCTGAGCAGTTTGATGGCAAAATTATTTTCTCGGTCGCATCTGAAGGCCGCCGCGAAGCCTTACTCGATCTGCTGACGCGCATTAAGCTGCGTCCAATGGTATGCACCAGCCTGGAAGATGCCATTAACGCACAATCCAAGTTTACCTTAGTGATCGGTGCGGCAGAACAAGGCTTCATTCTTGAAACACCGTCGCTGGCCTTTATCTGCGAAAGCGATCTGCTAGGCGAACGGGTAATCCAGCGCCGACGCCGGGAAGAGAAGAAGAGCGTCAATGCCGATATTATTATTCGCAATTTGGCAGAATTGCAGATCGGCCAGCCCGTCGTGCATATTAATCATGGTATTGGTCGTTATCAGGGCTTACAGACACTGGAAGCGGGCGGCATAAAAACTGAGTATGTCACTCTTGAATACCAGGGTGGCGCCAAGCTCTATGTACCTGTTGCATCGCTGCATTTGATCAGCCGATACTCTGGTGGCGCTGATGACAATGCACCGATCCATAAACTAGGCGGTGAAGCCTGGGTCAAAGCGCGTAAGAAAGCGGCAGAAAAAGTACGTGATGTGGCAGCAGAACTATTAGATGTTTATGCCAAACGAGAACTGAAACCTGGCTTTAAGTTCAAGCTGAATCGTGAAAGCTATGCCGATTTCTGCACCGGTTTCCCATTTGAAGAAACCCATGATCAGGCCCTGGCGATCAACGCCGTACTGTCAGATATGTGTCAGGCTAAAGCGATGGATCGTCTGGTATGTGGTGATGTTGGTTTTGGTAAAACCGAAGTAGCCATGCGTGCGGCATTTGTTGCAATCGACAACAACAAGCAAGTGACCGTGTTAGTTCCAACCACTCTGCTGGCCCAGCAACATTTTGAAAATTTCCGCGACCGTTTTGCCAATACACCGGTTCGTGTCGAAGTACTTTCGCGTTTCAAAACAGCAAAAGAGCAGAAGCAAATTCTGGCTGATGTGGCTGAAGGCAAAATCGACATCCTGATCGGTACCCATAAGCTGCTGAATGCATCAGTCAACTATTACGATCTGGGCCTGTTAGTCGTCGATGAAGAGCACCGTTTTGGGGTCCGCCAGAAGGAGAAAATCAAGGCCATTCGTGCCGATATCGATATTCTGACCTTAACAGCAACCCCGATCCCTCGTACCCTGAATATGGCAATGAGCGGCATGCGAGATTTATCGATCATCGCAACGCCACCAGCGCGTCGTTTAGCCATTAAAACCTTTGTCAGAGAAACTGAAGAAGCTATTGTGCGTGAAGCGGTACTGCGTGAAATCATGCGTGGCGGTCAGGTTTATTTCCTTCACAACGAAGTCGATACGATAGAAAAAACCGCTGAAGAGCTGGCAAAGCTCATTCCCGAAGCGCGAGTGACCTTAGCCCACGGCCAGATGCGCGAACGCGAACTGGAAAAGATCATGGGAGACTTCTACCATCAGCGTTTCAACGTCCTCGTGTGCACCACTATCATAGAAACCGGTATCGATGTTCCGACGGCCAATACCATCATTATCAACCGCGCTGATCACCTTGGCCTAGCACAGCTACACCAGCTTCGAGGACGTGTTGGCCGTTCGCACCATCAGGCTTACGCCTACTTGCTGACACCGCACCCGAAACGGATGACCAAGGATGCGGTGAAACGACTGGAAGCCATTGCCTCGCTGGAAGAGCTAGGGGCAGGCTTTACTCTTGCCACCCACGACCTTGAAATTCGTGGTGCCGGAGAATTGTTAGGGGATGAACAAAGCGGCCAGATCCAATCAGTCGGCTTTACCCTGTTCATGGAAATGCTGGAACAGGCTGTCGAAGCTCTCAAAGAAGGTAAAGAGCCCTCTCTGGATGATCTACTGCGCGAGCAGACAGAAGTCGAACTGCGATTACCGGCATTGTTACCAGATGACTATATCCCGGACATCAACACCCGTTTATCACTTTATAAGCGTATTGCCAGTGCCAATAACGAAAACGGCTTAAATGAGCTGAAAGTCGAGCTGATTGACCGCTTTGGTTTACTACCGGATGCAACTACCAACCTGCTCACTATTAATAAGATCAAGCTGAAAGCGGCAGGAATTGGTGTTCGCCGCATTGAAGCCGGTGAAAAAGGCGGCTACTTTGAATTTAGCCAAAATGCCTCAATCAATCCGGGGTTCTTAGTCAATATGTTACAATCACAGCCACAGTATTATCGCATGGAAGGCCCGACTAAACTCAAGGTCATGGCGCCTATGGCTGATCGTAAAGACAGAATTAAATTTGTTGACGGACTTTTAACAAAGCTGGCAGAAAACACTTTATAATCAATACCAATTGCATTAAGTAACCAGAGCTTTGGTTACTTAATCCCAGATTGCTATATTGCACAACAGTGCGGAGTCTTATCTTGAAAAAACTGGTTTATATACTGCTTTTAGCCGTGAGCTGGCCGACATTTGCAGCAAGACAGTTCGATGTGGAAATCATTCTGTTTAAGCGTAATATCAATCCGGATCAAGTCAGTGAATCCTGGCCGGATCAGCTAAAACCTCTTGATATGCGCGGAACGATGACGTTTGGCAATACCGACAGTCTGGCCGCCAAGGGGGTTACCCCGCTTTCACCGGACCAGTATCAGCTGACGAATCAGTATCAAAAACTGCAGAATCACGCGGGCTTTACCCCGCTGGCACATGTGGCATGGCGCCAGGGCGATGAGGGGAAAGGGGCCGCACCTAAGTTCCACCTGGTTTCAGGCAAAGATTTTTCTGACCGTTATTTAGCTGACGGTACATCGAAAGCTGAATTACGCCGCCGTCAGTTATCAGCGCCAGACAGTACTCATGATCCTGAACTGGGATCTGATATTACCATCACAATCGGTCAGGAGGGGGCGGATACTGATTTAGCCACCGATGCTGCCGACAGTGAAGCGCCACTGTATCAGCTGGATGGTAGCATTCAGGTCTATGTCCAGCATTACCTCTTTGCTGATGTAAACCTTGATCTGCGTGAGCCCGGTCGCCGTGAAGTGATCGTAGGGACTGAACCACTTGAAAGCGATAGTATCGAAACTGAAACAGAGACTAACGTGCAGGTTGGCCACCTGCAGGAAGTGAAGAAAAAAGTTGAAGTGGAAGAGTTTCTTAAATCTTACCGCTTATCTCAGCAACAGCGTATGCGCAGCGGTGAAACCCACTATCTGGATCACCCTCTGATGGGGATGATCATCCAGGTACGTCGTGTCGGCGAATAGCGTTCCTACTGCTACTGGCCCTCGCAATTGCGAGGGTTTTTTTATTATAATTAACACTAACATTTGAGTTTCATTTCCAAGCCAGAATAAACAGAATGAAATAGCAGAATCGAAAGCGTGATTTCATTCCACATCTCAGATCAAATCTGTATTATCCCTTATCCTCAACAGCTCACACATGCCAGCATGGTCACATTATTACTGAAGCCATAAAGAGGTAGTTAATAGTGTTGTTTAATAGAATATGCCCGGCTTGTGCTGCCTCTACACAGTTCATTCAAATACACCGCACTTTTGTCGAAAAATTTATCACAAAAAAACATTGGTCAAAATATCAATGCTGTCATTGCCAATCAGAGGTCTTTGCTCATCGCTTTAAACTCGGAAAGATGGTGTTGCATCAAACTACCCTTGCTTCAACGAAATAGAACTTTATTCACATTGTGAGATGTCTGTTTATTCAAATCACATAGAAAAACCGTTACTTTGCTCTAACCTGAATGCGGATCTACTCTGAGCTTATGAAACTGGATTTCTCTCTAACGACTCCTCGCCTGATACTTAGGCCCTATAAAACTGTCGATCTGCTGGAATATTTCGCAGCAGTTCAGGAATCCGCAGAGCAACTCTCTCCTTGGTTGGAATGGTGCTACCCGGACTACAACCAGCATGATGCCCATGAGTGGATCACATCCAGCAGGCTCAGCTGGCAGACAGATATAAGCTATGAGTTAGCCCTCTTCAGCCGCCATGACGATACCCTTATTGGCAGCGTAACGCTCAGTACCCTGTTTCCGATGTGTAATAGCGCTAACTTAGGGTATTGGATCCGCTCGTCTCACCATCAACAGGGACTCGCCAAGGAAGCGACGATAGCTGTCGCCAACTTTGCTTTTCAGGCGCTGGATCTGACGCGACTTGAGATTGTGACTCATACCGACAATATTGCTAGCCAGAATACCGCCCTCGCCTGCCATGCAAAATTTGAATGCGAAGCAAGAAACCGTATATTTGCCCATGGCCAGGTATGCAATGGGCTGGTTTATTCTTTGATCCCGGAAGACCTATGCTAAAGTAAATGTGTTTAATTTTTACTACTCAGGGACTTACCGTGTTTAAAATTATTGTCGCCGTTGCCATTATTGGCTTAGTCATTCTCTTCATGCAATACTCGAAAAACAATAATCAGGCCGCTGATGAAAACATCAAAATTGGTCAGCAATTTCTGGAAGATAATAAGCATACTGAAGGGGTCAAAACGACCGCATCAGGCCTGCAGTATTTAGTGTTACAGGAAGGTACAGGTACTGTGCATCCGAAAGCATCCGATAAAGTCACAGTGCATTACCACGGTACGCTGATTGACGGCACGGTTTTCGACAGCTCGGTAGAGCGAGGAGAGACTATTGCTTTCGGTCTGAACCAGGTGATTAAAGGCTGGACCGAGGGGCTGCAGCTCATGGTTGAAGGTGAAAAAACACGCTTGTTTATTCCGGCAGCGCTGGCGTATGGCAACCGGGCAACTGGCGGTATTCCACCAGGTTCAGTACTGATTTTTGATGTTGAGTTAATCGGCATTAATTAGTTAACCGACTAGTATCGAGTATCGAGTATCGAGTATCGAGTATCGAGTATCGATAAGTCTAAGTAAAAAACCGCCAAAGAAGGCGGTTTTTTTATTAAGCTTTTAAACCTGAATTAGTGTAGTTTCAGGTTCGGACGTAATACACGGTTGATACGACCAACCAGCATCATCAAACCCGTTTTAAATACACCATGCAACGCAACCAGGTGCATCCGGTACAGGGAAATGTAAACGATACGGGCAATCCGCCCCTCAACCATCATTGAACCTTTGGTCAAATTCCCCATCAGACTGCCAACGGTAGAGAAACGACTCAGTGATACCAGAGACCCATGATCACTGTATACATAAGGCTTCTGATCGCGGTCCGTCATTTTCGCGACAATATTAGAGAAACAACGACTTGCCATTTGGTGAGCAGCCTGGGCGCGAGGTGGTACAAAACTTCCATCGTCCTGGGCACAACAGGCAAGATCGCCGATAACATAGATGTCGTCGTCACGTGTTGTCTGCAACGTAGGCTTAACCACTAACTGGTTAATACGGTTGGTTTCCAGCCCAGCAATATCTTTAATAAAGTCAGGCGCTTTAATACCTGCAGCCCAAACCATTATTTGCGCGGCAATATGCTCGCCATCTTTGGTGGTCAGGCCGGTTTCATCGGCTTTTGTCACCATGGTCGCAGTACGGACATTAACACCCAGCTTAGTCAGCTCGCTATGAGCGGCAGACGAGATACGTGGTGGCAATGCCGGGAGAATACGTTCACCCGCTTCAACCAGGTTCACATTCAAGCGTGAGCTATCAAGATCACCGAAACCATAAGTACGCAACTCTTTGACAGCATTGTGCAATTCAGCCGACAATTCTACGCCTGTCGCGCCTGCGCCAACGATGGCTATATCAACCGTCTTCTGATCTTTATTAGCATGCAATTTCAGGAACTGGTTATTCATCTCGGTACGGAAACGATGAGCCTGCTCTGGGCTATCCAGGAATATGCAGTGATCACAAACACCTGGTGTATTAAAATCATTTGACGTCGAACCAATCGCCATGACCAGAATATCGTATTCCAGCTCACGCTCTGGCATTAAGAGATCACCCTGCTCGTCATGAAGCGGGGCCAACTTAATTGTTTTATTCTCACGATCAATCTCTTGCAAACTCCCCATCTGAAACTCAAACGAGTGGTTTTTAGCATGGGCTCGATAGCTCAAAGCATCAACCCCGGCATCCATCGATCCGGTTGCGACTTCGTGTAAAAGCGGCTTCCACAGGTGGCTAGCTTTACGATCGACAAGCGTGACAGTTGCACGGCGTTTACGACCCAAGGTACGACCTAACTTTGTCGCAAGCTCAAGACCGCCCGCTCCGCCACCGACTACGATAATTCGCGTCATGATAACTTCCTCTTATTTGTAATAATTTTCTATTGCTCAGGGCCTTATCTCGGTTCTTCATCCTTAAATTACAGATGATAATGCTCTGGCTGGCTGACTAATACCAAACAGAACAATGCTCTGGCTGTGCGAGCCACACCAAAGTTCGCTGTTCAATTTGGTATCGATGCAGACGGATCGGCTCCGTCTGCGGAGGGTAGGAGGTCGCTACAATGTTTCTTTAAAGGATTTTATAGTTTTTAGATGCTGTGAGATCTTTTTAAATTTATGTGTTTCTGTCTCATCCCAGATGATTTCATAGTAATCATCCAATGCATCACTTGTAAGGCGATTATCTAATACTTCGTCATTAGTTGAAAGGATACAGAGGCAATTACCCGCATTTTTTTTACGAAAATCTGTAACACATTTTGTCCCAATGTCGGCGTATTCTTCCGGACGGTCGATCCGTCCTTCCATATTGATTTCAGGATGGAGGTTAGGGTTAAAGATAACCTGTCGAATGCCGCTTAAGAAGCCAATACGTTCAGACCAATAACCGCCTAATCCGACACCGCAAATTAATGGATTGGGATCGTCCGACTGCTCCTTTAACTTATGCACTTCTTTGAGGATATGTTGCATATCGTGTTTAGGATGCAAAGTACTGTAGTTAACGAAACGAACATCGGGGTCAATAAACTGAAGCTGTAATACTTTTTCGTGATTACCCGGGCTTGTGGAATCAAAGCCATGTAGATAAATAATCATCTCTTCTCCCCTGTCGTTCTTATTGTCCGTGGCACTAAATGTGCGCCTGAATTTAATCTAACATGTTTTTTATACCCAAGTAACCTCAAGGTGCTCGTTTCAGCGAGAATTTCCAGGCGCTAAGGTCAGGCGCTGATTTGTCGATATAGTTGCTCTACATCAAAAATCAGCAACGCAACATTAGTGCCTGGAAAACTCGCCCTTCGGGAGTGATCCAGCATCTTGAGGTAACCTGGGTATGTAGTTTAAAAGAACAAATATACCCTTATTGATGAATCAGAATCGCCAAATCGATACGAATACCAGACAATTTCCGGTCGAGATATCGACGTTGTTTATCGTTCAGACTGTTATTCAACCGGCGCATGACATCAAAGCGACGATTAAGGTAGACATTAATATCGATCTGAAGCTGCTCATTCTCCAGTGCAACAAACTTCTGCAACATCTGACTCAGCTTTTCGTCAAAGTCAGGCTCAAAGCGTTTTTCCATCAACCCTCGCCAGTTCTGCAAGAAACTGCGATAAAAAGAGAAGAATATCGGCTCCATTTCGACTTGATATTCGGCCAGTTCGTGTAATAGCTGCTTCTGCTTATAAGTTAGCGTGCCAATCCAGTCCAGTGATATCTCTTGCAGCTGTCTCGTTCGCTTGGCCATCTTTTGTTTAGTCGGCAGTATTGCTCTTTCAGCGATCACGTCCTCTATACTTTTTTCAATATTGCGGTTGAGCTCAGCGATTTGATCTTCATTAAGATCACGGATCATTGACGCCAGAGGTATCGCCAATAATCCTATTGAATCTTGTCCTACTTTGGTAAGTTTAAAATGATAACCGCGGGTCTGGCTGAAAGTGAGTGGCTTTTTCAGATCTGATTGCAACTCAGAGATCAGACGGTGTAATTTTGGAAGATCGCGATCACGATGAATAAGCAGTGCATTATCAAGGTCGACTTCAAAATCTCTTTCCTGACTAGAATTGAGACTGACATAATCGGCCAGGTAATAAGAGATCCAGAAGTCTAATGTGTTATAAGCCAGACGCATAACACAGCCGGTCAACAACACCGAAATCAGTAAACAAAAGACCCGTTGTTTAATCCGACCAGAGAGCTTCACCTTAACCACCTTCCTGCTATTAGCTAAAAGCCGACAACCTCAAGATCAGTGTAGACCTGTGTTTTCTCGGAACATGAGAAAAATCAAAACAGCGGATTAACGATTGTTTATCGAGGAAGAAAGCTCAGTTTCTGTTGCAGCTGATTAGCCGACTCTAAATACGTTTGCTCTTGCCAGATATCAGCCCCGACGAAGAACCATAGCATGGCCAAATAGTCACACCAAGGTTGCCAGTCAGCCACAGCATCTAACCACGGTTGGTTATTGCTGATCCTACGGTGCTGACAATACATCTTTACGGCCCCATTTGGTTCAAGGCCATTAGCATTGATGGTCAGTGCTAAATCTAATGAAGGATCGCCCGCAGCAGCATATTCCCAATCGATCACCACATCACGTCCGTTATCGGTGTGAATAATGTTATAACGCCCCAGATCATGATGACAGCAAGTATCTGCAAACTTAGTCTCGAGTTGCCGGTATTGGAAATGATGGAAAATTGAGATAAGTTCAGGAGTTTTAAAATGTTGCGGTATAAATTGCCAATAGTGTGCCGCTTTTTGCTGTACATCTAACCGCCAGTGAGGCACTGGCAATGTGTGAATATCAGCCTGAAGCTTCAGTAAAATCGTATCTGATAATTCATTACTGGCTTCTTCCCCTTCAATCCATTCCACTAACAAGCCATGTTCCAGCAAGTAAGCAGGCTTAGGTGCGATTCCACTGGGCGCAATTTGTGCTAAAACTCGATATTCATGATGCCGAGAGACGCCAAAAGCGCTTGATGAGGCGGCTATCGGTCGCCAGACCAGAGAAGAGTATTGACCGGAAGTACCATTACGGATTTTCAGTAACCAGCAACGGTTAGTCAGGCCGCCGGAAAGCGGCCTGGCAGATATAAGCTCAACGTCATGTAACGCACTAAGCAAAGATTGGTCGAATATTTCCACTTAGTGCCTCAATAATACCAATCGGAACAATTATCCCGATTGGTATAACATATTGCTATTCGCTGCTTAATTACAACGATAAGATCCCCAGCTAACGGCGATTACCAGCCAAGAAGGCTTTTCGCTTCTTGCTTACGGATCTCGCTTTCGTCAGCCCATTCGATCAGACCCGTTTCCAGATCCATCAGACGCATCGTCATTTTGTAGTAAACGTCTTTATCACTACCCGCTTGCTTCACAATGCTCGCAAGGTTGCCATAAAGCATATACTCCGCACCGACCATTTTACCGAACTGAATCGCAGTGCTCTGGTTAACCAGTTCATCGTTATTCTGGAAGTTCAACTGCTTACGAGCGGCTTCTACACGCGTCATATCAACAAAACGAAATTTTCCAGAGTTTAGCAGACGGGTACTGACAGAATCGGTAATGGATTCGGTATCAATATGCTCGCTGGTTTTGTTCTTAATACCATCAACCACGATAATAGGACGCTGGTTGTTTCCCGTAATGTAAGCAACGGAGCCCGAAGCCAGCATGCTGTCGGTCATCTCTTCCGCAATTTTTTGCAGATCGGTTGAACCAAATTCAATGGTTGTCGTTTCCGCCTCTTGGGCATCACCATAGCTGACTTTCTGCGCACAACCACCCAATAAAACAGCGACGCTCAATAATGCAATAATGCTTTTTTTCATTTTAGACCTTCAAGGGTTGTGATTAATAATTTGCTTGACGAATATAAATACGGTATTGCTTCGCTTTCGGGCTTCTTGCAACAGCTTGCAGCGTCATTGTATCCTTGCCATGAAGTACAAATTGCCGCCATGGTGCATCACTGCCATCCACTTCTAACCCTTGAGCATCATACCAATAAAAACGGTATTGCAGTTTCATATCATCGCTAACCTGACTGGTTACCGGTACACCGGCTTTCATCAGACCGTTAACGTCACCAACAATGGCCCTTTCAACCGCGACACGGCTTGCCAGCGATGAATTACCAATAACCACATTCTGGTTACTGCTTTCAATACTGATCCCCGATGTTGTTGTGGTACATGCCGCTAAAAATAATGTAACTAGCAATACTGAGATATATCTCATTAGATTCCTCCTAACAGTGCCGACCACCAGCTGACTTGGTTTCCTTGTCGAGACACCCAAACCATTGTGGTTCGTCCGGCTTTAATATCTACATTTAACTGTTGTCCATTCCAACTCAAGCTATGCGTGCCTGCAGCTAGATCGGTATGGAAAACATCAACACTGGCAGGTAAAGACTGCCAACTACGCGTATCTGGCTGTTCGGTTAGTGTATTGAAAATGTTTGCAAGTATATTGCCTACATCGTTTCCTTTACTCGCAGCGGTTTTGCGAACTTCATTTTTCGCTAATACACGCAGCGCCTGTCGAACCACAATGACAGGTAGATCTTCATTCAGGCTATTCCTTGCCATGGCGTTCACATCAGCCAGCTGCGCCCCCTTCACGGTATTGTTTTCCAGTTTTAACGGCGTAAGACGAGGCATTGTTGCGGTAGGGTAATATGGCAATGCCAGGTTATAAATCACACCATCACCGCGACTGTCGTACAACCACAGCGGCAAGCGCCAACCGTCTCGAGCCTGAACCACCCCCTGCTCATCAAAAATAATGACCCGGCCTTCATTCGGCGCAGGCTTGTTATACTTACCGTAACGCGCTTCTAGGGTTTTTAAGTCACCCGTCATATTCATAACGGTCGCCACTCGCAGTACTGTATTGGCAATATAGAGATTGCCCGGGGCTACTGCTAAAGCCCGCTTATAATCAATATACGCATTATTCAGATCACCATCGGCTTCATACAACACCCCTGACAGATAAAACAGATAACCATTCTGCACTGCGCCTAATTTTTCACCCGCATCAGGGTAACGAGCCAGCACCGAACCAATGTTATCGTTGATACCTTTGCTCTTTACTTCTTTTTCTGCCCGCAGCAGTTCTGCCGCCCGCTGTTTTCGGGCCGCTTCCTGGACCTGATTTGCACGACGAACCTCTACCAGCGCCCCTTCAAGGTTTTTCTGTTGCAGGTAGTTAAGCGCCAAATAAAGGTGCAAAAAACCTAATTCATAATCGGCAGGCTGGTAGGTGATCATATTGTCATTGGTGAGTAAGGCACCAGCCTGGTTAATTCCTTCAGAGAGCTGAATCGTCGCCTGACGTTGCTGCTCTTTCACCGCCATATCGGCATGCTTTAATGCGGTAAAACTAAATGGATATTGTTCTGCAACAAAATGAACCCTGCCGCGTTCCATGCCATCAAGAATATCGCCTGCAGGGGCATCGGGTAATGCTTCTGCCGCTTCGGTGTAAAGGCCTTGTTGCATGGCCTGATGAGCATCTGCATTCGCGGCGCTGTAATGGCTAAACAAACTCTGGGTGGATAAATTGGCACAGGCCAGCAGATTTAGAGAGAGTAGCGCAACTACAGCATGTTTATGTATCGAGTTAATGACCACTTTCCTATGAAAAAGCCTGAGTAATTAAAAAATATCTCAATATACCCAGACTTTACTTAACAAGCACTTACTCAAAGATAAGAGACGGTTTAACCAACTAACATTGGACCCAATGGGCGACCACCCAGTAAATGCATATGAACATGGTACACTTCCTGGCCGCCATGTGGGTTACAGTTAACAATTAAACGATAACCGTTTTCAGCAACGCCTTCTTTTTCTGCCAGCTTACGCGCTACGGTAAACAGTCTCCCCATCATCACTTCGTCATCAGCTTCAATCTGATTCACCGTCGGGATCAGTTTGTTGGGGATAATTAAGATATGGCTTGGCGCACGCGGGTTAATATCGCGAAACGCAGTGACCAGATCATCTTGGTACAATACGTCTGCAGGAATTTCCTTACGAATAATTTTGCTGAAGATAGTTTCTTCTGCCATATCAAGCTCCATTTCAATTTTTACCTTTGATGTAAAGTATGCTTGAGTCCGTCTAAGAGAGCAATATTGAACATCGTTTTAAACGTTAATTCTAGTGAAATATTCATAAATTACGTTTTTTTTTGATGCCGCCGTCAAAGTATGTGCACTATGAATTCAATTATCATTAAGCATTGTAACGAGCTTTCGCTACAGGGTGTTGGAGTAGCAATTGAGTCAATAGTGTCAATTTTATGCAACTTTATTTACTGCTTGAAATTTAGACCTCACACTCTTTGCAAGGCTCCATTAACAACAGCAAAGCTTAGTACCATTATGATCGTGAGCATGTTGCTGCTGCACGCCTTTTGCTATTTTTAGGGACATTATGAATACAATGAGACAAGCCTCTGTCATACGCCGTATGTACGCCGGGTTTGCGGTGATGGTCGGGCTTATGGCTGCGGCAATCGTTCTGATGCTTGATGGAACAAGCCGCATTCACCAGCAATTAGAATCTGTAACAGCAGTTGCACTCCCATTAGTATCAACAACCAACCAGGCCAGTGTCAGACTTCTTGCTGCTGATAAAATATTTAAAGATTTTCTGACCAGTCAAGATCCTGTCCGAATGAAAGTCTACGAGGCCAATTTCACCCAAGCTCATGAAGCCTTTGCCGATGCGCGTGATCAATTGGTAAAAGCAGCCGAAAGTAATCCGGAACTCAGCGCACACCTTAGCAACCTGCTCGCTTTAGAAGAACGCTATTTCACCGAAGCGCGTACCGCAATGAACAACTACCGCGCCCAGTTGTTAGCGCAGGATGAACGACTGCAGTCGACACGTCGTTTTCAGCAACTTCACACCGAACTTAGCGTTCGCATGAAGGAGTACATTGACGATCAAGATAATATTTCTGTCAAAATGATGGCAAAAAGTTATTTTCTAAAGCTGAAGCAAACTGAAACCGCCACCTCTGACGCCCTTGCCACCGACGATATTGTCAAAATTACCGCCGCAGTTAAATCCAATAAAAAAAGTGTCAATCATCTTGGCCAAAGCTATCGCGGCCTGTCTGCCCACCTTCCGGCTTTGAAAACGATTTTTGATAAAACGGTCGAACAATATACCCAGGATATCGGTAAAAAAGGAGGCGTACTTGACCTTCACTTTGAATATATTGACGCCAGAAATCGACTTTACGACAATATTGCAACCCTAGCCGCAGAAATTAACCAGGCCATGGGACTGTTAGATAACTTCAGAGCCCAGGCAAACACTCAAATGGATACCGCAATTGAGACGGCCAACACAGCTTACGATCAGAGTTACACGAACGCTGTACTTATCGGGGTCTGCGTTACCCTGCTTGCAATTTTTATTGGCTGGTATCTCGCCGGTAGTGTTCGCAAGCCGCTTGAATCAACATTGAAAGCTCTGGAAGCCCTGACTGATGGCGACATGACCCAGCGGATCGACAATAACAATTTTATTGAATTCGATAAGTTAAGCCGTCATATCAATACCCTGGCTGATAATTTACAAGAAATTCTGGGGAAACTCAGCCAAGCTTCAGAAGATCTGACCGCAGTTGCGGCTGAAAACCAGACCACCACCACCCAGGCCAAACATCGCCTCAATGAACAACGCCAGCAAACCGCGTCTGTGGCCACGGCAATGACAGAAATGGAACAGTCGGTTACCGACGTCTCGCACAGCGCACAAAACACCATGGAAAGGGTCCATGAGGTAGAGAAGGCATCAGCAACAGGCCGTGATGTGATGAGCCGCAATATCAATACGACTCATCAGCTTTCTGAACGCTTAGACGAATCCGTTAACGTTGTTTCACAGCTTCAGGAAATGAGCAGCAACATTGGCTCTATACTGGATGTTATTCGCAACATTGCAGATCAAACTAACTTGCTGGCACTGAATGCGGCAATCGAAGCCGCACGAGCCGGTGATCAGGGCCGAGGATTCGCTGTCGTTGCCGATGAAGTACGGGTACTGGCTAAACGTACCACTGACTCAACCTCTGAAATCGAAAATATGATCCAGAGTCTGCAGTCCAGTTCAGGTCAGGCCGTATCGGTAATGCAAGGCTGTGTTACCGAAATGGAAAACAGTATTTCGCAAGCTTCTGATGCTAACAGCGCGATGGAAGAAATTCAGGCCATCATTATCGAAATCAGCCAGATGAGCGCTCAGATTGCACAAGCGGCAGAAGAGCAGCAAAGCACCACAGGCTCCATTGCGCGCAGTCTGGAAGATATCAGTCATATTGCTGATGCAAACTTCAGTTCAATGGAAGAAGTCGCCGAAGCCAGCACAAAACTGGATGAACTGGCTAACCAGCAAAATACATTGGTGCATCGCTTTAAGTTGTAGGGGGCAAGAGCCTAGAAAGAGCAAGTTCTAGGCCCTAAGTAAAGCAAAGGCGCACAGAGGTCCATCCCCTCACCCTATAAGCTTATAAAGCCAGCAATTATTGCTGGCTTTATTATTTCCCCTCTTCATTGCCCCCACCAGCAGCAAACGATTGCGCTATTAATCATCAATTAAATACATTGTTTGATAATTGACCTTTACTTACTATGTGGATGATTTTAGAATCGGGCGAATTTTTTGGGAGGGAAGCAATGATGACAACGATTACTATTACACGTCCTGATGACTGGCATGTACATTTACGTGATGGCGACGTACTAAAAGATACGGTTCGTGACATCAGCCGGTATATGGGACGAGCGATAATCATGCCGAATCTGGTTCCTCCGGTCACTGATACAGACGCTGCATTATCCTATCGCGAACGTATTATTGCCCAAGGCCCTCAAGGCAATTTCTCCCCTCTAATGGTTATCTACCTCACCGACAACACCACCGCTGAAGAAATTCACAAGGCAAAATCCTCCGGTCATATCTACGCTGCAAAACTTTACCCAGCAGGCGCAACGACTAACTCTGATTCTGGTGTCACGTCTGTCGAAAATATTCGCCCAGCACTGCAAGCCTTGCAAGAAACCGGTATGCCTCTACTTGTTCACGGTGAAGTGACGACTCACGATATCGATATCTTCGACCGTGAAACCGTATTCCTTGAAACGGTACTGGCGCCGATTGTTGAGCAGTACCCTGATTTAAAAGTGGTGCTTGAGCACATTACGACAGCTGATGCGGTAGAGTTTGTGACAAACGCCGGGCCTAATGTCGGCGCGACAATTACCGCGCATCATCTGATGTTTAACCGCAATCACATGCTAGTTGGCGGTATTCGTCCCCACTTCTACTGCCTTCCGATCCTAAAACGTAACGTTCACCAGCATGCATTAGTTGCAGCCGCCACCAGCGGCAACCCTAAATTCTTTTTAGGGACAGACTCGGCGCCCCATGCTCAGGGCCGCAAAGAATCAGCCTGTGGTTGTGCGGGTTCTTACACTGCCCATGCGGCCATAGAGCTGTACGCTGAAGTGTTTGATGACGCAGGAGCTTTAGATAAGCTTGAAGCTTTTGCAAGCTTCAATGGCCCTGATTTCTACGACCTGCCACGTAATACCGATAGCATTACGCTGACAAAAGAAAGCTGGACAGTTCCTGAGACTATGGCATTCGGTAACGATGAGGTGGTGCCTATTCGTGCCGGTGAAGCGATGGCGTGGAAAGTCATTTAAGCGATATTGATAGTCATACCAATCGGGATAAGACTAAACCGTAATTAAAAAGGGCTCCTTCGGGAGCCCTTTTGCTATTTTGATTTATCACCAAACCGCATTATTGTTCCTGAGGGATCTTCAAACTATGGAACATTCGATACAGTACTGGCACAACGATCAATGTCAGTACTGTCGCAAAGCCCAGCCCGAACATAATCGTTACCGCCATGGGTTTAAAGAACACATCAGGCAACAGCGGGATCATACCGAGTACTGTTGTGATTGCCGCCATGCATACCGGACGCACGCGGCTCACTGCCGCATCAACCACAGCCTGGTACTTCTCTTTACCACCGCTGATTTCAATCTCAATCTGATCAACCAATACGATACCGTTTTTGACCAGCATGCCAGACAGGCTCAAGAATCCGAGTAATGCCATAAAGCCGAACGGAGTATTCAGCACCAACAAACCGGTTGTGACGCCAATTATTGCCAGCGGTACTGTCGCCCACACAATCACCGCTTCTTTCACTTTGTTAAACAGGAAGATAGTGATCAAAAACATGAACAGGTAGCCCATCGGCATGGTCTGGAACAGTGACGCTTTCGCATCTGCCGATGATTCATATTCGCCTCCCCACTCCAGTGAATAACCGGGAGGGAAATCCAGTGCTTCTATTTTTGGCTGAATACGGGCCTGCAGGGTTGCCGCAGTTTCATCACCTAATGGATCAGGATCCGCCATGATTGTCAGCATACGCTTACGGTTCTTACGGACAACCAATGGATCTTCCCATCGAACATTTACGCCTAGTATAACCTGTTGCAGTGGTACATAGCCTTGAATTGCCGGGCTCCAAATCTTCATGCCTTCAATCGTGCTCACATCTACACGCTCCGCTTCCGGTAAACGTGCAACGATTGGCATCAAATTGGTGCCATCACGATAGATACCAACAGACAAGCCAGAGAATGCCATTTGCAGCAAATCATCAACATCAGCTTTGGTAATACCATAACGGCGAGCCTGACTTTCATTGAAGATTGGCTCAAGTACTTTCGTACGTTCCCGCCAATCATGACGAACGTTAAAACTACCCGGATCAGCACGCATAATATCCAGCGACTGCTGGGCGAGACCACGTAAAATCGTTGGATCGGGGCCTACTAGACGCGCTTCAATTTTAGAACCGGATGACGGACCTAATTCAATTCGCTTTAATTTATACTCAATGTCAGGGTGCTTAATATCAAGCTCGTTACTGACTTTTCGCATCATCGGCATCACGTCATCATAGCTGTTAACACGGATGATTAGCTCACCGTATGACGAGTAACTCTTCTCTGGCGCATACGTCAGCATGAAACGCTGCGAACCTTTACCCGCACTTGAAGATACGTGACTTACGCTGTCTTGCGTACTCACTAACTCTTCCAGTTGGCGTAATTTGTCATTGGTTGAACGAATGTCGGTCCCTTCCGGTAGCCACACATCGACCATGAACATCGGTGTAGTAGAGGATGGGAAGAAGGACTGTTTTAACTGAGTAAAACCATACAGACTGGCACCAAGCATCACAATCAATACGATCACGGTTGTCCATGCGTACTTCATGCACATTTCTAAAAATTTCTTGTACATCACGAAAAAGACACCTTTATAGGGGTCATTTTCTTCCTCTCCGGCATTGTTTTTAACACTTTTGAAGAACATGTCGGCAAAAAATGGGGTCAATGAAATCGCCGTGAACCAACTCAACATCAGTGAAATTAACAGTACGCTAAATAAAGTCGCACAATACTCACCCGTCGAATCCTGAGACAAACCGATCGGCGCAAAGGCAGTCACCGCAATCACGGTAGCCCCTAACAGTGGCCACTTCGTCTGGGTTACGATATCTGATGCCGCCTGCATCCGAGTTCGCCCTTTTTGCATCCCGATCAGCACGCCTTCGACAACCACAATGGCATTATCCACCAGCATCCCAAGTGCAATAACCAAAGCCCCGAGCGATATACGCTGCAAATCTATAGCCATCGTGCTCATGAACACGAATGTACCCAATACCGTTAACAGCAGGATCAATCCGATCAGGAGACCTGAACGCAATCCCATAAAAAACAACAGCACCACAATAACAATCGCTACCGCCTGTCCGAGACTGATAATAAAGCCCTGAACAGACTTATCCACTTCATCGGGTTGGCTATAGACGACATCAATATCGATACCAACAGGCTGTTGTTCTTTCAGTTCATCCAATCGGCGATAGACGGCTTTACCAATATCTACAACATTGACTCCCGACACAAACGAGATGCCGACATTCAGTGCCACTTTTCCATTGTAGCCAACAAGATTATCGGGTACTTCTTTAAAGCCGCGTTCGATCGTTGCGACATCACGTAAATAAATCAGACCTTCAGCACCATTGTCGGTGATGATCAAATCACCTAGCGCATCTACATCAGTAAATTCACCAGTCGGGTGAACACGGATATATTCCGTTCCAATTTTTACCGCACCTGCGCTAGAAACGAGATTCTGCGTCGCCAGAGTGTTATAGATCGTTTGCAATGAAACACCCAAACTACTCAAGCGCTGCACCGATATTTCAATAAAGACCTGCTCTTGCTGAGTGCCTGTTACCGCAACTTTACCGACTCCTTCAACCAGTTCTATCTCACGACGAAAGTAATCCACATAGTCGTTCAGTTCTTTATACGAATAGGCATCACCAGTAATAGCCAGCAAGATCCCGTACACATCACCAAAGTCATCGATAATCGATGGGTCAGCCACCCCAGGTGGCAACATCGGCCTCAGGTCGTTTACCTTTCGGCGAAGTTCATCCCAGATTTGTGGCAAATCATCGGGACCAAAATTGTTTTTCATGGTGACCGTGATTTGTGATAAACCGCGACTGGAAATGGAGTTTACTTCATCAACATAGGTAAGCTGCTTAATTGCCTTCTCGATCGGGTAGGTAACTTCCTCTTCCACCTGTAGCGGTGTTGCGCCGGGATAGGCTGTCACCACCATTGCATCTTTGATGGTAAAATTAGGATCTTCCAGCCTTCCCAAGCCAAAGAAGGCCATGGTACCGCCAACCAGAAAGATCAATGTGACCATCCAGCTGACAACTTTGTTCTTGATAAAATAGGCGGCGATATCTTGTTTCATTATTGTCCAGCCTCCATGTCAACGAGCTTCACTTGCTGTCCATCCCGCAAGCGATTTCCCCCGGCAATCACAATTTGCTCACCTTCTTCCAATCCGGATTGCAGACGAACACCTTCTGGAACAACTGTATTGGTAACAATACGGCGCTTACTCACCGTGTTATCTGCACCCACTACCCAGACAAATTTATTATCCAAATCCAAATCATCCCCATCTTCATTGAAGATAGCTTCCAGCGGAATAACGGCTTCACCGCGAGGGTAGATTTTCAGTTTTTCCGCATCGGCTCTGACTTCAACAGACATACCATCAAGAATAAAAAGGTCTTCAGGCATCGGCATGGTTAAGGTCACCATAAACGACCCTGATTCCGGATCCGGCTCGGTGGTGAACTCTTTAAGGTAAGCTTTATATTCCAAACCATTTGTCAGTATAATTCGGGCTCCTGGCCTTGAATCTTCAACGTCAACCGCTGACCGTTGTGAATAGATCATATCCGGAGCCTGAATATGAATATCGACCATATCTACACTATGAATATTCATAACTTGCTGTCCAACCTGCACATTTTCAAATTGCTCGGCAGGTACACGCGAAATCACGCCATCAAATGGTGCCTTCAGCTGGGTAAAGCTTAAGCTTAATTTCGCCAGGTTCAGTCTCGCTCGGGCAATACGACGCTGGGCTTTCAGTTCATCAAACTGTGACTGGGCTAAATAGCCTTTGTCGACCAATTTGGCGGAACGTCGGTACTGGCTATCCGCAACATTATACTTTGCCTGGGCATCGTCAACTTCTAACCGATAATCAGTCGGTTCAAGTTGCGCCAATAACTGACCTTTTTTGACTAAGTCGCCGGGACGTACCGCTATTTTTATGATTTCCCCCTGGATACGAAAAGACAGGCTTGATTTATCAGCTGCCGCAGCGACTCCAGAATACGCTAGCTGAGGCGATGCCGATGCTAAAACCACTGGCATCACCGTCACGGGTTGCACCACTTGCCTCTCTTCAATCAGTGGCTTTTCACACCCCTGCAGGGTCAAAACAGTGCCAACAGCGAAAACAATTAAGGATAGCTTTTTCATATTACAGTCCTCGCTCCTTAATCCAGGCCCTTACTTTCTGGCCTTCTTGTAATTCATTAACACCTGAGATAGCAATTTGGTCGCCATCCTTCAAGCCTTTAACCACGCGTCCTTTATCATCCAGTTCGACCCGGGTTTTGTGGACAATACCCGCCTCATCGACATACCAGACATAAATGCCATCATCTTCCTCTATGATGGCGCGCTTTGAAATGGCACCTGAGTTACCTTTAGGAATGGCAATTTTGACCTGACTCGCCATACCAGGAAGAATATTTCTACCTTCCGGGCGTTCCATAAATAAGGTCACTTTATAACTGGATGTTTTTGCATCAGCCTCGGTATCAATTTCTTTAAATTGAGCTGCAAAGCTTTTCCCAGGAATGGTATCGAACATGACAGTAGGCTGGCTATCATACTGCCCTTGAAAACGTGCCAATAAATGATCCGGAAGCTGGAAAGCGACATTAATAAGTCCAGCACTTTGAATATGCATCACTGGCTGTTTCGCCATCACATATTCATAATTTTCCACCAAAGACAGCGATAAAGTACCCTCATAAGGTGCAACCAATGTTGCATAGCTGAGATTGGCTTTTTGCTTATCCAACGCTGCTTGAGCCTGTTTCAATGACGCTTTAGAGGTATCATAATCGAGTTCAGATACCACGTTTGTTTTCCGCAATTCTTCATCACGTTTAAACTGAACATACGCCAGTTCATATTTCGCTTGTGCCTGCTCAACCAATAGAGAAAGCTCATCTGTATTCAGACTGGCTAGTTTTTGACCATGCTTAACCGTTGTTCCCGGATTAACATCAACGGAGGACAACTGGCCTGAGACCCTGAATGCCAACACCGCCTTATCGCCCGCTTCAACCGTTGCAGGAAATGTTCGAAAAGTTTGATTATTACCCACAGATACCGTTTGTAATTTTACCGGACGAGACTCCGGCTCGGGAACCTCCACCTGTTTTTCACCGCACCCTGTCAGCAATACACCTAACAGTAATGCGGCAGATACTATGCGCCCCATAGATTCTCCCCAATCCTTATGATTGTCAGACTATTCTTAATATTTTGATCTTCTTATCCGTAGCCAGATAGATTCTTATTCAGGCTACTCAATCGCGACAGAAACGCCTACAACACATCAAACCGCGCAAGCTATCAGTGTAGCCAATAATAGACAACAAAATACCAACAAGGTACTAAAAAACAAGAAAAACCATAGAAAAGGGTACATTGGCAACTCACCGGGCTGATTAAACCAATCGGGGAATAGCCTGATCATTACGTAGAGTGAAAGGGACGAAGACAAGGCGAGTCACAACGAACAAAGATCGGCTTTATGTACTTGGCTGATGAGGTGACTTTCAGATCAACGAAACTAGAAAAAAGGAGCCAACTGGCTCCTTCATACAAGATGTAATACCCACCGGTATAAACGCTTAATGCTTACGCATCCATTTCGGCGATTTTAACTTTCCAGGTATCCGGTCCCGTCTGGTGAGCATTGGTACCGTCGGAATCAACCGCTACCGTTACCGGCATATCTTCAACTTCAAATTCGTAGATTGCTTCCATACCCAGATCTTCAAACGCGACAACACGCGCTTTCTTGATCGCTTTTGCAACCAGGTAGGCTGCACCACCTACGGCCATCAGATATACTGCTTTGTGCTTTTTGATTGACTCAATGGCTGCCGGGCCACGTTCTGCTTTACCAATCATGCCAGTAAGACCCGCCTGGCCAAGCATCATATCGGTAAATTTATCCATACGGGTTGAGGTTGTCGGGCCTGCAGGGCCAACGACTTCATCCCCCACCGCATCAACCGGACCGACGTAGTAAATAAAGCGATTATTAAAGTCGACAGGAAAATCTTCTCCTCTCGCCAGCATATCCTGAATACGTTTATGCGCAGCATCACGACCGGTCAGGATTTTGCCCGACAGCAGAACGGTCTCGCCTGATTTCCATTCCTGAACGTCGGCTTTAGTGACTTCGTCAACATTTACACGACGGACGTTCTCGCCCACCTCCCAGGTCACCTCAGGCCAGTCTTCCAGCTTCGGTGGCGTTAATTCTGCCGGACCATTGCCGTCTAGCGTAAAGTGTACGTGACGAGTCGCCGCACAGTTCGGGATCATACAAACAGGTTTAGAAGCTGCATGAGTTGGCGCCGTTTTAATCTTCACATCAACCACGGTGGTTAAGCCACCCAAGCCCTGCGCGCCAATGCCCAACTTATTTACACGGTTATAAATATCTAACCGCAGTTCTTCTTCTGCATTTTGCGGACCACGCTCCTGAAGCTCATGGATATCGACCGATTCCATTAAAGATTCTTTCGCCAGTACTGCGGCTTTCTCTGCAGTACCGCCAATACCAATACCCAGCATACCCGGCGGACACCAGCCCGCGCCCATAAGAGGAACGGTTTTCTCAACCCATTCTGCTACATCGTCCGATGGATTCAGCATCACCATCTTAGTTTTATTTTCTGAACCACCGCCTTTAGCGGCAATTTGAATTTCAACTTTATTGCCTGGCACCATATCGATATGTACAACCGCGGGTGTGTTATCTTTGGTATTCTTACGGCTACCCGCAGGATCCGCGACGACAGAGGCTCGCAGCGGGTTATCCGGGTTGGTATATGCCTGACGGACACCTTCATCAATCATCTCTTGCACAGTCAGATCACTGTCCCACTGCACCTTCATACCAATCTTAACAAAACAGGTCACAATGCCGGTGTCCTGACAGAGAGGACGGTGACCTTCGGCAGACATCCGGGAGTTGATCAAGATCTGCGCAATCGCATCTTTCGCTGCTTGATTTTGTTCTTTGTTATAGGCTTTTTCCAAGGCCTGAACAAAATCCAGCGGGTGGTAATATGAGATGTACTGCAGCGCATCCGCTACGCTACTAATCACATCTTCTTTACGGATGACGGTCATAATTGCCCTCGTTGATTATTATCATTCCATGGCGCCCGGCTTTTTTACCACTACAGCACGCTTCCAATGTAGGGTGTGGTTTACATTATTCAAACCCTGCCAGTAGGGTTAGGCGAATACTGTGAATAATGCAACCACGCAGCCATGATCCTCGTGGCTGTTGTCCTTGGTGAGTCAGCTTCTACTGATGAAATAGAAAATAAACACAAAGGATCGTCCTTGGGCGTCGTATTAAATTCCGGGTTTATGATACTCTTGCGGACAATTTCGCGCTACGCGCCAATCGATCACCTGTCACAAAAAAGAAAATGATTTGTAAATCACATCCTCAACTGAGTATTGAACAACTCGATTACGCCCAAGAAGCGACACTTTCGTGGTTTGAACCTTTAGCGGGCCAGCCGTGGGCAATGATATTACGCTCGGCCGCTCAGGATCACCCAGATAATCGCTTTGATATTTTAGTTGCCGATCCTTTAGCCACTTTAGAGACTCGTGGTGAAACAACTCGTATTAAATTTTCAAATGGTGATGAACAAACCAGCAACGAAGATCCTTTCAAGTTAGTAGAATATATTCAGACTCAGCTTTTGCCACCACTTAACGCTAGGACAGATGTGCCTTTTATTGGCGGAGCGCTAGGATACTTCGGCTACGATTTAGGCCGCCGAGTCGAAAAGATAGCCAATATTGCCTGCCACGATATTACCGCTCCGGATATGGCTATCGGCATTTATGATTGGGCACTGATCGCCGATCATCAGGAACAAATGTTATTTCTGATCTCGCCACAAGATAGCGGCCGTTTGAAATGGCTGAGCGAGCAAAAAGACGCCTGGCTGCAGCTGCACAAAAATCGCGTTTCACAACAAAGCCAACCATTCACATTAACAAGTGACTGGTCTGCAAACATGACAACCACAGATTATTGCAACAAATTTGATCAGGTACAGGAGTATCTGCTGTCAGGTGACTGCTACCAGATTAATCTGGCACAACGCTTTGATGCATCCTATCAGGGAGACGAGTGGCAAGCGTATCTGCGTTTAGAGCAGATCAATGGTGCCCCTTTCTCTGGCTTCATTCGCACTGAGCACGGCACCGTACTGTCCGTATCGCCTGAACGCTTCTTGCAACATAAACAGGGCTATGTGGAGACAAAACCCATCAAGGGGACACGTCCGCGTTCTGAAGACGTCACGCAGGATCGAGCCTATGCCGAGGCATTACGCTACGCAGAGAAAGATCGCTCAGAAAATCTGATGATTGTTGATCTGCTGCGAAATGATATTGGTCGAGTGGCAAAACCTGGCAGCGTCAAAGTGCCAAAGCTATTTGAGATTGAAAGCTTCCCTGCCGTACACCACCTGGTTAGCACAGTTACGGGTCAACTCGATGAACAACATTCACCGACCGACTTATTACGGGCCTGTTTTCCTGGCGGCTCGATCACCGGCGCACCTAAGGTTCGTGCTATGTCGATCATTGAAGAGCTAGAACCTCACCGTCGAAGCGTGTATTGCGGCAGCATCGGCTATATCAGTCGTTGTGGTCGTATGGATACCAGTATCACCATTCGTACACTGATCACTCAGCAGAACCGGCTCTTTGCCTGGGCTGGTGGCGGAATTGTCGCAGACAGTGAAGCTGAAAGCGAATATCAGGAAACACTGGACAAACTCAGTAAAATTCTGCCAATCTTAAAGCAGTAACATCGTATGCCGACAGCTATGGGATGATCGACCATACTGTCGCAGCTAAACAGATCGAACCCACATAACCACGGATGGTCTATGAACAATCAGCAACAGATTTTAAGCCGATTTTTGCTAGCTCCCACGACCAATTATGACACCAGTCATAATGTGCGTGTGCGCCAGTATGTATCTAAAACAGATACATTTAAGCAAGCGGCAGTGCTGATCCCCTTAGTCCCGCGTAATGACAGTTTCAACATTTTACTGACACGCCGAGCTAAACACCTAAAACACCATCCGGGTCAGGTAGCATTCCCTGGTGGCCGCCATGAAGCCTATGATGTGGATTTAATCGCCACAGCCATCCGCGAAACCAAAGAAGAGACTGGAATTTTATGCAAGCGCAGTCATATTCTGGGTCAGCTTCCTTCTCTTCCCACTATCAGCGGATATATGGTTACGCCATTTCTCTCAACCATTGCTCCAGATTACACGCCACAGCTGGATCCTAATGAGGTCGATGAACTGTTCGAAGTACCGATTCACTACCTATTAAACCCAGTGAATATGCGCACTCAGCAGTTCCGGGTAGAAGGCAAAATCCACACGATTTATTCAATTCCATTCAGCAATTATTCAATTTGGGGGGCAACCGCCCAGATGATTAAATTGTTATCAAAACAGCTCTGGTATTAAAAAAAACCTTCTAACACGTCATTTCCCCTAACCTTGCCGCAACAAGTTATGTGACCCAGATCACCTTTAATTGTATTGCAATTTGCACCCCTTACATAACGAGATCTTGATCAAAGTTTTCCTGCCATAAATCCTCAAAATGCGCCCCGTTCCTGTTCCGTTCCGTAAAAAAACTTTGGACATATAATCATGCAAACTACAGTAAGCTCGGCATCAGCTGGTGCCACAAAAGCAAGATGGACATACAAAGATTTCACTTGGGCTCTTTCACTATTCGGTACCGCTGTTGGTGCTGGTGTACTTTTCCTTCCAATTAAAGCTGGTGCAGGTGGCTTCTGGCCGCTAGTTATTCTTGCTCTTATTGCTGCACCAATGACTTGGTTTGCACATAAAAGCCTTGCTCGCTTTGTGCTTTCAGCAAAAAATCCTGAAGCAGATATCACTGATACTGTAGAAGAACATTTTGGTAAATCTGGCGCTAAACTCATCACTTTTGCTTATTTCTTTGCCATTTACCCTATCGTTCTAATCTACGGTGTAGGTATTACAAACACTGTTGATTCTTTCCTGGTAAACCAGATGGGCATGGAATCAATTCCACGTTGGTTGCTATCAGGTGGCCTAATCTTGGCAATGACTGCTGGTGTTGTGTTCGGTAAAGAACTAATGCTTAAAGCCACTTCTGCGATGGTTTACCCACTAGTATTCATTCTGCTAGCGTTGTCAATTTACCTGATTCCTGGATGGAATAATTCAATGGTATCTGTAAGCCCGGATTGGAGCGCTATGCCTTCAGTTATCTGGTTAGCAATCCCTATCATTGTATTCTCTTTCAACCATAGCCCGGTTATCAGCCAGTTCTCTAAAGAACAACGCCGCGTTTACGGTGACAATGCAGTAGGTAAAACTGACATGATCACTGGTGGCGCTGCAATGATGCTAATGGGCTTCGTAATGTTCTTTGTGTTCTCAGTGGTTCTGTCTCTATCACCTGAACAACTAGCTACAGCGCAATCACAAAACATCAGTGTTCTGTCTTACCTGGCGAACATCCACGAATCTCCGTTAATTTCTTTACTGGGTCCTCTTGTTGCTTTTGCTGCAATCACTTCAAGCTACTTTGGTCACTTCCTAGGTGCACATGAAGGTCTTGTAGGGCTAGTGAAATCTGGCTCAAGCATGCCAGTTAACAAGATTGAGAAAATCTCTCTTGGCTTCATCGTTATCACAACCTGGATTGTTGCAATCGTAAACCCTAGCATCCTAGGCATGATTGAAACTATGGGTGCACCGATGATCGCTGGTATCCTTTTCTTAATGCCTGTAATCGCAATGTATAAAGTACCCGCTATGGCGAAGTACAAGACATCAGCACCTGTAAGTATTTTTACCGCTCTATGTGGTATTGCAGCTATTACTTCTGTAATCTACGGCGCGTTATAATGCAATCATCGCTATAACAGCGATAACCATCCTTTACGGCTTGTTCGTCCAAGAAAATGTGCTACAGCGCATAGCCTTCTGAGACAATTTGCGTAAAATAGATGATACTTAAGAGCAGGAAGCGTTTGCCACCTGCTCTTTTGTTTTTCTAGTGATCTCGCCAAGGAAGGGGCGAGAATAATAAAAACTATGACAGTCTTGGCCTGAGGCAAGAGCGCTTCCCCCGACTGAGGTAATACACATGATCAGTGTTTTTGATATCTACAAAATCGGTGTGGGTCCTTCCAGTTCACACACTGTTGGCCCAATGAAAGCAGGTAAAGAGTTTATTGATGACCTGCGCGCTATGGGCAAATTACGTGATATAACCAAAATTACCGTCGATGTTTATGGTTCACTTTCTCTTACCGGTAAAGGTCACCACACAGATATTGCTATCATTATGGGCCTTGCGGGCAACGGCCCTGAGCATGTCGATATCGATAGTATCCCCGGCTTCATTGCCCGCGTAGAAGAAACTGAACGCCTACCTGTTGGCATGCACTGCCACACAGTTGAATTCCCCCGTGACGGTGGTATGAACTTCCATACTACTAACCTTCCTCTTCACGAAAATGGTATGTCAATCCACGCATGGATTGGTGATGAAGAAGCGTATACTAAAACGTATTATTCCATCGGTGGTGGTTTCATCGTTGATGAAGAGAACTTTGGTAAAGAACAAGTATCAAACGTTACAGTGCCTTACATGTACACAAAGGCTGATGAGCTTTTGAGCCATTGTAAAGAGTACGGTCTATCTATCAGCGCTCTCGTTATGGCAAACGAACGAGCGATGAACGCAGAAGACGAAATTAATACTTACTTCTCGAAAATCTGGAAGACCATGCGTGAATGTATGGAACGCGGTATGAACGAAGAAGGTATTTTGCCTGGCCCTCTACGCGTACCTCGCCGTGCTGCCGCTCTTTACCAACAGTTAATGGCAACCGAAAAATTCAGCAATGACCCAATGACTGTTGTCGATTGGGTGAACATGTATGCATTTGCGGTAAACGAAGAAAACGCAGCGGGCGGTCGTGTTGTTACAGCACCAACCAATGGTGCATGTGGCATTATTCCAGCGGTTTTGGCTTACTACGATAAGTTCATTCAAAATGTTGGTCCTAAAGACTACACACGTTACTTCGCCGCTTCCGGCGCTATCGGTGGCCTTTATAAGCGTAATGCCTCTATTTCCGGTGCTGAAGTAGGCTGCCAGGGTGAGGTCGGTGTAGCATGTTCTATGGCGGCAGCTGGCCTTGCTGAACTGATGGGCGGAAGCCCTGAGCAAGTCTGTATGGCGGCTGAAATCGCTATGGAGCACAACCTTGGTCTGACTTGTGATCCGGTTGCTGGTCAGGTACAGGTGCCATGTATCGAGCGTAACGGTATTGCAGCAGTTAAAGCAATTAACGCATGCCGTATGGCGCTTCGCCGTTCATCAGAGCCGCGCGTTTCACTTGATAAAGTTATTGAGACAATGCTTGAAACTGGCAAAGACATGAATGCTAAATACCGTGAGACATCTCAGGGTGGTCTGGCAATCAAGGTTGTTTGTTAATCACAGAGACGAGATAAGAGAAGCGAGTCACTAGAAGCTCACTTTGCGAAACTCGATACTATCGTAAAAAGCTACCGTCTTATCGGTAGCTTTTTTTGTTTGGATTCTCTCTCGTTACTCACTTCTAGCCAATCGCTACTTTCAACAACACCTCAATATCTTCTGCGATCGCCTCACCACACTGCAACGTCGTGATCCATGAAATGGGAATGCCCTTATCATCACCAAAACCGTAGCAAGCTCCTGCTAATGCGCCGACGATAATACCGCGACCACAGGAATCACCCGACACCAGTATATTTTTGATAATTGCTTCGGTATAGCTTTCACTGTTTTTTAAAATCCAGGCAGCCATCGGTATACTGTCAGTCAAATGATTGGCTTGGTTGACGATCGATAGTACATGCTTGAGATCATTTACATCGCCACTGAGTACCCTCACCTGCTCAATTAAATCCTGGGTCTTCGGTTCCGATTTGATTTTTAAGACATTCAGTACCGGCTCCATACGGCGTGAACGTAATGCTTCATTCAAGGCGCTGGCAAATGCCTTGGCGCTGGAAATGGCAATATCATTTTGATGAGTAATACCAACAATGCGCTCAATTTCCTGCTCTAACTTTTCAGAAGAGTGCTTTAAAGCCACTAATGCAGGTACCGCACATAAAGCCGTATTCTGATCGTCATCACAACCCGAATCTTCCGGCCAGTCTTCGGGCGGAAGAGAAAACAAGCTCAGTAATAATGCTTGGGTCGGACTATCGATATAACCGACAAATTCGCCACCTGGACCAAAATAATCAAGAACTTGTTGCTGAATACTGTGGGTATCAACATCGGGATTTGCCAGCAGTCGAATGTATAGCGCTAACCACTCACCGTAGGCGGTAAGCTCACCGGCTGTGAGTTTGTCGTGTGCATAATAGCTATCAACACCTTCATAGTGCGAAGCATCCGGTTCTATGAATGGAAAGTGAGGTAAGTCAGTAAGAGTTTTGACACGTTCCGGGGAGTAAATCCAGTGTGTTCCCATACTCGCGGCATCGGCAACCAATGCCCCCATCAGTGCTGCGTAACGTTGCGCCATACAACCTCCAGTAATAAACCAAGCTTCTGATAACAATAATCATAGTTGGTAGAAGGTATATACCCAACTACTTTAATATGGAGTGTTCTGCGAGAATTCCGTGACTTTTCGACAAGGCAGTCATATGGGCGAATAGGGCTTTATTTAGAGTTTGGGTATACGCAGGTACAAAAAAACCCCGCCGCTGCGAGGTTTTTTAATGTTCGGTCAGATTAAGCAGCCGCTTTCAGGCTTGCTTTCTCTTTCTTCACTTCGCCTACAGGCAGAATTGTACGGCCGTATTCGTTGTTGAGTACCTGTGCCATTGCAAAGTAGATTGCGCTCGCACCACAGATAATACCTTCAAAACCAGCGATCGTACCGATTAGCTCGCTACCAGTGAAGTCACGAGCAGCCAGCAGGAAGAATAGTACCGTCAGAGAACCGAATACGAACTGCTTTGCACGTGGGTAGCATAGTGAACCAACGAACATGAATGCCGTGAATACACCCCACAGACCCAGATACCAACCCATGAAGTTTGCTGGGCTTGCTGCTGCCAAGCCCATTTTAGGCATAACAATCAGACCAACCAGAGTCAGCCAGAACAGACCGTATGACGTAAATGCAGTGGTACCAAATGTGTCGCCACGCTTGAAGCACATCATGCCCACTAGCACTTGACCAAGACCACCGTAAAAAATACCCATTGCAAGGATCATAGAATCAATCGGGAAAAAACCCGCATTGTGGATATTCAAAAGGATAGTGGTCATACCAAAACCCATTAGGCCAAGCGGCGCCGGGTTAGCTAGTTTCGTGGACATTTAGTTCCCCTACAGGAGTAATTCAACAAAAATGATAAAATTTCAAAAATGGATGCATCTTAAATGCGCGGCGAATTCTAATGGATGATGAGAGGCAGATCAATCCAAATCAGGACTAAAATTCAGCCTTAGGGAAAAAAAAACATGATTATATTTGATATATATACAGTTTTTTTGAACCATGAGTGTAGATAACGGACAAGACGCTCTATCCTTATCCCATTAAGAAAAAAGCAGCCAATGGCTGCTCTTATAGGATCGACAAGTTATTCAGATAAAAGTGTCCCTTCAACCGATGGTTCAGCCAGATCTGTTGCGACGACAACTGGCATACTCTGCTCTGTCGGGTCCGTTTGTTCGACATCTTTAAGCTGATACGGCGCAGAATAAGAATCGGGTTGTGACACAATTTTTGCGCGCAACTGCTGTATAACCTGCTTCTGGTTTTCCACCAATAAGGTTAAAGCCTGAATTTGCTGATCTTTGGCCGGATCTTGCTGAGCCGTAATACTCTTAACTGCACGCTGCTGACGTGCCGTTGCTACACCATCCGTAATTAATTGAGCCTGGGTACGCATCGGCTTGTTTCGCAAATCCTCATCATTGAGGGCGCGTGAAATACGCAGTAATTTAGCTTCAATATCTAGAATGAAATTCTCATATTCATCTTTACTGCGGTCACGCAGGCTTTGTACTTCCAGCGCGATATGTGCAGCATGGTCGAGCTCAAACTGGATCTCCGTGACGGCTTTGTTAATTGTCGTAAAGTCTCTCGGTGACAGATCAATAACGGTATTGCCAGCACCAATTTCCGACTCTACACGGGCGTAGCTTAGGGGGGCGTAATATTTCACGTCTTTTTGACGCAGACTACGCAACTCGCTCTCTAGCGGTGCGATATATATCTTTTTCACCGTCTTCACTTCTAAGCTATGGCTGCGTTCGAGAAATTCATCCTGCTCTTCACGGGCATCACTGATAACTTCTTGCTCAACTAAACGGAATAACTTGGCATATAAACGATTCAATCGAGTATATTCACTTCGATAGTATTGCTGGGCACCTAAGGAATTAAGGTAGCGCATTTGCTCAATCGCAGGTTCGAGCACGTTATCTGCCTGTACTTTCAAACGCTCCAGATCCGTTAAGATTAACTGGGCTTGATGTATCTCATCGAAGAACCGTTCAAGGTACGTTGTTGATGAAAAAATAGAGTAGTTTTCAAATGCGACATCAGGCTCATCGGAAAATTCCAGATAAATCAGATCTGCTTTTTTCCATCCTGACTGAAGCGCATTAAATTTATTCGGTGAATAGAGTGCCAGATGGTCTATATTCATCATCTTCTGTTGCCAGTTCTTATGCATTTCTAGTGCATTTTGGTAGGCATTTTCAGTGTTGATTTCAGACGTAGCCGCCAGACCGTCTTCCGGTGTGCTTTGACAGCCACTCAGTAAAGTAGCAAAAAACAGTGCAAGTGCCACTTTCCTTATATTGTTCATATTCTCTTCCGCTTTTATTCTTCTTATTGCAATTTCATTCGCAACCAATTAAAAAATAACAAAAAATCGAATTAATTATTAAAGCGACATCAATTGAATGTGCTACTGCACGAGACTTTAAGCTGGTTAATCAAGTGTATCTGAGTCTCAACGGGTACTAAAGTCCTTATTATTAAGGAGGTCCGTCATAACGGTCACGTTTCTGTATTCAGGGTTATCTTGTATAACGTCAATGTAGCACAACTCCCGCATTACGAGAATCACCTAAATCTGGCTCGATATATTAATTTTGCATTCCTGACAGACTTGCTCAAGGATCCCCTGCAAACGTTGCTTGTTAAGCGGCAACGGATTTCCCTTTATCGCATTTGAGCGCAAGGCATCTTCGGCGACGTCATCAAACATGGTGTCACACAACCCAAATTGCGAAACTGGCGGTAAGTTTAACCGCTTTAACGTCCGTTTCGTCCATAGAATGCCATCAATAACTTCTGCGTTGATCCGTCCGGTCAAAATACAGGCCAATTGGCGATAACGATTGAGTACATCGGCACGGCCAGCTTCCCTTGCCGCTAAGACATTTTCCTGCATCACAAAAGGGGCCAACTGGGCGGTGATAAGCCCATGAGGTGAATGTATCCGCCCGCCGAGCGCCGAAGCCAGACCGTGTGCGGCCCCTAATTTGGCATTGGCCAATGCCATTCCCCCTAGCATCGCAGCAAATGACATATCAGATCGCGCCCTCGGATCATCATCTTCACAAGCAGGAATGATTGCTCCGGCTAAGCGCCTCAAGCCTTCTTCGCACACCATGTCAGTCAGAGGGTTGGGTGCACCACAGACATACGCTTCCATTAAATGGGTAAATGCATCCATGCCACAGCACCCCGACAAAACAGGGTCCATACCATAGGTTAAGGTTGGATCGATAATGGCCAGATCCGGAAGCATATCAGGGCTGCTAAGGCTCACTTTGACACTTTCCTGAGCAGAACGAAGCACGGCATTCTTGCTGACTTCCGAACCGGTACCTGCCGTGGTTGGAATCGCAATAAAGGGTAATGGTTTCGCCTGCAGCGGCACATTACGTCCCACGACGTCGACATAATCATAAACGCTTCCCTGATTGGGAATAAGTGCCGCCAACGCCTTCCCGGCATCAAGAACACTTCCGCCGCCAAGCGCTATCACCATATCCGGGCGGAATCTTCTCCCCATTGCAGCCATTTCTTCAATCATGGCAATCAGAGGCTCACCGAGCACAGCAACCTGCTGATAGCGCATGTTCTGTTGTTTTAGGTAACCGACAACTGGTTCAGACCGCAGGCTATCTTTCCCCGTGACTAACAAGACGCTATAGCCAAATTGGTTAAAAGTTGAAAATGAGTGACTCAGCGCCCCTTCGCCAAAAACGATCCTTGAAGACGTCATAAACTGAAACATAGGTCCTCCGCTACACAAATAGCATCATCTGATTTGAGAAGGGACTAACTAGCAGTCAATGCGAAGCTGACACTAGCTCGATGGGTTTTCTGCCCTTATTTCAATCATAATCCTCTTCTAATACCAGGGTCTGTTTATCTTTCGACATAATTGCTGCAATGGTGAAAGATAAACAGACCCTCGTGAGTGTGCACCGATAACTATTCCTAGTTTTGATTCTGGACAACATTCCCGTCATATTGAAAAGATCTCACACCATAACAAGTGCTCTATCACATTCGGCAATGATGCGTCAGGTTTGGTTGACACCAACAAGGATGTAAAGCAATACAGGCCTCTCATTTCCATAAAGAAATCATCTTTCTGTTACAGCAAAGGTATATACCCAAGTAACCTCAAGATGCTCGTTTCAGCGAGAATTTCCAGGTGCTAAGGTCAGGCGGTGATTTGCAGACATAGTCGCCCTACATCAAAAATCAGCAACACAACATTAGTGCCTGGAAAACTCGCCCTTCGGGAGTGATGCATATTGAGGTAACTTGGGTATAGTTTTACTATCAATCGGTTTTATCTATCAGAGCGAGAGATAAAACCCTCTTTCTCATCAGTCAGAGTCACGATATAGTAAACACAATAAAGTTGAGGAGAGAAATTATGTTCGTTGTTATTTTTGGACGCCCCGGTTGCCCGTTCTGTGTTCGCGCTAAAGAGCTCGCTGAAAAGCTAAAAGAAGATCGTGATGATTTTAATTTCCGCTACGTTGACATTCATGCGGAGGGCATCAGTAAAGCGGACCTGGAAAAAACCGTCGGTAAGCCCGTTGAAACCGTACCTCAAATCTTTGTCGATCAAGAACACATTGGCGGCTGTACTGAATTTGAAGCCTACGCGAAAGAAAACCTGGAACTATTCCAATAACCCCTCCAATAAAGGGCTGAAATTTCAGCCTTTTTTATATTTACTGTACTTCTTGTAAATCTGATACCAAACGTAATAAACCCACTGATTTAGTATATTTTGCTCAGGCATCATTTCCTGTGAATTTTTTACACTGTTTTTACCTTTAATAGGTATAACAAACCTCTAAAATCAGCTAGAATTCCGGCACTTTTATCGCGCCTACCCTTCCCGGATATAATGTTGTGAATATCAACGTAGCAGCCCTTCTTCATCAGAATGATATTCTGTTGCTTTTTGTCGTTCTTGCCGTCGGTCTTAGTTTTGGTAAAATTCGAATAGCCAACATGCAAATTGGCAATTCAATTGGGGTATTGCTCACTGCCCTGTTGTTCGGAAATGCCGGATTTACCTTTAATACCGAAGCACTTAACATCGGTTTCATGCTGTTCATTTTCTGCGTTGGTATCGAAGCGGGGCCAAACTTTTTTGGTATTTTCTTCCGTGACGGTAAACATTATTTATTACTTGCTTTAGTGGTGTTGCTTTCGGCCATCACAATCACCATGACGATGGCTCATTACCTAAACCTTGATTTAGCTTTGGCAACCGGATTAATGGCAGGCTCTCTGACCGCAACACCTGTGTTGGTGGGTGCTAAAGATGCGCTTAATAGTGGCTTATCCGGGATCAGCGACGCCAGTACCATCCAACAAATGGTTGATAGTCTGAGTGTCGGTTATGCGATGTCTTACTTAGTTGGCTTGATTAGCCTGATTCTGCTTGCGAAGCTGATGCCGAAGCTACAAAAACAAGATCTGGCTGAATCATCACAGCAAATTGCCCGCGAGCGTGGGATTGGTGAAATTGCCCAACGGAAAGTCTATCTGCCCATTATCCGTGCTTACCGGGTTGGCCCGGAACTGATCAACTGGATTGACGGCAGAAACCTGCGCGAGCTGGGTATTTATCGCCAGACAGGTTGTTATATAGAACGTATTCGTCGTAACGGGATTTTGGCAAACCCTGATGGTGATGCGATCTTACAGGAAGGCGATGAGATCGCATTGGTTGGCTATCCTGACAGCCATGCCCGACTGGATCCGAGTTTCCGCAATGGTAAAGAAGTTTTCGACCGTGACCTTCTCGATTTACGTATTGTAGAAGAAGAAATCGTGGTTAAAAATGATAGCATTGCAGGAAAACGTTTATCCGATCTGAACCTGTCTGAATACGGGTGTTTCCTTAACCGAGTAGTCCGGGCGCAAATCGAAATGCCAATGGACCATAATATCCGACTCAATAAAGGGGATATCTTGCAGGTCAGTGGCGAAAAAAGCCGTGTTTTAGGCTTAGCTGAACGCATTGGCTTTATCTCCATTCACAGTCAAATCGCCGATTTGTTGGCTTTTTGCTGTTTTTTCATTGTTGGTTTACTGATCGGTACCATCACTATGGTCTTCGGCCATATTGCCTTTGGGCTAGGTAGCGCGGCAGGCCTGTTGCTTGCGGGGATTACCCTGGGCTTTTTACGAGCCAACCACCCTACTTTTGGTTATGTGCCGCAAGGCGCATTGAATATGGCCAAAGATTTGGGTTTGATGGTCTTTATGGTCGGTATTGGGTTAAGCGCGGGTTCTAATTTGCTTGAATCCATCACCCAGATTGGTCCGACTGTCTTTGTAACCAGTATTATGGTCAGCGTCATCCCAGTGGTGTTAGCCTATCTGTTCGGTGCCTATATCTTAAAAATGAACCGGGCTTTGCTTTTCGGCGCGATTATCGGTGCCCGCACCTGTGGCCCGGCAATGGACATGATTAACGAACATGCACGAAGCACTATTCCGGCCTTGGGTTATGCCGGTACCTATGCGATTGCCAACGTGCTGTTAACCATCGCAGGTACATTGATCATCATCCTGAACTAGCCGCTCTTCTTTTAAAGACGCTGAACTATCAAAGATCCCATTTGTTTTTGATCAGTCAGCGTCTATTCAGTCACATTGCCTACACTTATTGTCGCAAGCTCCCTCTCTATTAAGTATATTCAATAGATATATTTATCTTTGGTAATCAAAATTATGCGAATCCTAATTGTCGAAGATGATCAAATACTGAGTCATCATCTCAAATCCCAACTCAGTGAATTGGGTCATCAAATTCAATGTGCAGGCACAGCCGAAGAAGGCTTGTTTTTTGCGCAGAACTACCCCAATGATATTGCTATTGTCGACATCGGATTACCTGATCGCGATGGTATCAGTCTGATTAAAGACATGCGAAAAAAAGGATTACGACTACCCGTTCTGATCCTGACCGCCCGTTCAAACTGGCAAGATAAAGTCACCGGGCTTGAAGCCGGTGCTGACGACTACCTCGTCAAACCGTTCCAGAAAGAAGAAATGGTGGCTCGCCTGAGTGCCTTGGTGCGCCGCAGTGCCGGATTCGTGAAACCTGAAATGACCGCTGGTGACATCCGGGTAGACTTGTTAGCCAAGCAAGTCTTCGTAGGGGAAACACTACTTGAACTCACCGCCTTTGAATACGATTTGCTGGAATACCTGATGCGCCATAGCCGCCAGGTGGTCTCAAAACAGCGCCTGCTAGATGTACTTTATGAAGATCAGGAAGGCGATCCGAATACCATTGAGGTTATGATCAGCCGCTTGCGTAAAAAGTTCAGCAAAACAGGTCAGGAGAACCCGATTTCAACCATTCGTGGTCAGGGTTACATTTTCGAGTTACTCGCTCAATGAGGCGAATCCTGCAACCCCGATTACGTCGCCGGGTCTTAGTGACCTCGGTGGCCATTATCGTCCTGATCACATCCGCCCTGGCCGGGGTCATTAATCAGCTGTACACCCAAAGCTATATGGCTGGTTATTCATCTGAACTGGTGGCGCAAATGCCAATGGTGGTCGCTCAGCTAAACCGTGCCGGGTTGATCAAGGATGTGGACAGGTGGATTAAATCTGTTGACCCTTCAGATACCGACTATATGTCGGTTATGTGTGATGCTAACGATAATACAGTATGGCTTTCAGATGAAGCGAAAAAAGCTAATCTTTCAAATATTTGCGATTACTTGCCGGATGAAATAGCGACACCTACTTTAATAGAATCACCGAACAACACCAGCTATATTGCTTACAACCTGGGCCGGGAGCGTGAAGATGGCAGCATTTATCAACTGGTCGTTCTACGTTCAGGTGATGCCTTTGAATCGTCTCTGGCCAAATTACACAAACGCACGACCTTTTACCTTGGTTTGTTTGTCTTGATTGCCATTACCTTTCTGATTGCCGCATTCCACTGGAGTTTTCAGCCACTGCGAAAACTGGCTGTCCAGCTCGATGAGATGACAGATGCTAAACGAGATCGATTAGACAGCAATTATCCCATGGAGCTTCAGGATATTACTCTGGCTCTCAACCGATTGATCCGGATCAGTAACGACCAGAAAGGGCGTTATCGTCATGCCATGGACGATCTGGCACATAGCCTTAAAACCCGTTTGGCCGCAACCAATGCGTTGCTGGATGACAAGGATATCGCCCGCCATGAATTGAATCAGCGCGTGATGGAACAAATCAGTCAGATGGATGACCAGGTTCAGTATCAGCTAAAACGTGCAATGATGGGCCAGCAAGGCCTGCAGAAAGATAAAACGGAACTCAAACCTGCTATTGACAGTTTTGGCCGTATGCTGAGTAAGATTTATGGAGACAAGCAAGTACTCTTGCGCTGTCAGTTTTCCCCATCACTGAAACTGCCCGTTAACCGTGACGATTTAATGGAGTTACTCGGTAACTTATTAGAAAACGCCTATCGTTTCTGTATCAGCGAAGTGCGGGTAAACGTAAGCGAGCAAGACAATCACTTCCTGATCCGTATTGAAGATGACGGACCAGGGGTCAACCCAACAATGCGAGAAGCCATATTCCAGCGAGGCATTCGCGCCGATCAGCTCAATCCGGGGCAAGGTATCGGCCTGTCGGTCTGCCATGAAATCGTTGAGAGTTACCAAGGCAAGATCCATGTCGAAACGGCTAAGATTGAAGGTGCAGCGTTTGTTATTCGTTTACCTAAGCATTAAGTTCAGGAACAAGTAGCGAGTGAAGAGTAACAAGGGGCGAGGGAAGAGATTCTAGGTTCTAGAAACTCGTATCTCAACTCTCGCTTCTGGCCCATAAAAAAACCGCCGTTTGGCGGTTTTGTATTTCTTCTTGGAAAACCTGATTAGATAGTTTCCACATCAAACTCGACGAGCGGATTCACATCAGCGTCATAGTCAACAGACTCGATACCGAAACCAAACAGCTTCATGAACTCATCTTTATATTGCTGGTAATCGGCAACATCAAACAAGTTTTCATTGGTTACGGTAGGCCATAGCTCACGACAATGCTTCTGAATATCTTCACGCAGCTCCCAGTCATCCAGACGCAGACGATTGGCTTCATCAACTTCCGGTGCTGTGCCATCCGCTTTATACAAGCGCTGAGTGAACATACGATAAATTTGTTCCATGCAGCCTTCGTGAACACCTTCTTCACGCATCTTCTTGAAGACCATCGCGATGTACAGTGGCATTACCGGGATTGCAGAGCTAGCCTGTGTTACCACGCTCTTAAGTACAGCCACATTTGCTGAGCCGCCACTAGCAGACAGTTTACGGTTCAACTCTGTTGCAGCACGGTCAAGGTCCATCTTCGCTTTACCCAGAGCACCATGCCAGTAGATTGGCCAGGTAATTTCTGTTCCTATGTAGCTGTAAGCAACTGTCTTACAACCATCAGCCAGTACGCCAGCATCTGCCAGAGCATTGATCCAAAGCTCCCAGTCCTGACCACCCATAACGGTAACGGTATCAGCAACTTCCTGCTCGGTTGCAGGCTCTATGCTTGCTTCAATCAATACATCTTTGTTGGTATCAACAGCCGTCGCCGTATACGTTTCACCCATAGGTTTCAGGCATGAACGAACGACTTCGCCCGTTTCAGGCATTTTACGAACCGGTGATGCTAATGAGTACACCACCATATCAATCTGACCTAATTCTTCTTTGATCAGATCGATCGTTTTTTGTTTGGCTTCATGAGAGAAAGCATCACCGTTCAGGCTCTTCGCGTAAAGACCTTCTTCTTTCGCTAGTTTGTCAAACGCTGCTGAATTATACCAACCTGCCGTACCTGGTTTTTTCTCCGTACCTGGTTTTTCGAAGAACACGCCAATAGTCGCCGCACCGCCGCCAAATGCCGCAGCAATGCGGGAAGACAAGCCGTAACCACTGGAAGAACCGACAACCAGTACACGTTTCGGTGCGTTGGCGATTGGGCCTTGTGCTTTAGTATAAGCAATTTGCTCTTTGACGTTCTCTTCACAGCCCACCGGGTGTGTTGTTGTACAAATAAATCCACGAATTCTAGGTTTGATGATCATTTTCAACTTCCCTTACATAATTGACTGTAGGATAAAAGGTTACCGACAAATTCGCATTATTTTTATGCGCGAAAACGCTAAATATAGCAGTGGTTGGAGGTGTTATTGACGATTTTAGCCAAGTAATACTAATCGGGACAATTATCCCGATTGGTATATTGGCAACTTTTCGTGCGTTCTGCTCGAGTGCTATTCAGATCATTGCCGGCAAAAAAAGTGCCACGCAAATGCGTGGCACATGGGAAACACCAGGTTTATTCTTCCATTGTAGAGTGCTTATTGTCCTATTAAAGAACAATACCTCTTAAGCAGCCTTCCCTGGTTGTAGACTGCTCTTTTTGAAATGATCAGCAGCAAAGTTATCCACTTGAATCGCTTTTTGCCTGAGCTGTTCTGCATTGTCCATTTTTTCAACATCCTCTTCTGTGACGATGCCCGCACTCAGCGCAACCTGCAATTTTTCTGTTAAGGATGCTTTGCGTGGGATCTCACCCGCTTTTGCTGCCTTGGCCAATTTCCGTTCAATGTCTTTGACGTTATGCATCGCAATAAAAGCACGTTCCATGATGGCTACCGGATCCGATTCTTTCTCACCGACGTAGCACAAGCTAGTCAAACGTTCACGGTGTGCCCCTGGTGTCATTAGCAGTTCTGCAATTTTAACGGTGATATCATCACTTGGCGCTTTGTAGCGAATACCTAGCGGGAACAGCAGAACACGTAACATGCTGCCGACCCCTTTGCGAGGGAAGTTATTCAGCACACCATCAAATGCAACGCCACACTGATGCAAACAGTGTTGCAGCGCATAATGCACCATTGGTAAATCCTGCTGCTGGCGGCCTTCACCTTCAAAGCGCTTCAAGGTTGCCGATGCCAGATACAAATGACTCAGGACATCACCCAGTCGGGCTGACACTAATTCGCGACGCTTCAGCTCACCTCCCAGGCTTAGCATTGCGAAGTCAGCCGCTACCGCTAATGCACGGCTCATCCGTGATAGATGACGATAATAATCCGCCGTCTCACCGCTGACTGGCGCTGGGTTAAAGCGTGAGCCAGTAAAAGCATTGAGCATTGATTTCGCGACGTTGCCTGTCGCAAAACGGATGTGCTTAGACAATAAGCCATCAAACTCTTTTGCCCCTTGCTCGGCATCACCGTTTGCGGCCGCTTCCATCTCTTTTAAGACAAAGGGGTGGCACCGGGTCGCCCCCTGACCAAAAATCATCAGGTTACGAGTCAGAATGTTGGCACCTTCTACGGTGATTGCCACCGGTATGCCAAAATAGTGATGACCAAGATAATTCATTGGACCAAGCTGAATCGCCCGACCGGCATGAATATCCATTGAATCATTCAGTATCGTACGTGCCATTTCCGTCATGTGATATTTGGCAATCGCTGTCACAATTCCCGGAGTTTCACCCATATCCAGTGAGGTCGTCGTGAGCGTCCGTGACGCTTCAAGCATGTAGGTATAACCACCTATACGCCCCATCGCCTGGGCAACACCTTCAAAGTTACCGATCGACATACCAAACTGTCTACGCACATACGCATAAGCTCCTGTTGTACGTGCCGTCAGGTGACCTATAGCGGATCCTAATGCGGGGAGTGATATACCCCGCCCTGCTGACAGACATTCCACCAGCATGCGCCAGCCCCGACCCGCATATTCCTGGCCACCGATAACCCACTCCATCGGAATGAATACATCTTTACCGCGAGTCGGCCCGTTCATGAAGGCCATATTCAGCGGATCGTGACGCTCACCGATTTCCACCCCCCGGTGATCGGCCGGGATCAACGCACAGGTAATACCGATATCGACTTTATCGCCCAGCAGTCCATCGGGATCCTGCAATTTAAAAGCAAGGCCTAACACCGTCGCCACTGGGGCCAGTGTGATATAACGCTTATTCCAGCTTAGTTTAATACCCAGCACTTCTTGACCTTGGTATTCGCCGTAACAGACAACGCCCATGTCAGGAATGCCACCCGCATCAGAACCAGCTTCCGGGCCGGTCAGTGCAAAACATGGGACTTCTTCACCGTGAGCAAGACGAGGCAGCCAGTAATCTTTTTGCTCCTGAGTACCATAATGGGATAACAGTTCGCCCGGCCCCAATGAATTTGGCACCATCACCGAAACCGCAGCACTCAAGCTACGGGTTGCAATGCGAGTAACAATGGTCGAATTAGCCAACGCCGAAAAATTTAACCCACCATATTCTTTGCTGATAATCAGCGAGAAGAATTTTTCTTTACGTAGGTATTCCCAAACCTCAGGTGATAAGTCCTTATCTTCCTGAACAATCTGATGATCGTTCAGCATTTCAAGCAAGGTTTCTAGTTTGGTGTCGATAAATGTTTGCTCTTCATCCGTGAGCTTTGGCTTAGGGTAGTTCAGCAACGTATTCCAGTTCGGTGAACCGCTGAACAACTCACCATCCCACCAGACACTGCCAGCCTCCATCGCTTCACGCTCGGTTTCTGATAGTGGCGGCAGCACTTTTTTAAACATCTTAAAAGCGGGATCACTTATGTAGCGTTTACGCAAGTTGGTTAAAGTGCTCATTTTTCAGGTCCTTTTGTTTCATTTATCGTTATTATTTCATGTAGGTATACGTTTCTTTTTATTCCGTACCGGTTGACGTTGCGCCAACGAGAGACAAAGCTTGCTCTATCGGAGCCGAAACACCTGCTGCCAGATAAGGCATCAGACGGTCAATTAAGTCTTCTGTTTCCACTTTTCGTGAGAAGTCATTTTCAGCGATTTCACAAAGCGCAGTACTCGACGCCATGGTAAATACCGACGCCCCCAAGGTGAAATGCAATCGCCAGAATAGCGTTTCAGGGTCTAATGATGGATTTGCACGGCAAATCGCACTAGTAAACAGCGTTAGTACATCATCGTAGCGGGTCATAATAAACCAACGAAGGTGGCCCTGAACGTCGGTATAGCCACGGCCAATCAATGACATAAAAATAGTCGCCCCCTGATGGCGAAAATTATTCAATGAGATTAAAGGGCTTTTGAGACAGCGAAAGACATCTTCCATCGTGATTTCATCTCGGGTTAACAGCGCCTCCAGCTCATTCTTCAATGCCGGCATGAACTGTTCCAGGTAGCGGCTTAACACGGCTCTCACCAGTGTTTTCTTATCACCATAATGGTAATTAACAGACGCGAGATTAACGCCAGCTTTACTTGTTATAGTCCTTAAAGACGTTTCCTTGAATCCGTGCTCAGCAAATAGCAGCTCTGCAGCATCCAAAATTCGGCTCTTCGTTTCTCCTTTCCCCGCCATTTTCACTCACCCGTATTAAACACACGTTTAAACTTTACATCTCATTAATATTTTTAACAAGTGATGAGGAATCAAACAACGAGAATCCTGCGCCATAGACCCCGTAAAGATTTGAGAGTGTGATGATGATCGCTAATATGGAACGGTCGAGATAACGTGAAAGGTAGCTGTGTATGATTGGAAATATAATGATTCAATTTGCCATGAAATATCCCAAGAAAAATTAATGGGGATAAAGTCAATCGCCAATAGCTATATTTAAAGCCTTCGAGGTATGACTAAAAATAGGGCAGAAAAAAATGATAAATATCACATTTAATGGGAACAAAAAACGGGCTAGCGGGTCTTATATTATGCCACTGCTTTTTCTTAGAAGATTTTCTTCAGAACCCGTCCCCTTATGGAGATGGGTTTTTTTATTAGGCTTATACCGAATCCATTCATTATATGAACAAGCCCCGCACTGCGAGGCTTAGTCCGGCAACCACTTTATCCAACGAATACTACAAACGTTTTAACACCTGAGCCAATAGCTGAATACGCGGTTCAATAGAATCAATGAGCAAATATTCTTTGTCACTGTGGAAACCCGCGCCCATTGGCCCGAAACCATCAAGCGTCGGCGTACCAATTGCAGCCGTAAAGTTACCATCTGAACCACCACCGGCATCTTCCCAGCCATAGACAATATTTAACTTGTCCGCTTCTTCACTGACCAAACGGATCAGAGCTTCGGTGTCTGCACTTGGCTGCATGGAAGGTTTAAACGTCGCTCGATTGACCGTTACCCTCGCGCCCTTTTCAAAAGGTGCTTGAGCCATTTCGCGTAATCGACTATCAATCGTTTCTGCTTCATCAGTATTCCAGAACCGTAGATCAACAATGGCTTTGGCATAATCCGGCACCACATTCACAGCCATTCCGCCTTCGATAACACCGACATTCATCGTTGTTCCGGTTTCAAGATTAACCATGCCTTTAATTGCCAATGCCCATTGGCTCAGTTCATAGATAGCGGACACGCCTTCACTCAAGGCAGAGCCGGCATGAGAAGCAACGCCATGAAATTCAATTTCATACTTTGCGTTGCCTTTACGGGAACGAATTAAATTACCAGTCGGACGAGCAGCTTCACACACCAGTACCTGGCCGCTTTTACGAGCCATACTTTCCAGCCATTGGCGAGAATATATTGAACCAATTTCTTCGTCACAATTTAATACCACAACAATCGATAAACGTGCCAATTCATCCGACGTCAGAGCTTGCAGAGCATACCAAGCACTCAGGATGCCTGACTTCATATCTGTTGCACCCGGACCATATATTTTATGCTCATCGAAAGTCATTGGGCGCTCAGAGGCAGTACCAACCGGAAACACGGTATCCATATGGCCGCAGAGCATAACATCATAGAACTCGGCATCTGGCTTATTGGTAATTTCCAAGCAAGGGCCCGCTTTTTCATCCAGCTGATGACGAATCACGGTAAAGCCAATTTGCTCAAACATGGGTGTAAGAATGTCAGCGATTTGAGCAATCCCCTCAGGGGTATAACTACCGCAATCAACATTGACCAGTTGTTCTAGCTGTTTCAGATACGTTTTCAGGTCGAAATTCAGAGCCATTTTGCTCTCCTTTTATGCTTAAGAGGCCACGACTGACACGGTTAAAACATGAATGCAATGTGTCAGGCCACAAATATACCCATGCAACTTCAAAATGCGAGACTCACCATTTGGGAGTGGTTGGGGATACAGGCGAACAATGTGCCAGAGCCACATTCGTCGTACCCTGATTTAAATCATATCTTGCCGAAACAGCTTAGATAGTCATCGCAAAATCGTAGGAATAATATCCCCTAACATATCAAAACCTTAAAAAAAACGGGCAAAATTCGCACAATTCCTTTGAACTAACCCTAAAAAGACCTGTCTCAACTAGTGACATTAAGATTAGAGACATCTGTTTTTGTGAGCTGGCCGCCCTACAAAGCCTTCTCTTCTGTAATCGACAATGCCACTGCTGCTTAACTCCTTATTGTGTAAATAGAGCTTTGACTCGCTGACTATCAGCGAGTTTTTTTTATCCATTGATAGCCCCTTCTTGTGAACACCAAGGGACTTCGCCGTTATACCCAAACCACAAAAAAATGCGAGATTTAGAAGAAGTTTGGGTATCGCTTACATAAATGTTGAACCAATACAGATATCCGAAGTCATAACTAGTGACATTGATATTAATGGAGATAGCAGCCATGAGGTTCATTTTCATTAATCAGAGATGCCACTGCTGCTACAAACTCCTAATTGTTTTATGGAACATTCCGCCCGCTGAATTTCAGCGGGATTTTTTTATCTAAACACATTTTCTCCCCCCAGATCACAGCAACTAAAGCATGGTTTTGAGTAACAGAGCCACCAATGAAGAAAAAATCTGTTTTTTTAACATTTATTGGAACCTTCTTTGATCCCCAGAGTCATAATTAGTGACATTAAAATTAATGAAGATAGCAACCCAGACGGTTCATTTTCATTAATCAGAGATGCCACTGCTGCTAAACTCCTATTTGTTTGAATGAACATTCCTCCCGCTGGTTTTCAGCGGGATTTTTTTGCCTCAGACTCTTCAGCCCACATCAGACACACGTTTACACAGAGAGCAGCTCTTATCGATACCAACCAGAAATTTTCAAAAAAACGACTTGAGCTAAAGCTTTGATTTTGAGCAGCTCAGCCCCCCATTGAGAAATAATCCGTTTTATTTGAAATTTATTGGAACCTTCTCAGATCCCCATAGTCATAATTAGTGACATTAATATTAATGGCGATATCAACCTAGCGGTTTACTCTTCATTAATTTCAGATGCCACTACTGCTTTAATTCCTTATTGTGTATGGAACATTCCTCCCGTTGATTTTCAGCGGGATTTTTTTATCTGAAAGATAAGGGAAAAAAGAGCTGGGGACACACACAATCAATGGCCGTCAATCTCAGGAGAAAGGCCCATCAGATCATCATGCTGCAGTATTATATCCAATTCTCTACAGCTGTTATCAGCGTTTATCATCTTGCCGCCCGTCGAAGAGCCTGCCGTGAAAATGGGCTCCGGCAAACCGGCTTTCGATGCCATTGCTGTATAATATTGCTTTCGCGTGGGGTGTGACTTTGCAGCCAGATGCAAGACTTTTATGGCTGGCTGCTGATGTATAATACTATCAATAGCCTGGATACAGTCATCAAGGTAAACCAAGTTCACGGGCTCTTCACCTCCGCTCAGACCTTCTCTACCTGCTAAAAATTTAATCGGGTGACGACCCGGGCCAATCAACCCTGCCAGACGCAGTACGACCAAGTTGTCGCCCCAAGATTTTCGCAGTTGTTGTTCAATATAAAAATGTGCACGGCCCGATTCCGTATCAGGTTGAGGAATGGATGTTTCCAGTACCTCCCCTGTCAAACCACCGTACACGGAAGTTGTACTGACAAAAATCACCCGCTGGCATCCTGCTTGTTTTGCCGCATCAGAGAGCGATAAGATAGCTTCGACATACTGATGACCTGTCATCGTCTTCCGCCGCGGAGGAACATTTATCACCAGTACGTCAGTTTGAAAGAATTCAGTAAAGTCGCTTAACTGCTGAGCCCTCTGATGTTTTTGTTTATTTTTATTATTATCAAGCGTCTTTTCTTCCGCCCCACTCACGAAAGGAATTGTTATCGCAATACCATGAATTCCATATTGGAGAAGCTGGCTAGCCGATTCAGGCTGAGTTTTACTTCCGTACACCTCTATCCCTTTTGCAACTAAATATTTTGCTAATGGCAATCCTAACCAGCCACACCCACAAATACTCACTTTCATAAACAATAATCCTTAATCTCTCAAGCAAATAACTACCCACGGTATACCCTGACTATGCCAAAATGCTCAGGACTCGGCATTTTTAAAAGGTTTAGGTATATAACGTTGACTGAAACACCAACTACAACAAATGGCATTAAGTCATTACATTTATTTCGACCTGTAAATTAACTCCCTCCTGATGAAATTTAATAACAGAAATAACACCTAATTGACCTAAAAAAGAACGAATATTCAAAAAAAAATTTCAGAACTGAAAGAAAAAATTCGATCCCGGTCAAACTATAATAAAAAGAGAAACCAAGATTCGTAGAATAACTAGGAGCAAATCCATGAAAAGTAGTATAGTTTCAAAATAATTGGCTTCGTGAGAACGAAATGGCCTTTAATGAAATTCAGTAACGAAGCGCGGTAATCTCCATGAATACCCTAGAAAAGATTCAAAAAAATTTAGACAATTTCAGTAAGTCTGAACGTAAAGTTGCAGAAGTGATCATCGCTTCACCGCAAACGGCTATTCATTCTAGCATTGCGACTCTGGCTAAAATGGCCGACGTCAGTGAGCCGACAGTAAACCGTTTTTGTCGCCGTCTTGATACGAAGGGGTTCCCTGATTTTAAACTTCACTTAGCACAAAGTCTTGCCAATGGTACGCCTTATGTGAACCGTAATGTCGAAGAAGATGATGGCCCAGACGCTTATACAGCAAAGATTTTCGAATCGACAATGGCTTGCCTCGATGTGGCAAAAAACAGCATAGACCCAATGCAAATCAACCGTTCCGTTGATTTGCTGACCCAAGCAAAGAAAATTTCTTTCTTTGGCCTGGGGGCATCCGCTTCCGTGGCTCATGATGCACAAAATAAATTCTTCCGTTTCAATATCCCTATTGTTTGTTTTGATGACATCGTAATGCAACGTATGAGCGTCATTAACTGCACCGATGGTGACGTTGTCGTAATGATTTCTCACACCGGCCGTACTAAAAGCCTGGTAGAAATTGCTCATATGGCCCGTGAAAATGGCGCAACGGTTATCGGTATTACCGCAAAAGACTCTCCACTCGATCGTGAGTGTTCTTTATCTATTTGCTTAGATGTACCGGAAGACACTGATATTTATATGCCAATGGCAAGCCGTGTTGTACAAATGACCGTGATTGATGTGCTGGCTACCGGCTTCACTTTACGTCGCGGTGCTGGGTTTAGAGAAAACCTGAAACGCGTGAAAGAATCTTTAAAAGACTCCCGCTTTTCAAAAGAAAATACTCTGTAATTCAGACTCTCAGCCGTAAATCAAAAAGCATGAATAATCATTCATGCTTTTTTATGCCACCAACACCGCATCCCACAAAATATCTGCCCCCGCCATTTATACCCAAACCACCTCAATACCGCAGCTACACTTAAGCAAACGCTTAACGCGTTTACAGCATCCTTTATGGGCACTTGTGAATACAATGGCTCTTTTATTCATCAATTTTTCACGACACAAATGTATTTTTGTTTCAGTTTGTTGATAAAGAACAGCTGTTAGTGCCCTGTTTATGTAGTAAAATTTCAACCACATTCAGCGGCAAGTCAATTTTTGTGACCTCTCCCACTGAAATTGTCAGATTAAATAATAGATGGAGTTTCCAATGTCAGAAAGACTTAGACGTACAAAGATCGTAACGACCCTTGGTCCTGCTACCGACCGCGATAACAACCTTGAAAAAATTATCGCTGCAGGTGCAAACGTTGTTCGAATGAATTTCTCTCATGGTAGCCCTGAAGACCACATTCAGCGCACAAAAAAAGTACGTGAAATCGCCGCTAAACTTGGTAAACACGTTGCAATTCTTGGCGATTTGCAAGGTCCGAAAATCCGCGTTTCAACATTCAAAGAAGGTAAAATCCAGCTAGCTATCGGTGACAAATTCACTCTGGATAGCGATCTCCCTAAAGGTGAAGGCGATCAGAATTCGGTTGGTCTTGATTATAAAGAACTGCCAAAAGACGTTACTACCGGCGATATTCTTCTTCTTGATGATGGCCGTGTGCAGTTGAAAGTTATTGCTGTAGAAGGCAACAAAGTTCACACCGAAGTGACAGTGGCTGGCCCGCTTTCTAATAACAAGGGTATCAACAAGAAAGGTGGTGGCCTGTCAGCCGAAGCCCTGACAGACAAAGATAAAGCCGACATTCTTACTGCTGCGAAAATGGGTGTTGACTACCTTGCGGTCTCTTTCCCTCGCAACGGCGAAGACATGAAATATGCCCGCCGTCTGGCGACCGATGCTGGTCTGGAAGCTAAACTGGTTTCAAAGGTTGAACGTGCGGAAGCCGTTGCAACCACCGAAGCGATGGATGACATCATCATGGCATCTGACGTGGTTATGGTTGCTCGTGGTGATCTGGGTGTAGAAATTGGTGATCCAGAGTTAGTTGGCGTGCAGAAGAAGCTGATCCGTCGTGCTCGTAGCCTGAACCGTACGGTGATCACGGCAACTCAGATGATGGAGTCAATGATCACCAGCCCAATGCCAACACGCGCAGAAGTCATGGACGTGGCCAACGCCGTTCTTGATGGCACCGATGCGGTAATGCTTTCTGCTGAAACGGCTGCGGGCGACTTCCCGGTTGAAACCGTAGAGGCAATGGCAAGCGTATGTATTGGCGCAGAAAAAGAGCCAAGCATTAACATTTCTAACCACCGCCTGTCTCGTACTTTCTCATCTCCGGAAGAAACCATCGCAATGTCGACCATGTATGCTGCTAACCACATGGAAGGCGTTAAAGCGATGATCACGATGACAGAATCTGGCCGCACACCACTAATGATGTCTCGTATTTCTTCTGGTCTACCTGTCTTTGCAATGTCCCGCAATGAAAAGACCCTAAACCGTGCAGCACTATACCGTGGGGTAACACCGGTGTACTTTGATCGTGATAGCGATGCCGGCCTTGATGCCGCTAAGCACGCAATCGCCGTATTGAAAGACAAATGTTACTTAGTGAAAGGTGATCTGGTCATCGTCACTCAAGGTGATGTGATGGACACCGTTGGTTCAACGAACAACATGCGTATTCTGACAGTAGAATAAGATACTAGGCACTAGGCACTAGCCACTAGCCACTAGCCACTAGCCACTAGCCACTCGATACTCGATACTCGATACTCGATACTCGATACAGTTTAAAGAGGTTCGCTGTTACAGCAAGCCTCTTTTTTATTTCCATCATTTGTTTGGCGGCGTCCAGTCCGGATTTGTCTTTGCGGTCAGTACATGATCTTCCCATTGGCCATTTATCAACAGATAGTCTTTGGCCAGACCTTCTTTTTCAAATCCGAGCTCAGACAGCACCTTGCCGCTTTTTCTATTTCTCGGCATGTACCCCGCCATAATGCGATGGAAATGCCTCTCTTCAAACATCCATTGCACCACGGCATTCAACGAACGGCGCATAATACCTTGGCCCTGATATTCGTCACCCAGTGAGTAGCCAACATGGCAGGCATAGAAAGGATGCTTGATCAAATTACTAAAATTAATCACACCACAAATGTCGTCAGAACCCTGCTTTACGATCACAAAATAATAAGCTAAATGATGCTTTTGCAGCTCCGATAATTGGATCAGCCTTTTTTCCCATCCTTCTACCGAAAAGAAACCTTCTTCACGCAGCGGTTCCCAGGGCTGGAGAAATTGACGATTTTTTTGGTAATAAGCTGATATGCGTTGCGCATCTTTGGTACCAATCAAACGAATTTTAAGTTCATCAACCACTAATGTTGAAGAGCGGTTTATAATAGTATTAAACAAATTAGCCTCTTATAACATATGATGCATTACGACTGTCTAGATACCGTATTAGGAAAAATCTATCTGCTTGCTGATGACAAGGGGCTACGCCAATTGATTGTTGGCAGCGCCGGTTTTTGCCCCGATGAGAGTTGGGAACACAATCCCGATACAATGAAACCCTATATTAGCCAGCTAAAAGAGTACCTCGGTGGCAAGCGACGCACCTTCACTCTTCCGCTAGCGCCACAAGGTACCGCTTTTCAACAACAAGTCTGGCACTCTCTCACTGAGATACCATTCGGTCAAACCCGTAATTACCAACAAATAGCAAAAAAAATCGGTATGCCGCTTGCTGGCCAAGCGATTGGAATGGCAAAGAATGTCAATCCAATCCCGATAATCATTCCCTGCCACCGTGTTCGCAACGACAGTGATAGCTTATGTGGCTACCGGTATGGGCGCGAAATGGTGTCTCAGCTATTAGCGCTGGAATCAGGCCAGCTCTCTTTACTGAACAAAACTTAACCTGTAATTTTGAGCTTAGGCTATCGCTTCGTCAGACCGTATTCACGCAGCTTATTGGCCACCGCTGTATGAGACACTCCCAGTCGTTTTGCCAGCTTACGGGTTGATGGATAGCTGCGATAAAGGTTCGCCAGGATCCCCGACTCATAACGCTTCATGATTTCATCAAGTGAGCCGTCTAACGTCTCATCGCTGATGATAGTGGTCGACTCATTTTCGGGTAACTGCACATCGTCAACCGTTATTTCGGGCCCCTCGAGCTGAGTCATCGCCCGAAATAACACATTGCGAAGCTGTCGGATATTACCAGGCCACGCATACTGGCTGAGGTATTGCGCCAATTGTTCAGAAATCTGCGGCTTTGGCTGTTGTAACTCTTGTGCAAACTGGGCCAAAAACAACTCTGCCAAAGGTACAATATCTGCGGTGCGCTCTCGCAACGACGGGACAACCAACGCTAGCACATTCAATCGATAATAAAGATCTTCCCGAAAATCACCCGCAGCGACTAGGTCTGGCAGTTTTTTCTGGGTTGAGCAAATCACCCGAACATCAACTTTAATCTCTTCTTCTTCACCGACCCGGCGGAATGTACCGTCTTGCAAAAAACGCAGTAGCTTAATTTGCAGGTGAGGCGACATTTCACCGATCTCATACAAGAAAACAGTGCCACCAGCTGCTTGCTCAAAAATACCTTTCTTACCGGGCTCATGGTGATCACCCGCAAAACCGAACAACTCGGTTTCCGCGGCATTATCTGGCATAGAGACACAGTTAACCACGAGAAAAGGCTGCTCTCTACGTATCGAACGCTGGTGACAGGCGCGCGCCAGCATCTCTTTCCCGGTCCCTGTTTCCCCCTGGATCAGTAAAGGAGCATCCAGCAATGCCAGTTTTTTCGCTTGAGCAAGCAAATGCTTGAAGCGGGAAGACTGCCCGACTAAATGCTCAAAACCGTTATCTCCACTGAATTTGCGCATTGCGATCGGCATTTTCGCCTCAGACAGAGATTTAAGCAGGATCACGGCACTGGCTAATACCGGCTCTTCACTCTCATCAGCCACATATACAGGCATGACTTCCATCAGATAATCAAGGCCTGAAATCACTACCATTTCACTGCGTTTTTTAGCACCCTCTTTTTCCAACCAGCGACTATAGTTGAAGCCTAGGATCACCTGGATGCTTTCACCTAACAAATCATGACTGGATTTCCCCATCAGGTGTTCAGCCGCTTCGTTGGCAAGATCAACCTTTCCGCTGAGGTTGATCGAGAAAAAAGGATCCGGCAGGGTCTGCAAAAGTGCCTTTAGTTCTTTATGTTCCCGTTCACTGGGCATAAACTGAATTTTACGAACATCGGTTACACCATCTAACTGACGAATTTGCGACATGAGCTGACTAAATTGCTCAAACTCAATCTCTGGACAATTGAGATAAATTATCCCGATGCGGTCAATCTCAATCCCCCTAAGGTTAATCTCCTGGCTGGTTAATATATCCAGCAGTTCTCGGGTTATTCCAAGCCGGTCTTCGCAATTGACTTGTAACCTCATATCGTGCGCCTTCTCGTTTCAACGTTCGGTTTGTGCTCAACAGCTGACATACTCTGGGTGGATCAGAAAATTATACTGTTTGATCTGTTAATGTGTCAGGAATAGTTGACACTATTAAAGTGTGCGACGAAGCTGAATTTGAGTCAAGTCACTGATGTAACATGATGAGAGGTGGAACAATCATAGACTGTACGTACGACCGTTCTCTGACCAATACGAAGCAGAGATAATCTGATCATTCGAACCACGTCGAGAAGTTCAGAGCATCACATCTTGACGTGGTTGAGATATATTCGCTGATTAACCCGTTACAGTTTTATTCACTGCCACCGGATGGTTTTCGTGTCAGTTGCGCTAACAAGTCACGGCGAATTTCACCCAGCCTTGGTTGCTGCTCAGGCTGCCAGGGTAATGGGCGCATTAAACCCATGGCCTTCAGGCCTAATCGTCCGGTAAGTAAACCCACACCAACCCCTTGTGCAACCCGTGTTGACATTCGTCCGGCCAAATCCATTGAGAGCATGTCCATTCCAGTATCTGCAATGACTTCTGTTGCCCCGGCAAATGCCATATTTGCCAGTACCAGTTTTACCAATTTAATACGTGACCAATAGCCAAGTTCGACACCATAAACGGCTGAGATTTGCTCGATTAATTTAAAATTACGCCATGCCACCAGCAACATATCTGCTATTGCTAACGGGCTAAGCGCAACCATGACAGAGGCTTCACTCGAATATTTCGCCACTAAACGTCGCGCTAACTTATCCTGATGGCAGAGTACCAGCTGATCATAGAGCTCCAGCACTTCTCGATCATTGTGTGTCGCCGCAAGTGCCTGTACCCAGCGATCATAGCCGACATGTTCATCCCTGATGTCGCTTTGTTTTGCCAACTTCATGCAAAACGCTTTGCCCTGACCGATACCGTCGGCCTCTAATAATGCCTGAGCCTGATCTCGCTCTGTTTGTCGTTGTTTCAGTCGGCGCAACTTCAGCAACTCTCGCCCTAGCGCGATCATACCGGTCGCAGCCACAGCCGCGACAATACCACTCCATCCCAGCGCTAACCAGTCACTGCCTTGGTACGCTGACACAACATAATCAACAGTCTGCCAACCCGTCATAGCTGCCCCCGCAATTAACAGGCCTTTCAGCCAGCCAGTGCCGCGCTTAGGTTTACTGGCAAGGGTTTGCGAAAGCTGTTCTTCAACATCATGGTCAACTTTAACGTCAGGTAAAAATCCATTTTCTTCGGCAAACTGCATCTGACTGGTAAGTTCGCTTTCTGGCTTATTACGTTCGTTGTCTGGCTGAGTAAATTTACTTGCCACGGATGCCTGGTCTGGTTCATCAAACAAGATCTTGTTTTTATAGGATTCACTCATTTCAATTTATCTCCAAGCAGATACTCTAAGGCTTTATCCATTCTGATATGGGGTAATGGCTCGTCACTCTGCAGTGCCAGCGGTCGAAAATTCACAAAATCGAACCCATTGTTTTGCCAGAAACTCTCATTTGGCAAACGTCGTGGCACCTCGCCAGGAAACAGGGTTTGCACCTGACCATTTAAGGTATGCCCCCGCAAAGCGGGCATTTGCTCACCTTTATAAGCGACAAATCCCGGCTCAGTTGCCTGAATTGATGAAAGACTGACACAATCCATCTTAATCCCTTCAAATGAAGCCGTATGCCAGGCTTCATTGACTAATTGCTGTAACAGGCTCACTAGATTGGGATGCTGCTCTGCCGTCACATGATCAGCTTTGGTCGCCGCAAATAACACTTTATCAATGCGTGGTGAAAACAAACGGCGCAATAACGAACTGCGCCCGTATTTAAAGCTCTGCATCAGCTGATCAAGCGCCTGTCGCATATCGTTAAACGATTCAGGGCCACCATTTAGCGGTTGCAGACAGTCCACCAGAATGATCTGCCGATCGAATGTAGAGAAATGCTCCCGATAGAAGGCTTTCACTACATGTTGCTGATAATACTTATAGCGGTCTTTCAACATTGCAAGGTTGCTGTGTTCATCGGCCTGTTGCAGCTGTGCATCGGTGTATTTATCCGCCCAGACAAACGGGAAAAACTGCAGTACCGGTGCCCCGGCAAGCTCACCGGGCAACACAAAACGTCCCGGCTGCACCCAATGTAAGCCTCCCTCAGCTTTGCACTTGAACAGATAATCGGTGAATGCTGCTGAGAGGCGCTCGATCAAGGCTTCATCTGCCGGAGCAAGTGGATCGAAGCCATCCCTTTGCGCCAGCCAATCTTGAGCCAGCGTCAGGCGTTTTCCCTTCAGTAGCTGTGCTTGCTGGCGAGACCAGGTGAGGAAATCCAGGTTCAGTAAGGGTAAATCAAGTAACCACTCTCCCGGATAATCAACAATATCAAGATATAACGTTGCCGTTTCCTGCAGTAGCTTCATCGGCCCCTTTTGCGGTTTATACCTGAGTGCCAAACGGGTCTGACTGACATCACGAGTAGGCTCTGGCCAGCTCGGGGGCGAAGAGAGTAAAGCATTCATTCCTTCATCATAAGCAAACTTAGGCACATGCATATCTAGCTGAGGAACACGCTTAGATCCCAGCAAGTTACCATCACGAACAGCGGAAAAAAGAGGCAAGCGCGGGTTAGTGCTTACATGCAGGAGCTGATTGACAAGAGAAGTAATAAACGCCGTTTTACCGGCTCGGGATAACCCTGTCACCGCCAGACGGACATGGCGGTCTAAACTACGATTCACTAATTTGTTCAGCTCGCTACTAATTCGATTCATACTCTTTCCTGCGTTATTCAAAGACTGCTCTTAACCACTTATACCGCAACGAATATTAACGGGTGATGAATATCCGATTCAGCTATTTATAGCAAAATGAAGGCCAAACCAAAGACCAAAAAGCAGGCCGAGAGCCTGCTTCTATACTTCATCGTTGCTCGACCACCGTTGCTTAATCGTATGCGCTAGAGGTTTTTAAATTCACGCGCCACTTTAAAAGCCGATGAAGTCACATACGCTTCCATTTTGCGCAAGTTTTTCTCCATGCTATTCAACTCAGCTTCCACGCTCTCCAGTACTTGCTCTGGCGGTCTTCCTGCCTGCCACGGCTTTTGTTTCACATTATGTTCTTTGTAAATATTTTGCTGCTGGTGACGCTCTTCAGGCATTTTATCTAAGATCAGACAAGCAGCAATATAAGCCAACGTAACAAAAAAACCACCTCCGAACAAAAAGGCGGATACCGTTAATATCCGCACCAGCCAAATTTCAACACCGAAATATTCGGCAAGACCTGCGCACACCCCACCCAGTTTGCCGTTCTTCGGATCGCGATATAGGATTTTACTCATGGCCTTTGCCTCCATTGCGGCGCTTCGGCATCAAGAATACGCTCGAGCGTCACGATACGGTCCTGCATCTGTTCTGCGCGGGAGACTAACGCCTGTAACTTTTCTTGATCTTCACCAGACAAACCTTGTCCCACATTCCGCTTACTGCGGTAGTGAAGAATAAGCCACAGCGGTGCAACAAATATTAAGAACACCATAATTGGACCAACAATAAAACCCATAGACATTTGTTCTCTCCTTTTTCCCGCAGAATCAGTCTGTTATTCGCTGTGATTATTCTTGTAGCCGTTTAACTCACCGCTATTATTCTTTATCTTTAATGTTCGCTTTCATTCGAGCCAGTTCTTTCTCGATCTCATCCTGAGCTTGAAGGTTGGCAAACTCATCTTCTAAGTTTTTGCCACGCCCCAGGCTATAACTGTCGGCTTCTGCTTCTACTTCATCAATACGACGTTCGTATTGCTCGAATTTCGACAATGCTTCATCCACTTTACCGGTATCAAGCTGACGACGAACATCACGACGGTTACCTGCCGCTTTATGACGCATCACCAACGCCTGCTGACGAGCACGAGTTTCTTGCAGCTTAGTTTCAAGCTCGGCAACTTCACCGCTTAGCTTATCAATGGTTTCTTCAACCAACTTATATTCTTCATTCAGTGTTAGCGCCACATCACTGATTTTTTGCTTTTCAATCAAGGCTGCACGGGCCAAATCTTCACGGCCTTTTTGCAGTGCCAGGCTCGCTTTTTGCTGCCAGTCATCTGTTTGTGCTTCAATTGCATTTATACGGCGTTGCAGCTCCTTCTTATCAGCCAAAGCACGAGCTGATGTGGTACGTACTTCAACGAGTGTGTCTTCCATTTCCTGAATGATCAGACGGATCATCTTCTGCGGATCTTCAGCTTTATCAAGCAATGAGTTTACATTTGCATTTACAATGTCTGCGAAGCGAGAAAAAATACCCATAATCAAACTCCTTAGTTAAACCCGCCGCTGTTTAAGCTTCTGGCTGGTTTTTTATTTACTAACTTAATAACACACCATAAATATATCAAGTACTGTGCCAGTTTATTGTTAAATAAAAATCATACACTTAGCTTTACAGTTCAGTAAATAGACTGTTATTGTGTGGGGACACACGCCAATATTTAGCGAGATTGACCATGCGTAAGGCAGATAATTTAATCGGTGAATCAGAAGCGTTTCTTTCTGTACTTGATCAGACCTCCCGGCTTGCTCCTTTAGATCGTCCTATTCTTATTCTTGGTGAAAGAGGGACGGGGAAAGAACTGATTGCACAACGTATTCATTATTTATCACGCCGCTGGGATCAACCGCTGATCACCTTAAATTGCGCAGCACTGAGCGAAGGGATCATCGACTCTGAGCTTTTTGGCCATGAAGCTGGCGCATTTACAGGCGCAAAAGGCCGTCATCAGGGACGATTTGAACGAGCTGAAGACGGAACACTCTTTCTTGATGAGCTAGCTACGGCTCCTCTTGGCGTGCAAGAAAAACTATTAAGGGTGATCGAATATGGCGAATATGAGCGCGTGGGAGGCAGTAAAACCTTTCAGGCCAATGTCCGTTTAATTTGCGCAACCAACGCTGATTTACCGCAATTAGCCCGAGACGGTACGTTCCGCGCCGATCTGCTTGACCGCTTGGCGTTTGATATTATTCACCTTCCGCCATTACGTGAACGCCAGGAAGATATTCTCCCACTGGCTGAATATTATGCCGTACGTATGTGTCGAGAGTTAGGTTTTAGTTATTTCGCTGGCTTTTCATCTGATGCCAAGAATGAATTACTTCATTACCGCTGGCCCGGTAATATTCGGGAGCTAAAGAATGTGGTCGAACGTTCGGTGTTTCGTCACAGTATTGAGGATGAACCGGTTAGCGAAATCATTGTTGATCCTTTTCATGCCCCTTGGCACACCAAACCGGCGAATAGTGAACAGAGCGAAACCGTGTTACCGGGTGGCTCAGCTACCGATATTTGCTTTCCTGTCGACCTGCGCCAGTGGCAGCAAGATCAAGAGATCGGCATTATACGTAACGCATTGGATCAAGCTAAATTTAATCAGCGAAAAGCCGCTGAACTGTTGGGATTAAGCTACCATCAACTAAGGGGTTTACTGCGTAAATACCAATTAGTCGGTGGCAGTCTTGATGATTAATACTAATGATCAGCACCAAAATGCTATAAATAAACAGTTATTAAGGATGATTGCTTGGTGACAGTGATGGAAAATGTTAAATTTACTCACTTGTTTTCAATAAATTCCTTTTCAATATGAGTGCCTATTCTCGTCTGCTCCTTGCGTGTTTCAGCCTTTTGGGTTTGCTGGGGTGCAGTGAACCTCAACAAGATAGCAATACTCGTAACCGTGGCTTTGTCTATTGCGGACAAGACACACCGACGACGTTCAACCCACAATTAACCGATGGCGGACTTACTGTCGATACCCTGGCAGCACAAATCTTCGATCGTCTGTTGTTGTTAGATCCCGTCAGCCACCAGCCGCTGCCAGGTCTCGCTCGCAGCTGGTCAATCAGTGATGATGGGCTTGAGTATACTTTTAGTCTGCGTAAAGGGATTGAGTTTCAGTCTACAGACTGGTTTAAGCCAAGCCGCCAGCTCAACGCGCAAGACGTCATATTCAGTTTCAAGCGGGTGATTGAGCCCAACCACCCTTTTCACACGGTGTCTGGAGGCCGTTACCCTTGGTTTGAAAGTCTCGATTTTAGTCATCTGATTGAAGATATTCAGGCGCTGGATTCACACACCGTAAAATTCACTCTGATTCGGCCGGATAATTCCTTCCTATCAAACCTCGCAACCAGCTATGCCGTCATTTATTCGCAGGAATATGGCCAGCAGCTGTTTAAAGCCGGTAAGCTCAACCAGCTTGACATGAATCCGATTGGTACCGGACCTTTTTATCTTGATCAATACATCCCGAATGACTTGATCCGCCTTAAGCGCCACTGGGGATACTGGCAAGGTGCCGCACCAATGGAGCAGGTGGTATTTGATATTTCCTCTCGCGGCACTGGCACGTTAGCCAAACTGTTAAGCCATGAGTGTGATGTTCTGTCTTCCCCGCTTGCCAGCCAGTTACCGGTTATCACTGATAACCCGGATTTTGAATTAATGGCTCAGACAGGGATGAATGTGGCTTTTCTTGCTATCAATAACAACAAGCCTGTGCTGCAAGACTTAAAAGTACGAAAAGCCATCAGCTTGGCAATAAACCGTGAAAACCTGCTGAACTCTGTGTATTACGGTACCGGCACCAAAGCCAAAAGCCTGTTACCTCCGTTGTCGTGGGCCTACAACCATAATAGCCAGCCTCTGGATTTTTCACCGGAGCAAGCGTTAGCCCTACTGAAAGAAGCTGGCTATGACAAAAACCTGAATTTAACCATGAGGGTAGCTCTTGAACCCCGCCCTTATAACCCCAGCCCGAGAAAGACGGCCGAGCTGATCCAGGCTGATCTTAATGCCGTCGGTATTCAGGTCAGCGTCTCGCATCAGGAAAAGCGGGATCGCATCAGTATCGGTGACACGAACGGTTTCGATCTGATTTTAACGGGCTGGATTGCCGATAATGGTGATCCGGATAACTTCCTCCGTCCGTTGTTATCATGTAATGCCAAACAAGCGGGTTTAAACGTCGCGAATTGGTGTGACCTGAGATTTGATAACCTGCTTGAGCTTGCCTTACGTACCACTAAGATCGATCAGCGTTTGAATTATTACCAACTTGCCCAGGACGTACTGGATGAACAAGTACCGATCATTCCACTAGCACATGGTGTGCACTTTCAGGTTCACCATAAGTCATTAGGTGGATTACAGATGAGTCCGTTTGGCACTCGCTCTTTCTCAAGCGTTTATCGAAGCGAGTAGAACATGTTTATTTATACCATTCGCCGCCTGAATCTCTTTATCATTACGCTCGCCATACTAACGATGATCGGGTTCAGTATATTACGCCTGGACCAGAACTCATTATGGAGTAATCAACCATTATGGAGTGGCTGGATCCTCTATGTAGAGAATTTGGCGTCAGGTAACCTGGGCTTGAATCTCAATGGAGAACCAATTACTCAGGAAGTCTTAGCCGTCTTCCCGGCAACACTGGAACTGTGCTTCTTTGCTTTCCTGCTGTCATTACTGATTGGTATCCCTGTTGGCACACTGGCTGGCGTACGCCGAGGTCGTATCGTTGATACCGTCATCTCCTCCATTACCTTGCTGGGATATTCCATTCCCCTGTTTTGGCTTGCAATGCTATTAATTTTTTTGTTTTCGCTAAATTTAGGCTGGCTGCCTGTCGCAGGCAGGTACAGCTTACTGTATGAGATTGATCATATTACCGGTGTTGCTATTATTGATGTGCTGCTGTCAGACAAACCTTATCGTGCCGATGCGCTTTTTGATGTTATTGAGCATCTGATTCTGCCAACGCTGGTATTAGCCATGGCCCCGACAACCGAAGTCATTCGTTTAGCCCGCTCATCGTTCTCGGAAGTAATGACCCAAAACTTCATTAAAGTGGCACAAACTAAAGGTTTGTCGATGTTTGAAATTGTAATGCGCCACGGTATGAAAAATGCCATTCCCCCCATAATTCCAAAACTCGGGATGCAGTTTTCAACCATGATGACCTTCGCCATGCTGACTGAATCTATCTTCAACTGGCCGGGAATAGGTCGCTGGCTACTGAATGCTATTTCTGAACAAAACTACGTTGCCATTCAGGCTGGGGTCATTACCGTGGCGAGCTTTACACTGCTTGCCAATATCCTGTCGGATCTTGCGGGTGCAGCGGTTAACCCACTGGTAAGGAAGGAATGGTATGCTATCAAGTAACGTTTACCAGGAGCAGAAAATTCCGACCCAATGGGAGCGCTCCTGGCTAAATTTCCGTGCTAATTCGCTCGCGATGTTCGGCCTGTGGTGCTTGCTGTTTCTGATTTTAGTCACCATCACGGCCCAATGGCTGGTACCGTATCTGCCTCATCAGCAAGTTGGCGAACTGTTAATGCCGCCATCGTGGGATCCGTCAGGCCATGTTGAGTTCTTCTTTGGGACTGATGATTTAGGCCGCGATATGTTAACGCGCTTACTGCTAGGGTCTCAGCTTACTTTTGGCTACGCGCTGCTTATCGCTTTCGCATCCGCTGTAATAGGCTTTGCTATCGGTGTCCTGGCCGGTATGACCCGCGGCCTGAAATCAAGCATCCTTAATCATGCATTAGACACGGTACTCTCTATTCCCTCGCTGCTTCTCGCCATTATTGTGGTGGCATATATGGGGCCAGGGGAAAACAATATCCTGTTAGCTATCTGGCTGGCATTGATCCCTCGCTTTATCCGCGCGATTTATACCGCAGTACATAACGAAGTCGAAAAAGACTACATCATCGCTGCGCGCTTAGACGGTGCCAATAATTTTTATCTACTGTATAACTCGATCTTGCCCAATATATTAACGGTCGTCACCACCGAATTAACCCGGGCAATTTCTATAGCCATCCTAGATATTGCCGCCTTAGGCTTTCTGGGATTAGGAGCACAAGCCCCTTCTTCAGAGTGGGGAGCAATGCTTGGCGATTCAATTGAATTAATTTATCTGGCACCGTGGACAGTCACACTGCCAGGATTGGCAATCACGTTCAGTGTATTAGTCGTAAACTTAGTAGGAGACGGACTCCGCCAAGCTTTAAATGCGGGGATTGATTAATGCCATTACTCGATATTCGAAACCTGACCATCGAAATTGATACTCCTCAAGGAATGGTCAAGGCGGTTGATCGCATGAGCCTGACCATTAACGAGAGTGAAATTCGTGGATTAGTCGGTGAATCAGGCTCCGGTAAAAGTTTGGTCGCCAAAGCAATCGCCGGTGTAACCAAAGATAACTGGCGAATCAGTGCTGACCGTATGCGGTTAGGTGACATCGATTTGCTCACACTTTCGCCACGGGAACGCCGTAAAATCGTCGGGCGCGAAATTGCGATGATCTTTCAGGAAGCCTCATCCTGCCTTGATCCGTCAGAAAAGGCTGGTGAACAGCTTGAAGAAGCGATTCCGTCATCATCCTTTTCGGGCAAATGGTGGCATCGATTACGCTGGCGTCAAAAACAGGCCATTGCTCTATTGCACAAAGTGGGGATCAAAGATCATAAACGGGTCATGAATAGTTACCCTTATGAGCTGACCGATGGCGAATGTCAGAAAGTGATGATTGCGATGGCTATCGCCAACCGCCCTCGCCTGCTCATTGCCGATGAGCCCACCAATGATCTGGATCCAATCACTCAGGCTCAGATCTTCCGTTTGCTAAGTCGCATGAATCAGCTGAGTAATACGACCATTCTGTTAGTCAGCCATGATTTAACTACGGTTACCCAATGGGCCGACCGTATAACGGTAATGTATTGCGGGCAATCGGTTGAGTCTGGTAGTCGTAAGCAATTACTTGAATCGCCCCACCATCCTTACACTGAGGCATTATTACGGGCGATGCCTGATTTTAGCTTGAATATCGCCCACAAAAGTAAGCTAGAAACCTTACCTGGCTCAATTCCTCCACTGCAACACTTACCAATTGGCTGTCGACTCGGACCGCGCTGTCCGCATGCTCAGCGTAAATGTGTTGAGGTGCCTAAACGACAGAAAATCAAAAGCCATAAGTTTAGCTGCCACTTCCCGCTAAATATGGAGGAAACAAAGAAATGAGTGCACTCCTCGAAGTCGAAAATCTGAAAAAAGATTATCATTACCGCTCCGGGCTATTTCGCCGCCGTACGATTGAAGCCGTAAAACCCGTTTCTTTTTCTCTCGATGCTGGTGAAACTATCGCTTTCATGGGTGAAAACGGCTCAGGTAAGTCAACATTGGCCAAAATGCTCGCTGGTGTAGTAGAGCCGACCGATGGGATTATTAGGGTAAACGGTGAGGTACTCGAGCCGAAAGATTTTAAGACCCGCTGCAAACTCATCCGGATGATTTTTCAAGATCCGAATACGGCGCTGAACCCACGAATTCAGATCGGTCGTATTCTGGAAGGCCCACTGAAACGAAACACCAATATGACGCCGCAAGAGCGTGAGCGCCGTATTATGCAAACCCTCAAACGTGTCGGTCTATTACCCGAACATGCCTACTTTTACCCGCAAATGCTGGCGACAGGCCAGAAACAGCGTGTCTCACTGGCTCGCGCATTGATCCTTCAGCCTTGCATCATTGTGGCCGATGAAGCCTTAAACGGCCTGGATATGTCAATGCGCTCTCAGATCCTTAACCTGTTGCTGGAGCTGCAAGAAGAGATGGGGCTGTCATATATTTATGTTTCCCAGCATATGGGCGTGATCAAACACTTCAGCGATAAAATCATGGTGATGCAAGATGGCGAGGTGGTTGAGCGAGGACCGACAGAAGAAGTATTCAGTAACCCGCAACACCCGTTAACGCAGAAGTTGCTCGATAGCCACTTTGCAGCACCGGCACTCGACAGAACCACGCGCATCAGTCGCGCGACGCCGAAGATCAGTACCTAGGCAGGGAGTAAAGTAAAATCATCGGGCTGCTCACTCAGCAGCCCGAATCTTCAGAATTGAGTTGATAAGTTGAAGTCGCTTTTGACACCGGATGAAAATACATCACCCAGCAGCTTTGGCTCTTATTTGAATAGCCCCGGGGCATAATGTAGAGTCCCTTTCCACCGGGATTATGCCACATCCATTCATGTTTAGTCGCGTCATCATATGGCACTTCACCAAACTCTGCATTCAGAATTTTGCTCCAAGCATTCTTAAAGTCTGATTTGGGGTAACCATACACCGTAGAAACGTCTTCACCACTAACAAGAAGTTTTGCCGATTCTTCATGATCTGTTCCAGCAAGGGCAGAAAGGCCATACACTTGCGTAATCGCAGCTGACATCGCTCCCTTCATGCCTGATAGCGTGGATTTTCTCGCATCACTCTGTAAATTCATAAATTTCGGTGCAGCCGTAACAGCAAGAACACCTAAAATAACGATCACAGTAACTAATTCAATTAACGTAAAACCGCCCTGTTTTTTGGCTGTTTCATTAAACATCTGAATCCCTGTCACAACTGATAATTCAATTATTTATACTTTTCAGGTATTGTACACGTAAGGTATTAGTGAACAAGTGCGTGAGAAGCTATTTGCCAATTCCACCATAGTATTAGTTGAGCGTTGATCAGGATATCAGCCAAATCGAACCGCCTCCTAACAATACCGAGCTGATCACCGGGATCACGACATACTTGCCCAGCGCTTTAGACCCGATTGTTAATGCCATTCCCATCTTAACCAGACTATTGACCGCTGCCGCAATAAAAATACCCAAACCTGCCGTTGCAATTAAGAGTTCAGCTTTACTCTGTCGCCCTAATGCCAGAGTAATCGCATCAACATCGGTGATCCCTGATGCGGCCGATAGCAACAAAACCCCGGCGTTACCAAACCACTCTTGCAGTGCATGTGATAGCAGCATAATAAGCAGTAACACTAAGCCAAAAAATAGCGCCGATGTCAGAATAAGTGGATTTTGGTCTACCTGAGGTTGTTCACACCCCATAACCTTATTGTGACGCCAAATCCACCACGCCGGCAAATAAAAGCTAGCCATCATCAATAACATCGGCAACCACAATAATTCCACCAGCTGTCTGTTTACAACCGAACAAACAAACAGAATTCGCGGAAACATGGTACCGCAACTGATCAGTATCCCGCTGGCTAAAAGCCCGCTCAAGTGCGACTGTTTTTTTGACAAATTAGAAAATTGTATCGTTAATGCGGTCGACGAACTCAATCCGGCGAAGAGGCAGGTAAACAAAATACCTTTTTCCGGCCCGCTAATTTTGATTGCAAAATAACCGACAAATGAAATGCCCGCAATCAAGACCACCATCCACCAGATCTCATAGGGATTAATCGCCTGCCAGGGGCCGAACCCCTGATTTGGCAAAAGTGGTAACATGACAACTGAAATCAGCAGAAACCGCAAAGTCGCATCCAATTCATATGCCTGCAGTTTTTTCAGGGCATCATGGAGTTCTTTTTTGTTATCCAGAATAAGGGCTGTGATCACAGCTGCCGAAGCTGCAATGACAGGCTCACCTACAACCGCCAATGAGCCCAGCATAAAGGTGATGAGCATGCCAATCAGACCAGTAATACTCAGATCAGCTTTCACGTTCTGGCTATAGACATAGGAAACAGCAATAACAACCGCCAAAGCGATCAGTGAGAAAGCAAAAATCAATTCAGAAAATGTCAGCGCTAACAGTCCTGAAATTCCCCCCATCAAACCAATCAATGCGTAAGTTCTTATCCCGGCGACACGCGAACCCGCAGCTTCATTGCGATATACCCAGCCACGCTGAGTACCAATAATGGCACCTAGCAGCAGCGAGATTATCAGGCCCAAGAAAGGCGAAGAGGTATCAAATGGCTGGTCCATGGCACTTCCCTGATGTCATATATACAAATATAAGTGTATGTGACTAAGAAGAAATTACGGTAAAAATCACTAAAAAACCCCGCTAGTGCGGGGTAAGTCAAACGTTTGCTTTTTTCACTAAATCAGTTAGACGAGTGACTTGTTGATCTCTGCCAGTACTGCCGCAGGATCCGCAGCTTGAGTAATTGGACGGCCGATTACCAAATAATCTGAACCCGCCTTAATCGCTTCAACCGGTGTCATTACGCGGCGTTGATCACCCGCAGCGCTACCAGCCGGACGAATACCAGGCGTTACCAATTTAAACTCTTTACCTAGCTCAGCTTTAAGCATACTTGCTTCCTGCGCAGAGCACACAACACCATCGAGGCCACTATTTTTAGTCAGTCTAGCCAAGCTTAATACCTGCTCTTGTGGCTGACGCGAAATACCAATACCTGTCAAATCTGATGCTTCCATGCTTGTCAGTACCGTCACAGCAATCAACAATGGGCGGTCTTTGCCATAAGGTTCAAGAATTTCACGCGACGCCGTCATCATGCGCTCACCACCACTGGCGTGAACATTCACCATCCAGACACCTAATTCAGCAGCAGCAGCCACGGCACGCGAACACGTATTGGGAATATCGTGAAATTTTAAATCAAGAAATACTGAATGGCCCCGTTCATGCAGTTTACGCACAAAGTCAGGGCCATATAAAGTAAACATTTCTTTGCCGACTTTAAGACGACAACTTCCCGGTGCAATACGGTCTACAAAAGCCAAAGCTTCATCTTGGTTCGGGTAGTCGAGTGCGACAATCACTTTTGGGTCTAACATTAAATCTCCTGCTTAGACTTCGTCTTTCTAATTCATTGTTGGCAAGGCAGCTTAAAGAAAAGGGCTCACCATAAGCGAAGCCCTTTCTCAAATTACCTAATTTAATAGTCAGTAAGATACCAAACGGTATTACTCACCATCCAAGCCACGAATCGGCTTAACCGCCCCCCAGCCTTTACACGATGGACATTGCCAGTATAAAGAGTGGGTGGCAAACCCACATTTACGACAACGGTAATGTGGCTTCATTTTAAGCTGCTCACCCACCAGGCCTCGTAACGTGGTTAAACTTTCTTTTGCCCGCCCTTCTTCGGCTTCATCAAGATGGTAATCCATCAACTGATAGAAACCTTTCATTGTCGGGTTTTTTGACAACTGCCGAGTCATAAACGTTTGGGCCATAACAGCGCCTTCGCGTTTATATATTTCATCAGCAAGCATTAACTCCGCAGTTGATCCGGCTTTCATTTCAACACAATGCTGTAAGTACTTCAGCCATCCTGTTTCATTATTTGTTGCTTCATAACATTCAAGAAGAAGCGGCAGGGCCTCGCCAGCAAAATCGATTTCCTGCTCCGCCACGCGTTCCAGCTGTTTCGCAGCGGTTTTGTATTCACCATTTTTTATCAAGATACGTGCCATTGTGATAGAAGCCCGTACACAGCTCTTATCAGCAGACAAAGCCTTTTTCAAACATTGCTTTGCCTTATCATGGTTCTGAGCGCCCATCTCTATCATCGCAATTTCGCACCAATAATGGGCAATATCATGCTTAAGTTTTGGCTTGCCGATTTTAACGAGCTGATTCGCCATCTCGATGGCTTTTTCCCACTCACGCGTTTGCTGATAGATAGACAACAATTGCTGCAGCGCACCTTTACGGTGATCGGGCTCGTCAAGTAACTGTTCAAAGATTTTTTCTGCGCGATCAAGAAAACCAGCAGCCATATAGTCTTTTGCCAACTGCTGCAACGCGAGGTTACGTTGGTCAATGGTAAGATTAGGTCGGGCAATAAGGTTTTGGTGAATGCGAATTGCGCGATCAACCTCACCCCTGCTTCGAAAGAGATTACCCAAAGCAAGGTGAGTATCAATGGTTTCACTATCGACCTGAAGCAACTCAATAAAGAGATCGACTGCTTTATCTGACTGATCAGATAACAACAGGTTTAAACCCGTTACATATTGACGTGACAGGTGATGAGACTGCTCTTGACGTTCATTTTGAGCGCTCCTGTTACCCATATACCAGCCATAGGCGGCGGCGATAGGAAGTAACAGGAACAACAGCTCTAGCATTAAATCTTATTCCTTAACAGGCTCGGCACGAAGCTGATCCAATTCTTTTTGCTGTTTTACGACTTTCTTATTCAGGCGGTTACGAGAAAAGCGCGCCTTTAAATATAGCATGCCACAAATTAGCCAGCCTATAGTAAAGCCCGAGCCAAATGCAATTCCCAATAAGGTCGACATCTGGAACTCACCTTGAGCAACCAGATAATTAAAATTTACCAACTCCTGGTTCTGAGCCCCGAGTGCCAGCGTGATCAAAAAGCAAACCACTAGAATAAGAATGCTGATTATCTTCATCGTGAATCCTCTCACTAGATCAAAAATTTGATGGGTTGATTATGCAAGATTTTCACTCGTCAGACCATGATCAATAGACATAAAAAAACGGCATACTACACAGCATGCCGTTTTTTTGTTCTATTCGCTATTAACCAGCAACCGCTGCGTTAACACGGTCGCGTAATTCCTTACCAGGTTTAAAGTGAGGAACGTACTTGCCATCCAACTCAACTTTGTCACCTGTTTTAGGGTTACGACCTACACGAGGAGCACGGTAATGTAAAGAGAAGCTACCAAAGCCACGGATTTCAATACGATCACCTTCTGCGAGGGTGCCCGCCATGTGCTCAAGGATTTCCTTGATTGCATCTTCTACCTGTTTGGCAGAAAGATGTGTTTGTTGACTACATAGTCTTTCAATTAGCTCAGACTTTGTCATAAACACTCCGTTTTTAGTATGTTTCTCAATAGTATAACCGCTCAGGGGGAAAATGCTTCCCCCTGTGCCCAATTATTCGCCTTTAGCCGCTTTGAAAGCGTCAGCCATAGCGCTACCGAAAGAAGCATCTTCTTGCTTGTTTAGGCTTGCCATTGCTTCTTGCTCTTCAGCAACATCTTTAGCACGAACAGATAGGTTGATTACGCGGTTCTTACGGTCAACACCTGTGAACTTCGCTTCAACAGCGTCGCCTACAGAAAGAACTAGAGTTGCGTCTTCAACACGGTCAACTGATGCTTCAGAAGCACGTAGGTAACCTTCAACACCTTCAGCTAGTTCTACTGTTGCGCCTTTAGCGTCAACTGCAGTAACAGTACCGTTTACAAGAGCGCCTTTCTTAGTTACTGCAACGTAACCGTTGAATGGGTCTTCTTCGATCTGCTTAACGCCTAGAGAGATACGCTCACGCTCTGCGTCAACTGCTAGAACAACTGCAGAGATTTCGTCGCCTTTCTTGAAGTCACGAACTGCGTCTTCACCAGAAACATTCCAAGAAATGTCAGATAGGTGAACAAGACCGTCGATGCCGCCTTCAAGACCGATGAAGATACCAAAGTCAGTGATAGACTTGATCTTACCAGTTACTTGGTCGCCCTTAGCTTGCATTTCTGCAAATGACTGCCATGGGTTAGCTTTACACTGCTTAAGACCTAGGCTGATACGACGACGTTCTTCGTCGATATCAAGAACCATAACTTCAACTTCGTCGCCAACGTTAACAACTTTCGATGGGTGGATGTTTTTGTTAGTCCAATCCATTTCAGAAACGTGTACTAGGCCTTCAACGCCTTCTTCGATTTCAACGAAGCAGCCGTAGTCAGTTAGGTTAGTTACACGGCCAGTAAGCTTAGTGCTTTCTGGGTAACGCTTAGCGATTGCTACCCATGGATCTTCGCCAAGTTGCTTAAGACCTAGTGATACGCGAGTACGCTCACGGTCGAACTTAAGAACTTTAACGTTGATTTCGTCGCCAACATTAACGATTTCGCTTGGGTGCTTAACGCGTTTCCAAGCCATATCAGTAATGTGTAGAAGACCGTCAACACCGCCAAGATCAACAAATGCGCCGTAGTCAGTAAGGTTCTTAACGATACCTTTAACTTCCATGCCTTCTTGTAGAGATGCAAGTAGCTCGTCACGCTCAACGCTGTTTTCAGATTCGATAACTGCGCGGCGAGAAACAACAACGTTGTTGCGCTTCTGGTCAAGCTTGATTACTTTGAACTCTAGCTCTTTGTTTTCCAGGTGAGCAGTGTCACGAACTGGACGTACGTCAACTAGTGAACCAGGAAGGAACGCACGGATACCGTTAAGTTCAACTGTGAAGCCGCCCTTAACTTTACCGTTGATGATACCAACAACTGTTTCAGCTTCTTCGTAAGCTTTTTCAAGCTGGATCCAAGCTTCATGACGCTTAGCTTTCTCACGAGAAAGTTTAGTCTCACCGAAACCATCTTCGATTGCGTCAAGTGCTACGTCGATTTCTGCACCAATTTCGATTTCAAGTTCGCCAGCAGCGTTTTTGAATTCTTCAACTGGAATAGAAGACTCAGACTTAAGGCCCGCATCAACAAGTACGTAACCGTTCTCGATACCGATTACGGTACCTTTAACGATCGCACCCGGGCGAGTTTCGATTTCGTTTAGAGACTCTTCAAAGAGTAAAGCAAAAGATTCAGTCATTTAATTAATCTTCAATATGATAAACAACCATGGGTATCCTACCGCATGGGGTTGAAAGTAATGTCAGTTTTCTTCCATGAAACCGACAGCATCGCTGATCACTCAGCAAATAATGATTTTGTATCTAATTTCTGTTCAATATAAGCCAACGCTTGTGCCGTCACTTGCTCTATTGACATATCAGTAGAGTCTAGCACCAAAGCGTCGCCTGCGGGACGTAACGGAGCCACCGAACGATTACGATCGCGGTCGTCACGTTCCTGAATTTCACTTAAAAGGCTGTCAAAGTTAACATCTAAGCCCTTTTGTTGCAACTGATTCATACGGCGGTTAGCGCGCTCTTCTGCGCTCGCGTCAAGAAAGAATTTCACTTCTGCGCTCGGAAATACCACCGTACCCATATCGCGTCCGTCAGCCACCAGACCGGGAGCATGACTAAAGGCACGCTGGCGACGAAGTAAGGCTTCTCGTACGCGCGGTAACGCAGCCACTTTTGACGCGGTATTCCCCACGTCTTCTGTACGAAGCGTGTTCGATACGTCTTCACCTTCCAGAATAACCTTCACCAGTTCACCTTCAGCGATAAACTGGACATCTAAATGCGCTGCAAGCGGAACCAAGGCGTCTTCTGACGCAATATCAACACCGTGATGAATGGCAGCCAGTGCCAATACGCGGTAAATCGCACCAGAATCGAGTAAATTCCAGCCCAGCTTTTCTGCTAACAGCATACATAGCGTACCCTTACCGGCACCACTTGGACCGTCAACAGTGATAACTGGAGCGTGAGTAGACATAGGTTTTCTCCGAAATTGTTACAACAATCATTTCGTTAAGCAGAATAACTGCCTATCAAACGGGGGCATATTATACGTGAGAAATAACAAAGTTACACCTAAAAACATAAATGAGCCAATCAGTTCTTTTTTTGAAATAAGCCCTTGCAAATAAAAAGCCCGTAGCTACGAGTACGGGCTTTCTCTGCAAGCTAAAGACTGTCAGCCGTTATGCGGGCTGACTCAACATGGCTAACTTGTCGAAATAGTCAGGGAAGGTTTTCGAGGTACATTTAGGATCATTGATAGTCACAGGCGTATCACTCAGGGCCACTAATGAAAAACACATCGCCATGCGATGGTCATCATAAGTATCGATGGCTGCATGTTTAAGTTGCGCCGGTGGCGTAATCGTAATGTAGTCATCGCCCTCTTCAACTTCAGCACCCACTTTACGCAACTCTGTTGCCATGGCAGCCAAACGATCCGTCTCTTTCACACGCCAGTTATAAACATTGCGGATAGAGGTTGTGCCCTCAGCAAAAAGTGCCGCGATGGCAATCGTCATTGCCGCATCAGGAATGTGGTTAAAGTCCATATCAATAGCTTTCAATTCACCACGACGGGCAATCACGAAGTCATCGCCCCATTCAATCTCAGCGCCCATAGCGGCAAGCGCATCAGCAAACTGTACATCACCCTGAATGCTTTGCTTGCCTATGCCCGTTACTTTGATTTCGCCGCCTTTTATCGCCGCAGCGGCTAAGAAATAAGACGCTGACGACGCATCCCCTTCGACCAGAAATTCGCCAGGAGCCTGATAAGTCTGACCGGCAGCAACGACAAATTCCTGATAATCCCGGTTTTCGACGGTAACACCGAACTGCGCCATAATATGCAAGGTAATATCAATATAAGGTTTTGAAACCAAGTCGCCTTTAATACGGATAACCGTCTCTGATTTAGCCAGTGGTGCCGCCATCAAAAATGCTGTTAAAAACTGGCTAGAAATCGAGCCATCTATTTCAACCTCACCACCTTGCAGACCTGTACCTATAATTTTCAGCGGCGGGTAATTTTCATTTTCCAGATAAGTCACATCTGCGCCCGCAGTGCGTAATGCATCAACAAGGTGTCCGATTGGACGCTCTTTCATGCGGGGCTCACCCGTCAGTACAAACTCGCCATCCGCTAAGCATAATGCTGCAGCTAAAGGACGCATAGCCGTTCCGGCATTGCCCAAATATAATTCGAGAGCTTTTTCCGCTTGAAATGCTGAGCCCAATCCTTCCACTTCACATACGGTTTTGTCAGCCGATAATTGATAGTTCACACCCAGCTGTTTTAGTGCATTCAGCATATGGCGGATATCATCACTGTCTAACAAATTGGTGAGGCGAGTATTACCTTGCGCTAACGCTGCCAATAATAGTGCGCGGTTAGAAACACTCTTCGAACCAGGTAAATTCACTTCCCCATTGACCTTCTTTATCGGCTGTAACGTTAAACTTTCCATCTGTTATTTATTCAATCCTGTATTTTGGGCGTTCCTGCAGATTAGCGAATAATGCCTCAGTTCGCTAGTACCTTTTTTAATCCAAATAGCATATGGCTGTTTTGCCTAAATGCCACTGAATTCTCACTGAACTCTGTACCTTGAAGGTATTTGGGTATAAACCCTTATAGATTTTGGTCACACCAGCAGATACCCTAAACCAGATAAATTTATCAATAGTGTCAGGCAACTGCTGTATCAAATTTCAATCATCAAATAAGGGATCAAACGTGAGTTCAGTAACGCCCAAGGTCGGCATTGGCATCATCGTTGTAAATGACAGCGGTAAGATCCTTATTGGCAAACGAAAGAACAGCCATGCACCATATTATTCAATACCGGGCGGTCACCTGGAAATTGGCGAAACTTTCTCTGAATGTGCCATTCGGGAGATGGCGGAAGAAACGGGGATTACCATTTATAACCCAGAAGTTATTGCTGTGACGAATAACCTCGTGACTTACCGGGAATCAGGCAAGCATTACATCAGCGTTGCGCTCCTTGTGACCGATTTCAACGGTGAGCCGGAATTAAAAGAGCCCGACAAATGTGAGGGCTGGCAGTGGGTCGATCCTAACAGTCTACCCTACCCGCATTTTGATGCCAGCGAACAATCTATTCGCTGTTATCTGACGAAAAAATTCTGCATAAATAAATAAAAAAACCGCCAAATGGCGGTTTTTCATATTCAAGTATGATCAAGCATTTGTCTGCTCAAACTGCTGCATAAAGTCAACCAGAGCCTGCACGCCTTCAATCGGCATGGCGTTGTAAATCGATGCACGCATACCGCCGACAACACGGTGTCCTTGCAGCGCTTTCAAACCCGCAGCATCAGCTTGCTCCAAGAATTTTCCATCAAGTTCCGGAGTCTTTAACTGGAACGGTACATTCATCAATGAACGGTTATCCGGGTGGACATTATTCTTATAGAAGTCTGAGCTATCAATAAAGTCATATAGCAAATTCGCTTTTGCTTCATTCCTTTTTTGCATCGCTTCCAAGCCACCGAGATCTTTCAGCCACTTAAACACTTCACCTGCCAGATACCAGGCAAATGTCGGCGGTGTATTGAACATCGACTCTTTGTCGAACAGTACTTTATAATCAAAGATGCTTGGGATCACTTGCTTCGCTTTACCCAGTAAATCGTCGCGAACTATCACAATGGTTAAACCTGCAGGACCAACATTCTTCTGTGCCCCCGCATAAATAACACCATACTTCGACACATCGATAGGGCGAGACAAAATCGTTGAGGACATATCTGCAACGATGGGTTTGTCCGTATCTGGTAAATCACGGATTTCAATGCCGTCAATCGTCTCATTCGGGCAGAAATGGACAAAAGGTGCATCATCAGAAAGTGGCCACTCACTTGCGGGCAGAATCGCCTTTTTACCATCACGCTCACATGTGATATCCACCGCATTGGGCTCACAATATTTCTTCGCTTCAGCAATCGCACTGTGTGCCCAATAACCGCCATCCATATAGTCGGCCGTTTGTGCATCACCCAATAAATTCATTGGTACTGCGGCAAACTGACCACGAGCACCGCCATGACAGAAAAGAACATGATAGTTGGCAGGAATCGCTAATAGCTCACGCAGATCTTTTTCCGATTGCTGCGCAACAGCAAGAAACTCTTTGCTACGGTGGCTGATTTCCATCACCGATGTTCCTAAGCCATTCCAGTTAACGAGTTCTTCCTGAACCTTTTTTAAAACTTCCGCTGGGATCATCGCTGGGCCAGCGCAAAAGTTATAGACTTTTTCCATGATGAAAAACGTGCTCCTGCAGTGCAATTGGGGGGATATTTATATTTCTTATCACAAACCGTTGAGACAACGAGCAGTGACAAGGATCAACTTATATCATTTTTTACACCTTTATCGCGGATCTGGAAACCCCTTGAGGCAACTATTTATAGAAAAAAGATCGACTCGGCTGTAGTCATTGTCATCATCGGCTGTTTCCGCTTTTTCAGGTATAAAAAAGCGCAACCCGTGGGTTGCGCTTTTATCAGCATAGCAAACTAACGATTAGTCTTCGTCAGTTGATGCGTCTTGCTCTGAATCCGCTTCTGGTTGTTGCGTTGCTTCTGTATCCGTAGCCTGCTCACCGTCGACTGCAATTTCACCATCTACGATAGCGTCTTCATCCAGTTCAACTTCTTCTGGCTCATCAATACGCTGAAGACCAACAACAAGTTCTTCGTCAGCAGTACGAATTAGCGTCACACCTTGAGTGTTACGACCAACACGGCTTACTTCAGAAACACGAGTTCGTACTAATGTACCACCATTGGTGATCATCATGAACTCATCGCCATCTTCAGCCTGAACTGCACCAACAACTTTACCGTTACGATCAGAAACCTTTATAGATACAACACCTTGTGTCGCACGGCTCTTCGCTGGGTATTCTTCTAGTGAAGTACGCTTACCGTAACCATTTTCAGTTACTGTCAGTACATCACCTTCGTTGTGTGGAACAATCAATGATACAACTTTGTCACCTTCAGCCAGCTTAATACCACGAACACCAGCTGCAGTACGTCCCATACCACGAACACCGCCTTTCGCATTGCCGTCTTCGTCAATGACAGGACTTTCGTAGAATCGAACCACTTTACCGTAAGAAGAGAATAGCATGATATCGCGTGTGCCATCAGTGACGTCGACACCAATCAGCGAATCTCCTTCACGCAGGTTCACTGCAATGATACCAGCGCTACGAGGGCGGCTGAAATCAGTCAGAGGTGTCTTCTTCACAGTACCGTCAGCGGTTGCCATGAAGACAAACTTATCTTCTTCGTACTCGCGTACGGGCAGGATCGCAGTAATGCGCTCACCTTCTTCCAACGGAAGAATGTTCACGATTGGCTTACCACGAGCAGTACGGCTCGCTAATGGTAACTGGTACACTTTCAGCCAGTACATACGACCACGGCTAGAGAAGCACAAGATAGTATCGTGAGTATTGGCCACCAGCAGACGCTCGATGAAGTCTTCTTCCTTCATGCGCGTTGCCGCTTTACCTTTACCGCCACGACGCTGAGCTTCGTAGTCGCTCAGAATCTGGTACTTCACATAACCTTCATGAGAAAGCGTAACAACAACATCTTCCTGAGTGATCAGATCCTCAAGATCGATATCATGGCTCGCAGCAGTAATTTCAGTACGACGTTCATCGTTAAACTGCTCTTTAACGGCAAAAAGTTCTTCGCGAATTACTTCCATCAGGCGCTCAGGGCTACCAAGGATCAGTAGTAATTCTTCGATGATATCAAGAAGACCTTTGTATTCTTCAAGGATCTTCTCGTGTTCCAGACCAGTTAAGCGGTGCAGACGAAGCTCAAGAATTGCTTGTGCTTGTGGCTCTGTCAGGAAGTACTGACCGCCATGAATACCAAACTCAGGCGCTAACCATTCAGGACGTGCGGCATCAACACCAGCACGCTCAAGCATTGCAGCAACATCACCTAGCTGCCATGGACGAGCCAGAAGCCCTTCACGCGCAACTTGTGGTGTTGGCGCATTACGGATCAACTCGATAATTTGATCGATGTTAACCAGTGCAATGGCCAGACCTTCAAGAAGGTGCGCACGCTCACGCGCTTTACGCAATTCGAAAATTGTACGACGTGTCACCACTTCACGGCGGTGATTCACGAAGCACTTCAGCATCTCTTTTAAGTTGAATAGCTTCGGCTGGCCATGGTCAAGTGCAACCATGTTAATACCGAATGTCGTTTGCAGCTGAGTTTGTGAATAAAGGTTATTAAGAATAACTTCACCGACAGCATCACGCTTACATTCAACAACAATGCGCATACCGTCTTTATCAGACTCATCACGTAATGCACTGATGCCTTCAACTTTTTTATCTTTAACTAGCTCAGCGATCTTTTCGATCAAACGTGCTTTGTTCACCTGATATGGGATCTCAGTGACAATAATGGTTTCTCGACCATTTTTCTCAACTTCAATATCAGCTTTAGCACGCATGTAAACTTTACCGCGACCAGTATGGTAGGCATCAATGATACCTTTTCGACCATTGATCAGTGCCGCAGTCGGGAAGTCAGGGCCTGGAATATAATCCATCAGCTGATCGATAGTGATCTCTTCATTATCGATATAAGCCAAACAGCCATTGATGACTTCACCCAGGTTATGAGGCGGTATGTTTGTTGCCATACCAACCGCAATGCCCGATGAACCGTTGACTAAAAGGTTTGGAACCCTAGTCGGTAGCACTGCCGGAATATGTTCTGTACCATCATAGTTCGGCACATAGTCGACAGTTTCTTTATCAAGGTCAGCCAAAAGTTCGTGGGCTATTTTTGCCATACGAATTTCGGTATATCGCATCGCCGCCGCCGAATCGCCATCAACGGAACCGAAGTTACCCTGACCATCGACAAGCATGTAGCGTAGCGAGAATGGTTGCGCCATACGTACGATAGTATCGTATACAGCACTATCACCATGCGGGTGATATTTACCGATTACGTCACCTACCACACGGGCGGATTTTTTGTAAGCTTTATTCCAGTCATTGCCTAGCACATTCATCGCGAATAATACGCGACGGTGCACTGGCTTAAGGCCATCACGCACATCCGGAAGAGCACGACCCACGATAACTGACATCGCGTAGTCGAGATACGAGCCTTTCAGCTCATCTTCAATATTTACGGGCGTGATCTCTTTTGCAAGATCGCTCATTGAGCCAATATCCCTCAGGTAATTTCTGTCGTATACGTATACCAAACGGCATAGTTATCACGCCTATCTGCGCGTCATTGGTTGATAACTGCCTCAAAGAGCTTTGATGTAGCCCCCTACCGCTTCAACCATTCGGATTGCTCTCAAACAGCTGAGACCGCTCAGATTGGGTCTGATAACTATGACGTTGGGTATAATACGTGCAAGGTGCGAGAATATAGCATAATTCCGAATTAATAGGCACACCTTTCACTCCATATGTTGTGACTAATTTGGTGTATTTACGAAAAATCAGAATCATTGCTATTAATATTCGAATGAACATCCCCTATCTCAGGTCGATCTTTAACCATTCTATTCTCCTCATTCTTCACAATCGTTCAAAAAAAGTGCAACCAATTGTAAAAATACGACCCATACCTTTTTTATACACATTGGTCACCCGACCGGAATAAATCCTAAACAAACTCTGATCGCTGTCACCTTTATCGTCAGCACCAGGCGTAAAATCGGTGATGATCACAGGGAAATTTATCGTGAAAAAATAAGTGAGGTTGCCATGTTAAGTTCTGCAATAAATACCATCGGATTGTGCATCATCTGCGGGAAATATGTACTTATGTTAATTCTGGCAGCAATGACCATTTTTTCAGGCTCTATTAGTCCTGATTTCTTAACTTTTCCTATTATTGACTCGTCAGAATAATTCTCACTGAACTCTGCATCTTGACGTAGTTTAGGTTTATAATACGCCAACCAGTTAAGGAAAATGGCGATAACAATGACCAAGCAGTTAAATGTCGATCCGGCAGAAATCAGTAAATTTGAAGATATGGCGTCACGCTGGTGGGATTTCGAAGGTGAATTCAAGCCTCTTCACCAAATCAACCCGCTTCGCCTGAACTATGTGATTGACCGTTCCGGTGGGCTGTTTGGCAAGAAAGTACTGGATGTTGGCTGTGGAGGCGGCATTCTGGCTGAAAGCATGGCGGTGGAAGGTGCCGATGTCATTGGATTAGATATGGGGAAAGAACCCCTGACCGTTGCCCGCCTGCATGCATTAGAGACAGGCACAAAGCTAGAGTATGTACAACGCACAGCGGAAGAACACGCCGAGCTGCATCCACAAACCTATGATGTGATCACCTGTATGGAAATGCTTGAGCACGTACCCGATCCTGCGTCAGTGATTGCTGCGTGTGCCAAAATGGTTAAACCGGGTGGTCATGTGTTTTTTTCCACCTTGAACCGTAACAGCAAATCTTTCCTCTTTGCCATTGTTGGCGCAGAGCACCTACTCAAGCTGGTACCTAAAGGGACACACGATCACAAAAAGTTTATTCGCCCATCGGAATTGATTGGCATGATTGACCCGACCCCGCTTCAAGATCGCCACATTACCGGCCTTCACTATAATCCGTTAACGGATCACTACTGGTTAGGTAGCAACGTTGATGTGAACTACATTGTGCACACCGTCAAACCTTAGTTTTTTCACGCCAGTATTGATATTCCCATAAAAGGGCATGCTATTGCCCTTTTATCCATATTCACTCAAACGCTTGTCTTGACTAAAAGCCAATGAATTCGCGCTGAACTCTGCATCTTGAGGTAGTTTGAGTATATGCTTCCTATAGTGCTTCTTTTTTTGTGGTTGCTATATGGACATTTAAGCATGACAAAAACCATCCAAGCCGTTCTGTTTGATCTCGACGGCACCTTATTAGATACCGCACCTGATATGGCAGAAGCGGCAAACCGAGTACTGGCCGATTATGGTCATGGCCCGCTCACCGCCCCCCAAATCAAAGCCAATACCAGCTATGGTGCAAAAGGATTGCTCAGTGCAGGCTTTGGCGTTATACCTCCGCATCTTGAGCTGCTCGAACTCAGACAGGAGTTCCTCGATTACTATCAGCAAAATATCTGTGTCGGCACGTCTATCTTCCAAGGTATCTGCCAGTTACTCTCATACCTTGAACAACAAGGGATCCCCTGGGGCATTATGACCAATAAACCTCGGTACCTGACAGATATGCTGCTGCCTTTTTTTCCGGAACTACTGAAAGCACAAGCCATCGTTTGCGGTGATACGCTCGCCTTAGCTAAACCTCACCCCGAGCCCCTGCTTTATGCCAGTAAGATACTTGGTGTCGACCACGATAGATGTGCCTATATCGGTGATATCGAAAAAGACATGATTGCTGCTCGCGCAGCAAATATGCATCGTTACATTGCTGGTTGGGGCTATATTGGCGAATCGCATACACCAGAGCACTGGGAAGCGCATGGCATTCTGCAAACACCCGAAGCATTTATCACCACCCTGAAAAGTCAAAATGAACGCAAATAAGCTATATTTCAAACAATTATCAGGGGTTGATCGAACTGCTTTAAAACGACTAAAAATCAAGAAAAATAAATTTTTATTTTTAAAAAAAGCAATCATAGACGGGTTGCTTTTTTCATTAATATTGCCATGTCTGACCAGAACGGGTTAGTAGGCACTAACTATTTATTTTGAATCCCCACGTTATCCACAACCGGTTGAAAACTACCACCTTGCAAAATAGCGTCTTCATCACTATCTTGTAACCCCATAAGCTCAACACCACCATATATAGTGTTTTTACACGCAACAAGAAATGTAACAAAGATCACAATCTTTGCTAGCCTTATTATTAAAGTTGCAAAAAAGCACCGGATATATGAAATTTCGGGAAAACGACAAAAAATGAATCAACAACTCACTGTTACCAAGCGTGATGGCCGTAAAGAAACTATCGATTTGGATAAAATCCACCGCGTTATTGCCTGGGCTGCAGAAGACCTCGTCAATGTATCGGTATCTCAAGTTGAACTGAAATCCCACATCCAGTTCTACGATGGTATTAAGACTGCAGACATCCACGAAACCATCATCAAAGCAGCAGCAGATCTGATCTCGGAAGAGTCACCCGATTACCAGTACCTTGCAGCGCGCCTGGCGATCTTCAACCTGCGCAAAAAAGCATATGGTCAATTCGAGCCACCAACACTTTATAAGCACGTTACTAAGCTTGTTAAACAAGGTAAGTACGACCAGCATTTGCTTGAAGATTATAGCGAAGAAGAATTTGCCCAGATGGATAGCTTCATCGATCACTGGCGCGATATGAATTTCTCTTACGCTGCGGTTAAGCAGCTTGAAGGTAAATACCTGGTACAAAACCGTGTATCCGGTCAGATCTTTGAAAGTGCCCAGTTCCTTTACATCATGATTGCTGCCTGCCTGTTTGGTAAGTATCCAAAAGAAACGCGCCTTAGCTACATCAAACGTTTCTACGATGCGGCATCAACATTCAAAATTTCACTGCCTACGCCAATTATGTCTGGTGTACGTACGCCAACACGCCAGTTCAGTTCTTGTGTCCTGATCGAATGTGACGATAGCCTTGATTCAATCAATGCAACAGCAAGTTCAATTGTTCGCTATGTTTCTCAACGTGCCGGTATCGGTATCAATGCCGGTCGTATTCGTGCATTAGGGTCTGAGATCCGCGGTGGTGAAGCCTTCCACACCGGTTGTATTCCATTCTACAAGTACTTCCAGACGGCAGTTAAATGCTGTTCTCAAGGTGGTGTTCGCGGCGGTGCAGCAACCTTGTTCTACCCAATCTGGCACGGCGAAGTTGAATCGCTGCTGGTACTGAAGAACAACCGTGGAGTTGAAGAAAACCGTGTACGCCACATGGACTACGGCGTACAAATCAACAAACTGATGTACACCCGCCTGATCAAAGGGGCAAACATCAGCTTGTTCTCGCCGTCAGATGTACCCGGTCTTTATGACGCATTCTTTGCCGATCAAGACGAATTTGAACGCCTGTACGTGAAATACGAACAAGATAGCAGCATCAAACGTAAAACCATTAAGGCTATCGACCTGTTCTCGCTGCTTATGCAAGAGCGTGCTTCTACCGGCCGTATCTACATTCAAAACGTCGATCACTGTAATACCCACAGCCCGTTTGACCCAAGTGTAGCGCCGATCCGTCAATCTAACTTATGTCTTGAAATTGCATTGCCAACCAAGCCATTAAGCAATGTTGAAGACGAAAATGGCGAAATTGCACTATGTACGCTGTCTGCATTCAACTTAGGCGCCATTGATACGTTAGACGATCTCGAAGAGCTCGCCGATCTGACGGTTCGTGCGTTAGATGCCCTGCTAGATTACCAAGATTACCCGCTACCCGCTGCGCGTCGTTCAACCATGAACCGTCGCACCCTTGGTGTCGGTGTTATCAACTTTGCCTATTATCTTGCCAAACACGGTGTTCGTTATTCTGACGGCAGTGCAAACAATGTTACTCACCAGGCATTTGAAGCAATTCAGTACTACCTGTTGAAAGCGTCTGTCGGCTTAGCAAAAGAACAAGGTGCTTGTCCTGCGTTTAATGAAACAACGTATGCGCAAGGCATTTTACCTATCGATACCTACAAAAAAGAGATCGATAAAGTCTGTAGTGCAGAGCTCCACTACGACTGGGAAACTCTACGTGAAGAAATTAAGACTCACGGCCTGCGCAATTCAACCCTGTCTGCGCTTATGCCTTCTGAGACATCATCCCAGATCTCTAACGCAACCAATGGTATTGAACCACCTCGTGGCTATGTGTCAGTAAAAGCCTCAAAAGACGGCATCTTGAAGCAAGTTGTTCCTGAGTACAACAAGTACAAAGATAACTACGAACTACTGTGGAATATCGGTAGCAACGACGGTTACTTGCAGCTTGTAGGCATTATGCAAAAATTCATCGATCAGGCGATCTCTGCCAACACCAACTATGACCCGAGCAGCCAGCCAAATGGTAAAGTTCCGATGAAACTGTTGCTAAAAGACCTGCTAAACGCGTATAAACTCGGCGTGAAAACGCTTTACTACCATAATACACGTGACGGGGCCTCTGATAGCCAAACTGATGCTACAGACGACTGCACCAGCTGTAAGATCTAAGCGCTATATACGTTAATACAGCGACAGATGCGCACTTTTGGTTCAGACCTTGTGCAAGCTGCACAGTACTGAATAATGAGTATTTAAACATTAAATGGGAGCGTCAGCTCCCCTTTGATTTTGAGGAAATGATGGCATATAGCACTTTTTGTCAAACCAATAACGATCAGCTACAAGAACCTATGTTCTTTGGCCAGTCAGTCAATGTTGCTCGCTATGATCAGCAAAAATTTGAGATTTTCGAAAAACTGATTGAAAAGCAGCTTTCCTTCTTCTGGCGTCCTGAAGAAGTGGATGTCTCAGGCGATCGTATTGATTACAACAATCTGCCTGATCATGAGAAGCACATTTTTATCAGTAACCTGAAATATCAGACGTTACTGGATTCTATTCAGGGCCGTAGCCCGAATGTTGCCCTGCTGCCCATTGTGTCTATCCCAGAGTTAGAGACATGGATTGAAACATGGTCGTTCTCTGAAACGATCCACTCGCGTTCTTATACCCATATCATCCGCAACATTGTCAATGATCCTGCGGTAGTCTTTGATGATATCGTTGAAAACGAATACATCATCAAACGTGCTGGTGACATTTCCAAGTACTATGACGATCTGATCGCGGCAACAAACGATTATCATCGTTTAGGCGAAGGGACACACACCATTAATGGCAAAATCATTACGGTAAACCTTCGCGACATCAAGAAAAAATTATACCTTTGCATGATGTCGGTGAACGCGCTGGAAGCTATTCGCTTTTATGTCAGTTTTGCCTGCTCATTTGCTTTCGCAGAACGCGAGCTAATGGAAGGCAATGCGAAAATCATCAAACTAATCGCCCGTGATGAGGCCCTGCACCTGACAGGTACTCAGCACATTCTTAACCTGCTTCGTAACGGTCATGACGATCCTGAAATGGAAGAGATTGCGAAAGAATGTGAGCAAGATTGCTTTGCCATTTTCAAAGAAGCGGCTGAACAAGAAAAAGAATGGGCAGAATACCTGTTTAAAGATGGCTCGATGATTGGTCTGAACAAAGATATTCTTTGCCAGTACGTTGAGTACATCACTAACCTGCGCATGAAAGCGGTTGGTCTGGAGCACGCCTACCCGGGCGCGACGCAAAACCCAATTCCGTGGATCAACTCCTGGTTGTCATCAGACAATGTTCAGGTTGCTCCGCAGGAAGCGGAAATAAGCTCTTACCTTGTCGGCCAGATTGATAACGATGTCAGTGCCGATGATCTGGGTGATTTCGAGCTGTGAGTCGGCTAACCATTACGGTTAACGGACAAGAGGTTCACGGCAATAGCCGTGAGCCTTTGCTCGTACAGCTAGAAAATGCCGGCATACAGCCAGAGTACCAATGCCGCAATGGCATGTGTGGCGCTTGCCGCTGCCAGCTCAAATCAGGCGCTGTCGATCAGCAGGACGCCATGGCTTTTGTGGGTCAAAATGAAATTCTTGCCTGCCGTTCAATCCCAAAGGCAAATGTAGAATTAGAGTTCAATTACGAACTGATACCTTCCTTAAAGTCCCATACGGGTTAATAGCCGTCGGGCTAAGATGCTGCGCACGGTAGCGGCAGCATTCATCGCACCACTACGCTCTCATGAACCCTGCGTTTTAATAGATCCTATCTATCGGCAGGCAAAAAGATCTCGCTCTCACGCTGGATCGATTCATAGCGACCAATCACTGCTCTGTCATCCAGCCAGCGGCGTAACATATCAAGCATCACTGTCGCGACCATATTACGGTGGTCATTTGATGCATAACGACGTTTTGTTTTAATTAGCTGCGCCCAATCACCTTGTGGCGTAGATAATGCGACAGCAACTTTCTCGTCATGAACAGGCCCTGATACCAATGCAATATCTGATGCCGTGTCGTCTCTGGCCGCTGTTGCGATTGCTAACGCAGACGCAAGCAGATCCTTTGTCGCCATCTCAGGCTCGGTATTCGCCGCCAGCATCCATCCCTGGCGGAGTTTAGCCTTGGCGTTCGGGAAATCCTGCAGCCAACTGGTTAACCAGCCTCCGGTAGACTGCTCTGCAATGGTTAAGCTAAGATCTTGCTTAACCAGCAGCTCTCCAACCAGCTCAGGCAGCGTTTTCCCAACACCGACTACGTTATCACCCAGCAGTGAGACCATTGTTTGCTGCAGAGAATGAGCTTGCTCATCGCCTCTCGGTGCAAACAATTTAATTTCAATAAACGGCAATGACGAGCGATAGCCAATTTCATACCCTTTAGGCAAAGACAACGGAGATAATGTCTCGCTAATGCCCGATTCTGATAAACCAAACGTATAAAAACGGAGGCAATCACGCGCTGCTACCTTAGGAAAGGCACGGGTTAAACGAGGTACAATTTCAACTTGCACCATCTGCTTAAATTCACTGGGAACTCCTGGGGTGAAAAACAACCAGGCGCGATTCAGTTTCATCGCAAAACCACAAGCTGTACCTATCGGGTTTTCTAACAACTCTGCCCCTTCAGGTAACATGGCTTGCTTCAGGTTAGTCTTTGGCATTTCCCTGCCCAGTTTCTGATACTTAACCTGCATCTGCTCTACCCAATAATCAGACTGCTCAAGGCCAACATCACTGGCTATGGCAGCGGCCTGAGCGGTTAAATCATCACTGGTTGGCCCTAGTCCCCCATTAATCACCACAATATCAGAGGTAAGACTGCAGTGCTCTATTTCAGTAGCTAGCGCTTCTAGCTGATCACCAACCGTCGTACGACGTGATAACGCGAAACCATGCTGAAAAAAAAGACGTGATAACCATGCCGCATTCGTATCCAAAATATCTCCGTGCAGCACTTCTTCACCAGTACTGATCATCGCAATCTGCAACATGACTTCCTCTTCTGCAATTCATCAGATATCAATATATACCCAAATTATACCAATTCCATTAATTATCTAACCGTTATGAACACCACTGGGAGTCAAGTTCAAGGGAGCGATTTCTAAAGAAAATCACTCTGCAAGGGCGAGCGTCAATAGAAAGACAAGAAAACACCCCGTGATGTAAATTTTTATTTACACCCAGATTCACAAAAGTTGACAGTTAAGCGAACTGGCTTTAAGGTATCGACCAGCAGATAAAAGTACCTTTTCGTCTTTATTCTGCCCGTTACCACTAATCAAAGAGCAAGAATTGTGAATATCGCCTATTGCTACACCTCTTATCGCCAGCCACAACGGCACGATCGGGTGTAAACTAAAGTTAACAGTTTCATCTCAATGACGCCGTTGTGGCTTTATTTTCCGATTGGGAGATTAACCACAGGTGTACACGCCTCTCCCTAACCACAAAAACGCTTATAAATCCGGGAACTACAATTTTAATGACCATGAACAAAACTTTCGGCAGCATGCTGATCATCGCCGGAACTACGATCGGCGCAGGCATGCTGGCATTACCACTGGCTTCTGCCGGGCTTGGATTTACCGCTGCAACTCTCACTATGTTCGCCATTTGGGCATTAATGATTTATACCGCGTTGCTCATGCTGGAAGTCCACCAGCATGCGGATCAAAATGCGACCTTACATAGCCTGGCCCATCAGCTACTAGGTCGAAAAGGTCAGGTTATCGCCAGCTTTGCTATGATGTTCTTATTTTATGCATTATGTGCCGCTTACATTGCCGGTGGCGGCGATCAGTTAAACGATAAACTCAATAACTGGATGGGATTAAACGTGGCCCCTCAGGTTGGCGTTATTAGCTTTACCCTGATTATTGCAACGGCTGTCTCTATTGGTACTCACTCGGTCGATATTGTGAACCGTATTCTGTTCACTCTGAAAGTCATCGCACTGGCTGTGATGCTTGGTTTACTTGTTCCGCATGTTCAAGGCCAGCACCTTGTTGATATGCCAGTACAAAACGGGCTAATCATTTCTGCTCTGCCAGTGATCTTCACCTCATTTGGCTTTCACGGTAGCATCCCTTCAATTGTTCGCTATGTCGGTTTAGACATTAAAGTACTGCGTAAAATAATGGTGATAGGCTCTGCTGTTCCGCTGATCATTTATATTCTTTGGCAAATTGCCAGTCAGGGGGTATTAAGCCAGCCTGATTTAATGGCCAGTACAACACTAGGCTCATTCATTAATACGTTAAGTGAAATGCTCCATAACCCATTGGTCAGTAGATCGGTCTCTGTTTTTGCTGATCTGGCACTAGCGACCTCTTTTCTTGGTGTAAGCCTGGGCCTGTTTGATTTCCTATCCGATATTTTAAGCCGCGACAATCAAGTAAAAGGGCGCTTGCAAACAGCGCTGGTCACTTTCATTCCGCCATTGGGTTTTGCACTTTTCTATCCGCAAGGCTTTATTACGGCACTTGGCTATGCGGCAGTTGCTTTGGTGGTTCTGGCTATTTTCTTACCGGTTGCAATGGTTAACGTGCAACGGAAACAACAGACAGACTTGGGCTATCGGGTTCGTGGCGGAACGCCAGCTCTGATTGCCGTTACTGGCGCAGGTATTCTTATTATCAGCGCACAGTTCCTGCAGATGGCAGGCCTTATTCCTGCTGTTGGCTAGGGTCGGTTTATCTTTCAACATAATTATTTATCCTGCTAATCAAATACCCATTCCTCCTCTTGTTCAGGCTCGGCAATACGAGCCTGAACATAGCCAATCAAATTCATATTAATGCTAGGAATATCACTGATAATAAGTGATACTTATTGCACATATATTTCTTAAGCTTTAGCAATAATTATCAGTGCACTCATTGAGTTATGGCGATTTGCACTCATAAATATTGGAATCAGCCTTCGTTTTTAATTTTCGGAGCATAAGTTGCGCAATAAACTTTACTCTTCATTTTTACTTAGTTGCACATTAACCGCTCCGACTTACGCATGGAATGAGCCTCCCGTCAGCAACGAGTATTATGATGGCCAGAGTCTTTTTCTAAAGTATAATTATCAACCCGATTACCAGGCTTTATCTGGTAGTAACAATGCAAATGACATAAATAAAGAAGTCGATCCTTTATTCTCTGTTAATTCCATCAATACGATTCCGATGCATCTTTCTGCGGCACCAGAGCAGAACTGGGATTACCTTCTGGAACAGTCTTACACCATTTTAGGCCTGAGTCTGGCAATGGTCGGCATGATGACGTTACTGCCTGAAAGTGTGACCAATTGGGATGAAGAAGATCGCAACTTAAGTAATCTCGGCAGCAAGTGGTGGGATAACGTCAGCCAAGGTCCGGTATGGGATAATGACGATCATTATCTAAACTACATCATGCACCCTTATTTTGGTGGTGTTTACTATACAGCTGCCCGTCATTCAGGTTTTGATGAATGGGAATCGTTTTTATATTCAGCCACTATGTCAACGTTCTTCTATGAATATGGCGTCGAAGCCTTTGCGGAGGTCCCCTCGATACAGGATATTATCGTCACACCTTTATTCGGTGCTGCGGTGGGTGAGCTGATGTTCCAGACTGAATTAGACATCACAGCAAATGGTGGTGAAGTACTCGGCTCTGAAACTCTGGGAGAAGTCAGCCTCTTTTTCCTCAATCCAGTCGGTCATATCCATTATTGGGTTTCAGATTGGTGGCATGGTGATACCGACGTCAGCTTTACCTATACCCCTTGGTTTGGGAACGCTAATGCGGCAAATTTTGCATTAGAGGCGGGCGCACCTTATGACAAGCAGTTCATTGGTTTACAGCTAAAGCTCGCATTAAACTAAGAAACACAGTGTTACATAATTCAACATAACAACAAAGTAACCACTACAGTCTTTATCGCTATTTTTCAACATCTTACACCTCGAGTTTTTGCAATTAATGAAGTAATATCACGCTTTTCCATTAATTAAATATTTATAAAAATATTTTTACGTTACTCTCGTAGCACTTTCTAGCCAATCAATGTCTAAGCACTGGTGATGAACGATACCTTTTCGCTTTTTGATCATATTCAATCGCCAATATGGGTGTTTGATCTCGACTGTAAAAAAATAATCTGGGCCAACAAAACCTCTTTACCTTTATGGGAAGCCAGCTCTTTAGAAGAATTAACTGCCCGAGATTTCGCCCAGGACATGTCAGAGGCCGTTGAAGCCACCTTGAATGGTTATCGTCAGCGATTTGGCAACGGAGAAGCGATTAAAACGTGGTGGAACTTTACCCCTAAGCAAATATTGAAAAAGGCTCTTTGCACATTCTCGGGTATTACCTTACCAGATGGACGTGTTGTCATGCTGGTTGAAGTGATTGCCGAAGAATCCACCATGCGTCACGATCTTGCCTTTTCAGATTGTTCTAATCTTGCTCTGCTATTTTCCGACCGGGGTGATCTGATCAGTGCCAATAATACCTTTAGTCACTCTTTTGGTCAGTCTTTGCATGATCTGGCTAACTTTCTTGGTGATATTGAACTCGCGAGCGCATGGATAGAAGATGCCAAACAGCAGGGTTCAATTATCCATACAAAGTTGTGCTGGACCGGACAAAACCACCTTTGGTTTGATATCAAAGGAAAATGGCTGCAAGACAACCAGCAGCTTTTACTACACCTGATCAATATTAGCCCTGAAAAAGAAAGGCTTAAACAAGCCACACACTATGCAAAACATGACTTTTTGACTGGATTATTGAATCGTCATGGTATCTCTAATGCAATAAATGAGTCGCATCATAGTCAGCAACCTTACGATTTGCTATTTCTCGACATTGATGGCTTTAAACTGGTGAATGATACCTATGGCCATGCCATCGGCGATAAACTGTTACGCGCCATTGCGGTACGTTTGACAGAAACACTGCAACAGAAAGGCTTGTTAGCCCGTTTTGGTGGTGATGAGTTTATTATTCAGGTTGAACATCGTAATGTCCAAAACACCCCGTTGTTTGCAAAGACAATCATCAAAGAGCTGAATAAACCTTTCCACGTTAAAGACGTCGGTGAACTTTCTATTGGGTGTAGTATCGGTACTGCTAGCTACCCAGTTGATGCGCAGGAGATTGAAACTCTGATCAGCCAGGCCGATATGGCAATGCACCGTGCTAAATTGCGAGGCCGTAATCGCAGCCACCACTTTTCGCCAGATATGGCTGATGTCTTATATCGAAAGATGACGTTACGTCATCACCTGACATTGGCACTCGAAGCTGACGCTTTTGAACTCTACTACCAGCCAATTGTTGATTTAAAAGCTAGAAAACTTAAAGGTTTTGAAGCATTGATTCGCTGGTACGACGAAGAGTTGGGACAGGTTTCGCCGGCTGAATTTATCCCACTAGCGGAAGAAACAGGTCAAATAGTACCTTTGGGGAAATGGATTCTGAAAACGGCCTGCCAGCAACTTGCCTCATGGCAAAGCCGGTATGATGAGAAGTTCATTATGAGTGTTAACTTGTCACGTGCTCAGCTTCAATCCAATCTGGCGCCGACAATTGAATCCATAATAAAGCAGTTTGATATCGATCCCGCCCAGTTGGCGCTGGAGCTAACAGAATCAACCATGTTGCAGGAATATGATGATGCTAAACAGTGTCTGGAAGATCTGGCAGCATTGGGATTAGAGCTCTACCTTGATGATTTCGGAACCGGATACTCTTCCCTTTCACAACTCCAGGATCTGCCAATCAGCACGGTCAAACTGGACCAAAGTTTTGTTCAGGGAGAGCACAAAGGCAGCCAGGCTATCGTTGAAGCAACTCGGGCCATCTGTGAAAAACTCGATTTAAAAATCGTTGCAGAAGGCGTCGAAACCGCCAACCAGCTGCAATACCTGCAAACATGCAATTTCGATTATTGCCAGGGCTATTTCCTCGGCAAGCCAATGCCGCCAGGTGAACTCGAAGCAAATAAATTTGCCTTGCTCAATGAGATCCCCGTAGCAAAATACATCCACTAACAGATATTTAGCACAACGCACAGCTTTACTGCAGAGTCAGACGGCCCCCCAATCGGTCGAACATCACAAAACACAACAATATAAGAAATTCTTAATACCCAACAACATGTAGTTTTGTATGCAACTGGATTGTTTATATTTTCACTAACCATCTGATTTTGGCTTACTCCAGAAGATAAATTATTCGCTAATTTATTGTATAAAAAGATAAAAACATCCCTGTTCCGCCATAACCACCAAAAACATCCTTTATCATAATATTCTACTGGCATTTCAATCCGATAGAGTATGAGTGATCTCAGCTCTCTACAGTGCATCGATTTAAGATTAGAATCTTTATCCGTCTGATAAATCGAATATTTTTTTATAGTAGTAACTAAGAAGGCAGATATGAAAGACCTCTCATTTCGACGTATTGGTTTTAAGCAACGCATTATTTTTACTGTTGCTCTACTGGTATCAGCGGCACTGTTGGTCACCAACTGGCTGTCTTATAACAATTTCAAAAACGACAAAATTGCATCGATTGAAGAACAATCGCAATTAATTGTAAAAAGTGCAAAGCGAGAAATCGAATTATCAATGCAGACAAAAGTGAGTGCGCTCGACTCAAGCAAAGCTTTTTTCCGATCCAATCACTCAAACAGCGAATATGTTGAGATAGCAAGGTTACTCACCGAATCTGTTGGATATTCCAGCTTTACCGTTGGCTACAGTGATGGCCGTGCCTTCGGTGATTCCGGTGGCAATAATGGTGTCTTTGATGTGCGTGATTATGATCCGCGTACCCGTGATTGGTACCAGCAAGCATTAGCAAAAAAGGAAACCATACTGACCGATATCTATACCGATGATACAACCGGAGATTTGATGGTGAGCATTGCGACCCCAATTAGCAGCGAGGGTGTGGTGGTCGGTGATCTCTCATTGAAAAGTCTTAATGATGCTATTAACAATGTAGATTTCCCTGGTGCGGTGATCTTAATCCTTAGTGAACAATTTTCTCAGCTGGCATCCTCAGATCCCAGCGATGAGCTAGGGATCTATTTTGATATTCCAAAATTGGAACAGCAGATGGCGACCTTGGGCTCTGGTGCTGCCGATTACCAGTGGGCCGGAGCTGATAAACGTGCCTATTTCTCTGAAATTCCACTTGTTGACGGTCATAAATGGTATCTCTATGTCGGCGTTGAAAAATCTGTGGTTTATGCCGATGTTGAAGCGGCGCTCGTCAATGCATTATCAACATCCGCTGTTATTCTGATCATTGCACTCCTGATTGTCATTGTGGTGTTAAACCAGCTATACCGCCCAATACTCACACTTAAAGATGTGGTACTTGATTTATCAAAAGGAAACGGTGATCTCACTCGACGACTGCCGGTTACTAGTCGCGATGACCTGGGCCAAATTTCACAAGGGATCAATATTTTTATCGAGAACCTGCAATCATTGATGCTTGAAGTCTCGCAGTCTTCCGAACACATTTCCCGTAGCGTCGACCAGCTTAAACACCAAACAGACGCAAACAACGAGGTATTAACAGCTCATGCGACAGAGACGGTGCAAATCGTTACTGCTATTGAGGAGATGAGCGCTACTGCGAATGATGTCGCGAGTAATGCATCTGAAGCCTCCCAATTCACTCATAAAACCAATTCGCAAGTGACAGACTCTAAAAATGTTGTAACCAGAGCTACATACACGGTATCTCAACTTGTTGATAATGTTGAAAATACCTCTGCCAGCATTGCCGAAATAGAAAAAGACACCTTGGAGATCACCAATGTGCTGAATGTGATCGGTGAAATAGCCGATCAGACAAACCTGCTTGCGTTAAATGCTGCCATAGAAGCAGCCCGAGCCGGAGAGCAAGGCAGAGGGTTTGCCGTTGTTGCTGATGAAGTAAGGGCACTGGCAGCCAGAACACAAACGAGTACAGCAGAAATTGAGCAAACATTAAAAAAATTACGTAATGGTTCATGTTCCGCAATTTCTGCAATGGTTGCGACTAAATCAACATGCGAAAAAACGGCAGAAAGTACGTCTTTGGTGGAAAATGATCTTGATACTATCGCTCACTCGGTAACCCACATTAATGACCTCAATACCCATATTGCTACCGCAGCCGAACAGCAAAGCTCTGTTGCAAATGAAATCACCCGTAATATGGCTGCTATCCGTGAAATCGTAGGGAAGTTATCTTCTAATGGAGAAGCGACAACAAATGAGACCATCAATCTGGCTGCGGCAAACAGTCAGTTAAAATCTGTTGTGGGGAAATTCAAATTGCAGTAAACCGCTTTTCGACAAACTAGCACTTCATCACAGAAGTTTTGATGAGTTCAGTCGCCAAACATCGTCATTCCATAAAGTGAGGAACGAACTTATACGGAATCTAAGGCGCGCACGGTTAGAACTGGCTCCGGGATATCTCGTACCTCGATTCCGGGATGACATGTTTAGGAACTTCAGCTATTCATAATTTATATGAAAGGGTACCAGGAGATCAGCCAGTAATTATTGATCATGCTGGGAGCTAATTATAGCTCCCAAGCTTGATCTGAAATTACATTGATTGCCAGCGCGGTATGGGAAAAATCGTCAATAGGCAATCTCGGTAGGCAGAGCACACAAACCTGGCAGCTTGTATGGTCGAATGAGTTAGACCATAATGAATTTTTAATATCGTGATAATTACTTAAATAATAAGTAATAAAAGTATTCACTTACCCTATGAAACTACATCAATTAGAAGGTTATATTCAATCGATATATTTAGCTGAATATCAAGATAAGCTTTTATTACTCGATGGCTGTAGCCGTGCTGATATACCCGTGTTAACACAATTTATTACGGGCTCGCTGCAACGACCAATAAATGATCTTAGCCTCGTTGTTGTTACCCATATGCATCCAGATCATGCAGGTGCCGCCCAAAAACTACGCCGTTTAACGGGTTGTAAAATTGCAGCAGCCAATGTGGCTGGACAGTGGTATGCAGGGTTTGACGGTATATTGATGCATTTCACCGATATGCTGCTGGCTAAATGGGTAGCGAAACGCATGAACAAGCCCCGGCGTAATGTATGGTACTCAAGTAAGCTTCGGGCCGACTATAAGCTTGGTGACGGTGATACTTTACCCGACTTTCCTGAATGGGTTGCACTTGCGACCCAAGGTCACACCGACCGAGATTTATCTTTGCACCACTTACCGAGCAATCGCATTTATGTCGCTGATTTAATGGTCAAAGTAAAAGGTCGCTATATTCCTCCATTCCCTGTTTTTTATCCTAACCGATATCGTTCTTCATTAAATAAAGTCATGGCATTAAAGCCCGATTCAATTTTCCTCGCCCATGGTGGTGAGGTCCAGCCTTCTGAACAGGAATTCCAATACCTACTCAACCGTGCACCAAAACTTCCAATGACCCACTGGCGTTCAGTAAAGACAAAACTAAAAAAAGCACTAAAACGATAAGTGTCTAATTAATCGATATTTCATTAATTATCTGGCAATTGTCCCAATAATGAATAGATTTGGGATTATAACTGACGCGTCTTCAGCTCTGCATGAATGAGAATATTACGAGGTGTCACCGGTTTAGCGCAAAATGTACCGAGTGAGACTTGATAGCCTGATTGCTCTAAGAAGCAGACCCGATCATACACCAGCCACATTTCGAGCGGTCGCCGAAATAGCTGGCGAACCAGCTCCATACGCTCAGTGATCTGGTATCTGGCTTCACCTTCTTGCTGCCAATAGGCGAAATCAATATCACCGGGCAACAACAGTGATTTTTTCTCCGCCGCCCAAAAACAGAAGGCGGAAAACCCCTCATTGAGCAACGCTTTCTGCACATTGGGTACTGGTAAATAGTCATCACAACCGCGTAATTCGCGCTGCAGCAAATCAAATCCTAAACGATAACTGACTTCCACAAAGCGCTGACGGCGAACACGCTGTCCTGCCGTAACGGTTTCTTGCAGAGGCAGACGCAGATCATGCTTGGTCAAAGTGATCTCACTCTGCTTCGCGAGATCTGACAGTGGTTGATAGTGCTTTGCTCGGATCAGATGATAGCAACAAGGTGAAATACTGACTGCAGCACCTTGTTTAGCAACCACACGCTGCAACAGTGATACATGTAAATCACCGCAGGCATGCAAAGCAACAGCATGTTGTTGGGGCTGAATATATTGCTCGCTACTCTTATCAAAGGCATCGGCAGTAATAAAGGTGATCGGTAAACCTAATCGCTTAGCAGTCGCCTCACCTTCAACGCACAACTGACGTTGCCATTCAAGGCTGGTTACCGGCATGTGGTGGTTCGCAGCAAGTATCCGTCCTAAGTGACCTTTACCCGCACACCATTCTAACCACGGTAGTTGTAGCCGAGGTAACGCGGCGCTAAATGCAGAGATTTGGGTCCATTTCCGCCCCGGAATACCAACATCAAGTCCTTTGGCAACGGCGGTATTTTCAACTGGCAATGACAGGCATTGCGATAATTGATACAGCTCAGGAGAATCCGGGATCCACGTCGATAAGGCTTCGGCTAACGCAGCATTATCTTCATTAAAATACGTGACCTGCTCTTCCGTTAAGCTGATTAACCACTGACACAACCCTGGATGAGTCTGGTTCCAGACAAAGCTCCGTTCAGCAAAGGGCATAAACTGCCAAAACTCACGATTTCTCGTTAATAGATCATTTAGCTGGCGAAACTGGTGGATATGCCCTGTCATGAAGTGGCTCTTAAATTACGGAAATCAAAAATTGGTCGGCTATTGTATACCCAAGCTACCTCAAGATGCTCGTTTCAGCGAGATTTTCCAGACGCTAAGGTCAGGCGCTGAATCCAGCGGCTTCATTAATTATGTCTTTCATATATCAGCGGACCGGTAAGTCCATCTTGGCGAACATCGCCTCGATCTCACCATTGGTTTTTAGCGCAACTGCCTGATCAACCACATTTCGCACCAGGTGAGGAGCAAAATGCTCTATAAAGTCGTACATATAACTACGCAGAAAAGTGCCTTTCTTAAACCCGATCTGAGTTGTACTCGCTTCAAAAAGATGGCTGGCATCGATAGCAACCAAATCACTATCCTGTTCAGGATCCATTGTCATACTGGCCATAACGCCGACACCAATTCCGAGACGGACATAGGTCTTAATGACATCAGCATCTGTGGCAGTGAAGACGATTCTTGGCGTTAAGCCTGAACGATGAAACGCACTATCCAGCTCTGAGCGACCAGTAATACCAAACATATATGTCACCAGTGAATAGGCCGCCAAATCATGGAGCGTGATTTCCGCTTTGTTTGCCAACGGATGATCAGATCGTACGACAATAGAGCGATTCCAGTGATAGCAAGGTAACATAATCATATCTTGATACAGGTGCCGTGCCTCTGTCGAAATCGCAAAATCTGTGGTGCCCTTAGCCACCGCGTCGGCTATCTGTGCAGGCGTTCCCTGGTGCATATGTAACGACACTTTCGGATAACGGGAAGTGAAATATTGAATCACCGGAGGCAAAGCATAACGAGCTTGGCTATGAGTCGTTGCGATATTCAACGTTCCCATTTCAGGATGCGTATGCTCACCAGCCACGGTTTTGATGCTTTCTACCCGCGATAGAATATCACGCGCAATTTGCACAATATCCGTTCCCGCTGCCGTTACTTTAGTCAGGTGCTTGCCACTGCGTTCGAAAATCTGAATGCCCAGTTCATCTTCAAGCAAACGTACCTGCTTGCTGATGCCCGGTTGTGAAGTGTATAAACTCTCTGCCGTTGAGGATACATTAAGGTTATGATTCACAACCTCAACGATATATTTTAATTGTTGTAATTTCATGGCACCGTCCAACCTATAATCCGTTATATCTTAGTACCAATTTAATTAAAAAAATGCGCATTCAGCGGAAATTATTCAATGTAACCAGTATTCTCTGTGCAAGCATATAGCTGGATTCTCGCATTTTGAAGAGGTTCAGCTATATCACCATCTTTATGAGTGAAAAACAGCCTATTCGTAGACACAGGTAGCAATTTTAAGGTTCTCGCTATCGCCAATTTGTCAGATAGTGTATCTTATACCCCCTGTAAAAAACGCATAGAAGATAAACATATCTTATGAGTATACCTTTAGTTATAGGCCTTTTCGCCTTATTGCTGATACTAATTGTTGGTTACAACATATTAATTCAGTATCGACAGCGTTTAGAAAGTGCGAAAAACCAAGAACTGGCAAAGCATATTTCGATCATCGATGCCACTGAAGAGCTTATTGGTAATGCTCACCACTTGCCGTACAGTAAAGAACTACTGGTATGTCTGAACCAGCGTATCTTATTCGCACTGCAAAGTATGAAGGAAGCCGATCCTTCGGATAAAAGCTTGTCGCTACGGATAAAAAATGTAGCTGAACAAATCAGCCACCTGCAGGCAAATTATTCAAACAGTGACGTAGCCGGCTTCAAAGTACCGACTACAGACAAGCAAGCCATTGGCATGTTACAGCTGGTTAAACGTCTGAAAAATATCATCAAAAATGAACACAGTAAGGGACGTTTCTCGACCCAGTTATTTGTCACGGAAAACGCCCGTCTTGAGGGTCTCCAGCTTCGCATAAACATAGAAAACGTGGTTAAGCGTGCTAATGATTCCATCGTAAAACGTCAGCTTGGTACCGCCAAACAGCTATTAAAGAAAGGCATTGATGTACTTTCGACGAGAAATGATAGCTACGCGAATACAGCGCGTGAGAAGCTGCAACTCATGCTTAGTGAGATCGATAGCAATCAATCTCTCAGCAATGAGCAAGAACGCAAGCAGATGATTGCCAAAGAGCAGGACGAACTCGATGTCTTGTTCCAGCCAAAGCAGAAGTGGTAATGTTACTCCACTCTATTCAAAGGTCGCTTATGCGGCCTTTTTTATTACTGCTTTTTTATTACTAAAAGATATGAATCGACAAAAAATAGCCCACCACACCCAACACATGGTTGATAGACTGCTTACACCCAGCAACCAATTTCTCCAGTCTGAAACGCCAGACGCTTGGATTGATGAAGCCCGAAAGCCTGAAAATCTCACCGCTTAAAAACAAAAAACCGCCTTTCGGCGGCTTTTTCTTATTTCTCTTCTTTTTCTTTCTTCGGCTTTTTACGTTTATCGGTAATTACCCACTTACCATCGATAAACAGACCCGTCCAGCCAGAAGGCTTCGCGTCAATTTCCGAACGGATATAGTTCTCTTTGCTCTTACGGCTAAAGCGAACAACCGTCTTACGACCATCCGGATCTTCGGTTGGCGCATCAGCGAGGTATTTAAACTTCTCTGGTAAACGATCTTTAAAGCGAACCAGCTCTTCGACGTACGGTGCACGCGTCTCGCGTGATTTAGGGAACGTACTCGCTGCCATAAACAGACCTGACGCACCATCACGTAAAACGAAATAGGCATCCTGATCTTGTGTGCAAGGGATCTCAGGCAAGTGAACCGGATCTTCTTTCGGTGGGGCAATTTCACCACTCTTCAGGATCTTACGGGTGTTCTTACAGCTTTCGCTGGTGCAACCCATATATTTCCCGAAGCGACCCGTTTTCAGCTCCATGTCTGAACCGCACTTGTCACATTCGATAACAGGACCATCATAGCCTTTCAGCTTGAATTCGCCTTTCTCGACAATGTAACCGTCACAACTCGGGTTGTTACCACAAACGTGCAGCTTGCGATCCTGATCAATCAGGTAAGCATCCATTGCCGTGTCACATTTAGGACAACGCTTCTTGGCACGAAGAGCCGCTGTTTCTACGTCTTCTTCAAGAACGTTAACAATACCTTCTTCGTCACCTAAGTTAATGGTGGTTTTGCAACGCTCTTTGGGCGGCAGTGCATAACCTGAACAACCTAGAAATACGCCTGTCGACGCAGTACGTATACCCATTGGGCGAGAACAAGTCGGACACTTAATATCGGTTAGTACGATATTGTTTGGCTGCATCCCCCCCTGATCTTCATCCAACTCGGCTTTTTCAAGCTCGGCGCTGAAGTCACGGAAGAAGTCATCCAGAACCGCTTTCCAGTTCTTCTCACCTTCAGCGATTTTATCCAGGTTACCTTCCATGCGAGCGGTGAAGTCGAAGTCCATCAGATCGGGAAAACTCCCGTCAAGACGATCCGAGACGATCTCACCCATTTTCTCAGCATAAAAACGACGCTGATCAACGCGTACATAGCCACGATCCTGAATCGTTGAAATGATCGACGCATAGGTAGAAGGACGACCTATCCCGCGCTTCTCTAATTCTTTAACCAATGCTGCTTCTGTAAAGCGCGCTGGCGGCTTAGTGAAGTGTTGCTTAGGCTCGATGTCTTCTAGCTTCAACGTATCGCCTACGTGAACTATAGGCAACGTCGTATCTTCATTCTTGCCAGAAGGTCGTTGCACCTGTGTCCAACCTGCAAAGCGCAAAGTACGACCTTTCGCTTTCAGCGTGAATTCATCGGCCTGAACAGTAATTGTGCTTGAATCGTATTTAGCCGGAACCATTTGACAAGCGACAAACTGACGCCAGATTAAGTCATACAACTTAACCGCATCCTTATCCATGCCTTCCAGGTTTTCAGCTAGTACATCGACACTTGATGGACGAATCGCTTCGTGCGCTTCCTGTGCGTTCTTTTTGCTGCCGTAAGTAACCGGCGCTTTAGGGAGATAATTCTCACCATACTCACTAGCAATAAATTCACGAGCAGACTCAACGGCTTCTTTTGACAGGTTCGTCGAGTCAGTACGCATATAGGTAATGTAACCCGCTTCATACAGACGCTGAGCCAGACCCATTGTACGTTTTACACCATAACCAAGACGGGTACTTGCCGCTTGCTGGAGTGTCGATGTGATATACGGCGCTGAAGGCTTGCTGCTGGTCGGGCGATCTTCACGATCAACCACCTTGTAAGTAGCACTATCAAGTACAGACTTAGCCGCCATGGTTTGTGCTTCATTAACAGGACGGAAAGCTTTACCCGCCTGTTGAGCAACCATCAAGCGCAGTGCATCTTCACCAACCGTTAAGGTATTGGCGTGAATGTCCCAGAACTCTTCCGGCGTAAACGCTTTGATTTCGCGTTCACGTTCAACAATCAGCTTTACCGCAACTGACTGTACACGACCGGCAGAAAGGCCTCGCGCAACCTTCTTCCAAAGAAGCGGCGACACCATGAAACCCACTACGCGATCAAGAAAACGTCGAGCCTGCTGAGCATTAACACCATCGATATTCAATTCGCCCGGCTGTTCAAACGCCTGCTGAATTGCATTTTTAGTGATTTCATTAAAAACCACTCGCTTATAACGTGCATCATCACCACCGATGATCTCACGAAGGTGCCACGCAATAGCTTCTCCTTCGCGGTCCAAATCGGTAGCTAGGTAAACATAGTCAGCGTCGGCAGCTAGCTTTTGCAATTCGTTTACGACTTTTTCTTTGCCCGGAAGCACTTCGTAATGCGCATCCCAATCGTTATATGGGTCAACACCCATTTTACCGATCAGCGACTTACGGTCTTTTTGTTTTTTGAGACGTGCTTTTTCCTCTGCGCTTAACCCTTTGGTTGAAGTCGCAGCTGCTTTCTTTCCGGTACTACGCGCACCCGTTGGCAAATCACGTATGTGACCAACGCTTGACTTTACAATGAAGTCCTTCCCCAAGTACTTGTTAATAGTTTTAGCCTTGGCAGGGGACTCCACGATAACGAGAGATTTACCCATAATGACTCTATTACGTCCTCGTGCTCGCAAAATTTTCAATTAAAAACATAATGTTGCACGTTAAAAAACATCATTTAGGCACGGCAACGCTATTACAATAGTGATCTACTCTACAAGAAGGTCAACTGGTTTTTGACGAAATTGAACTGTTTGGTTGTCCCTTCCCCAGTTGTTAATCATAAGTTAAAAATACGATTCCATCTTTTTTAGCAAAAACTCACCCTTAATTCATCTAATATAGGGTAAGTGAATACATTGAGGGCGCTAATCATTACCACCTCACATGGTATTTGACTATTCAAACTGGCGATTATTTGTCTTCGCTCACAGAATCAACCCTTTTCTGCCTTTAGTTTAACCACCCATTCGTCATTTTTATCGTGCACGCAGCCTTAATTAAGGATTTGTTTTCTACTGGCAAGATCAATACACTGCTCGGTGTTTTTCATACCAGAGAAGTCACCATGAGCGGAAAAAAATCTATTTCTTCAGCCGATCTCCTACTGATTGCGAATCAGCTTATTCAAGAACACGATGCTTATATTGAAGGCATGCGAGCGACAGCAGTTGAAGAAAAAGCAGATGTACTAGTCTTTAAAGGTGAATATTTCCTCGACGACAGTGGCCTTCCAACGGGAAACACGACTGCGGTATTTAATATGTTTAAATATCTGGCACACCAGCTATCGCCGGAATTTACGCTGAAGAAGTAAACGGGGCCCATCAGTCAGCACACCATGTTGTGTACGGCTGAATAAATAACCCGCTATACTAGCGGGTTATTTTCCTTTCTATCATAGGGTTCACATCTCAATAGTCACTGTTTCATCACCTGCACCGGACGGTAGCACGGAAGGAAATTTAGGAGACAAACCGTATTGATTTGGCCCTTTCGTTCCATCAAGCATACCCAGTTCAATAATGACAAAAACTGGCCCAATCAAAGGCACAAAGGTCAATAATACCCACAAAGCACTTTTATTTCGGTCATGCAGTCGTTTTACATTTAAGGCAATGGAAGCCCAAAACACGAAACCCATAATCAGCATGGATAAAATATTCAGTACTGAATTGTCACTCAGGTTATCAGGATGGGTATACCAGAACACCGGAATAGTAATGAATAATAACGGCAGGCTATACAGCCAATAATCCCTGCGACGTAACCGACCTTTAAGGGAAAATAACGCCCATTTCTGATCCATAATACAACCTTACACCTGACGCATTACATGAACGGACGCTGGCCACGACTCATCCACTTTAATAGCAGGTTATCAGCCGCATCTCCCGTAACGCCAGCCAGTTTTTCAGCTAATTTTTTATGCTTGATAAAGTGAATACCTAACACTTCACGTTCTTTGCATGCCCGAACAATAAAATCGTCACTGGTACCAAGTTCATCCACCAGGCCTAATTCTTTGGCTTTCTGACCAAACCAATGCTCACCGGTTGCAACTTTTTCCAGATCAAGTTCCGGGCGGTGTACCGCAATGAAATCTTTAAACAGACCGTGGGTTTCTTCAATCTCAGACTGAAACTTTTCTCGGGCCTTATCGGTATTCTCACCGAACATGGTCAGCGTGCGCTTAAACTCACCCGCCGTCACTTGTTCAAACTCAATATCATTCTTTTTCAATACTTTATTGAAATTTGGTAGCTGTGCAATCACTCCGATAGAACCTACAACCGCAAAGGGTGCAGAGATGATTTTATCGGCCACACAAGCCATCATGTAACCACCGCTTGCAGCCACTTTATCAACCGCTACGGTTAGCTTAATACCTGCCGCTTTCAAACGATCTAACTGAGAGGATGCCAGTCCGTAACCGTGAACCATACCGCCGCCGGTTTCAAGGCGCAGCAATACTTCGTCGCCTTCGACCGCGACAGCAAGAATGGCACTGATTTCTTCACGTAACGAGGTCACTTCGCGGGCATCAAGACTGCCGTGAAAATCAAGGACAAACAGACGCGACTCGCGGGCATGATCGAGATCGCCCTCTTTCGCCGCTTTCTTAATTTCATTCTGACGCGCTTTATCTTTTTCTTTGTCCGCTTTTTTCTCTGCTTTTTCACGCGCTTTTAAAAGCGGCTTATCAAATAAATGAGACTCCAGCTGGTGAACAGTATGCTTATACTGCTCAGTCAAATCAGTGACTTCAAGCTCACCTTTTGGTGCGCCATGACGTCCGCTCAGCCCTTTCGCTAAAACGAGAATACCGGCAATCGCAATGACAACCGTCGCAATCTTGGCCAGGAACAGCCCATAATCAAACAAAAATTCCAATGTTGAGTCCTCATTTTTGGAAGTTAATCCCTATCGCATTTAATCATTGCCCACGGCACTTTTCTTATGCGACTGGTATTTCCCATTGTAACCAAGTTGTCACCGATACCGCTATGGCAATACAATAGGAAAAACTAAAAACTGATAAGGAAGTTATACGTGGAATATCAGATTGCTGCAGATTCGCTCAAAGATCGTGTCATTTTGGTCACAGGGGCTGGTGAAGGCATTGGTCGTGAGGCAGCCATTAGCTATGCCGCGCATGGCGCAACCGTTATTTTGCTTGGTCGCACTGTTGCGAAACTGGAAGCCGTTTACGATGAAATAGAGGCGCAAGGATATGCCCGGCCAGCTATCATCCCGCTCGACCTGCAAGGCGCGACCAAACAGCACTATATTGATATGGTTGAAACCATCGAAGAACAATTCGGCCGTTTAGACGGTGTATTGCACAATGCCGGGTTACTCGGGGTATTAAGCCCGTTTGATCAGCTGGGCGAAGATACCTTTGACGAGGTTATGCAGGTGAATGTCAAAGCACAGTTCCTACTGAGCCAAGCGGTTATGCCTTTAGTCAAGAAAGCGGAAGATGGCCGTATTGTGTTCACCTCATCAACCGTTGGTCATGAAGGCCGTGCATTCTGGGGAGCGTATTCTATTTCTAAGTTTGCGACCGAAGGAATGATGCAGGTACTGGCTGACGAACTCAGCAACAGTAACGTTCGTGTCAATGCGATTAATCCGGGTGGTACTCGTACTGGTATGCGAGCCAAAGCCTTCCCTGCAGAGGATGCCAGCCAGTTAAAAACACCTAAAGATATTATGCCGCTATACCTGTATCTGATGGGGCCGGAAAGTAAAGATGTGAATGGCCAGTGTATTGATGCGCAGCCGAAGGGTTAGGAATGAGATATAAGATACAAGGTTCGAGATGCGAGATTTGAGGTTCGAGGCTCGAGGCTCGAGGCTCGAGAAACTCGAAACTCGAAACTCGAAACTCGAAACTCGAAACTCGAAACTCGAAACTCGAAACTAGATTACTAAAATCTCATCCCGAGGAAACCAGATTCAGTTTTTACCCCAACAAAAAGCCGACGCAATTGCGTCGGCTTTATTATTCTCACTGATAAGACGGATCTTATTTACGAGTACGTGGTTTAGCCGGCTTATTGGCTAACGGGTTGCGGCGGTTAGCAGCATTACCTGAAGGTTTGCGCTTGCCCGGTGTACCAGATGCCGACTGGCTATCTGAAGGCTTACGTTTACCTTGCGGGGCCGAACCGGTTGATGGTTTGCCACTGGTAGGTTTACCGCTCGGTTTGCCATTTGACGGCTTACGCTTGCCCTGAGCCTTCTGATCTTCAGCGGCATTACGGCTTGAAGAACGACGTTCCTCATTGTTACGGCCACGGCGACCACGAGGCGCTTCGCTCGCACGCTCTTCATGACGGCGTACCGCACGACGGATCTGACGAACACCTTTCTTGCGTTTCAGGCCTTCAACCGTCAACAACGTTGTTTCTTCAGGTGCAAGCTCAACAGCTTCGCGCAGGTAGTTGACTTCTTTAAGCTCAAGCTCCATCCAGCCACCGCGCGGCATATCTTTCGTTAGGTAGATGTCACCATAACGTACACGTTTCAGACGACTAACCGTTACCCCTTGTGAGTCCCACAAGCGACGTACTTCTCGATTACGTCCCTCGGTGATCATCACGTAGAAAGTATGGTTCATCCCTTCGCCACCGGCATACACAACGTCTTCAAAACGTGCCATACCGTCTTCCAGCTTCACGCCCTGAACCAGGTTTTTAACCATCTGCTCAGTCACTTCACCGAAAACGCGTACCATATATTCACGTTCAACTCTGTGACTTGGATGCATCAGGCGATTAGCCAATTCACCATCAGTGGTAAATAACAGCAGACCTGATGTGTTCGCATCGAGTCGGCCAACAGAAACCCAACGACCGCTCTCTAAACGCGGTAAGCGGTCGAAAACAGTACGACGACCTTCAGGATCACTGCGAGTACATAACTCACCTTCCGGCTTGTTATACACCAGTACACGACATACTTCATCAGAAGTTGCGACCATTTCAATCTTGTGACCATCGATACGAACAGTGACATTGAGATCATCAAGACGATCACCTAATTTTGCCACCTTACCGTCAATACTCACTCGACCATTCTGGATCATTAATTCGATCTCACGACGAGACCCCTGGCCAGAACGAGCCAGCACCTTCTGTAATTTTTCACTCATCAGACAAACCTTTGTCACCTTCACAGGCGTCGAAACATCATCGAAAAAACACTTTAAGCCATCTTAAAGCGGTCGCGCATTATGCCAAAAACTTGGCATAGATGCTATCGGTAAACATAAAAACCACCATAAGTCCGGATGAGCTTTACTGTGCATACCGCGGAGTATTACCGTCATTCAAATGGGCTTGGATCCCCGGTTCCGACTCGCAACACTTTCATTTCGTCATCGCTGAAATCAATTACCGTGGTTGGTTGCTCGCCTAAATAACCACCGCTCATGATCAAATCCACCGCATGTTCTAATTTATCGCGGATATCTTCCGGATCAGACTCAGCAACATCGCTGTCGGGCAAAATGAGACTGGTCGACATTAGCGGCTCACCCAGCGCTTCTAGCAAAGCCAGGGCAATCGCATTATCCGGAATACGGATACCGATGGTTTTCCGCTTCGGATTCATCAAACGACGCGGGACTTCCTTGGTGCCTTTAAAAATAAAGGTGTAAGCGCCCGGCGTATTATTACGCAATAAGCGGAACGCGACGTTATCAACCCGGGCATAGGTGGCTATCTCAGAAAGGTCGCGGCATAACAAGGTGAAATTATGCTTATCATTGAGGCGGCGGATCTGACAAATACGCTCTAGCGCTTGTTTGTTTTCAAGCTGGCAACCAAGGGCATAACCGGAATCGGTTGGATAAATAACCACTCCGCCATTGCGCACAATTGCCACCGCTTGATTAATCAAACGGGTTTGCGGGGTTTCTGGGTGAACATAAAAAAATTGACTCATTCTTCCTCCGGTGACGATTCCGATTCAATCAGAACCGGCTCATCGACTCGCTTCTTTTCAACACTCCACTCTTGCCAAACTTCCGTTACGCCTTTCGGTAACCATAAGTTGCGGCCGAGTTCCGTCCACGGCGACGGATAATGGAAATCAGAGCCTTGCGAAGCCAGTAAATTATAAGTGATCGCATAATCCCCTAGGGTGCGACGTTCTTGTTGTCCCTGTTGCGGCTGTGCCACTTCCATGGCGTCGCCTTTGGCCTCTCCAAATGCTGCTAACAAACGCTTCAGCCATTTTGCTGTCATTTTATAGCGACCCGGGTGTGCCAGTACGGCCTGTCCGCCCGCCGCATGAATAACAGCCACAGCTTCAGCAATGGAACACCAATTGGGCGGGACATAACCAGGGTGACCGCGGGTTAAGAATTTCTTGAATACTGCCTGCATGTTTTTGGCATAACCTTGCTCAACTATCCAACGGGCAAAGTGTGCACGCGTAATTGTTGCGCCAGCAGCAAGTGCCATCGCGCCTTCATAGGCACCCGGCATATTGTTTTTTTCCAGGCGGGCGGCAATCTCTTGGGCTCTCACCGAGCGACGTTCTGCTTGCTCTTGGATCAGCGTCACCATTTCTGGATGATCCGGATCAATATTCAAACCCACGATATGAATATCAAAATTACGCCAAAGCGTCGATATTTCAATACCTTTGATGAGAGTTAGAGGCAATTTATCGTCATCAATTGCCTGTTGTGCCGGTAGTAGCCCCGCCACCGTATCGTGATCGGTAATCGCAAGCGCATCAACCCGACGTTCAACCGCTCTTTTCACCAGCTCTTGGGGGGAGAAGCTCCCATCAGATGCCGTGGTATGGCTATGTAAATCAAACAACATATTTTTATTTCTGACTTTATCTCTTGACTTTACATCAGCGAACTAGTCTACTAGTACGCAATTACCCGTTGTAAGAATTCACTCACAGGACTTTTACATGTTACAGCAAATTCATCATCCGCTCTTCGCTTTCTTGATCACTTGGTGGTGGCACTTCCCAACGCGGGTGGTGTGATTAGCTGTACCTTACAGACAGAATAGACACAAACCCGCCTAGCGCGGGTTTTTTTATATGAAAAATTCAAGTTTAACAGAAACTTATCAGCACGGTGCCCAGAAGCTAACTAGGACCCAAGCAGGTCAGACCGTGTCGAATCCGGCATCGCACTCAACAGGATTACATGATGATTATCGTACTAAAACCACATGCAACAGAAGAACAAGCAAAAGAAATACTGAACCGAATTGAAACATCTGGCCTGAAACCCCTTTATATGCCAGGTGTAGAACGCATTGTTCTGGGCGCTTTAGGCGATGAACGGGTACTGCAAAGACTTCATCTTGATGCTTACCCTTGTGTTGAAACTGTTAAACCTATTTTGACTAAATACAAAATGGTCAGCCGAGAAGTACAAGCGCACGATACTGTGGTGCGCTTCGGCAATGCCGCTGTCGGTGGTAATAAGTTTGCGGTGATTGCGGGTCCATGCTCTGTCGAATCTGAAGAGCAGTTGATGGCTGTCGCTGAAGTCGTAAAGAAACACGGTGCGATTGCTCTGCGTGGTGGTGCTTATAAGCCACGGACCAGCCCTTATGATTTCCAGGGTCTTGGCATCGATGGTTTGAAATTACTGCAAAAAGCCAATCATCAGTTAGGCATGCCTACGGTATCTGAGGTTATGGAAGTCAGTCAGGTTGATTTGATGTGTGAATATGTCGACTGCTTACAGATTGGTGCCCGTAATATGCAAAACTATGCTTTGTTAAAAGCGGTGGGCGAAAGTAAAAAACCGGTCTTGCTCAAACGCGGACTTTCAGCCACTATCGAAGAGTTGCTGCTGGCCGCAGAATACATTTACGACGCAGGAAATCCGAATATTATTCTGTGTGAGCGTGGTATTCGCACCTATGAAACAGCAACACGCAATACGCTGGATCTGAACGCCGTCGCTTATCTGAAGCAACGTACTCACCTTCCGGTTGTGGTTGATCCTAGCCATGGAACAGGGGTGCGTGAGCTGGTTATTCCACTATCGCGCGCGGCGGCGGCTGTAGGTGCTGATGGTATTATTGTCGAATCACATCTTAACCCATGTGAAGCGTTATCCGATGGCCACCAGGCACTGACAGGTCCAATGTTCGAACAGTTAATGCAAGAACTCAAACCGTTTGTAGAAGCGGCAGGGAGAACGCTGTGAATACGACCCCACTAGGTGTCGGCGAGCTAGAAGTGCTCAGCCTTGATGTGCCCTATGTAGCGGACCCGACGGAACTTTATTACTCCGTTTGTGGCAACCGCTCACATAACCTGTTACTGGAATCGGCAGAAGTCGATTCCAAACAAGATTTAAAAAGCCTGATGCTGATTGATGCGGCGGTACGCATTGTGTGCCGTGGTACTGAAGTACGGTTAGAAGCATTAACCGACAATGGTCTGAGCGTACTGCAAACCATTGAAACCGCTATTTCTGACGACATTAGCACAGAGCGTAAAAACCGCTGTTTAGTCTTGAATTTCGCAACAGCTGAACGTGCCGTCGACGAAGACAGCCGTCTGCGCCAGACATCATCATTTGATGCGTTGCGTATAATTCAGCATGCATTCAATACCTCAGGGCATCCGCAAGAAGCACTGTTTCTGGGTGGTTTATTTGCCTACGATTTAGTCGCAGGTTTCGAACCGCTGCCGGACGTTGAGCAGGATAATAGCTGCCCTGATTACCTGTTCTATATTGCTGAAACACTGCTGGTTATCGACCACCAGCGTCGTAAGGGAAAATTGCAGGCAACCTTGTTTGGTGGTGATGATTATGCCGCCAGCTATTTCGAGTTAAGCCGTCGTCTGCAGCACATCAAAGAAGCCTGTCTGGAGCCTAAACCGCTTCCGGCGGCTGAGCTACTGGAAAGTTGCGAGCCGGAAGTCAGCATCAGTGACAACGAGTTTTGCCAGACGGTCAAAAAGTTAAAGCAATATGTCATCGCCGGCGATGTATTTCAGGTCGTACCTTCACGTCAGTTTCGCCTGCCTTGCCCTTCACCTCTGATCGCTTATAAAGAGCTGAAAATCGGCAACCCGAGTCCATACATGTTCTTCCTGCAAGATTCAGAATTTACCCTGTTTGGCGCATCGCCGGAAAGTGCACTTAAATACTGCACCCAGAGCAATCAGGTTGAAATTTACCCGATTGCAGGTACCCGCCATCGCGGCACAAATCCAGACGGCTCAATCAACCTCGACTTAGATGGCCGTATCGAGCTTGAACTGCGCAGCGACACGAAGGAAAACGCCGAACACATGATGCTGGTCGATCTGGCCCGTAATGATGTGGCACGTATCAGTACGCCGGGTAGTCGTTACGTCGCTGATTTATTGAAAGTTGACCGCTACAGTCATGTAATGCACCTGGTATCGCGTGTGGTTGGCCAGTTGCGGGACGATTTAGATGCCCTGCACGCCTATCAGGCATGCATGAACATGGGAACCCTGACTGGCGCACCTAAGATCCGCGCAATGCAACTGATCCGCAATGTCGAGCAACGTCGCCGCGGAAGTTATGGCGGCGCGGTGGGCTATTTGACCGGTCACGGTGACATGGATACCTGTATCGTTATCCGCTCTGCATATGTTGAAAAGGGGATCGCCAGTGTTCAGGCGGGTGCTGGTGTAGTGTACGACTCTATACCGCAAGCCGAGGCCGATGAAACCCGTAGCAAGGCGCAAGCGGTGATCACCGCCATTCGCAAGGCGCACAGTGCACCGCTTCAGACTCTGTGCAGCCAACATAACCCGAATAAATAAGGAGCCGGAAATGACACAAGCACATATCGTCCTGCTGGATAACTTTGACTCCTTTACCTATAACCTGGTCGATCAATTCCGCTCGCTGGGTTATCCGGTCACCATTTACCGTAACAGTCTGAGTGTTATCCAGATGGAACGTGCGCTGGGTGAAAAAGACAATCCGGTATTGGTACTGTCGCCGGGGCCGGGCGCACCGGCCGATGCCGGTTGTATGCCGGCGCTGATACAGCGCGTTAAAGGAAAAGTGCCAATCATTGGTATCTGCCTCGGCCATCAGGCCATTGTTGAAGCTTACGGCGGTAAAGTCGAAGGGGCCGGTGATATCGTTCACGGCAAAGCGGCGATGATGACCCATAACCATCACCCGGTATTCGGTGATTTACCCAATCCGCTCTCCATTGCCCGTTACCATTCCTTAGTCGCTACCCGCGTACCGGAAAGCCTGGAAAATATTGCCGATGTGAATGGCCTGGTGATGGCGGTTACCAATGATGCCGATCGCGTTTGTGGCTTCCAGTTCCACCCCGAATCAATTCTCACCACTCAAGGCGCACAACTACTCACCAACACACTGAACTGGGTGACGTCAACAGCAGAGACAAGCGCGGGCACCAGCAACAAATAAGATAAAGGAAAACAGATCATGGATGCAGCAATCTACACCATTGCAAATAAATTATACCAGCAACAAGCACTGACTCAGGATCAAAGTCAGACGCTGTTTGATGCCATTATTAAAGGTGACGTTGACCCTATATTACTTTCGGCGGTATTGACGGCGCTGAAAATTAAAGGGGAAACACCGGCAGAGATAGCAGGCGCAGCACGTGCATTGCTGGCAAACGCCAATCCTTTCCCAAGCCCCGACTATGATTTTGCCGACATTGTCGGTACCGGCGGCGATGGTGCTAACACCATCAATATTTCGACCACTGCGGCTTTCGTCGCGGCAGCCTGCGGCGTCAAAGTGGCTAAACACGGTAACCGTGGAGTATCAAGTAAATCCGGCTCCTCGGATCTGCTGGATAAATTCGGTATCAACCTGGCGATGAGCCCAGAGAATGCCCGCGCCGCGTTGGATGAGCTCGGCGTATGCTTTTTGTTTGCGCCGCAATATCACGGCGGTGTCCGCCATGCGATGCCGGTTCGTCAGACACTGAAAACCCGGACTATCTTTAACGTGCTTGGCCCGTTGATCAACCCGGCGCGCCCTAAAATTGAATTGATGGGTGTCTATGACCAGGCATTGGTTCGTCCTATCGCCGAAACCATGGCAGCAATGGGCATGAAGCGTGCGGCAGTGGTTCACGGTTCGGGGCTGGACGAGGTCGCTATTCACGGTGAGACACAGGTTGCCGAAATCATTAATGGCGAGATCAAAGAATACACCTTAACACCCGCTGATTTTGGCCTTGATACGTATCCTCTGGAAGCCATTAAAGGTGGCGACCCGGAAGAAAACCGCGCCATCATCACCAATATCCTGACCGGTAAAGGGACTGACGCCCAGCAAGGTGCCGTCGCCGTGAATGTCTCACTGTTGCTGCGTCTGTTTGGCCAGGAGGATTTAAAAGCCAACACCCAAAAAGCGATTGATGCCATGCAATCTGGCAAAGCATATGAACTGGTTGAAAAACTGGCAGCACGAGGTTAATCATGGAAACAGTACTTGCGAAAATTGTTGCTGATAAACGTATTTGGGTTAACGAACGCCAAAAGCAACAACCCTTAGACAGCTTTATCGAACAATTGAAGCCGAGCGATCGCAGCTTTTATGACGCACTGTCAACGGATACGGCAGCCTTCATTCTTGAGTGTAAAAAGGCGTCGCCATCGAAAGGGCTGATCCGTGACGACTTCGACCTTGATTACATTGCGCAGGTTTATAACGGTCATGCCAATGCGATCTCGGTATTGACTGACGAGAAATACTTCCAGGGCAATTTTGATTTCCTGCCACTGGTTCGCCGTCAGGTAAAACAACCGGTGTTGTGCAAAGACTTTATGATCGACACCTATCAGGTTTACCTGGCACGCCACTATCAGGCCGATGCCATTCTGTTGATGCTGTCGGTTCTGGATGATGACGAATACCGTGAACTTGCCGCCGTAGCTGAAAAACTCAATCTGGGTATTTTGACCGAGGTCAGCAACGAGCAAGAGCTGGATCGCGCCATCGCACTGCAGGCCAAAGTTGTGGGGATCAACAACCGCAACCTGCGCGATCTCAGTATTGATCTCAACCGCACCAAAGCGCTGGCTCCTCGCCTGCCGCAAGAGACGATTGTTATTTCTGAGTCTGGTATTTATAACAACCAGCAGGTACGCGAACTGTCTGCCTATGCCAACGGCTTCCTGATCGGCAGCTCGCTGATGGCAGAAGATAACCTTGAGCTAGCGGTTCACCGGGTATTGTTTGGCGAAAACAAAGTCTGTGGCCTGACCCATGCCGATGACGCTTCGGCAGCCTATCAAAGTGGCGCCGTATATGGCGGCCTGATTTTTGTGTCATCCTCGCCACGTCAGGTGGATATCGAGCAGGCGCGTATGATCATGAGTGGCGCGCCACTCAAATACGTCGGTGTGTTCCGCAATGCCGATCCGGATGCGGTGAAAAAGGCGGCTGAATACCTGTCGCTGTCTGCTGTTCAGCTTCATGGCGATGAAACCCCGGAGTATGTACAAGGTTTGAAGGCCCAGCTACCTGCCGACTGCGAGATCTGGAAAGCCCATGGCGTAACTGATGCCATACCTGAATTTTCGCAGTGGCAAGTTGATAGACACCTGCTAGACAGTAAAGTCGGGCAGCAATCTGGGGGGACGGGCAAGACTTTCGACTGGAACCTGCTCAGTGATACCGATAAAGAAAACATCATGCTGGCTGGCGGTTTGACTCCCGAAAATGTCAGTGACGCAGCAAAGCTGGGGTGCAAAGGACTTGATTTGAACTCTGGTGTTGAAAGTACACCAGGTAAGAAAGATCGGGAAAAATTGAATGCGGCATTTGCGGCAATCAGAAAGTATTAAGGATTACAGATAATTATGAGCAAATTAGATGCCTATTTCGGCGAGTTTGGTGGCCAGTATGTACCTCAGATCCTGGTTCCGGCGTTAGATCAACTTGAAGCGGCTTTTATAGAAGCGCAGCAAGATCCGGCCTTTCAGGAAGAGTTCATGGGCTTACTGAAAGATTATGCCGGCCGTCCAACCGCATTAACCCTGTGTCACAACCTGACCAAAGGCACCAAAACCAAGCTGTACCTGAAGCGTGAAGATCTGTTGCACGGCGGCGCGCACAAAACCAATCAGGTGCTGGGTCAGGCACTGCTGGCAAAGCGGATGGGTAAAACAGAAATCATCGCAGAAACCGGGGCCGGTCAGCATGGTGTAGCGACGGCACTGGCTTGTGCTTTGCTGAACCTGAAATGCCGTGTTTACATGGGTGCCAAAGACATGGAGCGTCAGAGCCCGAACGTATTTCGCATGAAACTGATGGGTGCTGAAGTGATCCCTGTTCATTCGGGTTCCGCGACCCTTAAAGATGCCTGTAATGAAGCCATGCGTGACTGGTCTGGCAGCTATGAGAAAGCCCACTACCTGTTAGGTACTGCGGCCGGTCCCCATCCGTTTCCGACGATTGTCCGTGAATTCCAGCACATTATTGGCGAAGAAACCAAAGCGCAAATCTTAGCAAAAGAAGGACGCCTGCCTGATGCCGTCATTGCTTGTGTCGGTGGTGGCTCTAATGCAATCGGTATGTTTGCTGATTTCATTGGTGACACCGAGGTTGGCCTGATTGGTGTTGAGCCAGCAGGCAAGGGGCTGGATACCAATATGCACGGTGCGCCGCTGAAGCACGGTAAGCTGGGGATCTTTTTTGGCATGAAAGCACCACTGATGCAGGATGAGCATGGTCAGGTAGAAGAATCTTACTCGGTCTCTGCTGGGCTTGATTTCCCGTCGGTCGGTCCTCAGCACGCGCACCTGAACGCGACAGGCCGTGCTGAATATGGTGCAGTGACTGATGATGAAGCGCTTGAGGCCTTCCAATCACTGGCTCGTAATGAAGGTATTATTCCGGCACTGGAATCTGCGCACGCCCTGGCCTATGCGTTAAAAATGATTAAAGAAGCGCCTGAGAAAGAACAACTACTGGTTGTTAACCTTTCTGGCCGAGGCGACAAAGACATTTTCACTGTACACGATATTCTGGATGCTAAGGGAGCGCTGTAATGGATCGTTATCAATTATTATTTAACCGCCTGGCAGAAAAAAATGAAGGCGCATTTGTTCCTTTTGTCACCATCGGCGATCCGACACCAGAACAATCAATGAACATCATTGATACACTTGTCGAATCAGGCGCTGATGCCCTGGAGCTAGGGATCCCATTTTCTGATCCGCTGGCTGATGGCCCGACAATTCAAGGAGCCACTATTCGCGCTCTGGAATCTGGTACAACACCTGCGGTTTGCTTTGATTTGCTTGCTCAGATCCGTGCTAAGTATCCTGAATTGCCGATTGGCCTGCTAATGTACGCTAACCTGGTTTTTACCCATGGCATTGATACGTTCTACAAGAAATGTGCCGTTGCAGGTATCGATTCCGTCCTCATTGCTGATGTCCCGGTGAAAGAGTCTGCAGAGTTTCGCGAAGCCGCCGAAAAACACGGTATTCACCCGATTTTTATCGCCCCACCTAATGCTGATGAAGCCACGCTAAAAACGGTGTCCGAATTTGGCGGTGGCTATACCTATCTGCTTTCTCGCGCGGGGGTAACGGGTGCTGAAACGAAGGCCGGCATGCCGATAAATCATCTGCTGGAAAGCTTACAGGCATTTAACGCGCCACCAGCACTACTCGGTTTCGGTATTTCAGAACCCGCACAAGTTAAAGAAGCGCTGGAAGCGGGTGCGGCAGGAGCAATCTCAGGTTCAGCAGTAGTTAAAATTATCGAGCATAATCTGCAAAATCACCCAGCAATGCTGGATCAGCTCGGCCAGTTTATCAGTAGCATGAAGGCCGCTTGCCGACTTAACTAATACTTGATAAGGACCACAAAAGCCGCACAATACGTGCGGTTTTTTTGTTTGGAATAACAATTCAGAAATTCTTTCATTACCAGACAAGGAGAAGGTAAAAGCCAGTAATGTCGATATTTACAACTAACATATCAAGAATGACTGAAACAATCACACCCCACATATACCCTGAATAAATACCACCAAAACAATACATCGGAAATAATTATTGATAATGCTTAAAATTGCGTGTAAAAACACTTCTGCAATATATTGAGTTAACATTTATAACAACAACAGCACTTAACTCGGCGCAAAATTAACAAACACGACAGAGGTATCGAAAGTGTTAAAAGAAAAAGGATTATTAGGCAACATCGGCGTTCAAGTCGTTATTGCGATGGTTGTTGGTACTATTGCAGGCGCAATGATGGGGCCTTCGGCCAGCATCTTTGCCCCTTTAGGTAATATCTTCATTCACTTGATTAAAATGCTGGTTATCCCGCTTGTTGCGGTGGCTATCATTTCGGGAGCGGCAGGTCTTGGTAACAGCCATGCTGCAGGTAAAATAGGCCTGACAACCTTAGGCTTCTTTGGTTTCACTTCAGCAGTCGCTGTGGCACTGGCACTGGTTATGGGTGAAGTCTTCGAGCCAGGCATCGGTGTTGATCTGTCTGGTGTTGAAGGCATCTTCTCTGATGCTTATGCTACAAAAGGTGATTTACCTTCATTCTGGGCAACCATTCTGGGCATGATCCCAACCAACGTTTTCCAGTCCCTGAATGAAGCTAACATCCTGCAAATTCTGGTGTTCTGTCTGTTCTTCGGTATCGCCGTATCCAAGCTGGATAAAGAGCGACGTGATCCGCTGATCAATGGCGTAAATGCGATTGTTGATGCCATGGTGTGGATGATCAACGTTGTCATGAAAATTGCCCCATTAGGTGTATTCGGTCTGATGGCTGATGCTGTGGGTACCTTCGGTTTCAGCGCCCTGATGGTTGTATTCAAGCTATTTGTGGTATATGTCGCGGCAATTCTGATCTACGGCTTCATTTTCTACCCGTTAATGATTAAGGTGTTTAGTAAAACATCACCAATCAAATTCCTCGCTGCAATGAAGAAACCGCAGGCTGTTGCACTTTCTACCGCATCATCAATGGCTACTCTGCCGGTAACCATGGAAACCTGTGAAGAAGAGCTAGGCGTTAAAAACTCAACAGCCTCGTTTGTACTGCCGTTGGGTGCGACCATCAATATGAGTGGCAACGCAATCTACTACGGATTAGTGGCTATCTTCTTTGCGCAAATGTTCAATATTGATCTGGGCATGAGTGCATACATTGCGATTATCGTTACTTCAACTCTGGGTGCGGTTGGTCAGGCCGGTGTTCCGGGACCATCATTCCTGGTTGTGGCAGTATTGCTATCGGCAGGTATTCCAATCGAAGGTTTACCGCTACTGTTCGCTCTTGACCGTATTTTCGACATGATCCGTACTGCACTAAACATCACGGGTGATGCTGCATGCGCCGTTATCGTTGATAATCTGGTTAAAGATGAAACCAGTGAAATGAGCCCGGAAGCACAGCAGGCATAAGGCAGATCCACTAAACCTTATCCCTCCCTACCCACAGGAAGGCTGCAGACTCAGATCTGCAGCCTTTTTTGTTATTCCAAACTGACAGAGCTCTGATTGGATCAGATTACTAGCACTCTTCCACATAAATTATGGATAGTTGAAGTTCCTAGACACGTCATCCCGGAATTGAGGAACGAAATATCCGGGATCCAAGCTCTAGCCGTAGGCGCCTTAGATTCCGTATAAATTCGTTCCTCACTTTACGGAATGACGACGTTTTGTGACTGAACTGGTTAAAACTTCTGTGATGGAGTACCAGTCTGTTTGGTATTATGCCAATTGTATACGGTATACTTATAGAACATTACACACCGAGGTTGCCATTTAATGAAACAACTGCTCGATTTCATCCCTTTGATCATCTTTTTTCTCTTATATAAAACCCACGATATTTTTGTTGCGACAGGTGCATTAATGGTTGCGACAGCAATTCAGGTAGCACTGACCTGGTTCTTATACAAAAAAGTTGAAAAAATGCAGCTGATCACTTTTGTAATGGTCACACTGTTTGGCGGGCTAACTCTGTTTCTACATGATGAGGATTTCATTAAGTGGAAAGTCACCATTATCTATGGCATCTTTGCTGCCGGTTTAGCCTTTAGCCAGCTAGTACGCAAACCTCTGATAAAAACCATGCTCGGCAAAGAGATCAGCTTAGCCGAGGCGATATGGATGCGCATCAATCTCGCCTGGACAGGTTTTTTTGCCGTCTGCGCGATGATTAACATCTATATTGCGTTCAATTTCCCTCTTGATGTCTGGGTTAATTTTAAAGTCTTTGGCTTATTAGCCTTAACTTTGATTTTTACCCTTGCCACGGGCGGTTATATTTACCACCATATGCCCAAAGAAACCGATTTAAAATAGTAGTAGAGTCCTGAAACGATAATGAACACAGAAAATAGCATCCCACGCGGACAACTGCTGCTCCGCACCCTGGCAATGCCAGCAGACACCAATGCCAATGGCGACATTTTTGGTGGCTGGATCATGTCCCAGCTTGACCTTGCAGGTGCAATCCTGGCAAAAGAAATATCAGGCGGTCGTGTCGTTACTGTTTCTGTCGACAGTATTGCGTTTAAAGCCCCTGTTGGTGTGGGCGATGTCGTATGTTGCTACGGTGAATGTAAACGTATTGGTAACACCTCAATGAGTATCGCGCTTGAAGTCTGGGTGAAGCCTGTCGCCCATGAAGGCATTGGCGAACGTTACAGGGTGTGTGAGGCAACCTTTAACTATGTTGCCATTAACAGCGAAGGAAGACCTCGCCCAATTAAAAGATCCTAGACTCTCCTTAATCATTTTGCAGTCATCGCAAATGATTGGAGGATATAGCTTAATGTCTTTAAAAAGGCCTGAAAATCTAGTTCAGGCTTTTTTTATTGGGTACTATAGTGAAGTTATACCAATCGGGATAATAATCTGGTCATTCAGATAATTGTCCCGATTGGTATTAAATCGCCTAATAAGAAGGGAGTAACAAGCGAATGTGGTATGTGATTTTTTCTCAAGATGTTGAAAACAGTTTAGAGCGCCGTATGGGTGTGCGTGAAAAGCATCTTGCCCGCCTGCAGGATCTGCAAGCCGAAGGGCGCCTTCTTGTTGCTGGCCCGATGCCTGCAATCGATAGTGAAACCCCGGGAGAAGCCGGCTATACAGGCTCAACGGTCATTGCCGAATTTAATTCTTTGGAAGAAGCGCAGTGCTGGGCTGATGCCGACCCCTATATCGATGCTGGCGTTTATGAAAACGTAATTGTTAAACCATTCAAGAAAGTATTGCCATAGTATGTTGAAGAAAATTATAGCACTTGGCGCACTTCTGATATTAGCTGGCTGCGCCTCAACCCAGGATGACACTGCTCGCGCGCTTGCAGAAAGCCGAGCCGCCTCAATCAACAATAAAGCCCCTTATAACAAGGTCGACCAATATCAGGTCATGAAGGCTCAATCACGGGATAAAACGGTAGAGATCACCATTCTTTATGGTGGGGGTAGCAAAATTGCACCATCACAGGCTGCGAAAACAGCCGCCAGCAATTACTGTAATAGCAAAGAAATTACCCCGCTGTTCAATGAAGGCGTCAGCTATAACATCGTGATAATAGATATGCGCGGTCGTAAGATGGTTGAGCAGCTGGTATATACCGACTACTGTAAAAAACTTGCTCAGTAGCTGCTAAGTTTATCAAGCGATTGCTTTTATATAGAACAAGCTTTATCGCCCCCTTCAGCATTACATCAAAACCCTGAAGGGGGCTATTTTGTCTCGAGTGAAAATTAACGCTTTCAGACCACCTGATCGATTTGCATTAAGAATTCAAGCGCAACTTATTGCTCAATCATACTTGTACTTAACAGCAAGTGACTCGCCATAGTTAACTCACATGAAATTCTTATACCCAAAACACTTCACCTAATATAAAAATTCAAATCTCATTGTTACCTGGGATATTACATCTCAACAAATTTGGACTAACATATAAATGCAATGGTGCAATGATGAAATTTGACGGAGAATATTATGAACATAGTACCTCGCAATCCATGGCGTGACCTTTTTCATATGTTTGACGATATCGAAAGTGCATTCCCTATGCTGCGGCAAACACTGAGTGCAGAAACAATGACACCAAGAGTCGATATTGTTGAAAATGAAGATAACTTTGAAATATCAGCAGAGCTACCTGGTGTAAATAAAGAAGATGTTTCTTTACAGATCGAGAACGGTTCACTGATAATCAAAGCGAGCACGCAGCAAGAAGTCGAAGAAAAGGAGGGCGGTAGAATAATTCGTCAGGAGCGCCATATCGGTAAATTCATGCGCAGTTTTTATGTCGGTCAAGATACCAAGCAAGAAGATATTCAAGCTGAGTTTCACAATGGTTTACTGAAAATTCAAGTCCCCAAACTTGAATCGAGCAAACCTCAACCAATTCAAATAGAAGTAAAATAATCTCATTATTATCATAAAAATAAAGAAAAAAGGCTGGTGCTGTTTGCAGCCTTTTTTTACATTAAAGAAGTGATTTTTTACCTTTTTAAGATCGCGTCTCACTTTTCCCCCACTGACTTCCCCCATCCTCTTTCAGCCATAATCCAGTCTCCGCACACCCCGCCATTGTCTACGCCAATTATGATTCGGTGAATTTTGCCCTATCTGCAATGCATTTAATTTTATCTATCCTATAATGCAATATATCAACAGCAATAGCGTGGTCGGTCATCCGACCTGCCACAAAAACGTTAACCTGAAAGGAGATAACTAAGCCTTACGGTATTTATCAATAAAACAATACTGAAAAAGTATCATTATTTAATTATGGCAAGCATTCTTATTAATGAGAATTGTCCTGATAATTAACGTCATATTGGTATTTCACGAGATAACGACAGGGAATTGACTTAGATGAATAAGAAAGTATTAGTAACAGGTGCAAAAGGCGGAATTGGTTCTTCAATTACAAATGTTCTTCTTGATGCAGGTTATCGTGTTATTGCCGCTTACTCTCCAGGTAATAAAGAATATGCTATTGAATGGTTTGAAAAAAATAACTATTCAGAAAATCAGGTTCGCTTACTCCCCCTTGATATTACAAACACTCAATCTTGCCGAGAATCTCTTGAGTCTTTGCTTCAAGATGAAGGTCATATTGATGTTCTGGTGAATAACGCAGGGATAACGCGCGATTCAACCTTCACACGTATGTCCGTAGAGCAATGGCACGAGGTTATCAATACTAATCTCAATAGCCTATTTAATGTCACCCAACCACTTTTTTCTTCCATGTGTGAGCGCGGAAATGCCCGCATCATCAATATCTCATCGGTCAATGGCTTAAAAGGGCAGTTCGGTCAGACGAACTATTCTGCGGCTAAGGCTGGCATGATTGGCTTTACTAAGGCCCTTGCCGCAGAGGGCGCACGTTTTGGGGTAACTGTAAATGTGATTGCACCAGGCTATACTGGTACACCGATGGTAGAAGAAATTCAGCCAGCCGCACTTGAACGTATCAAAGCACAAATACCGTTGAGACGCTTGGCTACACCAGATGAGGTCGCTGGAGCTGTTGCCTATCTTGCAAGTGATGCCGCCACCTATATCACCGGAGAGACGTTGTCTATTAACGGCGGTTTATACATGCAATAAGCATTAGCAGCTTTGACCTATAGGGCCGCATTAATCCCCAATGAGGAGTCGCAATATGTACCCGGAAATGTTTGAAACATATATAGAACAAGCAGAAAAAGCATTTGCCCCATATGTGAAGTTCAATCAACTCATTACTAAAAATATTGAAGGTATTGTAGAGCTTCAACTAAACGCAATGCACAAATATAGAGATATTGGCTTGTCTCAGCTGAAAGCTACTGGTGAAGTCAAAGATGTTCAATCTTTAGTTGCTTGCAATAACCAACAGTTAGAAAACCTGACTAAACTCTCTCAGCAAATGAATGATGATAGTCATCAACTGACAGCCATGACACAAAAATTCATCAAGGACGTCGATCACTTAATAGCTGAAAACGCAAAAGCATCACTTTAGCTTAGGGCTTTGCTGACTATCAACCGAGATGCATTCTTGATAAATACTGTAAATTGAGGGGCACAAGCTAAGCTTTGCCCCTCTAATGGCGCGGTGAATTTGTCTCCTGATATAGAAAAGAGGCTGTTAAATGCATATCTAAGTGACCTTAAGGTTAGTTAGGTAAAAAGATTTCCATAAATTCATACATCCAATTACTGTCATTCAACACAGGTCGTTACACTCATTCCCCCTTAAAATGAACTATTGTCAATAGTATCCATTTAGCTCTGTAATAGCCGTGATGTCGTATCACCAATGCGCGCTTAGAATGGTGCAATTATTCATTTTGGGAGGCCATTTTAGTGAGTTATTCTATATCAGAATTCTTTATGGCCATGTTTATCTTGCTGCTCGCGTCAGCCATCACCAAGCCGCTGGCTAAGCTAACCAGGATTCCCTACTCTGTACTGCTAGTACTAGCCGGACTTTTGCTCCATGAAACGCAGGATTTACTCTCCCTGCCCCTGGAAGCGCTGACAAACAAAGAGGTAACCCACGACATTATCCTTTTTGTGCTCTTGCCCACCCTGGTCTTCGAAACAGCATACAATCTGGATATCAGCAAGTTAGCCGCAAATCGGCTGGCCATTTTTGTGCTGGCTCTACCTTGTGTACTGATTTCCACGTTAGTGGTTGCAGCATTTATTAGCGGATTTACGTCCCTTGACTGGCACGTTGCCTTGCTGCTCGGGGCAATCTTAAGCGCCACTGATCCCAGCGCAGTCATTACGGCCTTTCGCCAACTCAGAGCACCCAAAGACCTGATCATGCTGATTGAGGGTGAAAGCCTGTTCAACGATGCTACTGCCATCACTCTTACTAAGATACTGGTGGTTAGTTTTGCTTTCGCAGAAGGATTCTGGCCGACCCTATTGAACGGTAGCGGCCTTTTTCTATTGACACTCGGCGGCGGTATTATTTGTGGCTGGCTACTTGCCCTATTCTTGCTTCTGCTATTAAAAAAGATGCCGGATGATCCCTTTTGGGAAATCAGCCTCAGCCTTCTTTTAGCTTTCGGTAGCTATCTCTTTGCTGAAGAAATTCTGAATGCCAGTGGCATCGTAGCAACAGCCACCGCAGGTATTACCATAGCAAGCAAGGCACCGCTTCCCATTTCACGTAAATCCCAGCAGTATCTCAATCACTTTTGGTCTTATCTCTCTTTTATTACAACGGCCAGCGTCTTCCTAATTGTGGGACTCTGGATGGATTTAACCTTGATTTGGGAAAATGCCGCCATTTCTCTGATTGTGCTTGCAGCTCTGTGGCTGTCACGCGCATTCATCGCCTACGCCCTGATCCCAAAAATCGGTCACCTACAACGTCAGGCTAAGGCGATTCCCATTGAATTCCGCCACCTTATATTTGTAGGCGGACTGCGTGGGGCTGTCACCATGGCTCTGGCTATGGGACTGGTTACTCTGTTTGGAAATGAAACCATCTTGTCTGTCGCCATCAGTGTGGTCTTTTTCACGACACTGCTCCAAGGGATGCTAATTGGCCCGCTTACTTCTCATTTAGGCTTAAAAGAACGAGACATTAATGACAGTATTGCCTGTGCGGAACTCACCCTATCCACACTCCATCATAGCCGGAAAGCATTGCAGCCCCTGCTCAAATCGGCGTTCGCCAAAACAGGCGCTCCGCAAGAACTTTCCCTCAAGCTGCTCCCTATGATTAAGGCTCAGGAGAGGCAGTTGCACCACTGGTTTAGCGTTGAAGTGGGCCCGATCGGCTTATGGAACCGTCTCATGCTACGTTGCGCGAGTATTGAGATAGGCTACTTATATCGGCTATTTGACCAAGGCTTGATTAGAGGCGTTATTTTTGAAGAGCTAAAAAACTCACTTGATGAGCAGATGGAAGCGATCCGCCACCAATATCAAAGACCGAAATTCTCACTACTACCTAAAGAGTTATCAGGCTTGCTTCATCGTGCAAGAATACATATAACAAGCTCCTCCCAAAAGCTTATAGAACAAGAATATGAAATGGCCTGGGCTAGATTTCTTAGCTGTAATAACGTGCTCGACGAGTTTAAAGCTTGGACGGAAGATGAGGAAATTCCAGAAGCCGTTGCGGGTAGTGTGGCAAAAATATGGCAAGGCTGGCTAGATAGCTGCGAAACAAAAATCGTAACAATAGAACACCAACAGCCTATTATTTCCGCACAGGTTCAGCGGAGACTATTAAGAAACTATTTGCTAACAGCCCAATCCGAGCATTTACAGAACTACGTCCAGCAGTACCTCATATCGGAAGAAGATGCAGAGCAGATCAAAGAACAATTAAGATCGATGGAAACCTAGCTATTACTGACACTCATACCATTAGCTGATATGGCAGAGTTTAACTGGCCTGCCTTTAGTAGATTGATTTTCCACCTTGGTTTGAAGGCGAAAGCGCCTTAGCATAATTGTTCAATTCGCACATGACCATTCAGATCAACTCTACCGGTAATAGACGTCAATTTAACCTACTTTTAGGGGCATTTTTGAGCTAGTGGCACTGAATAAAACCTTCGTGGTTGCTAATGGTAAAAGATTTTCCACTAGCTACCACTGTAAAAAATCAATAGGTAAATCGCATAACTTTCAATCCTCTTTCAGGATCAATTTCTTCAAATTCAGGCGGATTATCTAAACGCTCAATAAAACGCAGTTCAGGCGCTTCCGTGGCCATTCCTTCAATTAAAAAACTGGTTGATACTGCAGGAGAATTGACACAAGCCAATACTTCCCCAGTTTCAGTTAATAAGCTCGGTAAACGACGTAAAACTTTCTGATAATCTTTCGTCAAGGCAAAACTATTTTGCTGAAAGCTAGGGGGATCAATCACAATCAAATCATAAGGACCAAGTTTCTTTAATCTTCCCCAAGATTTAAACAAGTCATGTCCAAGAAACTTCACTTTGGATAGGTCATGCTGGTTTAGCCTATGATTATCACGCCCGCGACTCAACGATGCTTTTGCCATATCTAAGTTGACGACTTGGGACGCTCCCCCTTCAATAGCAGCCACGGAAAAGCCACAGGTATAAGCAAACAGGTTAAGGACGCGCTTACCTGCAGCATTGTCTTGTACCCATTGACGGCCATAGCGCATATCAAGGAACAAACCGTTATTCTGATTACGCCCAAGATCCAGCTTGAATGTCAGGCCATTTTCAACGACATTCTGCTGTTCAGAGGTTTCACCCCATAATACTTCAGTAGGTGCACCCGGGCGATCACGGTGTTGTAAGAGCAATGATGTTGCACCACTTTTTTGCCACACATCCGTTTCAGTCAGTGACATTAACAGTGTGTGCAATGCGCTCAAAAAGGCTTCGGAAGGCTCCTTAAACAAGGATACCAGGATTTGTCCCTGCAACCAGTCAACGGTGACTTGTTCTAAGCCAGACCAGCAACGGCCACGACCATGAAATAGGCGGCGAACTTCTACAGGTGGTGTAGCCAGTTTCGCAATCAGATGTTGTTCTAAGGTAGTTAGCGCGCTGGTTTCCATAACTTTACTGGGTATATTGAAATAAGGTCGCCATTCTATACCCAAACCACCTCAAGATGCGAGATTCAGCCCTTTCACTGGGAACTCAATTCGAATGAAATGTGTAGGAATGGCGAGCCCTTCCAAACACATTTTGTGAAGACGTAACTTCCCACCAACAAAAAATGGGTATCTCGCGATCAGGCAACCAACTTCAACTGCTCTTCTGGTAGGCGATTATTCGCGAGGACAACATATTCTGCGGTAATACGCACTTGTCGTTGACGTTTGATTCGATTTTTAATTTTTTGACTATTACGGCGGATTGACGCTAGGCCCCAAAAACTAGATTGGTTTTTTTTCTTTTTAAGACGCATGCGAAGCGATACTGAGCGGGTAAGGCGCATTTTATTCCTCAGACCAGGTAAATCCTTGGCCGGCATTATATGTGACCTATATCAAAAAAATAATTGCGCTTGCTCAATTTCCCTAAGGTTAGCGATAAAAAAAGGGCTTTTTATCGCTTACGGCTTCACTTCTTATCTCAACGCTTATTTGTAACAGTCAAAGAGGCTTAATTAGTTCATTTCTTAACCGAAAGATTAGGCCAAGTCAGCTCCCAAGGGCTATGCCATTCAGTAAGCGCTCGTTTCACTTCCTCAGTTTGCCATAGCACGCCAGCCTCAGGCGGACAAAGGAATTGCTGTTTTTCACCTTGATAAGGAAACGATAAGGCAAAAGCATGTAAATATCCTCGATCCGCAGCTTCACAGCCATAAATATCATCACCGGTGATGCCTGAGCCAACACTCCTTAATGCCACTCTGATCTGATGGGTTTTACCCGTATGGGGTTTGCATAAGAACAAACGGCGTCCGTTTCCTGCTGCAGTGGAAAAGAACTGGGTTATCGCTGGGTTCTCCTTGCTCGATTCGAGCTTCCAACTGCTTCTGCGAGAGCGAGTCATATCACCGACAACAACACCTTGTTTCTTTTTAGGCTTTTTAGTTCCAATTGCCACATAAAATTTTTCGACGTCTCGGTTAGCAAAGTTAGCCGACAGCTCTGCTGCGGCTTTACGGTTGCGACCCAATAGCAGTAAACCTGACGTCATCTTATCTAACCGATGGATCAGATATAGCTTTTCATCACCGGTCTGCTTAGCCACTTCAGCAAGCAAGGGCTGATCGTTATCATCTTTATGAACACTCACTCCGTGATGTTTATTGATAACCAGAAAGTCAGAATGTTGATAAACCAGAGTGAACATAGCCAGATACCAGTCAATGAGACAAAAAATCAAGACGCGGAGTATATACCGTTTGCTATTAAACACAAAAGCCGCTCAATTGAGCGGCTTTATTTGTCCTTTGTTATAACTAGGGATCAGGCAAAGAACACCATCAGCATCATAATTGGACAAACAACACGTACATACCAAGGCCAGATTTTCCAGAACAGACCTTGTTCCAGCTCCGGGTAACCTTCTTTGATTTCTTTCAGTACGTTGTCACGCTTCCATACCCAACCAACCAGTAAAGCAAACAACATACCCAAAATTGGCTGTGCATATTCAGTGGTTAAAGAAATGACCAAACCAAATAAATCGCCGAAGTTGAATACGATAAGCGCAGAGAACAGGGTGATCAACCCACCGATCCACCAAACAGCCACTTTTCGGTCTTGGTTTAGCTCTTCGGTTGCGCATGCTACTGGCACTTCAAGCATAGAAATCGATGAGGTTAAAGCTGCAATCACCATCAGCACGAAGAACATCACGCCGACAAACAGACCTCCAGCGCCCATGGTATTGAACATGGCAGGAAGTACACTGAAGACCAAAGTATCAGAATCCAGCAATGCACCCGCTTCATTGTAGATTTCTACGCCGTTGTGCTGTGCGACGAACATCGCAGGTAAAATAAGCATACCGGCAATAAAGGCGACAGAGGTATCAAGCAATGCAACCTGCGCTGCCGTTTTGGGTAAATTCGCATCTTTTTTCAGGTAAGAGCCATATACCATCATTGAACAGACACCCAATGACAGTGAGAAGAAGGCCTGGCCCATTGCACTCACAACCAAATCAGGGCTGAGATGTGAAAAATCTGGAACCAGATACATTTTCAGCCCCTCCATTGCCCCTTCCTGGGTCAGGATGTAAGCCACCATCACAACAAACAAAATCAGCAGTACAGGCATTAATCGGGTTGACCAGCGTTCAATACCGTTAGCAACACCATTGCGTACGACCATAATAGTCAGCACCATAAAGGCTATCATCAAAATCAGGTTACGACTGGCGCTGAATGATTCCAGCCAAATTGCCGCATTCACAAAACCAATTGCTTCGAGTATAGGCCCTACCAGAAAGCCAAATAACCACCCTGCAACAATGGCATAAAAACTAAGGATCATAGATACCGCAATCATACCCGCGATACCCAGAACGGTTGCCGCACCACGTTGCTGAGGCCAAATAGAACGAATTGATTTAATTGGGTTTGCACTGCCGTAACGACCAATTGTCAGTTCTGCGACCAACAATGGATAAGCCAACGCAAAAACCATTACCAGATAAACTAAAAGAAAAACGGCACCACCGTTACTTGCCGCCTGGGTCGGAAACCCCCAAATATTGCCAAGACCAACCGCTGAACCGGCTGCTGCCAAGATGAATCCTATCCGTGAGCTAAATTGCGCTCTTGAGCTACTTGCCATACTACTTCTCTAATAATTTGTGTTTGATGATATCGCTGTTTGCATACCCATCGACCTGTGCATGTAAAGTATTGTGTACACTTTATGAATACCAATTCCTTTACCATTACTGGTAAGTAGAACAGTTTAAGAATAGAATGTGAAGTCTGCGTTTCTATTTTTTGATCCATCACTCTTATTTAACAATAACCCCCCCCCTTTTTGGTTATATTTTAGCCGCCACTCAAACAATTATTTTGTATTTATCCGATCTTGTTAGAATTTCTAGCTTCTCTTTATTACGCCCAATCTATCGATATCACCTCAGATCCAGAATTCATTGCCTTTCAGGCAAGACTGTACAATTCAGAAATTGATCATAATTGGTATTAAGGCTATGTTTTGTTGATGAAAGAATGCAGAATAGAAACAACATAATCGGTCCGATAAGTCATTCACATGGAACAGTTTTATCAAGTCTTAGCCTGGGTAGCTGTATTTGCTTACTGGTTGATTGTTGCCGGTGTGACCATTCGTGTGGTATCGAAACGCCGTGTCGTTGGCGTCTCTCTCGCCTGGCTGATGATTATCTATATCATCCCTATCGGCGGCATCGTTTTTTATTTCTTATTTGGTGAACTCACGCTTGGTAAAAAGCGGGCTGAACGTGCTAAAGAAATGCTTGCCCCGTTTGCCGACTGGTTCCGACACCTCAGCGATTGTCCGGGCCACCAGCCCCAGTTAATGAGCAGAAATGCACGTCCTATCAGCGAGTTGTGTGAAAAAAGATTAGGCATTCCGGGGCTTTCCGGCAACTCACTTTCGATACAGGATTCCCCCGCTAAGATCTTACGTTCGCTGATCGATGACATTGAACAGGCAACAGAATCGGTCCATTTTGAATTTTATATCTGGCATCCGGGTGGATTAGCCGATGAAGTGGCCATCACGCTAATTAATGCTGCAAAACGTGGTGTATCGGTCAAAATCCTACTCGATTCTGCCGGTAGTATGCGTTTCTTCCGCTCTCACTGGCCGAAGTTAATGCGTCATGCGGGGATCGAGATCATTGAAGCCCTTGCCGTCACCCCTTTACGTGTGTTCCTGCGACGCCTGGATTTACGCCAGCACCGAAAAATTGTGGTTATCGATAGCAAGATTGCTTATACCGGTTCAATGAACCTGGTCGATCCTGAGCATTTCAAAGTTGATGCTGGCGTCGGCCAATGGGTTGACGTTATGGTTCGTCTGACAGGCCCGGCAGTCTCTGTTCTGAATGGCATCCAAGCATGGGATTGGGAAGTGGAAACAGGTGAACGCTTCTTACCACCCCTACCTACTGGCGAAATCAAACCCTCAGCAGAAAATACCGATACGGTGCAAGTGATCCCTTCCGGCCCGGGCATGCCAGATGAAATTATTCACCAAGTGTTATTACTCAGTATTTACCAGGCGCAAGAAAGCGTGGTTATCACTACGCCTTATTTTGTCCCCAGTGAACATTTACAACACGCCCTTAAAGGTGCATCACAACGTGGGATCAGCGTCCACATCATTGTGCCGGATAAAAACGACTCAGTGATGGTTGAATGGGCCAGCCGCTCATTTTTTAGTGAATTGCTCAGCGCAGGCGTGAAGATCCATCGTTTCCAAGGTGGGTTATTACATACCAAATCCGTCATTATCGATGACAGTCACTGCTTAATTGGAACCGTCAATCTGGATATGCGCAGCTTATGGCTGAACTTTGAAGTCACCATGGTTGTCGATGACCCGGAATTCACCCAACAGCTGAGCTGGCTGCAACAAGAGTATATAAAGGGTTCAACTTGCCTGGATGAAAAAGAATGGGCCCAACGTCCGGCACTCAATAAACTCATTGAGCAGTTATTTTATATGTTTAGCCCGTTGCTGTGATACTCGCCTACTCTGAATGTTTCATTATCTTTAATAATAAATCCTAAAGATTATCTTTATTGACAATATGGTTATTAATCACTTTAAGCCATGGAGCTCATACAAATACTCACCTTATACTTCTTTAGGCAAAACTGAGAACTAAACAGTGTACAAATAATCACGATCATATTAATATCCTCAGCGAATGATTTGAGTGGTGCATATTCATATCTAACTATCAGTTATTGTCAATTCTATCAAAGAAAAGTATTAATGATAGGTAAGCCAGTAACTGACTAATGAAAATATAACAGCTCTTATTAGCTTCACTTTTTACATTTCAACAACATTCAGAAGAATAAATGAAACTACAACTCGAAAATTTAAGCTCATTTATTACTGCTGCCGAGAAAGGCTCATTCAGCGCTGCGGGTCGGGAACTCAATAAAAGCCAGGCATCGATCAGTATTTCAATCCAGAATCTAGAAATTGATCTTGGTTTCGAACTTTTTGATCGTACCAACAAGTATCCGAGACTGACCGAAAAAGGTGATCGAGTCTTTAAAAATGCAAAATTAATGATGTCTCAATACGATAATTTTATCGAGAAGACCAAGTCAATTTACTCAGTGCATGAAGTTCGCCTTAGAGTCGGGATGGATCCGCTTATTTGCGGACCTGAAATTATTCAGATTCTTTGCGAATTTTCTGAAAACTTTCCTCTCGTCGAACTCTTTCTCATGCAGCAAAGTAGCTGTACTCTTTTCGACGAAATCAAAAATAACAATCTCGACTTAGCATTAGGTATCTTTCCGTCCAGAGACAAAATTGATTGCGAATTTGTTACAGCTTTTCATATGCATAGTTCCTGGGTTGCCTCTCCTGACTTTCTGAAAAAGCAAGGTGAAAGCCTGAGTTTTCATGATTTTTGTAACTCACGACTCCTGCTCCCGACAGACTTATCGTGTATGGGGATGGGTGAGTTGAAAACAGCCCCTCAATGTTGGCATGTCGAAGACATTCATACCATTCTTACCTTATGCCGTAACGGTATGGGGATCAGCTTTCTGCCTAATTTTGTCATTGCTAATGACCTTGAATTTGGTCGATTAAAAACGGTTTCCCTCTCATTTAATCAGTTAAAGAATGATCACTGGCGTACTTCCATTATATGGCCTAAGAGCTATATTTTAGGCCCGGCGATGAATTGGTTACATCAACGCCTTACTGCAATCGAATACATCTAAACGAGTTGCTTTTTCATCAAAAAATATAAAAACAACATAAGAGTATTGTGATGCGGTAAAACAATCACAATACCCTTCTGCTCATTTTAATACCCCTCTTGCTTCTTCTTGCCACCTCCCCCACAAAACAATTAACCAACATTGCAGCAAGAAACATAAAAAAATAAACCGTGCATGTATAACATCATGAAGATAAATTTACGATAAAAATAAAAGAACAGCGACCTATAAAAAAACCTAATAGGTTGTATTTTTCATTCTTTTTGTGAACTATTTATGATGCCGCAGCATATTTATCATGCCCCCTACGAAGGACATTCAAAATGATGAAATTATACACAAACACAATGGCATTTCTGTACACATATAAAAACGATGAGCGCGGAGTTACGGCAATTGAATACGGTTTGATTGGTGTGGCAATGGCTGTGGCACTAGGTTTAGCATTTAGTGACACTGGCTCAATTATGCAAAGTTTAAAAGCAGCATACGCTGCGATTGGCAAACAGCTAAAAGACTTAACACCTACAGCTTAATAATGTCTCTATTATCTCTCTTGGGTTTAATCGTTCTTTACGTAAGTTATTCCGACATTCGTTACCGTTTAATTCCTAATTGGGTATGTGTAGTCATTTTTTCCTTGTCACTGCTTCTCGCTATAGAACAGCATCAAGTGATTGTCGGCTTACTTAGTACCACAATCGTCTTTTGTACCAGTCTGTTACTGTTCTACTTTAGGATCATAGCAGCAGGTGATGGCAAGCTGGCTGCGGCATTAGCCGCAGCTCTGTTGCCCGGGCAACTCCTCAATGCGGTAATCCTCACCCTGTTGGCCGGAGGCGCCCTGGCTGCTTTCTATTTGATTAAAGACCGACTGATCCTCAAGAAAAAACCGGGCGAAGACCGGGGCTTGCCCTACGGCGTTGCCATTTCATTTGGGTTTTACCTGACCATTGTTGCCAACTCTATCTAGTGTGATTGCACCATGAGCTCAAAAGTGATTTTCGTTATTGCCTTTCTGGCCGTCATTACCGGTATTTATGGTGTTGCTGACACACTATTCAATGCCACAGAAAGCACCACGTCAGAAACTGAAATTCCCGCGCAGGCTGAAGAAACCTATGTCACCTTCTGGCGAGCAAAAACAGATGTGCGTAAAGGGGAAACCTTGCCTGCAGAGTCCGTAGAAAGGCAACAAGTCACTCTGAGCGAAGCATTGGCATTGGGGATTAAAAAAGATGTTGAGCTTAGCTTTAAGCCGACAACCTTGATGAATACCATGGTGAAAACCGACGAGTTGGTGTTCCCTGAATATCAAACCACTAAAGATCAACCGGGTTATCTTGATCTACTGATCAGCGAGGGTATGACACTTTATCCGTTAACCATCTCGTCCAAAAACATGATCGCCGGTTATATCAAGCCCGGTGACAATGTTGACATCATGGCGATCAGCTCACCGAAAACCAATCTGTCGAACACGACCAATCAGCTGGAAGAGTTTGAAGGCGTGAAAGCCACCCTGTTGTTATCTCAAATACGGGTTATGTCCGTCGGTAACGGTGACTCAGAGGCGATTAATCCGCAAGTTAACAATAACGGTAACGGTGAATCCACCATCGTTATCGAAGTAAAACCAGATGATTTAGCCCGATTAGCGCTGGCACAACGAACCATGTATTTAGAGATTGTCCGCAGTCAGCACTATCAGCGTCAACCGGAGGCGAATGTCAGTGATGTTGTTCCCAATTACAGCGGCATTATTGAACTACGTGGTACCGAGAAAGGAAACCTGGGAGAGCTGTTCTAATGGCTGATTGCAGACAATTTAAAATATACGCAACAGCTCGATTCGGGCTATTTACTACGCTAAGGGTACTGCTGCTAACAACGATGGCACTATTTGCTCAATCGACCATGGCATCAGGCCGTTACTTGCCGGTTAATGCCGCGACCAATATCGACTTTGAACAGGACATTGGTACTGTTTTTATCAGTCAACCTGACATTGCCGACTACAAGATCATTAACAAACGCACTTTAGTCTTATTTACTAAAAATATCGGTCAGGCTCAGCTGATTGTTTACAGTAACAATCAAAATAAGCTGCTGTCTCAGCTTATCCATGTCGATATTAATCTGACAGATATTCGTCGCCAGCTAACACTTTATTACCCGGATCTGGATATTTGGATCACCTCTGTCGGCGATAAGGTCGCGGTTCGCGGCAAAGTCTATTCTGAAAAGCAGCGTGATGATATTTACCGCCTGATCGCCAACCTATTAGGCCGAGAAAAAGTAACCCGCTACGGTGAAGCTGAAGACCTGAGTATCAAAAACGGCGACAACGAGTTCGAAGAAATGCAATGGGTTAACTTCCACCGTAACTACCGCTGGGACGGCATTATCGAAGGGCTGGAAATTGATAGCGTAAAACAAATCAACGTTAAGATTTCTGTGGCCCAGGTTTCAAAAGAGTTCAACGAAACCCTCGGGGTAGATTGGGGCAGTCTCGGTCAGTCAGTAGGTACCTTTTCTTATCAGCAATTTAATGCAACCGATCTGTCGACCGTGATCAGTGCCATTGGCAATGACAGCATGGCAGAAGTATTGGCCGAGCCCAATCTCACCGTGATGTCAGGTGAAAGTGCCAGCTTTCTGGTCGGCGGCGAAGTGCCGGTGATCGTTACCAACCAAAATACCACCAACATCAGCTTTAAGGAATTTGGCGTTAAGCTCAATCTTTCGGCCAAAGTTGAAAGCAACGACAACATCCGCCTGCAAATCGCACCAGAAGTCAGTGCTATTGAGAGGATCATTAAAGCGGCGGGTATCGAAGTTCCTCAGTTGAGCACCCGCCGTGCCTTAACAACAGTAGAACTCGCCGATGGTGAAAGCTTCATGCTGGGCGGCTTAATGAGCAGCGACGACTTTGAAGAAATCAGCCGCATCCCTCTATTGGGTGATATCCCAGTATTGGGGGCAGCCTTTCGCAAGGCAACTACCAAGCGCATGAAAACCGAGCTAATTATTGTAGCTACCGTGAACCTGGTTAAACCCGTCACATCGCAAGAAGTACGACTGCCGGTAATACATAAAACATCCACCCTGAGCCGTTTGTTTAATATCTATGGCAAAAAATCAACGCACAACGAAAAAGTAGCGGACTCATTAACAATAGACATGTTAAACCGCGGAGGCTTTATTCAATGATACGACACATTATTCTGCTGACTTTCGCTTTGCTGCTTTCTGCCTGCGTTGATAAACCACTGCCCGCCAAAGGTGCTGAAGCATTGATTTATCCTGAGGAGCATAGCTTTAACATTGATGTTAAACGCCATGGTCTAACCGCAACCCAAAGCAGGGTTGAAGCAATCATTACAGACTTTTTACCTGCAGCCCCTGATACCGATTGGGTAATCTCTTATCGGACACTGCGGGAACAAAAGATCGCAAAAAAAGCAGAACAACAGCTTAATCAGGCCGGCGTGTCGCCAAGACGAATAAAACGACAGCAATTACCCTCACAGGCCAATGATATTGTTATAAAAATCAAACAATACCACCTGATTACAGAAAACTGCTCAGCCTACCAAATCAATACTAATACAGTAAAAACAGGCTGTTTTGTTGAAACATTAAGAATGAAACAAATTGCATCGCCAAGTCGACTTGCAGCACAGTCTTAAGGAACAACTATGTTTGATATTGCCAAAGCGATCAGCCAGACAGCCGAAAAAAAGAAAGTTCAGCAGGGACCTTCCGGTTGCAGTTTGTTTTACCAAACAGACAGCTGTAAAGAACTACTACAGGAAGTTTTCCGTTTTGAGGGTTGGTCTGAACCTGACTGCGTCAAAAACACCTTACCTCAGCCTAATCTGAAGCCTAAAGGATTAGAAGAAATCATCATATTGGAGCTGAATCAATCCGACAATGTGGTGGAAGATGCAAAGGCATTTGCCAGCCGGTTACCCAATCACAAGGGTATTATCGTCATCGGCCAGGAAGATGCGATTACCACCTTGCGCGGGTTAAAAGAGATGGGGCTGTATTACCTGTTCTGGCCGATCAATAAACAGGAGGCCAGTGATTTCATACGTCATGTGCATTCCAACATTGAGCGCTTTACGGGTGTCAGTCAGAACCGTAAAGCGAAAAAAGTCGCCATTATTGGCAGTAAGGGCGGGATCGGAACGACATTAATCAGTGCAGAGATTGCATCCAAACTTGCCAGCTCAGGGACAGATACGATTCTGGTCGATCATCAATATCACACAAGTAATATTGATATTATGCTCGGGCTTAAAAACTTTGAAAAACAAAATGCCGAAAATCTCGGGCTGCAATTTCACGATATGGATGAAGAAAGTGCAGCGGGCTATCTGCAACCCATCAGCAATAACCTTCGCATGCTGGCACTAAGCGGAAACGTGCCAGTGACCGATCTGCTCGGCTACAGTCACAGTATTGTTGACCTGCTGCACCGTCAGGCAAACTTTATTATCGAAGACTATTCAGGATCTGCCGATTTCAAATTGGATATTCCCTTACTGGTAAAGCGCAGCAACGTTATCGTATTAGTCATTGAACCTACGGTAGCTTCGGTCCGAAATGCCCGACAGTTAATGGAGTCGATATGCCAATACCGGCAATTAGAGCAAAAAGAACTGCGTCTGTTCCTGTTTGTCAATGTACATCGTCCGGATGCCTATTTTCCGCTTAAACCAAAGGAAATAGAAGAGCACCTAGAAAAACCTATTGACGTTGTATTGCCATACAACCGCAATTTTGCCGCCATGTTACTGCAAGGACAGCGCCTGCATAAACAGAACGCTAACCTTGCCGGACCTTTCCATGATATTTCACTGCTGCTGAACGGGAAGTTACTTGATAGTAAAGGTCGCAAACTATCATTGACTCGACTATTCAACCGGGTTAAACGATGAATAACAATAAATCACTCTATTTAGATTTTAGAAACAGAATTTTTGAGGTACTGGATCCTCAGGCTGTTGCGAACATGCAAAAACCTGATCTTGAGATCCAGATCCAGAAAGCCATAGAGATCCTGGCTAACAATTATTCACGGCCAATCCCAAGTGTCGTACGTAGCGGACTGGTAAAAAATTTAATTGATGAGCTGGTTGGTCTGGGGCCATTACAACCGTTGATAGAAGATGACAGTATCAGCGATATTATGGTGAATGGCTGTAACCACATTTTTTTTGAACGGGGTGGTAAGGTTCATCAGTCAGAGGTCAGCTTCGTCAACGAAGAACAATTGCTGGAAATTGCACAACGCATCGCTTTCAGAATTGGTCGTCGGGTAGATGAATCCTCCCCCATGGTGGATGCCCGCCTTGAAGACGGCAGCCGAGTCAATATTGTTATCCCGCCAATCACACTTGATGGCACTTCGATCTCAATTCGTAAATTTAAAGAAAACCAAATTGGTCTAGAAGAACTGGTAGGCTTTGGTGCTATGTCTCCCGAAATGGCCCGAGTTCTGATGATAGCTGCACGTTGTCGATTAAATATTCTGATCTCGGGTGGTACCGGTTCAGGTAAAACGACACTGCTTAATGCGCTTTCACAATATATAAGTGATGATGAGCGTGTTATTACTATCGAGGATGCTGCCGAACTGAAACTTCAGAAGCCGCATGTAGTACGGATGGAAACCCGATCTGCCAGCACCGAAAACACCGGGGCAGTCACGCAGCGAGAGCTGGTGATCAACTCACTGAGGATGCGTCCTGATCGTATCATACTGGGTGAGTGCCGGGGCTCTGAAGCATTTGAGATGCTACAAGCCATGAATACCGGCCATGATGGCTCGATGTCGACCTTACACGCCAATACCCCTCGCGATGCAATATTCCGAGTTGAAGCTATGGTCATGATGGCAAATCTGAGTCTGCCATTAGAAGCTATTCGCCGCACCATAGTCAGTGCGACCCACTTAATTATCCAGGTCAATCGCCTGCGCGATGGCTCACGAAAAGTGACCAGTATTTCAGAAGTTGTCGGTCTCGAGGGCGACAATGTCGTGATGGAAGAACTCTTTCGCTACCAGGCAAACGAAGCACAATCACTCGATCATGTCACCGGTGAGTTTACGACATCAGGTATCATGCAACGCTCTATCGTCATGCAGCGAGCCAGCTATTGTGGCTTACAGGACGAGTTGATGGCCGCATTCAGGAGTCTGTGATGATACTGTCTCTGTCATTGATCCTGTTTGGCATTGCTGCTTACCTACATGTTCGACAAAAAGAAAATCTGAAAAACCATTTTCTGATTAAAAATATAGAACAGCAAGAGACGGAAAGTGTCGAGGCGGTCAATCTTGGCTCCCTCTACCGAGCGCCTATCTACCGTAAGCTGAAAACATCACTCACCCCGGTATTTTTAATGCTGGGAAAAGGTGCCTGGCTGAAGCTAGTGGTCTACTTTTCAATCATTACAGTATCATCTGCATATATCAATCAAACGATCCTGCGACTAGATCACTATTGGCTGCCGGTTTTAACCCCTGTTATCGGCTTTTTCTTCGGCTGGCAATGGCTATTAAATAAACGTCGCCAAGAATTTGAACATACCTTTCCTGATGCGCTGAATATCATGATGAGTGCAGTAACAGCCGGTGAAAGTATCACCCAGTCAATCAGTTACGTGGGTAAAACCATGGATAACAATATTGGTCAGGAATTTCACCGAATGGGAGAACACCTTAAGCTCGGTGAACCCCCCGAACAAGTGTTTAAACGGGCGTGCAAAAACGTGCCTTATCCAGCATTTCTGTTCTTCATTGTGACTATTCGGGCCAATATGGCTCGCGGCGGTCAATTAAAAAACGTGATGGCACGGCTTATTCGGGTACTGGTTGATGCCAGAACGCTGGAAAAGAAAAAGATGGCGATGACTTCAGAAGCCCGTCTTTCAGCGAAAATTGTCGCGATTATCCCGTTGGCATTCATGGTGTTGCTCAATTATATCAACCCAGATAACGTAAATTTTGTACTCACCGATCCAAGTGGCCGCTTAATACTTTATTACGTATTAGGCAGTGAATCACTCGGGCTATTTATCGTCTGGTTGCTGGTTAGAGGTGTACGTTGATGACGTGGCTAATTGTTTTGCTATTGGTGATCAGTACGGTGATCGCTGTCGTGGTTACCCAAAGCATTAATAAAAAAATACTCAAAAATAATACGCGTCATTTCCTCGATATCCGGAAAAAGACGACACTGTCACAAGTCAATAATTTCCTTGCTAACGTTGGCCGGGATCATCAGGCCGATCTAGAAAAAAAGCTTATTGATGCCGGTATTTATAATCAACAACTGGCCAAGTACTATTTGCCCGCCAAATTTGGCACTCTGTTAATTGTTAGTGTGATTATCGCCCTATCCGATATGGATTTAACCAATAAAGGTTTATTCGGTGCTTTAAGCCTGATTGCCATTTTGGTGCTACCGGATGTTTTTTTAGAATTACGTAAAAAAGCAGTCGTAAAGAAAACATCACGTCAACTTCCCTATATGCTGGATATGATGGCGGTTTGTGTACAGACAGGGATGACGATTGAAGCGTCACTGACTTATCTCAGTAAAGAGCTCAACGCCTTTGATAAAGATCTCTGTTACCACATTCGTAAAACAGCGGATTCATCCAAAGTACAGGGCCTGGAAAAAGCCTTGTATGATCTCGGTGAACGCCTGCCGACACATGAAATACGTAGCTTCACCTTAACGTTGATTCAGAATCTGCAATACGGTACTTCAATTTCAAACATTCTGAGTTCTCTTGCTGAAGATATGCGAAAAATGCACGTCTTAGGGATGGAAGAAAGGATCGGTAAACTGTCCGCTAAAATGAGCGTACCTCTTATTCTGCTAATCATGTTCCCGATTGTGATCCTGATCCTGGCTCCGGGTATAATGCAAATGTCATTGGATATTGTAAATTAATGTGCAAATTCTACGTTATTCTTCTTTCAGCATTACTGCTTGTCGGCTGTGTCTCTCAGCCCCTGCCCGATAAAAACGAAGCTAATTTAATTGCGGCTAATAATTATCAGGGGCTAACAGAATATTACAAGTCTCAACTTAAAACATCGCCTGACGATAAAGCATTGATGGCAAAACTCACTGGTGCTTATTTTAAAGCAAATGACTTAGAATCGGCGCGCTTCTATACCCAACACTTATTGACATCAGGCTATGACAGTGCTGATTTTCTCTATCTGGCGGGCAATGTCTATATGGCTTCAGAACAATATCCTGAATCAATAGATGCCTTTGAGCAAGCCCACAATAAAGGCTATGACGAATCAGATCTTAATGTCAGTTTAGGTATTGTGTACAGTAATCTGAGTGAGTTTGAAAAAGCGCAAGACCAATTTAATCAAGCCCGGCTTAAAGGTCATAACGACATTGCCGTCAAAAATAACTTAGCGGTTATTTACATTGCAAAAAATCAGCCGGAGCAGGCAATCAATATTTTAACCCCTATTTATCAAGCTTACCCTGATAATGACAGAGTAAGAATGAACCTGGCTGTTGCGCTAATAAAGTCCGAAGATTACGCGACTGCCCATCAACTACTCAAGAACTATTACTCCGATGATGAACTCATCACGTTGATGCGTTCAATCAAAGCGCTGTAACAGGACAACTGAAAATGCAATCTAGACAGAAACAGAAAGGGGTATTCAGCATTGAGTTTGCACTCGGTGCAATCGTGTTGTTCTTCATCACATTCGCTGTATTTGAACTGTGCCGTTTTATCTACATTATCAATCTGACCGAAACCGCGCTCAGAGAGTCTGCTCGTGATACTCGTTTATATGAAAGACAACAAGACCACCTTGATTACCAGCTGCGATTTCAACAAATGTTCAAGCAACAAGGCGCTTTATGGCACTACCTGGTTGCCCCAAAGCGCTACAGCCTGACGATTGATTACTATCAAAGCTATTCGGACTTACTCGCAGGTCAAACGTCCAGCAACCGTGGTGACAGCCCATTTGCTCAATACACAGTGACTTACCGTTATGTACCGGCATTGCGTATTCCGGGGATATCAGAAAGAACCCTTAGCCGCTCCATGCTGATGGTGCAGGAGCATGAAGGATGGGATAAAGAAAATGAGGAATAAACAACGAGGAGTTTTTGCGATTGAAATGTCCTTTGTGATGTTTTTTCTCGCCGCACTGCTGTTTTTTACCGGAGATATCGCCTACAAGCTGTTCAACCGAGGCAACCTGGATCGGGCCAGCTACTCGCTGGTGAATATTGTCAAAGAACGAAGCCGATTTTATGACAAACGGTTTGAGCTAAACCAGCAAGATCTTTCTGATATGCAGAAGCTCGCCTCAGAGTTACTCAATGATCATAAGCAATTTGGCTTACGGGTTGAATCATTGGTCAAGGGAAGCTATCAAGAGTTCAATAACACCGTTGACGCTTCAACAGCCTGCTCAACATTAGACAGCCTCAATAATCCAAAAAGAAAAGAGCTGGTACCTGTCAGTTTAAAAGGAAAAGAATTTCCGCTGTATCAGGTCACCCTCTGCTATCGCGTCGACAACTGGTTTGACCGTTTTATGGGCAAAAATAAAACCAGTTACCTTCATTCCTCATCTGTGATTGCAGGGCGTTAACAATGGCAACAATGATGCGAAAACAGCGTGGCTCAGCCGGTATCTATATGGCTTTATTCCTTATTCCGCTCTTTGGCGCAATTTTTCTTGCGCTGGAGGGAACACGCTATATCCAGAAGCAGAACAGACTAGCCGACGGTGCCGAGGCTGCTGCTCTTGCGGTGACGATGGCAAACCATGGCAATACCTCTTCTTATGAAAAAGATCTTGCTGAAAAATATATTCAAGCATATGTGCGGAATATCAAGGGGATTAGCCAATTAGAAGTGACTAGCAAAGAAGACCAAACAACTATCCCCTCGTCAGAAGGTAATATTGAAAAAAAATATACCCAATACAAGGTCACCGCAAAAACCAACCATAATTCCTGGTTTTCGAGCTTCTTGATCCCAAGCTTTTCTCCAATCGAAACGGTTGCCAACCAGGCTGTGGCGAGGAATTACCCTGAAATACTAGGAGATAAATTTGTCGATATCGTTTTTGTCTCTGACTTCTCCTACTCTATGAATAATAATTGGGGTAATGGAAAGACAAAAATCAAAGTGCTCACTGATGCAATCAAACAAATATCAGATGAAATTCTTGTCTCGACTTCTGATGGTAACATCAGTCAAAACAGAATTGGTTTTGTTCCCTTTGGATTGAGAACTCAAATTAAGAACTCAGCAGGTAAATATTTTTGCGAATCAAACGTCAGATATACAGATGAATATGAAAAAGTCAATTGGCAGTATTGGTCAATATTCACTACGGATTATATAAAAAAATGCTCCGAAGATAAGAACAACTGTAAAAAACACAATTCCCTGTTAAAAACACAATTACAGCAACAAGCAAAGATTGTGATGAATGTTTACAATAATACAAATTACAGAAACTGGGGAACACCTGATAAGCCTGTTTTTATTGATATAAAAAAAACAATTGAAAACATTTTTACACCCAACATTAGAACAACTCGATTTAATACAGCCAAAAACAAGTTATGGGATTCGTCTGGATTATGCAGCAAGCATAACAGTAAAAAGTTTTGGTCAATTAAACTAACAAGCGACCCTAAACAACTCGAGCCTATCTATAATTCCATGTCTCCTGGTGGCTGGACAGGCGGTTTCCAAGGCATAATTAAAGGTGCAAAAGTATTACACGCAGGGAAGCCTGCACAGGGTTCTGATAAATACAGTGAGTATAAAAGAAGATTGAAGCTTTTATTAATTCTAACTGACGGAAAGGAGTACCCTTACAATTTACTACTACCAGATCTTGTAGAAAATAAGATGTGTGAAAAAATCAAGGAAGAGTTTAAAGATAGTGACGTACCATTGCATATAGGGGTCATCGGCATTAAATTTGCAGCCAGTAAGGAAAGTGGCTACATAGATTGTGTAGGAGAAGACAATATTATCGATGTGAACGAAGTGGATGACCTTGTAGAAACAATTAAGGAACAAATTAAAAAAAGCAGTCAAGCCGAAGGCGTTTCCAAACTGCATTACCGCTACACAGACGAGTTTATAGAGAACTAAAACAATGATAAAAAATCTACTGATCCTAATGACATGTTTAGCCTCAACAGCCGTGAATGCCCAAACCGGCTTCAATGATCTACTGGTTAAATACTGCGGAAAATCGAGCCACAATACCAGCCAGTCAATATCGATTGATCAGGTGACCGCCATCGGCCATCACCGCAACGGTTATTTGCAAATTTCGCAAGAGGTCAGTGATCCGGAACTTCAGCTTGAGCTAATCAAACTGGCCCATCGTGTCGATATTAATGATGGTTGTATGGAGTTTCTTGATGCAACTAAGATTATCACCTCGAAACGAAATAACGAGTTGACTGCAGAGATTGAAGATAACGTGATCGCACGAGTCTATTTTGACTTTGATCGTTACTCCCTAACACCGGAGTCAAAACTCATTCTGGATAGCATTGTGGCACGGTTGATCCGCCATAAAGATATCATCCATATGGAAGGCCATACCGACAGCACTGGCAACAAAAAGTACAACTATGCCTTGGGCTTGCGCCGTGCAAAGGCTACCACTCAATATCTGGCTGATAAAGGTTTGGCAGAGTCTCAGATTGAAGTGTCTAGCCACGGTGAAGAACAACCGCTGAAGGATAATCAAACCGTTGAAGGCAGAAAAACTAATCGCCGTGTAGAAGTATTGCTATAACGACTCAAGCAACCCTACCCTGATGTTGACAGAATCCGCTCTATTACAGAGCGGATTCTTTCCTCATCCGCAATCACGTAATTTAAAGCTCCTGTAAATAATTCTGACTTCTTATATATCCAAGATCAACGCCATACTAGGCTCAAAAAAAACGGGCAGCACGAAAGTGTTGCCCGTTTTTACTTTTATCTGGCGCTATGCCATACGGTTACCCGTATTACATCGCTGCAGCATAAATTGCTGAGATTTCATCGTGTGTTGCTTGTTTCGGGTTAGTGAAACCACAAGCATCTTTCAGTGCGTTATCTGCAAGAATCGAAATATCTTCATCCTTTGCACCAAGCTCTTTCAAACCAGCCGGGATACCAACATCTTTAGACAGTACCTGAATTGCTTCCAATGCAGCATCAGCACCTTGTTCTGCTGTCATACCTTCTACATTTACGCCCATTGCTTTTGCAACATCACGAAGACGCTCAGGACACACTTGTGCGTTGTAACGCTGAACATGAGGCAGCAGTACTGCATTACATACACCGTGTGGCAGATCGTAGAAACCACCTAACTGGTGCGCCATTGCGTGTACATAACCCAGAGATGCATTGTTAAATGCCATACCAGCCATGAACTGTGCATATGCCATTTGCTCACGCGCTTCAAGGTTCTGTCCATCTTTAACCGCAGTACGCAGATTAGCCTGAATCAGTTCAATTGCTTTGATTGCAACAGCATCAGTAATTGGTGTTGCCGCAATTGAAACGTATGCTTCGATAGCGTGAGTCAGTGCGTCCATACCTGTCGCAGCAGTTAACGAAGCAGGTTTCGCTAGCATTAACTTAGGATCATTGACTGAAATTAATGGCGTAGTGTTCTTGTCAACAATTGCCATCTTGATGTGACGAGCTTCGTCAGTAATGATACAGAAACGCGTCATTTCAGAAGCTGTACCCGCCGTTGTGTTAATTGCAACTAGCGGTAGCTGAGGTTTCGCAGACTGGTCAACACCTTCGTAATCACCAATTTTACCGCCGTTAGCAGCCACCAGCGCAATACCTTTTGCACAGTCATGCGGAGAACCACCACCTAAAGAAATAACGAAGTCACAGCGGCTCTCTTCAAGAAGAGCAAGACCAGCTTCTACATTACCAATTGTTGGGTTTGGTTGTGTACCGTCAAAAACAGCAGCTTCAACGTCACGCTCAGCTAACAGATCCACGACCTGCTTTACCACACCAATCTGGTTCAGTACTTTATCTGTAACAATTAACGCTTTCTTAAAGCCATGAGCTTTAATTGCGTCTGCCGCGTCAGTTAGACAGCCAGCACCCATCAGGTTAACAGTAGGAATAAAAAATGCGCTGCTCATAATAAAATCTCCATAATTATCAAATACTAATTACGATAGCACTCTGCAAAATCTAAAATTACCCGTTTCATATGCCGGATATTTTTCTACTGAGCAAATACTCTATATGTAATGAGTATCATCGAATTCACGACTTTCCGCTTGGGTTGTTTTATACCACCTGAGGATTATATCGAAACTTGATCTCGGACAATTTCTGCAACTCGAATGTAAGTACTTATTTGGAATTATGACAGCGATCACCTTTACCTTGACAAACCACAAACTTACTGTTTACAACAGGAAACAGTGCATTTCATTTAATCAACAAATGCGTATAAAAAAAGCGCTGATTTGCATCAGCGCTTTTTGGGGACTAGGCAAATCGAATAAACAAACTCAGTGAAATAAATTTCCAAAACAGTACCGGGTGGTGACCCATGAAAGGAGCTGCTTCATGACTCTTTAAAATCAGCTGATTAGGTGATGTCGACAAGTCCGCTAAAAAAACTGTCATCACCTGATAGCGTAATTGAGGGAGGGGGAACGAAAAACCAATGCCAACTAAAACAGCGTATTTCAGCTTTTGACACAAAGATAAGTAACAAAAAAAAACAGCTAAAAGAAAGTTAGGACTATATTATTAAACAAGGGCTTGCCGGAGATAGCCAGCCTGTATAAAGCGGCCTTCTTTTGAAACAGACAAGGAGCAGAGAATGTTTCAGCAATACGTTCACCAAAGCACTCAGAAAGTCCATGAAATACTGCAAATAGCAGTAAACGAGCTGATTGGCCTGCATTTGTTTACGCTGTCTTCCGACTTTATTCTATTGGGCTTGTTACTACAGGATAAATCGGAAGCGCTGGATATTCTGGCCTCCTTGTTACCTGATCATATCACCAAACGCAAAGCGATGATGGATCTCATCTATCAGCAGCATCCCCCGCAACAAAACGTCAATATTGAGAAGATCACGACGGCCACTGATGCCGATAAGGCCCTTGAAATTGCCAGCCAGGAAGCCAACCGTATCGGTGATACCTATATCGGTACCGACATTTTGCTGGTCGCACTGTTTGACGATATGTGCGGCCCTGCAGCCAAAATCCTGAAAACGACAGGATTAACCCAAAGCCAGGTTCGGGCAGAGTTACTGAAAAAACGTGAAGGCAATATTCTGACCACCGCCGATGCCGAAAGCCGGGTAAACGTACTGAAGGAATTTACGGTAGATCTGACCGAGCAAGCATTGAAGGGAGAACTTGATCCGGTGATCGGGCGCGAAGAAGAAATGGATCGGGTGATCCAGACCCTCTCCCGGCGCAAGAAAAATAACCCGGTGCTGATCGGTGAAGCTGGTGTCGGTAAAACCGTGATCGTAGAGGGCATAGCCCAGCGGATGGCCGAAGCCGATGTGCCGGAAACCTTAATCAATAAACGGATATTATCGCTGGATATGGCACAAATTGTCGCCGGTTCGAATATGCGCGGTGAATTTGAACAGCGATTAATCGGTGTCCGAGATGCGATCATCGAGGCCGAAGGACGTATTATTCTTTTTATCGATGAATTGCACACCGTGGTGGGGGCAGGAGCGACACCCGGTGGACTGGATGCCCCCTCGCTGCTTAAAACCGCATTGGCAAAAGGCAGCCTGCAAGTCATCGGTGCCGATACCACGGATGAATATCGCAAGTACATAGAATCGGATAAAGCACTGGAACGGCGCTTTCAGCCGGTTTTTGTCAAAGAGCCCACAGTCGAGGAAACCGTACAAATCCTTGAAGGCATTTGCTCCAAGTACGAAAAACACCATCAAATCCGCTACGATAGCGAAGCCCTGCAGGCTGCTGCGCGTTTATCCGAACGTTATATCGCCGACCGTAACCTGCCGGACAAAGCCGTCGACCTGCTGGATGAAGCAGGCGCCCACAAGCGCCTGCAGTTTATCGCCATGCCGACCAAATTGCGTAAAATGGAAAAAAAGCGCCAACAGTTACTGAGTAAAAAACAGGCGGCTTTTGATCAACAAGATTATGAAACCGCAGCCGCTCATCAAATGGAGCTAAGTAAAACATTGGAAGCTCTCGATACTGAGCGGCAGACATGGCAAAAGACCATCGCCAACACAGCAAAGGTCGTCACTGCCGAAGATATTGCCGCCGTTGTGGCGAAGTGGACAAGCATTCCCGTCGCGAGAATGGTTGAATCGGAAGCCGATAAACTTGGCCACATGGAAACCAATTTGCATAAACGTATTGCCGGTCAGGATGATGCCATCAAATCCGTGTCGCATGCAATCCGCCGAAACCGCGCCGGAATTTCACAATCAAAACGTCCCATCGGCTCCTTTCTGTTTCTGGGTCCGACAGGTTCGGGCAAGACGGCCTTAGCAAAAGCCCTTACCGAATTTTTACTCGATGATGAGTCGCGTATTATCCAGCTGGACATGTCGGAATACATGGAGCGCCATGAAGTGTCAAAAATGATCGGCGCACCTCCGGGGTATATTGGCTATGGCGAGGGCGGACAGCTTACCGAAAAAGTACGGCGCAACCCCTACTCGGTTGTCCTGCTGGATGAAATTGAGAAAGCCCACCCCGATGTTTTTAATATGCTGCTGCAGATCCTCGAAGATGGTCACCTGACCGATGCCCAGGGGAGACAAGTCTCGTTTCGCAACACGGTGATCATCGGCACCTCAAACCTGGGAGTCGAAACCCTGGGGCCCGATCACAAGCAAATCGGTTTCATGTCCTCGGTCACCCCCAGTTATGAAGATGCCAAGCGCAATGTCCTGCAGGAAGTAAAACGCTTCTTCAAGCCGGAATTTTTAAATCGCCTTGACGATATTATCGTCTTTCATTTTCTTGAACGAAATCATGTTCTGCTGATTGCCCATATGATGGTTGCCGAGCTGCAATCGCGCCTGCTGGAAAATGAGATCACCCTGAATGTCGATGAAGCAGTGATCGACAAATTGGCAACCGACGGATTTGACATCAATTTTGGTGCCAGACCCTTACGCCGTGAGATAGAAAAACAGCTGGAAAACCCGCTGGCTTCTTACTTAATCAATCAGGGAGGAAAAAAGCGATGCATCGTCGATGTGACCCTGGAAAACAAAGACATCTGTTTCCAGGTTGATGGCGAAACGGTTATTAAAGGTCTGAATGTTCAGTAGATGGCATAAAAGCCATCACAACATCTTTGCTGTGATGGCTTTGAGGGATATTAAGGACGAAGAATGACTTTTACGCTGCTATCAACTTCCGACTCATCAATATAACCAATCGCATTGCTTTGATTGGCAACGACGCTTTTCACGAGCGCTGAAGATGCCAGTACTTTTGGCGGTTTACCTTTACCGGTAAAGACCTTTTTGGCCCAGTACGCCTGTAACTGAGCTTCGGTTTTACTTGTCACCTTACTGTGAAACTCGGCTTTTAAAGGGTTGCCGTCTTCCAGCTCAAGCGCCTCAATATTTAGTGATTTGGCTTTACCAAGATACACCTTCTTAATCGTGCCGGCATCAAGATCATTAGCCCCCGGATTCGCCACCACAACAACTGCGGCATTGGCAATTGCCGAAGCACAAAACATCAGGGCCAAAAGTGATTTTTTCAACATGCGGATCCCCTTAGAACATCACATCAAGTTTGACGGTATAAACAATGGTGTCATCGATGGTGCTATCAGTCGCAGCTCCACTCAGACCGCCCCGGGTATCACCAAAATCTGTGCTGTAGGTGACATCGGTTGTGATCGCCACGTTGGACTGCACATCCCAGCGCAGACCTGCACTGTAGCTGGTACGTTCGATATCTAGCAGCGCCTGTTGCATACCTTTAACTTGTGCTAACTGGATGGTTTGCTGATTAATCGGAAAATCAACCGCACGTTCATCATTATCTTTGGTTTCTGAACGGGCAACGGACACATAAGGGGTGAGCGAATTCACGTTATAGCCCAGAGTCAGATAAGCGGCATCCACATCCTGATAAAAGCCTTCAACTTCTGTTCTGGTCAGCTCTGATAAGGCAAAGAAATTTCCCTGATCATAACGAGCCCCCAAGCCAATAAAGGTTGCCTTGTCGGAATCAAACGTCGTCATAGGGATAACATTCCCGTCTATGTTCCAGTCTTCATCTCCATTAACCTTGGCTTGGGTATAGCTGGCACGTAACGTGACCGTCTCATCCGTCCAGCTCACTACACCACCGATAATGTCACGGAATTTCGTCTCGACACCTAAACTACTCTTACTCGCAGACACTGTACGGTTACCACCAAAGGCCTGTAGCGAGACGGTGCTGTCGTCGAGCTCGATATCATACAAAACATCGACACCGGTGAATGAAGACACAACTACAGTGCCGTACACTTCTTCCGGCACGCGTACCCAAGGAGTCGCGTAACCTACCTCAAGATAATCGGATAACATAAACAGCGGTAAACGCAGTTTACCTGCGCGAGCCGTTAAGCCATTATCAAAATGGTGACTGATAAAAGCCCACTCCACCTCGGGATCCCAGTCGTCTTCACCGCGAGCAACCAGCTGTACTGTGACATCAGTTCCCTCAGCGACATTGAAAGATCCCTGCAAACCCACCAAGGACCCGTTGTCAAATTCAGCCTGATTCGTTGCGCCAGCAAAGCCTGCATCATTGTCAGACACTTGCATCGCCACAGAGGCAAACCCATTGAAAGTAAAGCGGTCTGACATGGTTGATGCCTGTTGTTCTGACAACAACGCAACCTGTCTTTCCAGTTGCTCAATGCGTTGTTCGGCTGACTGCTCTGTCTGTGCCTGAATTGAAAACGCACACAGGGCAGCTAGTGGCAATAGGCGAAATGCCTTGATTGTCATTATTATTCTCCAATTATTGGGGGTATTAAACTTTAAATTGCGAGGTGGAGTGGCTTAACTGGCCTACAACTTTACTCAGTTGTTCACTCGCACTGTCGAGACGTCCGGTTGCAGAGTTAACCTGCGCTGCGCTCGATCCAAACTCACTTAATAAACGTTGGATAAGGATGGAAGTTTGGTGCTGCTCTTCTGTGGCAGACACGATTTGCTCATTAACCACAGTAATATCGGCTACCTGACGGGTAATGGAGCGCAAGCTTTCGCCTGCCAGCGCTGAGCGCGATACACCTTCATCAGCACTTTTTTGCCCCACCTGCATCGCGGACACCGCGACTTTCGATGCATTTTGCAGCTCTTCCAACACCTGCTGGATTTCTTCGGTTGATTGCTGAGTCCGTGCTGCCAGTGTGCGGACTTCATCGGCGACAACGGCAAAACCTCGCCCCTGCTCGCCCGCTCTCGCCGCCTCAATTGCCGCATTTAGCGCTAATAAATTGGTCTGATCAGCAATAGCTCGAATCGTATCTAAAATAGCACCGACATTGCTCGTGTCGACGGCCAGCTTATTGATAACCTCTGCGGTTGCTTTGACTTCATTTGATAAATCATTGATAGCTTCGACCGTATGCTGAACAACAGCAAAGCCATCATCGGCATTTCGGCTGGCATCATTGGCTTGCTCAGAAGCTTGGCTTGCAAACTTAGCAACATGATTGACGGTTTGGAGCATTTCACCGACCGACAAAGTCACCTGCTCAATATTATTCGACTGCTCACCTATCTGGCGGCTGGTATCGTGGCTGCTTTCGGTCAACTGACCCGTGATAGATTTCAGTTGATTGATACTGACGATAGTGTCAGAGATGGTCGTATGGAGCTTGCCAATAAAGCGGTTGAAATTTTCAACCAATTCAGCCATTTCATCCTTACCGTCATAATCAATGCGTACGGTAAGATCGCCTTCACCCTGTGCGATCTCCTTAAGACGGACAGTTACGATTGAAATAGAGTGGCCAATAGAGCGCCGGATGGCTTGCCCGAAGACCAGTAACAGTAAAACACTCATACCGCCTGTTAGTATTGAACGAGTACCTGCCTGCTCAGCGTTTTCTCTGGCACTGCCCATCATTAAAACAACTTGGCCACGGACAAAGCTTTGCAAGGTGTTTATTTCATCTTCGAGGGCTTGCCTTCGTTTGCTGTTAGCATCGGCAAGTGCAGACAGCTCAGCCATTGGCCGATCAAAATTGATCAATGCAAGAGCTAACTGATTGCCGTTTGAAAAATAATCACCAAGCAACCCTCCGATGGTATCAAAGCTCTCTTGTTGCGAAAGCAAAAAAGAATGCGCTTGTGCCAACTGACTTTTCATTTCTTCTGACAGTAATAAGGCACCCTCTAACGCCTCTTCATCTCCCGTTATTACTGCCGTTTCAAATTGTTGCTCCAATTGAGGCAGTAGCCCATTAAGCTGTACCACTTTTTCCATGGCGGGATAATACTGCGCTTCCAACATTGCCAGTTGTTGGTTATTCAATTGGTGAACCTGCACATTCATCCAGATAATAATACCAACACCAAAAGAACCCAGTCCCATCAATAACCATAATTGATGCCGAATTGTGAGCAAGCGAGAAAGATTCATATATTCCCTGATGAAAATATCAATAGCAGATAATTATCGCGGATTATATGGGTGAGGGGTATATTGTACAACTTATATTTTCACAAAAAACAATAAACTGTTCACATTTTAAATATGTTAGCTAATTATTGAACACCTGATGATATCTATATTATTTCATAGGAAAATGATTTACTGCGGTCTAATGCCATATATAACATGTCTTAATTGAATGTTATTTACCCATATAAAAAACACTCTTCAAATGAAAATAAATCATGATTTGCACGCAAAACAAACAGAAAAACAGACTTATAAAAAACCGTCAATAATATAACCCTACCCGTCAATAATATATCCTCAGATATATTACAACATAAATAACCAATTTAATTCACCAGAATAATAGTGCAGCTTACAATACGTTTTTTATTTAGTTTAATATTTCCTGATTAAGAAGAACGTATTCATTCCTGTGTTGTTGAATGCGATAAAAGACAACTTTCATCGCGTAAGCATGCTAGATAGAACTGCAAAAAAACCAGTACCTAAGTTAGGTACTGGTTTTTGACATCCTCAAAGGATCGTTCAACCGATCATTTATCGCTAACTGATCGGCGTTACTGCTCAAAAAAACTATTTTAATCCGGGAAGAGAACTTAGTAATGCCAAGGGAAGCGGCTGAAGTCCTGGTCACGTTTTTCCAAAAAGGCATCACGGCCTTCTTGGGCTTCTTCGGTGCCGTAAGCCAGGCGAGTCGCTTCACCGGCAAACAGCTGCTGTCCAACAAGGCCGTCATCCGGTAGGTTGAAGCCATACTTCAGCATTCGCATCGCTGTTGGCGACTTGCTGTTGATCTCTTTCGCCCAAAGTAGAGCTTCATTTTCCAGTTCAAAATGATCCACAACCTTGTTGACCATCCCCATTTCATAGGCTTCCTGTGCGCTATAGTTAAAACCACAGAAGAAGATTTCACGGGCACGTTTCTGGCCAATCATCTTTGCCAGATAAGCCGAGCCGTAGCCTGAATCGAATGATGCAACATCAGGATCTGTTTGCTTGAAAATAGCGTTTTCTTTCGACGCAAGAGTCAAGTCACACACCACATGTAGGCTATGGCCGCCACCTACTGCCCACCCTGGTACGACAGCAATGACGACTTTTGGCATAAAGCGAATCATGCGCTGAACTTCAAGGATATGGAGGCGACCCATGCGGGCAACATCTGCTTTGCCGGCTTCTTCACCTTCGTATTTATATCCGTCTTTACCTCGGATACGCTGGTCTCCACCTGAAGAGAACGACCATTGGCCTTTCTTCGACGGACCATTACCGGTTAGCAGTACACAGCCAACATCAGACCATTGGCGAGCATGGTCAAGGGCCGTGAAAAGCTCATCTACGGTTTTCGGGCGAAATGCATTCAAGCAATCAGGGCGACTGATTGCAATACGAACCGTACCGTGCGCTTTGGCGCGATGGTAGGTGATATCTTCAAAATCAAAGCCAGGGACTTCATCCCATAGTTCGGGATTAAAAATTTCTTTGCAGGTCATGATGACGATTGCCTCATTGGTTAGATGCTGTAAGGCTATGGTATTAGCGCAAAATGTCAATGAATTATGAAGAACGGCGATAACACCAACGCTTACCCTGGTTGATATAGCAAATACCAGTCAGTTAAGCTGACTCGCTGACCGTGCTGCGTTTTCTTTGCATAATACGACAGAGTGATCTAGGAACGGTGGATTTGAACCTTAGTTCTACCAAGCAACAGATGCAAAAAAGGCTCGCATTTCTGCGAGCCTTTAGAATGTGGCGGAGAGATAGGGATTTGAACCCTAGATACGCTATAAACGTATGCCGGTTTTCAAGACCGGTGCTTTCAACCACTCAGCCATCTCTCCAATTTTTTCACCTTAAAAGATGATGGCGGTGAGGGAGGGATTCGAACCCTCGATACGTTGCCGTATACACACTTTCCAGGCGTGCTCCTTCAGCCACTCGGACACCTCACCACATTGTTGTTCAACGCTCTGCGTCTCAACGGCGGCTAATGTAATGGCTTAATGGATTAGGGTCAAGAGCTTTTCTTCAATTGCAGTCCGATTGCCGACTATTAGATCAAATCGTTTTATTCTTGGCCCAATCACTTATTTTTACTCACTGATACAGATTTATTCACCATTTTTATTAGAACGCCCCATCATTATGAGCATCTTCTCCCTTACCATCGCTTCTTATGGATTTACTGGCCAATAATGGTACTGCAAAAGTTTACCTGTCTGTACAGTGATACTAATGTCAGCTCTTTGCGGGTACAAAGCGCTGACTATGCTTCCTGATAGTAGCCTGGCACTTTAAACATTCGACGGCAAACATCAAGAAACTGACCGTAAACGATTCCAAGCACACCAGATACCAAGGCGCTACTGGTAACGGCTGTCATTATTTGGTCTGCATCGGCACCAACCACCCACAAAATGCCTGCGTATACCGGTGATTGAAATAAAACGTAGGCAACCATATCTGACACAGCTTTCATCCAACGACTGGGGGACAGACGGTAGCCGGAACGTAAAACATAATCACGGAAAACACCGTAAGGCCACGCAATGGCAATATTCACGGGAATCGATAAGGTTCGCGATGCTAAAGATTGTTCGAATGTCATACCAGATACAAAAACTTCAATAACCATGCCGGTAACAAAGCAAAATAGAACCATCGCAAATGTATCTGCCGCAGCATTGCGCATGTTGAACTGACCCTTAACAGACATACCGACCTACCAATAGATAGCAAATAAAGCTATCAATAAACAAGATAATAGAGAGTTTAACTGGGTATTTGCTTCGCACCAGTTGATTCGCGTATTAAAACAGGTTTTTAGCAAAATATGCCACCAAATATTTTAAATATTGGTAAATTTACAACTGATTTTTATCCGATTTTCAACATGATTAGCTAGCCAGGCGGCACTTCCGTGCTACAGCGGCAATATCTTCCGGCATCCTCCACCATTTTATTAGCTAAACTTCATCATTTTTCCTATTTTCCTAATGGTTAAGTCACAAAATTGACCTATCTGGTATAGAACATACTGATTAATCAATTTTATCGACAGTTCAAGATGGAGAAAATCAATTTTCACACCCGCAACCTTTACAACATAAATAATTGTATTAAAAGTGATTTAATGAGTGTTCATCCGGGGGGTTATTGAGGCTTCTGTAAAACAATGCGAGTTCCACATTGAACTATGCATAATTCAGCTAATTCAACGGATGATTAGCTAAAAAATAGCGCTCCTTTTTAGAATGTTCACTCAAGGTGTAGAAAATAGTTTTTTCGCCACTGCATGACAATGTATAGCCAAATTTCAACCAGCACTAATCGGGGATTTCCCAGATGATATTTGTTCCTATTTGGCTGTAAATCAAACTGGTCATATCGAGGGAATATGATTGCAACCGTGTAAATTCACCACCTCTAATAAACCTTACGCTAATGAACTCTTTACTAATTTAGCATTTACTTAAACTATTTGACCCAGATTGCATTTACTCACCAAATTGCATGCTAAAGTTGGATCATATAGAAACTGTCAAAGCAGAAATTTAGCGCATTGAGTTGCTTGTTATTTCCGACATTGATAGTTGAGCCGGTTTCACATTGAGGGAGATGTTTCTATATGAAACATAACATTGTGCTGCTATTTTTACTGTTCTTCGCTTGGTGTGGGTATGGAAACGCTTCCACTTCGACGATGAAAACACCGTTGCCGACAGCGACCAGTACCAGCTTTAACACCGCCGATCATGCCAAATTCGAATCGCTTGATCAGGAGTTTGACTATGCGCCCGACGTCACCGAGGCGTGCCTGGAATGTCATACCGAAGCGGCTAGCCAGCTCCACCAGACCTTCCATTGGCGTTGGGCCGCCAAGGTCGATGGCAAGATGGTCGGTAAGGGACAAAACGGCTTCAACAACTACTGCATATCCGCACGAGGCAACGAGAGCTGTACGCAATGCCATACCGGTTACGGCTGGCGCAACGATGATTTTGACCTTGAAGCGGAAGAAAATGTTGATTGCCTCGTTTGCCACGACACCACGGGCACTTATAAAAAGTCGGCGGCGATGTCGGGTCATCCCTACTACGAAGACACTAAGGTCGGTGGCAAAATCATTCCTGCGGTTGATCTACGCAAGGTGGCACAAAATGTCGGCGCACCTCAGCGGCAAAACTGCCTGGCCTGCCATGCCAATGGCGGTGGGGGGAATGGCGTAAAACATGGCGATACCGATATGTCATTGGTTGATCCGGTTCATGAGCTTGATGTACATATGAATTCTGACAAGCTCAACTTTACCTGCCAAACCTGTCACTCAACAAGCGGCCATCAAATTTCAGGCCGATACAACGACCGGAAAGCCTTTATTGACCACGAACCGAATATGGGTCGCCAGGCTCGCGAGGGCAAAAATGTCTCCTGCGAATCATGCCATGACACTAAACCTCATGAGGAAAGACAACTCGATAACCATACATCCAAGGTTGCCTGTACCGCCTGCCATATTCCTGAAATGGCTCGCGGCCCCTATCTGACCAAACTCAGCTGGGACTGGTCGACAGCAGGCAAATTGAAAGATGGCAAGCCTTATGCCGAAGACGAAATGTTCGATGGCGTCGAGGCACACAGCTATATGAGCAAAAAAGGCACCTTCACCTGGGGGCGTAACGTCGTACCTGAATATCGCTGGTACAAAGGCGAGCTCAAGCAGATGACGCTTCAGGACGAAATCGATCCTGCTTCGGCACCGATCGACATCAACCCTCCCAGCGGCGATTACCAAGATCCGGATGCCCGCATCTGGCCATTCAAGATCCATCGTGGCAAACAACCCTATGACACTGTGATGAATCGGATCCTTCCGCTCAAGCTCTATGGCCGCAAAGGCACGGGCGCCTTCTGGACTGAATACGATTGGAATAAAGCACTCGAAGCCGGTGCCAAAAACAACGAAGTGGAATTCAGCGGCGAGTTCGACTTTATCGAAACCAATGGCTACTGGCCGATCAAGCATATGGTTGCGCCCGCTGAACAGGCATTGGAATGCGAAGCGTGCCATGCACGTGATGGTCGCCTGGATGAACTCACCGGTTTTTACCTTATAGGACGTGATGCCAATCCATGGATTGAAGGCTTTGGTGCGCTAGCCATCTTTGGTGGCCTGTTCGGAGTTGCCGGTCACGGCGGCTATCGCTACATCGCAGCGCGAAGAAGAAAGCAGCAACAGGGAGGCCGTAACGATGAAAAATAAAGAGATGAATAAGGTCGTTGTCATATTCAAACGATTTGAGCGATTTTGGCACTGGGGCCAAGCCGCCCTCGTCCTGTTGCTGATCCTGACAGGATTGGAAGCGCACGGATTATTTACCCTGTTCGGGTTTGGCTCTGCGATCGAACTCCACAATATTGCCGGATTTATCTGGGCCGGACTCATTGTGCTGATCTTCACCTGGATATTCACGACCGGTGAATGGCGACAATACACGCCTTCCTTGAAGAACGTCGATAGCACACTCCGATTCTACCTGTACGGCGTATTTGTCGGGGAGAAACACCCCCACCATATGACGCCGGAAAATAAATTCAATCCGCTGCAACGTTTGGGATATCTCGTCATTATTTTTGGTTTACTGCCATTGCAGGTAATCACAGGGATATGCTTTTACTTTTTCCCTGAATTGCGAGCATACGGCGTGATCAACCAGATCGATCTTATCGCGATCTTACATACGGTCAATGCTTACGCGCTGCTGAGCTTTCTGGTGATACATCTGTATATGATCACCTTTGGCGAAAAGCTTTCATCGCATATTCGGGCAATGATCACCGGTAAAGAACAGATCTGAAACTAACTGGAATATTAATAATAAAATCAAGGTGGCAACTATGAAAAAAATAATTTTAACCGCATTTAGCTTAATGCTCGCATTCAATGCTTCAGCAGATGTCGATAAAGGACAGAAATATTACCTGAAGTATCTTCGTCCGCACTTTGAATACAATGGCCAGGACTTTGCGAGTCAACATCTCAAAGTGGAATGGAAGCGATTATTCAAGAAAGATTCAGCCAGGTTCATTAAGGAATACTCAAAGAAACACCCGGAATCAAAAGAGTTTCTTGAAAGCGATACGTTCCAGAAAATAGCCCCAGATGTGAAAGATTTTGCAATGAAATATGCAGCTGACAGCGGTGAGTTAGCGAGTTGTAATTAATACAGTGAAATAAAAGATGGTGTTATCGAATTATATGATATTGGGTTACGGATAACTCCATCATTGTTCATTCTATATAAAAACAAGGACGAATTATGAACAGGTTAACTCCTATTGCTACTGCCCTTATTCTTGCATTATCAGCCCCGGTATTAGCCGATCAGGCTGAAGATATTGAAATGCTTAAAGAACAAGTCCGAGAACTACAAAAAAAAGCGGGTGGCCATAACTTAAAATTCAGTGCTGATTATCGTGTTACCGCAGATGCTATTGAGTATAAAATGGCTGACGGTTCAACAGCTAAAAATGATGGCCTTTTTGCTAACCGTTTAGAAATTGGTATGGGTTATCAATATAATGAAAACCTTATTTTTAAAGGTTTACTTTCATACAATAAAGCATTCGGCGAAAGTATGGACCGCGACGATTATGGTGACTTTGATTGGGTTGTCAATGAAAACCTCGATGATAATTCACTTAATGTAAAAGAAGTATACATGCTTTATTTAGGTGACCAATTCTTAGGGAATAACCAAATCCCCTGGTCATTCAGTATTGGTCGTCGTCCCTCAACTAACGGTTTTTTAGCTAATCACCGTGAAGGGTATGATGAGGAAAAATCTCCTTTAGCACATTCGATTAATGTTGAATTTGATGGCTTCAGTCTCGCAACTAAGCTGGATAAAATAACAGGTGTTGATGGTATGGCTGCCAAAATCTGTGCGGGCAGAGGGGTAAGTGCTACGGCTGCGCCACGATTTTCAATGCCTAATCCAGAAGATGGTTCATATACTCCTGATTATGCAGAAGTTCCGGGCGGGCTAGATAATACTGACATGATAGGTTTGATTTTCACGCCTTATGATGATGGGCAGTATCATATAAAAACCCAATATTATTATGCCAATAATATGATAGATATAAATCAAGCTACCGGGCAATTTGAAGACCTTGGTAATTTGCAGAATCTAACATTATCAATGGAAATTAATGGTATTGGAGAGTTCATCAACGACTTCTTAGATGACACTGTATTATTTGCATCTGTTGCTGCCTCACAAACAATGCCTAAAGACAATCAACCCATGTTAGGATCATTGGATGATGAGACGGGTTACTCATATTGGGTCGGGGCTAAAATCCCGGGCTTTTTTGCAAACGATTCGTTTGGTTTTGAGTATAACCACGGTTCTAAATACTGGCGTTCATTTACCTACGGTGAAGATACTTTGGTCGGGTCTAAGATTGCCGCACGTGGTGATGCGTTTGAAGCGTATTACACTATCCCAATTATTGATGAATCATTATATTTCCAGCTTCGTTATACCTATATTGATTATGACTATACAGGAAGCAACGGTTTCTTTGGTGATAGTGGTGCGCCAATGTTAATTAATGATGCCAAAAACTCACCTTTTGCCGGTATGGTCGTGGAAAGCGCACAAGATGTTCGTGCGATGATCCGCTATACCTATTAAAAATAGGTGAGTTGATTACTATCTTTCACCCACTAAGTTTAGACATGCAATTTCTAAACGACAGGCGTAAAAAAGCCAGCTATTAAGCTGGCTTTTTTGAATATGGCGGTGAGGGAGGGATTCGAACCCTCGATACGTTGCCGTATACACACTTTCCAGGCGTGCTCCTTCAGCCACTCGGACACCTCACCACAAATTGTTGTTGAACGCTGTGCGTCTCAACGCAGCGTACTATAGTGATCAGGAACTGTCAGGTCAACTAAATTCATTCAAATCAACATTATTTGTTCTTTTATTCAGCAAATTACACCACGTTCAACAAATAACGGCTGATGCCTACTGCTCAGGTTTAACCAGGCTGTTACAATATAAAAAATATTATTTATTCTGTAGCTATTCAAATCAGCGCGGACTCGTTTACGCGAAAAAAGATGAATAGTGACACGAACAAACGAATTGAGATTCTACTATGTCCTCACAACCATCTTCACAACTGAGTGCGTTACTTCAAGACCCAGAGCTGGCAGATCAGCTGTTATCAGAAGCACAAACCCGAGGTTTTGTTACCGCGATGGCTGCGGCCCCTCATCTTCTTGATCCATCTGAGTGGCTTGCTTTTCTATGGGGCGGGGATGAAATATCACCGTTTGCCAGCCATGAAGATCTTGAAGCTTATGCTAACGCTATCATTAATATTTGGAATGAAAGCCGTGAAGCACTACTTTCTGGTAGCTGGCAGTGGCCAGAAACGTGTTCACTCGATGACAAAGAGCTGGTGTCTGAAGATACCCGTGATTTTGCAGAAGGCATGTTACAAGGCTGGCAACTAACCCGTGATGACTGGGAAACCATCATGCCTGAAGACAGTGAAGATAATGCTCTGCTAGGCGGCGTACTGTTGTCTATCAGCTTACTGTATGATCCGGAAAATGCCATGATGGTGCTGGCTGAAGAAGGTGCCGATGGTCTTGCGCAGTTTGAAGAGATCTTCAACTCAGTACCCACGATGTTATGTGGTCTTACTCTGCGTGCACAGGGTTTGGTAACGTTGCACTAATCAATCATACCGATGACTTAAGTGCAATATAAATTACTGCCCGTGTACTGCATATAAAAATGGCGGCTCAATTGGCCGCCACTTCAGAAAAGATCCAAAGAGTACGCTTAAGCGTTACCTTTTACCTTAAGTTGTAATTCAGCCGCAAAATCGAGCATACGGTTCAACGGGATCAATGATTTCTCACGCAGAGACTCATCAACAAAGATCTCGTGTTTTTCACCGCCTTCTCTCAGTCCCAGCTCAATCGCTTTCAGGCCGTTCATTGCCATCCACGGGCAGTGGGCACAACTACGGCATGTTGCTCCGGCACCAGCCGTTGGCGCTTCCATTAACTCTTTTTCCGGTACCATTTGCTGCATCTTAAAGAAGATACCTTTATCAGTCGCAACGATTAACTGCTGATTGGGTAACTCTTTAGCCGCTTTAATCAACTGGCTGGTAGAGCCAACAGCGTCAGCCAAAGCAACAACGCTTGCGGGTGATTCCGGGTGAACAAGAATAGCGGCATCAGGGTACAGGGCTTTCATGTCACGCAAGGCTTTTGCTGAAAACTCGTCGTGCACCACACACTCGCCCTGCCACAACAGCATCTCGGCACCGGTTTGCTTCTGAATGTAAGCCCCTAAATGGCGGTCTGGCCCCCAGATAATTTTCTTACCTTCACTATCAAGGTGCTCGACGATTTCAAGTGCAATACTAGATGTTACCACCCAGTCAGCACGTGCTTTTACTGCGGCTGACGTATTGGCATACACCACAACGGTATGATCAGGGTGGGCATCACAAAACTCGGAAAATTTATCTGCCGGGCAACCTAAATCAAGCGAGCATTCGGCTTCGAGGGTCGGCATCAGTACCTGTTTTTCAGGCGTCAGAATTTTTGCAGATTCCCCCATAAAGCGAACACCACATATAATCAACGTTTTTGCCGGATGTTGATTACCGAAACGGGCCATCTCCAGAGAATCACCGACAAAACCGCCGGTTTCTTCTGCCAGGGCCTGAATTTCGGGATCGGTATAGTAGTGGGCAACCAAAACTGCATCTTTTTCCTTCAGCAGGCTTTTGATTTTCGCTCTATATGTCAGTTTCTCATCATCTGACAGTGGTACTGGCTTAGGTGGAAACGGATAAATCATTTCAGAGGGATCGAATGTTAAGCTCATGACTTCTTGCTCTATCAGCTGGTCCTTACTAATCCGGGTATTATACCCAAATCATCTTAAGATGCGAAATTCAGCGTATTCTCTGGGTGCTCAATTCGAACGAAATGCTATATACAAAAAGACCAGCGTAAAAGCTGGTCTTTATCAATTAATAAATGAATTCCGGTGATCACTTACCAAGCTTCTTCAGGTGACTTTCAGCCTGACGAGAACTGGTTGAATCCGGATACGCAGAGATAACTTCTTGATAGTATTTCTTCGCCTGCTCGGGCTGTTTGCTACGTTCGGCAATCACACCCAATTTCAGCATCGCATCCGCGCGTTTATTAGAATCTTTAACACTGGCAACCGCGGTAAAGTTTTCACTCGCTTCCTGCAACTGATTCTGGGTAAAGTACAATTGACCCAGCCAGTATTGTGCATTCGGCTTATAAGCAGACTCAGGATAAGCGGTTAAAAATTCATTGAAAGCTGTCACAGCACCGACATAATCCTTTTCTTTCAGAATAAGATTTACGGCCTTTTCATACGCTTCGTTTTCACTCACGTTGCTGGTATAAGTTTCTGAAGATGCTGATTTAGCCCCTACATCTTCAGCCTCTTTTTTCTGAGGCTGTCGACTTAATGAATCAACTTCGCGATATAGTTCGCGCTGACGCTCGAGCATCTGACTTAAATCATAGCTATTGCGTTCAACCAAACCCCGGAGTTCATCCATTTCAGATGCAAGCTGATCCAGCTGGCGCTGCATATCAAGCTGTACCTGATTACGAGATTCAAGCATCCGCTCCAATCGCTCAAGGCTGCTGCCTTGAGCATTATTACTGTTAAGTTCAGTAACCGGAGCAGGTGCGGCGACCACCTGGGTCGCCGCACCAACCAGCAACGCTAATGCAATATTTCGCATAATGTTACTGTTCATAATGTTTACCTGTTATTAGTAAACAAGAACCGCACGACGGTTCTTCGCATAGTCAGTATCAGTGTGGCCCAGAACTAGAGGCTTTTCTTCACCGTAGCTAACGATTGAGATTTGGCTAGCAGATACACCTAACGCTTGCAGGTATTTTGCGACAGCGCTTGCACGGCGTTCACCCAGTGCAATGTTGTACTCTGGAGTACCACGCTCATCAGCATGACCTTCAACGATAACTTTCATCTCAGTATTGCTGCTCAGGTATTCAGCGTGAGCTTCTAGCATTGCCTGAAAATCAGCCTGAATTTCTGCATTATCAAACTTAAAGTAAACAGTTTGATCTTGACGAAGCTCTTGGCTACGTAGCTCTTGCTCAGACAGTGAAGCTGAACCACCATCTACCGGTGTTGCCACTACAGTTTGCTCTGTACTAGAGCCCGTTGTAGATGTTTCGGAAGCAGCTGAACTATCAGTGCTTTCAGTTGAGCTACATGCTGCAAGCGTCATCATTGGCAGCGCAATTGCCAGACCCTTTAAAATTTTATTCAGTTGCATTTTATTTTTCCTTTCTTATCACTATTTACGGTGAACGTTATTGAAACGGCCCCCAGGATGGAGCACGCACACGCCCGTTCGTCGCAGGTAATCGTGCTTTAAAACGTCCGTCAATCGACACTAACGACAACTCATTAGATTTATTATTTACTGAGCTGTAGATAACCATGCCGCCATTAGGAGCAATACTTGGCGACTCATCCAAAAATGTTTTTGTTAAAATTTGAAGAGCACCGGTTTTCAAGTCTTGTTTGGCGATGTTGTACCCAGAATCTGACCTGTGCACCATCACCAGGTATCGACCATCGGGCGTCAATTGACCCCCAAGGTTTTGACTTCCCTGCCAAGTCAGGCGCTTAGTAAGACCGTCAGCTAAATTTACTCGATATATCTGAGGTTTACCACCTCTGTCTGACGTAAAGATCAAAGACTGACTATCTGGGTCCCAAAATGCTTCGGTATTATTGGCCCGGCCACGGGTAACCTGAGTCAGTTTTTTTGTTGCCAGATCTTTTACGTAAATCTGCAAACTGCCGCTTTTCGATAAGACCATTGCCAGTTTCTTTCCATCAGGAGAGAAACGCGGCGCACCATTATGACGCGGGAAAGAAGTGATCATTTCACGGGTACCTTTATAGATATCCATGATAAAGATCTGCGCTTGTTTGTTCTCGAAACTTACATAAGCTAATTTGCTGCCATCGGGTGACCAGGCCGGTGACATCAATGGCTGTTGCGATTTGAGTACCAGGCGCTCGTTAAAACCATCATAGTCAGCAACGCGCAGCTGATACGGGTACTTCGCCTTATCATCAATAACCACATAAGCAATGCGGGTTAAAAAGGCCCCGCGTTCGCCGGTTAATTTTTCGTATACCACATCAGATATACGGTGGGCGTATTGACGCAGGCGACTTTCCTTCACGGTGGCACGGTTATTCACTAACAGGTGATCTTTGGTCAGCACCAATTCGCCATTGCTTAACCCACGGCTGTCACCACTGGTTAGCTGACCGCGAACCAGATCAACTAATTGATAATTGATTACATAGTTACCATCCGCATTCAGGCTGATCTTGCCCGTGACTAAGGCATCGACACCCAGCGATGTCCAGGCCGTGTAATCAACCTGCTCTTCACTGTATGGCGTTTGCGGCATTTTACTGGTCGCAATCGGACTGAATTTACCGCTTCGACGTAAATCTGAAGCAATGACCGATGAGATATCGGTGGGCAGTTTGCCTTCCCCTTCCCATTGAAACGGCACCACGCCTATCGGGCGGGCTGAGTCAATGCCTTCGGTAATGACCAGTTCAAGTTCAGCTTGTGCGATTTGGCTAAAACTCAAAAGAGCAATACACAAGCCCATAATCCAACGTTTCATCAACAGCTCCTTCATCATTGTGGGCTTACAGTCAGTCTGATATTGCGAAGTTTCTCGATGACCAGGGGATCCTCCGGCATATTGAACTGGCTCACTTTCACCACCGCCGCTTTCGCCGCTCGGCAAACATTTGGATCCCCACCTTCATCTGATATATCTAATACCAACCCATTAACCGATAAGCGCATTTTCACAACGCACTCTCTTCCCAAAAAACTCTCGTCGATTAACAAATTTTGTTGTATCTGCTGCTTAAATATAGCCCCATAACGGTCAGCTTCATCACTTGCAAACTGACCGCGCGCCCCGCCTCGTTGCTCGTTTTCCGCTTCTAAGCCGGAAAACATGTCGTTAAGCGCAGCTTCTTGCTGACGCTGTAACTCTTTCGCTTCGGCAGCCTTTCGCTGAGCTTCCTTCGCTGCAGCTTCGGCTTTACGGGCTTCTTCGTCCGCTTTTTTCTTAGCTGCAACTTTCGCCTTGCGATCTTCTTCCGCTTTACGCGCCGCTTCCTCTGCCTTGCGTTGCTCTTCTACTTTTTTCTGACGTGCTAATTCAGCTTTACGTGTCGCTTCTTGTTTTGCTTTCCGGTCAGCTTCGGCCTTTGCGGCCTGCTGCTTGGCAACGCGTGTCGCTTCATCCGCCTTGCGTTTTTCTTCCGCCGCTTGCTTTTCCTCTTTTTCTTTTGCAGCAGCAACACGCTTACGATCGGCTTCGGCTTTACGGGTTTCTTTTTCCGCTTGTAGCTTATCGGCTTTCAGCTCCCGCAGACGTTGCTCTTCCGCTTTACGCTGCTTCTCGAGTGAGTCCGCTTGCTGCTCAAGCCGTTTTAGTCGATCTTGTTCTGCTTGTTTTGCGGCATTACGTTGCTGGCGGATCTTCTGAGCCTGCTGGTTAACCAGCGCAGGATCAACAACCACTGCTTTAATCGTATTGCCGTGTATTTTCGGTTTGTTCATGGAGAAGTCCGTTCCCCATAACAGCGCAGCTAAGAGTAACGCATGTAGACATAACGAAATGATGACGGCCATACTGTAATTATTCTTTTTCATCCAGCCGCCTGCCTATTGCTCTAATGGTTCGGTCATTAAGCCAACAGAACCAACCCCGGCCTGATTTAGGGCATCAAGTGTTTCAATGATAAATGAATACGGCACCCGGCCATCCCCCCCCACCATCACTGACGACTTAGGGTTAATTTGCAACTCGGCCTTAACCCGGGTTAATAGCTCTCTTTGTACTAAACCGCGGATCATGTCGCCATTATCGACGCTCAACCCCAAATTTCCGTCTTGATCAACTTCAACAATAATGGGGGCACCATCACTGTTCTCAGCCAGTTCAGCAGCTGTTTTAGCTGTTTGCGTCGACGGTAGTTCCACATCTACACCCTGAGTGACAAAAGGAGCGGTTACCATAAAGATGATCAACAGTACCAGCATTACATCAATGTAAGGGACGACATTGATTTCAGCCGTCATTTTTCGCTTCTTAGGCTGATAATTCATGGCTTATTACTCCTGACCGGCGGCAAATGCCTGACGGTGAAGAATACTTGAAAATTCTTCCATAAAGGTTGCGTAGGTATGTTCCAGTTTCGAGACCTGATTGGTGAGCTTGTTATAAAACATAACAGCCGGGATCGCGGCAAACAGACCCATCGCAGTCGCAACAAGCGCTTCGGCAATACCCGGTGCGACCATAGCCAATGTGGCTTGCTTCACCGCACCTAAGGCGATAAAGGCATGCATGATCCCCCAAACAGTACCAAACAGGCCTATATAGGGGCTGATTGAACCAACGGTTGCAAGGAAAGGCAGGCTGGTTTCCAGCTCATCGACTTCACGAGACAATGAAACGCGCATTGCCCGGCCCGTACCTTCCATCACGGCTTCCGGCACCTTGCCATTGCTGCGGTGCAGACGGGCAAACTCTTTGAAACCCGAATAAAAAATCTGTTCAGTTCCCATCAGGTTGTCTTTGCGCGCCTGAACTTCCTGATAGAGCTGTGAGAGATCAATGCCCGACCAGAAACGATCCTCAAAACGCTCAGCCTTGTTGGCGGCATTTGACAGTATCTGGGACCGTTTGATAATCATCGCCCAGGAAGCCACTGACATACCAAGTAGTATCAGCATAACGATCTTTACTAACAGGCTGGCCTGCAAGAAAAGATCTAGGATCGAAAGTTCAGCACTCACTTAGATATCTCCGACTTTATATTTTCTGGAATAGCGATGGGTTTCATTGTCACAGGATTGATACAGGCTACCCTAACCGTAGCTTTACACAAGATTTGACCGTCATTGTTTACTAAATCCTGACAAAATTCGATGGAAGCTTTACGTACGGCGTCAGCTTTAGTTCGTATGACAAGTTTTTCGTCTAATCGTGCGCCTTTGAGAAAATCAATATTCATATGGCGTACAACGAAGCTGGCATTGTCATCAAACATGCTTTGTTGGCTAACCCCTATGCTTCGTAATAATTCAGTTCGGGCACGTTCAAAAAATTTGAGGTAATTGGAGTGATATACCAAGCCTCCCACATCTGTATCTTCGTAGTAAATGGTAATGGGCCATTTAAATACGTTTTCTTCTGTCATTTGCATTCCACAATCATGGCATTAAGTTAATAGCAGGATTCACGGACTAAGCATTACTTACAAGCTATATTTACAAACTACGCTTTAAGCAACTTACTATACCTAACTTAATGAGGTTTATGAACTTTATCGGAAGTAACTTGACCTCTATCAGATAAAAAATACCCTACCCCGAATTCAAATCCTCATCATCTTTCATCCATCCTTCATTTCAATGAGCAATTATGTATAAAAAAACAGCCTACTGCAAAACGCAATAGGCTGTTTAATCTGTTACTAGTTGTGACAATGTTTAAAACACGCGCAACTGTAAGATGTAAATGAGGATCGGCATAGCGATATATGGCGTGAAAATGAGCTGCCAGTACCAGCGGCGAGGAATAAAACCCACACCGAAAATCATTGCTGCACAGGTCGACCAGATCAATGCCGTCGATATGATCGGGCCAAAACCGCCTATCGCCTGAGCAAAATGCGAAGGATCCCACATCACCAGACCTGCCGACAATAATGCCAGCAGCAAAGACAATGCGCGTAGCAGCGCATTATCCAGTGGTTGATGCAGTCTCTTTACCCAGAAGCTCAGGTTACTCACCTTTGTTATCCATATCTTCGGTTGTTTCAAGCCATAGGGCATTGATGATACCGAACGAACAGGCTAGCAGAACACCTAAAATCCAAGCGAAATACCACATAGTCTGTCTCCTTAGTACAGTGAAGTCTTGTTTTCTTCGATAAACTTGTTATCAAGACGGCCAAACATTTTGTAGTAACACCATATGGTGTAACTAAGGATGATAGGTACCATTACAAAGGCTACGCCTGTCATTATGTTCAGAGTGAGTTCGCTTGACGTTGCATCCCACATAGTCAGGCTATGACTTGGAACTAAGCTTGAAGGCATGATGAATGGGAACAGAGCAAAACCAAACGTCAGGATAATCCCCGCCATGGTCAGGCTTGAGGTTAGGAACGCAAAGCCAGCACGATTAGCGCGAGAAGCGATAACCGTTAGTAACGGCATGACTACGGCGACCAATGGTGCAGCCCACAACAGCGGATACGCATCAAAGTTAGCAAACAATGCACCAGACTCTCGCATAACTTCTTTTGCTAATGGGTTTGACGGACCATTCGTGATGATCTCAGACGTAATAACGAAACCTTCAATGCTCTGTGCCCAAAAACCTGCAATCGCAAAACAGACAGCCGTCACCAGCGCGGTGATTGGCGCAACATTACGCGATCTAACATGTAGCTCGTCAGTCGTTTTCATCTGTAGGTATGTTGCCCCCTGAGTGACAATCATCATCAGGCTAACAATACCGCAAAGCAGTGCAAACGGATTCAACAGACCAAAGAAAGAACCTTTGTAAGTCGGGATCAACAGATCACTTAGCTCAAAAGGAACACCTTGGAGCAAGTTACCGAAAGCAACACCAAAGATCACCGGCGGTACAAAGCTACCCACAAAGATCGCTTTATCCCATGCATCGCGCCATTTTGGTGATTCAATCTTCGAACGGTAATCAAAGCCTAGCGGGCGTAACCAAAGTGCTGCCAGCGTCAGTACCATTGCAAAATAGAAACCAGAGAATGCCGTCGCATAAACCAAAGGCCATGCGGCAAACAATGCCCCACCGGCGGTGATTAACCAGACCTGGTTACCATCCCAATGCGGTGCAATAGAGTTAATCATAACTCGACGTTCTGTATCTGTTTTACCAATCACGTTAGTTAAAATACCAACGCCCATATCAAAACCATCTGTCACAGCAAAACCGATGCAAAGCACACCAATTAGTACCCACCAGATGAATCGCAATACTTCATATTCAAACATTGCTTACTCTCCCTGACTACGCTTCAACCTGACGCGATACCACATTCTGCGGAGCATCATTTTGTTCAAAGTGATAACGACCTGTTTTCAGGCTGCTTGGACCAAGACGAGTGAACTTAATCATCAGGTACATTTCAGCAATCAGGAAGACAGTGTATAGCGCAATCATCGCAACGATTGTTGTGATAATCGCTGACGGTTCTAGATTAGATACCGCCATTGATACTGGCAGGATCTCACCGACAGCCCATGGCTGACGACCATACTCGGCAACGAACCAACCGGCTTCAACCGCAATCCATGGTAATGGAAGACCATACAGCGCAGCGCGTAGAATCCACTTCTTGTCCGTGATTTTATGACGACAGGTCTGAATGAACGCAGCACCAATAATGCCCAGCATCAGGAAGCCAGCACCAACCATGATCCGGAAGCTCCAGAATAGCGGCCACACTGTCGGGATGGAGTCATCTGCGGCTTGAGCAATATCTTCTTCGGTTGCATCAACCACGTTATCGGCATACGGCTTGAGCAGGAAGCCATAACCAAGATCGTGTTTCACATCATCGAATGCTGCAACGTTTTCAGGTGAGCGATCGCCATTACGTAGTTTATCTAACAAACCGTAAGCAACCATACCGTTACGAATACGTACTTCGTGCTCTGCTTTCAGATCGCGCAAACCCGTAACTTCGGTGTCAATAGATCGCGTCGCGATAATACCCATCAGATAAGGGATCTTAACCGCATAATCTGTTTCCATGGTTTCCTGATTAGGCAGGCCAAACAGGGTAAAGGCAGCGGGTGCTTCTTCGGTGTGCCATTCAGCTTCAATCGCAGCCAGTTTGGTTTTCTGTACATCACCCAACTCATAACCGGATTCATCACCCAGAATAATAACCGATACAATCGATGCCATACCGAAAGATGCGGCAATCGCAAACGAACGACGGGCAAAAGGAATATCACGGCCTTTAAGTAGGTAGTAAGAGCTGATACCAAGAACGAACATTGCCCCCGTTACGTAACCCGATGCAACCGTGTGAACGAATTTCACCTGAGCAACCGGATTTAGAATAACCTCAGCAAAGCTCACCATTTCCATACGCATGGTTTCGAAGTTAAATTCGGCACCCACTGGGTTTTGCATCCAGCCGTTAGCAACCAAGATCCACAGAGCGGAGAAATTAGAAGCAATCGCCACCAGCCATGTTACGGCAAGGTGTTGACGCTTAGACAGACGGTCCCAACCAAAGAAGAAAAGACCAACTAGGGTGGATTCCAGGAAGAACGCCATTAAGGCTTCGATTGCCAGCGGGGCACCAAAGATGTCGCCGACATAGTGAGAGTAGTATGCCCAGTTTGTTCCAAACTGGAACTCCATGGTCAGGCCAGTACTTACACCTAACGCAAAGTTAATACCAAAAAGTTTACCCCAGAACTTGGTCATGTCCTTGTAGATTTGCTTTCCAGTCATTACATAGACTGATTCCATGATGGCAAGCAGGAACGCCATCCCCAGAGTCAGTGGTACGAACAAAAAGTGATACATCGCAGTTAATGCGAACTGTAACCGCGATAGTTCGACGATATCAGTGAACATTGAGAACTCCTTTTTTCGTCAGGCTGACTGACGACAGTACGAACAGTGTACCGATTATTGGGCTTAGCAAAAAAACGTAGCCTATATCACTTTTATTGGAGCAAAACTGCAATTTGGGCCAACTCCCTGGCAGTCATCTGATAAATCAATGATTCCACCCGTGTTGCAGTTATGTGCCAGATTAGTTGATTTATTGTTAAGCTACAGCTAATAAAGTCATTGCTAATATTACTGGTATTATGCGCCCACAGCAAAGGATTTATCGCACAATTTGCTTTGATGAAGATCAATAAACCCTGCTCGGTTTTTAATCAGTGTCGTTTAGATTGATATAAATCAAATTCCGCAACACACCTCAAGCTAATCTGTAAGTCGCAAAAAGACAGCTTTTTTCAAAATTAAATCACCAGGTCAACAGACATTCATATTCTATTATTCATTGTTCACACCCTTTATGGTTACTGTTAGAAAAAGAATGGAAAAATACCCACCACCCCCTTTCAACAACTGTATTAAATCTACACAATAACCTCAAAAACATTAACTTAACCAATTTACCAACCAAACCAAATGGATTAGATTTTCTAATAAAAAAACGCAAAAATTATTGCTTTCGCCCATCATAAAAACATCTATAATCAGCATCAGAAACAGGTTAAGCCGCCCAGACAATAAAACAGTCTCTTAGGCGGGTTGTAAACGGTTTCCCCAACATGACCTAAATAGATTGAGGAAGTAGTTATGGCTCGTATTTTTGAAAAAATCATCACTCTGTACCAACCATGCTTTGTTGAGTTGTACAAACGTGCCTATTAAACAGTACGTATATTTGTGATATTCAGACCAGCTTAAGCGGGTAGTATTTGAAAAATAACGCTGACGCTTAGCTTATGCCCCACCTGAATTGTCATTATTTTGTAAACAACACATACGATAAATGGCAACTTAGCAAAAAATAGCCCACACAAATAAAAAACGAGGCCAGTTGGCCTCGTTTTTTTACATTTGCGTTACCTGCACACATAACTGACTGGTATTAGCGCGCTTCGGGTATATCTAACCCAAAGTGTAAATAAGCACGGTGGGTAGCAATCCGTCCTCTTGGGGTACGCTGCAGGAATCCCTGCTGGATCAAGTACGGCTCAAGTACATCTTCGATGGTATCTTTCTCTTCACCGATTGCCGCAGCCAGATTATCCAGCCCTACCGGCCCGCCCATGAATTTATCAATGATGGCCAGTAACAGCTTACGGTCCATATAATCAAAGCCACTGCTATCGACGTCTAACATATCTAATGCTTTAGCCGCGGTATCCGGACAGATATGGCCATTGCCTTTCACTTCGGCATAGTCACGTACCCGGCGCAGTAAACGGTTAGCGATACGTGGTGTGCCACGGGCACGCTTAGCCATTTCCATTGCCCCCTCTTCTTGCATTGAGAGTCCCAGACAATTTGCACTTCGCTTCACAATGTCTTTTAAATCTTCGACTTTGTAATATTCCAGACGCTGTGTAATACCAAAGCGATCGCGTAACGGTGACGTCAGCGAGCCGGCCCGAGTGGTTGCGCCAATTAATGTAAACGGCGGTAAGTCAATCTTAATAGATCGCGCAGCCGGCCCCTCACCAATCATGATATCCAGCTGATAGTCTTCCATGGCCGGATACAACACCTCTTCGACCTGAGGACTGAGACGATGGATCTCATCAATAAATAGCACATCATTAGGCTCAAGGTTCGTCAGTAATGCCGCTAAATCTCCAGCTTTTTCTAATACCGGGCCCGAAGTAGTACGGATATTCACCCCCATTTCGTTGGCAACGATATTCGCTAATGTTGTTTTACCGAGGCCCGGTGGACCAAAAATCAATAAATGATCGAGGGCTTCTTCACGGAGCTGTGCCGCCTTGATGAAGATTTCCATCTGGCCACGCACGTGATCCTGCCCCTGATAATCATCAAGTAGCTTCGGACGAATCGCACGATCAATAACCTCATCGTCGCGGCTTTCGAATGTATTTGATATTAATCGATCTGCTTCAATCATTATGAACTACGCCTGTTTCACCTTACACCATTGAACGCAGTGCTTCGCGGATGATGCTTTCACTACTCATTTCAGGTTTCACTACCTGCGATACCACTTTTGACGCTTGCTGTGGTTTATAACCCAGAGCAACCAGTGCACTGACGGCTTCATCTTCGGCGCGAACAGAAACAGAGCTCTCAACGGATGCATTCGATGCCGCAGCATCTGAGGCCGGCGTAAAGAGATCACCTTCTCCCCACCCTTTCAGGCGATCCTTCATTTCAACCACCAGACGCTCGGCGGTTTTCTTTCCGACACCAGGGATTTTTACTAAGGTAGTAATGTCTTCATTCTCGACACTCAACACAAACTGGCTGGCAGTCATCGCAGACAAGATGGCCAGGCCCAGTTTAGGTCCGACACCATTGGCTTTAATCACTTCGCGAAACAGCTCTCGTTCGCTTTTTTTATTAAAGCCATACAACAGCTGAGCATCTTCCCGAACAATAAAATGGGTACAGAGAATGGCTTCCTGGCCCACTTCTGGCAGTTCATAAAAACAACTCATCGGCATTTGAACTTCATAGCCAATACCACCGACCTCGATAATTACTTCAGGCGGTTGTTTTTCTAAAATCGTTCCACGTAGTCGGCCAATCACGGCAAAATCTCTGTCTGAGTTGAAATTGGCTCTAGGATAGTAAAGTGCTGGATGGATATCCAGCACTTTATCCCTGTCGCATTTACGATGCGGTTTATATTGTTACTTACCGACGGGCGGATCAGATACCACCGCGCTCACTCCATCGGCAAATACTTGAAGGGCATCCACTTCTTTGCTGCTTTTCGCTGACAACTCGCGAGCTAGCATAATACAAGAACCATTTCATCAACAATCATTATGATAATGATCTATATGGCTTTATCTGTAACGACCTCGACGGACACTACGGGCATGACCTGCCATAGCGATAAGTGTCTTATGGGTATGGGCATGACAAATTGCGACCGCTAAGGCATCAGCAGCATCGGCTTGGGGTTTACCCGGTAATTTCAATACCGAGCAGACCATATGCTGTACTTGTGCTTTATCGGCACCACCCGTACCGACCACGGCTTGTTTAATCAAGCGGGCGGCATATTCACTAACCGGAAGATCACTATTCACGGCGGCAACAATAGCACTTCCGCGAGCCTGGCCAAGTTTCAGGGCTGAACTGGCATTTTTACCCATGAAAACTTCTTCAATGGCAAACGCATCAGGTTGAAATTGGGTGATGACTTCAGAAACGCCTGCATAAATTTGCTTTAACCGACCGGGAATATCTTCAGCCGAGGTACGGATACACCCGCTGCCAAGGTATTCGAGGTGTCGTCCGACTTGGCGGATCACACCATAACCGGTGATTCGAGAGCCGGGATCTATCCCTAAGATGACTGTCATTCAGTTATAGCTGCTCTGCAATTTCATCGGTGATATCACCGTTGTGATAAACTTCCTGAACATCATCCAGATCTTCAAGGGCGTCGATCAGACGCAACAGCTTAGGCGCAGTCGTGATATCCAGATCAGCTTTTGTCGAAGGAACCAGCGTCACTTCTGCATTTGCCGCTTCAAAACCTGCCGCATCCAGCGCATCTTTCACCGTACCGAAATCAGACGGGGTTGTGTAAACGTCGATTGAACCATCATCGTTTGATTCAACATCATCAGCACCGCCTTCCAGCGCCGCTTCCATAATTGCATCTTCATCAATACCCGGAGCATAAGAAATTACACCTTTCTTATCGAACAGGTAATTAACGCTACCATCGGTACCCAGGTTACCACCAGATTTGCTGAATGCGTGACGCACGCCTGAAACCGTCCGGTTACGGTTATCCGTCATACATTCAACCATTACAGCAGTACCTGCCGGACCGTAGCCTTCATAGATAACCGTTTCCAGGTCATCTTCACCTTCACCACCGGCACCACGCTTAACCGCGCGGTTAATGGTGTCACGTGTCATATTGTTTGACAGTGCTTTATCAACAGCCGCACGTAAACGTGGATTATTTTCAGCTTCCGGGCCGCCTTCTTTGGTTGCAACAACGATTTCACGGATTAGCTTAGTGAAGATTTTGCCACGTTTAGAATCTTGCGCAGCTTTACGGTGTTTGATGTTAGCAAATTTACTATGACCGGCCATGAATACTCCGAATTAGAATTAACTTGTAGGCTTAACATTTCACGAGGATGAAAAAATGGCCAGTGAAACCACTGGCCAAAATGAACACTGCGTTTAATTAAAGCACTTAGTCTTTATTCAGCACTGTTTTCTGTAGCATTGTCTTCTTTAGCGATGTCTTTTTTTGCAATGGCAACAGCAATAGACAGCTCTTCAAGTGATGCCGGGTTAGCAAGACTTGGTGCATTCGTTAACAGGCAAGAGGCTGCTGTTGTTTTAGGGAATGCGATAACATCACGAATGTTATCAGTACCACATAGCAGCATGACTAAACGGTCAAGACCGAAAGCCAGACCTGCGTGTGGTGGCGTACCATACTTCAACGCCTCCAGCAAGAAACCAAACTTCGACTGCTGCTCTTCAGCGTTAATACCCAGCAGATCAAACACAGCCGACTGCATCTCTGCATTGTGGATACGCACCGAACCACCACCAACTTCATAACCGTTGATGACCATATCGTACGCATTCGAGTTTACAGCCGCAGGGTTAATTGCTAATTCTTCAGCCGTTACGCCCAAAGGAGACGTGAACGGGTGGTGCATTGCGTGCAGGTTACCCTCGTCATCGTCTTCGAACATTGGGAAGTCAACAACCCATAGCGGAGCCCATGCATTTTTATCTGACAGGTCAAGGTCTTCACCCAGCTTCAAGCGAAGTGCGCCCATTGATTCCGTAACAATGCGCTTTTTATCTGCACCGAACAGGATGATATCACCCGTTTCTGCATTAGTACGCTCCAGAATGCCAGCCACAACTTCCTCGTTAAGAAATTTCGCTACCGGAGACTGAATGCCAGCCAGACCGGCTTCACGATCATTGACCTTCGCCCAAGCCAGACCTTTCGCACCGTAGATGGTCGCGAATCGAGTGTACTCATCAATTTGCTTACGAGATAGTGATGCACCGCCTGGTACACGGATCACAGCGACTCGACCTTTAGGATCGTTAGCCGGGCCTGCAAACACTTTGAAGTCGACATCTTTCAGTAGATCAGCAACGTCCACCAGCTCTAGCGGGTTACGTAGATCCGGCTTATCAGAACCGAAACGACGCATCGCTTCTTCATACGACATCGTTGGGAAAGCACCCAGATCAACATCCAGCAACTCTTTCCACATTTCGGTGATCATACGCTCAGTCACTTCACGCACTTGTTCTGCGCTCATGAAAGAGGTTTCAATATCGATCTGAGTAAATTCCGGCTGACGGTCAGCACGCAAATCTTCGTCACGGAAACATTTAACGATCTGGTAGTAGCGATCGAAGCCAGACATCATCAGCAGCTGCTTGAATAGCTGAGGAGACTGCGGCAACGCATAGAAGCTGCCTTTATGAACACGGCTCGGTACTAAGTAGTCACGGGCACCTTCTGGTGTCGCTTTAGTCAGAACCGGTGTTTCGATGTCTAAGAAAGCGTTGTCATCAAGGAAACGACGAACAAAGCTTGATGCTTTTGCACGCAGCTTGATGCGGTCGCTCATTTCAGGGCGACGCAAATCTAAATAACGGAATTTAAGTCGCTGTTCTTCAGTATTAGTCTGATTGAAGTCTAGCGGTAGCACGTCAGAACGGTTGATGATTTCCAGGCCTGTTGCCAAAATTTCAACTTCACCGGTTGCCATGCCTTTATTTACCTGGCTCTCTGGGCGAACACGTACTTCACCCGTCAGGTGAATACAAAATTCGTTGCGCAGTTGGTTAGCCACTTCGAATACATCTTTCATATCCGGATCGACGACTACCTGAACAATGCCTTCACGATCTCGCATATCAACGAAGATCAGACCGCCTAAGTCACGGCGACGATTAACCCAGCCGCATAATTCTACTGTTTGCCCTGCTAGGGACTTGTTCAGGTGACCACAATATTGGGTGCGCATATGAAATTCCCGATCTATTTACTAACTTTCCTGTGAGCGATTTCAGCAAGCGAATTACTTACCTTGCACAGGCTGATTCATTCCCGGCCACAAACCGCTCAATATTCATCCAATTTAAGACGTTAAGTGGGGCCGAGACGTAAAAATGACGAAACATTATAAAGCAAAAAATCCAATGAAGGAAAAATCACAGCCTTAAATCAAGGAAAAATACCAATAACCATTTCGCTAAAGACAAATGATCGCATTTTCTCTACAATACGCGACCTTTCAGGGGTCACCTTACTTAAACCCAGGGAACCCTGTTTTTTTAGTTAAGAGGTTCGTGAGAATGGCAGGCCACGATAATATTTTTGCAGCACCAATCGAAAAGCTGGGCGATTTTACATTCGACGCAAAAGTCGCTGAAGTTTTTCCGGATATGATTCAACGTTCTGTACCCGGTTACAGCAATATCATTTCTGCTATTGGCATGTTAGCGGAACGCTTCGCCAAACCCCATTCTAAGATCTACGATCTGGGTTGTTCGTTAGGCGCAGCAACCTTGTCGATGCGCCGTCATATCAATCAAGAAGGCTGTGAGATCATCGCTGTTGATAATTCAGCCGCCATGGTTGAGCGTTGCCGCCTTCACATTGATGCCTACCGTTCAGACACCCCCGTACAGGTGGTGGAAGCCGATATCCGTGATATCGAGATCAACGACGCTTCCGTTGTTGTTCTGAACTTTACCCTGCAGTTCCTGGTACCGGAAGACCGACAACTTCTACTGGAAAAAATCTACGCCGGACTGCGACCTGGGGGGATCCTAATCCTTTCCGAAAAATATATTTTTGACGATGAGCGTGCGCATGAGCTGCTGATCGACTTACATCACGACTTTAAACGCGCCAACGGCTATAGCGAACTTGAAATAAGCCAGAAACGCAGTGCTATTGAAAATGTCATGCGTCCTGACAACATTGAAACCCATAAAGCGCGCTTTACAAATATTGGCTTCAGCAGCAGTGAAGTCTGGTTCCAGTGTTTCAACTTCGGCTCTATGTTTGCCATTAAATAAGGTATTTCGTTCCAATATGTTTAGTTTTTCTGAATTTTATCAGCTGATTGCCCAGCACGACCAATTACGCCCTTGGCTAAATACCTTACCTAAGCAACTGAGCGACTGGGAAGAGGCCGAACATGGTGATATGGGACGCTGGATCCGCGCACTGAACAAATTTCCGACCTACAAACCGGATATTATTGATCTCAAAGAGGCTGTCAGCGTAAAAAATGAAGACGGTATTGCATCGGGAGAGCAAAAACGTCTGGAAAGCCTGCTACGTCTGTTACACCCATGGCGTAAAGGCCCCTATCAGATCCATGACATTCATATCGATACTGAGTGGCGTTCTGACTGGAAATGGGATCGCCTGCTACCACACATCACTCCGTTAAAAGGCCGCTCTGTGCTGGATGTGGGCTGTGGTAACGGTTATCACATGTGGCGCATGCTGGGTGAAGGCGCTGCACTCACCGTTGGTATCGACCCTTCCAACCTGTTCTTAATTCAGTTTGAAGCCATTCGTCGCTTAATGGGCAATGACAATCGTGCCTTTTTATTGCCTTTAGGCATTGAGCAGCTACCTGAACTGAAAGCCTTTGATACCGTTTTCAGCATGGGTGTACTGTATCACCGCCGCTCTCCACTCGACCATATCATCCAACTGAAGAACCAGTTGCGCAAAGATGGTGAAGTGGTGTTGGAAACCCTGGTTATTGATGGCGACGAAAATGACGTTCTGATCCCGACACATCGTTACGCCCAAATGCATAACGTCTATTTCTTCCCCTCCGCCAAAGCACTCAAAGTCTGGATGGAGAAATGCGGCTTCGTTGATGTTCGTATCGTTGATGAATGTGTTACCACTACTGATGAGCAACGCTCGACAGACTGGATGACAAATAATTCACTACCTGAATACTTGAACCCGGAAGATCCAACAAAAACGATTGAAGGCTACCCGGCCCCCAAACGCGCTATCCTGGTTGCCAGGAATCCTGACTAAGCACTGACAAAGGGATGCTGTTCGCATCCCTTTTTGTACGCTAAACTATCGCTGTCTATAGAAAAATAAGAAGTATCTCTGGGAGACACCATGCTTCGCCGCAGTATACCATTACTCACTTTTGCATTACTTTCCGGCTGCACCCTTACGCCGTCGCATGACCAAGAAAAAACGTTGAATGCCATCACAGCAATGGAAACTAACGTTAACGGTCGACTTACCGCAATGTCAGAACAAATAAATGAACAAAATGAATACATTGCTAATCTTGAAAAAGAGCTATCATCAATTGCAGAAGATTTGAATAGAGACAAGACGAGCGCCAATACTAAACCTCAGGTCATGGTTGAGAAAAAAATCATCCCGCGACCGGTGATCGAACCTGTCGTTGATCCCAAGGTGGCTCATGGTAAAGCTATTCTGGGCGAGGAAGAATGGGTTTGGCTAGACTCAATACAGTCACGGTTTAAAGCCCGAATTGATTCTGGCGCAACCACATCGTCACTGAATGCCGTCGATATACAGCTATTCGAGCGTGACGGTAAAGAATGGGTCCGTTTTAATCTGAACCATACCTCTGAGGTGTATGAGCAAAAGCCAGAGATCGTTGAAGCACCGGTTTTACGCTGGGTGAAAATTCGTCAGTCAACGTCTGAAAATGCTATTCGCCGCCCTGTTATTGAAGCATGGGTGAATCTGGGCCCACTGCATGAGAAAGCGCAGTTTGCATTGGCTGATCGTAGCCAGATGGTTTATCCAGTGCTATTAGGACGAGATTTTTTTAAAGATATTGCACTTGTTGATGTTGGCAAACGATACGTTCAAGGACTGAGTGTTCAAAAACCGAGTGTTCAATAGATAAAAACACTAACAAGAAATGATGAGGATGTCATGACGTCAAGAATACCGTTTTACTTTTTAATTTCGTTGCTCGTCATTGCTGGTGTTGCGCTAAGCCAATACCGTCATGATGTTTACGGTGTGCCGTGGACCCCCGGCGAAGAACGTGCGCTTTGGGAACTGGAAGCACGTATCGAGTTTGATGCTATTGGTGATCCGGTTAAAATCTCGATGGCTGCCCCTGAAACACAACAGGGATTCACCCTGATCGATGAAAGCACATCCTCTCCGGGTTATGGGGTGGCACTGATCGATACGGATAAAGGTCGTCGGGCTGAATGGTCAATCCGTCAGGCCACCGGCAAGCAAATCCTCTATTACAAAACCCAAATGTTGGTTGATGATCAAGCAAGCTATCGCGTGATACCACCGAAAGGCGATCCTATCGCCGTTAGCCTTGACAACCCGCAACAAACTGCAGCCACCGCGCTACTGACTCAGGCGCGTAACCTATCAGCAGACAACCTGACCTTCACTCGCGAGATCATTAAACAGTTTAATGATAAGCAGAACCAGAACGCATCGCTGCTGCTTAACAACCTGAGCCGCGAAGATGCCATCATCAGCTTGCTTTCACTTGAAGGGATTCATGCCCGTCTTGTCGGTGGCCTGCAACTTGAAGATGGGCGCCGCCGCCAAAGCATCAATCTTCTGGTTGAACTCTGGGACGGTCAAAATTGGCAGTTATTCGATCCGCAAACAGGTATCGAAGGTAAACCGGAAGATGTTTTAATCTGGAACCAGCAAAGCCATTCATTATTAGATGTCGTCGGTGGCCGCAATTCCAACATCAGCTTTTCGATCATTGCCCAGGATATTACGCCTCAGCAGGCCACCCGTGAAAAAGTACTGGCCGATGATCTGCTGAATTTCTCGATTCACAGCCTGCCGGTTGAAGAACAAGCCATGTTTAAAACCATTATGCTGGTGCCAATCGGTGCTTTAGTTGTGGTTTTCCTGCGTATTATCGTCGGCCTGAAAACATCCGGTACCTTCATGCCGGTACTGATTGCCGTGGCGTTTGTTCAGACTCAGCTGCTTACCGGTATTCTTGGTTTCTTACTCATCGTCGGCACCGGCTTAATCATTCGAAGTTATCTGTCTAATTTGAATTTGCTGCTGGTGGCCAGAATATCTGCCGTAATCATCACGGTCATTATGATCATTTCAGTTTTCACCGTTGTAGCCTTTAAGATCGGTCTGGTAGAAGGCTTGAGCATTACCTTCTTCCCGATGATTATCTTGTCATGGACCATCGAGCGTATGTCGATCCTGTGGGAAGAAGAAGGCGCGAAAGAAGTCTTGGTTCAAGGCGGTGGTTCACTGCTCACCGCAGTACTGGTCTACCTCGCAATGACCAATGATATAGTACGTCACCTGACCTTTAACTTTGTTGGTATGCAGCTGATTATCCTAGCTCTGATCTTAATGCTTGGTAACTACACCGGTTATCGCTTAAGTGAATTACGTCGCTTCAAACCACTTGCGGAGGACTAAGCTATGTCACTGTTTTCACAGTTTACCTCTCCGTTCAAGCTTCGTGACCGCGGCATTATGGGAATGAATAAGCGAAACCACAGTTTCATCGGCCGGTACAATGACCGTAGTCTCTATCCGCTCGTTGATGACAAACTCAAAACGAAGAAAATTGCTCACCGAGCCGGTGCGACGGTTCCCGAACTGATTGGGGTCATTCACAGTCAGGCCAACGTAAAAAAAGTTCACGATATGGTCAAAGACTGGCCCGGCTTTGTTATCAAGCCAGCCCAAGGCTCCGGTGGTAAAGGTATTTTAGTTATCATCAAGCATAAAGATGGTATTTATACCAAACCCTCCGGTGTCGAAATCAATAAACAAGATGTCGAGCGTCATATCACCAATACCCTGGCGGGACTCTTCTCTCTGGGAGGAAAGAATGACGTTGCTATGGTTGAAGATCTGATCCAGTTTGATGACGTGTTCGATGGCTTCAGTTATGAAGGTGTGCCAGACGTCAGGGTTATCGTTTTTAAAGGCTACCCGGTGATGGCCATGATGCGCTGCTCAACGGCAGCCTCAGACGGGAAGGCCAACCTCCACCAGGGCGCTGTCGGCGTAGGGATCGATATTGCCACAGGTAAAGCAATCCGAGCCGTACAGTTTGACCACCCTGTTGAACGCCACCCAGACACAGGCAGACTGCTTAGCGAACTGGCCGTTCCCAATTGGTCTAAATTGTTGACGCTGGCTGCGAGCGCCTGGGAAATGGCAGGGCTCGGCTATATGGGAACCGATATGGTACTTGATAAGGTAAAAGGGCCAATGGTGCTTGAGCTGAATGCGCGCCCTGGTTTGGCGATACAGATCGCCAACGGATGCGGGCTGTTACCGCGTTTGCACCATATAGAAAACTTAGGTACGCCAAACACGCCACCAACACCAGCCGAACGAGTGGCCTATGCTGCCGAGCAGTTTGGCGTGAAACCGATGTTCTAAGTTCACCGTCAATTGGCAATAAAAGCCCTGACATCACTGTCAGGGCTTTTTTATATCAGGCAAGGCAACGAGTGCACATTGCAATTGAAACCCTGTAGCGTCAAATAAATAACTATCCGATTTTTATTTAGAACTAAAGTTCTGACATCTGAAACCGATAAAGAGGAATCGTAACCAGGAACCTCTTTTATCAAATGCAGATCCACACGTTAGATAAAGCTATGCTGATCAACGAAGTGCAGCTCGGCAACCAACTCAACCATGCGGTTGAAGGTGGGCGCAGGGCTGATTTCGCGTTGATGCTGGCTATGCTATCGCCGGATCACCTGGAAAAAAACCCGACCGATGTTCCTCCCGGGCAGGGAAAAACGGAGGCGGAATTACGCGCATATTTTGAATTACCCGATCCGCAGCCGTTAACCAGCACCGAGAACTGCTACAGAAAAGCGGCGGCCCAAGCCGATGCTTTCCATCAAGGGGGGCTCGCCAGCTCTCAATTTCTTCATGATCTGCAACCAACGGCATTAACGTTCCCGCCATTAGGCACCAAAGGGATGCCAGAGGAGATATACCATAACCTTTCCGGTCATGAGCGCCGCCGCCTGCCTCCGACTGAAGATGCAACCATTCAAGCGTCACCACAAGATCTGTATTTATCTCTTATACAATCAAAACGTTATGCCGAGATGTATCAGACAGGGTAAATTACACAACAATTATTCCTATCTCACACAAATAAATATTTCGTGACCACCGTCATATCTTTGACACAACCAGCAAGTAGCACAGTCACAATTTACTAACATTTAATAACAAAACAACACAATATGCGTGCTTTTTCACATTATAACTAATCTGAAAACGTCACTATGACAAGAGTTGTTTCGACGAATCTTATTGGTACGGATGGTGATTATGAATATCGCGCACTCTGTTATATTAATAACCGCGGCAGGCAGCCCGATGGGGAAAGCTCTTTCGCTTCATTTTGCTTCGCTCGGAGCAAAACTGGCGTTAGTGGATATTGATGCTGAACGACTAGAGTTGTCTCACCAAGCCTGCCTGGCTATTGGTGGAACGAGTTACCCTTTACTGCTTACTTCACGGAATGAGCAAGCCATCGCCAGTTTAATGAATGACATTGATAAGCATTATGGCTCGATTAATGTCTTGATTAATTACTGGCTGGGTGCCGATCTGCCAACACTTTTCAGTCCTTCTTCTGTTGACATGTTTTGCCACTCAATGACTGAAGTGGCAACGACCTTTTTTACCTTTGGCAAACAGGCTGCGAATTATATGCGAGAGCATCATTGTCAGGGGGTTATTATCAACCTGGCTACCAACCAGCCCGATAGCCAGCATCCAATAGCAGGCTGTTCGAAAGCTGTCATTTCAGGCCTTACACAAAGCTGGGCCAGAGAATTAGCTGAATTTAATATTCGGGTGGGCGGTGTCGTGCCACTGGTGTTTAACGATGAAGCATCCCACTCACAGAGCACTGTTTTCAGTCAGTCCCTGCAATACGAAATTGTCCGAAGCGCCGAGTATATTGTGGAAAATGATTACTTCAATGGCCGGATGATAGAAGCAGAGGTGGTATAAGAGCAGGGTCTAGGGTCTAGCAGCGAAGCATACTCGAAACTCGCTACTTACTATTTACTACTGATCTAAAAAAGCCCGCCAAAGTGGCGGGCTTAATAATTTATGTCAAAAGAAATGCGCTAGCTATAACAGATGATTATGCTTTAGCTGTTTCTTTCTTTGCTTTAGCTGTCTTTTCAGCAACTACAACGTCTTTTTCAGACTTCTTGATAACAGTCGTACCTTCGAACGTTTCACCTTCAACGTACGGAGTACCGTAGTAAGCGGACGTTAGTACTTCTTTCAGCTCGCTGATTAGAGGGTAACGTGGGTTTGCACCAGTACACTGGTCATCAAACGCTTCAACGGATAGCTCGTCTAGTTTCGCCAGGAAGTCAGACTCTGAAACACCTGCCGCTTGGATAGATAGTGGAATATCCAAATCACCCTTAAGCTCTTCTAACCAAGTTAGTAGACGCTCAATTTTCTGAGCTGTACGGTCGCCAGCTTGAGACAGACCAAGGTGGTCAGCAACTTCTGCATAACGACGACGCGCTTGTGGGCGGTCATACTGAGAGAATGCAGTTTGCTTCGTTGGGTTATCGTTCGCGTTGTAACGTACAACGTTAGAGATAAGCAGTGCGTTAGCAAGACCGTGTGGAATGTGGAATTCAGCACCAATCTTGTGAGCCATTGAGTGACACACACCCAGGAAGGCATTCGCAAACGCGATACCAGCGATAGTTGCAGCATTGTGTACTTTCTCACGAGCGATTGGGTCAGCAGCACCATTCGCATAGCTTGAAGGTAGGTATTCTTTAAGCATCTTAAGCGCTTGAAGAGCCTGACCGTCAGAGTATTCGTTCGCAAGAACAGAAACGTATGCTTCTAGTGCGTGAGTAACTGCATCGTAACCACCGAATGCTGTTAGCGACTTAGGCATGTTCATAACCAGGTTCGCATCAACGATAGCCATGTGAGGCGTTAGCTCGTAGTCAGCCAGTGGGTACTTAGCACCAGTCTTGTCGTCGGTAACAACCGCGAAAGGTGTAACTTCAGAACCCGTACCAGATGTAGTAGTGATACATACAAGCTCAGCTTTCTTACCCATTTTAGGGAACTTGTAGATACGCTTACGGATGTCCATGAAGCGCATTGCCAGTTCTTCAAATGCTGTTTCTGGGTGCTCGTACATTACCCACATGATCTTCGCGGCATCCATTGGAGAACCACCACCAAGAGCAAGAATTACGTCAGGCTGGAAGCTCTTCATTGCTTCAGCGCCTTTCTCAACAACAGATAGCGTTGGATCCGCTTCTACGTCGAAGAACGTTTGTACTTCGATACCTTGTGCTTTAAGAAGTGATACCACTCCGTCAGCATAACCGTTGTTGAATAGGAAACGGTCCGTTACTAGGAATGCACGCTTCTTACCTTCAAGGTCGCTCATTGCAATTGGAAGGCTACCACGACGGAAGTAGATTGATTTTGGTAGTTTGTGCCACAACATATTCTCAGCTCGCTTCGCTACTGTCTTTTTGTTGATAAGGTGCTTAGGACCTACGTTCTCAGAGATAGAGTTACCACCCCATGAACCACAACCAAGAGTCAGAGAAGGCGCAACGTTGAAGTTGTAAAGGTCACCGATACCACCGTGAGTCGTCGGGATGTTTACAAGAATACGTGCAGTCTTCATCTTGTCGCCGAAGTACTTGATACGATCCTGATTAACATCCTGGTTAGTATACAGGCCAGATGTGTGACCGATACCGCCAATCTCAACCATTGTTACCGCTTGGTCTACCGCGTTCTCAAAAGAAGACGCACGGAACATACCCAGTGTAGGAGACAGTTTTTCGTGAGCGAATTCGTCTTCGTACTTAACTTCAACACCTTCACCGATAAGGATCTTAGTGTCAGCAGGTACTTTAACGCCTGCTAGTTCAGCGATTTTTGTTGCTGGCTGACCAACGATAGCTGCGTTCAGGTTACCGTCGATTAGCAGAACTTTACGTACTTTGTCCGCTTCTGCTTTAGACAGCACATAACCGTTGTGAGAAGCAAAACGTGCTTTCACTTCGTCATAGACTTCGTCCATAACGATAACAGCCTGCTCAGAAGCACAAACTACACCGTTATCGAACGTTTTAGACATAAGAACAGATGCGACTGCACGCTTAATGTCAGCAGTTTCATCGATAACAACAGGAACGTTACCCGCACCAACACCGATAGCTGGTTTACCTGAAGAGTAAGCCGCTTTAACCATACCTGGACCACCAGTCGCAAGGATAAGGTTAATGTCATCGTGCTTCATTAGCGCGTTAGAAAGCTCAACTGAAGGCTGGTCAATCCAACCGATGATGTCTTTTGGCGCACCAGCCGCAACAGCAGCATCAAGTACAAGCTTAGCTGCATCGTTCGTTGAGTTTTTAGCACGTGGGTGTGGCGAGAAGATGATTGCGTTACGTGTTTTAAGAGAAATAAGAGATTTGAAGATTGCAGTCGATGTTGGGTTCGTAGTTGGTACGATACCGCAAATGATACCGACTGGTTCTGCGATAGTGAATGTGCCTAGGCTCTCGTCTTCGTCAAGAATGCCACACGTTTTTTCATCTTTGTATTTGTTGTAGATAAATTCTGATGCGAAGTGGTTTTTGATAACCTTATCTTCAACAATACCCATACCAGACTCAGCTACAGCTTGTTGAGCTAGAGGAATACGAGCGTTGTTAGCCGCTAGAGAAGCAGCACGGAAGATTTTGTCAACTTGCTCTTGAGAGAAAGTCGCAAACTCTTTTTGAGCAGCTTTAACGCGGGCAACCATTGCATCTAGTTCAGCCATATTTGTAACAGGCATAGTTAACTCCTAACTTAATATTAAAAACTTTTTAGTAAGGATACGTCTTAAATCCTTTCAAGCGGCAGGAAGGTAGTGAACACATCCAACAATCCCGCAACACACATGCTTAGTAAATCGCTTTCAAAACTGATTATAAAATTTCACACCGTGAAATAATTTGATTTAGATCACTTGTCATTTAAAAGGAGTAAAAATCGTCAAACCTTGATCTGTAGAAGCCATATTCAACACCTTACAGAGTAAATTTGTGAGCTAGTTACTTGATCCCTCAGCACGATGTAAATTTTCTTGTCATCACAGGTTGTGAATATTACGTAATAAACTTACATTCATTACAACAAATAACACTAACTGTGAAACTGATCACGTTTTTTTAGGCTAATTGACTAATCTTTGATTCACCTTTAACTGGCACGTTGTTCACCCACTAAGAGTAATACAGTCACACGTATATTTACAGCCTATTAACACTTTAAAATCCATAAGATTGTTTAGGGTTTGATATAACTATTTTTAATTGGTGGATTTACGTTCTTTAGCTTAAAGTGTCGCCGATGACAGAGGCACTCTGCTCAGTTCAAGAAGCTATCTTCTTTTTTATCAACGTTTGTCTGATGGTCAAACAATGCAGTCTTTAGAATTCGCCATTTTCCTACAATTTTTCGTCGGTCTTATCGCAGCAGTAAACCCAATAGGTATCATGCCTATCTTCGTTTCGTTAACTTCGCACATGGGCCAAGAAGAAAGAAACAAAACCGCTGTTACGGCCAATATCGCAGTTGCGGTTATTCTGACCGTCTCACTACTCGCAGGACAATTCTTGCTGGATATGTTCAGCATTTCGCTTGATTCATTCCGGGTTGCGGGTGGTTTGCTACTGCTTACCATCGCCTTCTCGATGATGAGTGGTAAGCTGGGTGAGGATAAACAGAATAAACAAGAAAAATCTGAATCGGCAAGCCGAGAGCAAATTGGTGTCGTACCTTTAGCTATGCCTTTGATGGCGGGGCCGGGTGCGATCAGCTCAACCATTGTCTATGGCGCCCGTTTCCCAGGCTTACCAAATACAATCGGCATTGCACTCACCATCTGCATTTTTGCGTTTTGTTGCTGGCTGTTATTCCGCGGTGCCCCGATCATAGTGCGTTTTCTTGGTCAAACCGGTATTAACGTTATTACACGTATTATGGGCTTAATCCTTGCCGCATTAGGGATCGAGTTTATTGCCACGGGCTTACGGGCCCTGTTCCCTGGATTGGCATAACGTCGCACAAAGGAAAAGGGTTACGATAAAATCGTAATCCTTTTCAACAACCTTTCTTGCTATTGCTACTCTGGCTTAAGCCGCTTTTCTTCTTTATGCTAAGGCTAACCCTATAACTCAGCAAAGAAATAACATGTCCATACTCACCCTTCGGCAAAAGATCTATGAAGTCATTTTCGGTACCGACACCCGTGCGGGGCAGAACTTTGACATTGTGTTAATCCTCGCAATACTGAGTTCAGAGTTAATTCTCGTACTTTCATCAGTCACCCATATTCAAGAGCAGTACTCAGACATTCTCTTTTACGGCGAATGGGTTTTTACGCTCCTTTTCACCGTTGAATACCTGTTGAGGCTATATAGCTCACCTAAACCGCTTGCTTATGCGCGGAGTTTTTTTGGTGTCATCGATCTAATCGCCATTTTACCGGTCTATCTTGCGCTCATGATTCCCGGCGCCCACTACTTACTCATCATTCGTTTGATTAGAGTATTACGTATTTTCCGGGTATTGAAGCTGGCACGTTACCTCAAAGATTCCAATATCTTACTGCGTGCTTTACTTCAATCCCAACGCAAAATCCTGGTATTTTTCAGCTCCGTATTCATTCTTGTGACCGTTTTCGGCGCATTGATATTTGTTATTGAGGGGCCAGACAATGGCTTTACCAGTATTCCGCAAAGTATCTACTGGGCAATTGTCACCATCACTACCGTCGGTTATGGCGATCTTGTTCCGCACACCTTTCTCGGTAAAGCGGTTGCATCCATGACCATGTTGCTCGGTTACTCCATATTGGCCGTTCCGACCGGCATTATCACCGCAGAACTGAGCCAGGAGATGAAAGCTCAACGGGAATTGATACGCTGCATGAACTGCACCCGTGGCGGCCATGAGTCTGATGCGAAATTCTGTAAAAACTGTGGCAGTGAACTGCCTGAACAGCTCTAACACCGCATTTAATTCAAGACTAAAAATAAAAACTAATGAGCAATAAGGCGACGCCAAGCACAGCGTCGCCTTATTGCCACTACGAGTTACCGCCCTGATGGCGATCTATGTTTTATTTAACAGATTATTTCTGGACTGACAGATAATTTACAGCCCGATCCGGGAAGTCAGTAAAGACCCCATCGACGTTTGCGGTATTATAGAAAATATCTAACATATCGTTGAAATTATTTGCATACGCCGGAATACGACCTGTATCTGCACGGAATGTATAAGGATGCACTTGCATGCCGTGCTGGTGAGCGGCTTTCACCAAGCCCGTTAACTTGATATTCCCTTTGGTAGACTGATCAGATACCACCATTGGCTTCCACGGGCCAATACCATCAGCATATTTTGCGACTTCCTCCATCCCGCCTTTTACAAACATCCAATCGTAATTGTATGGCTGCGCTTGGCCTTTGCCGTTATACACCATAGTTTCGTTCCAGTCGGTGTATGCCAGTAGCTGAACCAGTTTCACATCCATATCCATGGCTGGCATTAGCTCGTCATGAATACGCTTAAGCTCATCAAAATCAAAAGTCTGAAGGTAGACTTTACTTGCTTTGTCGGTATAGCCGTACTCTTTAAGTACTTTTAACACCGCTGTACTGATATCTTTGCCTTCATGGCGATGGAACCATGGCGCTTTGATTTCTGGGTAAATACCAATGTCGTAACCCAGCGTTTTGTTCAACCCCTGGATCATCTCGATTTCTTCTTCGAAGGTCGGTACCTTAAAATCAGACTTCCATATCGGATAACGTTCCGGGAAGCCCTGGACTTGCTTGCCATCTTTAATGTTAAAGCCTTCAGTCACGCTCAGCTGCTTGATTTCGGCAAGAGTAAAATCAATAGCATAAAAACGGCCGTCTTCGCGGGCACGACTCGGGAAAATCTGGGCAACATTGGTAACGCGATCAAGGAAGTGATCGTGTAGCACCACTAGCCTGTTGTCTTTAGTCATCACCACATCCTGCTCAATATAGTCAGGCTTCATGGCATAAGCCATCGCTTTGGCCGGTAAGGTGTGTTCAGGCAGGTATCCCGAGGCACCACGGTGGGCAACCACGATTTTATTGGAGTCAGGAGTTGATTGGGCAAAAGCAGGAGACGCGAGCAAGGTGCTGCCAACGGCAGCGGCAAGCCATATTTTTTTCATTATTATCATCCTTAGCAATCTGTGCTTTCATCTGGGGGAACAAAGCACATCTGAGTTATACATCGGAAAGCATAATAATCAGAAATAAATGAACATTTTCGAATTTCTACTCTTAATGTGATCAATGACGCTCGAATTGGAGCGCGTGATTTTCGAACAGTGACACCGGATCAAATTTTATTGTTCATCTGAAAGATGATAGCGTACCGTCTTGATTTTATATTGGTTGGTAATTCTTTAGTAAGATCAATCGATAAAAGCCTTCCATCGGGCATAAAAAAACCGGAGCCACTGCTCCGGTTTTTTCATTGAGAACTAAGGTTTATTTACGACGCCATGTCGTACCTTGTGGGCCGTCTTCCAGAATAATTTCCATCGATAGCAGCTTATCACGGGCCGCATCGGCAGCTGCCCAGTCTTTCGCTGCACGGGCATCCAAACGCTGCTGGATCAGCGCTTCGATTTCAGCTACATCATCACTTTCACCTGCACCGCCTTGCAAGAAAGCTTCTGGCTCTTGGGATAACAGGCCAAGAATATCAGCCAGTTCGCGCATGCGTGCACCCAGTGCAGAGGCCACTGCCAGATCATCAGATTTCAATCGGTTGATTTCACGCGCCATATCAAACAGCACCGAGTAGGCTTCCGGGGTATTAAAGTCATCATCCATCGCTTCTTTAAAACGGGAAACGAACTCTTCACCACCTTCCGCTTTAGCCGTCAAGTCAAGACCACGCAAAGAGGTATAAAGTCGCTCAAGAGCAGAGCGCGCCTGCTTGAGGTTGTCTTCGCTGTAGTTCAGCTGGCTGCGGTAGTGACCAGACATTAGGAAGTAGCGAACAGTTTCGGCATCGTAATAGCCTAAAACATCACGGATGGTGAAGAAGTTACCTAATGATTTAGACATCTTCTCACGGTCAACCATTACCATGCCACTGTGCATCCAGGTATTCACGTATTGTGAACCTGTTGCGCAGCATGACTGTGCAATTTCATTTTCATGGTGTGGAAACTGTAGATCAGAACCACCACCGTGAATATCAAAGTGATCACCAAGAATGGCAGAGTTCATTGCCGAACATTCGATGTGCCAACCCGGACGGCCAGCACCCCATGGTGATTCCCATGTTGGCTCACCTGGCTTAGACATTTTCCACAATACGAAATCAAGCGGACAACGTTTCGCCGTGTCGATATCAACACGTGCACCGGCTTGTAGTTGATCTAAGTCCTGTTTAGACAGGCGGCCATATTCTTCGAACTTGCTCACTTCGAACATAACATCGCCATTGCTCGCAACATAAGCAAAGCCACGTTCAATCAAACGCTCACACATTGCAATAATTTCAGCAATGAATTCTGTTGCACGCGGCTCGATATCAGGACGTTTCATGCCCAGCGCATCAAAATCAGAGTGCATTTCACCGATCAAACGCTCGGTCAATGATTCGCAGCTCTCGCCGTTTTCTGCTGCACGCTTGATGATCTTATCGTCGATATCAGTGATATTTCGAACAAAAGTTAAATCGTAACCAGAGTAACGTAGGTAACGAGACACAACATCGAAAGATACAAAAGTACGACCATGGCCAATGTGACACAAATCGTAAATGGTAACCCCACAGACATACATGCCTACTTTACCAGGCTGAATGGGCTTGAATTCCTCTTTCTGTTTTGTCAGTGAGTTATAGATCTTTAACATATCTCGTAATTACTCATTTTATGGGGTTACTATTAAGAACAGTAATTACACCTTTTATGGCAAATGAAGGCAAGGAAAAATACCTCAGGTTATGCCGAACAATGGCAGGTTTCATCTATAAGATAAGAAAAAGCCAGCCTTACCTTCTTTATCTCGCTAAACCGCTTGACGTAATCCACTAAAAATAAAAGTATCAATCACCGTTCCAATACCGCTTTATGATTTTTACTAACCTTTTACCGCCCCCATTTGGGACACCACCAAACAGATCAAAATTTGTATGAACAGGTACTAATAAGATAAAATCCAACATTAAAGAAAGTTATATACTTTAAAAGCTATATACATCCATTAAAGGACAGACTCATGGTAACGCTTCACACTACTTTTGGTGACATCAAGATCCAGCTAAATTCAGAAAAAGCGCCTGAAACGTGTGCAAACTTCCTGCAATATTGCCGTGACGGTTTCTACGACGATACTATTTTTCACCGTGTTATCGATGGTTTCATGATCCAGGGCGGCGGTATGGCCTCTGGCATGGTCGAGAAAGAAACCCGTGCAACAATCAAAAATGAAGCGAACAATGGCCTGAGCAACAAAGTTGGTACGCTTGCAATGGCCCGCACAAATGCACCGCATTCTGCAAGTTCTCAGTTCTTCATTAATGTTAACGACAATAAATTCCTGGACTTCAAATCAGAAACACCTGATGGCTGGGGTTACTGCGTGTTTGCTGAAGTTGTTGAAGGTATGGACGTAGTAAATAAAATCAAAGCTGTCTCTACGGGTAACTGGGGTTATGTACACCAGGACGTACCAGTTGAAGAAGTGGCTATCAATAGCGTAACGATCGAAGATTAATTCTTCGGTCAGGGTGGCCTTGTTGCCACCCTATCCTTCCTTATGACTACACTTTTTATTGCAGATCTGCACCTAAGTGCCGAACGTACTGACATTACTGATTGTTTTCTCTCATTCATGCAGCAAGAAGCAAGAGGGGCCGATGCCCTCTATGTGCTTGGGGATTTGTTTGAAATGTGGATTGGTGATGATGACAACTCCCCCTTCCACCAGCAAATCAAAAATGCATTTAAGCAACTCACCGATTCAGGCGTACCTTGCTTTTTCATTCATGGTAACCGTGATTTCCTCGTTGGTTCGCATTTTAGCCGGGAAACTGGCGTACAATTGTTGCCACAACACAGCATCATTGACTTGTATGGTACACCGACCTTGATCCTTCATGGTGATACGCTGTGCACTTTAGATGAGGCTTATCAGCGTTATCGTAAAAAAGTGCATAACCGATTTATTCAGTGGCTGTTTTTCCGTTTGCCCCTGCGTTATCGCCAGAGGATCGGTGATAAAATACGAAGTAGCAGCAGTCAGAATAATCAAGCCAAGAATATGACGATCATGGATGTGACTCCTGATGAAGTGAGCAAAGTGATGGCAGAGCATAACGTACTCAGTATGATCCATGGTCATACTCATCGCCCTGGCGTACACACGTTAATCGTCGGTGGAAAAGCCGCCACTCGGATCGTGTTAGGTGACTGGTATGATCATGGTTCGGTGCTGGTATGCAGACCAGAAGGTAATCGGTTGGAGAAAAGGGATTTTTCTAATCAGTACTGACAAAAAACGGTACGCCCAGCGTACCTTTTCATTGTAGCCAGGCCCGTTCCGTCAGGAAGCAAGCCAACTATCAACGGCAATTATTTGAATAATAAAATATTTAGTGGGATTGGTATAAAATAAAGGCGGTCATATATAACCCAAAACATTAATAACAGAACAATATTATCCATCAATGTCTCATATTGTTCGATATTCTTCATCATTCTTTTAATATGTTACAACTATCACTATGTGTACCTATAATTATTTGTACTATTCGTAAGTTAAGACATCGCATCTGTTATCTGACTTGTCATTCGATATTATTACCTTAAATAATATTTCACTTATAAATCAAGAGCCTGCATTAGTCATCATGCATTCATACCATGCTAGACAGCCAATACTGAACAAAGAAAAAGCAACCGTAGGGTACGAATTGCTTTTTCGAGACGGGCCAGATAACTGCTTTCCGGATGTCGGTGATGAACAAGCAACCAATCGCTTATTAATCGATAACTTCATTACGTCTGGTTCATTGCAAATTACTGATGATAAACGGTTTTTTGTAAACTTCCCATATACAAGCCTAATTCAGCGCACTCCACTGATGTTTCCTAAAAAGAGTTTCGTCATTGAAATTCTTGAAACCTGTGAACCAACTGACGAATTGTTAGAAGCCGTGACAGAGCTTCACCAGAAAGGTTACATACTTGCTCTGGATGACTTTATACCAAGTAAAGAATGGAATCGTTTTTTACCCTATATTCATATTGTTAAGTTCGATTTACGTTCGACGCCTGTTGCAAGGGCTGGTTTTTTCATTCGTCGCCATAAAGACGGCAACCTTAAGTTTCTGGCTGAAAAAGTAGAGAGCCATGAAGAGTTCATTGCGGCTTGTGACGCTGGATTCGACCTTTTCCAGGGCTTTTTCTTTAGCAAACCAGAGATGGTTCAACGCAAATCTTTAGCCCCTTCGGCTTTATCGACGATCCGCCTCTATCAGGAGATTTGCCTGCCAGAGGTCGATTACGACAAGGTCGAAGGTATCATCGCCACCGATGTGTCGCTTTCCTATAAATTGCTGCGCCATGTCAACACCATGACTTCAGCACGCACCGAGGCGATATCTTCGTTTAAACAGGCTTTAGTTTATCTTGGCGAAGAAAAGCTACGACGTTTTATTTCCTTTGTTGCCGCCTCTCATGCGCTAGCAGACAAACCACAATCGTTATATAGCTTATCGCTACAGCGCGCCCATTTTTGCGAACGACTGGGAATACTTGTCACCCCTAAGATTAGCGGCAATCAGGCCTTTTTAACCGGACTCTTTTCATTGCTTGATTCACTGTTGGATCAACCTATTGATGAACTGATCACCCTCCTACCTTTAAGTGAAGAGATTCAACAAGCTCTGGTTAACCAGACCGGGACACTGGGCACCATTCTCAAATTAGCCACTGCCTACGATCTGGCGCAGTGGGACGACGTCAGCCAATACAGTAAACAACTTGGCATCAATGAAACAAACGTTGCAGATCGCTATGCCGAATCATTAAAATGGGCGACCTTTTTTGAAAAAGCAGCAACAAAATAATCATGTCAAACCCTCAAGAACCCTGCCCATGTGGCAGCCAGAAATCACTGGCAGAGTGCTGCCAGCCGATACATTTGTCAGCGATACAAGCTGAGCATCCAGAGCGACTTATGCGTGCCCGATACAGCGCGCATGTATTAGGCTTGGTAGACTTTGTTATCGCAACCTACCATCCAAGTTGTCAGGCAGAGCAATACCGTGAGGCTATTGCCGAATCGGTGGACTCTCAATGGCTGGGTCTTGACGTCATCAGCAGTGAAATTGCAGATACCGGCGAAGGCTTCGTCGAATTCAAGGCCTATTACCAAGAGGGGAAAAAACAATATTGTTTGCATGAGCGTTCTCGCTTTCTGAGAGAGCCCGTTAATGGTGAGCAACAATGGTTCTACATTGATGGAGACTATCCCGAGTCATCGACGCAAGAGCCACCATTATCACACGAATCGACTGCGCCAGTGGTCAGCCCTACAGTAAGCAATAAAGTTTGCCGCAACGATCCTTGTCCTTGTGGTAGTGGCAAAAAATTCAAAAAATGTTGTAGTTAATACCAATCGAGACAACGCCCCCTCTAGAATAATGCCAACCCTCAGAAGATAAGGAGTAAGTACCCGCTTACTCCTTGTACAGCTTAACATCCATATTTCAATCTCTAACATTACCCACCGTCGATTTCACAACCAAAAAGCGAACAAAAAACACTCAAGACGTACATTTGGTTGCCGATGTTGTAATCAGACACTTTCAGTTTGATGAGGCAATGACATGATCAACCCGAACAACAATCTGCCACCGCCCGCTCAAAAACAACTTAAAAAAGTAACTCAGGCATCACTCATTGATGAACGGCGACAGCGGGTCGAGCCAAAAAAAGAAAGAAACAATGAACAGGAAAGTGATCAACCCAAGAAGAAACCGCCTAAGGGTCTACTAGATATTTATGTCTAATTTCGATTAACTGGCCGCTATCTCTTACTATAAAATAAACAATAGAATGTCGGTAAACCAACAGGATATCGGCCATTTACTCGCTTGTTTTGCCATCCGCCTGTTACCAGCCGGCGCCACTTAAATATAAATTAAATATTTCCATAAAATTAATGTTGCAAAATCTGACAAGCTTCGTTAGTGTGAAAGACAAGCATTAAGTAAATAATGATTTAGACAGAGTACATAATTATGCGCATCCAAATGGTAAATCTACATCACCATCATCATCCTGACTAGTCTTTCGGGAGGATACGCCTCACTCTGGAAGACAGTAATAATTCTTCCAGCGTTTGATATAAATACAGAATTCAAACCCTTGGAAGAGCAACGCTTCCGAGGGTTTTTTCGTTTTAAGAGATAAAAATATTCACGGATTGGCTTTACAGAATTCAAACAGGGATAAATAACAATGCAAACACAACGACTTCGAATTGCGATTCAAAAGAAAGGGCGACTAAGTAAAGAGTGCCAGAACCTGCTGAAACAATGCGGTGTCAAATTTAACCTGGTGGGTGAGCGTTTAGTCGTACACGCTGAAAACATGCCTATCGACCTGCTTTTAGTCCGCGATGACGATATTCCTGGTTTAATCATGGATGGGGTTGTTGATCTGGGTGTCATCGGCGAAAACGAATTGGAAGAAGTCGGCCTTGAGCGTTCAGCCCTCGGAGAGCCAAGCGAATACCAGAAACTTCGCCGCCTAGACTTTGGGGGATGTCGATTGTCTATCGCGATCGATAAAGACGAAACCTACAGTGGCCCGCAAGATCTACAAGGCAAGCGCATTGCGACGACCTACCCCCAGCTGGTGAAACGCTATATGGACGAGCAAGGTGTGACATTCAGTCCTTGTATGCTCAATGGCTCGGTAGAAGTCGCTCCAAGAGCTGGCTTAGCCGATGCCATCTGTGATTTGGTTTCAACCGGTGCCACCCTTGAAGCTAACGGCTTGAAAGAAGTTGAAGTGATCCTCCGTTCCAAAGCCGTACTGATCCAGCGTAATGGCGAGTTCAGTGCAGAGAAACAAGCCCTGATTGAGCGACTGCTTACCCGCATGCAAGGGGTTATTCAAGCCAAGGAATCAAAATACATCATGCTGCACGCGCCAACAGAGTGCCTAGATAAAATCACGGCATTGCTTCCTGGTGCTGAAGATCCGACGGTATTGCCACTCGCTGCCGATAAAAGCCGCGTTGCCGTTCATCTGGTCAGCACTGAAAACCTGTTCTGGGAAACAATGGAGCAGCTAAAAGCGCTTGGTGCCAGCTCAATTCTGGTGCTGCCAATCGAAAAAATGATGGAGTAAGGCAATGAAAACGGTTGTTTGGCAATCCCTGAGTGAAAACCAGCAAGACACCTTGCTGCAGCGTCCGGCGATTGCTGAGGGCGCAAACATCACCGCGATAGTTGCCGCTGTGGTTGCTGATGTCCGTCAGCGTGGTGATGAAGCCCTGCTCGATCTCACTGAAAAATTTGACCGGGTACGGCCTGATTCGATTCGCGTTTCTGAACAAGAAGTCAGCGCGGCATCATCACGCTTAAGCGATAAGATGAAACAAGCGCTGCAGCAGGCTTATCAAAATATCGCGACATTCCACCAGGCGCAAAAGATGGATACCCTGCGCGTTGAAACCCAGCCCGGCGTCGTTTGTGAACAGGTCACCCGTCCGATCAATTCGGTAGGTCTATACATTCCGGGAGGAAGCGCACCGCTACCTTCAACAGTTCTCATGCTGGGCGTGCCGGCACAGATTGCGGGATGTTCCCAGGTAGTATTATGCTCACCACCGCCAATTGCCGACGAGATCCTCTATGTGGCTCAGCTATGCGGCATCAAAGAAATCTACAATGTCGGGGGGGCTCAAGCGATTGCGGCTATGGCTTATGGCACCGAATCGGTCAGTACTGTTAATAAAATCTTCGGCCCGGGCAATGCCTTTGTTACTGAAGCCAAGCGCCAGGTCAGTAATGACTTCCGCGGTGCGGCAATTGATATGCCCGCAGGCCCGTCTGAAGTTTTGGTGATTGCTGACAGCACTGCCGACCCAGCGTTTATTGCGGCAGATCTGCTCAGTCAGGCTGAACACGGGCCGGATTCCCAGGTCGTGCTGGTAACACCAGATCCAAGTATTGCCGATCGGGTTGCTGATGCCATTCAGCAACAGCTTAAAGAACTACCTCGTGCCGATATTGCACGTCAGGCATTGGGCTCAAGTCTGTTGATTGTCGCAGAAACACTGACTCAGTGTATTGCGATTTCTAACCATTACGGGCCTGAACACCTGATTGTACAAACCCGGGCCCCAAGAGAATTAGTGCCTCTGCTAGATAATGCCGGTTCGATTTTCTTAGGTGACTGGTCGCCGGAGTCGGTTGGTGATTACGCTTCGGGGACTAACCACGTATTGCCGACCTATGGCTATACCCGTACCTATTCAAGCCTGGGCTTAGCCGACTTTTCTAAACGCATGACAGTGCAGGAATTAACAGCAGATGGCCTTAAAATTCTTGCCCCGACCGTGGTTACGATGGCGGAAGCAGAAGGACTTGATGCACACAAACGCGCAGTGACCATTCGAATAGAGAAACTGCAGCAACAAGACGCGTGTAACGCATCGCTAGTTAACGAGAAAGAGGCGTAATCATGACTATCGCAAAACTGGCACGGAAAACCGTGCGCGAACTAACGCCTTACCAGTCTGCTCGGCGCTTGGGTGGAAGTGGCGACATCTGGCTCAATGCCAACGAATCACCATTTGCCAACGAATACAACATCAGCTGCAGCCGCCTGAACCGTTATAGTGAATGCCAGCCTGCAGAGCTGATCCAGGCCTATGCTGATTATGCCGGCGTACCAAAAGAGCAAGTACTGACTTCGCGCGGTGCCGACGAAGGCATCGAACTGCTAATTCGTACTTTTTGCGAGCCAAACCAGGAGAGCATTCTATACTGCCCCCCGACCTATGGCATGTATGCCATCAGCGCAGAAACGTTCAATATAGCGACCAAAACGGTACCGTTAACCGCTGATTGGCAGCTGGATTTACCAGCCATTCAAGACAATCTTGATGGCGTTAAGTTGGTGTTTGTTTGTAGCCCTAACAACCCTACCGGTAACTTGATGAAACGTCAGGATATCGAGGCGCTACTCGATATGACGGCCAATAAAGCATTAGTGGTCGTCGATGAAGCCTACATCGACTTTTGCCCTGAGGCCTCAACCGTTGATCTGCTAAACCAGTACCCGAATCTGGTGATTCTGCGCACTCTGTCAAAAGCGTTTGCTTTAGCCGGACTACGTTGTGGTTTCACCTTAGCCAATAACGATGTTATCGAGTTGTTATTAAAAGTGATTGCTCCGTATCCGGTACCCGTACCTGTGGCTGACATTGCCGTTCAGGCACTTTCACCTGCCGGATTAGCAAAAACCAAATTCCAGGTTCTCGATCTCTGTGCCAACCGTGCTTACCTTCAAGCGGGCTTGAGCATGCTAAATGACGTTCGCGTATTTGATGGCTATGGCAACTACTTACTGGTGCAATTCCCGAATGCAGACGCCTTATTTAATGCGTTGTGGGATCACGGCATCATTCTTCGGCGCTCCCCTATTGAGAACTGTATTCGTATTAGTGTCGGCAACCGTGATGAATGTGAAAAAACGTTGGCATTCATCCGAGAGCAACTCAAGCAGAATTAAGCATAAAGGATAAGCATTGTGAGCAAGGAAAAGATTTTATTTATTGATCGTGACGGCACCTTAATTGTTGAGCCCCCTATTGATTTTCAGGTCGATCGCTTAGACAAACTGAAACTAGTACCTTTCGTGATCCCGGCGTTGCTTCAACTGCAAGATGCTGGCTATAAGCTGGTTATGATCACCAATCAGGACGGCCTCGGCACGGATAGCTATCCACAGGCGAACTTCGACGCCCCGCATACAATGATGATGGAGATCTTCGAATCACAAGGTGTGAAATTTGACGATGTCCTCATTTGTCCGCATTTTGACGATGAAAACTGCACCTGCCGCAAGCCTAAACTTGGCCTTGTTAAAAGCTACCTGCAACAGGGGCGTGTCGACTTTGCAACATCAGCCGTAATTGGCGATCGTCCCACCGATCTGCAGCTGGCTGAAAATATGGCCATTCGCGGCATCCTTTACAATCCGCAGCCGCTCGATGAAAAAAGCATGAACTGGCCACAGATCGTTAAAGATCTCACGACCAACCCTAGGATCGCCGAAGTGGTTCGCACCACCAAGGAAACCGATATCCGGGTGAAAGTGAATCTCGATGAAACCGGTAGCAACAAGATTGAAACCGGTCTGGGATTCTTTGACCACATGCTTGATCAAATCGCTACCCACGGTGGTTTCCGCATGGAACTCACCGTCAAAGGTGATTTGCACATTGACGATCACCACAGCGTTGAAGATACCGCGCTGGCCTTAGGTCAGGCGTTAAAACAAGCGTTAGGCGACAAGCGGGGCATAGGCCGCTTTGGATTCAGCCTGCCTATGGATGAATGTCTGGCGCAATGTGCCTTAGATCTGTCTGGCCGCCCGTACCTGAAATTTGACGCAACATTCGGTCGTGAACAAGTCGGCGATTTATCAACAGAAATGGTACAGCACTTCTTCCGCTCACTGACCGATACTCTGGCCTGTACCCTGCACCTGTCCTCGACCGGCGATAACGATCACCACATTGTCGAGAGCCTGTTCAAAGCCTTTGGCCGCACGTTACGCCAAGCGATTCAGGTCGAAGGCAACGAATTACCAAGCAGTAAAGGAGTGCTGTAATGGTGAGCAAAAACCAGAAGATCGTCATTATTGATACCGGCTGTGCCAACGTCTCTTCAGTACGTTTTGCTATCGAGCGCTTGGGCTACACGGTCACCGTCAGCAAAGAGCCGAGCATCGTACTGGCTGCCGACAAATTGTTTTTGCCAGGTGTCGGTACCGCCAGCGAGGCGATGAAGAACCTGCAGGAACGCGATCTGGTCGAGCTTGTCAAGCAGGTCGACAAGCCGCTGCTGGGTATCTGTTTGGGGATGCAGTTGCTTGGGGCATTATCGGAAGAACAAGGCCAGAGTGGTACCGATCTCGTTCCGTGCCTTAGCCTATGCGATGCGCCAATAAAGAAAATGCAAACCGGTGACTTGCCACTGCCTCACATGGGCTGGAATACCATCACCCCCGTTGACGGTCACCCGCTGTTCAAAGATATCCCGGCGGGTAGCTACTTCTATTTTGTTCACAGCTATGCCATGCCAGTCTCTGAGGCCGTATTTGAAGAAAAGGGTTATACCATCGCCCAGTGTGAATATGGTCAGCCGTTTAGCGCTGCAATTCAGAGCGGTAACTACTACGGGGTGCAATTTCACCCAGAGCGGTCAAGCAAAGCCGGCGCTCAGCTAATTAAAAACTTTTTAGAGATGTAAGGACGACATAAAAGGACCTTATGATGATTATTCCCGCCCTCGATTTAATTAACGGTCAAGTTGTTCGTCTGTTTCAGGGAGATTACGGACAAGTTACTGAATACAAGGTAGATCCAGCTGAACAATTCAAACTTTATAACCAGGCTGGAGCCGACTGGCTGCATCTGGTTGATTTGACAGGCGCCAAAGATACCTCAGCCCGTCAGCTTGATCTGATCCGGCAATTACTTGCCAGCACCCCGGCCAATATTCAGATTGGCGGTGGAGTTCGCACCGAAAAAGACGTCGCTGATTTATTAGATGCCGGGGCACAACGTGTTGTTGTCGGCTCTACCGCAGTCAAGCAGCCAGAGCTGGTTAAAGGCTGGATGGAAAAATACGGTCCGGACCACATCGTATTAGCACTGGACGTCAACATTGATCAAGACGGCAACCGTAAAGTGGCGATCTCAGGCTGGCAAGAAGATTCCGGTGTCAGTATTGAAGCCCTGCTGGATGACTTCCTGACGGTAGGCCTGAAGCATGTACTCTGCACCGATATTTCTCGTGACGGCACACTTGCTGGCTCTAACGTCGAGCTGTATGTCGATCTTTGCGCCCGGTATCCGCAAGTCCAATTCCAGTCTTCCGGTGGTATTGGCGGCCTGCAAGATATCGAAGCCTTAAAGGGCAGTGGTGTCGCGGGTGTCATCGTCGGGCGCGCTTTGCTCGATGGTAAGTTTACCGCCGAAGATGCCTTCAAGTGCTGGAACAACTAACAAACAAGGAGTAATAGCATGCTAGCAAGAAGAATCGTTCCTTGTTTAGATGTCCGCGACGGACAGGTGGTCAAAGGGGTGCAATTTCGAAACCACGAGATCATCGGTGACATTGTACCGCTTGCCAAACGTTACGCCGAAGAAGGTGCCGATGAGCTGGTTTTCTATGATATCACGGCCTCGAGTGATGGCCGTGTAGTTGATAAAAGCTGGGTCGCCCGTGTTGCTGAAGTGATTGATATACCATTTTGTGTTGCTGGCGGTATTAAATCAGCAGAAGACGCAAGCCGTATTTTGCAGTATGGAGCCGATAAAGTATCAATCAACTCCCCTGCGCTGGCAAACCCGGATTTGATCACCGAACTTGCCGATAAGTTTGGCGTGCAATGTATTGTGGTCGGCATCGATTCCTATTTTGATGCCGAAACAGGAAAATATCAGGTCTACCAATTTACCGGTGATGAAACCCGCACCAAAGCAACCCAATGGGAAACCCGCGATTGGGTACAGGAAGTACAGAAACGTGGCGCTGGTGAAATCGTGTTAAACATGATGAATCAGGATGGCGTGCGTAACGGTTACGATCTAAAGCAACTCAACATGGTACGAAAAGTCTGCCATGTTCCTTTAATTGCTTCCGGTGGTGCTGGGGAAATGGTGCACTTTGCTGAGGCCTTCAACAAGGCCAATGTTGATGGCGCGTTGGCGGCTTCTGTCTTCCATAAACAAATTATCAATATTGGCGAGCTTAAGCTGTATCTAAAAAAACAGAATGTGGAGATCCGACTATGAGCCTGATAACAGCGATTAATTGGGAAAAGGTAGACGGCTTAGTCCCGGCGGTGATTCAAGATAACACCAGCGGCCAGGTACTGATGCTGGGTTACATGAACCAGGAAGCCTTAAATAAAACATTAGAAACCCAACAGGTAACCTTCTGGTCTCGTACCAAGAACCGCCTGTGGACCAAAGGGGAAACCTCCGGCAACGTCCTTGAGCTGAAAAGTATCAACCTAGATTGTGATCAGGACACTTTATTAGTAAAGGTGAAGCCAGTTGGACCAACCTGCCACCTGGGCACCCCAACCTGTTTTGACAATGATGCCGAGGGCAAACAAGACCAGCCTGCACTGGTGTTTCTTCATCAACTTGAACAAGTTCTGGCTAGTCGTAAAGGTGCTGATCCCGAGTCCTCTTACACTGCCAGTCTCTATGCTCGCGGCACCAAACGTATATCGCAAAAAGTGGGCGAAGAAGGCGTTGAAGTCGCGCTTGCGGCAACGTCGGGGGATAAGGCGGAGTTAGTCTGTGAATCTGCCGATCTGATTTATCACCTGATTGTTCTGCTGCAAGATCAAGATCTGACTCTGGCCGATATCACCGCCAAGCTTCAGGAGCGACACAATAAATAAGGCGGAAGTCTGAGGCGTTATATCCATAGGTATAATAAGAACGCACTAAAAATATGATGTATAAAAAGGAAGCTTACGCTTCCTTTTCCTTATTCATGGCTGTTTCCTAGCGAGACGTGTTTTAACGACCCAATGCTTCTTTATAGTGTTTGCGACAAACTGAGACATAGCGGTCATTACCGCCAATTTCAACTTGATCACCATCAGCAATCGCCTGACCGGACTCGTCCTGACGTATCACCATATTTGCTTTGCGGCCACAATGACAAATTGTCTTTAGCTCGACCAGCTTATCAGCCCATGAAAGTAAATATCGGCTTCCCTCGAAAAGTTCACCTCGGAAATCACTACGAAGTCCATAGCATAAAACCGGCACATGCAGTTTATCGACGACTTCCGTTAATTGGTAAACCTGATCTTTTGTCAGGAACTGGCACTCATCAATCAAAACACAGTCAATTTTGGATTCACGGTGAAGAGCTTGCAGTTTTTCCCAGAGATCGTCTTCGGGAGCATATAGCTCCGCATCTTCCTGCAAACCGATCCGAGAGCTGACCTTGCCCTTACCAAATCGGGTATCAATCGCCGCGGTGAGGATCACCGGAGACATACCACGTTCGCGATAATTAAAAGATGATTGTAATAACGTCGTCGATTTACCCGCATTCATTGCTGAGTAGTAGAAATACATCTGGGCCATGAGGCTCCCCAAAGGCTGAAAAACTGCCGAAATGCTACAGAAATTAACACGGAAATGAAAGAACATACCGCATGGAAAGCGAGGAATATAGAGTCTTCTCTTTTACCCACGAATGATACCAACGGGATACAAAAAAAGCCTGCGAAAACATCGCAGGCTTCGTCGCAGATTAAGGATCTGTTACTGGTATTAGACGTTTGCAGTCGTAGCTATAGGACGGCGAGAGAGCCACGATAGCATTACACAAACCACAATAAATGTGACAGTTGCTGCCATAAATGACACAGCCAGTGAACCTGTCATGCCCAGCACCAAGAAACCAATGGCTGAAATAAAGGCGACTGAAAGCGCGTAAGGTAGCTGAGTCGATACATGATCAATATGGTGACAACGAGCTCCGGTTGAAGACAGGATTGTGGTATCAGAAATTGGTGAGCAGTGGTCACCGAATACCGATCCAGCCAGAACCGCACTTAACATCGGCAGTAGCAGAGCAATATCTGTCGCGGCAGACAAATCACCTGCAATCGGTAGCATGATACCGAAAGTGCCCCAAGATGTTCCTGTTGAGAACGCCATAACACCTGATAGCAAGAACAGGATAACGGGTAGCATCATTGGGTCAATATTGCCTTGTACCAATGTAGACAAATACTTTCCGGTCGCCATATCGCCGATTACACTACCGATGCTCCAGGCGAACAACAGGATTAGAATGGCACCAAACATCGATTTCGCACCAATCCACAATGTTTTCACGGTATCAGCCATTGGGATTTTCTGACGCAGCACAGGAATAAGCGCCGACACCAAACCAAATAAACCACCGTAACATAACGATTTACCCACATCGGTATTTTCAAAAGCACCCAGAATATTGAATGCAATACCATCCGCGTCCAGAGCCTGATAACCTGTATAAATCATAAAGAAGAAAGTGGAGAGGATCAGAATCACAATCGGCATGACCAGATCAGCAACACGGCCATTATCGCTTTCTTCGATTTCCAGCTCATCATTCAGATCTTTAGCCTGACTGTCATCATCACCCTCATCGAACCCATAACCATGACTTGCCTGCACTTCATGCTTTTTCATGGAGCCAACATCGATTTGGAACCAAGCAACAGCGAATACCATCAGCAGAGCAAATACGGCATAGAAGTTCATTGGTGCCAGCTGCAAGAATGCACTTAATGCTGAATATTCAGTCACACCATGTGACACCAGAATGCCACCAATCACGGTAATGATATAAGCGCCCCAGCTTGATGCCGGCATCAATACACACATAGGTGCGGCCGTTGAATCCAGAATATAAGCCAGTTTAGCGCGTGAAACGTAGAAACGGTCAGTGACCGGACGAGAAATCGAACCTACCGCCAGACTGTTAAAATAGTCGTCAACAAAAATGAAAACGCCTAAAAATGCAGCCAGTAACTTCGCACCACGTTTACTTCTAATTTTAGTTTGTGCCCATTCGGCAAATGCGCGTGTACCACCCGATAAGGTCAGTAATGCAGTCATCATTCCCAATAAAACCAGGAATACCACAATACTCATGTTCCAACTATTAATTGCGCCATCTTCGATGAAAACGCTTTTGACTGTTGTTAACAAGTAATCTGCGGTAGCCCCCGCAGAGAAATCGGTTAATAACAACGCACCTAATACGACACCAACACCTAAAGAAACCAATACTTTACGTGTAAGCACAGCCAATGCTAATGCCACTAATGGTGGTAAGAGTGAAATGGAGGAATGGGAAAAATCTACAATATTCATGATCTCTACTACAACCGGTCTGGTCGGAGATCTACTGCTGAACACGGGAAAAACCGTGATTAAATGAGTATAAGGAAAGAAGATAAACCTCTCCCGACCCCACAGTAGCGCTCCATAGTTAATGTAATTATATACTATGGCAGTGTTGCCCCTATTCGGTGACAACCCCAGCAAGAAGGCTTGATAAACCTTTCTAACTTCGGCATCGGCTCCTTTCGCAAACTATCATCGGAATCACCCTACAGCTTGCTACTCATAGACAATGCGCCTCTACCCTTAGTCAAGGAATGGTTCATTCTACGGAATGTCGACTCTTTTGCAACAACTTAAAGTGAAAGTTTTTACAGGAATAGTGAATAATATTGCCGATATGGTGATTATTTAACCACAAAAGCCTAAACTATAATGCGATTATTATGAAATGGCGGGCATTTATATATCACGACAAATCACATTTTGGTTCTTATTTTCAAACCAAAATGTGATTACATTTTTCCATAATTGAGAATTCATTCGACAAACGAACATAATTTAATTATGAAACAAATAAATTGTTTGGCACTGACACGATAAAAGTATTATTATTGATAAATATTGCTTTTTGACTGCTATTATTAATGTAGCAAGTTTGAAATTAACAGGAAATAAAAATGTCTGATGTAATGAAAGCGCTATTAAACCTTCGTAGCCTTCGCGCACTTTCTCGCGAATATACACTTGAGCAGCTACAAGAAGCTCTGGAAAAACTACAAACAGTCGTTTCTGAGCGTGAAGAATCTGAAGCAGAAGAGATTGCTAAAGAGAATGAGCGTAAAGAAAAGCTGGATCATTACCGTGAAATGCTTCTGGCTGATGGTATCGACCCAGAAGAATTACTTTCTACCCTAGCTAAAGCACCAAAAGCTAAGCGTGCTTCGCGTCCAGCAAAATATAAATTCATCGATGAAAACGGTGAAGAAAAAACGTGGACAGGCCAAGGTCGTACACCAAGTGCATTGAAGAAAGCGTTAGATGCCGGTCAATCTATTGAAGATTTCGAAATCTAATAAGCTGTATACTAGTTGAATAAAAGCCCGGCTATCACGCCGGGCTTTCTATATTCAGTAATAGCCTTTTCATTTAATATCAATCTACTAATACTTCCTGGTTAATCACCCACCCCTCAGGCAATTTATAAAGCTACTAATAATCGCAATACTCATTGATGATGTTAATAATAGCCATTCAAAACCCTGCACAGTGAGCAGATCACCACTTTTCAGGAGAACAATATTTTATCCGCACACAGCTGCCATCTCTCGCCGAAACAGCCCTATAACATTGAAATAAAAGAAAATCCCACACCAATAAATCGCTTAATGATAAACGGTATAATGCCATTTGATCCAACGAAATAGAGCCAGGCATTAATGCCTGGCTTTATCTTTTTTTAAAATGAAATGCTATCGAATTCGATCAGCGAGATGACTCACCGCCAAAGCAAAATAATGCGAACGATTCCAGCTTAATAGGGTTTGATAATTACCATAAATCAGATATGCACGCCCACTTTCATCATCAGGTTGAATAAGCCATGCGTCAATATTAGCCTTGGGTAGGGCATGGCCATTTATTTTCCTGACTCCTAGCTTCTGCCATTCATCTAAAGGTCTCGCTTTTTCCTTTTCGACACCCTTAAAAGATTCACTTATTCCTTCAGGTGACTTAACCTGCCTTCCCCAGGTATATTCATCATTCCAGCCAGACATCTTCAAATAATTTGCCGCTGAGGCAAAAACATCCTCTTCGCTCTGCCAGATATCAATACGTCCGTCATTATTTCCATCGACAGCATAGGCAAGAAAAGATGTCGGCATAAACTGGGGTTGCCCCATCGCACCGGCCCATGAACCTTTCATCTCTTGTGGCGTAATATGACCATCATTCAGAATCGTTAATGCCGCCATTACTTGCTTGCGGAAAAAGGTTTCACGACGCCCTTCATAAGCCAGAGTAGAAAGTGCTTCGATCACATTGTAATTTCCCATCAAGCGGCCAAAGTTGCTTTCGACCCCCCATAACGCGACAATGAATCTTGGCTGAACACCATATTTACGTCCAATCCTATCCAGCGTCGGTTTATGCTCTTGGTATAAGCGATTAGCCTGCTTTACTTTCCAATCCGGTACTGCGCGTGGGATATATTCATCTAAGGTCAGCTTTTTCTCAGGCTGATTCTTATCGGCCTTTACAGCATGCTCTGTATATTTTATGCCTTCGAAAGCAGAGTTGATTATCGACTCTGAAATTCCATGCTCACGTGCTTCAGCTTTAAGCTCAAGCACATATTCGTCAAACCCTTCATCAGCCGCAAAAACTGTAGAAGATATCCCTAACCCTATGGCCACCAAGGCCGATATCAAACGCTTATGCATAGTTACCTTTTACGAATTAAGTTCAGCTTTTGCTGCCTTATGTTGTTCAAGTAAATTTGTCACTGGTGGTGGTATCTGAAGATAATAACCAACCGTCGCTAACGCCTGTTTAACCTTCTCGGCATCGGCCAGTGCTAACTTACGCCCTTCCAGCTTTAACACCATAACAAACTGCGGCATACCAAACGTTGTCATCAGAGATTCTGGTATGTCAGAAAAATCATCTTTTTTATTGATATATAAATATGTATTTTCTTTTTTGGAGCTTTTATAAATTGAACAAAACATCAAAATAGCCTGCTTGTTAAAGTCTTCATCTTTTCAGACACTCATTTTACTCAATCATTCCCCAAAAGTGCTAACTTTAAGGCAATGCAGATTGAGACGCTGGTCTTAAATTGCAACGCCAGGGCAAGGATAGCTTGCCGATACATCCTTTGGAATATACCATGCAAGTACCTTTGTGATAACGTACCTAATTGGCTAATTTTTCGTCAGTCATATAATAATCATGAGCAAATCGCCAGAATTAAAAGGGAGCACATTCACGCTCTCAGCCCTGCATTTAGTTGATGGGGATATAAAGCAGGCAACTGACCACTTAAAAGAGAAAGTGAGCCAAGCACCTAGTTTCTTCGCCTCTGCTCCCGTGGTAATTGATGTTACCCTTGCGGGAAGTCAAATTGACTTCAAACAGCTAAAAGCTGGTGTTGAAAATGCCGGTATGATCCCGGTCGGTATTAGCGGCTGTAAAGATCCGTACTTACAGACACAAGCAAAATCAGCAGGTTTTGCTATCATGAATGCTGCACGTCAGATGCAAGCGGCAGAAAAAGCCATGGAGCCAACGAGAATCATTCGCACCCCTGTGCGCTCAGGACAGCAAATCTACGCGAAAAACTGCGATCTCGTTGTGATGAACCACGTTAGCGCAGGCGCCGAAATCATTGCTGATGGCTGTATTCATGTCTATGGCGTGTTACGGGGACGGGCTATTGCCGGCGCAAGCGGTCAACAGCAAGCAACAATTTTCTGCCAGAACTTACAATCAGAGCTGATTTCCATTGCAGGTAACTACTGGCTCAGTGATAAAATCCAGGAAGAGTTCTGGGGTAAAGGTGTCGTTATCTCACTTGCTGAAAATAATTTAAACATAGAGCACCTTGCTTTATAACGTTTGATAAGGAATTTAATAGATGGCACGTATTATCGTTGTTACCTCGGGCAAAGGTGGCGTTGGTAAAACAACATCCAGTGCGGCAATCGCATCAGGCCTCGCTCTTTCCGGGAAAAAAACCGCCGTTATCGATTTCGATATTGGTCTGCGTAACCTTGACCTCATCATGGGTTGTGAACGTCGCGTCGTATATGATTTTGTTAATGTCATTAATGGCGAAGCGAATCTGAACCAAGCACTGATTAAAGATAAGCGCGTTGATAATCTTTTTGTGCTTCCAGCATCTCAGACTCGCGATAAAGACGCATTAAGTAAAGAAGGCGTTGAACGTGTTCTGAAAGATCTCGATGAGATGGGCTTTGATTTTATTATATGCGATTCACCTGCAGGTATCGAAACCGGGGCGCTAATGGCATTGTATTTTGCTGATGAGGCCATTGTCACCACGAACCCGGAAGTCTCCTCGGTTCGAGACTCCGATCGAATTCTGGGTATCTTAGACTCAAAATCTCGTCGCGCTGAAAATGCCGATCGGCCTGTTAAGCAGCACCTTTTGTTAACTCGCTACAATCCAGCCCGTGTGACTCTGGGTGATATGCTAAGTGTACAAGATGTAGAAGACATCCTTCATATTCCGTTGCTTGGTGTTATCCCTGAAAGCCAGGCAGTTCTGAATGCCTCCAACAAAGGTGAGCCGGTTATTTTTGACAAAGAATCAGATGCAGGCTTGGCATATGAAGATACTGTTGGCCGTTTACTGGGCGAGGAACGCCCGTTCCGTTTCTTAGAGGAAGAGAAAAAAGGCTTCCTGAAACGCTTATTTGGAGGCTAATTAATTATGGCTTTGTTAGAATTCTTCCGCCCCAAAAAAACAACGACGGCTAGTGTGGCGAAGGAAAGGCTGCAAATTATCGTCGCTGAGCGCCGTTCTGCGGGTCAGGCTGCGCCTTCTTACTTGCCTCAATTAAAACAAGATATTCTGGACGTTATTCGCAAATATGTGAATATCACGCCAGAGCAGGTAAGTGTGAACCTGGATCAAAGAGAAGAAGATCTGTCGGTTCTGGAATTAAACGTCACCCTGCCAGAAGACAAATAAAAAAATCCCCTGAAGCGAACCTTCAGGGGATTTTTACTATTTGAGACTACCTAACAGACTTATCGGGCTGACTTTTCCAATAGTGATAGTACGCGTTCTTCAAACAATGGCTTACGCCATGTTTTCAGCATGTCAGGCAACTTGTCTGCTGACTTCTGATGTTTCCACGCCCATGAAACAAGCTGGTTCACTTGCTTTTTCGATGCCAAAAATTCTGGGGCCAACCCCGTTTCTGCCTCGACGCGGGTAACTTCATCTTTAATTTGTTTAACAATTTGCTTATAACCCGGCAAATCAACCAGCCGAACAATTTTTTCCGGGTACTGTTCTGGCGGAATATTTTCAGCGTCGTGCACTATTTTCAACAAACGCCCGGCATGGCGTTGGATCTCCATGCTATCGAAACCTTCTTTAGCCATCACCGCTTTAGATGTGATGTTGTAACGCGCTAATTTCCAGATATTTAATTCTTTAACGATAAAGTTTAACGCGATGTCTCGTTTACGCGCTTCCAGGACCCGCCACTTCGCCACTTGTTGCAATACTGCAAGCTGCTTAGGACTCAGCTGCCAGGCATTTTTCACCTTCAGATAAGCTTGATCCGGGTCAACGGGCTGAACACGTTTCAACATCAGAGACGAACACTCTTGCTCTAATGCTTTCATCCAGCCTTTCGCTTTTACCTGTTCAATCAGCTTTTCATAAAGCGGGAGTAAATAGAATACATCAGCCGCTGCATAATCAAGCTGTTTCTCAGTTAAAGGACGGGCTAACCAATTGGTTCTGGCCTCACCTTTATCAAGCTCAACCCCCAGATACTCATTGACGAGTGTCCCGAACCCCGTTGAAATCCCGTGGCCCAAAAAGGCAGCCATCAGTTGCGTGTCTAGCATAGGTTCCGGCAAGCATCCTGCGTGGTACTGGAATACTTCTAGATCTTCTCCACAGGCATGCAAGACTTTAGTCACGGACTTATCTTGTAACAGATCCCAGAATGATGTCATGTCGTCAATTTCGAGTGGATCAATAAGCGCTAAATTAACCCCATCAAACAACTGGATCAGCCCGAGTTTCGGATACAAAGTACGTGTGCGTACAAACTCCGTATCCAGCATTACTACAGAGTGCGCACGCGCATGCTCACAGATTGTCTCTAATTGTTGGGTCGTCGTTATTATTTCGAAATTCACAGCAAACCTTTAAAAGAGCTGGTTGCAACAGACCAGCCGAAAGTACATAACTTGTAGTTGTTCTAATGGCCGCTATCTCGTTCAATAGCAATAGGATGAATAACTACCCGATCATAAGTGCCGGCTCTATAGCCGGCACTTACAGTATCGCTCAATTGTAACCTGAAAGGCTCATACGTGCTTGTTTTTTACTCGTAAGACATGTTCGTTCACGCTTCTTGCTCTTTAGCCTTTTTGTCGGACTCTTCGCGCAACACACGGCGTAAGATTTTGCCTACGTTGGATTTTGGCAATTCATCACGAAATTCAACAATTTTAGGTACTTTATAACCCGTCAGGTGTTCACGACAATGCATCAGCAACTCATCACGGGTCAGGCTTGGGTCGCGCCTAACAACACAAATCTTCACCAGTTCACCCGAAACATCATGTGGCTGGCCGATAGCGGCAACTTCGAGCACTTTGCCATGTAAAGCGACAACATCTTCGATTTCGTTCGGGTAAACATTAAAACCGGACACTAAGATCATGTCTTTCTTGCGATCGACAATGTGCAGGAAACCTTCGTCATCAAAACGTACAACGTCACCCGTCGATAACCAGCCGTCATCAGTCAACACTTCTTTCGTGGCTTCCGGACGCTGCCAGTAGCCTTTCATGACCTGCGGACCACGAACTTGCAGCTCACCCGTTTGATCATTGCTTAAGACGTTGCCCTCGTCGTCAACAATTCGCACATCTGTCGACGGGACCGGCAGACCAATGGAACCGTTATACTCAACAAGATCATATGGGTACGCAGCCACCAGCGGTGAACATTCCGTTAAGCCATAACCTTCCAGCAAGTAATTGCCAGTGACACTTTTCCACTTTTCTGCCACCGCACGCTGAACAGCCATACCACCGCCGACCGATAAACGGAGCTTACTGAAATCCAATTCATGAAAGTCTTCATTATTGAGCAGAGCATTAAATAACGTATTCACTCCCGTTAATGCGGTGAACGAATAACGCTGTAGCTCTTTAACAAAAGTCGGAATATCTCGCGGGTTAGTGATCAGCAGGTTCTGGCCTCCGATTTCAATAAACAGTAAGCAGTTCACGGTCAAAGCAAACACGTGGTACAGCGGTAATGCCGTCACGATCAGCTCACGACCTTCAGTGAGAACCGGACCATATGCCCCTTTGGCCTGCATCAAGTTCGCCAGCATATTGCGATGCGTCAGAATCGCCCCTTTGGCCACCCCTGTCGTACCACCGGTATACTGTAAAAATGCGGCATCATCGCCAGACATAAACGGCTTCACATACTGCATGCGTCGCCCCTTTCTCAAGGCGGCACGCATTGATGTCGCATGAGGCAGGTGGTACTTGGGCACCATTTTTTTGATGTACTTCACCACAAAATTGACCACAGTGCCTTTCGGGCGGGACAGCTGATCACCCAGGCTGGTTAAGATAACGTGCTGAACGCCTGTTCTCTTCACGACCGTTTCCAGGGTGTGAGCAAAGTTCGAAACAATGACAATGGCTTTCGCCCCGGCGTCATTCAATTGATGCTCAAGCTCTCGCGGGGTATAGAGCGGATTAACGTTTACGACAACACATCCGGCACGGAGAATACCAAACAACGCGATAGGATATTGAAGCAAGTTCGGCATCATTACTGCGACACGATCACCTTTTTTCAGTTTCAGATCGTTCTGTAAGTAAGCAGCAAAAGCACGGCTACGCTCTTCCAATTTCCGGAAGGTCATGACCTGGCCCATGTTAATAAACGCGGTTTGGTCAGCAAACTTGTGGACCGATTGCTCAAACATATCGACCAGCGATGAGTATAAATCAGGGTTGATTTCTGCCGGTACATCTTCCGGATAGCGGTTAAGCCAAACCTTATCCACTTGCACTCTCCTTACTTTATTCTGGCGCTATCGCCACTTTCTATGAGGTAGTTCAAACAATTGATACACCCGCCACGACAGCGCGGGTAACAAAAACTTAACACCAACCAATTAGACTAATCACTCTAAAATTAAAGTGACAATTAATATATTGCTCTACAGGGCAATCGAATGTTCTTAGCATTTAAAATCTAGCGGTAAACATCAAGATATGACGACAGACATCTTGCGGGCTTTCCATATGACAGTGATGACCACCTTTCACTTGTACTTGCCTGAGCTGCTGAAACCAGCTTTTCTCCGGCCCTGTCCGTTGCAGGTGGGAGAAACCTTGATCACCAACAATGGATAAAACCGGACATTGGATCTGTGACATTAAAGCTTGCGCATGTTCTGCCGCCATACGATATAAAGAATCACAGCGTAGCCGGTCATCATGTCGCCAGTACCAATGTTCGCCATCAGTCTCCGTTCCTCTTAAGACCAGAGGCCGTAAACAGGATTCGGGTAATCGATTGACCGTACAACGCAAATCAAGCGCTTCCTGCAGCGCTTTCATTTTGCGTGCTGGCCGTCTGGTAACACGCAGACGATAACGCTGGCGACTTTCGATGCCTTGTTGCAAACGGGCTGCAGCATTATCGGGCTGCTCATATAACGGTGCCAGCCCTTCAATCATTACCACGCCCGCTACCTTGTCGGGAAAAGCAGCGGCATAACAACCGGCAACCAGCGCGCCTAGCGAATGACCCACTAAATACAAGGGGGACGCCGACAGCTGTTCAACGATCTGGTGCAGATCATCAATATAATCAAAAAAATGATAATAGTTATCTGCATCACGTTTATCAGAATAACCATGTCCCGGCCAGTCAATCGCAACTAGATGGAAATGTCTTGCTAAAGACGCAAATAACGCATCAAAACTGGCAGCATTATCTTGCCAGCCATGCAGCAGCAACAGTGTCGGTTTTTGATCACCACGGCCACCCTCTACAGGCGGAACCTGCACTTCATTAGCTGAGTGTTGAAACGAGCAGAGCCCGGCCAGCTGTTTTTCAGCTAGCTGGAAAAAAGTGTTATACATCACCATGTCGTCTCTATAACAGATTCTTGGGTTACGCGCTGATGGATGACACCTTGGGTTTTCAACCTGTTTTTCAGGCTAGCTGGCGCACTTGCGCAGCCTATCATAAACACCGTAGACAGCCCAAGAAATAGCTTTATAAACATTAGGTTCTCCATCATAAATGTTCAATATACGCTCAACGGTCTATTATACCCACTCCATTAATTATCTAACCGTTAGGCCATAACGATCAGCAAAAGCAGCGAGTAATGGTCAGTTAAAAAAGGTACCAAGGGGGACTTATCTATTAAGGGGGGGATAAATCAGGGATCACAATGTCAGTTCACACGTAAACATCAACGCCCATCAGGTTAGAGAATTCATCTTTTTTATTTTGATACATCACGCCCAGATACGATTCAAGCGCTTCGCGATTATTCCCTTCGGGTTGATCATATTGAATGTGGGCATGAGCATCGCGGATCGACTCAGGGCTGCGAACCGATTTTGATACCGCACTAGCGACTGCGGTAGGTTGAGCAACGCCTGACGGATGAGCAGGCGCTGAAACCCGCGGCTTCTGCTGCGGATTTATCGAAGGTGGTAAGCGATGAATTGAAACCATAACGTCCCCCTGAGAACAACGAGCAGTGTGGTGCTTGATCTAGCCTGTTACTGCTCGTCTCTGGAATTTATTCCCGACCCGGCAGTTTCTTCCAGGTCACGGTATCACGCACATAAACCGGGCTGGCCGCTTCAGGTGCTACTGCTTCGCCACGAGCAAGGGCGAACTTTGCAAGCAATACCATATCTTGAGAATCCGGATATAAGATTGTGCCTTTCTCAGTTTGGACTTTCAGTTGACTGAGAGCGTCAGCATAACTTTCCCAACCTGTACCTGCCGTATACCAGATCCCAGATACAGTCTCAAATTCATTAACGAGAGTATCAGGTGCAATGACTTGCTCCGCACCAACCACTCGCCAGTCACCATCAGCCTGACGTTGATACTGGCCCCAGTAGATCTCTCCCATACGGGCATCAATCGCAGTCAGTACTTGCTCGGACTGATGCTTACGGAAGGTCCCCTGCGCCATTGTTGCTAACGTAGAAACGCCGACCATCGGCAGATCAGCACCGAAAGCTAAGCCTTGCGCTATACCAATACCAATACGTACCCCCGTAAAACTACCCGGGCCACGGCCGAAAGCTAATGCATCAAGCTGATTTAATTTTACACCGCCTTCTGCCAGTACGGTATCAACCATTGGCAAAATTTTTGTTGTATGTTCACGTGGTGCATATTCGCAACGTGAGATAACTTCATCGCCCATAAGTAAGGCAACAGAACAATTTTCAGTTGCGGTATCAACCGCAAGAATTTTGGTGCTCATTCAAGCCTCTGAATGCTAATCGTCACAATGAATGGCTGTAGTTTCACCATTCACTTGTGACAGAAACTGCCCGACACCACTGATATTCCGCGTACGCGGGATCGGCGGCAGGCTTCTTAAAAATACCGCGCCATACGGGCGCGTTACCAGTCGATTGTCGCAAATGACCAGTACACCTTTATCCCGCTTATCGCGGATCAGGCGTCCGACCCCCTGTTTCAGGGTGATCACGGCGTCAGGTATCTGGACTTGCGAAAACGGATCACCACCTCGCAGGCGGCAATCCTCTATTCGCGCTTTTAGCAACGGATCATCCGGTGCAGTAAAAGGCAATTTGTCGATAATAACACAGCTAAGGGCCTGGCCTCTAACATCAATCCCCTCCCAGAAAGCACCGGTGGCAACTAATAAAGCATTCCCACGCTCTAAATATTCGGCCAGTAACTTCTGCTTGGTCGTTTCACCTTGTACTAACACTGGTAATTCAAGCTTCGCGCGAAAACCTTCCGCCAAATCACGAACCATCTGGTGAGAAGTACAGAGAAAGAAACAACGGCCATTATTTTCTTCAATCAATGGCGTCAGCATCCCCACCAGCTGATCGGCAATACCAAAGCTATTGGGCTCAGGCAGAAAACGAGGCACACACAGCAAGGCCTGCTGCTGATAATCAAACGGACTTTCCAGTGAGAACTGCTGTTTCGGCTCCAGCCCCAGTCGGTGGCTGAAATGGCTAAAATCGTCATCAACAGCCAGCGTCGCGGAGGTGAAGATCCATGCACCTTTCTGTTGCTGCATCTGTTCACGGAATTTTTCTGCTACTGACAACGGCGTGATATGCAACGTAAAATGACGAGGCGTACATTCAAACCAATAGGAATAGCCCGTTATCGTGGTATCGCACAAACGAGCCAAACGAGCTTTTAATAAGGTTGCCCGTTCAAATGCGGCATCTAACAACTGACTGCGGCCCAGAACCAACTTCAGCACATCATAAGTTAAATCAAGGGCATCATTTAACCGGGTCAGCTCTCGCTGGATCACCGGGCTTCTTACCGCATCACGCCAATTACCACGAAAACCCGGCTCACCAAGTACAATACGTAAATCGAATGCCGCCTGGGCCAGTCGGTCGGCGGTCTTTTGCAGTTGGCGCATATCTCTGGCTTCTGTGCGATAGCCAATTTCGACATCTTTCGCCAGCTCCTGCACCTGGCGACTGGATAAGCTCTGACCGAAATACTGGCTGGCAATATCTGGCATCTGATGGGCTTCATCAAAGATAAAAACATCGGCTTCAGGGATCAACTCACCGAATCCGGTCTCTTTAATTGCTAAATCGGCCAGAAAGAGGTGATGATTCACCACCACGACATCGGATTCCATGGCTTTACGACGCGCTTTAACCACAAAGCAATCTTCATAAGACGGACATTCCCGCCCAAGACAATTGTCGTTGGTAGAAGTAACCATCGGAAGAACAGGACTGTCCTCCGCAATGGCTTCACACTCGCCCAAATCACCACTTTTAGTCGATGACGACCAGCTGCGAATTTTGACCAATTGGCTAAGCAACGTAGGATCGACATGAGTACCATGGCTTTCGGTCACTTGCCGGCTAAGTCGATCGAGGCACAAGTAGTTAGATCGCCCTTTTAGCAGTGACACTCGTCCGGTAAAACCAAGCGCGTCGGTCATCAGCGGTAAATCACGGTGAAACAGCTGTTCCTGTAAGTTTTTCGATCCGGTGCTGATTATGATTTTTTTCCCACTAACCAGTGCAGGCACCAGATAGGCAAATGTTTTACCGGTTCCCGTGCCCGCTTCAATTACCAGTTGAGTCTGCTCGCGAATAGCATCATCGACAGCTTGTGCCATATCAATTTGCGGTTGTCGGGCCTGAAAGCCGGGAAGGGCTTTGTCCAACGCGCCTCCAGAGGCGAAAAACTTGGCAATCATGATGTCAAAACTATTGGTTATATATACAGTGAGAGACTCACCATTATGCCAAGTTTGTCTGCAGCCGACCATGATTAATTCACAAGGAGCTGCCTGCCATCTGCATACAAGTGGACATTCACTTACGTGATAATTCATTTATCTTTTGACGCTGAAATAAATAAAAGGTAAACAATAAGAAGTTGAATTAAAAATACCGTTCAAGGAAGACCATGGAAAAGAAAACCCTGCTTACCGATTGTCCTGATGCCGTCGGCCTTATTTCAAAAATCACCAACATCTGTTACAAGCACCAACTTAACATCGTACATAACAATGAGTTTGTTGATAACACCAATAAACAGTTCTTCATGCGTACAGAACTAGAAGGCTATTTTAACGATGAAACCTTCTTGGACGATCTTGACCACGCCCTACCGGCAGGAAGCCACCGTAGCCTGGTGAGTTCGGCACGCAAGCGCATCGTGATCATGGTAACCAAAGAAGCCCATTGTATCGGCGATATTCTGGTGAAAGCGTATGACGGCACGCTCGATGTAGACATCGCAGCCGTTGTCGGTAACTACGACACTTTGGGTAAGTTAACTGAAAAATTTGATATTCCGTTCCATCATGTTAGCCACGAAGGGCTAAGCCGTGAAGAACATGAAGAGAAGCTACTTGCTGCAATTAAGCAATATGAACCGGATTACGTGGTACTCGCAAAATACATGCGCATTTTAACGGCCGATTTTGTCGCTCAGTTCCCACACCAAATCATTAATATTCACCATAGTTTCCTGCCTGCATTTATTGGAGCGAAACCGTATCAGCAAGCCTTCGAGCGTGGGGTAAAAATTATCGGCGCAACCGCACACTTTGTTACCAATGATCTCGATGAAGGGCCGATCATCACCCAGAGTGTGATCCCGGTTGACCATAATTTCAGTGCCAGTGACATGGCACGATCAGGCCGCGATGTCGAAAAGTCTGTACTAAGTAAAGCGCTCGGTTTAGTGCTCGATGATCGGGTCTTTGTACACGGTAACAGAACCGCAATACTCTAGGTCCGCGTATCGAGTTGCGAGAATCCTTAAACTCGTAACTCGATTCTAAGTTATACTTCTTCGCTCTCAATCACATCCTTCAGAGAGCAAGGATGCAGCTTAATGCACACCCCGTTTTTCTTAAACGCGTAAGTCGGATTTGGTAAACGCTCTTTTTCACCCGATGGTGAGCTGGCTTTGACGCTAATCCCTTTATCTGCCATTAATGCCCACTGCTGTTCAAGCTGAGGGAATGCCTGCTCCAATACCACTTTCAATTGATCGGTGTTGCCTGCTTTTGCCGGGATCACAAATTCTACATGCTCCCACCCTTCCTGCGGATACGCTTTATCACCAGGATAGGGTAATTCCAGGCATTCAATCACCCAGCTACCCACCTGAATCGGCTGGTGAAAACCAATAACAATAATCGGTCTGCCATTGATAATATTATTCGACCACTCTTCACCATAAACGAGCCACGACTGATGCAGCGCTTCTGCCATTTCCCGGTCATTTACCCGCAGTGCAATATGGTCAGCCTGATATTGCTCAAGAGAAAAGCCTAATTCACTGGCCAACGCCATAATGCGCGCCATGAAAGCAGGTAAATCCACCAACATTTGTTCAGGGTGAAGACCCGCTTCTCTCAGCTTCTGCATGTTTTTTCTCCAATTAATTTTGTATCCGAGGCTAATACTAAATCCATTAATTATCTGATCAATGGTTAAATTAATTGATAGAATTGGTATGACGCATAATTATCCACAGTTTAGATATCAACGGAACCCCGAACCATGCTACTACAGACCTTGTAGCATCTTGATCCATGCATATTTTTCATCAAGCCTTTAAAGCAAAAAAAAAATTGCAAACAATGGCCTTTTCGGGTTGCCAAAGTACCTAAATATGTGGGTATTATTAGGAAATACTATTTGTGTATTCAAGATACCACCTCTGACTCAAGAGGATGCCCCGTCAAAAATACTCACGAGCTCTTCATTTGCATTAATAACATTGAATTAATGTAACCACTTTCGTGACTATTTTTGACGTTTTTTGCTTACTGGCAACTCTTGAATACTGTAACGTTGATGCCTCACTAATGAATACATTGGCGTTACAAACGATTTAAAGGATCAGCGTGTGAACATTCAAGCACTAATTAATGACAAAGTATCTCAGGCATTAGAAGCCGCAGGCGCACCAGCAGGTAGCCCGGCAGCTGTACGTCAGTCTACAAAGGCACAGTTTGGTGATTACCAGGCTAACGGCGTAATGGGCGTAGCAAAAAAATTAGGCATTAACCCTCGCGAGTTTGCACAGAAAGTTATCGATGTTCTGGAGCTTGACGGTATCGCTGAAAAAGTAGAAATCGCCGGCCCTGGTTTTATCAATATCTTCTTATGCAAAAGCTGGCTTGCAGCACGTGCTGAAGAGGCACTGGCTGATGCACGTGTTGGCGTTGCCACTGAAGAGCAGCAAAATATTGTTGTTGACTACTCTGCGCCAAACGTAGCGAAAGAAATGCACGTTGGTCACCTGCGCTCAACCATCATTGGTGACGCGGTTGTTCGTACTCTTGAGTTCTTAGGCCACAATGTTATCCGTGCTAACCACATCGGTGACTGGGGTACTCAGTTCGGTATGCTTATCGCAAACCTTGAACGCGTACAGAAAGAGACGGGGGAAGTTTCGATGGAGCTTTCCGATCTTGAAGCGTTCTACCGTGAATCTAAAAAGCTGTACGACGAAGATGAAGAGTTCGCAGCCCGTGCTCGTGGTTATGTGGTTAAACTGCAGGGCGGCGACGAATACTGTGCTGAAATGTGGAAGAAGCTGGTTGACGTTACGATGGTTCAGAACCAGCGTAACTATGATCGCCTGAACGTATCACTTTCTCGTGAGAACGTGATGGGTGAATCCATGTATAACGACATGCTGCCGGGCATTGTTGCTGACCTGAAAGAAAAAGGTCTGGCCGTCGAAAGTGACGGCGCGCAAGTGGTATTCCTGGACGAGTACAAGAACAAAGACGGCGATCCTATGGGTGTTATCATCCAGAAGCGTGATGGCGGCTTCCTGTACACAACTACTGATATCGCATGTGCTAAGTACCGCTACGAGCAGCTAAATGCTGACCGTGTACTTTACTTCATCGATTCACGTCAGCATCAGCACCTGATGCAAGCGTGGTCTATCGTTCGTAAAGCGGGCTACGTACCAGAAGAGGTGACCCTTGAGCACCACGCATTCGGTATGATGCTGGGCAAAGACGGTCGTCCTTTCAAAACCCGTGCGGGTGGTACCGTGCGTCTGACGGATCTGCTTGATGAGTCAGAGCTGCGCGCAGCTAAACTCATCGAAGAGAAGAACCCGACACTGGACGCTGAAGAAAAAGCAAACATTGCAAAAACAGTTGCGATGGCCGCGGTTAAGTATGCGGACCTGTCTAAGCACCGCACAACTGACTACATCTTCGACTGGGATAACATGCTGGCGTTTGAAGGTAATACCGCGCCATACATGCAGTACGCTTACACGCGTGTTGCTTCTATCTTCAAACGTGCTGACGTTGAGCTGGCAGATCTGACTCACCCTGTTGTTATCAACGATGAGAAAGAACAAGCACTGCTATCTGCACTTCTGCAATTTGAAGAAGCAGTACTGGCGGTAGCTCGTGAAGGCCAGCCACACCTGATGTGTACCTACCTGTTCGAACTGGCAGGCAAGTTCTCTAGCTTCTACGAAGCATGTCCAATTCTAAATGCAGAAGAAGCTGTTAAGCAGAGCCGTCTGAAACTCGCTCTTCTCACCGCGAAAACAATTAAACAGGGTCTGGATCTACTTGGTATCGAAACCCTTGAACGTATGTAATTAACTGTATAATTACAAACTAATAACTTAAAGCCTTCTAGGGTAACCTTAGAAGGCTTTTTTGTGGCTGTTGCAATCATTATTCTTTCTATCTGAAATTAAAAATATGATTACATACTAATAATTTAGAGCCTTCTGGGGTATCCTTAGAGGGATTTTTTATAGCTGTGTATATCTTTGTTATTGGTATAACAGATTGAGGCTAAATATCTTCACGGTCATTTGTTTCCGCTCAGGCAATCCAATGAATTCTGTTCCATCAAGCGGTCTCACTATGACAAGTTTTTTATATTTGCTGCAACAAATGGAATTCGTGTTATGAGCAACGATAATTTTGTGGAATCGACAAAAACGTTAAAAAAAACGGTTCCCTTGATGATCAAACACAAAGTACCGACGACGCCCACCAACTATGCACTTTGGTACACTTATGCAAAACAACAGCTCCCAATTCTCAACCAGGCGATTGATCAGGGAATTGCCGAACTAGGCCTCTGTACACCAACGCTATGTGACACCCTCTATCAAGAGCATTTGGCTAGTCAGACCGATAAAGACATGGCTCAGCTAAAACAGAGCCTGACCGCGATGGTACAAGAGATCTCCCATAGCATGGCAGATACTCTATCGGATACAGAAGACTTTCAGGGCGTATTAACCAAGACTTTCGGCAAACTCGAAACAGCGGAACAAGATGGACTGTCACTAGAAGAAACCATGAAGCTGGTACGCGAGCTAGTTCGCGAATCCCGTCAGATTCACACTTCAACCGGTACCTTTAAAGGGCAACTGAGCAGCACGCAACAAGAGATATCGGCCTTGCGTCAGGCGCTAATTGAAAGCCAGAAAGAAGCGAATGAAGATGCGTTAACCGGCATTTTGAACCGCCGCGCTTTCGACCGTGATTTTCAAAATTACATCCAAAATAATGTCCCCCTAAGCCTGATACTGTTAGATATCGACAGGTTCAAAAGTTTTAACGATAATTATGGCCATTTGCTCGGTGATCAGGTCCTGAAAATCGTTGCCCGCAGACTCAAAGAAAGCTGCCGAGATTATGCCCAGGCCTACCGCTTTGGCGGGGAAGAATTTGTATTAATTTTACCACATAAAATGAAGTCATCTGCCAGACAGCAAGCCGAAACCCTCCGTCGCACTTTAGAAAAAATATCGGTTCTGGACAAAAAATCGGGCCAACGTATTAATTCGGTTACGGCTTCATTTGGTGTGGCAGAAAGGCAGGAAAATGAACCGGGGGAAAGTATGATTAACCGTGCCGATGCATTTATGAATCAGGCTAAAAAACTCGGTCGTAATCGAGTATTGCCGCTCACCTAATCCCTGAACATTTCAAAAACAACTCTTACTTCAAAGATAAATGCAAGGCTATGCTCATAAGCATAGCCTTGTTTCCTTTGGAAGGAATATATTCCTGAGGACTGTATTAAATCAAGACTATTGGCCGAATCGCTGACCACCGTTGCTCAACCACCTTAGCTCTTCCTGAGTAGATAAACGCCCCAAGGCGGCGTTACGGTGCGGAAAGCGGCCAAATTTATTAACCACATCACGATGACTGACGGCATACTGATAGAAGCCTTCAAAAATAATCGCATTTTCTGGTGAAACAGCCTGACGCAACTGATTAAAGCAGAATACTGACTCTTCCTGATCTTCGATGGCTTCAGAATGTTCTAATGGCAAATAAAGAAATACCCGTTCGATTGGTGTTAGTCCTTCATCGCGGTTTTGAGCCAGTGCTCGTTTACAAATAGCCTGAGCCAGCGAATCATAACGAAATGCGGCACTGAGTCCGCGATAAATATTACGGGTAAATTGATCAAGCAAAATGATCAGAGCAAGAGATCCTTTCGCGGTCTCAGTCCAATGGCCTAATCCGCCACGACCCGCCAGACTGACTAAGTGTTGAAACTTGTCGGCGATGAGCTTATCTGTCTCTTCTTCGCCTTTAAACCACAGGGCATTTTTGTCGGTTATTGTGACTTCCTTATCTAACTCACCAAACCAAAAATCTAAGACTTGCTGATATTCATCCGCCATCTTTATCTCCATTATCACTACAACAACCACAAACGCATGTACCTGTATATCAAATGGCCAGACTATTATCGCGATTGGTATAATATATTTATCTCAAAGATAATGTCAGAATACCGAACTACCTATTTTAAAAAATCAGCAATGTTCCAGCTTGTGAGCGGCACTGTACTCTTAAGGAATATTTACAATGAGTTTCACCCTACACCCGCAATTAGCGACAGATACTACGATTTTAGGTGACTTACCACTGAGCCGGGTTCTGTTGTCCAAAGAGGCCTTAGGCCCGTGGCTAATCCTTGTACCTCGTAAAGATAATCTAACCGAGATCCATCACTTATCTGTTGACGAACAGTACCAATTAATCCGTGAATCAAGTGCTGTGGCGGCTTTATTAGAAAGTGACTATCAGGCCGACAAAATTAACATCGGCGCACTCGGTAATCTGGTCCCGCAATTACATATCCACCATATTGCACGTTTCACCACCGACATTGCCTGGCCGGGCCCGGTTTGGGGCAATACCGATGGCACCCAGCGCAATGACGAACTACAACAAGCTTTAGCAGAAGAGCTACGTGATGAGTTGAACAGTATAGACGGCTTTGTTAGAGCTTAAATTTGATCAGTTTCTGCAGAGATAGCAAAAAGGCAACCGAGTGGTTGCCTTTTGTTTTCTAATGATCAGACGTGATTATCGCATCACCGTTACCGACAGCTCGTTAGCATGTAAACAACGATACCAAACCTCTTTGGCTGATTGAAAACAATTATCACTATCGCAGCCAACCAGCTCTTTACCAACAGAGCCTTGGCGAACCCAAACATCGAGCATTGCTTCGACGCCATCTTCAGACATACCAAAATGAGTCGCCAGGTTTTTACGGCTCGAACGCCCATGTTGTTCAATATACTGTTTCAGCTGCTGAAGAATCATAATACAACCAACTCTTTTTGTTGTTTCTTACCCTGATGTTTGAACACGGCAAATAAACCTGCGTTAATCAGAACAAAGAAAGCAATCCAAGACATACTGGTAACAGGGTGATCGGCGAAGTGCGCAGCTTGATAGAAAACAGTGGCAAATGTATAAGCTAATAGCATTGTCCAACCCGCGATGAACACAGAGAACCTTTCACCAAACTCACGAACATAAGCCCCCATCGCGGCAGCACAAGGCGTGTATAACAAGATGAAAATCAAGTATGCCATCGCTGCAGCAGAACTCACGAAGTGCGCTTGAATGTTACCAAATATTGATTGGTCAACTTCTTGCTCTTCAGCAACTGTATTCAAGTCATCTAACTCACCCACTGTAATACCCAGTGGATCTGAGTAACTAAGATCAGCCAAGTTGGCCGGAATGGTAGCTACCGCTTCGTGCAAACTGGCCAATAGATCATATTCCGCATCATCGTCACTGGCAGATGGCGCATATAAACTATTCAACGTTCCTACTACCGCTTCTTTGGCAAAAATACCGGTAATAATACCCACGGTTGCAGGCCAGTTATCTTCCTTCACACCGATTGGTGATAGCAATGGTGTTACAATTTGTGCCGCTTTCGATAGCACTGAATTCTCAGAGTCTTCATTACCGAATGTGCCGTCCGTACCCAATGAATTGAAAAAGCTGAGGCATGCAACAACCACAACGATCGTCTTACCCGCACCAAAGACAAAACGCTTCAGTTTCTGCCAGGTTTTAATCCCCACATTACGCATAGTTGGGAATTCGTAATCTGGCATTTCCATGATAAAGCTATCGCTCTTACCAGGGTAAAGCGTGTAGCGCAGAATAATACCGGTCATTACTGCGGCAGCAATACCCAGTAAGTAAAGGGCAAATACAATATTCTGACCGTTTTGTGGGAAGAACGCTGCTGCAAATAACGCGTATACAGGAAGGCGAGCTCCACACGACATGAATGGTGCCATTGCTGCCGCCAGCTTACGCTCACGTTCCTGTTCGAGAGTACGCGTTGCCATGATCGCTGGAACGTTACAACCAAACCCCAGCACCAACGGTACGAATGCCTTACCCGGCAGGCCCACTTTCTGCATCACTTTATCAAGCACAAACGCCGCGCGAGCCATATAACCAGAGCTTTCTAACAACGCCAGAAACAGGTACAAGCAGGCAATAACAGGAATAAAGGTCGCAACAGTCTGAATACCGCCACCAATACCATCAGCAATCACGGTTACCAGCCACTCTGGCAAATGACCGTCAAATAGATAATGACCACCGTCGACAAAAATGGCACCAACGCTGATATCAAAGAAATCGATAAATGCACTACCAATGTTAATGGAGAACATAAACATCAGATACATCACGACAAAAAAGAATGGTATACCAAACGCACGGTGTAAAAGAACACTGTCAATTTTGTCACTGACACTGCGGCTCAGTTTGCCTTCTTGACGGCGAACTTTCTGACAAAGCTGATGCAGGAATGTGTAACGAACATCAGCGACCTGAATATCAGGGTCTACATCCACTAGCAATTTATTGCGGATATTACATGCCAGGCCCTTATCGGCTTCAGATAATCCGTTAATAACCAAGGTATCATTTTCAAGCATACGGATAGCTTGTGAACGCGCTTTTAACTGGCCGTCAGAGAACAGACCTTCAAGCTCAGTAACAGCATTTTCAAAGTGCTCGCCGTAATTTAATGCCAGATCGCCAACAGCCACGCCCTGTGCCAGCATTTTGTGCAATCGAATTTTAAACTCGCTAACCTGTTTTTGGTTATGTGCTGAGAGGGATAACACGGGGCAACCAAGGGCTTTTTCCAACGCTTGGATATCCAGAACCTGACGCTGGCGCTTTAACACATCCATTTTGTTCAATACCACCACCATTGGGCGGCCAAGCTCACGCAGCTGAAGAGTCATATATAAGCTGCGCTCTAAGCAGGAAGCGTCAACAACATTGATAATGACATCGGCCGGTGTCGTTAAAATCGCTCGAGAGGCAATTGCTTCATCTAAGCTATTGGCGTCATTGGCACTGTCTAAATTGTAAATGCCCGGAAGATCGGTCAGAGCAAAAGTGTCACCCGCACATTGGTAATTACCCGTTTTTTTCTCAACAGTTACCCCTGCCCAGTTACCCACTTGCTGTTTAGCTCCGGTAAGACCGTTAAATAAGGTCGTTTTACCGCTATTCGGATTACCAACGGTAAGAATGTTGTACTGCATTAGCGCACCTCTACGTCAATATTCGCGGCAATTTGTTTACGGAGTGCTATATCAACACCACGAACCCGAACTTGCAGAGGATCGCCAAGGGGCGCTAACCGAATAACAGTTACTTCAGTGTTAGGTAATAAACCCATAACCATTAGTTTTTTCCGGGTGGCGGCAGGGAGTTCCGACATACCTGTTACGACTCCATTTACGCCGCACGACAACTCTGAAAGTTTCATACTAAACCGACACCTTAATGAGAATTATTAGCATTTCTACTCGCTATCTTACACATCTGCCGGATGCGGGTCTTGTTTTAAATCAAAAATAACACCCAGCCAAAATGAAAACATTGATTGCAGAAATGAAACCCTCTCGACGCCTTGGATAATAACTTACAAATAAACATTTTGACGTTTTTAGCGCACAGAAACAACTAACCACTGTGCATTGATTTTATAGTGATTTTTACTGTTGGCGTATTTTCATAGAAAGCTGGCGGGTATCTTATAACAGGGGGATACTCAAAAACGTTATATTGATTTCAACACAGAGCAACGGGCTCTTTTGTTATTCCGAAGACAATATGGCACACCATATTGTCTGGCAGCAAGCGAAGGTGTCATTGACACCCGTGGTGTAGTTTCTATAACTACACCACGTTTTTTTTCATTCGTCATCTTGATTGAGCCATCAATCTTCCCGACAAATTCCCGTCATCTTATTTATTTCGTGCCTTTATTTACACCCTTGTGCCGAAGCAACAAACTGCGATGGCGTCATCCCAAAACTATTTTTGAATCTGGCACTAAAGTATGATGGATCATTGAAACCACAGGATAACGCGACATCAGAAATCTTATCGCCTTGCTTCAACATCAATTGTGCCTGCTCAAAACGAAACTGAATCACGTAATCTTTAAAAGACATATTGAATTCTTGCTTGAACTTGCGCTGCAAACTGCGCTCTGAGGTAAATATTGCCTTTGCCGCCGCCGCCGTACCAAAATCGGCATCATGGAAATGCTGCTCCACCAACGCAATGACTTCTTTACGCCACGATGTTGAATTATCAGTCGTAGTATTAGGTGCCACTTTTGTCATCGGTAAATCATCGATATACGGGCAGTCATTCGCGGCTGACGCAACGCCGCGTTTATCATATCGGTATAACGGAAGCTTCAGTACAAACTCACTGCCAACCCCCTTGTAGCTAATAACCGAGATATCACCTTCGTAACATTCCACCAGCTGTTTCACCGAAGTCAAGCCAAGTCCGAACCCAGATTCAACGTTAAATTCAGCCCCTTCCTTAAAGTACTGAGTAAAGATACTGTCACGAATATCTTCAGACATCCCTTTACCTGTATCTGCCACCGATATTGTCAAATAGACACGATCATTTTTAGCCGTCACTGTAATACAACCCCTAGTAGCAGTATATTTCAGTGCATTTGACAGCAGGTTACCGACCATAATTTCTAAATGGTAAGGGGCGGTTTTAATACTGGCACCTTCGGTTTTATCCTCAAGGCACAAAATAATATCTTTTTGATCCGCCTCCATCTGCCAACTCATTACCGTGGCCTGAAGAATCGGGCTGACTAACTGCTCACACAATTTTTCCGGCTCAAGAAATGCCAATGCACCTTTTGCCAGTAACTGATCCGCCAGATGCAGCGAACGCTCAACATTACGGGCAATCATACTGAATTTCTCGGCCTCCTCACCATGGCTAGCCTCCTGCATTTTCTTAACCGGGCCTAAAATTAAAGTTAACGGTGTACGCAACTCATGCGATAACTGGGCCATGACGTTTTGGCGAACATTTAAAATATACTGTAACTGCTTATTGCTTGAATGAAGCTGCTGCTTTTGCCGTTCTATACGAACTGTCTTACGGAAGACCGCTTGTTTTAAATGTAGATTTTGTTCTTTAACATTCTTTGAGCGCCAGGAAATCAACAACATAATAATTGAACAGATTAATAAGATGAAGGTACCTATTGTCCAATAAGAAAGGTACCAGGGCTTCAGGATCTGAAATGGGAATGTCGTGACTTGTTGCAATTCACTATTCAGTGAATCAATTCTGAGTTCTAACGTATAGTTACCCGGATGCAATGTATCAAAGATCAGCAAATAACCATTCAAAGAATGCCAACTGTCATCCTCATTTCCCGATAAACGAAATTGCAGTTTAGTCGGTCCGGAAAAGGGGAAAACACCTAAATTAAAGCTGACTGAATCACCAAACGGTACAAGCAGTAACTCCTCGCTGGCACCAGCAAACTGACGTAATTGATGATTGATTCGTATTTCACCAATCACAACCTGCGATAACTCAGTATCTAACTGAAGTAACTTATCAGGGGTGACTTCCAACAGCCCTTCACGACCACCAAAAAGTAACTTACCCGACAATAATCGCTCACACGCTTGTGAATAAAATTCATTTTCAATGACCCCAGCCGGTGGTGCAAAATGCTGACGTAAATCAGCATTAAATGAAAAATGTGACATACCTTTACTTGAGCCTAACCACACTCCTTTATTATCACTCACCACGCAATAAGGATTGGCTCGCTCACCCATAAGTTTGATGGTGGATGGCTGCAAGTTTTTCAAATCAGGTGAAAACTGCAAACTATGATTATTCACAATCCAAAGCTGCGCCATCTGATCTTCATATAAATCTAAAACTCCGCCTTGACCTCGGGTTTGCTCAATAACTTGAAGACGTCCGGCGTCAAAACGATACAGCGCGTAGTCCGTTCCTATCCATACTTGTTTTGCACTATCTTCAAAGATAATTGTGGCCAGCTCATCGCCCTTCGGATCCAGCTGCCAATGACTGCCAAATGAAACCAACTCCTGGCTATCAGGCCAGTAGCGATACAACGTTGATCGCATACCAATCCAAACCGACTCATAATGATCAACCATAATGCTGACGACGTGCTTATTGTTAAACCAAGGAGGCAGTTCATAAGAAACCTGTTCATTGCTCGATAGTGAAAAAACTTTCAGTCCACGCTCGGTCGCGAGCCATAGCTCATTATTACGATAAGCTATATGGTTAACGACTCCCAGACTGGTAATTTGGCGCACAATATCAAGCTCGGCATTCAGCTCAACCAGCCCCAGATCAGTAGCCAGCCAAATATCGCCGTCAGGCAATTCGATCACATCATTGATCTGTCCAGCCTGAATCAGATCAGCCTGCATACCGTAACGAAGACGTTTAAATAGGGTTGTGATGTTAGGAAAATAATTGATCCCATTATTGGACGCTATCCATAAGTCCCCTTGGTCATCACGGTGTAAGGCCTGGATCTGATTGCCATCAATGGAAAAAATATCATGCCGACGGGCTAGAAACTGATGCAGTTCACGACTCTCTAGTTCGAGTAGATTCAGCCCTTTTTTTGTACCAATCCACAATCCTGAATCTGTTTCAGAAATACTCGAAATATAATGATGACTTAGCTGTTTGCGATCTTTAAACAAGTAAGGCTTTTCAATGTGATTCACGAAAAGTCCTTCATTGGTACCCACCCAGAGCTGGTTGGCTTTATCGGCATAAACCGCCGTCACCTGATATTCAGGGTACGTCATGGGTTCAATCAGCTGATGATCTTTAAATTCGTAAAGACCGCTTTCTCCGGCAACAAACAACGACTCACCGGCAAGATACAAACCCGTAGCAATAAAGCCTTCCGGCAAACTAAAAAATGCCGGACGAACCTGACGTTCTGTAACGAGATAAAGACCTTTGTCATTGGCAAACCAAACTTCTCCACCTTTGCTAATAACATGTTTCAGTGGGATCTGACTGATCTTGAGATTACGTAATCGAGTTTCTGCCGGAGAGTATTGAAAAGCTTCCCCATCTCTGATCAACCACAGTGACTGGTTCACCATAACAGCATCCGTTACGCCTTTAATGATATTGCCTTGCCCGTCAACAGTACTATGCAGAATACGACCATCATAAAAAATCAGCTCCCCCTGAACGTCAACAAACCATAAACCACCGTTGGTGTTATTAATAATTTTGACTGCCGAAACAAGACTCCCCTGCTCTTGGTGAGGTAATGGATAAAAGGCGTGATTCGCACCAGCGTTAGCGGCAGGGAGCCTGCCAAGCAGTGAAAACAACAAACAAACAATTGCGATAAAGGCTTTATTCATATTCATATTCTTAAGTGCGAGTAACATCAACAACACACCAGTAACTTGCGAACTGGTACATTATTGAATCTGCTATTATGCAGTATGAATGATTCTAATATAATCTCAGTTTTATAAATTACACCCTCTGACATAAAAAAAGCGCACCTCGTGCGCTTTTATATGCCCAAACCTCTCAATAAGAAAACTAACCGGGCATCACCGCCAGTAATTTCTGTCTTTCGCTATTGGCCAGTTGCTTATATTTAGACCGCGCGTTACTTGGAACAGGATCCGCTTGAGGCAATGGTACTTTCATTGCGTTAACTGGACGATTCTTCTTGATTAGCTCAAAGTGAAGATGCGGGCCGGTCGAACGTCCTGTATTGCCACTTAACGCAATACGCTGGCCCATGGTCACTCGGTCCCCGACTTTTACCAGCAACTTATGCAGGTGCAGGTAACGGGTCATATATTCGCGGCCATGCTTGATAACAACATAGTTACCTGCGAGTCGGTGCTTACTAGCTTTAACCACCACACCATCGCCTGCCGCCAATACCGGGGTACCAATCGGAGTCGCGAAGTCAGTACCATTATGTGGCGAAATACGACGGGTTACCGGATGCTTTCGCGTCGGATTAAACGACGAGCTGATACGATAGCGCTTCGCTAATGGAATACGGCGTAATGCACGATTCAAGCTATTGCCATCGGTGTCATAAAACTGATCGTCGCTATGACGCATCACGAAAATTTCACGGTTATCACTCAGATAGTAAAGCGCTTTCAGTTCACCTTTAGTCACCGCCTTACCATCAATGAACTCACGCTCTACTGATACGGCAAAACGATCGCCTTTACGCACTTCCCGGCCGAAATCAAAACGCCATTGTAAAACCTGAACTAAGGTTTGAATCTGATTAGGTGTTAAGCCAGCGGCAAGTGCTGAATTATAGAAGCTTCCTGTAATCCTTCCGGTTAAGAAGACAGGCTTAATCACACCGTTTTCTTCAACCTGTTTGAACTGATAGCCCTTGTTAACCAAGGTATAGCTATCAGTGATTTTTTTACTGCGCTGGATATTAAATTCTTTTACCTGCCCATCATCATTAACAGACCATTCTATCGTCTGCCCGACCCGAAGATTCTGAATCGACTTGTTGACCTTGATCAGTCGGTACATATCAGAAATAGGCAGCGCATATTGCGAGAAAATCGAACCTAATGTTTCACCTGACGTAATTTTATGCTTATGAGCAACGTCCGTAACTTGCTCTAATTTCTGCTCAAGTGCATCTTTTGGCGCTGAAAACTCAGGATCTTCCGGATCCAGATCAGCCCCCAGCGGCTCACTGTTCTGTTCTGATAATACTTCAACTTTCTCGTGTGGCAGCTCAATTTCAACCCGTTCAGCGCGTTGAAATTTTGGTGTCTGATACGTTTGTTGGGATGGCTGCCACATAAGTGCAGCCATCACCAACAGAGAGGTTGAGGCTAACGCAATCCGATGCTGACGAGGTAATTGTTTTATTGAAGAGACCGCAACCTTATACAATTTCATTATTCAAGACACTTGGTAAAACTCGCACCCAATTCTGTAAGAAAACGTGCATATCCTCCCTTGCCCTCTGCAATCTCAGTTGCCATTGGGTCAAGAGTTCCTATTTTAACGTCAGTACCACTAACAACACTATTGACTACAGCTGGAGAAAACTGGGGTTCGCTGAATACACAAAAAGCTTGTTGATCTTGCAGCGCACGACGTATTGAAATTAACGTCTTTGCACCAGGTCGTCGATCTGGCTTAACCGTGAAATGTCCAAGATTATTCAGCCCAAATTGTTCTTCAAAGTAGCCATAGCCATCATGAAAAACAAAGTAGCCATGCTCTGCTAATGGTTTGAGTTTATTATTCAACTCAGAGATAGTTTGATTGACCTCTGATACGAACATCGTGAGATTATCCTCATACCCCTTTTTATGCAATGGATCATGTTTAACAAGCGCCCCTGTGATCACATTTGCAGCCTGAATTGCTTGTTTTGGCCCCAACCAAAGGTGTGGATCAATACCGTCATGGCTGTGATTGTGATCATCGTGATCATCGTGATCATTATCAACTGCATGCTCATAATGGCGGAAATCAATAGAATGCTGTTCAGTTAACGCCAGACTGTTTTCTTTACCTTCAAGCATATTGGCAAGAAACATTTCTAGTTCAGGCCCCACCCAAATCACTAAATCAGCGTCTCGCAACTTTTTCATATCAGAAGGGCGTAATGCATAATCATGCGGTGACGTACCAGGTGGTAGCAATGTGTCACTGCGGGTTATTCCTGCAGTCAGATCCTGTACAATCATATTCAGTGGTTTTACCGTTGTGACTACTGAAAATGCTTTCGCTTCATTAGCAAAGGCAGGTCCGGCATAAACAGTGCCAGAAAATACCAGAGCAACAGCACAGCACCATGAAGTAAAGCGACGCATAACGATGTCCATTAAACAATGCCTAATAAAATTAAAGAATACTAATAAGAAAATGAATGTTATATTATAACATCTCATTTTAGCAAACTCCTTCTCCGTATTCTTTCATGACAGCCTATTTTTCTTATGACAACATTAATTGAACTTCAGTCGGTCACCGTCACTTTCGCTGATCGGCATGTCCTAGATCAGGTTTCTCTAAAACTTGAACGAGGTCAAATCACCACTTTAATCGGGCCTAACGGGGCTGGTAAATCAACCTTGGTTAAGGTGATCACCGGTTTGCGCAAGCCCACGATAGGAAAAGTGATTCGTCAAAAGGAAGTACGTATTGGCTATGTTCCGCAAAAGCTGCAACTGAATACGTCTTTGCCTCTAACGGTAGATCGTTTCATGCGATTAGCAGGCCGTAACAAAGAGAGTACCAGAGTCGAAGCCTTGAGCCTTGTCGGCGGTGTCCACCTCCAGCACAGTGATATGCATTCACTATCAGGTGGGGAAATGCAACGGGTACTGTTGGCCAGGGCACTGCTGCAAAAACCGGACCTGCTCGTTTTGGACGAACCTGTACAAGGTGTTGATGTAAACGGCCAGCTGGAGCTGTATAACTTAATTCAGTCCCTGAGAGATAATCTTAACTGTGCCATCTTGATGGTTTCGCATGACCTGCATTTAGTCATGGCAAAAACCGACAATGTCATCTGTCTGCACCATCATATTTGCTGCTCGGGAGAGCCCGACACCATTACCAGCCACCCTTCCTACGTGGCTTTATTTGGTCAGCAGCAAAGTGAACAACTGGCTTTATACCATCATAATCATAATCACGATCACGACCTTGCGGGTAGCCCTGTCGGTCCATGCCTGCACCATAAAGAACATCACGGTGATCATAATGCTTGAGTTTCTTCTTCCAGCCCTTGCCGCGGGCATTGGCATTGCCTTACTGGCAGGCCCGCTAGGCTCATTCGTCGTCTGGCGCAAGATGGCCTATTTTGGTGACACCCTGTCCCACGCCTCGCTGTTGGGGATCGCTTTAGGTTTCTTATTTGATGTCAATCTTAACCTGGCCCTGATCATTTGCTGTTTAGTGTTAGCGGTCATTCTGGTCGCTTTACAAAAGCAAAAATATGTTGCCACCGATACTTTATTGGGGATTCTTGCCCATAGTGCGTTATCGCTGGGTTTAGTAGCGGTCAGCTTTCTCGATCATGTTCGTATCGATCTGATGGCTTATCTGTTTGGTGACTTATTAGCCGTCACCGCGACAGATCTGTTATGGATATACGGCGGCGGATTGCTGGTGCTGATCGCACTGTTCACCCTCTGGCATCCTTTGCTCTCCATGACAATTAATGAAGATATGGCCCAAGTTGAAGGGGTCAATGTTGATTTGATGCGCCTTTTGCTGATGCTGATGGTTGGTATGGTTATCGCTGTCGCAATGAAATTTGTCGGTGCGCTGATCATCACTTCGCTACTGATCATTCCGGCCGCAACGGCTCGCCGCTTTTCTCATAGTCCAGAGTTTATGGCAGGCTTAGCCTCTGCTATCGGTGCAGTTGCTGTCGTCATTGGCCTGACCATGTCGTGGCATTACGATACACCGGCAGGCCCCTCAGTGGTCGTTGCCGCTGCCGGAATGTTCATGCTAAGCCAGCTAAAACGTACCGAAAGTTAGACTTTTTGTTTGGGGCACAAAAAACCGCCAGGCGGCGGGTTTTAAAAACAAGGTCTGATACCAATCGGGGCTATTATCCCGATTGGTATTAATTACCAACCTGTTACTTCACGTAGTGCTGTACCGATCTCGGCCAGGCTTTTCACCGTCTTAACACCCGCTTCTTCAAGGGCCGCAAATTTATCTGCTGCTGTACCTTTGCCACCAGAGATAATGGCACCGGCGTGACCCATCCGTTTGCCCGGAGGCGCAGTAACACCCGCAATGTAAGAAACAACGGGCTTAGTAACGTTCGCTTTAATGTAAGCTGCCGCTTCTTCTTCAGCGGTACCGCCGATCTCACCAATCATCACGATTGCTTCAGTCGCGGGATCTTTCTCAAACATTTCCAACACGTCGATGAAGTTCGAGCCCGGTATTGGGTCACCGCCAATACCGACACAAGTAGACTGGCCGAAACCTTCATCAGTAGTTTGTTTGACCGCTTCGTAAGTTAAGGTACCAGAGCGAGAGACAATACCAACTTTACCCGGCTTGTGGATATGGCCAGGCATGATACCAATCTTACACTCGCCAGGAGTGATCACACCCGGACAGTTAGGACCAATCATACGCACGCCAGCTTCATCAAGACGCACTTTAACATCCAGCATATCCAGTGTCGGAATGCCTTCAGTAATCGTTACGATCAGCTCGATACCCGCATCGATTGCTTCAAGGATAGCATCTTTACAAAATGGGGCAGGTACATAGATAACCGTGGCCGTTGCACCAGTAGCTTCAACTGCATCACGAACGGTGTTGAAAACCGGCAGGCCCAGGTGAGTGGTTCCCCCTTTACCGGGTGATACACCTCCAACCATTTTCGTACCGTACGCAATAGCTTGCTCTGAGTGGAAAGTTCCCTGACCACCCGTGAAGCCCTGACAGATCACCTTAGTGTCTTTATTGATTAAAACTGACATTATTTACCCTCCGCTGCAGCAACAACTTTTTCCGCAGCTTCAGTTAAGGAAGTCGCAGCTATAATATTCAGACCACTTTCAGCTAGCTTAGCCGCACCTACTTCTGCATTGTTACCTTCAAGGCGAACAACAACCGGTACTTCAACGCCAACTTCTGCGATTGCACCAATGATGCCTTCTGCAATAAGGTCACAACGAACGATACCGCCGAAGATATTTACCAGTACCGCTTTTACGTTGCTGTCTGACAGGATAATTTTAAATGCTTCGGTTACACGCTCTTTTGTCGCACCACCACCAACATCCAGGAAGTTTGCAGGCTGGCCTCCGTACAGGTTGACGATATCCATCGTCCCCATTGCAAGACCTGCGCCGTTAACCATGCAACCAATGTTGCCGTCTAGTGCTACGTAGTTCAGTTCCCACTGTGCGGCATGCGCTTCACGTTTATCTTCCTGAGTTGAATCATGCATGTCACGCAGTTTTGGCTGACGGTACATTGCATTTGAATCGATGTTAATTTTACCATCCAGACAAACGAGACTGCCATCACCTGTAACAACCAGCGGGTTAATTTCAAGCAGCGCCAGATCGTAATCAGCAAACATGTTACCAAGACCGAGGAAGATTTTTGTAAACTGCTTAATTTGATCCCCTTTCAAGCCAAGCTTGAATGCCAGCTCACGACCTTGATATGGCTGTGGGCCAACCAATGGATCAATTGCCGCTTTGTAGATCAACTCAGGAGTTTCTTCCGCCACTTTCTCAATTTCCACACCACCTTCAGTTGATGCCATGAAAACGATACGACGAGAAGCGCGATCAACCACCGCGCCGAGATACAGCTCATTAACAATGTTTGATGCTTCTTCGACCAGGATTTTTCTAACCGGCTGACCATTGGCGTCTGTTTGGTAAGTCACCAGGTTTTTACCCAGCCATTTTTGGGCAAACTCTTTCAGTCCTTCTTTCGTGTTGTGCAGTTCAACACCACCCGCTTTACCACGCCCACCAGCGTGAACCTGACATTTGATAACCCACTTGCCACCACCGATTTTACCAGCAGCCTCAGCTGCTTCTTGCGGCGTGTCACAAGCATAGCCTTCTGGAACTGGCAGACCGTACTCAGCGAAAAGCTGTTTTGCCTGATATTCATGCAGATTCATGATGTTCTATCCATTTTCATATCCCTTTGGACTGTTATATCCATTTGAGACTGTTATATCCATTTGAAATACTCTTGGGTATTTCTTCGTCAGTGATACCTGACAGCGTAATGTAAGCCGGACGTTGAGCCTGTCCGGCTTAAGCTGCAAAAACAGGTATTAAACGTCTAGGAGCAGACGGGTTGGATCTTCTAGCAACTCTTTAATCGTAACCAGATAACCTACCGACTCACGGCCATCAACCAAACGGTGATCGTAAGACAGTGCCAGATACATCATTGGAAGGATTTCTACTTTGCCATCAACGGCCATTGGGCGGTCGGCTATTTTATGCATGCCCAAAATAGCGGCTTGTGGCGGGTTAATGATTGGTGTCGACATCAGTGAACCAAACACACCGCCGTTAGTGATCGTGAAGTTACCACCTATCAGTTCGTCAACCGTTAGCTTACCGTCACGACCTTTGATGGCTAGCTCACGGATCCCTTTCTCGATTTCAGCAAGGCTAAGCTTGTCACAGTCACGAAGTACCGGAGTCACCAGGCCACGGGGAGTCGACACAGCAATGCTTATGTCGAAGAAGTTATGATAAACAATATCATCACCATCAATCGAAGCATTGACTTCAGGATAACGCTTCAGCGCTTCTACAACCGCCTTCACGTAGAAAGACATAAAGCCCAGGCGAATGCCATGTCGCTCTTCAAAAATGTCTTTGTACTGCTTTCGAAGATCCATGATTGGCTTCATGTTTACTTCGTTGAACGTGGTCAGCATTGCGGTACTATTTTTCGCTTCAAGCAGACGCTCAGCGACACGCTTACGTAAACGCGTCATAGGAACACGTTTTTCGCTGCGATACGCCAGCGGTGCTTCCACTTTCGCTTCAACGGTCGGGGCTGCAGGTACCGGAGCGGCTTTACCTTGCTTCAAAAAGGCTTCGACGTCTTCACGTGTGATACGGCCGCCAACACCTGTCCCTTTCACCGCTGATGCTTCAATGCTGTGCTCACCAAGCAAACGACGAACTGCTGGGCTTAACGCTTCGCTAGTCTCTTCACTTAATGAGGCGGTACTACGCTTAGTCGGCGATGCCTCAGCTTCTGCCGGTACATCCTTCGTTGGTTCACCAGCAATAACACCGGCTTTAATCTTACCGATTAACTGCTTGGATAAAACCGTTGTACCATCGTCTTCAAGAATTGCTTCTAAAATACCGTCTTCCGGTGCCGGAACTTCCAGCACCACTTTGTCTGTTTCGATATCAACCAGAACTTCATCACGTGTAACGGCATCACCAGGCTGTTTATGCCAAGTTGCCACGGTTGCATCAGCAACTGATTCAGGTAAATCGGGAACCAGAATTTCGATTGTCATATCGGCTTTGTCCTTTTTGTTCCAGCTCTTATTAGGCAATTGTCAGAGCGTCTTCAATTAACGCTTTCTGTTGTTTCAAGTGAACCGACATGTAACCTACAGCCGGTGATGCGGATGCCGGGCGACCGGCATAGTTCAGCTCAGCACCTTTCGGCAACGCAGAGAGGAAGTTATGCTGGCTAGAATACCAAGCGCCTTGGTTCTGTGGCTCTTCCTGACACCAAATAAAATCAGTGACATGCTGATATTCAGCTAACGCAGCTTCAACATCATCTTTAGGGAATGGGTATAACTGTTCAATCCGAACAATGGCAACATCTGTCTGTTCGTTTTTACGACGTTGATCAAGAAGATCGTAATAGACCTTACCAGAGCAGAAGACAACACGTTTTACTTGTGTCGGATCAAGTGAGTCGATTTCCCCGATCGCAGGCTTAAACGTCCCCTCAGCTAAATCTTCCATTGTTGATACACACAAAGGATGACGTAGCAGTGACTTCGGCGACATCACGATCAACGGGCGACGCATCGGACGAACAACCTGTCGGCGCAGCATATGATAAACCTGTGCCGGCGTCGACGGTACGATAACCTGCATATTTTGCTCAGCGCAAAGCTGCAGGTAACGCTCAAGACGTGCAGAGGAGTGTTCTGGCCCCTGGCCTTCATAACCGTGCGGCAACAGCATGGTTAAACCACACATACGTCCCCACTTCTGCTCACCAGAACTGATGAACTGATCGATCACGACCTGAGCACCGTTGGCAAAGTCACCAAACTGCGCTTCCCAAATAGTCAGGCCGCCGGGTTCTGCCGTCGCATAGCCATATTCAAAGGCTAACACCGCTTCTTCAGATAACACCGAGTCAATAACTTCGAACGGTCCTTGCTTATCATGTAGATTTGCAAGAGGAACATAAGTGCTTGCATCGCCTTGATTATGCAGTACGGCATGACGGTGGAAGAATGTACCCCGACCAGAATCCTGCCCCGTAATACGAATACGATTACCTTCATCAACCAAGGTGGCATAAGCCAATGTTTCAGCCATCCCCCAATCAACAAGCTTATCGCCCGCAAGCATTAATAAACGATCGTTATAGAGTTTCTGTACTCGGCTCTGAAGCTTGTGACTTTCAGGGAACTGACAGATACGCAGACCTAATTCGTGAAGTCGCTTGCTATCAACTTTGCTTGCCCAATCCACTGTCCAGTCATGCCCGAGGTACGGAGACCAGTCAACAGAGTGCAGCTTCATCGGACGCCACTCTTTCACCACGCATTCACCGCGGTCAAGTGCATCACGGTATTCGTTTATAAGGCCCGTAGCAGTTTCCAGATCCACACTACTGCCATCACTTAATGCATCAGCGTAAATCTTACGAGGGGTAGGATGCTTCTTAATCTTCTGGTACATCAAAGGCTGAGTGGCATTCGGCTCATCAGCTTCATTGTGGCCATGACGTCGATAACAGACGAGATCGATAACGACGTCACGCTTGAACGTATTACGGAAATCAAACGCAATGCGGGTGACAAAAGCCACCGCTTCCGGATCATCAGCATTGACATGGAAAATGGGGGCCTGCACCATCTTCGCGATATCAGTACAATAATCTGTTGAACGCATATCGTGGGGGTTGGAAGTAGTAAAGCCAATCTGGTTATTGACAACGATACGTACAGTACCGCCAACACGATAACCCCGGGCCTGAGACATGTTAAATGTTTCAGCCACCACGCCCTGCCCTGCAATTGCCGAGTCACCATGAATGGTGATAGGAAGCACTTTCGAGCCATCGGTATCGCCTAAACGATCCTGACGCGCACGAACAGAACCCACAACGACAGGGTTAACTATTTCGAGGTGAGACGGGTTAAATGCTAATGCCAAATGCACATCGCCACCCGGCGTTGCGAAATCAGCAGAGAAACCCTGATGGTATTTTACATCACCGGTCCCCCAGCTCTCGCCGTGCTTACCCGCAAACTCATCAAACAAGTCTTGCGGCTTCTTGCCCAGCACGTTGACCAGCATGTTCAGGCGGCCACGGTGGGCCATACCAACAACAACTTCACGAATACCCTGACCACCCGCATGGCGGATCAGCTCTTTCATCATCGGGATCAGTGCATCGCCACCTTCCAACGAAAAGCGTTTAGCGCCAGGGAATTTTGCCCCAAGGTAACGTTCAAGACCTTCAGCGGCCGTTAACTCTTCAAGAAAACACTGCTTCTCTTCTTTACTGAATGTCCCCGTCCCAACTACTGATTCAAGACGCTGCTGAACCCAACGTTTCTCATCGGTGTTAGTAATATGCATGTACTCAGCACCAATTGAACCGCAATAGGTTTTCTTGAGTGCATCGTAGATTTCAGACAGCTTCATTGTTTCTTGGCCGACGGCAAAAGAGCCGACATTGAAGCTTTCGTTAAAATCATCTGCCGTTAGGTTGTGGAATTCAGGATCTAATTCTAAAACTCGTTCCTGTTGCCATAACCCCAGGGGATCTAGGTTTGCATGTTGATGCCCACGGAAGCGGTATGCGTTAATGAGCTGCAATACCTTAACCTGCTTAGCATCCACATCCGGATCACTGACGGTAGCGCTTAGATGGGTTGTTTCTTTCGCCAGACGTCGGAAATAATCACGAACACGAGAATGAGGCTGTTCAACCACCGCTTCATTCACTACCGGCAATTCACCAAAAACGCCTCGCCATTGTTCGTCAACTAATTCTGGGTCGCTAAGATACAACTCGTAGAGGTCTTCTACATAAGTCGCATTGGCGCCAGCTAGGTGTGAAGACTCGAGCCATGCCTTCATAACGCCGTTCTGCATTTTTTTCCCTTAACCACTAGTTATCGCCATTTACTCCGGCCTCTTGGCCGGGCTTAAAAGCTGGCCTCTGAGTGTGAAAATCAGGAGGCCAGCATATCGATAATTCGATTTATTTATACTGCCCGTTTTAGCAGCATTGATTTAATATGACCAATCGCTTTTGTCGGATTTAGTCCTTTAGGACAAACATTTACACAGTTCATGATGCCATGGCAACGAAAAACACTAAAAGCATCGTCAAGATCCGATAATCGTTCCTCGGTGGCATTATCTCGGCTATCAATTAGCCAGCGATAGGCTGCCAACAAGCCGGCTGGTCCGATGAATTTATCAGGATTCCACCAAAATGACGGACATGATGTCGAACAACATGCACACATAATACATTCATACAGACCATCAAGATGTGCGCGTTCTTCCGGTGATTGCAGGTTTTCGCGAGCCGGAGGCTGCACACCATCATCAACAAGGAACGGCTTCACCTTCTCATAGTTGACATAGAACTGTTCCATATCAATGATCAGATCACGAACAACAGGTAGGCCCGGTAATGGACGAATGACAATGGTTTTTTCACCCGTCAACGCCGAGAGCGGAGTGATACATGCCAGGCCGTTTTTGCCATTCATGTTAAGACCATCAGAGCCACAGACTCCTTCACGGCATGAACGACGGAAGGCTAAGCTTGGATCTTGTTCTTTCAACAGGATCAGCGCGTCCAGTACCATCATGTCAGAGCCATCAGGTACTTCCAGGTTATAGCCCTTCATATGGGGGGCATTATCAACATCTGGATTGTAACGATAAATTGAGAAATTCAGGTTCATCTTTCTTCCCTTCCCTAGTATGTGCGAGCTTTCGGTGGGAATGCTTCGCGATGAATAGGCTCCATATTTACCGCCCGCTTGGACATTTCTTCTGTCTCAGGGTTGTAAATTGAATGGCATAGCCAGTTCTCATCATCACGTTCAGGGAAGTCGAAGCGAGCATGGGCACCACGACTTTCCGTACGGAAATTGGCCGCGACCGCTGTCGCGTATGCCGTTTCCATCAGGTTATCAAGTTCCAAACACTCAATACGCTGAGTGTTAAATTCGGTAGAAGTATCATCCAGGCGTGCTTCTTTCAAACGCTCACGGATAACTTTAAGTTCCGCTAAACCATTCGCCATGGCTTCACCTTCCCGGAATACCGAGAAGTTGTTCTGCATGCACTGTTGCAAATCTTTACGGATTTGCACCGGATCTTCGCCTTCTTGGGTTGAATTCCAGCGATTTACACGTGCAAGCGATGCTTCAATATCCGATTCTGTTGCTGGACGAGCCTCAGATTGTGCTGCCAGCGTTTCGCCAAGATGAAGACCAGTCGCACGACCAAAGACCACCAGATCAAGCAGTGAATTACCCCCCAGACGGTTGGCTCCGTGAACTGAAACAGAAGCGATTTCACCACAGGCAAACAACCCTTGAATTTCCTCATCAATGCCCGCGCTATTTTGCTTCAGAGCCTGACCCGAAACCTGAGTCGGCACACCGCCCATCATATAGTGACAAGTCGGAATGACGGGGATAGGTTCTTTAACCGGATCTATATGGGCAAAAGTACGAGAAAGCTCACACACACCAGGCAGACGAGATTCGAGTACGTCTTTACCCAAGTGATCAAGCTTAAGTTTAATGTGTGGGCCCCAAGGACCATCACAGGCACGCCCTTCCCGGATCTCAACCATCATTGAACGGGCAACAACATCACGGCCAGCAAGATCTTTGGCATTGGGTGCATAACGTTCCATGAAACGTTCACCGTCTTTATTGAGGAGATACCCCCCCTCACCACGGCAACCTTCCGTCACCAGCACACCGGCACCAGCAATACCCGTGGGGTGAAACTGCCACATTTCAATATCCTGCATTGGGACGCCAGCACGCAGAGCCATACCGACACCATCACCGGTATTGATATGGGCATTGGTCGTCGACGCATAGATACGACCGGCCCCCCCTGTCGCCAAAATAGTGGCTTTTGATTTGAAATAACAAATCTCGCCGGTTTCCATACAAAGGGCCGTACAGCCTAGAATGGCGCCATCCTGATTTTTAACCAGATCCAACGCGTACCACTCAGAGAAAATCGTCGTTTTATGTTTGATGTTCTGTTGGTACAGCGTATGAAGAAGCGCATGGCCAGTACGGTCAGCCGCAGCGGCAGTTCGTGCCGCCTGCTCACCACCAAATGCTTTTGACTGACCGCCAAACGGGCGCTGATAAATAGTACCATCATCAAAACGAGAAAAAGGCAGCCCCATTTGTTCAAGTTCAATCACAGATTTGGGGCCATTCTCACACATATACTCAATGGCATTCTGATCACCAATATAATCAGACCCCTTGACCGTGTCATACATGTGCCATTGCCAGTTATCAGGGTGCGAGTTACCTAGCGCAACGGTAATCCCCCCTTGTGCCGACACGGTATGGGAACGGGTAGGAAAGACTTTAGATAACAAGGCACATTTAAGGCCTTGTTCAGAAATTTGCAGTGCGGCACGCATACCTGCACCACCGGCACCGATTACAACGGCATCAAACTCACGAACTGCAATGCTCACTTACACACCCCACAAAATGAAGAAACCTGAAAACAGGTAAACAAAAAGGACCACTACAACGCCAAACTGGATGCCCGCGCGCATTGCCGCTGGCTTGATGTAGTCAGTCAGCACCTGCCAGAGGCCAATCCAGGCATGGATCAGGATTGACATCAACGCCAGCATGGTGAAAACCTTGGTACTCAGCTTGCCAAAGAAAGCCGTCCAGGTTTCGTAGCTCAGATCCGGGCCGAATGCGAAGAATCCGATCATATAAATGGTGTAAAAGGTTAAGATGATTGCAGTAGCGCGGATCAGGATAAAATCGTGAATACCATTACGGCCGACTGTTGATACATTGTTTACCATACTAGGCCTCCAGCGAAGACAGCAAGAACCGCTACAATTGCGAAGCTCACTTTGGTGCTCGCAATGCCGGTATCCATTTCTTCAAAATATCCCATGTCCATCAGTAAATGACGCACACCAACCACAATGTGATAAAACAATGCCGTCAGCACTCCCCACAGAATAAATTTCACAAAAAAACTGTCAACAATGTTGGCAGCACTTGCGAAACCTTCCGGGGTAGAAAGGGAAAGGCCTAATAACCAAAGTAGTATTGCAACAGAAACAAACGTAATAACGCCTGATACACGATGTAAGATCGACGCAATCGCTGTCAGAGGGAAGCGAATCGTCTGTAGGTCGAGGTTGACAGGTCTTGGCTTTTTAACTTTCACGTGTTTGCCCACTCAGCTCCATTGAAGCATATTATTTTTATTAAACTCTCCGGCCCAGTGCTACGCCAACGAATAAGAGTAACAATTCCATAACCTTTGGTTGCGATTTTGTGCCTTTAGTAACAAAAAAAAACTCTCAACCTAAGTAACTAATATTGTTGATAACTTATCCATTCACTTCTGGCATCAGCATAACCAGATACCTGCCGCGAGTATACGCCCCGTAACAAGCAAACACAAACCGTGTTACATGACCTCTAACACGATTTGAGATATTTGTACCATTTACTTCAAAGTTATTAACAAGCGCGTACAAAAAATCACGAAAATTGACAATTGCCGTGGCAAACGGTACAACTAGCATACATCCGTCTTGGATCAGGATTATAGAAATAGCAAAGGAGATTGTTATGGCAGATAAGAAAGCTACTCTTCACATTGAAGGGAAAGCACCTATCGAACTGCCGATTATCGGGGGCTCCCAGGGGCCAGAAGTCATTGATGTGCGCAAACTTGGCGCTAACGGTTACTTTACATTCGACCCTGGTTTTCTAGCCACTGCATCATGTGAATCTCAAATTACCTACATTGATGGCGATAAAGGTATTCTGCTTCACCGCGGTTACCCTATCGACCAATTAGCCAATAATGCAGACTATTTAGAAGTCTGTTACGTACTTTTATATGGCGAAGTCCCTACTCGCGCCGAGTACCAGCAATTCCGAACCACGGTTACCCGTCACACCATGGTTCATGAACAAATTGCCAGCTTCTTCCACGGCTTCCGTCGAGATGCTCACCCTATGGCAGTAATGTGCGGTGTGGTTGGAGCCTTAGCGGCGTTCTACCATGATTCATTAGACATCAATAATGATGAACACCGTGAAATCACGGCATTCCGTCTATTGTCAAAAATGCCGACACTGGCTTCAATGTGTTACAAGTATTCAATCGGTCAACCGTTCATTTTCCCAAGAAACGATCTCGATTACGCCGAGAACTTTCTGCACATGATGTTTGCAACGCCATGCGAAGAATATGAAGTCAGCCCTGTCGTTGCCCGTGCAATGGATAAAATATTTACTCTGCATGCAGATCATGAACAAAACGCATCCACCTCGACAGTCCGTCTGGCAGGATCTTCTGGTGCTAACCCATTTGCATGTATTGCTGCGGGTATTGCCTCACTGTGGGGCCCTGCACATGGTGGTGCGAATGAAGCATGCCTGAGAATGCTGGAAGAAATCGGCAGCGTTGATAAGATCCCTGAGTTTGTTGAGCGTGCGAAAGATAAAGATGACCCATTCCGCCTAATGGGCTTCGGTCACCGTGTTTATAAAAACTATGACCCACGTGCCACTGTCATGCGTGAAGCATGTCACGATGTATTAGATGAGCTTAATATTCAGGATCCACTACTTGACGTCGCGATGGAACTGGAGCGCATCGCGCTTTCCGATCCGTATTTTATTGACAAAAAGCTGTATCCGAATGTTGATTTCTACTCAGGTATTATCCTGAAAGCGATCGGTATTCCCATTTCGATGTTTACCGTTATTTTCGCGATGTCCCGTACCGTTGGCTGGATTGCGCACTGGAGCGAAATGCACGATGACCCAACGAACCGTATTGGTCGACCACGTCAGCTTTATACCGGTAAGCTTCAGCGTGAATTTAAGCCTATTCACGAAAGAGAGTAACGAGTAAGCGAGTGATGAGAATCTAGATTCTCGTCACTCGCTACTTACACTCTAAACAGGATTATCGATATCAATATACCCCACTTCCAGTTGATGTTCCCGGGCTAACCACTCTCCCAAGGCTTTTATGCCATAACGTTCGGTGGCATGATGGCCGGCACTGAAATAGTGAATACCCATTTCACGTGCGATATGAACGGTTCGCTCTGATACTTCACCAGAAATAAAAGCATCAAGCCCTTTGTGTCCAGCCAGCTCAATAAAATCCTGCCCACCACCAGTACACCAGCCGACACTTTGAATACTTGCTGGTGCATTATCACCAATATGTAAGGGTTCGCGATGCAGGGCAATCGCAATGCGTGAAGCAAGATCTTCACCGCTCACCGCTTCATCCAGCTGACCATACATGGCAACAGAGTGCGGATTGCCCTCCTCTAATCCGCCGAGGACTTCAAAATCCAGTAGCTGCGCTAACCGCGCATTGTTACCCAATTCGGGATGCACATCTAACGGCAGATGATAGGCATAAAGATTAATACCATTTTCGATTAGTGCTTTAATGCGGTTGAATTTCATCCCACGGATTTCGGAAGGCTCTCCTTTCCAGAAAAAACCGTGGTGTACCAGAATGGCATCAGCGTTTGCTTCAATCGCGCGATCAATCAACGCCTGGCAGGCAGTGACACCGGTAATGACTTTCTTGATTTCTGACTTGCCTTCGATCTGCAAGCCATTCGGGCAGTAATCTTTTATCAGGTGCGGACTTAGCAGCGCATTTAATACAGCTTCCAATTTCAGGTTATTCATTGTTGATCCCTTTTTCCAGTCACCAATATTATATCAAATCCACTATCAGCTTATACCAAATAGCAAAAAAGCTGCACCGCTGCAGCTTTTTCAATATATTAGAACAAGTAAGACTCAAATTAGAAAAGCTCTTTAACACCGTGTTCAGTCTGTTTTAACCAAACCGGTTTTGTGCTTGTTTTCAACCAGACACGATGCAGATAACTGTAAAAACGTGATCGTAGTGAGATCGGCAAGAAGACAACAACCGGGAATGACAGAACCCCGGCAAACACAACGAAAGTACGACGTAATATGATGCTGTAAAGTGGAAATCGAGTGTACATTTTGCCCCCTGGTAACTGGTCTAACCTGTCATTACTTTAATCCATTTACTGTAATAACACTACGGCACATAGTTCAATTATCGACCATATTGCGCTATTAATAAGAGATATGCCGAGCAAATAGAAGACACTGAGAGTAAAGATGTCATTTATTTACAATGATGCAACAACCCACCAGCAATATGAAAGCAACGTCAAGGCGGTATTGCATTGCCCGCCTCTTACTCTCAATATACCTTACCAGGTCGATGAGAAATGGTTTGCGCATTTTAGAAAAAATGCGTTGATACCCGAAGTCACCCCCTATCAAGGAAATAGGCGTCTCGGCTTTTACTACCAATGGTTATGGCAGCAAATCATTGAAGCACATCCCCACTATCAGTTAGTTGCTGAAGAAATCCAGCTCCACTGGCAAAATAAAACCTTAGGGGCGATCGACTTTTTTGTATTGAATCAGCAAACCAACCAACTTGAGCATTGGGAAGTTGCGATTAAATTTTATCTCGCTTATCAGAGACAATGGCTGGGACCGAATGCGGCCGATCGGCTTGATAAAAAAATAAGCCGGATGGTTGAGCATCAGCTGATGTTGTGTGAGCACCCTGCTTACAAGGAACAATTGCAAGATGTGTACGGCCAGCCAAAAGTAAAACGACTGATCATGCAAGGCCGGTTGTTTAGCTCCTATAATGATCGTGAACAGGGATCTGAAATAGCGATTAACCCCAACGTATTAACCGGTCGGTGGTGTTTTCATTCTCAATTAAATGAGATCCTGGCTGAGGAAATGCCATTAAAGGCATTGGCTAAACCACAATGGTTAGCACCGCCACGCTATGATCAGCTGTCAAAACCGTTGGATCTTAACGGGTTGGTTACACCTACTCAAGCGGTATCAGCTGATAACCAGATATGGTTTGTAATGCCGGATCACTGGCCCGCGCGTAATACCAGTTAATACCAAATCCATAAGCCCTAGTCATAAAAAAACGCCCTCTATATATTCAATATAAGGGCGTTTTTATACTCGCAGTGCTTAATTACGAGCACATCATAGTAATTGCTTCACACTCAATTACAATCCAGCATCAGCAAAGACTTTACTGACAATTTCTTGTGCTTCTTTTTCAATAAGGCTCAAGTGCTCCTTACCCTTAAAGCTTTCACAATAAATCTTGTAAATGTCTTCCGTACCTGACGGACGAGCAGCAAACCAGCCGTTATCAGTCGTGACTTTCAGACCACCAATCGCCGCACCGTTGCCTGGCGCATGCGTCAGGCGTGCAGTAATGACATCACCCGCTAACGTTTCAGCGGCAACCATCTCAGGAGACAGCTTACTCAGTACCGCTTTCTGCTCACCATTAGCAACCGCTTGCAGACGGTTATACTCAGAGGCACCATGCTTAGCAGCAAGTTCTTCGTAGTATTGTTGCGGGTTCTTACCCGTTACCGCCGTAATTTCTGCCGCAAGCAGACACAGAAGAATACCGTCTTTATCTGTTGACCATGGCGAACCGTTCATACGCAGGAACGAAGCGCCGGCACTTTCTTCACCACCGAAACCAAGCTTGCCAGAATACAAACCATCAACAAACCATTTGAAACCAACTGGCACTTCACACAGTTCACGGCCAAGATCTGCCACAACACGGTCGATCAGTGCACTTGAAACTAAGGTTTTACCAACGGCAACATCCTGACTCCATTCAGGGCGATGGCGGTACAGGTAATCGATACACACAGCCAAGAAATGGTTAGGATTCATCAGACCAGCCGGGGTTACAATACCGTGGCGATCATAATCAGGGTCGTTACCAAACGCTAAATCGTAATTGTCTTTATGCGCAAGAAGACCGGCCATTGCGTATGGTGAAGAACAATCCATACGTACCACACCATCTTTGTCGAGAGACATAAAACGGAATGAAGGATCGATAGACTCATCAACCAATGTCAGATCAAGACCATAATGTGTCGCAATTTGACGCCAGTATTCGATACCGGAACCACCAAGCGGATCAACACCAATTTTCAGATTCGCTTTTTGGATCGCAGCCATGTCGATAACATTTACCAGGTCGTCAACATAAGGAGCAACAAGCTCTTTCTCGACAACCAGATCGCTGGCAAAAGCATCTTGAATAGAGACGCGCTTAACATCCACCAGGCCATTGGCAATGATTTCATTGGCGCGCTTTTCAATGGCAGAAGTCAGCTCACCTTCCGCAGGACCACCATGCACAGGGTTGTACTTAATACCACCGTCTTGAGGCGGATTGTGAGATGGCGTGATCACAATACCATCAGCTTTATCAGCATTTGCCGCGTTATGGCAAAGAATGGCGTGGGAAACACCTGGGGTTGGGGTATAACCTTTACCTTCCTGAATCACAACTTTGACATTGTTAGCAACCAGTACTTCTAAGGTAGAAGTAAATGCTGGCTCTGATAATGCGTGGGTATCTTTACCTAAGAAAAGTGGACCAGTTACACCATTTTCAGCACGCACTTCAGCAACCGCCTGAGCAATAGCCCAGATATGATGCTGGTTAAACGTCCCTTTATCAGCCGTTCCACGATGACCAGAAGTACCAAAGGCAACTTGCTGCTGTGGATTTGAAGCACTCGGCTCAATGAGAAAATAGTTTGCAACTAATGCAGGGATATTGTGCATATCTTCTTGCTGAGCGCGTTGGCCAGCACGAGGATGGATCGCCATTAACTTATCCTTGTAAACGAAAGGCATATTGCCTGTTATATTTCACCGCACACTTTTTCGATAATGTCAGCATTAAAGCTCATTTTGGCCATAAACTGATCAACCATCTGCCGTTTGCGATCTGTATTGGTATTCGTGATCACCCAGAAAGGAGTCTCTGGAATAACTTTCGGCTTGGTCGTTTTACCACTCGCAAGTAAAGTTTCTTCGTTATCAGCAAAGTAAACGCGGGTACGACCCTTAATCGAAGCAGCTTCGATAAAGCCTTCCGGATCGATGCGATAAAGTGAAGACAAGATCAGCATAAAACGGCCTATGGCTTTCTCTTGTGCCGCAAATTCATCAGAAATAAGCAAAGATCGCATTTCTTTCACTCGATCTATTCTTGGCTCATTACCTGCGTCTTTGCTTACCACAATACCTTTAGGACGCACAGGCAGCACAACCTCACGCTGTTGTTCTTCAGTCATCAATAGTAAACGACGCAAAATATCGGATGCGCTTTCCCCGATATGCTGGGTTTGACTGGCAATATAACGATATAGCTCTTCGTCTACTTCAATAGTCTTCATCGTAGTGTTCATTATCGTTCCGTTTAAAAATCACGGTGCGATTATAACGTGAACCGGGGTTATACTCTACGGTAAATACCACACCTAATAAGAGAAAATAACCAGTGAATCTTCATTATCGTGTTGAAGGCCAAGGTGATACGATCATTTTGATCCATGGTTTGTTTGGCAGTTCAGATAATCTGGGGCTGCTCGCCAGGACATTGAAAGATAATTACAAAGTGATCAGCATCGATCTCCGTAATCATGGTAAATCCCCTCACACTCAAACATTTACCTATCATGAAATGGCTAACGATATCTTAACCGTTGTTGAACAGTTAGATATAGAGCTTTTCTCAGTGATAGGACATTCAATGGGCGGCAAGGTTGCGATGGCGCTGACGGCATTAGCAGCAGCACGGATGAATCATCTTATCGTGCTTGATATCGCGCCTGTTCATTATCTGGTACATCGCCATCAAAATGTCTTTGCCGGTCTGCGTGAAGTGGCAAATCGGACGGTGAGTAACCGCAGTGAAGCTGAGACCTACCTGGCCCAGCATATTATCGAGCCGGGTGTTCGTCAGTTTTTGCTGAAATCTTTTGCTAAAAGCGAAAACGTTTACCGCTGGCGCTTTAATGTAGAAGGATTAATTGCCAATTACGACACCATTATGGGTTGGGATGAGCTACCACCGTTTCAAGGGAAGACTTTATTCATCAAAGGTCAAGGATCTGAATACATTTTACCGGAACACCGCGAAGCGATTACGAAGCAATTTCCGCAGGCAAAAGCCCATATGGTGGCAAATACCGGCCACTGGCTGCATGCCGAAAAACCAGAAACCGTGAATCGGATCATTCTCACCTTTTTACAGCGCCCTTAACGTTACAGTCATGTTATAGTCTGCACTTACCTCAGATATGGTCAGGAGAAAGTATGCTGTATGAATATATGAATTTGCTTGAATCTATCGGGCTAGATTTGTTATTTGCCGCAATCTTCTTCTTTATCGGCATGGCCATCAAAGATGTCTTGAAACAAGGTAACGTCCCGCCATTTGGTCGCAAGGTTGTTTGGCTGGTGCTATTTTTAGGCTGTACTGGCTTTATCACTAAAGGTCTCATCCAGCTTATCTGGGAAGGTACTGGGCTGAGTTAAAATCTGAAGGCCAGATGTTCACGAACAGCAATGATTTTCTTTGTAAATCTGGGGGCAACTCTAATCTGATTGACGTAAATCGTGCATACCGAAATTGTTTCAGCGCACAATAGCTATGCCCTCAACAATTTAACTCGCGATCAAACGACTGATGCAACGCTGAGTTGTTCACTTAATTAGTGAGATCGGTATAATAACGGCCAATAATTAATATACGGGTAATCTCTACTATGGCGAGTGTAGGAATCTTCTTTGGTAGCGACACAGGTAATACCGAAGCTGTCGCGAAAATGATTCAGAAACAACTAGGCAAAAACCTTGTTGAAGTAAAAGATATCGCGAAAAGCAGCAAAGAAGATATCGATAATTTTGATCTACTGCTTCTCGGTATCCCAACGTGGTACTACGGTGAAGCACAATGTGATTGGGATGACTTCTTCCCTGAGCTTGAAAGTATTGATTTCTCTACCAAACTTGTCGCTATTTTTGGTTGTGGTGATCAGGAAGATTACGCAGAATACTTCTGTGATGCCATGGGTACTGTTCGTGATATCGTGGAAGCGCGCGGCGCAACGATTGTTGGCCACTTCCCAACAGATGGCTTTGAATTTGAAGCCTCTAAAGCTTTGGTTGACGACAACACCTTTGTCGGCCTATGTATTGATGAAGATCGCCAGCCAGAGCTAACTGAAGAACGCGTTGAAAAATGGGTTAAGCAAATTTACGAAGAAATGTGCCTTGCTGAATTAGCAGACTAATTCGTAGCCGTTTATCCCCAAACCTCTTCGATTATAATGAAACGCGCCAACCAGGCGCGTTTTTTCTACTTCTCGACCAACTATTTTCCTCATCCTCCAAACCGGCTCCCTCATCTCCAGACTCTTCCTGCCGGCTATAATGTGTTTTTTTCGAATATACCGTCTCCGTTTAACTTATTAGGTTACTTATCCATGCATATCGATGAAAAGCACATACAAATACCCAACATTTTCATAAACTAAAGAAAAATTACATATCTCATAGATTCATTTCTTATTAAGGTTTATTGTTACTCTGTCGTCACTTATAATGAACAGATATGCGAAAGACTATCTCAGCGTGTTTTGCGGATAGCCAACAGGAAACTCGAATGTCAGATAATAATCAAGCGCTTAAGCAAGCAGGCTTAAAAGTTACACTTCCTCGTCTTAAGATCTTGGAAGTGCTACAACAACCTGACTGCCAACATATTAGTGCTGAAGATTTGTATAAAAAATTGATCGATATTGGTGAAGAAATTGGCTTGGCGACGGTTTACCGCGTACTAAACCAATTTGATGATGCGGGCATTGTAACGCGCCACCACTTCGAAGGCGGCAAATCTGTTTTCGAATTAGCGACTCAACATCATCACGACCACCTGGTTTGTCTGGATTGTGGCAAAGTTATCGAGTTTTCTGATGAAATCATCGAACAACGTCAAAAAGAAATCGCTGCTAGTTTTAATGTCCGCCTGACTAACCATAGCCTGTATCTATATGGTAACTGCATGGACGGTGATTGTAATGAAGATCCAAGCCTGCATAACGGCAAATAAGATCTTCTGCCAACAAGGCTCTCACTGCTAGTCTGACTACCCATCAATAAAAACCAGCCAATTGGCTGGTTTTTATTTGGTCATTGTAACTGGCTTTAGTCGCCAATCTTAGCCCAAGTATCACGCAGACCTACGGTACGGTTGAATACAAGATTCTCAGCTGAAGAATCTTTGTTATCCGCACAGAAGTAGCCCATACGTTCGAACTGGAACGCTTTTTCAGCTTTCGCAGTCTTCAGGCTCGGTTCAACAAAACCTTGCATCACGGTGAGTGACTCAGGGTTAATAACCGATACAAAGTCATCTTCTGCCGCAGGGTTTGGTACTGTAAACAGGCGATCGTACAGGCGAATTTCTGCTGGAATACCTGCCTCTGCAGATACCCAATGAATAACACCTTTCACTTTGCGGCCGTCTGTTGGGTTTTGGCCCAATGTCTCGTTATCGTAGGTACAGAAAATGGTAGTAATATTACCTTCCGCATCTTTTTCGATACGCTCAGCTTTAATCACATAGGCACCACGTAATCGCACTTCTTTACCTAATACCAGACGCTTGTACTTCTTGTTCGCTTCTTCGCGGAAATCTTCACGCTCAATCCAAACTTCACGGGTGAAAGGGACTTCACGCGTGCCCATTTCTGGTTTGTTTGGGTGATTGCTTACGGTTAATGTTTCAGCATCGCCGGTAAAGTTTTCAATCACAAGTTTCACAGGATCAAGAACAGCCATTGCACGTGGTGCATTTTCGTTCAGATCGTCACGAATACAAGATTCTAATGAACCCATTTCAATGGTGTTTTCTTGCTTCGTTACACCGATTCGCTTACAGAATTCGCGAATTGAAGCAGAAGTGAAACCACGACGACGCAGGCCAGAAATCGTTGGCATACGAGGATCATCCCAACCTGAAACCAGTTTATCCGTCACCAGCTGGTTGAGCTTGCGTTTTGACATTACCGTGTACTCAAGGTTCAGGCGGCTGAACTCGTACTGATGTGGCTTGCAGTCAATAGTGATGTTGTCCAGTACCCAATCGTATAAACGGCGGTTATCCATAAACTCAAGCGTACAGATAGAGTGCGTAATACCTTCCAGCGCATCTGAAATACAGTGCGTGAAGTCGTACATAGGATAGATGCACCACTTGTCACCCGTCTGGTGGTGGTTGGCAAAACGCACACGGTAGATAACCGGATCTCGCATTACCATAAACGGTGATGCCATATCGATTTTCGCACGAAGACACATTTTACCTTCTTCGATTTCGCCGTTCTTCATCTTTTCGAACTGCTGAAGGTTCTCTTCTACGCTACGATCGCGGTATGGACTATTTTTACCAGGCTCTGTCAAGTTGCCACGGTATTCACGCATTTGCTCGGGACTTAGCTCATCAACATACGCTAAGCCTTTATTAATTAATTCAATAGCGAACCCGTATAGCTTGTCGAAATAGTTTGATGAGTAACAAATCTCACCGCTCCATTCAAAGCCCAACCAGTTAACATCGTTCTTAATAGACTCAACGTATTCGATGTCTTCTTTCTCAGGGTTAGTATCATCAAAACGAAGATTACATTGTCCCTGATAGTCCTGAGCAATACCGAAGTTCAAACAAATTGATTTAGCATGACCGATATGCAGGTAACCATTGGGCTCCGGCGGGAATCGGGTATGTACGCTTGTATGTTTGCCACTTGCTAAATCCGCATCAATAATCTGGCGGATAAAGTTAGTTGGACGAGCTTCAGAATCACTCATCAATTAGACCTCGTGTGCTTACAGGATTTTAGAACTCACTATGATCCATAAATATGGGTCACTACTCAACAAATAGTATGCATTGTTTATCGATATGTATAAAAAAACCCCGCAAAAGCGGGGTTACGTATGCCCAAACCACTTCAAGGTGCCATGGTCAGCACCTTGGCGTGCTATGGGGATCAATTTTATGGCCCCAAATCAGGTACCAAACAACAACATTCCACTCGGCAATTCACCGTTAAGGGTTGAGACTACAACAGCAGCTTCTTGATAAGCTCTTATTAAGAAGCAGGCTCCCAATCGGGAGCCAGCTATTACATTGTTACTAACTCTTTAATTACTACAAAAATCGAGTTATTTAGGCAGTCTTACAGAAGTTAGGTCTTCTGATGCCGGGATTTTTTTCATTTCGCCAGCTACGATTTCGGCTAGTGGGCCCAGGATAACCTGCAGGTTATTTGAACCTAGTTTAACCACACCCATTGCACCTAACGCTTTCAGCGTCTTCTCATTAGCAAGAGTGCTGTCTTTCAGAGTAAGACGTAGACGCGTAATACAGGCATCGATGTTATCCAGGTTGCTGTGACCACCAAGCGCTTTCAGGTATTGCTTAGCCAGTAAACCGGTTTCTTTTGAACCGGTAATGCCACTTTCTTCAACATCGTCATCTTCACGACCTGGAGTCTTCAGGTTGAACTTAATGATGACAGTGCGGAAGATTACGTAGTATAGGCCGAAGAATACCAGACCTTGTACAATCAGCATGTACCAGTTAACAGCTAGTGGGTTACGGCTAGAAAGAACCATATCGACTAGGCCAGCAGAGAAGCCGAAACCAGCAATCCACTGCATTGATGCCGCAATATATACAGACAGACCAGCAAGTGCTGCGTGAACTACGTATAGAGCAGGTGCAAGAAACATGAAGGCAAATTCTAGCGGCTCAGTCACACCGGTGAAGAATGATGCAAAACCAGCAGCAATCATGATAGATGCAACTTTTTCTTTGTTCTTCGCCTTAGCCGTATGGTACATCGCAAGTGCAGCACCTGGCAGACCAAACATCATGATTGGGAAGAAACCAGCCTGGTACATACCTGTAACACCTACAGTTGCAGTACCTTCAGCTAGAGATTTCGCGCCGCCAAGGAAGTTAGGAATATCGTTGATACCAGCCACATCAAACCAGAATACGGAGTTCAGAGCGTGGTGCAGACCAACAGGAATTAACAGACGGTTAAAGAATGCATAGATACCCGCGCCCGCTTCGCCCATACCCTGGATACCTTCACCGAAGCTTACCAGTGAACCGTAAACAGCAGGCCAAACGTACATCAGAACAAAAGCAATAAAGATACCAGCGAAAGACGTCAGAATAGGAATCAGACGTTTACCACTGAAGAACGCCAGTGCTTTGTGCAATTCAACGTGTGAGTAGCGGTTATAAAGTTCAGCAGAAATGATACCGACAAGGATACCGACAAACTGGTTTTCAATCTTACCAAATGCCGCCGGCACGGCACTTGGGTCGATACCTTGGATCTGCGCTACCACACCAGGCGAACAAAGTGTTGTTACAACCAGATAACCCACAAAACCAGACAATGCCGCTGCACCGTCCTTATCTTTAGACATACCATAAGCAACACCGATGGCGAACAGTACAGACATGTGACCAATAATTGCTTCACCAGCTTTGATCAAAAATGCAGCTAAAGCGCTGTTTGCACCCCAGCCAGTTGGATCCATCCAGTAACCAATACCCATTAAAATTGCGGCGGCAGGCAGAGTGGCGACTGGCACCATCAACGCTTTACCTACTTTTTGAAAATACCCAAGAATATTCACCGTTAGTTCCCCCTAATTGGTTTTCTTAGATTTGGCTATCATATAACTTACTTTTGCTATTTGATAAAGTCCTCATCAGTGTAAGAAGATTATTTCGCACCGCAAATTAAAACATCATCAATTGTGATCTTAGTCACCTGGCGGACCAAGATCTAGGCGATTTTGCTAGCCCGATCATAAAACTTATTTTATGATTCGAAACAAAGGCGCTACGCCACTACAATTATTTTGTTTTATCTATTTTTAATGAGGTGTCACCGTGAGACTAATCCCACTTAATAACGCGAAAGATGTAGGTTTATGGTCTGCTCGCTATATTTCTGATTCTATTAATAAATTTAAACCAACAGCAGAGCGTCCTTTTGTTCTTGGTTTACCTACCGGTGGTACCCCTTTAACTACATACAAGCGCCTTATTGAACTTTATGTTGCGGGTGAAGTAAGTTTCAAGCATGTTGTGACTTTCAATATGGATGAATATATCGGCATTCCTGCTGATCACCCTGAGTCTTATCGTAGCTTCATGTATAATAACTTCTTTAACCATATTGATATTCAAGAAGAAAACATCAACCTTCTTGATGGCAACGCAGAAGATCACGAAACTGAGTGTCAGCGTTATGAAGATAAAATTAAATCTTACGGCAGAATTAACCTGTTCATGGGCGGTGTCGGCAACGATGGCCACATCGCATTCAATGAGCCAGCATCTTCATTAGCTTCTCGCACTCGTATCAAAACGCTGACGCAAGATACCCGCATCGCGAACTCACGTTTCTTTGATGGCGATATCAATCAAGTTCCGAAATTCGCACTGACTATTGGTGTCGGTACGCTGCTTGATTCTGCTGAAATCATGATTCTAGTGACCGGCCATAACAAAGCACAAGCTCTTGAAGCCGCCGTTGAAGGCTCAGTAAACCACCTGTGGACGGTTTCGGCGCTGCAACTGCACCCTAAATCACTGGTTGTATGTGATGAACCCGCGACCCAGGAACTGAAGGTGAAAACTGTTAAATACTTCCAGGAACTGGAAGCAAAAAATATTAAAAATCTATAACTATAAATGATCACTTTCTTGCTATTCATCGATATAGCAAGAAGGTGAATCGTTACAATAACCTTTAACATAATAGGAAATGTTCATGTACGCGCTTACCAATTGTCGTATTTTTACCGGTAGCGATGTGCTGAATAACCACGCCGTCATTATCGACGGCGTGAACATTCACGCTGTTTACCCGGTAGCGGAGCTGCCAAATGATATCAAATCCGTTGATCTTGAAGGGGCTAACCTGACCCCTGGTTTCATCGACCTGCAGTTAAATGGTTGTGGTGGGGTGATGCTAAATGACAAAATCAATGCTGACACCATCCATACCATGCATCGAGCCAACCTGAAATCTGGTTGCACAAGCTTCCTGCCGACTCTGATCACCTCGTCAGATGAAGATATGAAAGCGGTGATCACCGCAACTCGCGAGTATCACAGCAGGTATCAGAACCATTCGTTGGGTTTACACCTTGAGGGCCCATACCTGAATGTGATGAAAAAAGGTATTCACAGCGTTGACCATATCCGTCGTTCTGATGATGCAATGATCCAAACCATCTGTGATAACGCCGATATCGTGACCAAAGTAACCCTTGCCCCTGAACAAAACGCTCAAGAACATATCGAGCAACTGGTTGACGCCGGTATTGTTGTTTCAGCTGGCCATACCAATGCATCTTATAAAGAAGCACGTAAAGGTTTTGCGGCAGGTATCAGCTTTGCAACTCACCTGTTCAATGCCATGACCCCCATCGCCGGCCGTGAACCGGGGATGGTTGGCGCAATCTACGACACGCCAGATGTCTATGCCGGGATTATTGCCGATGGTTTCCACGTTGATTATGCCAATATTCGCATGGCACATCGCATGAAAGGCGATAAACTTGTTTTAGTGACTGATGCAACTGCACCTGCAGGAGCAGACATGGATCACTTTATTTTTGTCGGTAAGAAAGTATATTATCGAGATGGCAAGTGTGTTGACGAAAATGGCACACTTGGTGGCTCGGCACTTACCATGATTGAAGCGGTTCAAAACAGTGTCGAGCATGCAGGTATCGCCCTGGACGAAGCGATTCGCATGGCAACTCTTTATCCAGCACGGGCAATTTGTGTTGATAAAAAACTGGGTGCCATCAAAAAAGGCATGGTTGCAAACCTGGCTATTTTTGATCGCGATTATAACGTTCGGGCGACTGTTGTTAACGGTGAATACGAGCAGAACTATCTATGACAGGCGGACAAATTGGTAATGTAGATCTGGTTAAACAGCTTAACAGTGCTGCTGTTTACAGACTAATAGACTTGCAAGGCCCTATTTCACGGATTCAGGTTGCAGACGTGAGTCATCTTGCTCCGGCAAGTGTTACTAAAATTACCCGTCAATTGCTTGAACGCGGCTTAATTAAAGAAGTCGCGCAGCAAGCATCTACCGGTGGTAGACGTGCCATATCGCTGACAACGGAGTCAGCGCCTTTTCATTCAATTGCGATCCGTCTTGGACGTAATTACATCGAAATGACCCTTTATGATCTGAGCGGCAAATATATTGCAGGTGCTGCAGATAAATTTAGCTATTCTAACCAGCAAGAACTGACCGATGGTTTACTTGACCACATTCGTCAATTTATCTCTGATAATCAGAATGTAATGAGAGAGCTGGTCGCATTCGGTATTACCCTGCCTGGTCTGATCGATCCTGAAAAAGGGATTATCGAATACATGCCCAATATCGAGGTTGATAATTTCCCGCTGGCGGAAATTATCCGAGATAAATTTGGCGTGTCTTGTTTTGTTGGCAACGATATCCGTGGACTGGCTCTGGCCGAACACTATTTTGGATCCAGCCGTGACTGTATCGATTCGATTCTGATCAGCATGCACCACGGCACAGGCGCAGGTATTATTGTTAATGGCCAGGTTTTCCTAGGCTATAACCGTAATGTCGGTGAAATTGGTCATATCCAGATTGATCCTCTTGGTGATAAATGCCAATGCGGTAACTTCGGGTGCCTGGAAACTGTCGCCTCCGATCCGGCTGTTATTACTCATGTACAGCAGTTACTTGATCAAGGCTACCCGAGCAGCTTGCAGGAATTAGAAGATCTCACTATGCCCGCGATTTGTGAAGCCGCAAACAAAGGTGACGAACTGGCAACCCAAGCATTAATTAAAGTGGGCAACCAGTTGGGTAAAGCATTGGCAATGACCGTCAACTTATTTAATCCACAAAAAATTGTTGTGGCGGGTAATATAACCTTGGCACAAGACATTGTTTTCCCGGCTATTCGACGTTGCGTCGAAACCCAGTCTCTTTCCACGTTCCACAAAGATCTACCCATTGTCGCATCGGAACTTTATGGTCAGCCAACCATTGGCGCTTTTTCGATGATCAAGCGTGCGATGTTAAATGGTGTATTACTGCAGCGTATGCTTGATGACTAATTCAGAGTAACAAGTTCTACTGTAGCAGCTTAATTCGTAACACTTTATCGGGGGATGGGTCAGACAGACACATCCCCCTTGTGCTATATTGAGCGCCAATTTTGATCACAAAGGTCAGTTATGGAACTCGTCTTCATCATTGCCGCTTTTCTAGCTGGCTTCATCGCGTTGCGATGTAAACTCCCCCCTTTAGTGGGATTTCTGGTTGCAGGGTTTGCCCTCAATAGTGCAGGCTTTCACTCAACCGAAACCCTCACTACGTTGGCAGATCTGGGTGTCACCCTTTTACTGTTTACCATCGGTCTGAAATTAGACGTTAAAACCCTGCTGGCTAAAGAAATATGGGGAGGAGCAACGCTTCACAACCTGCTTTCAACTGCCCTGTTCACCTTGTCATTGCTCGGTTTAAAACAACTTGGCCTTGGTGTGCTCACAGAGCTTGGCATCGCGCAACTTGTCCTGCTCGGCTTTGCCTTGTCTTTTTCCAGTACTGTCTTTGCTATTAAAGCCCTACAAGAGAAAGGTGAACTTAACGCCACCTACGGTACCTTAGCAATTGGTATTCTGGTCATGCAGGATATATTTGCCGTTGTCTTCCTGACTGTTTCAATGGGGAAAATACCGGATATCACCGCATTAGGCCTATTTGCCCTGCCGCTACTGCGGCCATTATTGTTCAGGATTCTTGACAAGGCGGGACACGGCGAAATGCTGGTTCTGTATGCCATATTCCTGGCTTTGGTCGCCGGAGCAGGCTTATTTGAGCTGGTCGGCATCAAGGCCGATCTTGGCGCCCTCATTCTCGGCATGATGCTGGCCGCACACCCTAAAGCCTCTGAGATGTCAAAGACTCTCTTTAATCTGAAAGAGCTATTGCTGGTCTGCTTCTTCCTCAACATTGGATTAGCAGAAGAACCTACCCTTGACGGCTTTTTAATGGCAATTGTGCTGCTTTTGCTGCTTCCGATTAAAGGGATCCTTTATTATCTTATTTTCAGTCTGAGCCGTTATCGTGTCCGCACCTCATTGCTCGGCACACTCACCCTGTTTAACTACAGTGAGTTCGGTCTGATCGTCGGTGGAATGGCCTATAAACTAGGCTGGCTGCCCGGCAGTCTTTTGGTTGCAATTGCCATATCGGTTTCACTCTCCTTTTTAATTTCCGCACCGCTCAACAGTATGGGCCACAAACTCTATACAGAAGCCTCAAAGTGGCTAAAAGAATATGAACCGGAAAAGCTCAATGCCAGTGACAAGTTGATCGACCTAGGTCATGCCAAAATTTTAATTTTAGGGATGGGGCGGATCGGCAGCGGAGCCTATGACGAACTGGTACAGCGTTATGGGAAACAAGTGATTGGTATCGATACTCGCGAAGACTCTGTCGAAGGCCACCGGGCTGAAGGTCGTAACGTGATCCATGGTGATGCAACCGACCCGGACTTCTGGGCTCGTGTTATGGCTGATCATCGTGTCAAATTGATTTTACTTGCCATGCCACACAGCCAGGCTAACACCTTTGCCCTGGAGCAAATTCACCTGCGTGATTATAACGGTAAAATAGCAGCCATCGCCAAATACGATGATGATGAAGAGTTGCTCTATGAGCTGGGGGTTGATGCGGCTTTTAATATCTATAACGAAGCCGGAAGCGGTTTTGCTCGCCATGTTTGTAAAAACTTAGCACCTGATATCGAGCAAATTTAATTCTCGCCTTCAATAGATCTTATATCTTAGTTAACAACGGCAGCCTCGGCTGCCGTTTGTTTTTACGGTTAAAAAACGCCCCAAACTAGATCTCATTCGGAAAAAGCCGAAATAAACGAATACCATTCACCAACCAGTCTTTTCTTTGATTGATCGAAGGTTTTTTATTGCATTTAGTTACCGAATACGCAATTTTAACAAACAAGCAAGGGGATAAAGCGAGAGACAGTGGCTAGTGGCGAGTAACTAGAAACTAGAAACTAGAAACTAGAAACTAGAAACTAGAGACTAGAGACTAGAGACTCGTCACTAAAAGCTCGACTCCCCCGAAAGAATTAGGGATAGCACCAAAGATATTAAGGTTGGAGTGGAAAATATGTGTTCAGTATTCGGTATATTAGACATTAAAAGTGATCCAGCAGCACTACGTGCTACAGCATTGGAAATGTCAAAAAAAATGCGTCACCGCGGGCCCGACTGGTCCGGGATCTATTCATCAGAAAAAGCGATTTTAGTCCACGAGCGTCTTGCTATCGTTGACCTGAATAGCGGTGAACAACCACTATACAACCAAGACAAAACCCACGCTTTGGCGGTTAATGGTGAAATATACAACCACAAAGAGCTAAGTGCGGAATTTGCACCGGATTACCCATTCCAAACCGAGTCAGATTGCGAAATCATTCTTGCGCTTTATAAAGAAAAAGGTCCTGAACTACTCGATTATCTAAACGGTATCTTTGGTTTTATTCTTTATGATGCAGAGCAAGATGCTTACCTGATTGGCCGTGACCATATTGGTATCATCCCTCTGTATCAAGGCTACGATGAGCACGGTAACTACTATATCGCCTCTGAAATGAAGGCCTTAGTACCTATATGTAAATCCATCAGTGAATTTCCTCCGGGCCACTTCCTGTGGAGTAAAAAAGGCGAACCAGTGCGTTACTACAAGCGTGACTGGATGGAATATGACGCAGTTGCTGATGCGCAAACAGATAAAGTAGCACTGATAGACGCAATGGAAAGTGCGGTAAAACGCCAGTTAATGACCGATGTACCCTACGGTGTTCTCTTATCAGGCGGTCTGGATTCTTCAGTGATCTCAGCTATCACAAAGAAATTTGCGGCGCGCCGTATTGAAGATGATGAACAGTCACAGGCCTGGTGGCCTACCCTGCACTCATTTGCCATTGGTCTTGAAGGCGCACCGGATCTAAAGGCCGCCAAAGTCGTAGCGGACAGCATTGGTACTGTTCACCATGAACTGACCTATACCGTTCAGGAAGGGCTGGATGCGATCCGTGACGTGATTTACCACATCGAAACCTACGACGTGACCACCATTCGTGCTTCAACACCGATGTACCTGATGGCGCGTAAGATCCGTGCAATGGGGATCAAAATGGTATTATCAGGTGAAGGGGCTGACGAGATCTTTGGCGGTTACCTGTATTTCCATAAAGCGCCGAACGCCAGAGAATTCCACGAAGAGACGGTGCGTAAGCTCCTTGCGCTGAATATGTTTGACTGCGCACGGGCCAACAAATCTATGGCCGCCTGGGGAATTGAAGCACGTGTACCGTTCTTGGATAAAGATTTCCTTGAAGTCGCTATGCGTCTGAACCCTGAAGATAAAATGTGCGGCAATGGCAAAATGGAGAAACACATCATCCGTGAATGTTTTGGCCACTACCTGCCTGAATCTGTTGCATGGCGTCAAAAAGAACAGTTCTCAGATGGCGTTGGCTACAGCTGGATTGATACGCTAAAAGAAGTGGCAGAAGCAAAAATTACGGATAAGCAACTGGAAACAGCTAGTTTCCGCTTCCCGTACAATACGCCAACCACGAAAGAGGGGTATGCGTACCGTGAAATCTTCGAAGAGCTTTTCCCTCTGGAAGATGCTGCGAAGTGTGTACCTGGCGGCCCGTCTATCGCATGCTCAAGCGCTAAAGCGATAGAGTGGGATGAGAGCTTTAAAAACAGTGCTGATCCATCTGGCCGCGCCATTGCAGCCGTGCACAACGAAGCCTATTAAAAATAGAGTAGAATTACGAGGAGCGAGTTTCGAGAAAAGAGATTCGCAAGCTTAAATAAACAAAAAACCGCCAACTTCGGCGGTTTTTTATTTGGGATACTAAGTTGCTTTTCCTAGGGCCGAGAACCTGCTCTTCCTAGGATCCGCACTTATCTCTCCCAGTATGCTTCTTCCAGACTATCTTCGCGCTCTGGTAAACCACGAGATAAACGCGGCGAGTGCTGAGCCAGTACTTCATAGCTCACACGGTTTGCGTACAGACAAACTTGCGAAAACGATGAATAGGTCAGGAAGTTATGCTGATGCTTACTTGAATTCGGCACATTGTCTTTGTGATAACGGTTTGCCGACATATCATGTAGTACGGCAGACAGTGCGCCATCACCAGCACCATTGGTATTCTTAATACGCTCTGGGCCACCCATGTATGGTGCAATGTGTGAGTACACCTTAATTGGATTCTCACAACCGGACTTCAGCATCGGACGGCTGAACTCATAGCGGTTGAATTCAGGAATGTCACCTGGCAGCAACGGCAAGCTCGTTTCACGCTTCGCCGATTCCTCGGTATAACCTGCTGTATATAAACCAATAGGACCGGCGGTACACAGTACTAAATCAACCCATTCCAGCGTTTTATCTGAAGCGAGCAGTGGATCTGATTCACCCGTCAGTGCTTCTGCTTCATCTTCATTCATCGCAACCACAGTGACATGATCGCGTAAGAAATCACGCCACCACTGCGGATCGTCAGCAATCACAAACTTGGTGCCCAATGTCAGAACAACTGGCACATCATATTTCTTCGCATACTCAATAGCACGCATGGTCGCATCAGGCATCGGATCGCCATCTTTACAACGCACCAGATAAGCCGTTAATACCAGCGCCGACGCACGTTTGAAAATATCTTCCGAGATATTATCAGGGTGCAGTTGGTTCATGCGGCCTTCATTGATTGCGAAGGTACGCTCACCATCTTTGGAAATCAGAGCAAAACAGCGACCTATCGGGCCTTCAACTGCCTGCAGGTGATTCATATCCATACGGCTTGAGGTGTTGCAAAGATAGCGGTATGCATAGCTGCCAATTTCAATATCTTTACTCATGACACCTAACAGCACCGATTTATCATCGGCCAGTACAGAGTAGTTATGCAAAGTGTTACCAATCGTGCCACCCGCAAACTCGTGGGTGATCAAATCGTTTTCTTTTAACTCTTGATAAAGTGCTTCCGCTTTATCATCCGTAATGACCAATGAGTGGCCTTTACTCAGCTCATAGCGCTCCAGGAATTCATCACCCACATACGCTTCAATATCAACCAATGTCTGATCAATACCCACCACGTGGGCGCGTGTCAGACGCTTTTCTGGTTTAGTTTGACTAATAAGTGGATCACGCGCATGTACAGGAAAGTAATGCTTTGATTTACGTTGGCCTGGAAATTTCATGGGAATGAGCTGTCAGTTGTGAATTTTTGCGGATTCTATCACAGAATATCGAACAAAAAAGGAAAAGCTCTCACAGTTTGTGAGAGCTTTCTCGCTTCAACAGGAAACTTTTTAATACAGCTAATACCCTAACCTGCTCAAGGTGCAACTACCAACCCTGGCTATGCTGTTCGACTAGACTGACCATCATATCAATATGGGCAGGGCTATCATTCAGGCATGGAATTAAATTAAACTCCTCTCCTCCCGCCTCGATAAACATTTCTTTACACTGCTCAGCAATTTCTTCTAATGTTTCTAAGCAATCGACAGAGAACGCCGGACACATTACATCTAAACGCTTAACGCCTTTTCTCGCCAACGCTTCAATGGTTTTATCGGTATATGGCTGTAGCCATTCTTCACGACCAAAGATCGACTGATAGCTCATGCTCATCTTGTCACGACTCAGTGCTAACTTTTCGGCCAGCTTCGCCGTGGTACCATTACAGTGCTCCGGGTATGGATCGCCATTATCGGCATAACGCTTCGGAATACCGTGATAAGAGCAGAGCAGATAGTCAGGCTCTCCTTTTTCCGCCCACAATTCATTGACTGACTTCGCCAACGCATCAATATAATCCGGATGATCAAAGTAGTGGTTAACAAAGCGAAGCTCTGGAATCTCGGGCTGCTCTTTCAGTACCGTAGCGACTTTGTCAAACACCGCAGCCGTCGTCGTGCGCGAGTATTGGGGGTATAGCGGTAAAACCAGTACTTTCTCACACCCCTGCTGTTTCAGCTCTTGCAAAGCAAATTTAATACTCGGGTTGCCATAAGTCATCCCCAATGCAACAGGGACATCAAGACGATGAGCTAATTGTTGCTGCTGACGGCGGGAATATACCATCAGCGGTGATCCCTCATCCATCCAGACTGATTGGTATAATTTAGCAACTTTAGGCGCACGAATAGGCAAAATCACGCCATGTAAAATTGGACACCACAGCCAGCGGGTCATATCGACAACACGTTGATCATGTAAAAATTCAGATAAAAAACGCTTTACCGCGGAAGGGGTTGCTTCGTCTGGAGTGCCTAAGTTTACGAGTAGCACACCATATTTATTATTTTCCATTCCCATCTACTGACCACTTGTATCAATCTGAAAAAGCTTATTTTATCACTAAGCGATTAGCACTAAACACTTAATTATGTATTACTGCCGCATGTGTGACTTCTCATTAATTTATTGGGTATTAGTACGATAATTAAGACAAATTCGATCACTTCTTACCAGGCATAAAAAACGGGCGATACCATTGGTATCGCCCGTTTTTTTATTGATAGAAACTATCAATAATTAGGCAAGTTCTTTTTCTAGCTCGGCACTAACGGCTGCAACGTCCTGAGTACCATCGATTTTGATGTACTTAGTGTTGCCAGCTTCAGCTTCTTTACCGTAGTAAGCGATCAACGGAGCAGTTTGCTCATGATAAACGCCTAGACGTGCTAGAACTGTTTCAGCTTTATCGTCTTCACGAACAACAAGATCTTCACCTGTTTCGTCATCTTTGCCTTCAACCTTCGGCGGGTTGTAAACAACATGATAAGTACGACCAGATGCCAGGTGAGCACGACGACCCGCCATACGCTCAACGATAACTTCGTCAGCTACATCAAATTCGATAACGTAATCAACAGCAACGCCATTTTCCTTCAGGCCATCTGCCTGAGGAATAGTGCGAGGGAAACCATCTAATAGAAAACCTTTTGCACAATCGTCTTGGGCAATACGCTCTTTAACCAGACCAAGAATGATATCGTCAGACACCAACTGACCAGCATCGATGACTGATTTTGCTTGTTTACCTAGCTCAGTACCTGCTTTGATCGCTGCACGTAGCATGTCACCAGTAGAAATTTGAGGAATACCAAATTTCTCCATGATGAATTGTGCCTGAGTACCTTTACCTGCACCTGGAGCGCCCAGAAGAATGATGCGCATCGTGATCCCCTTTCAAAAAAATAAGCCGGATTTATCAAAAATCGTTGCTTCTCAAAAAACATGCAAAATACACTGATTAGCCAGTAGTCGCAAGCCCGGTACCGTGACCGGGCCTGATTACATGCTTTATCAGGATACTATTTGAGTCGCGAGTAGACGCGATTAGACCTTAGTCAGAAGTTTGTTCACTGCCGCAACAAACTGTGACGGATCTTCCATTGAACCTCGTTCGGCCAGCATTGCCTGACCCAGCAGTAGCTCAACCCAGCGCCCGAAGGTTTCTTCATCTGATTCGTCTGCCATTTGCTTCACCAGTGCGTGATCCGGGTTCAATTCAAAGATGTACTTCACTTCAGGCGCATCGTGGCCAGCCGCCGCCAGCAATTTCGCCATTTGTGTGCCCATTTCGTTCTCATCAGTCACCACAACAGCCGGAGTGTCGTGTAACTTAAACGTAGTGCGCACATCTTTAACGCGCTCGCCCAAATAACCTTTCGTGCGCTCAACAACCGACTTGAACTCTTCTTCGGTTTCTTTGTGCTTCTCTTTTTCTTCTTCGTTTTCAAACTTAGACAGATCAAGATCCGCTTTAGTAATCGCCTGGAATGGCTTGCCGTCGAAATCCGCCAGGTGCCCCATCAACCACTCATCGATACGGTCGTGCATTAGAATAACTTCTAAGCCTTTCGAACGGAATTGTTCCAAGTGGGGGCTGTTCTTCGCCGCAGTGAAACTATCTGCCGTCAGGAAGTAAATTTTCTCCTGACCTTCTTTCATGCGTTCAACATACGCTGCCAGTGATACATTTTGCTCGGCGGTATCGTTATGCGTAGAGCTGAAACGCAGTAAGTTGGCAATCTTTTCACGATTAGAAAAATCTTCAGCCGGGCCTTCTTTTAACACCTGACCAAATTCCGCCCAGAATGTCTGGTATTTCTCTTCATCATTCTTCGCTAAGCGATCAAGCATCGTCAGGGCACGCTTAGTACATGCCTTACGCAGTGCCTGAGTCACTTTGTTATCCTGCAGAATTTCACGGGATACATTCAGCGGCAAATCGTTGGAATCAATCAAGCCTCGCATGAAGCGTAAGTAGCTCGGCATAAACTGCTGCGCATCATCCATAATGAACACACGCTGTACATACAGCTTAAGACCATGCTTGCTATCGCGGTTGTTCATGTCCCACGGTGCTTTAGACGGGATATAAAGCAGGCTGGTGTAATCCTGGGTACCTTCAACCCGGTTGTGGCTCCAGCTTAACGGCTCGGCAAAATCATGAGACACATGCTTATAGAACTCGCTATATTCTTCGTCAGTAATATCTGACTTATTACGCGTCCACAATGCCTGAGCTTTATTGATCTGTTCCCACTTGGAACCTGTTGGCTTGCCTTCCTCATCATATTCAGTGGTCTGGATATGGACAGGAATGCCAATGTGATCAGAATACTTACCAATAATGCTGCGCAGACGGTGTTCATCTAAAAATTCTTTTTCATCATCACGAAGATGAAGAATGATATCGGTGCCACGGCCGGCTTTCGTAATATCTTCAACTGTGTAATCGCCTTCACCTGCAGAGTGCCAGCTAACGGCTTGATCGGCGGCTACACCCGCTGCACGCGTATTAACCGTGACAGAATCTGCAACAATAAAGGCGGAATAGAAACCCACACCGAACTGGCCGATTAGTTGTGACTCTTTAGACTGATCTTCACTCAGCTTGGCAAAGAAGTCTTTCGTACCAGATTTGGCAATGGTACCCAAATGCTCGATCACATCGTCACGAGTCATACCGATACCATTATCACTGATGGTTAACGTGCCAGCCTCTGCATTGAAAGACAATTTAACCCCGATATCTGCGTCATTTTCGTAGAGATCAGGTTGAGAAAGTACACGGAACCGAAGCTTATCGGCAGCATCTGATGCGTTGGAAATCAACTCACGTAAAAAAATCTCTTTATTTGAGTATAAAGAGTGAATCATCAGATGCAGAAGCTGTTTCACTTCCGATTGAAAGCCACGGGTTTCCTTGTTTTTATGTAAATCTTGCTCGCTCATCTAAACTCCAAACTAGTCATTTTACGTATTCTCAAGTTAACTCATTACAGATATGTGGCCTCTTGATAGGTTTTCAACCTAAAATAGCGGCTTTTACATGCTTTACCTTTTTTCAGCGCGTTTTTTCATTTTTTTACATTCAGATTGTGTTCAGCGAAATATGGTATATAAGTATCTGAATTATACCTCCGGGGCAAAAAATGCACACAATCTCCACCAAACATTTGATCGGGCAACGCTTCCTTTTTGACCCTTATGACAACAGCCTGATTGATCAGCACGAGAATAATGCACTGACACGGCTTGGCAGCAATGAGAGCCGAGCATTAAGTCTGTTGATTGAAGAGCCGGGAGCAATTATTACCCGAACGCGCTTACATGAATACGTCTGGCGAGAGCAAGGCTTTGAAGTTGACGACTCCAGCCTGACACAAGCAATATCTACTCTGCGTAAGGCTTTGAAAGATTCGACAAAAGCCCCGGGGTTTATTAAAACCGTACCTAAACGCGGCTATCAAATGATCGCCGTTGTAAAAGAATGCCAAGACAGCCCCGTTACGGTTCCACAAGATACTCTCGATGAGCAGCCAACGGCAACAGCGCAGCCAGTGTTCTCCGACACCGAGCAAGTTCAGCTGCAACATGATGTAAATTCAGCAACCAGCACAGGCGGGCAAAAGACTTCCACCAGCCCCGTTCAGACATCAACAAAAATGAGTAAACTGACATGGCTGGCGCTGGCCGTTGCAGGTCTGTTGCCGTTGCTGGTAAACATGGGCTTTCCGCCTAAATCAACCGCTTTTCAACCGCTTTATGAGGTGGAGGGGGTAAGAGTCTTAACGCCAAAATATCACCCTGTACTTTCAGATTGGCAGCCAATAATTTCAAGCTGTGTTCGTACTTATCTTGAGTATCATCAAGATAAGGTTCGCCCAGTAGAAGTCATTGTAACTGGCGGCCAAAATAATCAACTTTGGCTCAACTACATTCACGATACCGCTGTTCCTGATGAGAACGTCACACTTCGCTTGCTCACAAGCCAACAGGATAATTCCAAGATATGTCGATAAAACGTAAACCAGTACAAATGCCTGCACTATTGAAACACTTCTGGCCGTTTATTGTTTTAGCCTGCTCTGCCATTTTCAGTACTTGGCTGTATTACTCCAGCGATTACAAGCAAGAGCAGTTGTTGATATCGCGTGAATGGCAATCAAATACAGTGAGCCGAATCGAAAAGACCCAGCTGGATCAACTCGGTATGCTCCGCCGTATCGAACAAACCAGCCATATGGTTTATCTGCCGAATAGAATGTATTCACGCATTACCCTGATGAAACTGTTCAGTGCCACGGATGAACCACTGACAATGCATATTTCCGAAACAGGTAAATGGGATGTCAGTGGTGGTTATTTGCTAACAGAGCCTGTTGAATTTAAAGACATCACTTCAGGTCGCAATGAAGACTTCAAGAAACAACACTTAGCCACAGTGAAGCAAATATTCCGTATGGATGCACAGAAGAGCCGTCGTATTGATGTGCTTAATGAAAAATCGATGCTGTTAACCAGCTTAACTTACGGATCGAGTATTTTTTATTCATTGTAATATAGCCAAGTAAGCGGTCAGGGGTCTCCCTCTGCCCAAAGAACAAAAGAGGAGCCGAAGCTCCTTTTTTCATCACAAAGAATTTAAGACAAAAAAATACCAACCGTCAGAGAGTCTCTGGCGATTGGTACTTACCGCACAGGCTGTCTAATATAATTTGTGGCGCCCTGCAATAGAGTGAGACAGAGTAGTGCCGTCCACCAGCTCTAATTCACCACCAACCGGAACACCGTGAGCAATTCGGGTTGCAGTCACGTCATACTCATGACATAACTCAGCGATGTAATGTGCCGTCGCTTCACCTTCAACTGTCGGGTTCGTTGCCAGGATCAGCTCGGAAATCTGTTCTTTTTGCAGACGAAACTCAAGAACATCTAAACCGATATCTGAAGGGCCTATACCGTCTAACGGCGACAAGTGTCCCATTAGCACAAAGTAGCGTCCGGAAAACTGTCCAGTCGCCTCAACGGCAACAATATCTGCTGGCGTTTCTACAACACAGATCTGGCCATTTTCCTGACGGCGAGGATTGGCACAAACCGCGCAGACATCGTCTTCGGTGAAAGTGCGGCAATCTTTACAGTGGCCGATTTCTGTCATCGCCTTGGTAAGGGCATCAGCAAGTTGCAGACCCCCCTGACGATTTCGTTGCAACAAATTGAAGGCCATCCGCTGCGCTGACTTGGGACCAACCCCAGGCAAGCAACGTAAGGCCTCCATTAATTGTTCCAGTAATTGACTGGTGCGCATTGATTAAAATGGCATCTTAAAGCCAGCGGGCAAGTTCATGCCACCGGTAACACCAGCCATTTTTTCTTTCTGAGCATCTTCAACACGGCGGGCTGCGTCATTAAACGCAGCAGCGATCAAATCTTCAAGCATGTCTTTATCATCTTCCATCAAGCTGTCATCCAGCTCAACACGACGAACACTGTGACTGCCCGTAATTGTTACTTTTACCAGGCCAGCACCAGATTCACCTGTTACTTCCATATTGGCAATTTCTTCTTGCATCTTCTGCATGCGCTCTTGCATTTGCTGCGCCTGCTTCATCATGTTGCCCATACCACCTTTACCAAACATATTATCTCTCTCTATTGGTCTGGTTAATTTATAACGGCCTAACGCTGTCTTCATCCAAAACAGCGGCAAAGCGCTGACAGATAAAGTTCACATTTGGATCACTCAATAAACTCTGTTTCGCCTGATTAAGCTTCTGTTGATAAAGCGCTTCCCGCCATTCTAGTGGCGATTGGCCCCTGTCACTCAGCTCAATCGATAATTCTACGGGAACCGCCAGCAACTCATTAAGTGCTTGCGTCAACTGCTCCCTGGCTTTAGGACTATCCAGGTGTCCCTGTGACTGACGTAAAGACAAAATAACCTGATTGCCATTCTGTTCAAACGCTGAATTCAACGCTAACTGCTGGACCAATCGCCCTACATCTAGCTTAGTCACTAAATCGGACCAACTATCCTGATTTGCCGCTTCTTTGACAAGCAGTTTCGCCATCTCTGGCGTTTTTTCATGCTCTAATGCCTGCTTGATATTACGAGGTGCCACATCAACCTTCATCGCTTCAGGCTCTGCTGCCACCATCGGTTTCCAGCGATACTCATCCTCTTCTAATGGCTTTTCGCCTTGAGAAAAATTGTCCGCTTGAGATGAAGCCATCGACGCTGGCATCGCAGTGTTTCCCGAGACAGGAGCAGCACGTCCTGAGGCCGATAAGTGCGATCCAGAATGCTTATTTGCAATCCGATCTAACACATTCGTTGCGACTTTTTTAGCTAACGTCGATTCATTTTTTTTTGGCGATTGCTCGTCATTACCGCGTTTAGTATGACTGCGTAATTGATTACGCGCTGCTAACAACCCCGATGCCGACGATTGCGGCGGTTGCGGCGGTTGCGGCGGTTGCGCCAGAGTAACCGTTGGTTCAGCCGGCGGTACCATTTCAGACGATGTCATCAACGGCTGAGAAGCGGCTGGTGCCATATCCGGATGGCTAGGTTGAACCGGTACTTGCGGCTGTGAGTTCATCTGCGCTTTCAATGCCTGAACCCGCTGTATGCCCTGCTGCGGTATCTGCTGCTGTGGGGCCTGTTGTGCATGCCCCTGATTCAAATGAGCAGCATTCACTGGTGCCGGGTTTACAGGTGCCGTCGGCTCACTAGCCGGTACCGCAATAGCCTGAGGGATGATCCCCTGCCCTGCAACCGGACGGAAAGCCAACATCCGTAGCAATACCATCTCTAACCCGGTACGCCCATCGGGGGCAAACGCCAAATCCTGACGGCCTTGCAAGGCAATCTGATAGCACAGCTGTACATCTTGCGGAGACATCGCCGTACTTAAGGTAACAATACGATCAGCATCGGGGGCACTTTGATCCAGCGCAGCCGGTAATGCCTGATACATCGCGACCCGATGTAATTGCGCAGCCAGTTCACGCAGCAGGCTATCCCACTCAACGCCGACATTCGCCAGCTCTTCAAGGCTCGCCATCGCAGGTTTCGCATGACCTTGAGCGACCGCTTCCAGCAGGTATAACGCTTGATCGGTATTCAGGGTTCCGAGCATCGCTGCGACAGAAGCCGCATTTATCTGCCCATTACCCAGCGCAATGGCTTGATCGGTCAGGCTCAATGCATCACGCATACTGCCTTCAGCCGCACGCGCCAGCAGGTTCAACGCCTTCGGTTCAAATTCAACGTGTTCTTGAGTTAATACGTTATCAAGCTGAGTTTGGATCTGGGCGTTATCCAGATGCTTAAGGTGGAATTGCAAACAACGGGATAAAATCGTCACCGGCAATTTTTGCGGGTCAGTCGTTGCGAGAATAAATTTGACGTATTCCGGTGGCTCTTCAAGGGTTTTCAGCAGCGCATTGAAGCTATGACGAGATAACATATGTACTTCGTCAATCAGATAGACCTTAAAGCGACCGCGAGCCGGTTTATACTGAACGTTATCAAGCAGTTCGCGGGTATCTTCAACTTTTGTTCTTGATGCCGCATCAATTTCTAACAGATCAACAAAACGACCTTCGTCAATTTCACGGCAAGTATCACACTGACCACAAGGTGTTGCTGTAACTCCCTGCTCACAGTTCAATCCTTTGGCAAAAATACGCGCAATTGTCGTTTTACCCACACCCCGGGTACCACTAAATAAATAGGCGTGATGAAGGCGGTTATGTGCGAGCGCGCTGGCCAGTGCCGTTAATACATGGGACTGCCCTACCACATCAGTAAATTGATGCGGTCGCCATTTACGTGCCAGAACCTGATAACTCATGTGATATAACCTTACTGAATCGATATTATTCAGTATATTTCCGTAGCGATTCAAGCCGTCAATGCTAACACAGTGAGGAAAATGGAGCGAGAGGGCACTATCGTGAGCGCCCAATCATTAGCCAAATTCACACAAACCTGACCGTTAACGTTTTAAGTTTTATATGAATCAATATTAGTGACCGTCAAAATCACACAGGCTAAATACATTCAGCCCCATGCCGTTCAGACGCTCTTCTCCGCCGATATCTGGCAGATTAATGACAAACGCTGCATCTTCAACCAGGCCACCTAAGCGGCGTACCAGCTTAGTTGTCGCCTCAATCGTGCCGCCCGTTGCTAATAAATCATCGACGAGCAGGATCTTATCGCCTTCAACAATCGCATCAATATGAATTTCTAACGTATCTTTGCCATACTCAAGATCGTAACTCTCGGAAATCACTTCACGCGGTAATTTTCCTGGCTTGCGAACGGGTACGAAGCCAACGCCTAACTCAAGCGCCAATGGGGCACCAAAGAGAAAACCGCGCGCTTCTGTACCAATGATTTTGGTAATTCCTTTATCGCGGTATTGCTCAACCAGTACCTGCACAGTGGCGCGATATGCTGCAGAATCTTCCATCAGACTTGTGACATCACGAAACAATATGCCTGGCTTTGGGTAGTCAGGGATAGATTTGATGCTATTTTTAATCAGGGTTAACTGGTCTTGAGTCGCGTATTCTTGAGTCATAATTGTTTTCCGTGCACCACAATTCGCCCTTCTACAGGCCTGGTGCTTAAAGCGAGTTAAACGCCCGCGACTGTAAAATGCCAGAAGCAGACGGGGATCCTAATACCAATGACATTATGTCAGCACGCAATACTATTGATTTTTTTTCACGGGAGCAACTGACTCTATGATTGGCAAACGATTAAACCAGAGAAGTAATGTTGCACCGATCACAATCAGCATAATTTTATGCCAGAGGTGAGGCACCAGGGTAAGAGAGAGGGCAAAACTAAGTACTATCGAAATATTGCCGCGGCGTTTCACCGTTGGTGATACCGCCCGGTTTTCGTGCCAGTTAGTCAGAACCGGGCCAAATTGTGGATGCTTATGCAACCAGCAACTCAGCCGGGGCGAACCGCGCATAAAACAGGCGCTGGCCAACAGCAAAAAAGGTGTCGTGGGTAATAAAGGAAGAAAAATTCCTGTCATACCTAAAACCACACACAGCCAACCACAAGTGACCAGCATGGTTCGCTTGATCAGCTCTTTCACTGCCAACTCATTTCCAATGCCCCATTCACACAAATTATACCCGAAGTTCTAATGCGTTATAGCCCAATTCCCGGTGACTGTGTCAGTATCCCGATACAGGTTAAACTTGCCCTTCGGGAGTGATCCAGCCAGCCCACTTCCGCGTCAAATGCACTCGAAAGGACCTGTCATTCCTTCGCACATTTTCCTTGAATTGAACTGCCTGGCATCACTCTGAATCCTGCATCTTGAGGTAACTTGGGTATAACAGGCATGAAACAGACAAAAAACGAAGGAAAATACAGGTATTCGGGCGAAGACTCATAAAGATTTGATTCAAATCACAATCAAAGAATAAAAGCGTTTTAGACTAAATTCATCATCAATAAATAAAAAACAACTATGACAACGTCAGAAGCTATCTACCAACAATTACAAACGACTTTGGAACAACAGCACGTTGCGTTAGCCAAAGAACTCAAACACGAAATACTTTTAGACACCTTGGTGCCTTCAGCGACGGCGATCAAAACTGCGGATCTCAATGATCTGATCATGATGGCAAAATCTTCTTTTATTCCTGACTTATTTGATCTGGCGATCAGAATGGAAAAAGTTGACGCTGCAGTCTGCTCGGTCAAATTAGGCATGTATGGCTTGTGCGTCGATTGCGAAGAAGAAATTGAGATCGATGACTTATTAGAAGACCCGGCCCAACCTCGCTGCCATGCCTGTCGTGATCACAGCCGGTATCACCATGACTGACCTCAGATTTTCATTCAATAAACCAGTCTAATTCAGGGCAACCTAGCTAAGCGGTTCTGTTGCCCGTCACTCTATCATATAACCCAGAGAACCTGCTGTAGGTATAATGCATGTTAGCTGTAATGAATGTTCAGGTACCAAGCATATTTATGAAAAAATGGCTTTGCTGTAAACACACATCTCTATTCCTGACAATACAATAGCCTGGTTAATTAAAGTCGTGCTCAGCCATCCAAATTTTAAAGGCTTTTTTCTCTTTTACAGACGCTTTGGTGTACCACATTTTAAGCTGAGTCAGCGAGTCTCCGGTGATTTTCACCTCACCCTGCTCGGTAACCTGAACGGCTACTTTTTCCAGATCTACCGCGTAACCCTGCTCGAAAACTATACCGTTCTGACTGTTATATTTAGCGACTAAGGCTTCCATATCGCTGAAAGCTGCAAACCCTGCCCCCTGAAGTTCAGTATATTTGATGGTTTTTTTCATCCCATCCGCATATTCCAGCGACCAGTCGGCGCCACGATCAAAGTGTGCTTTTGCCTGTGACAAGGTCGTCAAACGCGGCAACACAATCGTCGCATCCTTATCGGCCACATCCATATCGAACAGGTAAGGCCGGGTAGTAAATACGGTGTTTTTAGAGCCATTTTTAACTTCACCGTCAAACTGAACCACAATCTGATGTTTACCTTCAGACAGCTCCACATGTTCTGTTGGTGACCAGAATGACGATTCCACTTTTTTACCATCAACTACCAATAACTTTATATTCTGGCTGGTCGATATAGTTGCCGCTTGAGCGCCCATAGAGAGTAAAGCCAGGCTTGCCAGTGCTAATTTCTTCATCTGAATCCTTTTTATGCCAACCGCATTAAATCATAACCTACTCGAGTATCTCAGTTTTTTTAACACAAAGGTATTGGTGAACAACGATAAATATCAAACTCAAGATAGCAGAAAGCCGCCATGGCGGCGGCTTTCTAAAGAAGTATTCTCAGATTACATCAATCTTAGAATGATACTTCCATACCAGCTACGTAACCGAACTCTGAATTGTCAGCATCAGAGCTACCGATTTCGCCGTAAACTTTAACATTGCTATGCAGCTGCTGAGTTACGTTCGCATAGAAAGCGCTAACATCGTCTGCTTCAAAATCTAGGTAAGTATAACCAACAGCAAATGTGGTTCTGTCCATAGTGTAAGAACCAGCTAGTGCCGCGGTGTCAACGTCAACCTTGTCAGCAGAGTTTGCAGCATTTTTATACTCAACCTGACCGAAAGAAGCTGCAAATGCAAATGCATTGTAGATGTATTCTGCTTCTAGGTTGAAGCCCTCAACGTCAATAGCTACGCCATCGAGTACAGAACCAAAGATATCACCACCATCCACGTCAGAGCTAGAGTATAGGTATACACGTGCATCCAAGTCACCGAAACGTGCACCTAGACGGCCGTCAAAAACGGTAGTTTCGTCTTCAGCTTTGCCTGTTTCTTTTAGCAATGCAGAAGCACCCGCGTAGAACTGGCCATTGTCAAATAGGTACTTGATCGTTTGGTCACCATTAGCAACAACAAAATCAAGACCGTCACCACCTAGCTCGTAGTCTTTACCGATACCTGAGTCATCAGCAATCAGGTACTGACGACCGATAGTCAGCGTACCGAAATCACCGGCAAGACCAACCCAAAGCTCATCGTTAGTTACGTCGCCAGATTCCATTTCGAAAGCAAGGCCAGCAACTGCGTTAAGGCTGCCAGAAACAGCAACTGTTGTATTAACAGCCAGGTCGCCATCATCCAGACGGATTTTAGCATCTGAATTTTCTTCATAACCCTGGAAGTACTGAACTTCTGCCGCACCTGAAAGGTCAGTTTTAACGCCGTCTGCGTCATATAGGTTAACGCCTGCAGTTGCAGAACCTGCAGCTAGTAGAGCTGGTACAGCTAGTGCTAATAGAGTCTTTTTCATGATATCCACTGCCTTATTCTTATTGAGTATGGAATTTCCGTTTCCAGAATTCCTTTTCTTATATTCCCCTGGCCATCTATCTGCTTTAAACATCAAGAGAAAAAACAACCAAGAGTGAGTAACTTGTGGAGCTCATCGTGCAGAACTTCAAACCGCATGTCAAATCTTCTAAAAACATGCTCAAAAAACATCAAAATAGTTATAAACCAATAACTTGCACCTGAATGAGACTAATTATCAGACAAAATTAAGCACTGAGATATCAAGGTTGACTTTTTAACAAGGCAAAATAAACAGAATATAATCTCGAAATAAACACAAACACACAGCAAATAAACCTAAATTATCACAAAAAAATACCAGTAATGGTTATATCATTGCTTTTGAATGAACCGCCCCCCCCTCAGACAAAGGTTCAATCTTATTTCGTGATGAGAATCTCATTTTATTTATAAACTATTCGAAAATTTGTCTCCGCTCACATTTAGGGCTTCATGCTATAATGCCCATCCCTGCCACAACGAAGTTTGAGAAATGTTACACAGCCAGATCAAAAGTGATATCAAACAATGCTATGAGAACCTGGGAAACCAGCTGGACAATTTTATTCCCCGTCGAGCACAAAACTACCTGGTCGCAGAAATCGCCAAAACTCTGGCTGGTGAATATCATCCGAAACACCGTATGTTAGTGGCAGAAGCGGGAACAGGTATTGGTAAATCGCTGGCTTATTTGCTGGGGGGGATCCCTTTTGCACAATTTAATAACAAAAAATTACTGATCTCGACCGCAACAGTGGCATTACAAGAACAGCTGATAAACAAAGATCTGCCCCTGTTTAACCGAATTTACCCCAGAGAATTCAGCTTCATTCTGGCAAAAGGGCGTCAACGCTATTGTTGCACCCATAAACTGGAAGCATGCTGTACGACAGACAGCGACCCGCAAGTGGCATTATGGGAAGAAAAACCTAAAAAGTCTGATTTAGAACTTTTTCGACGAATGCTAACAGCCTGTCAGGAAAGGAAATGGGATGGTGATCGTGACAGCTGGCCGACAACGATTCCCGATCGCGTCTGGCAACAAATCATGGCCGACAAGCACAGTTGCCATGCCGGTATGCCGAAGCACCGTAGCTGTCCGTTTGCCAAAGCCAGAGAGCATATGGACAAAGCCGATGTTATTATTGCCAACCATGCCCTGCTGATGGCAGATATAGAGCTTGGGGGGGGCGTGATCCTGCCTGAGCCCGAGAATACGATTTATATCATTGATGAAGCGCACCACTTGCCGCAAGTCGCACGAGATTTCTCCTCTGCAGCCGCCAGTCTGAAAGGTGCTGCCAGCTGGCTGGAAAAACTGAACCAGTCCGTCAGCAAACTGGCCGAGCTGGCTGAATACAGTAAAGCCGGGCGCTTTCAGAACACCTTACAAGAGAATATCCAGCATCTGATCCCCACGCTGCGCCAGATGGCTACGAATATCAACCCGACCTTGCTAAATAAAGATGGTGTCTATCGCTTCGAACACGGTGAACTACCTGCCTGGCTTGAAGAAGAAGCCAAAGGCTGTAAAGAAGCGAGTAAAAAAGCAGGGCAATCACTGGGTAAAATCCATGATTTAATTTCCGAACGGTTAAAAGAGAACGAGATAGTGCCTCGATTGGGTGAGCAAGCCCTGGCTGAATCTGGATTCTACCTACAACGTCTTGAAAATCTGGAAAAGGTCTGGACATTAATGGCTCAGCCTAACAAAGAAAAAGGCGCGCCTTTAGCGCGCTGGATAGAAAAAAGTCCAGAGCGGGAAAATGATTTTATTGTAGAAGTTTCCCCCCTTGAAGTGGGATATCGCCTCGATCAGTTACTGTGGAGCCGAGCGGCTGGCTCAATCTTGGTATCGGCAACCCTGCGCGCGCTCAATCAATTTACCTATTTCTGTCGTCAGGCCGGTATCTCAGAAAATGACGGTACTCGCTTCCTGGCCTTAGCATCACCGTTTGACTATCAGAACAACGCCCGTTTAGTCATTCCGGCACTGCCACTGGAACCACAGGCAGATAAATTTACCGACTTACTGATCAAAACGTTGCCAGAATACTTAGAAGGAGAAACGGCAAGTCTGGTGCTGTTCTCTTCCTATTGGCAAATGAACAAGGTCACTGACGCGCTTCGCCCTCTGGCGAAAAAAAATAAGTGGCAATTATTGGTTCAAGGCGAAGAATCTCGCCATGTTATTCTAAAAAAACATAAAGATAACTGTAAAAACGGCAAAATCAGCATCCTTTTTGGTACGGGAAGTTTCTCTGAGGGCCTTGATTTACCAGGTGAGTTACTTACCAATCTCATTATTACCAAGATCCCGTTTGCAGTACCGACATCTCCGGTCGAAGAAGCACATGCGGAATACATTGAAAGTCGTGGTGGCAATCCGTTTTTACAAATTTCCGTTCCTGAAGCCAGTAAAAAACTGATCCAGTCGGCAGGCCGTTTACTGCGAAAAGAAGAAGATTCTGGTAGAGTCGTGCTGCTTGACCGCCGGGTGATCAATCGCCGTTACGGCAAGGCATTACTTGATGCCCTGCCACCTTTTAAGCGTGTGATTGAGTATAATTGAAAATAGTAATGGCCTAGATTCGAGTTTCGAGTTTCTAGATACTCGATACTCGATACTCGATACTAGCTTAGAATACCGCTTTGCCCATAAAGAAGACACAAATACGCAAGGGACACGCCAATGTCTGATCTCGCTCGCTTAGAAGCAATCATTAACCAACTGACGACCGAAGCAGCTCAAATTGACCGCCAGCGTGGTGAAGCCTCGCGGCCTTTGTTTGATGAGCAATTATTTCGTTGCCGCAGCAAACTACTAACGCCGTGCGTTGATGAAATCCACAGTGAAATAACAGCATTGCGTAAAGAGCGCCAGGCCGGAAAGCTGTTAGCCTCTCGGACTCAACATATCTGCGAGAAAGTCATCGCTCAAATTCAGGCGGTTCAACGCGAACTGGCGACGTTGAAAATCCGTAAAAATGAACCCCAAAGACCAGGAAGCTGGCGCCGTCCAATCAATGAGCTCTATCAGGATCTGTCCCAGCATAAAGATTGGGAGCGCCGGTTGGCAGCAATGCTACGGGATAAAGAACTATTGTTCAGCCACTGCTCGACAATTGCTGAGCAGCAAAAACTGCAAAAAGAAATACTAGCACTTGAAGGGCGCTTATCACGTTGTCGTACCGCGCTGGTAAAAATTGAAAAGAGCATTAGTCATCGCGAACGAAAAGGGTAAAAGTGTTCACTGTGCCCTATCCCGCAGCAACTCGTACATCACAATCACCAGTAAAAAGGTCAGTATGACAAAAGACAATTCCTCAGCATCGCTGGCAGAAGCCCCCGAAGACATTCAATTGGCTGTCGATCTTATTTATCTGCTAGAAAGCAATGAGATCGAGCCTCAGGTGGCCCTCTCAGCCTTAGAGATCGTAAGGAAAGATCTGGAAGCGAAATTAGAGTAAAAATTCGGTATTTTGCTCTTATTCATTCGGGCTTAAATAAAGAGTCATAATATTGACTCTTTATTTAATTTAAGCGTCATTCAATTAACGTTTTTTGTGCTGACAGCACATTATTTAAAATATCATTTCATCTTTATTCAAAAATAAATAGAATAGACTTTTCAGGTCATCATTAAATGTCACTCAATAATAATAGTGATGGCTAATACTATTTTTCCATCACTAAGGTTTATTCATGAAGAAGGAATTTCGTATCGCTGCGATTGTTGCAGCCATTACGCTATCAGGTTGTGCGTCAGATTCTAATTCAACGGCCAGCCTACCATTAGAAACCAATCAGACTCAAAACGAAAATCAATTTCAGGATGTAACCCAAGCACTTGATTTAGCTAATAATACATTAGAAAAATCACACAAGATGGAATTAGCTTGGTTTGCAACAGAACAATTAAAAGATGCCGTCGATGCGCTGAATGATGCCAAAGAGTATTACGCTGAATTTGAACATGATCCATCAGAAGCAAATAGCAGTGCCGGTATATTCAGTTCTAAAACCAATATTCAGGCAACTCAAGATGCATTAGCACAATTTAATGTTTATATTCAAAAGGCTAACGCTATACGTAGTGAAGCTTTAACGGTATTAGAAGAGGCCTTTAGTTATCGCAAGCAACTGGATAGCATTGAAGCTGAGAAATATTACCCGACTACAGCCAAACAATTAGAACAGCAACTTAAAAAATTGGTTAATTACGTTGCCGATGACAACGCTGAAAATGCAATCAAATACCAACCAGAACTCGTGCGAAAACAACGTGCTCTGGAAGTCAAAACAGTTACCAAAATTTACCTGTCTGAAAGTCAGAAAGAGCTGAAACGCCAAAAAACAGCGGATATCAGCAGGCATGCACCAGAGACCCTGCGCCATGCTGAAGCGACACTGAAAGCGGCCGAAGCTTTTATTAACGCAGAACCAAGAGCCGTCTCGCGCATTGATGATAAAGCAGAAGAAGCCCGCTTTGCGCTTGCTCATTCACAGCAAGTTGCTACGGCCGTGAAAAAGCTGAAAGCAATGCCGCAGAGCGATTATGAGCGCCACATTGTCAGCTATGAAAAAATTCTGCTGGAAGTCAGCGTCGCTCTTGGCTCAGGTGATCTGCGTGACCAGCCTATATCCCTGCAAGGCAAACATCTGGTCAATCACATCAGAACTAACCTGCAAGGACAAAACGACAGCCTGATTGCACAGAAAGAAGCCGAAGCTGAGTTAGAAAAAACGCACGATCATAACAGTGCCCTACAGTTGAAAATCGCCGAACTTAAAGCAACATCCGCCAAAGAGCGCCGGGTGCTCAGCGAAGAAAATAACCGCTATTTACAGCAGATCGCCGAACTGTCTGCACAGCTAAGCCAGGCTAAATCGCCACAAGCCGTCCAGCCAGAGCAAATCTCTCCGGTGAAAAATACGGCGGCAGAGCAAAATCCGGTACAAAAGACGGAGGTTTCAGCAGCGGAGACACCTGCTGAGAATACGCCGGCAGAAACCACCGCTGAAGCAACAAGTTAACCTAATACCTTCTATTGCATAAAAAAAGAGCCTTTGCTCAGCAAAGGCTCTTTGTTATTTTTCCCGGAAGAAATTAAGATTTCGGCATTAATATATGTTCAAGCTGTGTTGTCTTACTGCCCATTAACCGCTCGATTAAATGGTTAATGTCATCTCTGCTGATCTGCTCGATCTGCTTGTCAGGATCATTAACCGCATCCAGGCCGTATCCATGTACCAGATAACGTGTCATAAACCACGCGGTATCAGGGGCATTGGTCGCCATTGGCTTCAAATCACTGGCCATCTGCTTCGCGGCAGAATCTCGCTCCTCCTCGGTGATGCCTGAACGTAAATCATTGATAAGCTCGGTCATCGCGCTGCGTACCTGATCCAGTTTCCCGGCATCGGCATTAATCTCAAGCATCAACTGAGAAACCTTACTTCCATCCGGCGTGATAGTAATGGCAGTAGGCGAGTAACCTAAGCCATATTTCTCACGTAATAACGTTGTTGCTCGCTGAGAAAACACCCTCAGCATCATATCTTCGGCAAATACATCATCGACGGTTTTGGCGTTACCTTTGGCAAGAAAGCTCACACCGTAAAACATGCCGGATTCATTCGAGATCGGTAGCAAAATATCTTCAGGCTTATTATCAAATTCAACATCATGACTGTAATCATCTGGCTTGCTCATCGAAATATTCGCAACATAGCGGGTCAGTAACGGCACTAATTCTTCCGGTTTAATATTGCCGACAATCACCAGTTTGAAACCTCGGTTCTCACCAAACAGTTGGTGATATACTTGCTGAACCTGCTCTGCGGTCACAGCTTGATAGGTTTTACCGTCATGAATATAACGCAGGCTATCAGGCGTATAGAGATGACTATAAATCTCTGCATTAAACCTGCCGCCTGGCGATGCCAACCAGGTATCACGCTCGCTGGCAAATTGTTGTTGCACATGCTTAAACTGAACTTCATTCACCTCTGCATGACTGGCCGCTTCTCGCAATGCCGCGAAAGCCAGCGGTACTTTGTCGTAGCGAGTCTGAAGATAAAAACCGTGTTGGGTTTCATCGATAAATGGTTCGAGCATCGTTTCATTACGCGTCATATATTGATTCAGCTGCGCCGCGTCAAAGTCTCCTAAGCCACTACGAAGAAAAGTATTAACCGTCAAATCAGCCGCCGGATACAACAGAGGATCAACGGCCGAAAAACCGCCGAGCGACGAAAAGTACATATATACTTGCTTTTCCGCTGCAGGCATCTGCTTCAGCCACACTTCCACTCCATTGCCTAATTGCCACTGAGTAGTATCTGGGCTTATCTGCTCAATACTATCAATGACTCCCAACGTTGACGGAACCGGAAAGTCCGTCATAGTTTTAGCCATAAGAAGTGGCGCCCCTTCAACAGCGAAGAGTGCATTGTAAGCCTGGCTGTTTCGCTCCAATTCAAACGGTTGTTCTTGCTGTTCGGTACCAAAAAATAGTGTTTTAGTCGTTTTAACCAGCCTTTTTTTTAGCGCCTTATTTGTTTGCGCCAGCTCGTTGGAGTCAATAAAGGCTGTCAGGTTGGTTTTATAATCCTCTTTTGCCTGCACAGGCACTTGATCAATCAAGGCGTATACTTTTACATCCGCTATTTCACCGGACGTCATCTGCCGCCAGTCACCATCAATATTTTCCAAATCACTGTTAAACAGGGCTAATGCCGTGCTTAACTCAACAGCTCCCACCCCGTGATCACGCAGGCTCGCCAGCTCTTTTGCTAAGAAATCCTGACTCTGTATGCGGTCTGATGCGTTAAATGTAATATCAATGACTGCCTGCTTGCGATCCAGCAGATCAAACGGCATGGCCATTACTTCGTGGATTGGGGTATTGGTGGCTAAAATGCGTTCACGTAATCGTTGCTCAATCAGAATATTCAGCAAATTATCATTCATGATTTTCTGCTGATCGGCATGATCGCTAAATGCTCTCGTCCCCAGATCAAACACGATACTCATGCTTGCAAGCTGACCTTGCGGTGCGAGCAGGGCTATCGGATTCTCACCGACAGGATTCACCTTAAAGTCGACTACTTGCTGGGCATCCGGCTCTTGCTGCCAGCTCGTAAACATCTCACTGACAAGTTGCTCGGCTTGGATCGCCGGAAAGTCGCCGGAAATAACCAGTTCAGCATTATCAGGCTGATACCAGCTGGCATAAAAGGCCGCTAACTCTGCCGCATCAATATTTTCAATTGAGGCTTTGGTTCCCAGCACATCACGCTTACTGTGTTCACTATTGGCCAGCAAGGCAAAATAAGCCTGGAGATCAAGCGGCATTTCATTTGGTCGTGATTGACGGATTTCACCTAACACCACCCCTTTTTCGGCTTCAATGGCGTCGGGTTTTAATGACAGACCATCGGCAATATCTCTAAACCAGGTCAGGGCCGGCTGCAGCTCGGTTTGATCCGGCAGAGCTATTTTATAAACCGTACTGTCATAATCAGTAAAGGCATTTAAGTCATTGCCCCAATCAACACCCGTTTTTTCAAACAAGGCGACAACGTCATTTTCGCTGAAATGCTGACTGCCGTTAAATGCCATGTGTTCGAGGAAATGGGCATACCCCTGCTGTTGCTCTGTTTCTTGCAGGCTACCGGCGTGGATCAAAAAACGAATTTCTACCGGCTCTCCGGCTTTAGAGTAAAAATGATATTTCATCCCGTTGGCCAGCACACCTTGCTGCCACCCCGGATCAGGCACTATTGCCTTCTGCTCAGCAAGCTTGGTTTGGCTGCAACCAATCAAGACAATAGCCAAAAAAAGCAATACGACTATTCTCGATATAATGCCTTGCCTCATGTTTTAGTCCTATATAAATAAATTAGTCAGCATTTTAGCTCCCCCTAAAATGATGTTAAAAATATCAATAAGACATAGAACTCCTCTAATGCAAAAACACCGAACAGATTCACACTTCCAAAAGAAACAGCGTGCAATATCAGCTCATTCTCATTGCATTATCCCTTAAATGACGCCAATCGAAATAACATCACAATAAAAACGTCTTACACTTAAAGAAGTTGCATGCTGCCCCGGAGCACATAAGGACACTATGATGAAAAAGATGATTAATCATGTTGATAACGTCGTAAGAGAGCAACTAGAAGGGATCGCTAAGGCGCACCCGGAGCTACAAGTAAATCTTGACCCTTTTTATATCCGTCGCAAAATACGCGGCAAGCCTAAAGTCGCATTAATTTCAGGCGGCGGTAGCGGTCACGAGCCAATGCATGGCGGCTATGTCGGTTATGGCATGTTAGACGGAGCATGCCCGGGTGAAATGTTTACTTCACCAACGCCGGATCAAATGTACGAATGTGGCCAGCAGGTTAATTCCGGAAAAGGGGTTCTGTTTTTAGTTAAAAACTATACCGGCGATGTGCTGAATTTTGAAACCGCCGTCGAGCTGCTTCATGGCGACGGCATTAAAGTTCAAGCCGCATTAATCGATGACGATGTCGCCGTAAAAGACAGTTTATACACTGCAGGTCGGCGCGGTGTCGCCGCTACCGTACTGGCAGAAAAAATATTGGGAGCTGCGACAGAAGAAGGTTACACCCTGGAGCAATGCACCAAACTAGCCAAACGCATCGCTAACCGTAGCCGCTCAATCGGTATTGCCCTCTCTGCCTGTACCGTGCCTGCAGTAGGTAAACCGGGCTTTGATTTGGCAGACAACGAAATTGAATTTGGTATCGGCATTCATGGCGAGCCCGGGATCAGACGAGCGCCTTTTACTGACAGCGACACCGTTACCACCGAGATGATGGCTGAAATATTTGATAACGCCCCATATCAACGCACCGTTCGCCACTGGAACAACGACGCCGGAGAGTGGCAAGAAGAGAGCTGGACCACGGAAAGCCTGGATAGAGGCGATAAAGTGATTGTGCTGGTAAATAGCCTGGGCGGCACCCCTCTTTCTGAGCTCTATTGTGTCTTCCGTAAAGTCGCTGAATTACTTGAGCAACAAGGTATTACCATCAAGCGTAACCTAGTCGGCGCTTACTGCACATCACTTGATATGCAAGGTGTCTCTATTACCGTTCTGAACGTCGATGATGAAATGCTGTCACTGTGGGATCGGCCCGTAAATACACCAGCACTACGCTGGGGCTGTTAGCTAAAGCAAATGAAGGAGGCCCGGCATGATAGTGACTAAGCAGCAGATTGTGAAATGGCTGGAAACCGCCGCTGATATTTTTGCCCGGCAAGAGAATTTTCTCACCGAGTTAGACCGCAAGATTGGCGATGCCGACCATGGCTTAAATATGAATCGTGGTTTTCGCAAAGTGATGGAAAAGCTCCCTGCCGTGGCCGACAAAGACATTGGTAGCATATTAAAAGCCACCGGAATGACACTGCTGTCAAGCATCGGCGGTGCCAGCGGGCCGCTATATGGCACCTTCTTCATTCGCGCAGCCTCCAGCGTGATGGGAAAAGAAGAACTGACATTAGAGGAGCTTGTGACAATGCTCGATGACGGTGTCAAAGGCGTGCAGCTACGAGGTAAGGCTGTCGCGGGCGATAAAACCATGGTTGACACCTGGCTCGCGGTGATCAACAGCCTACGGCAGCAACCAGGTAGTGGAATGGACCTCGCGCTGGAACACGCAGCACAAGCGGCTGAACAAGGCATGAAAGCCACTATAGAAATGCAAGCTCGTAAAGGGCGGGCAAGCTATCTGGGTGAACGCTCTATCGGCCACCAAGATCCCGGTGCAACCTCGTCATACTTCTTATTTACCGCCCTGTGTGACAATGTATTACTGTCACGGTAAGGTCTAACCAAGGTTTAACATGGTAAATATTGTCATTGTTTCTCATAGCCAGCGTTTAGCTGAAGGCGTTGCAGAGCTGGCCGCTCAAATGACCCAGGGACGAGTCAAAATGGCTATTGCCGCTGGTATCGACGATCCCGACAACGACAACGGCAAAGACATCGGTACCGATGCCGTTGCTGTGATGTCAGCCATTGAGCAGGTCTATTGCGCAGACGGGGTATTGGTGCTGGTTGATATGGGCAGTGCCATTCTCAGTGCTGATATGGCACTGGAATTACTCGGTAGTGAACAGGCTAAAGCCGTATACGTCTGTGCCGCACCACTGGTTGAAGGCTCTATTGCCGCCAGTATCGCCGCCGCCGCGGGCATGACGATCGAGCAAGTGATCCATGAAGCCCACGGTGCGCTCGCCGCCAAATACCAACAACTGAATCAAACCATGCCGCTCCCCCCAGAAATATCATCAGTTGCATCTCCCGCAGCTGCGCCTCTCTCTTCTGCTTCTATTTCTACTGATAGCCGCAAAGCGGTGATCCCGCAGCCTGCTGAGCAATTGCAGTTTTCATGGCAGATCCAAAATCCACACGGCATTCACCTCCGTTCGGCCGCTGCGATTGTCACCGCCGTCAGTCCGTTTGATGCCGACGTATGGCTCAGCAAAGGCGATCAGCAGATCAATGCCAAAAGCATCAATAAGATCGCCCTGCTTGGCCTTAAGCATCACGACACAGTGATTTGCATCACCCGGGGAAAAGAAGCGGTGCAAGCCCTCAATGCATTTCGGGCGCTGGCCCAAAGGCATTTCGGAGAAGACTTTTCCGGCGAAGGCTTTCACAGAGAAGATATGGCTCAGTAAAATGAGCAGGCTGATTTACCGTAACCAAAATTGTCGAATGCAATTTTCATATTTTTATCATGGGAGTTTTTCTGGTTCCAATTCTGCCAATCAGCCGCGTTTCAGATCAACGCCGGAAAAATGAAGCAGACTCATTTATTCATTTTATCCGGGTGTTCCATATCACCAAGATGTTCTGTATGGCGTTTTTGCTCCTCGGCTTGTTTTTCATGCAGGGCATCAATCAATTTCCGGTTTAGTTCAGCAAAATAGATATCTTCTGCAGCCTTTCCCTTCAGGCGCATACTCTCAGTGAAGTCAGCCATGTTGTATGCCTCAAATAACCCACACACCTTAATAGTAGCTTATGACACCTGAGTTAGGCCGTATCTACATTAATAGACACAGCCAGAATAAAAGGAAAATTCGTGTATTCAGAGACTAAGTGCTGAAAGGCTCTGCACGTGCTATCAGCTTTTCCAGCCCGGGTTCATCAAGGTTTATGGGTTTTCCGGGGTGGATAATGGAGACTTGGCAGTTTTCGGCGGCTTCAACCAGTTCACGATAGCTGCCCGCTTCCGGATTGGCGATATACGCTCGCTTGTTTTCGTCGTAGGCGAACATCCGGTCGTTAAGCTCGGTGCACTCGTTACAACTGGTGCAGCGAATGGTCTCAATCCAGGGAGCATCGGAGGAAATCGCGGGATCTTGATCGGGAGCGATTTGCGCTGTTGCTTCAATGGCGGCGGGTGCTTGTTGCGATCCCGTATTCACGGTTTCGTCTGATGTGGTTGTGGTGGTCGCCAGAGCTAACGCCTTCAATGCATGGGAATTATTGATCCCACCCAGTTCCTGCAGGTTACGCCACAGGTCACGACAGCGTTTTGCCGCGTCGATAAGCTTGATATCGCAGACTGCCCGGTGAATCACGTCGTCTTCGTCGATCAACAGCACATAGGGCACCTTGCCTTTACGCGAATTTGAATCGAGATCCAGAAATGCGTCTACGGGCAGCATATTACTGCTCCAGTACGCGGGCTCAATACACGCGAAGTGCTCTGCGAAGCGACTGTCGCAGGCGATAAAATCAAGCAGGGTAAATGCGGTCTCTTCTCTATAGCCGTTTAGTTCAGAATCTTCGAACTTAAGCTGATGTCTCGGCCAGTCTTGTTCTGCTCTGGGGTTACCAACAAGGTGGAATCGTGATGCCATATCTTCGCCACAAGCCGGGTCGAAAACAAAGCAGGGAAAAGCACGAGATTCGGTGGCTGCGGCGGCGGTAAGATAACAAGGCTGTTTAGCCTTCCCCGGGGAATAGACACTGAACAGGGCCGGTAAGTCGCTGGCCAGCCCCTTCATAACGTGCTCACGTAACGGGTAAAGCGATGAAGCAGCCGACTGCAGCACGAATACGGTATTCAGGCCCAAGGCCATCCGTGCCAGCTGCTGGCCTTGGGTACCGAAAGTCAATTGGCCCGGCGCCGTTGACAGCTCACCGATAATATTCTCTGTCTGGGCGATGATCTTGAAAGGCAATCCGCTGCGTAGGATATCAAGCACGGCGTGCTGATCCGCGGCATCAATTTTATCTCCAAGAACCACCAGATAAGACGGAAATTGCGCCAGTTCTTCGGGTCCCAATTGATTCTGGTCAAATCGACGATAGAAGCTATCGTGCTGTGATTCGTCATAACGGTTTTCAATTTCTAACTCGGCGATGCTGATTGCCTTAACGAGCATCGCCATCTCAGGCAAACGCGTCCGGAAAGCCTCAAGTGCCAGCTCGCAGCTTTCGAAAGCAAAGCTGAATGAGTTTTTGCCACCACTGTTGGTGACAAAACGCTGGGACTTGAAGACCGCCATGGCCTCTCTGATCCGGAGTGAGCGTTTTTTCGGCAGAGGTTCACCAACGGGCGCTGATTTCAGAATGCGGGCCATGGCCTGGAAATCAAACTCGACCTTGTCGCCAGTACCCACAGAGCGTTCGAGATGTCCGGCATCACGGGCCTCGCTGGAACGCAGGTAATCGATACGCAGGATATCTGACAGTTTCTGCATCAGGTAATCGATCCGGGAACACAGTTGCATCGATTTCACACGCTGGCTCTGCTCCCATCCGTGGGTGAACACCCGTTTTGGAAACTCAGCATCGCAGTCGATGATTTCTCCATCGAAGTCCAATTCTGCGTGTGCTTTGGCGAGGTTTTCACCTAGCGTTGAGCGCATCGTTTCGCTCACCTCTAGCTGCAGCTTTAGCCTCGCCCCTTCCCATAAAGACGACAGGGAACCATTTAGCCCCTGGCTCACCAGATTCCTGATTTCCTGCTCCTGGTTGAGAACCTGACGCCGCCGCTCTTCGCCCTTAATGCCCCGTGGCGCGACTTTCTGTAAGCTGCCATCGATAGTGTCGGCCAGAGACCTTACCCATTCTTGGCCCTGGTTGTCGTGTACCAGGATCAGCGGGAAGTCATAGCGAAGTCGCGACAGATCGTGATAATTTGCAAACAGAGCTGGCCGCAACAACTGGAAGCAATTTCTTTCGACGGGCAATCCCGTGCAGTCACCGAGCTGATAAAAAGCGACCAGATTAATGCTGGGAACCGCAGTTGCGCGCGGTAAAGAAGCTGTTACCAAGTTCATATTGTTGCTCCTTTGGGGTTAATGGTCACTTTGTCGAACTCGGCCTCAAGGAAGTCGCTCACCCCCTCAGAGGTATTCATTGTGTCCGGAACTTGCAGTTCTTCATAACAGGGGATATTCGGGTTCTTATACAATATCCCTACCGGTATCGGGTCGTGGCCCGAGGCGATTTCGCGAGCCCGATTGCGGTCGGAGGGATCGTGGAGTTCCTGGTTGCGATATACCCGCCCTAGTTCCGGGCCAATATGGAGACCGTTGTCATGTTTGAGTAACAACATACGCTCAGGATCCCTTACCCAATCGTCGTAGCGGTGGGCCTGAAATTCCGGACAGCGCTGGAGTATCCGGACAAAGGAGAAGCCTTTGTGGCGAAAGGCCTGTTGAATAATATCGTGCGTAACATCTGGCATCCAGTCCGCAGCCTGGGCGACGAAAGAGGCGTTACTGATGCCCAGCGTTACGCTGATGGGGTTCAGTGGCTCCAGGCGTGAGCCTGTTGGCGTTGTATTGCTGATTTGGCCGATCTGTGATGTCGGTGAAGCCTGGTTCTTGGTCAGGCCGTATATGCCGTTGTCCAGCACAATCGCGGTCATGTTCATGTTATAGCGAACCGCATGGATCCAGTGCGCCGTACCAATGCTGCAGCAGTCGCCGTCACCCATGATCACGAATACGTTCAGATCCGGGCGCTTGATTTTGACACCCTCAGCGATCGGCAACGCTCGGCCATGCAAGCCATGAAAACCGTAGGTACTCATATAGTGCGGGAAGCGACTTGAGCATCCAATCCCGGAGACAAACACGGTCTTTTCTGGGGGCAGTTTTTCGTCACGGCACAGTCGTTGTACTGCGGTAAGCACGCCATGATCACCACAACCGACACACCAGCGCGGCACGACGCACTGGTAGTCTTCGAGAACGTAATTATCGTCCAGTAAGTTTATCATGCAGGAAGAAATGGTCGTGTTCATGATTGCCCCTCCCGAGACTGCAGCTTGTCGATAATCACCCGTTCGACGGTTCCGGGTTTTAGCGCCTGCCCATTGACCTCTGAATAGCAGTCGATATCTACCAGGAATCTTGCTCTTAGCATCAGGGCAAGCTCAGTATAGCGGCGGTTGTCCTCATCGATTAGTTCGCTGTCAAGCCTGTCGGACCAATTGTTCTCGATGGTCATCACCTGTTTGAAACGTCCGAGCACCTCACGAATACCGGAGGCCATAGGTTGAATAAATTTCAGATGCAAGGAAGAAACCTGATAGCCTTTTACACGCATTCGGTCTACCGCTTCCTGAATTGCCCCCTTGGTGCTACCCCAACCGATCAACAGTAGATCGCCGTCCTCGGCGCCGTAAACCTCTGGTGTTTTCAGGGTCTTTTGCAATGCAGCCAGCTTAAGGCTCCGGTGTTTCACGCCTTCCACATTTGCTGCGCTGTTGTAAGCGACACAACTCTTGCGGTTATGTGCCAAACCCGTCAGCGTATGCATACCGCCGGGTTGTCCCGGGATGAAGCGGCGAGCGATCCCGGTAAGAGGATCCCAGTCATAAGGCAGGGCGTCATCAGGGACCGGGCTTTGGTCAAAGGGTGGAGCATGCCAGTCTTTGCTATAGACGGGGCGTGGAAATGGCTGCTGAGCCGATGCCAGATTGGCGTCAGACAACACCACGACCACCACATTGAATGTTTCTGCGATCTTACGGGCAGTGATCACAGAGTAGAAGCAATCCTCGATGTCGGAGGTAGCAATGACCACTTTAGGATTGTCACCATGGCCACCAAAACTGGCAAACAACAGATCCGACTGCTCGGTTTTGGTTGGCAGGCCGGTACTGGGACCGCCGCGCATGACGTTGACGACCACGAGCGGAATTTCTGCCATAACTGCCAGTCCCAATGCCTCCTGTTTAAGGGAAAAACCAGGGCCCGAGGTTATTGTTACCGCGCATTTCCCCGCATAGGATGCGCCGATGGCGAACGCGCATGCAGCAATTTCGTCTTCTGCCTGATGTACCAGGCCACCGGTTTTACTGAATACTTCGCTGAGGTAATGGGATGCCGAGGTTGCCGGCGTGATCGGGTACATCGCGCAGACTTCCATACCTGATGCCACGACACCCATACCGATAGCAACATTGCCGTTGACGACGATCTGGGGCTCTGTGACCGTTGAGGGCGGGATCTTATAGCGGATATCGAGATGATCGGCAGCCCAGTGATAACCGGCTTCCAGCAGTCCGATATTGGCGTTGACTATGATTTCGCTTTTTTTCCTGAAGATACTGGCAACCTGGTTGCGTCCATCCTGCAGATCCAGCGAGTAGATATGGCATAACATCCCCAACACAAACATGTTTTTACCGCGCCGCGGCTCACTGACCAACTTCAGGCATTCTTGTTCCATCGGGATTTCGCGGATGTCATAACCTCCTTGGACCATTTCGTCCACAGCATCGGCGTACATTGCCGCTATGGCCGGATCCGGATGGGTCTTCCACTTGTTTTCCAATAGCACGGTGCAGCCGGGTTTTAATTCATGCTCTCGTGCTCTGCGTAGCATGACCTGGTCATTAAACGCGATCATCAAATCTGCCTCGTCACCACCGTTGCTCATCTTGCGTGATGCCAAACGGATCCGGTTGCCGCTGGCACCCTCAATACTGCGTGCCGGCGGTTGTATTTCTGCAGGAATGATCTCGACGGTCCAAATACTATTACCCGAGCGGGCGGCAATTGTGCCAAAAGACTGGCCGCATTTTTGAGCCCCTTCACCGGAATCACTGACAATTTCCACGGTGTGCTCTTCCAGAACCACTGGGGATTGGCGCTTACCGACTGCATCTATTGGCTGGATCTCGACAGTTTGAGTATCGGACGGACTGTCAGCGCGAAGATCACTCACCGGCACATTGGCTCTGCCTATAACGGCGTTGTCTGTAAATAAAGTCTTCATTCGGCCTCCTGCCTGGTGGTTACCCGGGTAAAATTATGCTCTTCGCGGACGATCCCAAACAGCGTATTTACCGGGGCTGACCGTTCATTCTGGTACACCACTTCGGTATCCCGAATTCCAAGGTATTGCTTCATTGACGCTGCCGCCTGGCGCCCCGCCCCCATTGCCAGGATCACGGTTGCTCCGCCGGTCACTATGTCCCCGCCGGCATAAACGCCAGCAAATGAGGTGGCCATGCTCTCATCGGTTTCAATGAATCCCCGCATATTGAGTTTGATGTTGGACGTTCGTCCCATGATCGGATTCGCACTGGTACCTATGGCATACACAACCGTGTCAGCTTCAAATTCAAATTCACTGCCCTCAACAGGTACGGGGCGCCGTCTTCCGGACTCATCGGGCTCCCCCAGTTCCATCCGGATACAACGCATACCCGCCACGTTGCCCTTGCCATCATCGAGGATCTCAAGCGGGTTGCTGAGCCAGTGGAACTCGACCCCTTCTTCTTCAGCGTGCTCGATTTCCTCGTTGCGGGCAGGGCTTTCCTCGATAGTACGGCGGTAAATGCAATAGACATTTTCAGCGCCCATGCGCAGCGATATGCGCATCGCATCCATCGCCGTGTTGCCTGAGCCGATTATCGCAACACGCTTGCCCAGTCCCAACGGTGTGTCGTGATTTGGGAAGTCCCCGGCTTGCATCAGGTTGCAACGGGTTAACAACTCGTTGGCAGATAAAACACCGTTGAGAAACTCTCCCTGGATATTCATAAAACGGGGGGTGCCGGCACCAGTGCCGATAAAGACCGCATCGAAGCCGAGCTCATTGATCATTTGGTCTATGGTAAACAGGCGGCCAACCAGGGTGTTGCATTCGATCTTGACACCCAGCTTGACCAGCTTGTCGATTTCGGCCGCGATCACGGTATCGGGCAGACGGAATTCAGGGATGCCATAGCGCAGCACACCTCCGGGTTTGTGGAAGGCTTCAAAAATAGTGACATCACAACCCGCCTTGGCCATGTCCGCCGCACAGGCGATACCAGCAGGCCCGGAGCCGACGACGCCGACCCGGTAACCATTGGGTTTTATGTAAGGGACATTGGACCACCCCTTGTCGATGGCCTGATCGCCAACCCACCGTTCAAGCCGTCCAATAACGACCGGCTCCAGGGATTGGCCGACAGTACATACGCCTTCACATTGATTTTCTTGTGGACAGACCCGACCACAAATGGCTGCCAGCGGGTTGGCGTCGCTGAGGACGTCATAGGCACCACGGTAGTCCTTGTCGATAATTTTCTGGATGAAGCCAGGGATATCAATGTGCACCGGACACGCGGGCACACAGGCTGGTTTGGGGCACATCAGACAGCGTTCCGACTCGACCAAGGCGTCTTCCAGACTGTAGCCGATGGCGACTTCGTCAAAATTCGTTACACGCGTTGCTGGCGTTTGGACTGGCATCGGCGTACGGTCTTGAGGGATGGTTCTGATGGTTTTTTTTGCCATGGTCAGATCCTCTTTTTACATCTATACCCAAGTAACCTCAAGATGCTCGTTTCAGCGAGAATTTCCAGGTGCTAAGGTCAGGCGCGGATTTGCCGATATAGTCGCTCTACATCAAAAATCAGCAACGCAACATTAGTGCATGGAAAACTCGCCCTTCGGGAGTGATCCAGCCAGCCCACTTCTGTGTCAAACGCACTCAAAAGGACCAGTCATTCCTTCGCACATTTTCCTTGAACTGAGCTGGCTGGCATCACTCTGAATCCTGCACCTTGAGGTTACTTGGGTATATCCGTCCATTTTTCGACGGCAAGTTTTTCTTCTTTGGAAAAACGTTTTAACCGGTTGATCAGATCGGTGAAATCCACCTGGTGACCATCAAACTCAGGTCCGTCGACACAGGCGAACTTCATCTTATTATCCCCCAGCTTGACGCGGCAGCCGCCGCACATTCCGGTGCCGTCAACCATCACCGGATTCAAGCTGACGGTAGTCTTGATCCCATAAGGCCGCGTGGTTTCGGCGCAGGCCTGCATCATGATCGGTGGGCCTATAGCCAGTAACTCCCGGATGTCCGGGTGCTTTTCGATAGCCCGCTGAATACCATCTGTAACTCGACCCTTGATGCCTACCGAACCGTCATCGGAACAAATAATGAACTCATCGCAGTATTGGAGGAATTTGTCATCCCAGAAAACCAGATCTTTATTGCGGAAGCCGACGATACCGATAACGTAAGCCCCAGCTTGCTTGTATGCCCGCACTTGGGGGAACACCGGGGCAACACCAAGACCGCCGCCTACGCAGACGACTTTCCCGACATTGCTGATGTGACTTGGCTCACCCATCGGGCCGGTTACGCTGTAAAGCGGAGTGCCTACCAGGCAGTCTCGTTGCATCTCTTTGGTGGTTTTTCCAACCGCCTGTATAACAAGCGTAATGGTGCCATTTTCACGGTCGAAGTCTGCAATAGTCAGTGGAATTCGCTCGCCATCTTCGTGCGACATTACAATCACGAACTGCCCGGGTTGGGCAGCTTTCGCAATCATCGGATGCCGAATTTCCAGCAGGTAGGTAACGTCAGAGAAGTCTTCGCGCCGAACGATCTCAATAGCACAAGCATGATAGCCCTCGGGCGTCGATGAATTGATCTGGTGAAATTTTCGATTTTTACTTGAGGACATAACGATCTCCCTTCGCTAATAAGTCCGACAATAAAAATATATACGCAATTATCAATGCTATGGCCAAAAAGAAACTATGTTTGATACAGGTCAATGGCTAATGATTTGCGCGAGAGCCTCTCTGATTTCTACTCTTGCTTCTTGGATGCAAACCAAGCCAACGCAATACCCATAATTGCGAGAGGAATGACGATCCACCCCACTATAGAGAGGTGTTCAGGAACCAAGACAGCCAACATTAAGACGGTTATAAAAATGAATGCACCGACAGCGCCTGCAATCTTGACTGCGGGATGCTCAGGCTTTCTCTCTGACATGGTTTCCTCCGCTTGCTATATCCTGAATCTAAGACATAACTAAGTTGTAGCAAATATATGCCGTAACACAAAAAGCATACCAACGTAATTAGCTTGAGGAGGGGAGGAGGGGAAGACGCGAGATAAGATTGAGTTTGAGTGAAGCTGCGTAAGGCATCAACGCAGCTTGGCTTTAGAGCGAGTATATTCAAGGTAAAACTGAGGTTGCTTGTGTGAATTAAGCAAACACTAGGGCCAGCCCTGCAACCTCAGATTTAGTAGTCAGATTAGATGCCTGCGCGCTTTAACAAGCCAGTCATCAATGGTGAGCTAGCTTTCACCTGCTTGGACTTGTTCTTGAATTCACGAGCCAATGCCACATCATGCATTTCGTTAGCGATATAAATCATCGACTGGTACATATCGCGTGGTGTTTTGATCCGTGAAGAATCGTTTAACGGACTGATAATTTTAACAACATCACTCCCCTTTTTGTTGTTCTTATTGGCGTACTCAAGAACAGAATCAAGCAGCTTATTCAAATCAAGCATAAAGTCAGAGTTCTCTACGCCCTGCTTCTGCATCTCTTTCAGGTTTCTCTTTCTTACTTGCTTAATGATAAATGAAGGCGTATTCATTTTGCGATAACCGAAGAAACCGGCAAGAACCAGTAAGACAGCACCACCTGCTACATACCCCCAAATTGAACCTGAAGATTCAACAACCGGCTGAACCACCTCGACAGCATTTGCAACAGACACTGGCACATCAGACATATTTGTAACCTTTAACTTTAATAAATCGGAACATCAGAGACATTATGCATGCAGCGACCAAAGGGCCATGCGTTTTATCAAAATTTAAGTCAAATAGAGTGACGGAGGTCAAAAATTTGACAATTGCTCGATACTAAAAAGGCGTCAACACCCTTATTACCCCCGAAAAACGTCATAAACCATGGTCACCTCATGAATCCGTTCAAGCTGAAATATGTTCTGGTAAACATTATCTGATCACTCCGCAGTGCGCTTACTGACTTCGGATAGTTCATTACTCTCCCTCAATGACTCAGGCTATCTGAGGGCAACAAATGAATCTGTTTTTTTATGAAAAAACACCGATATTTAACCAATCCAATTAATAATCAGGTATTGGTAATACCTCTTTAATTCCCTTCATGTATCGCGATAAAACGCTCTAAACCACACCGATCAATAATCGTTATTTGATTATTATTTTTTTCAATAAAACCTTGGTCTATTAATGTTTTTACAGCACGGCGATAAACTCGACTAGATGTACCAAAGCGTTCCGCTTCTTGTTCAACCTTATCGAAAGCCCCCAAAGTAACGCATGTTTGTTGGCGCTGCCATAAGTCATATGCAATATTATAAGCAATTGGATGAAGTAATCTATTTGTGTAAATGTCCATGGATTCTTGATAATCACAGGCCAGTGCAGAGGTAAAGAATAAAGATAAATGGGGCTGTTCAATCAAACATTGTTGCAATTTTTTAGCACAAATGACTTCTACTTCCATCGAATCATCTGCGACAACATTCCATTGACATTTATGCCCTGTAAAAAACTCCATTTCACCAAAAACATGGTGATCACAATTCACTTCACCTAACTGAAATCTTCGTCCATTTAATGCACAAATATTCATTGACACTTTTCCAACAGATACAACATAAAGAGCCTCAATATCTTGCCCTTGCTTAAGAATTATATCACCGGCCTGGTAGTGTTGAGTATGCGTTTGACATGCATAAAGAGTGTCACAAAAATCACGATAATGCTGTTCTAAGTATGGGGTAAATCGAGTCGAAGCATAAGGTGATAATTGCATAATTTATCAGCGTCAAAAAATAAAACCCGGAACATACGCGCTTTCAATACAAATAGATAGTTATAGCATCACAAAAAAAAGATTCGCAGTAACATGAATTAATACTGCGAATAGCAATTAACATGTTAATGCATAAAGAGCGGCTTGAGTTGCTATTTTTTCTCCTTCCACCATGATTTCATTTTCAGTAATATAATCCGTTACTCCCTCTTTCACATCCTGCTGATAAAGAACAACATTGGTGAGAATAGAAGCAACTTTCAGCCCTCTCAAACGCCCCACAGTTAATAATGCGGATGTTTCCATGTCGGCACCTAAAACACCTTTTTTATGCCAATATTGACAAAGTTTCTCTTCATCGTCGGTATAAAAGCTATCATGTGAGCGAACAACGCCTTGATGATATGGATACTTGTTATCTACACAAAAACGTTGCAACCCATTGATTAGCTCAAATTCAGAGTACGCGGGAAACGCAGCAGGAACATAACAGGTTGATCCCCCCTCATCGCGTACTGCCGCCTCCGCAATAATAAGATCGCCTAAAGCAATATTCGCCTGAAGCGCACCAGAAGAGCCGACTCTAATGATTTTTTTTGCACCGCACTGATAAAGCTCTTCTAAGGCAATGAGCGCAGACGGAGATCCAATACCAGTACTGCATATCGTGATAGGAATACCATTATATATTCCTTTCATTAGACGATATTCTCTATTATCTGAGAGTAATTCAACTTCAGACAAAAATTTAGCGATTCTGTTTACTCGATTAGGTTCTCCACAAACAATGACACTGTCAGAAATTTGCTTTGAATCTACTAATAAGTGGGGCTGTTTATTCATAAAAAACCTTTCTTAAAATGGTTAAATACATATTTGAAAATTTACGCTTGAAGAAACATAGATTAATGGCTAGAGATTATCGACACCCTAGCCATTTAATATTCAAGAATTAGACAAACAGACCAACTATTGTCGCGTTCATTAAATTCGCTAATGTAGCGGCAAGCAATACTTTCATTCCAAGCTTGCCAATAACACCCGCTTGAGTGGGGATCATTTTACTCAGAGCGCCACATACCATAGCTACTGAGCCAATGTTAGCAAAACCACACAAAGCGGTAGTCATAATTGCAGTTGAACGTGCGGTTAGCTCTACATTGCCCATGTTTGCGAATGCCACAAATTCATTCATAGCAATCTTTTGACCTAAAAATGATCCAGCAATCGTTGCTTCATCCCACGGAACACCAATTAACCACGCAACAGGTGAGAATAGCGTTCCCAGAATCATATCAACTGACAGCCCAGAGATATTGATCATTTCACCAATCGCATTTAGACCACCATTCAGCAATGCCATAAGACCTATACAGGAGATGATTACCGCGCCTACGATAGCAGCAATACCTACACCTGCAATTGCCCCCTTAGAAATAGCATCAATAAAGCTACTTGGTTTTTCATCATCGGGTAATTCAGGAACTTCGTTAATAGTCTCTTCCGTTTCAGGAATGATAAGTTTCGCAAACATTAATCCGGCTGGTGCAGACATAAAACATGCCATAATTAAGTAGCTTAGCTCCACACCCATACCGGCAAGGCCCGCTAAAATGGAGCCCGCAATCGATGATATCCCCCCCACCATCACAGCAAAAATTTGAGCACGAGTCAGCACACGATGATAAGGTTTAATCAGTAAAGGAGCTTCCGTTTGACCAAGAACGATATTACCGGCAGCATTCATTGATTCCGCACGCGATGTTCCTAGCACTTTTTGTAATCCGCCGCCAATTGCATACACAAACCACTGCATAATACCAAGATAATATAGCAGTGATGTTAGTGATGCCGTGAATATGATTTGTGGCAATACTTGAAGAGCCCAGACAAATCCAATTCCATCAACACTAAAATCAACCAAACTACCAAAAACAAATTTAATCCCTTCAGCACCATAACCAAAGACATTGCCGACAGTGTTCGATATAGAAAGTAATACTCCAGCCCCCATATCGGTAGCTAAAACAAAAAAAGCAACAACTAAAATAATCGCAAAGGCTCCAACAACGGCACGCCAACTAATTGCTTTACGATTTTCAGAAAAAACAAACCCAACACTCAACAGAGCTATAATACCTAGCACAGACTGAAACATTATAATTTCCCTATTAGTGTATTAACTGTATTAATCACTTCTTTGGCATGATGTTGTGCGAGTTTTATTGTGTTGTCTTTATCTCCACCTTCATCGGGATTCGCATTCATTTCAAATGTAACAATAGTATTAGTAATATCCATTTCAGCAGCACGAAATACATGTTCGAAAGCTTGCTGATAGACACTGAAAGGCATGAAATTAAAGCCTGTTTCACTGTATGATTCCGCTGTTGCCCCGGCGGTTATAGAGAAAACTAATTTTTTATCTTTTAATTTACTGCCATTAGGACCAAAAGCAAAACCGTAGGTAAATACGTCATCAATCCATTTTTTTAAAACAGCGGGGAAAGTGCTCCAATACAATGGGAACTGCACAACAACAATATCAGCATTTAGTAACGCCGACTGCTCTTGGTCTATATCACCTTGATAACCAGCACCTAAATGTTGAATTGACCAATCAGTAGTCTGCTGATAGTGGCTATAAGTAACTGCGTTTGCAGTCGATTTCTGTAAGTCTGGATGCCCATCGATAACCAGTACATTCATGTGAAAAATCCTATAATGTAAATAAGCATATGTAGTTATTCATGCTTTTAGCTTATGTAGATCAAAGAAATAATAAGCAGGCTAAAACCTCTATTACTTCAGCCAGGCTTATATTGCTCGGTTTAACTGATGCTGATTATAAAAGGCTTACTAACTAAAAAGTGAGGACATTTGTCCTTCTCTTATAGAGTCAGCTCATACTATTGACAACAAAATAGATAATCCATAAACAATGCAGGCAAAACTCACCAAAGAATTACATTGTATGCACGTTGTGGCATTATTGGTTTGCCGCCTAATCAGAGGTGATATCATGGTTGTCGAGTTCGAGGAGTGATATTAACGAGGTAGTTGACTTACAACCAGTACGCAGTTCCGCAAACAGAAGCCAGCTGGACTTGATGCCTTCTGTCGATACCAATAGCAGCATGGGCATCTTTTATAATCATCCGGCTCTAAGGTCTCGACATCATGAGATGTTTGGCGCTAACAGCTCACCGGAGACTTTTCAGTCAGCCATTCGTTCAACATGACAGTCAAAGCAGGCTTAGAGGTCGGTTTGGTCAGGCATCCATCCATCATTTTGCTGATAAGTTCCAGCTCTCGTTTCCCAGACTCTCCTGATAGCGCTATGACGGGTGTGGTTGGGCTAAGCTGTTTGATTTTTGCTGCGGCGTCAAAACCATTCATCACTGGCATTTGGATGTCCATGAGGACAAGGTCGATAGGATTGTTCTGGAATATCTCGACCGCGATTTTGCCATTGTTTGCCTGAATTATATCAAAACCCAATTGTTCGAGGTAGAGCTTTATCAAGGCACGTTGAACCTCTTGATCGTCTACGATCAGAATGGTTTTTCGTTCATAAACACCTGTTGCTGGAGCGGATTGCGGTTGAATGGCAACAGAACTTGGCTGACAGTGTGCTGATTCAATCACAGATGAATGATTCACTATCTCATCGTAAATTGGACTATCAACAGACAGGATAGGGAAAATCAAATGGAACTCGGTGTATTCTCCATGCTTTGACTTGCACTGAATACTGCCGCCGAAGGAGTTCATGACTCGTAAACAATACCCAAGGCCAAGACCACTACCGCCATTTTTGTTATAACTAAAAAAGTCATCAAAGATCCGCGCGTGGATGTTCTCTGGTATGCCAGGCCCCGTATCTCTGAAAATGACCCTATTTGGGTAACGGTTGGAACAAGACGTTATTTCAATTCGGCTCTCTGGATAGGAATCAAAATAATAAATAGCATTACGAAATAAATTGAAAATCACAAAGTTGAATAGGGTATCGTTCACCCTGACAGAAAAGTCTTTCTGGATATTCAGATGAACCCTGTTTTCAATTTGTTCACTCTCAAAACCATATTGGTTAAAGGCCTGCATCAGTAAGCGCTTGATCGATGATGTCATCATTGGTTCTTGATCGAGCGATGAGTTGTTCACTTCTCGCAAAATGATATTGATCAGTTGCCTCCCCCTGTCAATTGCAATCTTGCCTTTTTCTATCTGATCCAGAAGCGTCTTGCTGTCAGCCTGCGTTTCCACCTGAATTTGAAGTGTTTCCAAGTTGAATTGCAATTGAGTCAAGGGGTTGCGCATTTCATGCGCGATTGAATTTGCTAATGCCTGAGATTGACAAATACGTCGCTCAAAATTGATGTAACCTTGCGCTTGTTTCAGCACTTTTTCTAATACGACTAACTCTTCATTTGAAAACAATCGACCGTCTTGCTTATGGGGTGAGATCAACAGATGCGAAATCATCTGGCGGCTGTCAAAAAGAGGCATAATGATAGCCGCTTCGTTCTGGCTCATTTTATGATGTAATGCAGCAAGGGTATCTTGGCTTATGTTGTTGTCGAGCTTCTCTTTAATCTCTTCAAATACCAGGGGTTCTCGGCTCTTTGACAAATAATTGGTATAAATATCTGAATCATGGGAGTTCTTCACTAGCTGTATTTTATTGCTGGGTACATTCAACAGTGTTGCCAGCTTCTGAATAGCCGTTGTCGGTGATGATTGAAACTCTTCAACCAAAGAATATATTTGCTCTGTTGGTGACATGGGGGAATTGTACACCATTAAGCTGGTGTATTTTTTCACGCAGTTAAACAGTTTTAGCCACGAGAGTCCAAGGATTACGCTGTAGGCGACAATAAGCTCAAAATGGTACTGCGTGAAAGCCATCACAATAGATAGCGGCACCAGATAAAGCGCACTGGTCACCACTATCGTTAAAAATTGGAAAAACATATACTTGCTGCTGTAAAAGCGAGAAGTAAGCAAGGCGTAACCCATCAGCAGCATTTCACTGATCGAAAAAGCGGGTGGTAGCCAGGTAAGGGAAAAATCACCGAAGAAATAAGTCATTCCCAGATGAATCGTTACCGTCGACAGCATAAACACCACAATACCGGCAATCATGTAATTGTTTTTGGTCCGGTTTAACCTGCTACTTCGCCTGCGCATTGCAATAAGGTTAGTCAGGGTGAGTACGACCAACGTTATCATGCTCATAAAGAACATGGAGGTTTGCGGTCCAAATTCGATAATGAAATCGCTTGGGGCCACGATCGAAACATTCTTTACCGTTAGATTTGGATGTAAGTTTACGTACAGTGAATAAATGGAAAATCCAAAAAAGACAATAAATTGCCATTTGAAAACATTCCGCTTTTCCTCTCCGGCCGAGAGACGACATGAAAAATAAAACGCAAATGCAAAAGCAAAAAAGGATGCCAGATTAGCCAATTTTGCCATGAATATGCCGCCGGCATCACCAAACTCGACAAGGAGGTCAGTGTGGAAATAAGCATTGCTTAAAATCCACAAAGTGATGCAGCATGAGTACGCAATATATGCTGCGTGATAAGTTTTGTGATTTTTTAGCTTTAGGGTATAGCAATAGTAGAGCAACCACACCATAACTATACCGGCAGTGAGCAGTAGGATAATAGCTTTGGGGTATATAATTGATTGCAGATTCAAGTCAAGCATTCATCACCAAGAGGTTCGCCTTATTGTTTCGTCCAATTTGAACCGCCCGCTTGTAATCTCGGAATAAGACATTTTCAAATACTTTGTCCATATAATCGAAGTTCCAAAAACCACGATAGGTAATCACTCCTTCATCATTGATATCACAATAACAGCTATGAAAGTAAGCTCTCTTATCAATGGCTTTATAGAAGTTAAGCATAAATGGTTGCTCTATGATCGTCAGACCGACGACATAACCCGCATTAAGCAACGTGCTCATAAGCAATTTTTGAGTCAGATATAAAAAATACAGCCTTTGTTGGTGTGTCCCACTTACGGTCAGACGTAACACTTCGCAGATTGATGCTGCATTATCAAGGTTAAAGGCTAATCTCTGATTGAATTCAGAAGCCGTATTACAGATTTCCATAAGGGGAGGGTTAAATAATTTATGCCGATTCAACTCACAATATGCATGTGGTGGTAAGCACATTGTCCACTTTTCGCTTTCAAATTGGGGGGCCAAACTCAACCAGGTTTCTTTTTGGTTCCAATCTTGAATCAAAGCTGATGCGACGATAAGTCGTGTTTCGCTATCAGCGAGGTCGCTAAAAAGTACGAAGTGTTTCCCTTTATTGGAAAGCGACAGAGAAAACAGCATTTCATACCATTCTTCTCCACGGACAAAAAGCTCCAGGTTTATCAGGCATATTGCGTCGGAGAGTTTCATGGGAGCATCATGATAAAGGGTATTAAACAACCGATAATCAATTTCAATGTTATCGATCAGCTCACCTCGATAGTCCCTGTCTTCATAACTTAGGGAATCATGGGATGAGTGCTTCAATAGCACCATGGCGTACCTGGCTTTCACCTCGTGAATTTCGTAATCACACCAAAACGCTAGCCAATGCGGATACAAAGAACATGCCGCTTGCTCTATGAGTAACAGGTCATCCGGTAGGCCTTCGCTATCCCACAGACTTAGCTCTGAATAATTAACTGCTTTGAATATAGTAGCTAGATTAGCGCGGTGAAGTTCTGGTTTGAGTTCTAGAATCTGTGCCTTACGCTTGAGGGTCAGTTTTTGAAACAAATTCGTGCATGTTCGATGGGCAAAACGGTCTTTAATCCAAGAAAATAACTCAATACGGCATAAGTCTTTAGTCATAGCGTTGCCGAATAGAAATGGCGTTTGAACAGAAGTCTCAATCTTCATAGTACTCTTTAGAGAGAATGTTATATTTATACCTTATTATCAAACATATATGCACACATTTCACTGACACCAGTCACACATGCCACTGTTATTCAAACTAGTTTTGATCTGAACCAACAATTTCGACACCGAATTAAGCGAGTAAAATCACTTAACGAGGTAAACAATGACAAACACTAAAACACGCATCAAGCACGCCGAAGAGTTTAAGGAACAGGCGCTTAAGCTCGCTGCAAGAACATCTGTTCCAGAGGCAGCACAATAACTCAATCTACAGGCATCCCAAATATACGTAAGCGTGCAGTTAACCAATATGAACTGATAACGACCAAAAAATGATGCGGAAAACGATGGTTGAATATATTGAGGTTGATTGCAACCGAACAAGAAGGCACGATGCTCTTGGGTATTTAAACCCTGTCGATTTTGAACAGAAAAAGGTCGCTTAGCTTCGAGTCCAATCTTATTGGGGCAGATCAAGTAATTTATGCAAGATAATCTGGAAGGGGGGGCATGTACATCCAGGGTGAATCCATGCACCCTGAATCATACTTTGGCAGTTAACTAGCTTTGACGAAAAGAGGTCACAAGCAATGATGCCTGATTGGCAAAAATGCCAAATAGATAATAGTTATCTGCAATATTTAATGTAATCAATGCACCATAGTAACTGCCATTTTCTGCAGAATTATTACATGATACAGCAGAAGCACTGTTAATATTATAATATGCTCCTTGACGCTTTATATTACCTGATATTATACAGCTGCCGTTAATAACAAACGAGCCATCTTCGTTAATTTCCCATGTACTACCGTCATCTGGATTCGTATGTGTACCAACAATTTGCTCTAAAGGTAAAGAGTCCTCAGCCCGATCCATGGAATAAATAAAGTTTTGGTCTTCTAATTGTGCCGTAATCGTAACAGTGTCAGGGGTAAAATTTGCTGTTGCGACAAAATCTTCGACTCTGGAAATATTACCATTATCTGAATAAGTCAGACCTCGGGTTATCATCTGTGTTTCAGTTGCGGTTGAATTGTCTACAACATAAAACTCACCGCTATCGAGGTCAGCGAGAAATACATTATTATTGGCCCGAGTCGAGTCGACTAACATAAAGTCATTTCCATCCCCTTTATATATCCCATTCCCGATAAATGATTCACTGGAACTACTGGGACCAGAAGCACTAGAAGAACTCTCGCTATCACTGTTACAACCGGAGGTTAAAAGCACTAACAAAATGCCACCAATAATACTAAACCCTTTCATTTTAACTCCTAGGAATGAGAAACTTGCAAAATTACAATATCAAAGTGATGTTATTTAACAAAAAATTAAAACTTATAATTTAAGCCGGCGGAAAAAATATTAATATCTGTCGCGACATTGGCACTTATACCATTATAAGATCCAAGTTCTAACTCTGGCCTTAAGTAATCCCAGCTTACACGCACTGCAACGGAGTTATTCAATGCATATTCAGCTCCAAGTGAGAACATTTGCGAAGTCACGCTGTCATCCGTTGTGTAATCTCCCCAAGCTCCTGCATTAATGATTGTCTCAGCAGAAAACTGTGCAAGACCCCATTTGCCAAAAATTTGAAAATTTCGACCTAATGGATAACTTACTTTGGGAGCTGCCGCGACATACATCATCCTGCCAACGGACACAGAATCCACATTAATGGCATCAATTCCACCAGCCGTAAGTTCAATGGCAAAAAATGGATTAAATTGATAGCCTGCGTACAAGCTACCCGCTATGCTGCTTTTATCGATATCGACCTCAACATCCATAAAAGTTTGACCATAGCCAGAAGCATTCAATTCCGTTCCTCTGAATTGTCCTTGCCCTACCGAAAAACCTATATAAGTTTCTGCAAAAGAAGTCGTTGGCAGCAGAGCAGCAGCCAAGACCAAAGCCTTCACCCTCATGGCTATACCTTTTATATAATTAAAAATTCACAAACCAAATCATGTTTGATTTAATTGTCTAATTTTACCGATAGAAAATATCAGCGACTACATAAAACAAGACAATAAATAACAGAAATCAGACACATCTTCATAAGCTTCTAAATTATTTAAATAAAATATACGCCATAGAATGCATAGCTCGTTAAGGAAGTATTACTAGTGATATTTAGAACTGTATCTAAGTGGGAACACAATACACAACCAGTTTCATCTATAAATTATCATGTATCGTTTTCCATACAGGACTAATTGACTTTCATTGGTTTTTCATTATTCTTAATATTTGCTCGCAACAATTAAATTAAGTAAATGCTAAAAAAAGTTACCGAATTACCTCTAGCCAATTCTATTATATTATTACCTTTCTTAGGGTACTATGAGGAATCAGGCTTTAATCAATACAATTTGCTAAAGGGTTGTGGCCTTTCTCCGCAACTCATTCGTCCCGACAATTTTATTCCTACCTTTCATTTATGTAAGATTATTAACGATGTCTCTGTAAAAACTAGGACTGACAATATTGGAATAACCGCTTCGCAGCTACGAGGGTATCCCAGCATACATCCTACAGTTGCATCTAACATTCCAAAGGCAGACAGTTTTTTTGACCTGTTTTTATTTCTATCATCAAATCAAACGCTACAAGGCTCTCACTTCAAGTTGTGGCTCACATATAATAACGACACCTGTTATATATGCCATAAAGGCCAAATTCCTTATAATGCTCTAGGCCCAGAGCAAACAGAGTATTTTCGAACACTCACACTGCTTAATGTAATTAAAAGCTTTCTTGGGGAGAATTGGAAACCAGAAACATTGTCTTTAGTCTCGCCGTTAGCGCCTCCTCATGACATCATCAAAACAACTAGATCTCTAAAAATTTACACTAACCTGAGTTATAGCTGCATACCGGTAAACATTAAGCTTGATAATATTGCCGAGAAAATAGCGATAAGCCAACTAAACGCCGCTACAGATCCAGCTGCTTTTGAGAGGCTTATCATGGCAACAGAAACGTTTATTGAACATGGGGATCTGAGCTTACCATTCCTGTCTGAAGTCTTTGGTTGTTCACAAAGAAGTTTACAAAGGATCCTAAAAAGCCAAGGTTCCAGCTTCCAAAGTATCATCAAGCACCTTAAATTCAGGCGCGCGAAAAAATACCTTCATCAAGAGATGAGTATCGAGCATATTGCTACGAAACTTGGCTATAGCGAACCTTCAAACTTCGCCCGAGCGTTCAAAAAACATACTGGTCATGCTCCATCATTCTTTCACCAACATAATTACAAATAGTTATCATATAAAATGACAAAATAGCCATCACCTCCTCCGCTTTTCATCATGATAATTAACCACTATATGCAACTTGAACCGAGGGCGTATCCTGCACGAAATAGTCATGAATTGGCGTAAAATGACAGAGACATAAATTGCTCCTACCTATAAATTGCTCAATAAAGAGATTAAACATACTTCCAATCTTGTGCAATCTCCTAGTCTGCTAGCTGAGTACAGAACATGTATATTAAAAACATAAATAACTTCAATTCTGAAATAATTCATGCTCCGTTCATCGGTATAGCTGCTAAATTATCAAGATTCAATTCAGGTTGGCACCTGCACTCTAAACATCAGTTACTGCTTGCTAAAGACGGAAGTATCGTTATTGAAATCAATCAATATCGTTACTTTATACCGCAAGGTTGTGCAATTTGGATTCCTGCACAGACCAAACACAAGACATTGGCTCAAAATGAGACAGAGCTCCGCTCTCTCTTTTTTAAAGAGAACCTATCACTTCCAGATAATGTGCTAGTCATTACTGTTACCCCATTACTTAGAGAAATCATTGATACGATGGCCCATTGGCCATGGGATAAACCACATAATGAACAGTTTTCATTAATGACCGTTTTCAAGGAAGAATTAAACACGGCTTTACAGCACTCACTAAAACTAATGCTACCGCAAGACAGAAGAATAGCGCCACTACTTGAAATGATTAACCAAAACATATTTCCGCCTAAACTGACAGAAATTGAAAATACTATAGGGGCGAGCAGTAAAACTATTGGCAGAATTTTCCTGCGAGAAACAGGCTTAAATTACCAAGCATGGCGACAACAATGGCGCTTGATGAAAGCGATGGAACTGCTCGCAGCAAAGCATGCTGTCAGCACCGTAGCTCAGCAACTGGAATTTTCTAGTAGCAGTGCTTTTATTGCATTCTTCGTTAAACATACGAACCAAACGCCTGGGCGATTTTTAGCATCACTTTGAACAATGTCCAAGCCTGCCTATCTAACAACAACGTATCAAATTCAATATTAGTCTAGAGATCCCGCTCAGTAACGGGAGCCACTAAATTTTTGCTAGAGTATTTTTAACGTTAGTCAAACTGTATTTCACCGCAGTCCTGTTTCCACATCGATTTGGGCACTTTTCGAGTTAAAGTCTTGGCTTTAATATACGGCCTTATCCATTACTTTTGTTGCCTGAAATTCCTCTTCCAGTCTATCGATAGAAGGGATATAAATAGCAAGTAAGGCCGCTGACAATGTATTTAACTCCAGCTCATCAGCACCATGCTTACAAGCTATTTCAAGTTTTTCACAGGCTTTACTCAGGGCGATTAGGCCAATGGCGCCAGCCGAGCTTTTAAGGCTGTGAGCTGGCGACTCAAGGCCGTCGGCCGAACTCTGGATTTCTATTTCTTTGGTCAGTGTCGCCGAACGTTCGTAAAACATCGCCACCATCTCGTGTACCAGCCCATCTCCGAGGATCTGCCGGTCATTCTCCAACACCGAATGGTCGAAAAGAATTGCGACAGGCTCTTTATCCACGTTATCGACTGTATCGAACTTGCTTGGTTGGCCGTTATAAACATTGGCGATAATTGTTTCCATTTGCTCAAACTGTACCGGTTTACCTAAGAAACCATCGAGGCCGGCCTCTAGGTATGATTCAATTTCTTGCCGGAAAACATGGGCAGAAAAGGCAATCGTTGGTATATAACGATTAGCTTTCTCTCTCAGTTGACCCGTCAGCGTAACACCGTCAATATCCGGTAGATTAATGTCCATCAAGATGATATCGACATGATGATTCTCTATTGCGCTTTGTGCCATTTCGCCTGATATGGCCACAACAACCTTGTGGCCAAGCTTGTTCAGGAATCCTTCCGCGACCAAGACATTCGTTTCATTATCTTCTACAAGCAAAATATTCAATGGCGGGACAGACAGTGGAACAGTTTCATCTGTGGAAGTTGGTTCGCACTCCTCGGCAGCGCTCAACGGCAGTGTGAGAATAAATCGGCTACCGATATCCGGCTCACTACGCACCGTTAACTCTCCGCCAAGTATCTCAGCGAATCGCTTACTGATAGGCAAACCTAATCCTGTACCGCGTTCTGAATGAGTCGCCTGCTCAAAAGGCTCAAAGATAACCATCTGCTTTTCTTCAGGAATTCCTTTGCCGGTGTCTAAAACCTCAAACGTGAGCAAAAATCGTTTTTCCGCCAGTTGCTCCTTGATCAACACACGGATTAGAACGCTTCCCTGTTTCGTAAATTTAATGGCATTTCCAACTAAATTGGTGAGAATTTGGATGATCTTGTTGGCGTCACCATATAAACAAATTGGAACATCGCTTGCGACTGCATAGGTTAGTTTGATGTTCTTTTCTTTGGCTCTGGCTTTAAGCAAGTTGACAACATTGCCCACCATCGCGTTGGTGCGGAAATTGGTTTCATTAATATCGAAATATCCGGCTTCGATTTTAGAATAATCCAGAACATTATTGAGTACCCCCATCAGAATTTCGCCTGATGAAATGATGGTTTTAGTGTAATTTTTTTGTGCGTTGTCTAAGGTTGTATCATCAAGAAGGTATAGCGTCCCCATTATCCCGTTCATGGGGGTGCGAATCTCATGGCTCATGTGCGCAAGGAAGGACGATTTGGCTTTGTTAGCCTCTTCAGCTTGTTCTCGCGCTTTTGCATGCATTGCGACTTCACTGTTTAGTGCGTCATTGGCTTCTGTCAGCTGCGTAGTACGTTCATCTACCAGTTTTTGCAGTTCATTCTGGTGCTCTCGCAGGGCTAAAGCATTTTTTTTAAATACCCATATTGCATCCGCGAGGTGACCAATCTCGTCACTCTCCCCCTGCGGAATATCAACGGAGAGATCACCAGCCGCCAGTTTTCTTATTGCAGCTGTCATACTGCCAGGTGCCTCTCGCACATCATCTTTTAACAGCAGTGCTTTGGGTTTATAGCTATTAACGGCCCCCCCGATAGCACTCTGTGCGACTGTCTCAGTCGTTGCGCTCATTTCAGTCATGACTGCGACAACTTGATCCGTCTCAGACGCGTGCTTGATACCGTCAGAGATATGAGCAGAGGCTTGCGAAATTTCCAGGACCATCGACTGCAGATAGATAATGAAGTTGTTTACCGAGTTGCCAATATCACCCAACTCATCATGAGACGTAATATCAATCCGCGATGTTAAGTCGGCTTCGCCGGTCGATAAGGTATCAATGCGCTCTTTGAGAATGACTAAGTCTTGCACAATTGCGTTAAGTGCCCATACAGCCACAAGCAAAGAGATTATGAGTAGTACTGCAACAATAGTCGTACTCGTGTACACTTTTTCGGCAAAAATCTCTTCTGTGGTGTTCGTTAAGCCTTCCTGAATGCTGGTGATGTCGCTCTCATAAGCTCCGGTGGCAATGGTCCATCCCCATTCAGGGAAAATATTTCGGGCATAGACAATTTTGCTTTCTGTTTTTTTTGTGGTTGGATTTTTGTGATCTGTTTTAACAAAAGCTTCGGATTGACCTTGTATGCTGTTCGCAATTTTTTGGGTTGTTGATGGAATAATTGTGCCAACAATAGACGAATCGGGATGAGCCAGAATCCTACCGTCTCTGTCCTGTACCCAAAAGTAGCCATTCTGCCCGTATTTAGATGAACTAATGGTATCAAGAGCCGCCTCAAGTTCATCTTTCCTTAGTGTACTAATGTACTCACCCGTCGCTATAACCAGGTCTAAAGGTTCGAAATAAACCGATGCCGTCAGTTTTTCTTCGACTTTTTGGTTTGCCGGGTTTAAGAAATGGTAACTGGTAAACCCAATGGTACTGGCTTTGGCTGCACTGACAATATTTCGACCGTAGTATTTGCCATTGATGTCTTTTTTGTCATATTCACTCGTGCCGATAGTGCTGGCGTTGCCTCCATCAGCCGTACTAATAACCGTCGCGGCATCATATGCGAAGATATAACGGCCATTGTCCCAGTGGTATTCATTGATAAAAGCGTACACGCTGGTTTGTGCATCGACAACAGAAGCACTGTTATTATAAATACGTTCAATTGTGTCTCTAATCGTAGCTATATCAACCGATAATTCTACCTTGATATTTTCCTGCTTCGAATTTTCATAATAATAAGAAATGGAGCGGGTCACAGTATCGACTTGCCCATTTAAGTTATCATTTAGTAGCTCTGTAACCCTTTTGTTAACATTGCTGTGTTCTGCCTCGACCACGGATTTCTCTGTGTTCTCAAGACTTGTAATAAAAAAGCCACTCATCATAAGCATCGGCATGCACAGCATTGTCATCAGCTTGGTTTTTATTGTAAGTTTAATAGATCTAACCCTCTGATTTATAATACGTATGTGGGTTCCACTTTTTTTGCAACTCTGAATTCACTTAAAGTTGAGATCGCGACTCTCTAGCCTAAGATGTTTACACCCCTATCATCCTCATCGCTTTGTCAGTCTTTCTGACTCTCGCCTTAGACTTAACAGCAAAAGAAGAGCAGCTATTGTTAACAGGGTTTGCTGCTCTTTCTTAAACCGATCTGAGGTTATTTAATAAAGCCTGCCGTTTTTATAGCAGCATAACCCGATGTCATTGCTGCTCTCTTTTCTTTAATTTAACACAATATGCTGATATCAGGGGCTTATAGCTTGAATTGACCCACCAAGCTCTTTAACTCATGGGTCATAGTTGCCAATTCCTTGTTAGCCACGGCCAGCTGCTCAATACCGGTCGCCGATTCTACGCACACCTTGCTGATATCTTCCATATGATGGCTGATTTCATTACTGGTATGACCCTGCTGCTCACTCGCAACCGCAATTTGGCTGTTCATTTCACTGACGCGCTCAACAATTGCTGTAATATCGAGCAACGAACCATTGGCCAGTTTGGTCTGAGATACAGCATTCGTTGCCTGGGCTTGGCTGTTTTCCATAACTCGGGTGGCAGCTTCGGCGTCGGTTTGGATCCCATCGGTAATCGTCAGGATTTCTTTGGTAGCTTCCTGCGTTCTCAATGCTAAGGTACGAACCTCGTCAGCAACAACAGCAAAACCTCTGCCGGACTCGCCAGCGCGAGCGGCCTCGATAGCAGCATTTAACGCCAGCAGGTTAGTTTGATCAGCGATACCTTGGATAACACTAAGTACTTCGCCGATATTTTGGCTATGTATCACCAACTTCTTAATCACATCGGTAGCACTTCCTACCTCACTGGCGAGTAGTACAACGCCTTGGATACTCTGCTCTGTTACCTCACATCCTTGATGGGCTTCTTGCTTGGCTTGCATTGCCGCACCCTCGGCTTGGCTAGTATGCTGTTTGACCTCTTGCACCGCAGCATTCATCTCTTCCATGACGACGGAAATTTGGCCGATCTCGTGCTGCTGTTTGAATGCCCCGTTTTTCGCCTGCTCCATTACAACCGACATCTCCTCTGTGGTTGAGGCCAATTGCAGGACTGAGTTTGCGACAACATTGACCGTGTGGTGGATCTTACCCACAAAGTTGTTGAAGGCGAGTCCCAGTTCGGCGATCTCGTCATTACCTTTGGTATCCAGTGCAACGCGAAGATCGCCGTCACCGTGCGAAATTTCGTTCATGGTCTTGGTCACTTGGTGCAGGCGGCCTGAGATCCGGCTGGCGAGGTAAAACACCAAGGCAGAGATAATGATTGTAATTCCGACACCGAGAATAAACAGGAAAGATTTCGCTTCATCTTGAACCTGGGTTATTTTTCCTTTTAGTTGGGTCGCTTCCTCAGTCAGTAGGGTTTCTGTTTTTTTGATGGTGCTTCTCAGCTCGCCAATCATCCCTTCATCATCGGTTAAGCCTTCTTGGCGCGAAAGGGAGACAAGCTGATTAAACGCTTGCTGATACTGATTTAACTGCGCGGTCAGCTTAGTTGCGACTGCCGTATATTGAGGTGTAGCAAGCAGGCTTTGCATGCTTTCTAAGCGACGAGTAAAGGTGTCAGCGTATTTATCCTCATGACGCAGCATAAAATCCTTCTCATCACGACGCAGAAGTAGCAACTGAACATGCAAGGACTCATCGTCGAAGCGGTTGATTTGATCTTCTACTTCCTTTGCCGCATCTCGCAGCGAACCGTAGAGGCCACTGTTTTTGTCCAGGCCAATTTTTTGTTGAATTGAGACAACATCGTCAAAACGGCTGCTGTATTCGTTAAAGGCGGCTGTTAGTGCTGGTAGCATTTCAAATGGAATGTCGGCGTCAGCTAACGTTATCTTTAGCTTTTGAATATGGGTATGTAGCTGATCAAGACTTTTGTCAAATTGCGCCTTGTATTTTAAATCTTTACGCGCAAGGAAATCTTTTTCTTCCTTGCGCAAGGTCAGCACGTCAACTTCAACTATATAAACGAGTTGAGAGGCCTCCATGACAGTTTCAATTTTTCCGATAAAATAGTGCGAACTTATCATTAAGGCGGCCATGGCGAGTAAAATAATGGCCACGATGCAGTGTAGTGTTCTCTTTATTGACATTGTTGTTATTTATTCCAATTTATAATTATTAGTAGCAATTTTACATTTCAATTTGTTTGGTAATGAGGAAATGCAGGGGGGGACCTTTAGATGCCTTTACTGAACAGTATTTTCGCCGTGCTTAAACGCCCTTTTGTTATATCATTCTTAACAAAAGGGCAAACATTGGGTTATTACAATTTAAACTTACGGACCAGAACGTTCAGTTGGGCGTTGGCAGCTGCCAGGCTCTGTGTACTGTCTACCGTGGCTTGTCCGTTTTGGGTCAATTCATGAACCATCTCGCGGATGTTATTCATATTACGGCTTACTTCTTCGGTTACCGAACTTTGCTCCTCGGAAGCGGTTGCAATTTGGGTGCTGAGATCATTGATTTCGACAATCGAACCGGTCACCGCATCCAGGCTGTTTGATACCCGCTCTGCATTTTCTGCTGTACGTTCACAGCTCGTTTTCGTCACATTCATTGCAGCAACCGCACTAGCAGCATCCTGACGTAATGTCGTTAAGATCTCATTGATTTCAGCGGTGCTGGACTGAGTACGTGCAGCAAGCGATCGTACTTCATCAGCAACTACAGCGAAGCCTCGTCCTTGTTCCCCGGCGCGTGCAGCTTCGATGGCGGCATTGAGTGCCAGCAGGTTAGTCTGATCGGCAATTTCACCAATCACACCTAGCACACTGACAATCTGCTGAGTATTCTCGTTCATGGTGTTAATGCTTGATGATGCTGCATCCACTTCATCCACCAGAACAATCATACTGCCAGATGCCTCAAGCACATCGTCTTTTGCCAACATCGCATCATCATTGGCTTTTTGGGTGTTCGCGGCGGTCTCGGTAGCATTCTGTGCGACTGTCTCGGCCGTTGCGCTCATTTCAGTAATCGCCGCGACGACTTGATCCGTCTCAGACGCGTGCTTAATTAACGCCTGGTTATTTTGCTCTGACTGTACATCAAGCTGCTTGATACCCTCAGTGATATGAGCAGAAGCTTGAGCAATTTCCAGGATCATGGATTGCAGATAAATAATGAAGTTGTTGACCGAATTGCCAATGTCGCCCAACTCGTCATGCGACGTAATATCAATCCGCGAGGTTAAATCTGCTTCGCCAGTCGATAAGGTATCAATACGCTCTTTGAGCATCACTAAGCCTTTAACAATCTTATTGATCGACCAGGCTGCAACCAGCAGTGCAATAACCAGCAATCCAGCGGCAATAGCAATGCTCATAGACACTTTGTCACCAAAAATGTCTGCCGTAGCGTTCGTCAAGCCTTCCTGAATACTGGTGACGTCGCTATCATAAGTGCCGGTGACAATAGTCCAGCCCCACTCCGGGAAAATATTTCTGGCATAGTTAAATTTGCTTTCTGCCTGTTTGGTGGTCGGGTTTTCCTGAACTGTTGTAACAAGAGCTTCGGATTGACCTTTGATGCTGTTGGCAATTTTTAATGTTGTTTCCGGAATGACAGTACCGATAATGTCTGCCTTAGGGTGAGCCAGGATCTTGCCATTCTTATCCTGTACCCAGAAGTAGCCATTTTGACCATATTTTGATGAACTGATGGTATTAAGAGCCGCCTCAAGTTCATCTTGCCTTAGGGTACTGATGTACTCACCCGTCGCAATAACCAAGTTCAACGGTTCGAAGTAGACCGATGCCGTCAGTTTTTCTTCGGTATTTTTGGTTTTTGGATTGAAGAATTGATAACTGGTGAAACCAACTTTATTGGCTTTGGCAGAACTGACAATATCCTGAGCATAATAGTTGCCATTGGTATCTTTTTTATCATAAGAACTGGTGCCGATAATACTGGCGTTAGCACCGTTAGCCTTGTTAATAACCGTTGCGGCATCATAAGCAAAGATATAACGGCCATCGTCCCAACGGTATTCATTGATAAAAGCATATATACTGCTTTCTGCATCGGCCGCAGAAGCACTGTTGTTATAAATTCTGTCTATAGTGTCTCTAAACGTCGCTATCTCGGTCGCTAACTCTGCCTTGATATTTTCCAGCTTCGAATTCTCATAATAATAAGAAAGGGAGCGGGCAACGGTATCAACCTGCCCCTTTAAGTTATCATTCAATAATTTAGCTACCTTCACACTGACATTGCTACTTTCCGCCTCAAGAACAGCATTTTCCGTATTCATAAGACTTGTAATAAAAAAACCACTCATTGTAAGCAATGGAATGCATAGCAATGCAGCCAGCTTGGCTTTTATTGTTAAATTCATGGGGCTAAACCTTTGTTTGTACTCGCGTTATTTAAAAAACTGTTTTCTATTTATTTCTCAGTGAAATCGCCAATAGAAACATATTCGTTTCAGGCTTGCTGTAAAAATTGAATTGAACGAATTTACCTATTTTTAAATGTAACTTACTGATATGTTGCCTCAACAACTGACGATCTCCCCACAAAGCCGGAGCTCTTCCGCCCAGCTGAGTTCAGAACTTTCGATTGCTTTAAGCTCTTTGAGGACATCTCCTGCTCAGTTAATCCACGCCTAGCGCTTATGCAACAACTCAGGTGCAACCAATTGAAGTGCAGATAGTGCATTTATTTTATGAATAAGTATTATAGAAATGTGTAGAAATATGAATACCCCATTGCCTACTATTGCGCGTCGGCTTTATTACGTAAGTGTTAGTTATTTAAATATAAATTAACGCTTATCCAGCCAATGCAGATAAACTCCAATCTTGCTCGCATGCTTGTTTTTCGTGGGAATGGCAACGGTTAAAGAATCAAGAAAACTTGCCTCTGTTGATGAACTGATCGCATCGAAGCTGTCGTCTCGCCTCAGATATGCGATATACCTGTTAATAAAACGCCTGATCGTCAGCAATTCACGCTCACAGCAGCGCCGAGTCTTATTCAAGGTGTTCACGTAATGGTGACAGGTGACGAGGGGGGCATTGCATTGACTGGGGAATGAAGAAGTAAAAGAAGTGCCTCAAGGATCCATTGATTAGACTTTTTGTGGCTCAAACATATGAAGCATTGGGCGATGGCATCTGCCGTACTTCTGTTAGGGCGAAAGCCGTAGCTATTTGGGTCAGCGAGAGTTTCAGATATCGGTTCCAATGCTAGAAGGTGAAGAGCTTGTTGCGCTCTATCAATCATGCAGGGAATACCAAGGGGTCTGAGCTTACTGTTTTTCTTGGGAATATAGATACGCTTGAGTGGTTTAGCTTGATAAGCCTTGCGACTCAATTGATTAACTGCTTTCATACGGCGTGCATCTGTGTTCCAGACGACGCCATCTATTCCAGGCGTTTTACTGCCTTTATTTTGAGAGACTCGTTTAACAGCAAGAAGTTTTGCTGAGCGAGAATGAGTGAGTAACCACTGCAACGCTTTCGCTTTGCTGTGTTTACCTTCTCTAGTTGCCTTTGCGATACGCATTTGAAGCTTTAAGACGTTCGCCTCTACGGCCTTCCAGTTAATGGATTGCCATTGTGCGCCGTCAGAAGATGCACTAATCTCATTCGAAATCATCATTTGCTTTTCTTCCTTAATAAAGTTCTTCAAACTCTCTCGCAACGAGAGACCAGTTGGAAGTGGGCTCACTTTCGTGACCAGACACAGGTCTGTATCTGCATAATTACAATGCAGCCTTTGCTTTTTCCAACCTCCTCTACCTGCATCACTATAGGCCACAGAGGCTTTCCCATAGGGAGCGATACAGGCTTACCATGTTCCGTATGTCACGCAATGTCAGGGTAGACGCCTGCTATAGTGCGGGGAGCATAGCGATCACGAAAGGGTAATCGGGTAACTCCTTTCCTTCTCCCGTGCCTTTTGGCCACAGCGTATAAACCACTTCCGCTGCTTCCACAGTAACGCACCTTGCACAGATTCACTTGTGTTCGTCATACTGACTACCTAGCACTCACCCGACTTATGTGGTTGTCAGGAGAATCAACCTCTCACGATTTAGATCCCGATTGGTCTGTGACCAATCTTCGTTACATTGTCAGAGCCGCTACTTTATTCAGGCTCCTAGGTTCATCTGGTGATACAGATGGTTCACTCGTTGAGCGGTGAACAGCGCTTCATACGACGTCATGTAGCACACCCAATTTGTGGTTATCAGGAGGAACGTCCTCTCACGATTTCATTCCCGTTCAGCACGCTGCTGAACTTCGTTACATTGTCGAGTTCGCTGCTTTATTCAGAACCCTAGGGTCATCTGGTGATACAGATGGTTCACGCTTATCGCGGTGAACAGCGCTTCATACGACTTCAGGTCGCACGGACAAAAGTCAGTTAGAGTCATTAACCTAGCTGTCACCTTTGCCATGAGAAGAAATATCGACAAAGCTAGGAGTGTTGCCAGCAGATGTAAATTGTAAGCATCCAGCCAAAACCGTCCGCAAACGGAAAGCGTGTATGCTATGTCCCGTTTTCACTAGTGATAATTCAAAATGACGGAGTTGGTTTGCGCTAATGTATTCAGAGTCTATTTGAAACAGTGTAATTAATTCCGGCTCTACAATAAGAGCCGCTCACGAAGTCGATAATAGTTCCATATTTCCTTCAATATTTCTGAAAATCAATTAATTAGCCCTTCTTTGTAGTCTTTGTATGACTAACGGGTATAGCACCAGAGAAAACAGGATCATTACGAAAGCAATCGACAAAAATGTTTCTTTCAACTCAAATGAATCGGGTAACAACAAAATAAGTGCAATTGATACTGCTCCTCGCGCACCAGCAAAGTTCAGCAACCAAAATTCTTGATGAGTCAGGCTCTTACCTTCAAGGCTAATAAAAGGCAAAAGTAGAAAAATAGCAATTAACCGCGCAACCAACAGCAGTACTAAAGAAGCTATTACCAAAGAAAAGGTAAGCAGCTCGAATGAAGCGAGTCCGATGAAACTTGCTCCTAACAAGAAGAACAGGCAGGCGTTGGCAATATATTCAAAATAGTCCCATAGATGTCGCTGAATAAGGGTATTATTATCGGGTTCTGGGCGTTTATAGCCATAGGCTAGAGCTGCCGCAAACACCGCCAGAATACCTGAAAAATGTAGGCTTTCAGCTAGCAATAAACTGCCATAGGCTAGAGCCATAGTCATATTAGTTCTTAACGTAAAGTGTTCCCCACGCCAATAAGCCAGTAACCAACGCGCGGCTCTCCCCAAAACCACACCGATGATTAAGGCACCAATAATGTGGGTTAACAAGCTTGCACTGCTATTTATTAGGCTGAATGTTTCCCCTTCAAACATAAGCAACACAAAGACTCCAAAAACCGTCACCACAAAGCCATCATTAAGGATGGATTCCCCCTCAATCAGCAGTTTACGTGACTCTTGAATTTCTTTATTTTCATGTAATAGCGCACCAATTGCTAATGGATCTGTTGCTGAGATAATAACCCCGAACAGCAACGTTGCTAGCCATGGCATGCCAAACACAAAATGAAGGACGGCTCCAATAACTGCCATGCTGATCAGAATGCCGACACTTCCGATCAAACTGGCCGGAACCAGCACATTTCGAATATGATGCAAGCAGATTTTTTGTGTAGATGCAAAAATCAACAAGGGAACAAAGGCATAGAGGACTAATTGGGAATTTAGTGTGATTTTAGGCAACCCCAATCCTAAATAGGTAGACAGAAATCCGTACAAAACCCCCAGTAATAGCACCCAAACAATATCAGGCAACACCATAATGCGGTGTGAGTAGTAGGTCAGTGCATTAAGCCCTACAAGACCCAGAACCAAAAAAACAATTACCAGAAATGAAATATCGTGCATAACCTGAGCCCCCGGAGACTTAAACACTCGACAATTCCACCGGAACAGAGCGCATAGTCTGACAGTTCTGCATCAGCGACAATTGCGCTCATGAATACTCAAAGCCGGAGGACATGTCCTGATTATCCATACGTCACACCGCTTCCGCCTAGCCCACAGTAGCCGAGAGGATGCTTAGCAAGATACTGTTGATGCTTCTCTTCGGCGTAATAAAAAGGCGGCGCGAGCTCAATCTCTGTCGTGATTCGACCATAGCCGGACAGCGAAAGTTGTTTCTCATAGCGCTCCAGCGACACTCTCGCCGCCCTGGCCTGCTCATCGGACGTCGCAAAGATAACTGAACGGTATTGCGAGCCGATATCGTTCCCCTGGCGAAGACCTTGCGTGGGATTGTGTCCCTCCCAAAAGCACCCGAGCAACTGTTCATAGCTAATCAGCTCTGGGTCGTAAACGACCAGCACAACCTCGGCATGTCCGGTGTCTCCTCCGCATACCTCTCGATAAGTCGGATGCAATAGCTTTCCGCCAGCATAACCAACCGCCGTGGTGTACACTCCCTCAAGCTCCCAGAAGCGCTTTTCAGCGCCCCAAAAGCAGCCCATGCCGAAAATGGCCGTTTCAAGCCCAGGAGGGAACGGCGGCTTTAATACCGTTCCATTGACAAAGTGGCTAGCCGGAACGGCCATTGGCACTCGTTGTCCCTGTATCTTAGTATCGTCTGAATGGCTCATCGCTTGTGTCTCCTGGAGTAATCGTAGTGCCTTGCTACATGTCCTTCCCCTTGGCAGCCCGCAGCACAGGGTAATATTGGGTAAAGACCCAGTCATCTTCAGCCAAGTTCTGATGACAGGCTATGTTGCACGAAGCCACGGGTTGGACATTGAACGTTACCTAGTCTGCATCCAGTGTCGGGTAAGCCTCCTCATATACCAAGTCGGTACTTTTGGCAGGAATATGGCAGCCAAGACAATCCACTTTGTAGTCAGTGGCTACGTTTTTTGTGGGAGCATCAGGTTTATACAAGGCCCAGCCCCAAACATCACCCCATAGCGGATTATCGGTAAAGCGTCCCTTAGTGTCTTTGACCATCACAAACCATTGTTTAAGACCATCGGTTGCATAGCTGATATCACGGCCAGTGGTGTAGTTGCCCGTTTTGGCAGTCCGAAGCTCCTTGACAAGCGTGGCACCGTCGGGAAACTTTCGGTATGCTTCAACTGTCGCTTTTTCGGTATACACATCGTGGAAACCGCTGGCATCGCCCTTGGGTACAAACCAGGATCCTAGGTGTACCATGGAGGTACGAAACTCAGGCGGTAAACTGATGTTGCCTTGTCCATCAAAATAAGGAGAAAAGTTGTCGTCTGCCATGAGCAGAGGTGCTACCACGACGATCATCGTGAACACCAAGCTAGCACTGGTTTTGTAAAGTCGAATCAAAATCTTCTCCCCATTTCAGTAATATCTAAATTGGAATAGATTATCGACACAGAAAAAGTGAAGTAGTGTGATGCCTACTCACTATTCATCGGAATCGAAAAGATACAAATATTCACCATAGCCTTGCGCCTTAAGCTCAGTACGCGGAACAAATCGGAGCGCGGCAGAATTTATACAGTAGCGTAAATTGGTTGGAACTGGGCCGTCTGGAAATAGATGACCGAGGTGCGAATTAGCATCACGAGAACGAACCTCGGTGCGGATCATTCCGTGACTTCGATCGCTGATTTCGATGATGCGCTCGGCAGCCAGTGCCTGGAAAAAGCTGGGCCAGCCACTGCCGGAGTCGTACTTGTGTACAGAGGCAAACAGCGGCTCGCCGCTTACGATGTCTACGTAGATCCCTGCGTCTTTGTGATCCCAGAATTCGTTGTCGAATGGCCTCTCGGTTCCGGAGTTCTGAGTTACCTCGAACTGAATCGGTGTGGGATTCGATAGTTGACTAGATTTATCGCTCCGCTTGGTGTCAGACATAGCCCTCTCCTCGAAATAATCGGTGCTGGCTCCACAGATGGTAGCGCACGATAGGTGTGTAAAAAGAGAGTAGTTGCCAACGCAGTTATCGACCAATATCGATTTGTTAAATGTCGATAAGTGATGCTTATAGTACGGCTTGAAGCTCAAGGAGGAGCAAACAACGCTTGTCTAGGACAGCTTTGATACTGACCAATCGTACTTGGTTGCATGCTCAATCAATTCATCCAGTGCGGGCGGGATTTCGGTTTGGTTGACGACGGCGAACTCTACTCTGCGAGACAGCGGCGGGTCAATAATCGGTCGATGGTCGATTTCTGTATGCAAGAGTGAAAATCGCGGAATCACGCTGACCCCCATACCGTCTCGGACCATGCTTTGAATCCAATCTTCACGCTGACTTCGGAATGCAACATCCTGTTGGAGATCGTGTCTGTCATAAAATTCAATCATCTCTTGCCTGAATTCACAGTGCAGCCTGTCAACATAGCGTTGCTTTGCAATCGCCCTAAGGGGAACTGCATCCATCTTTGCAAATGCATGGCCTAAAGGAAATGCGACAACCATTGCCTCCTCAAATAATTCGACGTAACGCAACTGTGAGTGGGGCGAGTTATGATGTGCGCAAAATGCACCGTCGAGCGCTCCGGAGAGCAATAGGCTCGGAATAGACTCTGGGGTTACATCGTGTAACACGATCGAAACCATCGGGTGCTGTATCTGAAACGTGTCTAGCATCGCGGTGATCAACCATGGACCGATCGTGCACATAACCCCAATGTTCAGCTCAGCGATTTCACCTGAAGTTACCGCTTTCGCGGTGGTCCGCACCAGGTGTCGGGTGCGGTCGATTTGTTCGAAATATCCTCGTAACGACTTACCCAGTTCAGTGATTTCGGTATACCGGCCGTCGCGAAGAAAGAGCTCACCGCCTAGCTCCACCTCCAAGCGCTTGATCGCCTGGGTCAGTGCTGGCTGAGAGACATAGCATTGCTCGGCTGCACGGGTAAAATTCAGTGTATCTGCGAGTGCCAGGAAGTAGCGTACCTGATTGAAATCCATGATTACTCCGATCATTGGCTAATAGCTGCCGATATTCACGAGGGCTCGTTTCTAAAAGAGTGGCTACCTTATCTGTACAAAATGCCGTCAGCGTTGCAACAAGAACAAGTTGCGCCCGTGAGATCAGAAACTTCCATTCTGTTTAGAACAGTTTAACTGTATCTTTAAGCCCAACTTCCAGATATTTAACGATGCTCTGAAGTATAGTGTGTCCTAGTAGCAATTGTATTCCTCACATTTATTTGTCTGGATAGATAATTGAGGCTCTTGCACACCTTAGATAATGGGGGCTGCATTGTTAACTACTCAAACCAATGTCTTCAACCTACCGTTTCACGATTCTAGCGTAATATGTATAGCTAATAGGTGAGTCTGGAGTACTTACTATGTCAAATCAAAATCGATAAATATCGTTCTGTTTTAGGATAATATTCGTACACAGTAAGCGCATGTTTACTCGGCAAGTATGGGATGTCTAATGTATGCGCCCCATGATCCCACGGGGCGTTTTAGTGTGTGAAGTTCCATGGTAGAAGTGAGGCGACATCTGGTTCTGGCTTGGCTAGCTCTTTCATGCACTTTACCAGATAGTCATACACGATGAGGTCATTTGCCTTTGCGGTTTCGATGATGCTATAGAGCATTGCGCTGGCATTCGCTCCTTTAGGTGTATCAGAGAACAGAGTTCTTTCGGCCGATAACCAGCGGTTTGATTGCACGTTCAGCTCGATTGTTATCGATAGATAAATGCCCATCCTCAACATAACGTATCAGTTTAGGCCACTGACCCACCGTGTATTTTATCGCCTTTCCTAGCTGGCTCGACGAGACTATTTTTTGTTTGCTAAGCCATTGGAACAAGTCATTCAGCATCGGGATGGCGTGTTCTTGTCGTTCAACTAACCGCTGAGCAGCAGTGAAGCCTTTTATCCTCGACTCCAATGCGTAAAGCTTCTGGATCTTGGCCAGCACAACATCCGCTTTACCTGTTTTCCCTTTCCCTTGAAGCTTCTTGGCATCCATGAACTTACGACGAGCGTGTGCCATGCACCCTAGATGCTCAACGTAAGCTAGACCGTCATAAGCTTTATAGCCATCCGTTTGCAGATAGCCGTTATACGTTCCGAGGAAAGCCGTTGGGCAAGCCTGTGCCCGACTGTTTTGGTAGTCGAACAACACGATGTTTTTCACACCTCCAAGCGATGCCTTGGGTGAGTCAGCCCCCGAGCAGTAAACCCACATATAACATTGCTTATTTTCCTTTAGAACATTGAGTGGTGTTTCATCTGCCTGCACTACTTCTTGACTCAGTAATGTCTCTTTTAACCGTTGGTACAGCGGAGTAAAGCACTCACTGACCTGCATAACCCAACGCGCCATTGTGGTTCTTGGTAGATCGATGCCCGCCAGTGAAAACAGCATTTCCTGACGATAAAGCGGCAAGGCATATTGGTATTTACCGAGGATAATATTGGCAAGCAAGGTTTCTGTGGCATAGCTTTTCGGGATAAGAGCTGTAGGTGCTGGCTGTTGTTTGATAGCAACGCTTTGCGCATTTTGTTCGCATTGCCGACAGCCATATTTCGGACGAACGTATTCCAGTACTTTTAATACAGCGGGGATGAACTCAAGCTTTTCACTGACATCCTCACCGATTTTGTGTAACTCTCCTTGGCAGCACGAGCAGACTTTCTCTTCCTCGGTTAGATCAAGAACGATGCGTTCACGAGGGAGATCTTTAGGAAGAGGCTTGCGCTTACCACGAACTTTCTTGCCTGAAGTGGTGACCACTTCTGTCTGCACTGGTGCAGTTGCTTCTTGCTCCACTTCATTGAACAAGTCACCTTGTGCTTCATCATAAGGCTTAAGGGATTCAGCACGTTTAGCGAACTGGCGATCCAAGGCCAGTTTAAACTGCTCAACAAGAGATATCTTTTCTGTTTCTAACCGTTCACATTTATCCATAAGAGACTGCACCATCGCTTGAAGCGCAGTGACATCTTGGCTTTGAGGATTAATATCAGGCATCGTTTTCATGGTGTTTATTATACTAAAAGCGGTATAACAACACCCGGCACACCTGTCTTTTATAGCGTTTAACTCATTGTAAAATCGTGTATTTCAATGGGTTCATGGCCGATAATCGTGAAGCCTGCAAGTAACTGTTCAAGCTCCATTTTGCTTAAGGTAAACACCTGATTTTTCTCTTTTGACGGCCACTTGAACTTGTTCTTTTCAAGTCGTTTGTACCAAAGAGCGAAGCCTGTTTTATCCCAGTAAAGTATTTTGATTTTGTCACGTTGTTTGTTGGTAAACAGGAACAACGCACCAGTATTAAGAGGCAAATCGGTATCACTTTCAACCAGCGCAGCCAGGCCGTTAATCGATTTACGAAAATCAACAAATGCGCGATATAGATATATCGCAGGAGGATTGATGAGCCCATTCATGATCGCAGTGCCTCAATAAGTTCAGCCAGATAAATGGCAGGGGTTCCTTGAGGGATGCTTAATTCCATGTCACCAATACTTAGCGCCATATTTGCTACGGGAGCTTGTGCAGCATGATATTGCATTGTGCGCTCGGTGATCTGCGCACGCACAAAGCCGCTACCTCGCTGCTCATTGAATACTTTTAATTTCTGTCGTTTAGCGTAAAAAGCTGAGGTGGTAAGGTTATTTTGACGGCAAAACTCTTTAATTGTGAGAGAACTTTCCTCACACTGATGAAATAAGGTTTTCCATTCCTGGTCGCTACAGCGTGGTGCCATGATCTCGCCTCCGTAAATCATTAAAGACAAGATCATAAGATGTGATTTCAGTTAATTGAATGCGGGGTTTATGGCTCGCTTACAACTTTTCAAAACTAGGACATTACTGCTGACTATAATGGCCAGCAGTAATGATCACATATTGAACTTATATGTACAGCAATTAACCACATGCAAAAGTACAACTACTTACACCCCAGATTAAAAAGTTGAATAACATTCAGTTGTAAAATCGTAATCTGTACTAGAAGTAGCCTCAGGTTTAGGATAGGCGATCAGCCAAGAATGAACATCTTGGATTATTTGGTATTCACATTTTTCCTCAACAACTGTACCTCGAATGACTTTTATACTAGAATCATCCTCAATTACAAAAGTATGAGACGGATTTTTAATTTTATAATACTGACCTGTTAGTTCATTTCTAGTGATATACAGTGCAGTTTTTAGTAAAGATGATAATACTTCAGATAAATACTCACTGTCTCCCTCGATGAGTTTTTGACTTTGAGAGTCAGTTAACTTAGGACTGTATACCTGAATCAGGTTTTTATACTTTAACTTTTGTTTCCGACTATTGCTTTTTTCTTGTAATGGTAACCAAACAATCGATTTTAGTGAAAGCTTCGTCATGCCACTATTACTAAAGAAAATAGGCTTGATATTTATAGTGTCAGGGTCTGCATTTTCCTGACTTACCAGCTGGAAGCTATAATCCCCTATGAGGTCAATTAGAGATATCTCTTTTGACATGCTTATTAGAGGTAAGATTTTTTTGTTAGCTTGTTCTTGCTCCTTAGTTAGCTTTTCATTCCTTTCAGATTCCACCAAGGAAGAGTGTGTACCAATCTGAACTAGCAAACCGATTAATCCAGCTCCACCTTGATACATCATTGGCGAGGCGTCAGCGGTGTTGTTTTGTAAATATAGCCCGCGCAAATCGACGTTTGTGTTTTTCGCAAAACTAAACTTAAAGTTCGCTTTATCAATATGGTTGCCTGCTATTAGATTTACATGTTTAGCGTAATCATCTCGGTAGGGTGTGCTGCCACACCCTATCAAAGTTATAGTGAAAATTATTAATAAAAATCGCATATTTTTCATTCAATAACTAACATGAATTAAATGGCGCTTTTGATTTTTTTCTTGCCATTTTCAATTGCTTGGTAATAAGATGTCGTCACACTTGGAAAGCTAGTTGGCTCATCCCACTCACCAGATGGCTGAATTATTTCATTGATTACCATATATTGAACGTATGCATTGGTGTTTAGGTCAACTGAATACAGTAGTCCAGCGACGTGACCTTGTGGATCTCCATTAGGTATATAATTACTGAAACTACGATACGCTCCATGACGAGATATCTGTAAAACCACTAATAAATCAATGTCAAAGTTTTCTTTTAATACTCTGAAATCTTTTTTAGCAAAACCCAGTTCTCCATTAAAGTCATTTAACTCGTTTATCGAAGTTGGTAACTCTATCAACTCTACATTTTTTGAACGCTCAGAGTATTCGGATAGCACCAAGTCTCTCATCTTAGTTAGTTCATCAGTTGTAATCGTAGTTTCTAGATGAGTATCCAGTTCACTTGTTAATGCAGATGCTACACCATAGCAAAGCAAACAATCTGCTCCAAATATATGGGTCGTTGCTTTTTCCTCAGGAGAAGTATAAACAACACCAATTTTCAAATCATCCTTGGAAAACAAGTTAGTGTTTAATGTAACGGTTGGTTGAGGTGTGCTACTACATGCTGTCAATAGTAGAGCTAAGCCAGCAATAGCAAGGTGTTTAAATTTATACCCTAAATCTCTCATTTTATCTCCTAATGTATTGTTTTTTAAGCGCGATTAGCCTTATATAATGCACATGAGCGCTTATTACTTCAAACCAGTGAAAAACCAGCGCTAATTTTCAATTTTTTCAGAGAGATAACCATTTCGCACAGATAATATCATGAGCAAAGTGAGCTTTTTTGTTATCTTTCCGAAATTAGCCTGTTATTCATGCAAATTTTTGGCGCAAGTTACTGTATACCCTGCAAATATGCAACAACAATGATAAGGAAAACCCATAGAACTCACATATCGTGCATAAATTCTCAGTATTTAGATAATGCTATATGCACACTCGGCAAAGATGTAAGACAACAAATGACTAACAGCCCTTTTCTTGAACCTATCCATAGCAGTTTGTATTTTGGTTGCATGAGAAAAAATAAGGTATTTTGTCATTGATAAAGTATGAATGAGTTCTAGCTCTAGCAGAACGCACTCAGGGTTTTTCTTGAAATTGTGGGTGATGTACGAACGATAAGTTCGACTTAAACCAGTCGCTGTATTACAGGGACGGCCTCATTAAAAACCCCTACAAAAAGCACGATACTAAACGATTTCAAGGTAAGACCTTATCCCAAATTGCCAAGATGGAATATCGAACTATTAGCCTGACAACAGTCACTAACCATATCAGAAAGTTAAATACATTCAGCAATTGGCTGGTTGAAAATGGTTACTTGCAGAAAAACCCACTCGCAAAAGTTAAGGTGAAGAAGGATCGCTCTGACAAAGAAGCCGTCCGGCCATTCACCCAAGAAGAACTTTCGATATTGTTTCAGACCGATATCTATACCAAAAAGAAATACTATCGAGCCTATCACTATTGGCTGCCATTGCTCGGCTACTATACAGGAGCCAGGAACGAAGAGTTATGCCAATTGTATACTGATGATCTTGTCCTAGCCGAGGGGAGCTCTACATGAGATTATGAAGCTCTAGCAAGAGAGAAGACTATCTTACTTACTTACTTACTTACTTACTTACTTACTTAGATAGTTTTTGACTTCATAGATCCCCACAAGTTTCTTCTGCAGAGGACACTTGCTTTGCTTCTCTTCACCCACCTCACTCACTAATCATATGAAAGATACAATTAGCAGCCTTGTTCGCTAGCTTTCAGTATCTTATAAACCTGCTGGCGGCTTATACTATGTTTGTCTACTATCTTGCTCTTTGGCATACCAGAAACAAGATCGGCTAATACTGCTTCACGGTCAGTAGTTCGCTTGGTGAGCATATCAATGCAAAACTGGTTGCCTATTTGAGCAGAGTATAGGAATTTGAATTACACTTTTGATTGGAGGTGATAGGTAAAAGTTAGTGTGATCTGTTTTGTGATCTATAATGTGTTACAGGAAAGAGGTTGGACCAGATAGCTTATTGAAAAATAAGTATATTTCAGATGGGTGGAAGCCCCCACCAGCCACATCCCGGCACACACGTCACCCGCTGCGGTTGCTCCCTTCCGGGCCTGGCCGAGTTCACAGGTTAGTGTTGCGGGAGGACCAATGGGGGCCTCCATAGATTCTTTGTCTCTGTTCGAGAACGGAACAGATTATCCAACAAGGCAGAACACAATGCAAGGTGATAACGCCCTGAACCATGTCAACTGCTGATTTATTACCCAAACTGGCTGCTAATCTGTTTGATAGGATGTTTCTTAGTAAGATTTAACGCTTTCTGTCGCGGTTCACTAACGGTTTACAGCTCTTCTTCAGGCTCTTCGAGCAGGAACTCTCCAAGCAATGCCGCACCCAAAATCAACAACCAGGCCACTAACACCGGATTCGGGACTTCAAATTGCGGTGTGACAACTAGCGTTGCAAAACCGACCGCCGGTAAAATCCAGACTAAGCGTGGGATCCAATCACCAAGCTTCACTTTCTTCATACCTTGCAAGGCTGCTATCAGGCCAGTAATACATAACGCCACCAGCGCGGCATGCTCCATGCCTCCGACCCACAACGGGATCACCAGAAACAATGGCCACCAGGTATTACCGTCTACATAACGCCAGTTTCTGGCTGTGTACCAAATCGCGGAAACAGCAACAATCTGAACTACCGTCGCGAACACGCTGCCAGCAAGCTTGCCTTCGCTCTGAAGTGCCATCAGCCCGACATCCATCGCGAGCACAACCGAGATTAATAGCGCCCCCAGCTGCCAATTGCTTTTGGGCGAGAAAGTTACTGAAAAAATAGGTAACATCATAAAGATGCTGATGGAAAGCGCGAGTGGTTGTTCAGGCAGTACAATACCAAAAGAAGCAAGTGCTATCAGTAACAGCCAGGCCGCAACACCACCTTGCGGCAATAACCATAGCGCGGGTATAGCAAGGGCCAGTGCGGGCAGATCTCCCTGGCTATGGCCTAATGCACTAACACCTAGTGCAGTCAGCGCAATACTGACCAAAACGAGTAACGCGGCATACAACATGGCAGCACCTCCTTGCGTTATCCGATAGTGCGAAGGAGAACGAATAGAAGCCAGCAACTATCGGTATATATCTTATTTTTGCTTCAGGTTTAAATATGGACGACTTTCCAAGTCAAATCTACACCCAAATTCACCAAATTCCTTTCGGCAAAGTCACAACTTACGGGGATATTGCTAAATTTTCCGGTTTTCCTGGTTATGCACGTCAGGTCGGGCGCTTAATGGCTAACCTGCCAGAAGGTTCAACTTTACCCTGGCATCGCGTGATTAATGCGAAAGGGATGATCTCGATGACAGGCAACGATTTGACCCGTCAGAGAGTGAGACTGTTGGCTGAAGGGGTGGAGGTGTCAGAGACAGGCAAGATATCACTGCAAAAATACCGCTGGAATGGCGTGCCGGTCTCAAACGAAAGAGTAAAGAACTGAGTGTTTACTTTACTTTAACTAAGATTAAATTTAGCTTGTTTGTTGCTGCGGGATCGGTGATCACATGGTTGGCAGTATCGGTGATAAACATCAGCTTACCATTGACTTCGATACGTGCGCTTACTGCATAGGTATGATTTTGCTTAACTTCATCCAGCTTATAGTCCAACTGGAAGTAAAAAGGCACTTGTTTACCGTCAGCAATGAATGACTGGCTACTGATCACCTCTGCAGCTGCGTCCATTTTAGACACATCAGCTAAAGCCACGGTAATGCGTGCATTGTCTGGTAAAGAAATCAGCTCAGCATAGGACAGTGAACCTTCAACATTGCTCATATCAGTGTCGGTCTGAACCAGGTTAGTACAAGCCGTAATAACAAGGGCAAATACTAATGCAAACATTAGCGCAATAATTTGTTTCATGATGATCCCTGATTAAAACCAAAACACAATTTAATAAAAGTATGATTACTATTAAATAGCACTTGATTTTGTGCTGTAGTTTCGTAATAACACTATCCCGACCGAGTAATTGAGTGATCACTCAGAAGGGGTCAATAATAGCATGGTAATTGGAGCCACAATGAGCAAAGAACTGAATGAACTTCTCAATCTGTTACATTTAGAGCCTCTGGAGCAAGGGTTGTTCCGGGGCCAGAGTGAACATTTAGGCTTACCTCAGGTGTATGGTGGTCAGGTTATCGGTCAATCACTATCTGCCGCAAAAGAAACGGTCGACAGTCAACGCCATGTTCACTCTTTCCATAGCTATTTCTTATTACCCGGCGATCCTGAAAAGCCAATCATCTATGATGTCGAAAAACTGCGTGACGGCAGAAGCTTCAGTACCCGCCGTGTGAAAGCAATTCAGAACGGACGTCCCATTTTTTATCTCACCGCATCTTATCAGGCAGTAGAAGAAGGATTTAATCACCAATCAACCATGCCAGATGTCGCCGGACCTGACGGGCTCGCTTCTGAAAAAGAGCTGGTTCAGTCAATCGCGCACCACCTGCCCCAACAAGCCGTAGATACGTTCGGCCGCGATCGCCCGATTGAAGTTCGTCCTGTCACGGTCATTAATCCGCTGAAACCACAAGCCGCAGAGCCAAAGCAGTATCTCTGGATCAAAGCCAACGGCGAAATGCCAGATGATCCGCGGATCCACCAATATCTGTTAGCCTATGCATCTGATTGGGGGTTTCTGGTAACAGCACTACAACCACACGGCGTCACCTTGCTGACGCCTAAGATGCAAGTTGCCACGATCGACCATTCAATGTGGTTCCACCGCCCGTTCCGCCTCGATGAATGGCTGCTGTATGCCATCGACAGCCCGTCAGCCAGTGGTGCCCGTGGCTTAGTGCGTGGCGAGATATATAACCAGAAAGGCGAACTGGTCGCTTCCGCTATTCAGGAAGGCCTAATGCGCCAGCGCCAACCATAACGGTGGCAGCCGCAGGGGCTGTTTAACCCGGCCCCTGTCGCACCCATGGTACGGAAAAATAGCAGAATATTAAAAAAAATTATTAATCATTAGCTTGCCGATAGTTGGTTTTATAAATACCACTTTATACCGTGAATTAAACCGGTAGCGCAGTGGTATATTTTAGCGGTTCCATGGCAAAGGTAGAGGTCACATTGGTCAGGCCTTCTACACTGTTAACCAGCTTCTTATAGAACAGATCAAACGCCGCCATATCGGCTACCTGTACTTTCATCATGTAATCGTATTCCCCTGCCATGCGATAGAATTCCATCACTTCCGGAAACTCCGACACCGTTTCGACAAAGCAGTGGTACCACTCTTTTGAGTGATTACTGGTTTTTACCTGGACAAATGCTGTAAAAGATAATCCCAGCTTAACCGGATCAAGCAGCGCAACTCGCTGACGTAATACCCCGTTTTCTTCTAACCGCTTCAAGCGCTTCCAGCACGGCGTGGTGGTCAGGTTAACGGCATCGGCCAGCTCCGCTAAAGCCGTGGTGCCATCTTGCTGTAATAATCGAAGTAACGTTCTGTCTATGTTATCCAAGCCACTCATTCGATTTCCTTAAATCAAAATTATGGAGAAAAATATTCCCCATACTAAGCTCGTAACAGTAAATAAAGCAACGTTTTTTCCTTTAGTTGCAGTGACCATACTGACAATATGATCGTTTATGGGGTAGACCTTCATTCATGATCTGATTGACAAAATCCTCCTCATCCGGCACTGAGTCTTTTCTCTTATGTCGCTCTGCGGTAGCATTGCAACTGCCAGCAGATCACGCTCTGGTTGGTATTATCTTATTTATATAAATCAGATAGTCGGTACCGACTGTTTTTCGGTAAGGCTACATAACACAGGACACATCTCCCATGCGTAAAGCCGTAGTAGTATTCAGTGGCGGTCAGGATTCCACTACCTGCCTTATTCAAGCAATCGCCAACTACGATGAAGTACACTGCATTACTTTTGACTATGGTCAGCGCCATAAGCTGGAAATTGAAGTTGCGCAGTCAATCACCAAAGAACTCGGTATTACCGCCCATAAAGTGATGGATGTCGGCCTGCTAAATGAGCTGGCAATCAGTTCGCTGACTCGCGACAACATTGAGGTATCACACGAACTGCAAGCCAATGGCTTGCCAAATTCGTTTGTTCCTGGCCGAAATATCCTCTTTCTCACCCTAGCTGGGATCTATGCATACCAGATCGGCGCTGAAGCGGTGATCACCGGTGTCTGTGAAACTGATTTTTCCGGTTATCCGGATTGCCGTGACGAGTTTGTAAAATCATTGAACCAGTCGCTGGTATTGGGGATGGATCGTCAATTAAATATCGACACCCCTCTGATGTGGCTTAATAAAGCAGAAACCTGGGCGCTGGCGGATCAGTACGGTAAGCTCGACTTTGTACGAGAGAAAACCCTGACCTGCTACAACGGTGTGATTGGTGATGGTTGCGGTGACTGTCCTTCTTGCGATCTGCGCCGTGCTGGCCTGGAAGATTACCTTAACCATAAAGAAACGGTCATGGCCGAGCTCAAAGCCAAGCAGGAAAAAGGCGACGCCTGATATAAATGCCCTAATTTAAAAGATAAAAAAACCGGAGTGATTACTCCGGTTTTTTATTGTCCGTCATTCTTCGATTAATCGCGGTAGAGCGAAAACTCGTCCTGACATTCAAGCAGTTGTTCACGGGTCATCATAAATACCCCGTGGCCGCCATTTTCAAATTCAATCCAGGTAAGCGGAAGATGCGGATATTGCTCTTCCATGTGGACCATGGAATTACCCACTTCACAGATAAGCACACCATCATCTTTCAGATAATCGGGAGCGTTAGCAACAATACGACGCATCAGTTTCAGGCCATCAGTACCCGCTGCCAGGCCCAGTTCAGGCTCGTGGCGGAACTCTTCAGGCAAGCTTTCCATATCTTCCTGATCTACGTACGGCGGATTCGTCACGATCAGATCGTATTTATCTTTTGGTACATCACGTAACAAATCCGATCGCAGCGGGGTTACCTGCTGCTCTAGACCGTGGTCTTGAATGTTCTGCTCAGCAACATCAAGTGCATCCGTCGAAATATCAACCAGATCCACTTCCGCATCAGGAAATTCATACGCACAGGCAATGCCGATACAACCACTGCCGGTACACAAGTCCATAATACGCGTTGGTTCTTGCTTCAGGAATGGTTCAAAGTGATTTTCAATCAGTTCGCCAATCGGTGAACGAGGCACCAAAACACGCTCGTCGACGAAAAATTCCAGGCCACAGAACCAAGCTTTATTGGTCATATAGGCAACAGGTGTATGATCGTTAATGCGCCGGATTACACGCTCCACCACACGCAAGCGTTCGCTGCCTGTGAGACGCGAGAAACGTACTTCCGATGGAATATCTATCGGTAAATACAAGGTTGGCAACACCAGTTGTACTGCCTCGTCCCACGCATTATCAGTGCCATGACCATAAAAAAGACCTGCAGCATTGAAACGGCTGACCGTCCAACGTAGCATGTCCTGCAAAGTATGAAGTTCGTTGACGGCCTCGTCGACAAAAATCTTATCCAAAATAGCCTCCGAATAACGCTACAATACCGCTATATAGTTGTTGGAATTTCATTATGAGTAAAAAAAAACCAGACTTAGAAGATGATTTTGAACTCTTCCAAGATGCGGTAAAAGGCGTAAAAAAGTTCACGCATGATACCATAATCACACCACGTCGACAGGGAACAAAAGTTGATAAGGCGCAAGTCTTGGCCAAAGAGACGCAAAACCATGAGTTTTATTTTTCTGATGAGTTTGAACCGCACCTTAATGAGCACGGGCCGACCCAGTATGCCCGTACCGGAGTCTCTAAGTACGAAGTGAAAAACCTGCGTCGGGGGGTGTATGTTCCAGATATGTTCCTGGATATGCACGGAATGACTCAGCAAGAAGCCAAGCGCGAACTTGCGGCTTTAATTGCAGCCTGTATTAAGGAAAACATTTCTTGTGCCTGCGTCATGCATGGCATTGGCAAGCACATTCTGAAACAGAAAGCGCCCCTGTGGCTGGCACAGCACCCTGACGTAATGGCCTTTCACCAGGCACCACTAGAATTTGGTGGTAACGGTGCCCTGCTGGTATTGATTGAAATTCCGGAGAGATAGACGTTGAGATGCGAGAAGCGAGTCGCTAGAACCGAGGATAAATGCTCTCGGAACTCGTCTCTCGCTTCCCGTCACTAATAAACATATTTAGCAAGCGCGCCAACATTAAGCACCCGACCATCCTGAATCAGGGTAACTTCACCGCTGTCACAAATCTGCATCCGGGTCTTCAACGCACCCTCGCTGTAATAATGCTCACAAGAGCCATTACGGGCACTGTCGATACGCGAGAAAATAGTGATCCCGCCTGGGCTTAAGATATTGGAAGGCGCGGAAAATGTTAATGTACTGCCCGATGTCGAAATATGCATTTCTTCACTGACACCATTTGCCCATTTAATAGCACCATTAGCATTGATACTGACTGTTTTTGGTCCTATCACACAACCTGCTAATAAGGCTGAGCAGATAATAACGAATAATTTACCTTTCATTGCAACGCTTTCTTCTGTCTTTGATGCGTGAATCATAACAAACTCGACAAGTGAATAAACCGTGTCAGGTTGGATAATCCGCATAAGAATACCCATTAATGGAATGAATAGCTGAATTTGCTCAATAGCCCGTTATCCCGCAGGGATGTCTTGCCATAAAAATTCTGAGGTCTCTGTATCGGGATTATATTCAATTGCTGCCATAGCCGATGTCTGGAACATTGGCGGTGACATGCCAGACACCACTTCTGCCGTCAGGTAACCAACCAGAGGTAAATGTGAAACCAACAATAAGGTTTCTGGCCGTTCAACAGCAATAGTCGCTTTAAGGTAGGCGGCGACTTCTTGCGCTTCGCCATATGGCGTGATTTCATCAATGTTCACTACCGCCTTGGCCGCGGGTAAAAGATCGGCCATTGCTTGCCAGGTTTGCTGAGCACGTAAATACGGGCTGACCCATACGATATCCAGCCTCTCTCCCAGATGAGACGCCAGCTGGTTCGCCATCTGCTTCGATTCCAGTTCGCCACGCATCGTTAACGGACGTTCAGCATCGCTAGGAGCAAAATTCTGTGCTTCACCATGACGCATGATAAAAATTCGCATATATCTTATCCAAAAATCAATCTTTCTGCCGGTATGCTAACAACTCCTTTCATGGCTGAATACTGATTCTGACATTTCTCTTCCTATTCCGTGACCTCGTATTAATAAAAACGAATAACATTGTATGCATGTGGTTGATATCTCAATTTCAACAGAAATGATCGCCGTGTCTCAAGCGTCTCTCCCTCATTCACGTTAAGCGCGGTGAATATATGGTCATTTTATACTCAAGTCAGTTCAAAAGTCAGAATCCCGTATAACGAGATGGTTGGGGGATATATAATTTCAGGATTTGCCAGCCTGCCCTCTGAGCGTCATACTTAGCCTAATTCCCTTAGAAAGTAGGCCCTTCCTGTGCACATTAGTCCAAACGATAACAAGCAGTACCGCTATTTGACCTTAGATAATAAGCTCAAGGTACTTCTGGTGCATGACATCAATGCACCTCGTTCTGCTGCAGCACTTTCTGTCAAAGTCGGGCATTTTGATGATCCTGCTGACCGCCAAGGTATGGCCCATTTTCTTGAGCATATGCTGTTTCTTGGCACAAAAAAATATCCGAAGGTCGGTGAATTCCAGACTTTCATTAACCACAGCGGCGGAAGTAATAATGCCTGGACGGGCACAGAAAACACCACTTTCTTCTTTGAAGTGAGTCCGCATAATTTTGAGGAAGGGTTGGACCGTTTCGGCCAGTTTTTTACGGCGCCGTTATTCAATGAAGAAGCCGTCGACAAAGAACGGCAAGCTGTTGATTCTGAATATAAACTAAAATTAAAAGATGATGTGCGCCGTCTTTACCAGGTGCACAAAGAGACCATCAATCCAGCCCACCCTTTTACCAAGTTTTCGGTGGGGGACCTGACCACATTAGATGACAGAAACAATCTTTCTGTCCGGGAAGAGTTGCTGGCCTTTTACCATACTCACTATTCAGCAAATTTAATGGGGCTGGTACTGCTTGGGCCACAATCGCTAGACGAATTAGAAAACTATGCCCAGACGTACTTCAGCCACATTAACAACACAGACGAGCCTAAACCTGTCATTACAGCCCCTCTGGTAACCGAAAAAGAAAACGCTCAATTTATTCAGATTGAACCCATTAAAGAAGTGCGCAAACTGACGCTGTCGTTTTCGTTGCCTTCGGTAGATGAGTTTTATCAGCAAAAACCGCTCTCGTACCTGGCGCACTTATTGGGCAATGAAGGGCCAGGCAGCTTAATGTCATTGCTTAAAAGCCGAGGACTTATCAATACATTAGCGGCAGGCGGAGGCATTAACGGCAGTAATTTCCGCGAATATACTGTCAGCCTCAATTTAACCCCCAAGGGGCTGAATAATGTCGATGCCATCGTGACGTCAGTTTTTCAGTATATCGCCCTGATCGAGCAACAAGGCCTCGATGCATGGCGCTATAAGGAAAAACAATCGGTTTTAGAATTGGCTTTCCGCTATCAGGAAAAAAGCCGTCCGCTTGATACGGTCAGCTATCTGGTGATGAATCTGCTCCACTATGCTCCGGAAGATGTCATCTACGGTGATTATATGATGACAGATTATAATGAACCGCTACTGCGTGATCTACTGGGGTATCTACGCCCCGATAACATGCGCCTTGTACTCGTTGCGCAAGGACAACATTACGATAAGATCGCGCAGTGGTACCACACCCCATATTCTGTGACGCCGTTTACTGCAGAACAGTTATCTCGATGGCAACAGGTCAAACTGGATCCCGAGTTATTACTGCCAGAACCAAACCCCTACATTTGTGAACAATTAGATCCTCATGCTCTGGCGCCGGGATCTGAACTTCCCCCGCAGCTGATCCAGGATCTCCCGGGATTCCGTTTATGGTATAAGCAAGAGCATGATTTCCGGGTTCCCAAAGGAGTTGTCTATGTTGCGATTGACAGCCCGCATGCCGTCAACTCTCCACGTAACATTGTGAAAACCCGTTTATGTGTAGAATTGTTGCTTGAGGCTATCAACGAAAAAGCTTACCCGGCAGAAATTGCGGGGATGTCTTATAACCTGTATGCCCACCAGGGCGGTGTCACCCTGCAGCTCTCTGGCTTCAGTGAAAAGCAGCCCCTGCTGATGAAGTTAATTCTCGATCGCTTTGCCAACCGTACATTTAATCAGGACCGCTTTGATAACATTAAAGCTCAGATGCTACGAAACTGGCGTAATGCCGCGCAAGATAAGCCGATTTCTCAGCTGTTTAATGAGTTGACCGGGCTGCTGCAACCCAATAATCCCCCTTACCCGGCATTGATCGAAGCACTGGAGTCGGTTGAAGTCGATGAGCTCCCGGCCTTTGTTGAGGCAATGTTTGCCGAGCTCCATATTGATACCTTTATCTACGGCAACTGGCTGAAAGATGATGCACTGGCACTGGCTGAAATCCTGAAAAATGCATTCCGCGTGACCGATCAGCTTTACGGCGAATCACAGCGTCCGCTGGTCCGTCTGGCCCAGTCAGGCACCAGAACTTATGAGATCATCTGCAACCATGCTGATTCTGCTATTCTGATGTACTACCAGTCGCGACAAACCACCCCGCGCAAGATTGCCATTTACACTCTGGCCAATCACCTGATGTCGACGACCTTTTTCCATGAGTTGCGAACCAAGCAGCAGTTGGGCTATATGGTAGGCACGGCAAACCTACCGCTAAACCGCCACCCTGGATTGATCTTCTATATTCAGTCGCCCGTTGCCGGTCCGCAGTATTTGTCCGAGGCCATTGATGATTTCGCCAATGCCTTTGCCTTGGTGTTATTAGAGCTCAATGAAGCGCAATGGCAAGCCAGCAAGCAGGGGCTGATTGCACAGATTTCGGAGCCTGATACCAATTTACGCAGCCGCGCTCAACGTTACTGGGTGAGCATTGGCAATAAAGATAATGAATTTAACCAGCGTTCAAAAGTAGTTCATGAGCTAACCGCGCTAAGCCGTGCCGATATGGTGCGTTTTATTGTCGATATCGTTAAGCCCCGAACATCCAACCGTCTGGTTATGCACTGTAAGGGCCAAGCGCACGCAAACCTTGAGCCATTAGATATCGGCCAGCCAATTGAATCAATAACGGAATTCCAGCAACAAGCCAGGTAATCCAATTCTCAACGACCATCTCCCTCCACCTCTAAATCAAAAGGCCTGCAGATGCAGGCCTTAAATTTAGGCAGGCAAGAAATTATGCCCGTTGAAAGCTTCGATCGTTAAAAGCTACGATCGTTGAAAAAAGCGTTAGCCATAAAAAGACTGCTCTTCGTTGGCCATTGCCACCAGCTTTTCACAAGGCGTAAAGCGCTCGCCATACTTGTCAACGTGCTCCGTGAGCAGTTCAACCACCCGTTTCGCGCCGAGTTTATCCATATAGCGGAACGGGCCGCCAAGGAATGGCGGGAAGCCAATCCCGAAGATGGCACCAATGTCGCCGTCGCGAGGAGATTGGATAACCCCCTCATCAAGGCAACGGGCCGCTTCATTGAGCATCATCAGCGTACAGCGCAGTGCAATATCTAGCCCGGCCGCCTTTTGCTTTGGCTCCAGAGAAAGCAGCTTATAAACGGTTTTATCTACTTCTTTCTTCTTGGCATTGCTCTGCTTCGCATTGTAAAGATAGAATCCTTTACCGCTCTTACGCCCTTTTCGGCCATCATTAAGCAACAAGTCAAACACATCCGGCGCTTTAAACCGCTCGCCAAGTTCAGCAAGCAGGATCGGGCTGATCTTAGCGCCAATGTCCACCCCGACTTCATCTAACAAGGTGATGGGGCCGACCGGGAAGCCAAAGTCCAGCAACGCATTATCGATATGTTCAATCGGCTCGCCACTCAATAAAACCGATGCCGCTTCATTCATATAAGGCGCCAGAATACGATTAACGTAAAAACCCGCTTTATCAGCCACAACAATCGGTGTTTTGCCCTGTTTTTTCGCCAGTGCCACCGCAGTTGCGATAGTCTCTGCAGATGTCCCCGCTCCTGTTTCGGTACCCAGGTGCGGGATCACTTCTACCAACGGCATTTTTTCTACCGGGCTGAAGTAATGCAGGCCGACCACATTTTCAGGGCGCTCTGCCGCCGCGGCAATCTGGTGGATAGGCAATGATGACGTATTCGTCGCAAAAATGGTGGTTGGCGAAGTCTTTTGCTCAACATCCCGCACCATTTGATGCTTCAGATCCAGATCTTCAAATACTGCTTCAACCACAACATCGACATTAGCAAAACCTTTAAAACTGGTGCCACCAGTAATTTGCATCATCTGGCTTTGCAGTTCTGCCTTATTGATAATTCGACGTTTGCACTTTTTATCCAGTAACTTGAAGTTATAGGCCAGTGCATTCTGAATACCATCGTTGGCGATATCTTTGATCCGTACCGGGTAACCGGCCTTGGTTGCCGTGACATGGCTGATCCCACCGCCCATCAGGCCACCGCCCAACACCCCGACTTTGCTGATTTTTGCAGGTTGAGCATCTGAACCCGTTTCTTTCTTCATCGCTGTCGTGGCAAAGAAAATACTCCGTAATGCCGCCGACTCAGGTGTCATCACCAGCTCACCAAAACGTTTGGCTTCTTGTTGCAGCCCTTTTTTCACGCCATGCTGTAAGCCATATTTGATAACTTCGAGGATAGCGTCAGCAGCGGGATAATTGCCACGGGTTTTCTCATGGGTCTTTTTCGCTGCCTGATCAAAAACAACAGAGCGGCCTAACGCATTGCCCCCCATCGCCCAATCCTGAAACGAATGTTTGCGCTTTGGCTTCTCTGTCAAAGCTTGTTTCTCAGCGACCTCAAGCAGAATGCTATGCGGTACGACTTCATCAGCCACACCAAGTTTCTTCGCTTTTTTTGCCCGAAGTTGTTTACCGGTCAGGATCATATCCAGCGCACTAGCCACTCCAATCAGGCGAGGCAAACGCTGGGTTCCACCTGAACCGGGCAGCAAACCCAGCTGTACTTCAGGTAGTCCCAATCGGGTCTTGTCATCATCACTACAGACTCGGCTATGACAGGCCAGTGCCAGTTCAAGCCCTCCCCCCAGACACGGTCCGTGAATTGCCGCAACCACATGGAACGGCAGCGTTTCTAACTGTGCAAACAGCTCCTGCCCTTTCGTTGCGAGTTGCTGGGCCTCTTCAGCCGTCGTACAGGCATCAAGCATGCGAATATCGGCACCGGCGATAAAGTTATCCGGTTTGCCGGAATACACCACCATGCCTTTGATGTCTTTCTTGGTTTTCAGCTCAGCCAGCACGTCTGAGACTTGGTCTGCAAACGCTGACTGCAAGGTGTTCATCTTCTCGCCGGGCACATCAATCTTGAGCCAGGCGACACCATTTTCACTGTATGACAATGAAAATGCAGAAGGTCGTTCATTTGAAGATTCATACTGTGTCATTATTCTGCCTCCAAGATCATTGCTGCGCCCAGTCCACCTGCGGCACAGGCCGTATTGAGTGCCAAACCGCCCCCCCGACGCTGCAACTCACGCAAGGTTTGGGTGATCATCCTTGCACCCGTTGCGGCAAACGGGTGACCGTAAGCCAGAGAGCCGCCAAGGACATTGAACTTATCCATGTCAATCTCACCGATAGCCTGGCGGCGTCCTAATTTCTCTTCAGCAAATTTCTGCGAACCAAACATCTTCACGTTGGCCAGCGTTTGAGCCGCAAACGCTTCGTGCATATCAATCAGGGTAAGATCTGCCAACGTGATCCCGGCACGATCCAGGGCGATAGGTGTCGCATATGATGGCCCCATCAACATATCTTTTTCCACGCCTATGGCAGAAAATGCATAAGAGCGGATATAGCCCAGCGGCGTCAATCCAAGTTCCTTGGCCCGGCCTTCACGCATCAATAAAATAGCGGAGGCACCATCGGTCAATGGCGTACTGTTCGCGGCCGTTACTGAGCCGAACTTACGGTCAAAAGCCGGACGGAGTTTGGCATAGGATTCAAGCGTTGATTCCTCACGAATATTATTATCTTTATCAATCCACTGACGATACGGTTCAGGAAAAGCGGTCATCACTTCATCGCGTATCAGACCATCGTTCCAGGCTTTTGCGGCCAGGGTATGGGAGCGGTGTGCCAGTGCATCTTGCTCTTGACGGCTGATCCCATACGTTTTAGCCATCTGCTCGGCAGTCTGGCCCATGCTAATCCCTGTTGAGTACTCAGCAACTGCCGGTGGCACCGGCATCAAGTCTTTCACCTTCAACTGACTGAGTAGTTTTAAACGCTTCCCCATGGTTCGCGCTTTGCTTAACGCCAGCAAGGTAGCCGCTAATTTTTTAGATACGCCGATAGGCAACACAGAAGAAGAATCTGCCCCGCCTGCAATACCAATATCGATGGTACCTGAGATGATGCTTTCCGCGACATTGGCTGCCGCTTGAAAACTGGTCGCACAGGCCCGGGAAACGCTGTAGGCATCAGTACCGATATTCATGCCAGTACCAAGAACAATTTCACGTGCAATATTAGGGGCTTCAGGCATTTGTACCACTTGGCCAAATACAACCTGTTCAATTAATGAAGGGTCAAAATCAAGCTCTTGAAGCATTTCATTGACCACCATTTTCCCCATATCCAGAGCCGGCACACCATTGAAGGCGGTGGCTTGACGAGCAAACGGGGTACGTAATCCACTTACAATGGCGATGCGCTCACCCTGGCGGGTGGTGAGATCCTGGAGACGTGTCATCGCTACTCCTTATTGTTAGGTTGTAGGGCACTGAGATGTGCGCTAGAGGTCAGACCACAATAATTGTAATTGAGCTGTTATACATTTCAAATAAATGTTTCATTTTTGTGGAAAAGAACAGAAAAGAGAGATCAGAGGCGAGAATGTTGCAAAAACGCAAAACGAAAGATTAGAGGCTCTATACTTTGCTTTAGATAAAAAAAAACCATACCTATATGGTATGGTTGTAATTTACGTGGGAAGCTATTTACCAAATAAATGAGCCATCTACGTAAAGATTGTAAGTCAATTAACATAAAGCCAATTGCAAATCAGGATAAACCTGATAGGAGAAAGTAAAGTCAGCCTTCAAAAGGAAGTTGTCATCTTGCTCAACAGATAGTAATTATTGAAAACAATGTCTGATCCTCAGAACTTGTTCTCTCTGACCACTATCAGATGACAGGTACTACTATAGCTTCCCGACCAAGACACAATTTGAACCAGATCAATTTTAGGGCTGATTATCTAATTAATCGCACGATCGCTGAAAAAACTAACGAAAATCGGTGCCGCGGTTACCATCTTAATGGGTTAAACACCCTATTGACGGGTAAATTTATGATTAAGCAATTTTTTCGCAAGAAAAAGTCAGATGCCTCGGTCTCTGTTGATATGAATAAACAAAGACGATATGAAGCCCTTGTCAGGGCATGGCATCGAGATTTATACCGCTACGCCTACTGGTTATGTCACGACCCTCATATAGCTGAGGATCTTGTACAGGAAACCTGTTTGCGCGCCTGGCGCTCTCTTGATAGCTTACAGGATGACAAAGCAGCAAAATCATGGCTGATCACTATATTACGCCGGGAAAATGCGCGTCGCTTTGAGCGCAAGCAGCTGGACTTAGTCGATATTGACGACTATCCCATTGCCGATACCCATCAGCAGGGAATGGGAATAGATATTGAACAAATGCTGCGCCGCCAAATCATGAAATTAGCGCCAGAGTACCGAGAACCTTTAGTGTTGCAGGTAATGGCAGGCTTTAATGGCGATGAAATAGCGGAGATATTGGGGTTAAACCGCAATACCGTAATGACACGCTTGTTCCGCGCAAGAAATCAGCTAAAAGATCAAATCGAGAAACAGTCCGAGCGGAGGGGGCAACAAAATGGACGATCTTGAATTCCGTCGCCGTATCTTGTCTGATCCTAACGATAATAGCCCAGACATGGCAACGGCCAGAAATTCTTCAGTGAACAATCGAAAGTTATCTGATGAATTACAGCAATTAGATGCACAAATCGACAATATCCTAAAAGTGGATGTACCGGATGACCTTGCCGACCGCATTTTATTTCATCAATCGGGACAATCACCCGACAAGCCGAATAAAGCCCGTTTCCACCTGGCTATCGCTGCGTCTGTTGCTTTTGTCTTCGGGCTCTTATTGGGACAATACAATCTCCAGATACTGCCGCCGGCTGAAATTACCGGGATTGGACAGATCGCCTTGCAACATATACACAGTGAAGCCCCTTTCATTGAGGGGGTAGATGAATCGGTCAGCCTCAGGCAAGTAAATGCCAAGTTGCAGCCTTTTGGAACCAACCTGACCGAGCTGCCTGGCCATGTGTACTATGTTAATCACTGTGGCTTCGGCGGTCAGAATGCGCTGCATATGGTTATGGAAACTGAACAAGGCAAGGTTACTGTTTTTGTGGTACCAGAAACAACCACAACCTCTTTAAACTTTAACGACAGTCAAATGGAAGGCGTTGTCGTACCGCTTCAACATACCAGCTTAATTGTGGTCGGCGAAAAAGGCCAGGACGTCACCCCTATTGCCAACACCATAAAATCAGAGATGCGCTGGAAAATTTAACCGCTTAGAAGCCACACCCAAAAGCCATTATCAAAACTAATGATAATGGCTTTACTTATGCCCCTGAAATATACCCCTTATTTTTATGCTACCCCTGTTGCATACTTGAGATTTCATTATCACGCCGTTTACCTTAAATTCGGTACACTCGACCGCGAAATTGTTCACTTCACAATAACAATCAACGAAATAACAACTGGTCAGATTTGATAGTTCAGGTTACAGACCTACAATCTTGCGCGATCTGTCAATATAGACAGGCACATATGCACGAAACGATTAGGAATAATAATAAATATGAACAAGAAGCGTCTGTTTTCACAATCACTGATTGCTGCAGCAATTACTCTTGCAGCATCTCAGCAAGCACTTGCTGCAGGTTTCCAATTAAATGCACAATCCGCTACAGGTCTGGGCCGTGCATTTGCAGGTGATGCCGTTATCGCTGATAACGCCTCTGCCATGTCGCGTAACGCGGCGGCAATGTCTCTTTTCAATGCGCCGGCCATCTCGCTGGGTATTAATGCCATTGATACTGACATTGAAGTAAAAAATGCTAACTATACAAACGTATTCGGACAAACTAGCTCGTTAGATAACCAGCAAATTGGCGATACGTCTTATGCACCGAACATCTTCTACATCCACCCAATTAATGAAAAGTGGACGGTTGGTACAGGAATCTATTCTAACTTCGGTACCAAAACCGAATTTAGCAGTAACTACCCAGCTAGTGAATATGGTGGCATGACAGACGTTAAAAGCGTTAATTTTGCGCTAAGTACCTCTTACCGCATCAACCAGCAATGGAGCGTCGGTGGTGGCTTAGATATTATCTACGGTGAAGGTAAACTTCAGCGCAGCAACGAAACACTAGAAAACCTAATTGCATTAAAAACAGGGAAGAAAGGTAAATTATTAGATGTTGATGCGAATGGCGTTGGCGTTGGCTGGAATATCGGTACGGTCTATGAGCTAAATGAAAACAATCGCTTCGGCCTGTCATATCGCTACAGTCCTGAACTGGAAACTGAAGGTGATATGACTTACATGGGTAACGACATTAGTAACGATAAGTTAATAATGCCACTACCTGATATGGCTGAATTCTCTGGCTTCCACAAGCTGAATGATCTATTCGCCGTCCATTATAGCGTTCAGTGGATAGGTTGGAGTGCTTTCGACAAACTGGAAACCGAAGGTAATGCAAATGCAACGTTAAACACTTACGAGTGGCAAGATGGTTGGCATTATGCGATTGGTGGTACTTATTACCTGAACAACGACTGGACCCTGCGGGCGGGTTATATGTATGACACCAGCGCTCAGGATGAAATCACCTCAATTTCAGTGCCGGATTCAGATCGTCAGTGGTTCTCAGGTGGCTTTACCTATCACATCAGCGCTAAATCCAACATCGACTTTGGCCTGACTTACCTGCTAGGTAAAGATGTTGCTGTTAGCGAAACCAATGGCCTTACTAGCATTCAAGCAACTACCCGCGCTAACGCATGGTTATACGGTATTCAGTACAGCCGTTCGTTCTAATTTCAGCGAACAATTGCTAGCTATATAATTAAGGGAGCCTCAGGCTCCCTTTTTGTTTATTGACTCTTTCATTGCTTTTTTGGGTTGATAACCAAAGTGCTTCACTTTATTCAAGGCCTTGTCATAGCCTACTTTCAGTGAACACATGATCGCTGAAACCCTCCAATTCAGACACAAGTGTACGCTGAAAACAGATCTGACCAGAACAACAAGAACAAAAGATACCACTTATTAGCCCACAAAAAGTAGAATAAACAGCATAAAGCACTAAAGAGAAATTCAAAACCAAGAAAAATTTAAAGCTTTAACTCTAAAGAGTATGATTTGCCAATTAAAATTTCAGCGAACAAAGCACGACCATGAACAAAAATAAAATCACATTAGCATTAGCGTTAACACTTGGCATGAGCGCTAATGCCTCAGCAGCGGGCTTCCAGCTAGCAGAATACTCAGCAACTGGCCTGGGCCGTGCTTTCGCAGGCGAGGCCGCTATGGCTGATAATGCTGGGGCACAATTTCGTAACCCGGCGATGATGACGTACCTGAATGGAACACAAGTTTCAATAGGTGCTATTTACGTTGACCCGAATATTGATGTTGACGGTAAAGTAAACGGTGTCGTATCTACCGAAGCGAAAGATATTGCCGATTCTGCAGTGATCCCTAATTTCTATCTATCACACCAGCTAAATAACCAGTGGGTGGTAGGTCTTGCGATTGCAACAAACTACGGGATGGAAACCAAGCTCGACGGCGACTATCTGGCAACTCAGTTTGGTAACCAGGCGATGGTGAAATCGATGGAGATCAACCCGAATCTTGCATACAAGATCAATGATCAGTTCAGCATCGGTGGTGGTGTGCGCTATGTGATAGCTGAAGGCCACTTCGGTGCAGCAATGCCAGAAGCTGCTGGCGGTGCTGATCTGAAATACATGGAAGGCGATGATACCGCATGGGGCTGGCAGCTGGGCGCTGCTTGGCAGATCAATGGTTATAACCGCATTGGGGTAAACTACCGTTCTGCTGTTGATCTGACCTTAGACGGTGAGGCTTCTGGCCTCCTTTATGGCAACAAGACCCTGCCTGGTAGTATGGATCTGACATTACCTGCAACCGCTGAAATCTCCAGCTTCCACCAGCTGACAGATAAAGTCGCTGTACACGTCAGCTTTAACTGGACCGACTGGAGCAGCTTCGAAAAACTGGAAGCTAATATTCCCGCATTTTCTTCTAAGCCAGATTTAATTAAGGAAGAAAATTGGGAAGATAACTACCGCCTTGCCCTTGGTACAACTTACCAGTACACCAATACGCTGACTCTGCGTACCGGTGTTGCCTACGATACGTCAGCCGTCAGTGATAAGCACCGTACTCAGACGATTCCTGAGACCGATCGTCTATGGCTGAGCATGGGGGCTGGTTATGCATGGTCTGAAAACCTGACTCTGGATGCAGGCTTGACCTATATTTTCGCCAAAGATGCTTCGATGAATGAAGAATTAAAAGATGCAAAAGGTAATACTCTTTCAACATTCGAAGGTGAAACCACCGGCAACATCTGGCTGGTAGGTGTTCAGGCTAGCTACCGATTCTAAAAACAGTCGCGAGAGTAGAGAAACGAGTTTCTCTACTCTCACTGCTTGATAATAAAAAAGAGAGTCGCCTTCAACAGCGACTCTCTTTTTTTGCTTATACAGAAGCTAGTTTTGAGTCTCGAGGATCTAGGTTCTAGTCTCGAATCTAATATCTAGTTTCTAATCTTAATAATCATCGACTTCATCTAAGAAGTCATCGAGATACTCTTCATTGACTGGCTCTTCTTCAGAGACTTCTCCGCCACTGGCTTTGAAGTTTTTATGCTGAATATAAGCATCACGAGTAAACACATACGGATCAGGAGAGTCTCTCAGCATAGATTCCTGAGATACTAATGCTGCGCGATCTTCCATCCCTTCAACTGCCCACTTACCTAAGCTTTGCCAGAAAGTGAGCAGACTCAGCGGCAAATAGAAGCCATCTGCGGTATCACCCACCCCTTCACGTAAGGTGACAGGTCCGTAGAAAGGCACCATGAAGTAAGGACCGTTACCAACACCATAATAACCAAGGGAATCACCGAAAGCACGACCGCCAGGCGTGGGAATATCGGCAGCTGTTGCAATATCGATAATTCCAGCCAGACCAAACACCGTGTTAATCCAGAAGCGGTTAAAATGAGTCACAGCATCCTTCGGATTTTGCATGATTATACTGTTGACCATACTGGCGGGTTCATCTAAGTTCGCCAGGAAGTTAGAAAGGCCTGTACGCAGAGGGCTAGGAACATAGTCGACATAAGCCAGTGAAACAGGTCGCGCGATGTATGGGTCGAGATAGTTATAGTTCAAGTCCCACATTACACGGTTAAAGCCTTCTAACGGATCGTAGACATCACTATGAGAGCCAGACTCCTCCAGCTCGATATAATCCGCTACGTTTGTAGCACCCGTTTCTGCTTTCTGATCCTCAGGGGTTCCGGCACAACCAGCTAGGGTGATCAGCAGGAAAACAGAAAAAATAATATTCTTACTCAAGGGGTTATTCGCATCCAATAAAAAAGCAGACGGGACATGATATCCAGCCTGCTTCATTTGTGCCAGTGTTGTAATCAATATTGTTTATTGATTGTCACAATTGTTGAACCGCCTAATTGTGTTTGATCGCTCTGGCCGTACCAATCACCTTGCTTGGTCATTACATTGCCATCGGCATCAATCCGAACCTTCACTATCATCTCCGGCAATGACGATAACTTGCGCTCAGGGATCATGCTGTCACTGTCGTCTAACGTCACTGTCAGCGGAAACGTGCTAGATAATGGAAGTCGGCGTGCAGCCACAGGCATAGGAGATCCGTCGGCAGTGTGTATCGAAATAATCACGAGCCCCTGCGCCGGTAATGAAACGGCCGGATCCAAATTCACTTTCACCGTTACGCTGGTTGCTGTATTGGCCGCTTTGCCTAAGCGCGACTGGGCACGCTCAATACTGCGATTTAGCATATTTGCCCGCGGATCGTCTTCACCAATCAGATTTTTCATCATGGTCCAGTAAGAGACCGCTTGCTGGTAGTCACCGGCTTCAAACGCATCAAATGCCAGCAAAGACATCGCGTGAATATTGCTGTGATCGCGCTTAATAACTGAACGTAATAACTGGCGAGCGTAATCACTTTGTCCCGGATCGCCGATCAACATCAGTGTCTGGGCGTAACCTAACTGAATGTCCAAATCGTCAGGTGCAAGAGCATAAGCGCGCTTCATCGCTCCCTCTGAAGTTGCAGCATCGCGGTTAGCCATACCGATCCGTCCCAGCAATAACCACCCCATTGCATCATCCGGGTTGTTATGCAGCCGGGTACGCAGTGCCAGAGTCAGATCCACCATTTCCTCTTCGGTTAGCGGTGCTGTACCCTGTTCGTCCATCAGACGTTTTGAGAGCTCAGGCAAACGTGAAACCGTCTGCTGCCAGCTTTCCACCTTATTGATATTTCCAACAGCGAAGTACATGCCATAGCAAATACCGACCAGCAGAATTAACCCCGGAAAGAGCATTAACGGGCTCACCTTCATGGCTTGCTGCTTCGAGCTGACAGGGACATCATCCAATAGCGATTGTTGCAGCTCCACAACCAACTCTTGCTGATCGACCACCAAACCTTCGCTGTCTTCTTCATTCAATTCGTTAATGCGATCTTTAAAGAACGCTTTATTCAGCTCGTCACGACTTGCAACGTCATCCTGATCTTTCCCAAAGTACATAGGAGCAACAAAAATAACAGCAGCTATCAGAACCAAAATGACCGTTAGTATCCAAAACAGCGTCATTATTTCACCTTACCGTTTTCATTCGGGTTTTGTTGTTCTATCTCTTCTAATAGCGCTTGTAAACGCTGCTCTTCTTCAGCTTCCAAAGTAACCTTGCATTTCGCGTCTTCCGTTTTACGTGAGCGCATAACCAAGATGGTAAAACCGATGATAATGAACAGAATTGGGCCCAGCCACAGGATCAGCGTCGATGCCATGAGTGGTGGATCATAGGTTACAAAGTTGCCATAACGTGCAACCATGTAGTCGATCACATCTTGCTGACTCTTACCTTCATTCAACAACTCGAAAGTTTTCTGACGCATATCTTGTGCAAGGGTGGCATTGGAATCGGCGATGGTATTGTTCTGACACTTTGGACAGCGCAATGTCGCCGTCAGCTCCTGAAAGGCCTGTTCTTGCTCAACATTCTTAAACTCATAAACATCAATCGCCGCTGATGCCGGCACCGCGGCCGCAACGATAAACCCCAAACCGGCAAGCATGGCGAATAAACGTTTCATCATCCTTTCGCCTCCTCTTGCAGCGCTTTATACATAGGCGCTAATGTGCCTGCCCAGTTACGCTCATTCACATCACCGACATGGCGATAACGAACAATACCTTTTGCATCAATCAGAAATGTTTCTGGCGCACCATAAACACCCAGATCCATGCCCAGCATACCGTTACCATCAAACAGGCTATGGATATAAGGATTACCTAGTTCATTTAACCAGTTAACGGCTTTCAGGCGTTCATCTTTATAGTTAAGGCCAATGATTTTTACCCCTTTGCCCGCTAACTCATTAAGGTAAGTATGCTCAGCATAGCAAGTCGGGCACCAGGTCGCCCAAACGTTCAGCAGCAAAGGCTCTCCGATAAAGATATCTTGCTGGTAGACCTTGCCCGCTTCTACCAGATCTTCAAGCTTAAATTCCGGCACCGGTTTGCCGACCAACACTGATTCCAGCTTGGTGGGATCATCACCGCCGGCATTACGCGTTAACTGGATCATAAAGACGACCACGAGCCCAAGAAACAGGACTAACGGTATAAATAACAACTTCTTATTCATTAGTTCACCTCTGCCTGTTCAGCCACTGCAACTGTGCCCACTTTGGCTTTTTTCCGGAAGCGGTAACGTTTATCACTGATCGCAAATGCACCACCTAATGCCATTAACACGGCACCAAACCAAATCCAGTTAACAAATGGTTTATAGTAAATACGCACAGCCCAAGCGCCGTCACCGAGCCTCTCACCCAGTGCAACATACAGATCTCGGGTAATACCGCTATCGATAGCCGCTTCTGTCATCATCGAGCCTGCCGTGCTGTAAAAACGTTTTTCTGCATGCAGGGTTGTCACGTACTTGCCGTTTTGAGTGATGTTGAAATCGGCAATATAGCCATCATAGTTAGGGCCATCAGCATTACGCAGACCGTCAAACGTAAAGTCATAACCTTGCACCTGGACGGTCTCCCCCGGAGCCAGACGCACATCACGCTCAAGATCGTAGTTGGATACCAGCGTAATACCGATAACCGATACTGCCATACCTATATGGCCCAGCATCATCGCCCAGTGACTGCGGCCGAGTTTACCCAACCCAGCGATGAAACTGTGGCGGTGAGTCGCACGCTGATAAAGCTCAAAGCAGTGCATCACTACGATCCAAGTTGCCATCACTAGGCCAAGAACGGCCATTGGCTCAAGCGTATCGGCAAACACCAAGACGGAAACAAATGCAAACGGCAGGGTTACCACAGCGGATATCAGCATTTGCTTGCTGACATTAGAGACCTGATCACGCTTCCAGCGCACCAGGGGACCAATACCCAGAATAAAAGCAAACGGGATCATCAGCCAGGTAAACAGCATATTAAAGAATGGAACACCAATCGAGACAGACCCCAGGCCGATCTGTTTATGGATTAGCGGCAATAGCGTACCAATCAGTACAACCAATAATCCTGCGACTAATAACAGGTTATTCGCCAACAACAGATTCTCTCGCGAGAACAGGCTGTAGCTACCACGCGAACGGATTTGACCGCCTCGTAAGGCGTATAACAGCAACGAGCCGCCAATCACCACGATCAAAAAGCCTAGAATAAACATACCGCGAGCGGGATCAGAAGCGAAGGCGTGAACCGAGACTAAAACACCGGAACGCACCAGGAAAGTACCCAGCAGGCTTAAAGAAAAAGCAGAAATAGCCAGTAGTACCGTCCACGCTTTAAAGGTACCGCGCTTCTCCGTCACCGCTAACGAGTGCATCAGAGCGGTGCCAGCCAGCCAAGGCATAAAAGAGGCGTTTTCGACGGGATCCCAGAACCACCAACCGCCCCAGCCGAGTTCGTAGTATGCCCACCATGAGCCCAGCGCAATACCTAAAGTCAGAAATGACCATGCTGCGATTGTCCATGGGCGAGACCAGCGAGCCCATGCCGTATCAAGACGACCAGTCATCAGTGAAGCAATCGCAAAGGCAAAGGCTACCGAGAAACCCACATAGCCCATATACAGCATAGGCGGGTGAATGATCAGACCCGGATCTTGCAACAACGGGTTAAGATCTCGACCATCAATTGGAAAATAGGGCAAGGTACGCAGGAACGGGTTGGACGTTACAATAATAAACAGCAGGAAACCTACCGATATCATGCCCATTACCGCCAACACACGGGACACAGATTCCAGTGGCATATCACGACTAAACCTCGCAACAGCAGCTGCCCATCCGGCCTGGATTAACACCCACAACAGCAATGAGCCCTCATGCGCTCCCCACACGGCGGTTATGCGGTAATACCAAGGCAATAAACTATTGGAGTTACTGGCAACGTAACTCACGGTAAAGTCATTGGTATAAAACGCCCAGCACAATGCAACAAAAGAGAGCATCAACATGCCAAACACGCCGTATGACAACGGCCGAGCCATACGCATCAATGACTGGTTACCGACAGAGGCACCGTACAACGGATAGATACAGGCTAAGACCGACAGGCCAAGCGCAGCAATGAGGGCAAAGTGCCCTAACTCAGCAATCATTGAACACTACCTTGTTTTTGTACATCCGTGTATTCAAGAGGAGCATGGGTTTTCTCCATCGCTGCCGCGACCTCAGGAGGCATATACTCTTCATCGTGTTTTGCTAATACTTCATGCGCCTCAATCGTTGTAGGATTAAGCAGTACACCTTGTGCCACGATGCCCTGACCTTCACGGAACAGATCGGGCAGGATACCGTTATATCTAACCGTCACTGCCGGACCGACATCGGCCACGTCAAAACTCACTTCCAATGACTGGGGATCACGCTTAACCGATCCCGTTACCACCATGCCGCCGATACGCAAACGCTGACCAACTTGAGGCTTGGTTCCGTCAGGCTTGCCTTGTACCAATTCGGTTGGGGTGTAAAACAAGTCCATATTCTGGCTTAACGCATACAGCATTAAGCCTACGGTTGAGCCGAGGCCAAAAACCAGCGCCAGTACTAAGGTCAGGCGCTTTTTACGTCTCGGGTTCATAATGTGTTCTCCAGTTTTTTCGCGTCTTCAATACGTTGTTCACGAGCCATTCTATTTCTAATATCAGCCAGTAAGCGGCGCTTTTTACTTAAACTCGTCAATAAAATCCATAACATTGCGGCAAAAGAAATCCCGTATGCACCCCATACATAAGATGCATAACCTCCCATCGCAAAAAAGTCACTCAATGATTCAAAATGCATTCTGGCCTCACTTCACTAAGTTACGTACCCAAGGTCGATGACTTTCACGGGCAATGATTTCATTACGCAGGCGAACTAACGTCAGTGCACCAAAGAAACAGGCAAAACCAATGGCATTAATAAGCAGTGGCCAGAGCATGCTTGCGTCCATGGATGGTTTATCAAATTTAGTGATCGTGGCCCCTTGGTGTAAGGTGTTCCACCACTCGACCGAGAAATGAATAATAGGCAGGTTAATCACCCCGACAATCGCCAGAATACCCGCCGCTTTAGCCGCCGTTTTCTGATCATCAAAAGCACTATGAAGGGCAATGACTCCGAGATAAAGGAAAAGCAAAATCAATTCAGAAGTCAGGCGCGCATCCCAAACCCACCAGGCCCCCCACATAGGTTTGCCCCAGATAGCGCCGGTTAATAATGCTATCACCGTAAAGACCGCTCCGATTGGGGCCATTGCTGCCGCAGCCAGATCTGACATTCTGATTTGCCAGACTAACCCGATAAATGCCGCTATAGCCATAGACATATATGCGCCCATTGACCAAATCGCCGCCGGTACGTGCAAATAGATGATTCGGAAACTATCTCCTTGCTGGTAATCAGTTGGTGCAAACATCAAGCCCCATGCGGTACCGACAATAATCGATACCAAGGCAATGACAGAAAACCACGGTAACAGCTTGCCGCATAAACGGTAACAGTTTTCGGCTTTAGCATAGGGATGTAACCACTTCCACATAAATCTACTCTACTCAGTTTTGAAAGTATTTAATAATAATAGGTTATCAATTAACGCTTATGCGCAACGATGCAGCTACGGCAAACGGGGCTAATGTCGCAGAGCCTGCCAACATAGCCCCCATCAAGGCTAACTGACCGTTATATGGCATGCCCAGACTGGCTGCATCAATTGCTGATGTGGCAAAGATCAGAACTGGAATATACAACGGCAATATGAGCAGGCTCAATAAAACTCCGCCTTTTCGTAATCCAACAGTTAATGCAACCCCTATCGCGCCCAGAAAACTTAACGTTGGAGTACCGATAAGCAAAGTCAATACCACGGCTTTCCATGTTGCCCAGTCTAACGACAATAAAATCGCCAGTAACGGACTTATCACCAGCAGGGGGACGCCGGTCAGCAACCAATGGGCAATCATTTTTGCCAACGCCAGAATCGCAAGTGGCGTTGGCATCAATAACATCTGTTCTAAAGAGCCGTCGACATAATCATCCCGGAACAGTCGCTCCAGCGATAATAGTGCCGCTAATAATGCAGCAACCCAAACAATACCCGGAGCAATACGCGCCAGTAAGCCTGGCTCGGGACCAATCCCTAACGGAAACAAGGTGATCACTATAATAAAAAACCACAGCGGGTTAAATACATCGGCCTGACGGCGAAAAGCGATCAGTAATTCGCGGCGAATTACTTGTGAAATGGCATTCAACATCCTAACTGCAGCCCCAACCTAATCTTGCGTAAATGGTTACTGTCCGCAAACATATCCTGATGGGTGGTTAAAATCACTATTCCCCCCCTCGCCACATGTGATAGAAATAGGCTTTCGAGTACTTTCACCCCTTGCTTATCAATAGCCGTCAGGGGCTCGTCAAGGATCCAGAACTTATGATTGCTGATCCACAATCGCGCCAGTGCAACTCGCCGTTGCTGACCTGCAGATAACTGACCTGCCGTCACATCTTCCCGTCCGGCCAATCCGACCTGTGCCAGCGCTTGCCATAAGCAGTTATCACCTGAAACTTGCGGCTGGCCTGTCAGATCCTGATCGGTCTTATCAGTGTGCATCGCCTGAAAAAAAGCCAGGTTTTCATAAGCTGTCAGCTCGCGTTTGACTCCGGTCTGGTGGCCAAGGAATAATAAATCCTGATGGTAATCATCGCGTGCCGATTCGATATTTTCGTTATTCCAGCAGACCTGGCCGCTATCTGCATGGCCTAATCCCGCAATAATTCTCAGTAAAGTAGTTTTACCGGCACCATTATGACCTTCAATCTGAACCAATTCCCCGTTCGATACGGTAAAATTCAAATTGTCGAACAGTACCCGCTCATCACGAACACAGCTTAATTTTTCTACTGACAGCATATGTAATGATGCATCCTAAGTGACACAATTGAGAACTCATATTACCACAACTTGCAATTTGGTTAGAGACCGGGTTGTATAGATTGGTGACGAAGATAAGTAAATGTGATGTTAATGCGTATCTATAGCCCCGCAGTAAACTCCCCTCTGAAAAATACCCATGCAGAAGGGCAACAGAAGATAGAAAAGATACCCTTAAGTGGTAGGGTTTCGGCTGATGTTAAAGAAGTTAAAGCCTTTTCAGGAACGAACAGCCAGACAACACAGCTAGCTCAGCTATTGTTCCGATTTGATGCGCTGCAACGTTTATTTACAACATTATCACTAGTTTCGTCATTACCGGGACGCTCTCCCTCCCCCATCACGCAGCTTTTGCCGCAATTATTAATCCCGCAACATCAGGCACTGCTGGTTAACTGGCTAAAACACGGCGCTGGAAATAAAATGCTGGGCGAAATACTCACCCAACTTGCCACCCCAAAAAGCACGTTAAACCAATGGCTTCAAACTCTCCCTGAAAGCCATCAAGATGACCTCAAGGCACTATTGCGTCTGGCTGCCGAGCAACGAGTGGGTGAGCCGCCCCAACATTCAGATGATACCGTTATTCAGCTCCTCTTCCCACAACCAAGCGGGCGAGAACTTCGGCTTAAAATTCACCACCAACAGGCAAATGCCAACCGCAAGCACAAAGACTTGCCCAGCAAATGGATGGTAGAATTAACGTTACCAGTCGGCTCGTCTGATGCATTCAATGCAACGGCCGTATGGTGTGATGGTCGGCTAAATCTGGCCTTTGAAAGTGAAAACGCCGCAATGATTGACCGAGTAGAGCACCTTTCCCCACTGCTGCTTAAACGATTAGGTTCAATGGGAATAACAACCGACACGATTCATTTTAGCGTGAGTCAGGACACCGGAGTCCCTTTGCCAACCAAAGGCTTATCAATCATGGTCTAATAGCAAAGCAGGCTAAGATGAAGAGTTGAGCGTGAATATGAAAAGCAGTAAAAAGGCGATAGCCCTAACCTATGATGGACAGCAAGCTCCGCATGTCAGTGCCAAAGGCTTTGAACACCTGGCAGAACACATTATTGAGCAAGTGAAACAGCAAGGCGGGTTGATCCATAAAGACGAAATACTCGCCCAATACTTGAGCCAGTTAGAAATCGGGGATGAAATTCCAGAAACCTTATATCAGATCATTGCAGAACTGATAGCTTTTTCCTGGTACTTAAACGGAAAAACCCCTCCGGGATGGGAGGGGCTTAGAAATATCAATCAGAACGTATAATCTCGACCGACAGGCAACAACTAACGACGTCTTGCAGCTGGCGCCATTTTTTGCTGAAGCCTTAGCAGTAACTCCGCTTCGGCTTGTGGCAAATCGCACTCTTGCATTAACTCGTTAACGTCAGCACCGAGTTCAACCATCTTACTGGCGCGGCTGTAGAGTTTTCCATCCGGATCCTGCATTGCCATTTCACCTTGACGATCAGCAACCTCCTCAAGGTGAAGGGCCATATCAGCCATTTTCTGACTCATAGCCATAGTACCCGCACGTAACTCATTAAACTGCTTTAACAAACTTTCGTGCTGCTGACGGGCATTTCTCGACACCAGCTCAATCGCCTCGAATTTAGTTTCGAGTACCCGACGAGCCTTTCGCTCCCGTCGAACCAATGCGAAAGCGATCACGATGGCTAGCACCGCAATCACAATAGGCAACCACTGTATGACCAGGTTCAGCATTATAGGTACGCCATGTCATCCCATTCTTCATCTGACAATAGCTTGTTCAAATCAACCAGGATCAATAGCTCACCGTCTCGGTTACTGACACCTTGAATAAACTTAGCGCTTTCTTCGGTACCAACACTCGGCGTACTATCGATTTCAGAGCCTCGCAAATAAACCACCTCAGCAACACTATCAACAAGAATACCAATAACTTGCTTTTCTGCTTCGATGATCACGATACGTGTATTGTCAGTAATTTCACCTTGCATCAAACCAAAACGTGAACGGGTATCGATAACCGTGACCACATTGCCACGAAGGTTAATAATACCCACTACGTAATCTGGCGCGCCTGGTACAGGAGCAATTTCTGAATAACGTAATACTTCACGAACCTGCATTACGTTAATGCCATAGGTTTCATCTTCCAGCTGGAAGGTAACCCACTGTAGTACTTCGTCTTCTTTCTGAATCTCGGCTACACTAACCTGCGACATGTTTTTTTCCTCTTTGGCCCATCGTCACATAATACCCTTAACATCTAAACCCTCATTCAGCATTGAGATAAGAGCATTAACATGAATTAGAGCACACATTTTTTCTTTAACCATTCCAGCAAGCCAAGGCCGTTTTCCTGCCTTTTCCCGCCAGCGAACACTTTGCTCTGTCAGGGTTTCAGTGCCATGGAGCTTATCACAAGCCAGCCCCCACTTACTCTCACCTAACATCACGATATAACGATAATTTTCCTGGTATTCATCCGTATCTAGTCTTTCTGGCATCACCCAACAAGCCGTATCCACCACATCGAACTGTTGTTCTCGATTAGTCAGCAACCCTAAATACCAAGCTGGTCGACCGAGTAAATGGTTCAATTCACCCATTTGGTGAATACCACCCAGCTCATTCAACGCCACGGCAAACGTTACGCCATTAACCTCGAAAAACAATGCTTGAAATGCCTGCTCAGAGCCAAGTTTACACCATTGCTCAGGCGGCACATCACCACCTTCTTTTGCCTGAAGTAAGGTTGACACGTCGGGTTTAAAATCAATCTGTGACTCTTTCTGAACAACAGACTCAATGTCCTGTTCTGTTATTGCCGGTTGAAGCACCGCATTGTTAATCTCAGCAAAAGCTTCAACCTTAGAAACCGCTTCAAGATCAGGCGCAACTTCAAGCTCTGAAGTAATGTCATCCTCAGCAACGGCCAGAAACTCCGCCTCAGTCTGTGAGGCAATCAGCACATCACTTTCCAGTTGGATCTCTTGTTGTATCCGGCTCATCTGACTCAGCAGCCGTTGAACACCTTGTAATTCCGAACGTTCATTGTCGAATACAGCTGTTGCCGGTGAACTGTTGCTCGACTTCGGTTGCAACTTCGCAACAGGCTCTGCCTGGGGCACCCATCCCGACGCCTGACTTCCTCTCGCGGGCCAAGGCCCTTCAGAAGCCATAGCACCAAAACCACCGTCAATTTCTGATAACGCAATCACCGAGTCTGATGGCTTTTCTAACTCATCCGATAAATTTCCTATATCACCAGATAACTGGTCAAAATCAAACGGTGCCGCGGTTGCCCCACTGTCATTATCCGCCGAGTGAACACTCTGCAGATCCCGGCCATCCTGCTGTTCAGCAGGGTGATAGCCTTTTATAACCGTGGAATCTTCGCTGAGATTACCGTTATTATGGCAATCTTGCTCGATAGCAGGAACAGAAGAAAGCGCATCTGCACTTTCTTCAATTACAGCTGTCTTTTGCTCCGCCGCCGTTTCCTCGTCAAAAAATGACGGTTCAACCAGCAAATCAAAAAAATAATCGTCCAGCGCTTGCTCGCTGGATAACCGATTTTTATCGTTCATCTTGTTCTAATCGCTCAAGATAATTTAATAAGGTTTTATAAGCAAAAACACCGCGGCAATTACGAGCAAACAAAGATGGCGGCATATGTTTGATGCTGGCATCACGGAACTTGGTATCGATAGGGACAGCCGAAGCCCACACCTGTTCGGGAAACCTGACTTTAAGTTCCTGCAATGTCTGCAATGATGCCCGGGTTCGCTTGTCGTACATCGTTGGCACAATACAGACCTTAAACCCTGCAGGTTTTGATTTCTGCATGATCTGCAATGTGCGCATCATGCGTTCCAGCCCTTTCATAGCCAGAAATTCAGTTTGTACCGGGATCAGAATCCGATCACTCGCGGCCAAAGCATTGACCATCATGACACCCAGGATAGGCGGGCAATCGATCAACACATAGTCATAATCATCGACCAGACTCTGCAATGCCCTTTTCAGCACCAACCCCATACCGCCCCGATTTCCCATTACCCTGTCGAGGGTTGCCAGAGACATATGAGCAGGAATAATGTCGATCCCTTTAAACGCAGTGCTCAATATTAAAGGCTGCACGGCGGTACGAGAAATCGCAGGTAGCTGAAACAGGTCAAATAAACTTGCTGGTACATGATCAGCGTCAAAATTCAAATATGTAGTCAGCGAAGCATGGGGATCGGTATCAACTAACAATACCCGCTTATTTCGCTCGCTTAACAAGCCAGCTAAGGCCACCGTCGTTGTCGTTTTACCAACGCCGCCTTTTTGGTTAGCAATGCTCCAGACTATCAATGCCTGCTCCTTATCCTAGTCCAACCTCAACCAGAATACGCTCCGCGATACGCTCCAGTGGCAAGTCTTCACTAGAAATCCCCGCTTTAGCAACTGCTTGCGGCATCCCGTAGACCACACAACTCTCTTCATCTTGGGCCCAAATGGTCGAGCCATTAGCTTTCAGCATACGCGCACCTTCCCGGCCATCAGCCCCCATGCCAGTCAGTACCATAGACAATACTTTGTCATGGTAGACTTTGGCAGCAGAACCGAAGGTGACATCAACACATGGTTTATAATTCATGCGTTCGCCACCATCAAGAATGCGAATACGTGCAGCTCCCGGACGTCCTTCCACCATCATTTGCTTACCGCCAGGTGCCAGATAAGCGACCCCAGCTTGTAAGGTATCGCCATCCTGAGCTTCTTTAACTCCAATCTTACAGAGATTATTCAATCGCGCCGCAAACGCCGCGGTAAACGTCGCTGGCATATGTTGGATAAGTACAATTGGATACGGGAAATTCGCGGGAAGCTGGGTCAATACTTTCTGCAGTGCAACAGGCCCTCCGGTCGACGTCCCGATTGCCATTAACTGGTATTTTTTTCCCGAGGCTTTAAAACGAGCCACCGGCTTAGCCGTTGCCGGACGCGCTAACGGACGCGTCGTCGCAGCAGGTCTCAATGACGTCACAGCAGGTGCTGCCTGTCCTGTCGAAAGAGGTTTAGTAAGCTCGCGAGGCGCCTTGGCCGCAGGCGCCGTCGTACGAACAGTACGACGCATAAATAAACGCTTACGGGCTAATTCTGCCACGCGTTTTTGTAATAAACCGACCGCTTCGTCGCGATTACGCGCGATATCTTCAAATTTCTTCGGCAAAAAATCCAATGCACCGGCATCCAGTGCATCTAACGTTGATTTCGCGCCTTCGTGAGTCAGTGATGAGAACATTAAAATTGGCGTTGGCGCAATTTTCATGATTTCACGCACAGCCGTAATGCCATCCATTACAGGCATTTCAATGTCCATAGTAATGACATCTGGCTGCAACTTCTGAGTTAACTCTACGGCTTCTTTACCATTAACGGCATTACCGATCACTTCAAGACGAGGATCCGAATTAATGATTTCACTTACTCGGCGACGAAAAAAACTCGAATCATCCACCACCAATACTTTTATTGCCATGTAGTATTTATCTCGTCGTTATAGATTACCGGATCTTAATATTCAGTCAGGGGCGCGAGCCCCTAACGTTACTCGCAATTAACGAGTTACCGATTAATGACCAACGTAATGCTTCAGCAAGTTTGGTACATCAAGGATCAGTGCAATGTGACCATCACTGGTGATGGTTGCACCAGCCATGCCTGGCGTGCCCTGAAGCAGCTCATCCAGAGGTTTGATCACGACTTCCTCTTGACCGATTAAGGCATCAACCACAAAACCAATTCGCTGGTGACCAATCTGGACAATAACTACATGCCCATGAGCGCGCTCATTTTTTGATACGCTTGAACCCACTAACCAATCTTGCAGGTAGAACAGCGGGATTGCCTTATCACGAACAATGATCGTCAACTGACCGTCTACGGTATTCGTCTTGCGCAGATCCAGATGGAAAATCTCGTTAACACTAGCCAGAGGCAGAGCAAATGGCTGATCAGCCACACCCACCATCAGCGTTGGCAGAATGGCGAGCGTCAGCGGTACCTTAATGTCGATACGAGTGCCTTTACCAAGCGCTGAATCAATATAGATAGAACCGTTTAACTGGTTAATCGCTGTTTTCACAACGTCCATACCCACGCCACGACCAGAAATATCTGAAATCTCTTTCTTGGTCGAGAAGCCCGGTGCAAAAATCAGGTTATACGCTTCGTGATCAGAGATACGGGACGCCGCATCAGCATCCATCACACCGCGCTCAACAGCAATTTCACGCAGTCTGTTCGCATCCATACCACCACCATCGTCTTCGATCGTGAGTAAGATATGATCCCCTTCTTGTGAAGCAGAGAGCAATACGGTACCAACGCGTGGCTTACCGGCTTTCTCACGAATGTCCGGCATTTCAATACCGTGATCGACGGAGTTCCGCACCAAGTGAATTAATGGATCCGCTAGGGCTTCAACCAGGTTCTTATCAAGATCGGTTTCTTCTCCGCGCATTTCCAGCACGATATCTTTCTTCAAAATACGCGCAAGATCGCGAACCACGCGAGGGAAACGACCGAAAACTTTCTTGATGGGCTGCATACGGGTTTTCATTACCGCGCCCTGCAGATCGGCGGTCACCACGTCCAGATTGGATACGGCTTTTGACATTTCTTCGTCGTTAGTGTTCAAGCCAAGACTAACCAGGCGGTTTCGTACCAATACCAGCTCACCCACCATATTCATGATGGTATCAAGCGTTGAGGTATCAACTCGCACTGTTGTATCAACTTGCGGTTTAACTTTATCTTTCGCAGCCACTGGCTTTGCTTGACGCACGGCAACTGGCTGGCTCTCTGGCGCAGGAGCCACCGGTGTAGCCGGTGCTGGCGTCGACGTGGATGCCGGTGTTACAGAAACCATTTCCGGCGCCGGATTAATTTCGGCGATCATGTCAGCAACGGGTTTCGTCGCCATTTCTAATTCTTCTGCTGTAGGGCCTTTGCCACTACCATGCAGTTCATCTAACAGGCGTTCAAATTCATCGTCTGACATCAAATCATCGCCAACGGCGCTCGAACCGCTGTCAGCAGGAATAGATGACACCTGCGTAGCAACTGGTGCCGAGGCGACGGGGGCAACTGGAACACCCGGACTATTCGCAGGTCCGTTGCCCGCACCATGTAATTCATCAAGCAAGCGTTCAAATTCATCATCAGTGATATCGCCAGTTTCAGCCTGGATTTGAGAAACCACATTCTGATTTGCCGCTGATGGTGGATTGATGGCTTGCGATTGCTCAACCGATGGACCAGAACCTTGACCGTGAAGCTCATCAAGCAGACGTTCAAATTCATCCTGAGTCATATCATCAACGGAACTGCCCGCCATTGCTGATGCTGCCGGGGCTGGCTCAGCCTGCACTTCGGCGATCGGTGCGGGGGCTGGCGCGGGCTCTGCTGCTATAGATTCTGCCACAGCGGACCCAGCTAACTCAGCTTCCGTCGGCGGATGGCTAAAACGATGCAATGCATCAAGCAAACTTTGCTCTGCCGGGTCAAGGGGTTCATGTTCCTGAACCTGACCAAACATCACATTGATCGTATCTAGCGCTTCTAAAATCACATCCATCAATTCAGACGTAATCTGGCGCTTGCCAGTACGAAGCAAATCGAACACGTTTTCCGCACCATGGCACGCATCAACAAGTTCAGCTAAAGAAAGAAAGCCTGCGCCACCTTTGACGGTGTGGAAACCGCGGAAAATGGCATTCAGCAGCTCTGAATCGTCAGGGCTGCGCTCAAGCTGAACCAGCTGCTCAGAAAGCAGCTCAAGAATTTCTCCTGCTTCAATCAGAAAGTCCTGCAGGATGTCTTCGTCTAAATCAAAGCTCATAAATTTCCCTTAAAATCCAAGACTGGATAGCAAATCATCAACGTCATCTTGAGAAGCCACCACATCAGAGCGTTCTTCAGCATTGACGATTGGCCCTTCAGCGGCAAGTGCATTCACTTCCCTGAGGGCTTCAGTTCTATCATCTTGTTCCATGCCAAAAGCTTTCAGGATATCAACCAACCGATCTTCAACTTCATGTACCAGTTCAATCACCCGGCGAATAATCTGACCGGTAAGATCCTGGAAATCTTGAGCCATCAGGATTTCCGTTAAATGGTTTCGAAGCTCACAGCTATCACCTTCGACCTGTACCAACAGATGATCAATGCCATGACACAGCGTTTTGAACTCACTGAGTTCAATCTGCCCATTCATCAATTGTTTCCACTGTGGGTGAACTTGCAGCAAGTTCTGATGCAGTTTATCAGCGATAGGCAATGTGATTTCAACTGCATCCATTGTTTTATTTGCTGCCGCTTCGGTTTTGTCTATCACATAGGACAAACGACCACGAGCATCAGGTATTTCGGTCTTCGCTAAATCATTGATGCGGGGATCCAGGCGAAAATTTGCCAGCGAGTCATGTAACTGCCGGGTTATTTTGCCCACTTCCGCAAACATGGGGTCATGACTATCGGAAACCAAAGTCTGCACAAGCGAATTAGCATCTGCCTGTTTGCCTTGTTCCAACAAACTGACCAGCTGTTTTGCCTGATCGAGTGAAATCATTATTATTATTATCCTTTTAGCATCCGACTCATGATGATTACTGCAACCGCTCAAAAATCTTATCTAATTTCTCTTTTAGCGTTGCTGCGGTAAATGGCTTAACAATGTACCCATTTACACCGGCTTGTGCGGCTTCAATAATCTGCTCGCGCTTTGCCTCGGCCGTGATCATCAGTACCGGCAGGTGCCTTAATTCAGCATCTGCACGAATGTGCTTCAGCAAATCAATACCTTGCATACCCGGCATATTCCAATCGGTAACGACAAAGTCAAAATCACCTTTCTTCAGCATTGGTAGTGCAGTCAATCCGTCGTCCGCCTCAAGGGTGTTATTAAAACCCAAGTCACGTAGCAAGTTTTTAACGATACGGCGCATTGTTGAAAAGTCGTCAACAATGAGGATTTTCATGTTTTTGTTCAAAGTTGCCTCCACTGAGGTCACAGTGTTTTTATCTAGGTTTAATTTAGTAATACTAAACAGTATTAAGCAGCCCAAGCTTTCAGCTTGGATCGTAAACGTTGCATAGCCTGACTCTGAATCTGGCAAACCCGGGATTCACTCACCCCGATAACGGCCCCGATCTCTTTAAGATTGAGTTCTTCGTCATAATAAAGAGACAGAACCAAAGCCTCTCTTTCAGGTAATGTCTTGATGGCTTCAGTCAATGATTGACGAAAATTATCATCTACAACGCCCTGAAAGGGAAGATTTTCTTCCAGTGACTCTTCACTTGCCACTGCATCTTCTGACACACCGAGATCATCCATCCCAACCAGACGTCCACAATTAACATCATTTAACGCCTGATGGTACTGATCGAGTGTCATTTCGAGATATTCAGCGATTTCCTGGTCATTCGGGTCACGTCCCAGTTCATTTTCTAACCGGGAAATGGACTCACTGATACGTCGGCCATTCTTATATACAGAACGGGGGACCCAGTCGCCACGACGAAGATCATCGAGCATCGCTCCCCGAATACGAATACCGGCGAAGGTTTCGAAGCTCGCCCCTTTCGTCGGATCGTAGTTTTTTTGTGCTTCCAGCAAACCGATCATGCCGGACTGAATCAAATCTTCTATGAGCACGCTAGGAGGAAGCCGACCCATAAGATGATGGGCAATACGTTTAACCAGCGAAGAATAACGCTCGATAAACGCTTGCGGACTTTCCTTGTAGCGTCCGTAAGTGAGGGCTTTATTCACCGACAGACACCTCAACAGGTGCTTTTTTTACGATTAACTTCTCAACAAAAAATTCTAGGTGACCGCCTGCATGGGTGGGGATAGGCCAAGTCAGCGCTTTGTTGGACAGAGAAGTTAACGCTAATGATGCCGGACAACGAGGGTATGCTTCAACGACAATTTTCTGACGCTTCACAGCCTGGCGGACGCGATCATCAAGCGGAACACATGCCACTAATTCCAGATTTGCGTCTAAAAAACGCTCTGTCACCCGGGTCAACTTGGTGAATAAATCACGACCTTCGCGATAACTGCGTACCATATTGGCGACAATTTTAAACCGTTGAACATCGTATTCACGGCTCAATAATTTGATTAGTGCGTAAGCATCTGTAATTGACGTCGGTTCATCACACACCACAACCACCACATCCTGGGCGGCACGAGAAAAACTCAGTACCATATCGGAGATACCTGCGGCAGTGTCAACTAACAGCACATCAATATCGTCCTGCAAGCTGCCAAACGCACGGATTAAGCCAGCGTGCTGTGCTGGGGTTAATTCTGCCATATTTTGCGTACCAGATGAAGCTGGCACGATTTTTACACCATAAGGACCTTCAACAATAATATCCTGAAGCTCACATAACCCCGCCAATACGTGCGACAAATTGCGTCCGGACCGTAACCCTAACATAATATCGACATTGGCCAGACCTAAATCAGCATCGAGCACCATGACTTTCTTACCCTGGCGGGCCATAGAGATCGCCATGCTTAGCGTAACATTGGTTTTACCAACCCCGCCTTTGCCACCCGTCACTGTTATAACCTTGGTGGATGATAATTTTGTCATACGGCGCAAGCCGCTAGCTTGATCGTGCATCATGTTCTCAATCATAAAAATCCGCCGCCTGATCTTCTGAGTTATCACTACTCCAGAAATGAGATTGCTGGCTAATTTCTTGTTCTAATAATTCATTAGCGCGTGAAACAAGGTAGTTACCGGTGGCAACTTTTATGTCTTCCGGCACACGTTGACCGTCTGCTAAATAGGCAATAGGCAATGCATTTTGTATTGTTACGCACATCACTTCGCCTAAACTTAACGACTCATCAAGTTTTGTCAGCACACACCCTGAAAGCGGTATCCGACGGAAGTGTTCAATAGTTTCCTGTAATACCCGACGTTGTGCCGTTGATGGCAATACCAGGAAACTACGGATATGTGCGCCACTGTTTTGCATTAATGTATCAAGTTGCTCAGATAAGCGAATATCCCGCTGTCCCATACCGGCAGTATCGAGCAACACTAAACGGCGGTGTCGCAACTGATGAAGTATATCGGCAAGTTCTTCAGCATCTTTAGCAACTCGTACTGGACATCCCATAATTCGGCCGTAAGTGGCTAATTGTTCATGAGCACCAATACGGTAAGTATCTGTTGTAACCAGTGCAATCTCATCAGGGCCGAAGTCCATAGCCGCTCGTGCTGCCAGTTTTGCAATGGTGGTGGTTTTACCCACGCCAGTCGGCCCCAGAAGCGCCACGACACCGCCGGTTTCTAAAATACAGTCGCTGGTGGTGATGATCTGATCTGACAATAAATCTAATACTGCCGGCCAGGCTTCATGAGCCGGTACATCTTCAGGAATATAACAAGCCAGCTGATCTGAGAGTTCCGGGGATAATCCCATTTTTTCCAGACGTTTGATCATCATGGCGCGCATTGGCTCTCGGCGTTCAACTTCCTGCCACATCAAACCGGACAGCTGATGTTCCAGCAAACGACGAATGGATGCCATTTCATTGCGCATCACATCAAATTCATCATTCTGACGGCCAGATTTTGAGTCATAACGGGTAGGATCAAGGCGTGACTGACCCGTCCGATCGGCACCACGGCCAAAATCAGATTGCGGCTTATGGCGCGAAGCAGAAGGTCGACGAAAATCACCGCTGTCCATGACTGAATTTGGCTGGCGTTGTCCCGGACCGGCAGATCGAGACTGGCGCTCATCAGCACCTCGTCGCGCTGCTCCTTGCCTGAAACTATCAGCATTCATGTTTGTTTTTGGAGCATGTCGAGGTTCGTTCTGGCTGTAACCGTTGCGGTTCGGACTCGTATTATTACGATTCTGGCTGCTGCCGCTACGATTAAGGCTATTACGTTCGGGCTGCGAACTATGTGCACCATGCTGCTTCGACTGGCGCTTTAACAGCGCTGATAATGAATCAATTTCACTCTCGTCTTGGCCATCATGATATGACTCACCCGCTTGCGGTTTATCACCGGTATAGCTTTGCAGCACATTGGCAAAGCGGCTGACCGCCGACGGCTGTTTTAACTGCACCTGATCATCAGCCAGCTTGCGCTTAGCTTGTCCGAGGCGGCTGGCCAGTGCATCGCGAGTCGCCTGAAGGGCTTTCGGCGGCTCATTGGCAACGTCTGTATCAACGGCGGCAACAATTTCAACCCCACCCGTGACTTTCTTATTCGACATGATCACGGCATCAGCACCGAGCTCTTCTTTCACTTCGCTCAGTGCAGTCCGCATATCCTTGGCAAAAAATCGTTTAATTTTCAATTTTGTCTTCCCGTCAGATGGCGCTTCACCATGCTTGTACGTTTTACTCAATTACCGACTTGTTCAGTTGTCTACTGACTTAGCCACAATCTGTTTCGTTGCTACGGGCTTAGTTGCCCACCGCATTCACAATACGTATCTGTTTTTCATCAGGCACTTCCTGATAAGACAGTACGCGTAGACTCGGAATGGTATTTTTAACAAACTTCGCTAAGGTGGATCGTAATACCCCAGAAGTCAGCAGTACTGCAGGCTCCCCTTTCAGCTCTTGCTGCTGGGTTGCCTCGGTGAGCGAACGTTGTAGTCGTTCTGCCAAACCAGGTTCAATGCCTGATGATTCACCACCGGCAGACTGCATTGTTTTATGCAAAAGTTGTTCCAATTCTGGAACCAATGTAATCACCGGCAATTCAGGCTCTATTCCATTGATTTCTTGTACGATCAGGCGTTTTAGGCCAATTCTGGCTGCGGCTGTCAGTATGTCAGGATCTTGACTCTTCGATGAATATTCAGACAAAGTCTGAACAATTGTTCGAATATCGCGCACCGGGATAGCTTCATTGAGCAGGTTCTGCATCACTTTCACCACAACGCCCAGAGGTAGCTGATCCGGTACAAAGCCATCGATGAGCTTAGGCGTTGATTGCCCCAGCATCTCAAGCAGGTTTTGTACCTCTTCATGGCCCAGCAACTGAGACGCACTATTGGTTAAAATCTGACTTAAATGGGTGGCCAGCACCGTTGCCGAATCCACCACGGTATAACCCAGCGCCTGAGCATGCTCCCGTTGGGCTTCCATGATCCATACCGCTTCCAGGCCAAAGGCCGGATCGGTTGTGTTTTCCCCGTCAATGGTACCGAATACCTGGCCCGGGTTAATCGCCAGCTCCATATTGGGATGAATATCCGCTTCACCACAAGCGACCCCCATCAAGCTGATACGGTAGCTATTCGGCGGCAATTCCAGATTATCCCGAATATGGACTGGCGGAATAAGAAAGCCAAAATCCTGGGATAGTTTTTTGCGGACCCCTTTGACTCGGTCAAGCAACTCACCGCCCTGCTCTTTATCTACCATAGGGATCAAACGGTAACCGACTTCAAGACCGATAATGTCAACAGGTTGAACATCGTCCCATGAAAGTTCTTTTTGTGATGGTTGCAATGCCAGTTCGGTCGACGGTTCCTCTTGCTCAACCAATGCCGCTTCTTTTTCTTTTTTCGCGCGCCAATAAGCAAAACCACCAATCATCATTGCAAAAAACAGGAAGGGAACATGGGGCATGCCTGGCACAATGCCCATTACAAATAAAATACCCCCCGTAATAATCAATGCTTGCGGGTTATTGAATAACTGGAAGTTCAGTTGCTGCCCCATGTCCTCGTCAGTATTTTGACGGGTCACCATCATTGCCGCACCAATAGACAATAATAGTGAAGGAATTTGAGCGACCAGACCATCACCGATCGTCAGCAAGCTATAAATTTCAATGGCATTACCAAATGACAGGCCATGTTGACCCATACCGATAATCAGCCCCCCCACGATATTGATCACCAAGATCAAAATACCGGCAATGGCATCACCTTTTACGAATTTAGACGCACCATCCATCGAACCGTAAAAGTCGGCTTCTTTGGTTACTTCAAAACGGCGGGTACGTGCTTGTTCCTGATCAATCAGTCCGGCATTCAAATCAGCATCGATCGCCATTTGTTTACCCGGTAAAGCATCCAGAGTAAAGCGGGCACTCACTTCTGAAATACGTCCCGCCCCCTTGGTGACAACCATGAAGTTAATGATCATCAGGATAAGGAATACCACCAGACCTACAGCATAGTTACCACCAATGACCACAGAACCAAAGGCATCAATCACCTGGCCAGCAGCATCTGAGCCATCATGTCCATACAATAAAACCACACGCGTCGATGCCACGTTCAGTGCCAGGCGAAGCAAGGTCGCGATTAACAACACGGTTGGAAATGCGGCAAAGTCCAGTGGGCGACGCGTATAGATGGTGACCAGCAATACCACTAAAGACAAAGCAATATTAAAGGTAAATGTCATATCCAGTACCAGGGGAGGTATCGGCAATATAACCATCGCTAAGGTTGCAAGCACCACGATAGGCGCACCAACAGCGGGCATAGACTGTAATCGGGATAACGGTAATTTATCCGTAAAAGGTATCAAGAACTTCATGAAATATAATTATTCGGCGCGCTACTGAAATTGCTATTGAAAGACTCTTTTAAAATGTTTGAGCCTGATTAGGAACCATGCAGGATGCAAAAACCATGCCCTAAGTTGCTGTCATTTTTTTGACCCCGAGAGAGACTAACAGAAGTCCGGATAAGCCACGAGAAGACGAGTGAGTTCTGTGACATTTAGCCTGCTTTAAAATAATTTTAATTTTACATAACGTCCCGATGCACCGGCTAATATGAATCATGTCTAGCATTAGTGACGTAACTCTGGTGGAATATCCATCGCTTCTTTCGCTAGCATTGGTCTTTTTCCTCGCCCTTTTCGGTACTGTTTTAACTGGAAGACATACGCTAAAATTTGCGCCACGGCGGTAAATAACCCGTCAGGTATCTGCTGCTCCAATTCTGTCGAATGATAAATCGCTCGCGCCAACGGGGGGGCCGGCACGATATCAATACTGTGCTTATTGGCAATCTCACGAATTTTAAGTGCCAGATGATCGATCCCTTTCGCAATAACAACCGGCGCCTTATCAAGATCAGGATCATAGCGTAAAGCAACCGAAAAGTGTTCCGGGTTAGTGATCACGACATCGGCTGTAGGCACATCTGCCATCATCCGACGCTGTGCCATTTCCCGCTGCAACATACGAATACGCCCTTTCACTTCCGGTTTACCTTCAGAGTCTTTATATTCGTCCTTCACTTCCTGTTTGGTCATTTTCAGCTGTTCATTGTGCTGCCAGATCTGATACGGCACATCAATCGCCACAACCACCAGCAGTGAACAACAAATCAAAATGACAAAGTTCAGCAAAATATCTAACGCATGGAAAATATTGGTCGGATACGTTTCAACGCTAAGCTGGAAAAAATCGTCGAGACTGGCGTACATCAAGTAAAATGCCACACCAGCCACTAATCCGATTTTGAGTATTGATTTTATCAGCTCAACCCAGCTTTGACTGCCAACCATCCGCTTGAGGCCACTGAGCGGGCTCATCTTTGACAACTTCGGTCTCGCCGCCTCAGCAGAAAAACTCACCCCGCCTAGCCCCGCAGCACCAATTAACGCCGCGGTAAAAAGAAACAGCAGCACTAGACTCAGCGGCAATGCAATGTGCCACACAGCCAGGCTAATGATCGAGAACAGCTTATTAAGATCAAAGATGTCATCACGACTTAACGAGAACATTTTCGTCATAATCTGGGCGAGCGACGTCCCCAGCCCTTCACCAAACCACATCAGCGCCACAGCACCTGCAATCAGTACCGCAACTGAAGCCAACTCTCTTGAGCGCGGAACCTGACCTTTCTCCCGCGCCTGCTCCAGCCTTCGCGGGGTGGCGGATTCGGTGCGTTCCTGACCGTCTGAATCTGACATTTAGATATCTTCTCGTTATGAGGTTCTAGGTTCCAGTACTTAATCACAGAAGTTTTGACCAGTTCAGCAACAAAACTTCGTCATTCCGTAAAGTGAGGAACGAACTTATACGGAATCTAAGGCGCACACGGTTAGAACTGGATCCCGGATATCTCGTTCCTCGATTCCGAGATGACGTCCTTCAACTAGTCAAAACTTGTGTGAAACGGTTCTAGATTCTAGGGCTAGCAGTCAACTCGAACCAGGCTACATATTTGCTCAAAACCAAACTGCCAGTTGTATTCATACTGTGGCAGCATTCCCATCACCAAAAACCAGCTGATCAACAAGCCAAGTAACAGCGCCAATGAAAAACCAAGCGAAAAAATATTCAGCTGAGGTGCCGCCCGGGTCATAACACCAAATGATAAGTTCACCGTCAACAAGGCAATAACACCCGCCAGCGCCATATTTAACGCCGCTTTGAACATATAGCCAAACCACTCGGTCAACTGATAATAATCCACCGGCTGTAACATTGCCTTACCAATCGGTAAGGTTTTAAAACTGAGCACCACCACGTTGAGCATGGCCAGATGGCCATCGGTCGACAGAAACAACATGATGGCGAGAAACAGGTAGAGCTGACCGAGTACCGGCGTATTCTGCCCATTCGCCGGATCAACCATCGATGCGAAACCGAGGCTCGATTGCATACCGAGGATCTGCCCCACCAAGACAAAAGTCTGGGTAACAAACTGAGTCACCATTCCCATCGCGACCCCGATGATCACTTGCTGGCCGGTCGTTATAAAACCTTTCAAAGACAATAAGGCAAGATCTGCCGGCACCTGAGGCAAAACGGGCATCACGGCAAACGTGATCGTTACTGCCAGATACAGGCGAATTTTAGGAGACACGAACCGTGCACCAAAGAAGGTCATCGCCATCATCATGGCTGAGATGCGGGTCAAGGGCCAAAAATAATTGGCGATCCAATCAAGGAGCAGCTCGGATGGGTAGGCCATCGGGTTATTTGCCTATCTCTATACGATATGGTTTTTTCATACATGACACTCTGATACACAACCCTTTGATATACAATGCAGCTTTCATATGCTGACTACCTTTTTTTCGTCGACTAATATAACAACTGGGGTATTTGTTCGACAATCCGGAAAAAGTAGTCCATCAGCATCTGCGTCATCATATGGCCGAAAAACATCAAGGCCAGCAAGGTAACGATCAGACGAGGCAAAAAGCTCAACGTTTGCTCGTTAATGGATGTCGCCGCCTGAAAAACCGCAACCACCAAGCCAATCAGCAAGCCCGGAACCACAATTGCACAAACCATTAGCAACACCATGTACAAGGCTTCTTGGAAAATTTCGACAAACGCTTCAGGTGTCATAACATTTCCTTTCTGAATTGGTATCAGATACCAAAACTCCCCGCCAAGGTAGACAAAATCAGGTTCCAGCCATCAACCAGCACAAATAACATCAACTTAAACGGCAACGACACAATCATGGGCGACAACATCATCATTCCCATCGCCATTAGTACCGATGCGACAACCAAATCAATGATTAAGAAAGGTAAAAACAACATAAAGCCGATCTGAAAAGCTGTTTTCAGCTCAGAGGTGATGAATGCCGGGATCAGTACCGTCATCGGGACGTCTTGCGGATCGGTTGCCGTTGAGCCCGACATGTTAACAAAGCTTTCCAGATCTTTGACCCGGGTCTGTTTCAGCATGAACTGCCTGAGTGGCTGCTGAGCAGCGTCGAAAGCTTGCTGCGCGGTGACTTCTTCATTGATATACGGCTGGATGGCATCGGTATTGATCTTGTCGAGTACCGGTGACATGATGAAAAAAGTCAAGAACATCGCAATACCGATAATCACCTGATTCGACGGTGTCTGCTGTAAGCCCATTGCCTGCCTTAAAATCGACATCACCACCACAATACGGGTGAATGATGTCATTAAGATAACAATCGCCGGCAAGAAGCCTAAGGCTGTCATCAATGCCAGGATCTGCAGGGTTACCGAGTAATCTTCGGTGCCGTCTGGATTGACGGTAACAGAAAAAGCAGGAATACCGCCACCACCGCCTTGGGTCAACAAACGAGATGCACCTTGTTCCTTTTGCATCGCGCTGGCAGTGACACTTTCTCCACCTGCCGACAATGCCGGTAACTCGTTAGCCGTAGTTTCCGCCATTACCGACAAGCTAAAGAAAAAGGCAAAAGCCGCCAAAATGGCGGCAATAATATTATTTCTTATCATTGATTTTTAACAACTTGCTTAGGTGGTTAGAAAAATCCCCACTTTGCTGTTCAGCCAGTGGCAACGGCTCTTCTAACTTGGTTAGCAGCGAGATATTGTGTTGCGTTACCCCGACGAGCAATTGCTCGTTTCCGACCTGCAATAACACAATGCGTTCCCGCTGGCCGATAGGCAATTGCTTCAGCACTTTCAACGAGCTGTCTGCCCCTTGAATACCTGGTAACTTCATTCGTCTTACCAGCCAGGCTAAAAACAAGATAAGCAGCACAACTAACATCAACGAGGCTAACGTCGTCGCGACATTGATCTCGGATGCTGGCGCAGCCAATACAGGTTGGCTGATAAAGGCAAAGCCAGCACCAGCGAATAGAGATAACGGATATTTCATGGTTAACCTTAACGAAGTTTCTTAATGCGCTCGGTCTGACTGATCACGTCTGTCAGACGAATACCAAACTTGTCGTTAACCACAACCACTTCGCCGTGAGCAATCAGCGTACCGTTAACCATCACATCCAGTGATTCACCGGCAATACGATCTAACTCCACCACGGAGCCCTGATTCAATTGCAGCAAGTTACGAATACTGATTTGAGTACGGCCCACTTCCATCGAAATGGTCACCGGAATGTCCATTATCGAATCGAGCTTACGCCGTTCATCATCCGAAATTGGCGTGCTTTCATCTGTGAGCTCTTCGAGAGGAGCCGGCTGCGCGGCTTCTTCAACCACCTGCTCTGCAAGTGCAGCAGCCCAATCATCAGCAATCTGTTGGTCATTTTGAGACATAACTTACACCTGTCATTTAATCGTCTGATTTATCTCTATTAATTTCTGTCAATGCCGAACCTAACTCATCACGGTCGAGAAAAGCCAAATCGGTTTTCATCATATCCGGACGCTTAAGTTTTTCGGTCACCTTCAAAGCGATGTTATCGCCAGATTTACCCATTTTAGCGCGGTAGGTTGGCAGATCTTCGACAAAAACAGTCGCCGATTCCGGTAAGTCAATCGGTATAATATCGCCGGCCTGCAACTCCATCAAATCACGCAATGATAAATCAAGCTCCAACAGATTGGCGCGAATATTCACTGGAACATCCATGATTTCATCACGCAAGGCTTTGCTCCAGCGTACATCGGTATCCATCTTGTCACTCTGCACACCGGCATCGAGCAGTTCGCGGATCGGTTCAACCATGGAGTAAGGCATCACTACGTGGAAATCCCCCCCACCACCATCCACTTCAATATGGAACGAACTGACGACAATCACTTCTGTTGGACTCACAATGTTAGCCATGGTCGGGTTTACTTCTGAGTCAAGATATTCAAACTCAACGCCCATAACCGGCGACCAGGATTCACGGTAGTCTTCAAACACCAGTTTCAGCAGCATCTGGACTATGCGACGCTCTGTCGGGGTAAACTCTCGCCCTTCGATCTTGGCATGGAATCGGCCGTCACCACCAAAGAAGTTTTCCACCAGGATAAAGACAAGGCGGGCTTCCATAGTAATTAATGCCGTCCCTTTAAGCGGCCTGAATCGCACCATGTTCAAACTGGTCGGAACGTACAGTGTATTCTGGTATTCACCAAATTTGATCATCTGTACGCCGTTAATTGATACTTCTGCAGTTTTGCGCAGCATGTTAAACAAGCTTATGCGCATATGTCGGGCAAAACGCTCGTTGATCAGTTCCAACGTTGGCATTCGGCCACGGACTATTCTGTCCTGAGATGAAAAGTCGTAATCGGCTACACGGCCGCCATCGGCAACCGCGGGCTCTTCATCTTCTACGTCATCAACACCATGTAGCAGGGCATCAATTTCGTCTTGAGTTAGTAAGTCACTCACATTAAACCTATTGCATTACGAAACCAGTGAAGAGCACTCGCTCGACGACTTGTTTACCAGAGACTTTCATCATCGCAGATTGTATCGCAGACAGTGCCTGCGTACGTAAGTCAATACGACCACTTGGGGTACGTAATTGCTCTACCGTTGCCGCACCAAATGCTTGTAATAACGTACTTTCAATCAACGGGGTATGTTGCATGGCTACAGCTTCATTACTATCACCACGTACCATTAACTGTACTTTGACTTGTACCAGACGATCGCGTTTATCACCCGTGACATTAAAAATAAATGGTTGCGGAAGAATAACGTAATAAGCAGGCTCAACCTGAGTTGCTTGCTGTGTCGCGACAGTGCTCTTTTCCGGCTCAGGGGAATCATCCCCCGTCAGTAACCATGCACCGACGCCACCGCCCAGTAGCACAACGACGAGTGCGATGATAATAATAAGCTTTTTTTTGCTTCCCGTATTTTCAGCGCCTTCTGCCATTCTTCCTGTTATCCTTTATTATCTATAATTTTTCGTAGTTTATTTAAAATCAGTCACTTAAAAAGAAAACTTATGTTCAGTGCCTCACCGTTCTCTAATAGTGGCACCTTCTAAGTTTAGCTATTTTCTAAGCATAATAATCCACCCGGTCATCAGCCTGTTTCACAAACATTTCTATCGCTTCTGAGCCTGAATGCCCCACTTCCGATTCACTGCCTGTGTGATGGCTGCCGCCAGATTGTTGCTGGGTACCACCTTGCTGACCAGATTGGCCTGCAAATTGTTGACGCGACGCGTCTTGCTGCACCGTGCTTTGTGCTAACTGTAATCCTTGCTGGTGAAGCATCTCACGTAATCTGGGCATTGCCTGTTCAATCAGATCACGGGTTTGCTGATTACCGACCGTAAACTGGACCGAGGCCTGATCCTGATTAAGTGAGAGTTTAATCTGTAACTTACCTAACTCTGGTGGATCTAAACGGATATCAACATGTTTGAGGTTCTTCGACATCATCATGTTTACTCGCTCAGCCACTTGATCACCCGCTTGTTCTTTAGACAACTGCAACGGGCTTTGTGCCTGCACTAAGGCTTCACTTTTTGCTTGCCCGTTAATACTCTGTTGCCCGGACAAAGAGCTGATCTGATGTGAAAGATCGGCTGGTTTCGTCTCTGCATTCATGTTGGTCGTATCATCAACCGTCGCAGCCAGAGCAGCACTGTTCATCGCCGTATCCATCAGCCCCGTATCACCGGAAATCGGATCTGCTGATCCAGCAGCTGTCATCACCATTGCGCCCGCCAGTAGCGGCGATGCCTGAGTAGTTGTCCAGGGGATTACCGGTGCACTGTCTACCGGAGCCGCCTGAACGGTACCATTGACGACGGTTGCTGGTGTTGCAGCAGCACCTGAAACCGCAGACGTATTTGCCAAGGCTCCCATTGCCAGCCCTGACGTACTCAGTGACGGCTTATTTAGGTCTGCGGTATCGTCAGCATCAACCCCCGTCTGCATTTCTGCCGGTAACATATCCGCAGGCAACGTGACTTTGCCTTCGACTGCCAGCTCACCCTCGGTTGGCACCGCCATACCCGCGATCACTTGAGGAATGATATTTTCACTGATTTGTTGCGGTTGCGTCAACTCAGTGGATAGCTCTGCCGAAATCGCAGCCGTTGGTACTACCATACCCGCGATCACTTGAGGATCTATGCCTTCACTGTTCGGTAACGGTTCGCTCGCTTGGCTATCCGACGCAGTCACCTGTGCAGATGACGCTGCAAACACATTAGCCAGTTGCTCCTGACTGAGCTCCGATTTGTTCTTAACGTCCGCTTCAGATAAAGGTAGCCCAGCAAGATCCTGCCCACCAGTCACCATCGCTGTTGTTGCCGCCACACCGCCAGTGTCTGGCGGCAAAGTCTTGCCAGCAGTTGAATCCGGCTCAGACAGTTGCTGATTGGCTGCCGATAAGCGGTTAAGCAATTCTTCACCGTCCGCCATTATCTGCTGCTTACCCTCCGAATCAAGCGCTGTTTCTTGTGAGTCAGCCTGCATGCCCGAGATTTGTTCGCTCTCAGTAGCAGATGCGCTCAATTTGCTCACTTCGGCGTTCGGTTTTATTTCAGCCAGCTGAACATCATCACTCACCGCATCAGAATTAATCTCGCTAGCTAGGTTTTGAGCTGAAACAGAATCAAGCTCCTGATTTTCTGAGTCAACGTTATCTGAACTTACCTTTTTGGCCGCACTCGCTGGCGTGTCTTGTTCATCACTGATTACGCTTTTCAGCTCACTGGCAAAACGGTCTGATCCATTGCTCGCCGAAGACAGTTGCGGATTACCCTTTACGCTTTCAGCCGTCGCTTTTCCTTCAGCGGCCACTTTTCCTTTACTCGCTCGAGGTAATGATGTTGAAAAATCTGCTGACAATAGGCTAGACGAATTCATTGCGACTCTTTACATTGAAAATACCAGTCATCTTTTTATGCAAAAAACGCACCAGATCACATAGTTCGAAAAGCGACTAGCTAGTACCCTTTCACAAAAATTATGAATGGTTGAACAGCTAAACACGTCATCCCGGAATCGAGGGACGATATATCCGGGATCCAGCTCTAACCGTGTGCGCCTTAGATTCCGTATAAGTTCGTTCCTCACTTTACGGAATGACGAAGTTTGGTGGCTGAACTCCGCAAAACTTCTATTATGAAGTACTCGCCTCCCGCTCCCTAGCGCCTGCGAGAAAACTGCAGGGTCGCAAATTCATCCATCATCAGTTGTTCTTGCCGATCGAGCTTTTGCTGCCGTTCCGTCTGTTTTTTGTCTAACAGCCATTCGATCGAACGACGCTTTTTTCTTACCTCGTGCCAATGTTCGCTGCACTGTTCCACCTGAAAGTCAAACTGATAGCCGGCTTCTTTTTGCTTAGCAAGCGTCTCATCAAGCTGAGTCAGGAATTTTTGTAAATGACTATACGAACTGGCCGTCAACCCTTGCTGACCACGCACTGAAAACTGTTTACAGTAATCAAGTCGGTACTGTTCAATCTGCTGCAGCTGCTGAAGATAATTATCCCGTTCTAACCGGGCCTGATTCAACGCGAGCGATGCCTGGTGTTCTTCATCTTTGGTTCTACTTAAAATCAGTTCTAATGCACTGTCTGACATAGCCGTTCCAATCTTCTCAGTCCATTAGCCTCAGGGGCTGTTTATCTTTCAACATAGTTGCTGCGTTTTAGTCTTTTATTGACCACTTAAGGTTGATCGCAACATATTGACGCACATATCGTATGGTACAGACTCTTTCATTTCCTGCTGCAGATAAGCGTCTAGTTTTGGCTTGAAGATAAAGGCTTGGTCGATACTTGGATCCGTGCCGGGTTTATACGCCCCGATTGAAACCAGATCCTGATTCTTCCGACAAATGGACAAAATCTGCCGCACGGCTTTTGACATCAACATGTGCTCGTCACTCACAATCGCAGGCATTACGCGGCTAACCGAACGTTCAACATCGATGGCCGGATAATGCCCGGCATCGGCCATTTCTCGGGATAATACAATGTGACCATCGAGGATCGCCCGCGACGCATCGGCGATGGGATCCTGTAAATCATCCCCTTCGGTCAGCACAGTAAAGAAGGCTGTAATTGACCCCTGACTCTCACTACCATTCCCCGCTCGCTCTACCAGCGCCGGTAATTTGGCAAATACTGAAGGCGGATACCCTTTCGTCGCCGGAGGCTCACCCACCGACAAGGCAATTTCACGCTGAGCCTGAGCAAATCGAGTCAATGAATCCATCAACAACAGAACATCTAACCCCTGATCTCGGAAATATTCCGCGATAGTCAAAGCTGTCTGGCAGCCTTTTAAACGCATTAAAGGTGACGCATCAGCAGGAGCGGCAATAACCACTGCACGCTGGCGTCCCTCTTCACCGAGGATCTCGTCAATAAACTCTTTTACTTCCCGGCCACGTTCGCCGATCAACCCGACCACAACAACCTGCGCTGTCGTGCCGCGGGTCATCATGCCTAGGGTCACCGACTTACCGACTCCTGAGCCGGCAAATAATCCGATACGCTGCCCTTTACCAACCGAAAGCAAACCATTAATGGCTTTAATACCCACATCAAGCGGCTCTTTAATCGGCTTACGCGCTAATGGGTTGATCGGAGTAGCATTGAAGGATGCGCGGGTGGCGGTAAAAATCTCGCCCAAACCGTCAAGCGGATTACCGACGCCATCGATCACCCGGCCTAATAATTCAGGCCCGACGGGTAAGCCGCTGTCCTGTAACACCGGAGTCACTCTGGCACCGGGCATCACACCAGTAAGCTGTTCACTGGGCATCAGAAATAAGGTTTCACCCGAGAAGCCAACAACTTCTGCTTCCATCTCACCGTTTAAGGTTTCCACCCGACATAGGCTACCAACAGGCGCACGGCAGCCAATGGCTTCTAGCGTTAACCCGACAACGCGAACCAGTCGTCCGGAAGCAACAGGGCGACACGCTAACCCTTCAGTCTGGTGTTGAGAAAGTCGCGTTGCCAATGAAGAAGGCATTACTGCCCTCCTGCCGTCTGGCTGTTGACTCCATTAAATTGTTGCAGTAGGTGGCGAATACGATCTTCAATAAAATAATCGACTGTGGAGTCCTGTGACTGCACGTGAAGATCACCACGATTGAGTGACGGCTCCGGTTGTAATGACCACTTTCGCTCTGCCAGATCTTCTTCCCCGTATGCCTTGCGCACCACTTCAAGATCATCAGGGTGAAGACTTAGCTTTGTCTGACGCTCGGCTATCGGCAAAGTAGCAATCACTTCACGGATGGTATTGAGTATGACTTGAGGATTGGTCTGCACTTCTACCCGTATTAATTCACGGGTCAGGCTGGTTACCAGATTCAGAACCTGATTTTCCACATCGGTATCGAGTTGTTGTAATGGCGTGGCAAGCTGCTCGATCAACTGAGTGAGATGCGATACCTGCTCACTAATTTGGGTTTGCCCCTGCTCCAGCCCTTGTTCCAGCCCTTGCTCACGGCCTTCTGTCAGGCCCGTTTCAAGTCCTTCGACCTTACCTGCCTCGAAACCTTCAGCATGCCCGGCAGCTTTGCCCTCTGCAACGCCTTCATCATAGGCAGATTGACGGATCTCTTCTAAGTCAGAAGCCGTTAACGGGGGGGGGCCTTGCTCTTCTTCCTCTTCAAGCTCCTCTAGCTGCCAGCGCGGATCGTAATTAAGGACATTATCACTTGGTGCCTCTTGTTGCTGGCTGTAGTCCGGGTATGCCCAGCGTTCAAGCTCCTGCGCCTGATGCTCAGAAACACGAAGAAAACCGCGGCGGCGTTCATTCGTCATACTGGTAACCTATGACAGGAGTTCATTAGCTTACAGGAATTCATCAGCACCACCGCCACCTCCGAGCATTAATTCACCGGCATCGGCCAGACGACGGGCGATAGAAAGAATTTCTTTCTGTGCCGCTTCCACATCGGCCACACGGATAGGACCCATTGCTTCCAGGTCGTCTTGCAGCATTTCTGCTGCACGTTTTGACATATTACGGAGAATTTTCTCACGCAGGGTATCATCGGCACCTTTAAGGGCTTTCTGCAACAGATCTTGCGGTACGTCACGCAGTAACAACTGGATCCCGCGATCGTCCACTTCGGCAAGATTTTCAAATACAAACATCAGATCTTGGATTTGTGTTGCCATGTCCTCGTCATTTTCGTGGATCTGATCCATCAACAAGCCTTCGACATTGTTATCGAGGTAGTTCATGATTTCAGCCGCTGCTTTCAAGCCGCCAATTTTGGCAGCCTGAGTACCAGCCTGACCGGCAAACTGTTTCTCCATAATGTCATTCAGTTCATGCAATGCTGCTGGCTGAACTTCTTCAAGATTGGCAATACGCATCATCAGATCAAGCCGCACGCGTTCTGGGAACTGAGACATTATTTCAGCAGATTGCTCTGGCTCCAGGTATGACAGCACGATAGTCTGGATCTGCGGGTGCTCATTAAGAATAATACTGGCAACCTGACGCGGATCCATCCATTTCAATGAATCCAGCCCGCGGGAACCACTGCCCATCAGGATTTGATCAACAAGGTTATTCGCCTTATCTTCTCCTAATGCAGCAACCAGGGTATTACGGACAAAGTCTTCGCTGCCCGAACCGATACTGCTGTACTTCTGAATATCTTCAAGGAAATGGCGATGGACTGCAGAGGCCTTCTCCTGGCTCAAATCAGCCATACCTGCCATCGAGCTACCGACTCGCTGTACCTGTTTCGGTTCAAGATGGCGAATAATACTGGCCGCATCCTGCTCACTGAGGCTGAGCAATAAGATCGCCGCTTTCTCAGTGCCACTTAAGGTCATGACATCAAATTTTTTATCTTCTGTGGTTGCGACTTCATTAGCCATCTTCGTTTAACCAACCTTTAACTACTTGCACCGCTAAATCTTGCTCGTTCGCCACCAACGCTCTGACCGCTTTAAGCAGATCTTCATCTTTATGCAGGTTTGGCAGATCTAAATTACTGCTACTCAATTCAAAACTTTCCATACCATCGAGCTCAGCACCAATCAAACCAATCCCCTCTTCGCTATTGGCAAGAATCGGTAGGCCATTTTCGTCAAGCGGCGTACCATCTGAGGCCTGATTCGGATACAACAATTTTTTCATCGCCGGACGAACCAGCACAATGATCACGACAATAATCACTAGGGCCGCAGCCAACCAGCGTATCCAGGTATTGAAATTCGGATGATCCCAAATTGGCAAATCAACCAATTGCAGCTCTTCCGGCACCGCAAATGCAACCGAGATGACTTCCAGCAGATCACCCCGTGACTCAGCAAATCCAACCCCGCCCATTAACAATCTGCGAATTTTGACCAAATCAGCTTCACTGACCGGTACCCGGGTCATTTCACCGGTTTCAGGGTTAATCACTTGCTTGTAATTGATCGCCACAGATACCGTCTGACGACTGATAGTGCCTGATTGGGCCCGCTTATGACTAATCGTGGTATCTAATTCAAAGTTACGGGTGGCTTCACGGTGGACGGAGCCGTTGTTTGAACCCTTGCCTGACTGCATATCGGCAATATCTTGCGGGATAGATGCGTCTGCGGGAGGCTGATTACTTAATGCTCCGGGAATGCCCGCAACCACATTGCCGTTATTGTAATCTTCCAGCGTGTATTCACTGCGGGTTGATGACGTCGCGGGATCAAACTTTTTACGCGTTTCTTCAATCGCGCTGAAGTCCATAGAAATATCGACCTGAGAGGTATAATTTCCCAGACCTAAAACAGGAATTAAAATTGCGTCAATTTTTTCACGCAGGGCTTTTTCCTGTTTACGCTCTAATTCGTATTCTTTACGTTTCGCCGTCGCAGCCGGATCTTCAGTGCCCGAACTCAACAGCCGACCATGTTGATCGGTCACTGTCACTCGGGTTGGTTTCAGACTTGGAACTGCCGTTGCCACCATATCAACAATGGAATCAACTTCTTGCTGACCCAGCATGCCATTCGATGACAAGGTCAGAAATACAGTTGCTGACGCTTCCTGATTATGGCGTACAAACACGCTTTGCTTAGGCATAGCCAAAAGCACCTGGGCTTTGCGTACCTGACGGATCTGTTCAATGGCACGAGCAAGCTGACGTTCCCGACTAAGCTTCAGCCGCTCACGTTCAAGACGCTGGGAAACACCAAAGCCCATATCTTGCAGCAGAATATCATCGCCTTCAGACACCACCGAATTTAACCCCGTACGGGTTAAGTCCAGCTTAATTGCAGCAAAATCATCAGCCGGAACGCGAATCGTGTTCCCTTCAAGTTTGTAGTTCACTTGCTTCTGATCAAAATGATCAAGGATCGGAATGAGTTCATCGGTGGAATACGTGCCGAGCGGACGCATCTCGGGCTCTTTTATCCACATCACCACCATGACAATTAATGCCACACAGATAGCGACAGACAGCACGAGAATAACCTGACGTAATAAGTCCAGGTTGCCTAGCATGCTATCGACACGAGTGGCGCTTTTTTCATCCGCATCGGGATTATGCAGTTCAAGTTCACTGTCTGTGATAGCAGGAGCCGGTGCATTTCCTGCTACAGCTAATTCGTGATTTGGTGTTTGTTCCGACACTAACTATATCCTGGATTACACTGGCATATTCATTAATTGTTTATAAGCTTCCACCAGTTTATTGCGAACCTGTACGGTAGCTTCAAAAGCAACACTCGATTTATTTCTTGCAATCATCACATCGGATAACGACACACTGCGATCCCCTTGATCGAAACGGGTGCTGAGATCGCTCGATTGCCCCTGAAGCTGATTAACCGACTTAACCGCATCATTAAGCAATGCACCAAAATCGGCACTGACCTGCTGCCCCGTTGCCGGGCGAGAGGCATTTTGGGCTTCCAGCTTCAGGCTTTGCATTTCGGTTTGTAGTCCATTGACGTTCATTGTCTTCCTCGTGCTGTCATTATATTGACGTTGGTGTCGATTATCACTGCTTTTGCTAATTAAATTGCAAACTTAACGCCAGTTTTATGAATAAACCGTAATAAATCACGATTAATCTAATCAGAGTGGGATCTCAATTCCGGCATCGCGCATTTTTGCTAACTTGTAGCGCAATGTTCGCGGGCTGATACCCAATTGTTCAGCCACGTCTTTACGTCGGCCTTCACAGGCTTTAATGGTATCAAGAATAATAGTGAACTCCTGCTCGCGAAGTTCACTTCCTAATCCGTCTCGTGACGTTGCAACCGAGGCAGGTTCGATATTACGTCGCTCTACATGCGATTGCACTTCTGCATGCAATTGCACCTCTGTGTGTGATTGTACCGCGGACTGCAGGCTTTGTGCATCCAGCCAGTCAAGTCCTTCCAATAAAATATGTCCACTTTCAACACTGAGGCTGTCACATAAAATTAATGCGCGCTGAATGACGTTATCAAGCTCACGCACATTGCCCGGCCACTCATATTGCTGCAATTTCACTTGCGCACTCTGGTTCAGTACCGGTACCGGTAACCCTTGCTTCATACAATGGCGTTCAATGAAATATTGTGCCAGCGGTACGATATCCCCTTTACGCTCAGTCAGTGCCGGCCATACTAACGGAAACACATTCAGACGATAATACAGATCTTCGCGGAAATGTCCTTGCGCCACATACTGTTTTAAATCGCGGTTACTGGTCGCCAGAACACGGATATCCAGCTTGATGCTTTTACGACTGCCCAAGCGTTCAACTTCGCGCTCTTGTAACACCCGGAGCAGTTTTGCTTGCAGGTTTAAATCCATCTCACTGATTTCATCCAGTAAAATAGTGCCACCCTGCGCTTGCTCAAATTTTCCCGGACACGCTTGCACAGCCCCGGTAAATGCGCCTTTTTCATAGCCGAATAACGTGGCTTCCAGCATATTATCCGGGATCGCCGCACAGTTAATTGCAACAAATGGGCCTTCGCTGCGGCCGGAGTGATCATGGATATAGCGCGACATTACTTCTTTACCGCAACCGCTAGGGCCAAGCACCATCACATTGGCGTCCGTTTTAGCCACCTTATCAGCTAAAGCGAGTAGTTTGAGACTCTTCTCATCGGCCACAATAGCATGACTTGACTCACTCTTCACTGGCGCATAACGACTCACCATGTTGAGCAGCACTTCGGGGGCAAATGGCTTAGCCATGTAATCAATCGCCCCCTCTTTCATTGCCGATACTGCATCTTCAATGTTGGCGTAGGCGGTCATTAACAAAACAGGTGTCTTCGGCCAGTGCAGTTTGATATTACGTAATAACCCCAAACCATCCATACCGGCCATCTGCACATCAGAGACGACAATATCAACCGGTTCAGACTTCAATATCAGTAAAGCTTGCTCTGCACTGTCTGCTTCTAACCATTGGTAGCCAGCCAACGCTAATGTATCAATCAAGGCTTCACGCAAGCCTTCATCATCTTCTACGACTAATACGCGGCTTTGATTCATCGCAATTCTCCTAGCGCTGCCGGCTTGTAGGCCTGTTGTTCATTGTCCGAACAGGTATTAGCCTGTAGCGGCTGATTTTCCGCCAGGGGGATCTTTAAAGTAAAACACGCCCCGTGACCTAGTTCTGACTCTAATAAAAGGTGCCCTTTATGGGCATTTGCCACCATCTGTACCACAGCCAGCCCCAATCCAGTCCCTTGCTGGCGAGTAGTAAAAAACGGTTCTAATATTTTCGTTTGCATATCAGCCGCGATACCCGGCCCGTTATCTGTTACCGACAGATAGACATCATTGTTATACCGCGTGCAACTCACCGCGACTTTACATTGTTTACCCGACATCTGGATCGCGTTGGTAATTAGATTACTTAATGCACTGGCTAATGCATTGGCATTACCTAAAATCATTGCACTTTCATCATCGCAATCAATACTGAAGTCAACCTGGTTCGCCACCACCTGCGCTTCCACCATAGGTTCCAGCTCATTAAGAAAACTGTCGAGATCAAAGCGGTTAACCACTTTGTTATCTCCGCCTTTGGCAAACAGCAACATGTCGTTGACTTGCTTCTCCAGGTCGTGCAGGCGATCAACTAATTTTGTCTGAAATCGTTGCCGGGTCTGCGTATTCAAATTAGGAGCCGATAAATTAGAGGCATACAGCATCGCACTGGATAAAGGGGTACGCACTTGATGCGCCAGTGAAGCGACCATTTTCCCCAGAGATGATAATCGCTGCATTTCACTGAAACGGGATTGCAGCAGACGTGTTTCGGTCATATCGGTTATCAGAATCAGCTGACCGGCATCAGAAGCCGAAATTGCTAATTTAACTTTACGTCCACTGCGTAAAGACACTTCGTGACCATCATCCTCCTGTGGAGCGAAAGCTCGCTGGATCACAGAGAACCAGCGCTCTCCTTCAAGCGGCCCGCCTAACAAGCGGTGGGCTTCCGGGTTTGCTTCACACACGCACCCCATAGGATCAAGCAAGATCACTCCCGCAGGCATGACATCCAGTACTTGTTTATAACGGCTGATTTGCTGAGTTAGCGTTCCCAGCGGAGATTCGATTTCACCCATGCGATACCTAACAAAAGCGCACAAAATGTCTTATAAAGCATTTTTCATGCCAAATTAAAACCAATAGTATCAACATGTTGAATAAGAGGAAAGAATACTGGCGGGGTCAAAAAAATGACACCGCCATAGAAAAGTGACAATTTAACGTAAATCTTCTTTGTTTAAACCATACTTACGCATTTTTTCAACCAGAGTCGTTCGGCGCATACCCAGCATATCTGCTGCACGGGCAACAACTCCCATCTGAGCTTCAAGTGCCTGGCAGATCATTTCCACTTCAAGTTCAGCCAGCATCTCTTTCAGGTTCACCCCTTCCGGTGGCAGATCATTTAAGCCTGACATTTCTTCCGGCTCTTCATATGAAGAGGCGAACATATCGGCTAATGCTGCGCGTTCCTGATCTTCTGTTGATAGAAAATTTTCTTCTGGCTGGAAGTCAGGAAGATGACTATAGCGATATTTCATCGGCAAATGATTCACGTCGACCATCTCACCCGGATACAGGATGATAAGGCGCTCAACCAGATTCGCCAGTTCGCGAACATTGCCTGGCCAGTCATGTTCCATTAATGAGGTAATCGCCCGCGGCGTAAAGTGGATTAACTTCGCCCCTTCCGCTTCCATTCTTGCCAGTAGCTCTTGCAGCAACAGTGGCGTATCTTCGATACGTTCACGTAACGCCGGCATTTCGATAGGGAACACATTCAAGCGATAGTATAAATCTTCACGGAACGTGTTCTCGTGGATCATTGCATCGAGATTACGGTGTGTTGCCGCAATAATGCGGACATTGGTTTTAATGGTCGCATTACCACCCACTCGCTCAAAACAACGTTCCTGAAGCACACGCAGTAATTTCACCTGCATCGGCATCGGCATATCACCGATCTCATCAAGAAATAAGGTACCGCCATCTGCCAGCTCAAAACGCCCCTTACGCGAAGCAATCGCGCCGGTGAAGGCCCCTTTTTCATGGCCAAACAATTCACTTTCAAGCAGATCCGGCGGAATAGCACCACAGTTAACAGGCACGAATGGGCCGTCGCGACGAGAAGAATGATAATGAACATTGCGCGCGACAACTTCTTTACCGGTGCCGGATTCCCCAAGGATCAAAACACTGGCATCTGTTGACGCAACTTGTTCTATAAGGTGACGTACCTGGCTGATGCTTTCACTGCGCCCCACCATACTGCGGAATAACATATTCTTCCGCCCGATCTGAGGCACCTGAAAGGTACGCTTACCAAGAAACTCCTGGCAATGGCGTAATGCATCAGCTAATTGACCGTAATTTAACGGTAACTCTAATTCACCCACATAGTTGGGCAACCCTGCTAAGTCACGGGCATGATCAGATAAGGCAATCACCGGGATATGATTATGAATGCGTAAGTAGTCCAAAATTTTCTTGAGTGATTTATTTGAACTAATTTTACCCAGTAAACAGGCACCCCATGCCCTTTCCCAGAGTGGGTTTTCTACTTCATTGGTTGATACCGCTTCATGCTGCTCACCAACAAAACTAAGAATGACACTGAGGTCATGACGGTGCTGCAGATCGTCATCAATAACGAGGGTCTTTGCTATACCTTGCATAGGACTGATATTGCCTGCCTTTATAAGAATTTTCTATTTTGTGGCGTATTCGAGAGGAACAGCAACCAAATGTTATGGCCTGCTATTGTAATAAAAGCACAGGAGAAGGCAACTGGGGACGCATAAAAGCTGTGACCCCAGTACAAAGGAATAAATAAACTAAGACAGGTTTTGGCTAAAATTGGATCTACTCAGCATATTTCTGTAGTTATTTAGCTGTCCTCATTGGCTATAGACAATAAGAATAACTACTACACATCAAGCTGAGTCATGCTGTGATATTCCGTCGGGATCTGCTCCCACGCTGACTTAATCTCACGTAGCATGTCAATCACATCATCAATCAATTCAGCTTTATTCTCCTGGTTTGCCAGGTAAATTTGCTGGATCATGAAGTCGTACAATGCATCAAGGTTGGCCGCAATCTCTCCGCCGTCTTCCATCGACAGGCAGCTGCGTAGGCTGATGATAATATCTAGCGCTTTACCCAAACGCTCACCTTTTACAGCAATAGAACCTTGCTGCATCGCTGCCTTACCCTGGATAAGGCGCTCTATTGCACCGCCCATTAACATCTGAATCACCCGGTGAGGAGATGCCGACGTTAACTGACTGTCTACTGAGACTCGTTTATAAGCCTGTAGCGATCCTCTCATTGCCATTTTATTACCTTACCGAAATTTATTATAAATCTGCATCGAGCGTTGCCCGTGCTGTAGTCGTTGTAGTTGACTTGCTGACAGATCTCTGTGGTGACGGATCCGCGCCAGCAAACACGTCGTCCGCTCAACCGCAGCCTGCCACTCATCTTTATTTAAGCGTTCAGGCTCAGCCATCAACTGTTGTAAAAGAGACTCACGCTGCTGCAGTAACTGTTGCAGCTCATCAGAAGCAACATCACCTTCAACAGCTAAAATCGCCTCCAGTTCATTGTCTAACTGATTTAAACGTTGCATAAAGGCTCTCTTTTATCATTACATCTGGGGCATCATGCTCATCATAGAGCCAAGCTGGCCCTGCATTTTGCCCATTGCTGAATCCATCGCCGTAAATTGGTCATGGGTGCGCTTTTGTACACTATCCATGCGACGATCTAACTTTGCTTGATCAGAATTTAAACGCGTTACCTGATCATTTAAACTGTTTTCCCGTCCTCTGATACTGCCGGTGATCCCGGTATGCGAGTGGATCAAATCTTCAACCCTGCGAGCAAAACCTTTAGGGCCACCAAAAAATTCGCCGACATCGGCAAAATTCTTATCCAGCTGTTTGTCCAGCATGTCATAGTCGACCTCCAGCCGCCCGTTCATACTGGTGGTGATCCCCAATTCACTCAGGGTTTTAACCGACTCTGGCGCGTCTTCGACCGGGTTCGAAAAAGCCGCTCGCAGTTGGTTAGTCACTGCACGGATAATGGTGTCACCCACCAGCGGGCCTTTTTCCTGGGTTTGCGGATCAAACTTGCCGAGTTCCTGGCTGACATCAAAAAACTGGTTATAGGCATTCACAAACTGCTCAATGGCACCGCCAACCTGATTACGATCATAACTCACATCTACGACGGCATGGGGAGTTTCCAGGCCATCGGTCAACTGAGCGAGGTTCAGATCAACCCCCTTGATCGCATCTTCAATCACATTAGCGCTGCTGGTCACGACCGCTAACCCATCAATCAGCACGCGGGCATCTTTCGCCTGCTGCATCTCAGTCATGGAGTTAACGTCATGGTTACTGTTGAAACCAAACTTTTGCAACGTGCTGAATGAAGGCGCATCAACTTTAACCTTGATGCTGTTTTCCTCTCCCGATTTATCAGACGCCAATACTAAACGCGCCCCGACATCATCTTTAATGATGGATGCCATCACTCCGGGGTTAGAAGGATGTCGATTGATCAGGCGAACAACATCAAGAACTTTGCTCTCATCTTCCGGAATATCAACCGTAAACTGCGTACCTGCCAGCCCGATAGCAAGTTTTCCCGCTCCCAATTTCTCTTTTTCATCAAAAGAGCTTGAAACGATTTTGTGGGATTGGGCGAGTTGTTGAACGTTAACCGTATATTTACCGGGAATGGCTTCGGGTGAGGCGGTGGCGGTTAAAACATCAGTGTCGTCAGAGCTCGCCATTCGCGCAGATAATGCATCATTACGACGAAAATCTGACATCAGGTTTTTCATGGTATCTAACGAACCTTTCAGTCGCCCGTAGGCACTGAGACTGACATCAACCTGATCTCGCTGCTGATTAATACGCGCTTCTTTTGGAGCCCGTTCAGATTCAACGATCTTATTAACCATATTGTTAATATCAAGACCTGAAGCGGTGGCCGCTGCGCCTATGTTCATTGACTACCTCAAATGATGCCAGAGTTACACTTTCGTCGTTACCAGCCCCCCGGAATGCGATGCCAGCTGCCGGGAGAGTTCTAACATATCTTCATCAGGGATCTGCCTGACCACATTGCCACTTCGCTTTTCATAGATAGTGACAACATCGCGACCAGATTCTTCATCGATACGAAATGCCAGCCCTTTGTTCAGCGTGCCGACAAACTCTTCGATTTTTTCAACCATTTTCTCAAGCTGTTCGCGTTGGACCTCACTGCGCTTTTCCAGCTCAGCAGATTGCTCTATCCGACGTACGTCCGTTTTACCCTTATCACTACTGTGATCAATACTCGCAGGATTAACGGTGTTTGGTACTGATGGCAAGCCCTGTGAATCGCCTGAAATACTAGCAACATTTGTGCCATTTCTTGATATCGGTGAGGGCTGAGATGAAGTCGATACGGGTTTCATATCCATAATCATTCACCTTCTTACTTTTCTGAAAGCTGCATATAGCAGAAAACGGCAAGGGAAATCCCTTGCCGTTTTTTAGTGGAATTAACCTAGTAGGCTTAGTGCAGCTTGTGGCGCTTGTTTTGCCTGCGCAAGAATTGACGTCGCAGCCTGAGAAAGGATCTGGTTCTTGGTCATATTCGTTGTTTCTTTCGCGAAATCAGTATCACGAATACGGCTGTTAGAGGCAGAAACGTTTTCATTAACGTTATCTAAGTTGTTGATGGTGTGGTTCAGACGGTTCTGAGATGCACCAAGGCTTGCACGATCTGAATCGATTTGCTTCAGGGCGTTATCAAGCACGGCTACCGCTTGCTGTGAACCACCAACACTTGTTACGTCAATGTCTTGAACAGAAGTAGTATCTGCACTTGTAGCTGCTAAACCTAGTGTTGCCTGCAAAGTACCTGATGCAGTGATTTCCTGTCCAGAATCAGACACTAACTGTAATGAAAGAGAACCATCATCATTCTTAGCAACAGAAGCGTTTACATTATCAACAGCACCGTTAATTTTTGTTGCCAGCTCTTCAATATCATCGCCAGATTTAACGTTAACGTCTGTACCATTAATCACCAGATCTTGCGCACCGGCTTCAGCCGTACCATCCGCAGCCTTACCAACTTCCCAATCAGAACCAACTTTTGCAGTACCCGCAGTAGCCGTACTACTCATCGCATCGGCACGAGTATCGGTTAAAGTAAGCTGTACTGCTTCACCGGAATCGGCACCGACCTGAATTGAGCGACTGCCAAACGTACCGTTCATCAGCTTAGTACCACCAAAAGAGGTAGTTTCGGCGATACGGTTGATCTCATCTTTCAGTGCCGTCACTTCTTCTTGGATAGCAACACGGTCATCTTTAGAGTTTGAACCGTTAGCAGATTGTAGTGACAAGTCACGCATGCGTTGCAAGATGTTAGTCGTTTCCTGCATTGAACCTTCTGCGGTCTGTGCCATAGAGATACCGTCATTGGCGTTACGTACCGCCACATCCAGACCACGGCTCTGGGTCATCAAGCGGTTAGAGATTTGCAGACCAGCCGCATCATCTTTCGCGCTGTTGATTTTGCTACCTGTCGCAAGACGCTCCATTGATTTACCTGAAGCTTCAGTCGCCTGGCCTAAGTAACGCTGAGCGGTCATTGCAGAAACGTTAGTGTTTACTGTAACTGCCATAATGTATCTCCTTAAGTATTCAAAATGGCTTGACCAGCCCAGCCGGAAAAACCTTGTTATTCTTAGTACATGAGTTGTAACGGCATGCTCAGGAAAACCTTTAAGTTTTTTTTTAGATAATTTCAAAAACCGCAAGAAGTGTGACCAAGTTAATAAAAATCAACCCGATAATGAACAAAATAGGTTCTGGGGACAGACTTCAAAAATCACTTCCCCATATCAAGCTGTTTGCTCTTCCTAGATACTCGAAACTCAATACTCGTCCCTAACTCCCATAGAACCTCAGGGCCATAGGACCGCTCTTCCCGCCTTTCCTAGAACCTAGAAAACTAGAAAACTAGAAAACTAGAAAAACTTTTCTCCAGACAACAAAAAACGGCAAGAGGTTGCCCCCTTGCCGTTTTGATTATTTCTAAACTGGAAAATTATTGCAGCAGCGTCAGTGCTGCCTGTGGCACTTGCTTGGCCTGAGCCAGGATCGAGGTACTTGCCTGTTGCAAGATCTGGTTCTTAGCCATTTGCGTCGATTCCTTGGCAAAATCCGTATCACGGATACGGCTGTTCGATACCGATACATTTTCGGCAGTATTGGCCAGGTTGTTGATGGTATGGCCCAAACGGTTCTGTTTAGCACCCAAGTCTGCACGCTGAGAGTCGATATACTTCAGTGCTGCATCAATCGTACCTACAGCCTCCTGAGCACCGCCAACCGTGCCTACATCAACGTTTTGTACCGTGACTGACTCACTGGCTGAACCACCGAACAGATCTACACTTCCGCCAGCCGTATCTTTTCCTTGCGCGAGCTTTGTTGTGCCATCAATGGTGACGGCCCCGTTTTCGGAGAATAGCTGAAGCTCGCCTTTTTCGCTGACAGAGGCGACAACGGCGGTTTGCTGACCGTTAATCCGCGTCGCCACTTCTTCAATATCATCGCCTTCAATCATGTTGACTGAGACAGGATCTGCTGAGCCCGCAACATTAATGACTAGTTTATCACCTGCAGCCGCTTTCCAGTCAGCATCCGCCATTCCTTTGGCCTTGATGATATCGCCCCCCATGCGCGAGTCATCGGCACGTACGCTGGTCAAACCCATGATGATCGCTTCACCGGAATCCGCACCGATCTGGAATGCCGCTTCGCCAAACTCACCGTTCAACAGTTTTCGGCCACCAAACGCGGTCGTTTCGGCAATACGATTGAGCTCGTCCTGCAACGCAGACACTTCTTGCTGAATTGCCTCGCGATCCTCATTTGAGTTGGCGCCGTTGGAAGACTGGAGTGACAGATCTCGCATACGCTGCAGAATACTGGTGGATTCTTGCAAGGCACCTTCTGCCGTCTGGGCAATCGAAATACCGTCATTGGCGTTGCGTATGGCGACATTAAGACCACGGGTTTGTGCCACTAAACGGTTGGAAATCTGCAGACCCGCAGCATCATCTTTTGCACTGTTGATTTTGCTACCCGTGGATAGACGCTCCATCGATTGGCTAAGCTCACCAGATGCTTTATTCAGGTAACGCTGCGCAGTCATGGCAGACACGTTGGTGTTTACTGTTACACCCATTTTGCTCTCCTTTGACTTTCGCTTTCAAGCGAAACAGCCTACCCGCAACGAACAGTTCAAAAGACAGTGAAGCGGGGCCAGCTATAATTTATTTATTGGCAATTAATTTGCCACCAGCCCAAACAAAGCAAACAACGTGCCAACATTTAAACCCTTAAATAACAACAAGTTATAGTTTTGAAGGCAATATCAATACAAAAGGCGGCAACAAAATGCCTGTTGAATGGCAGTGTTTGGAAAATGAAAAGCCTTTGCATCAGCAAAGGCTTTTCATTTTCTATACTCAAACCGCTTCAAAATTAAATATAATTAAACAGGTTCAAATCTTTTGTTTTGGCAAAGGCTTGCTGCGATGCCTGCAGTGCCATCATGTTTTCATTTAGCTCAATGACGGCACTGGCATAATCTAGATCTTCCAGGGTGCCGCGAGCCTGGCTCATTACGATTTTAAAATCTTGGTGCATATCTTCCTGACGATCTAAGGTCTGCAGGCGAGTACCCACCTCAGAGCGGGTTCGGTTTATATGCTTGAACGCTTGTGACAGCTCTTCTGCGACCTGATGCAATTCTGCGCTGGATGAGGCATCAGACACATCTTTATCCGCTAGCTCAATCCCCCGCTTAAAGGCATCGAAAACACTGACATGCTCCTGGCGATTCAATGCCAGGCTATCACCGTCTTTAATTTCGCCTTCCAGGTCAATTTGGAGTGTTCCCCACTGGATTCCGGTTTGCGGATCAAAAGGAGCGCTATTAACTAGCGTGCCATTTTGAAAAAGTTCGTATGACGTCCCGGAGCCGGACGCTGAAAACTCCACCCGATATTCTGACTGATCAGTATCATTGCTATTACGGGCCTGTGATAATAGCAACAATGAACCGCTCTGCAGATCATAATCCGCCTGATAGTCGCCATAGGGGTTGGCAACTTCCATAAAGAGTTTATCACCGGCATCATTCACTGGAACATCCACCGAGGGGGCCACTTTTGCCATTCGCTGATAACTATCACCAACATAGGTCACATTGCCACTGCTATCACGGAAAAATGGCTGCTGGCTGTATTGGGTGCCGGCAAAAACAAAATTACCTGACTCATCTTTGCTGTTGACCAGATTCATAAATGAATCGTACAGACCCTGCATATCCTGTTTGTGCGCGATACGGTCATCACCAGACAATGAACCATTGACCATCATCATGGATTTACGCTTTGCCTCATCCAGCAGATTTTCAACTTCAGCAACAGCGGTTTCTTCATTGTTGAGGCGATTTCGCGCCATAGTAATACTTTTTATCGACTGATCGATCTGGGTGTTCTGTTGATCGAAGTTCTGGATATAGATGGATGACACCGGATCATCACCTGCCGTCAGCAGACGTTTTCCCGATGCTAATTGCTGGTGGTTTTCCTGAACCCTCACTTGCTGACGATTCATATCGTTGGACACAGAGCGATAATTATGGAAGCTGGCAACACGGCTGATCATAACTTATGTAACTCCTTATCGTGACGCATTGAGCAGGGTTTCGAAGGTTTCATTGGCTACCGTCATGATACGTGACGATGCCATATAGGCTTGTTGGAACTTCATCATATTGGCCGCTTCTTCATCCATGTTTACCCCTGAAATTTCTGCAACCCGGCTTTCAGCCGCATCTTTTTCAACTAATCCGACTTCCTTCAGGCGTGCCGCTGAGGCCTTTTGCACCCCTATCTCGGTATTAAGCCCTTCATACACATCAATCACTGTCGAACGGCCGTTATCCATTAGTTTTTGCGACTGTAAATCCTGCATTTTTATCAGGTTACCGTTATCACCAGAGGCAGAATTCAGGTTAACCGCAAAGAGATCGCCCCCCATTGCACCTCCGGTTAAGGTGAATCGGGTCCCTCCCACGTTCACTTCTGTGGCCGGCGGATAAGCTTGCGGGGCCTGCAAAATGTTGCCTTTCATATCTAATACGGCAAATTGGCTGCCATCCGGAGACACCGCAACCTGAAACTCATTCAGCGTACCTGCTGCCGTAATACCAAGATCAGCACTTCCATTCACTTTGGTGGCAGAGCTTAAATAACTCTGGGCCGCAAGCTGTGCAGGATCGCCTAGAGTCACCCGTATTTCACCCGCCGCATTTCGGGTCGGGCGTAACGCAATATGCTCGCCAGCCCCTATCGGTGCATCCATCTCTACCCGGAAACCATCCATCGAGAAAGTCGGTGGCGTACCGCTAGGAATCACGGTCTGGCGGTGACCGTCAGGTGAAATCAGCGTGTGTTGGCTGCCATCAAAGGTTAAATTGTATTCACCGATTTTTAAGGCATTAATATCTTCGATATAGACTTTTAAATCGGCACTTGAGCCGGTCGGTATTCTTGCTCGGGCAGCTGCAGAGCCGGGGTCATTGACATCATGAAACAGATTGGCACCAACCTGGCCATTGAGATCCAGACCTTGCGATTGCAGTTCATTGACGGAATGAGCGAAGCCGATGGCAATGCGTCCCATCTCATCCATACCGTGTGACAATGTTTCATCGCGATACTGAAACAGTGCCGCCAGCTTGCCGCCGATATCATCATTTCGGATGGTTTTTAACGACTTACCTTCCACCATAGCCAGCTGTGTTTGCTGTGGATCCGGCTTGCCGCTGACCATACGCAGCTCGCTGGACTCAACACCCGATACCAGCGTATGGCCGCTACCAATCATAATATTGAAGACTTCATCGTTTTTGCGGGTAACGGTTACTTTAGTGTATTGCGACAATTCATTAACCAGGTTTTGATGGCGATCCATCAAGTCATTATCAGCGCCTGAAGCGGGAGTTTTCACTAACGCTTTATGGATATCAACCAGTTCTTTTCCGATATCATTGACGCGATCCAGAGTACGCGCCAAGACATCATTAGCGACCGTTTTTTGCTGTGCCAATATTGTGTGGTTATCGTTAAGCCCGGCGGCAACCAATTTCGCCTTTTCAAGCACAACTTTGCGCGATCCCATATCATTAGGGCTGTCAGACAAGGCTTTTACCGCGTCGTACCATTGGTTCATGTCTTCAGGGATTTTTTTGGCGCTGTTTGCCAGCATATTGTCTAAACGGCCTAACTGCCCTTCCCGCTCTGTCGCATAACTTAAGTTTGTCGTTGTCAGGTTAAGCTCATTGGTGGCAAATTGATCGTAACCGCGGCGAACTTCTGCCGCGTGCACACCGGTACCGTACTGACTGCCGCCCCACCATGTGGGGTTATTGGTTTCCTGAACCACTGACTGGCGGCTATACCCTTCGGTATTAACGTTGTTGATGTTATGGCTGGTCATATTGAGCTGCCGCTGTGCAGTAAGCACACCTTGAGAGCCCAAACTGAGCAGATCAAACGCCATAACGCCTCCCGTTAGTACAAGGTTTAGTAAATCAAACAATTACCCTTTTGTTATGCAAAAATCATTCCAAAGATAAAAAACATTTAACCAGTTGATTTTCATATAATTTAATTTAGTGGTGGTGATTATTTATTGAACTAAGGCAAAGGGTTGCCGAAGAAAAGCAGTAACGAGTAGCTAGAATAACGTTCAGAGGAAGAGCAGAAACCGAGTAGCGAGCTAATTGAGGATTCTGTGGTCCAGTGGTCCGCTCTTCTCCAGGAACTCGAAACCAGAATCTCGCCCCTGTTCTTTACTCCATCAATGATTTTACTGTATTCATGACATTGATAACTTTGTCGGAGTAGTTGGGATCGGTCGCGTAACCGGCCTGGTGCAAGTTCCGAATAAAATGGGTGGGTTCGGCTGGTTGTTCTAACGCTTTCGAATAACGCGGGTTATCGTTCAGAAAACGAACGTAATCATTGAAGCTGTCCTGATAATTATCATAGGAGCGGAACGCCGCTTTTTCTTGCACTGCTATACCCTGGTGGAATTCTAGGGTATTGGTCGCCACTTTGCTGCCTGACCAGCGAGGGTCAGCTTTGATATTAAACAGGTTATTACTGGATCCTGCCGCATTTTTAATGACTTTCTTCCCCCAGCCAGTTTCAAGGGCTGCCTGAGCAATGAGCACGGAAGGATCGGTCCCTATCGCACGGGCCGCTTTTTCGGCATACGGGCGCATTTTGGTGACAAAATCTTGTGGTGTCTCGAAAGTTTGTTGCATCTTTGGTGCTAGCATTGGCGGTTGAGCCATGTTCAAGCTGCTGGCCTGCATCGCTTTGAATGCATCATCCGCCGCTTTATCTACCATCGCCTGATCCGGCTTTTTACCCTGTCCATCGACAGGCAAACGAAGTGGCGCATCATGCACCGCATTACGGAGCACTTGATCTGGCTCCTGAGCGTCTTCACCGCCCAGTTGCGCAACAATCATATCGGCTAACCCCAGTGATCCCGTAGAACTTAATTCACTGGCCATCTGCTCATCATGCATTTGCTCAAAGAATTTCGTGTTCTGGCTACTCATCAAATCAGATTCAAACGCTTCGTTGGCCTGACGCATCGACTTAAATAACATCTGAGTAAAAATCGACTCAAACTGCTCGGCAGCAGCACGTAATGAGCCAGCCTCGTCCCCGTTAATGCCTGCTCGTAACCTTTCTAAATTCGAGATGTCATGGACAAAGCCAGTGTCGATATTTTTCATTGATTTAATTTCAGTCCTGAGTAATAGGCTTTGGGCCTGCTCTTAAATAATAATGAGTTGACCTTCAATGGCTCCCGCCTGCTTTAATGCCTGCAAGATAGCCATTAAATCTGAAGGGGCAGCACCAACCTGATTCACAGCACGCACCAACTCGTCTAAAGTGACGCCCGGTTCAAACTTAAACATACGTGAATCTTCTTCTGTCACTTCAATATCAGAATTAGGCACGATAACGGTTTCGCCGCCGGAAAAGGCATTTGGCTGACTAGCCTGATAGTTTTCTTTTATCGAAACGGTCATACCGCCATGGGTAATTGCGGCCGGTTTCAGTTTCACGTGCTGGCCAACCACAATGGTACCAGTACGTGAGTTAACAATAATTTTGGCAGCGCCATCAGCAGGGTTGAACTCGATATTTTCAATCGTTGATAAGAAAGCAACACGCTGGCTGACATCACGAGGGGCACGAACGCGTACCGATGTCGCATCCACTGCGGCCGCCATTTGCGGGCCTAAAAACTGATTGATGGCATCAGACATGCGCTGCGCCGTTGTAAAATCTGATTCGAACAGGTTGAAGGTAAGAAAGTCACCACGACCAAATGGGTTCGGAACTTCCTGTTCGACAATTGCACCATTAGAAATTCGTCCTACCGTCGGTATATTACCCACGACTTTCGAACCATCGGCCCCAGTTGCACTGAAACCACCAACCACCAAACTACCCTGTGCCACCGCATACACTTTACCATCCAGACCTTTAAGGAAGGTTTGCAGTAAGGTACCGCCACGTAAGCTCTTGGCAGAACCGATTGATGACACCGTAATATCAATAGACTGGCCTTGCTTGGTAAAAGGCGGCAGTGAGGCATTGACGGCTACCGCAGCGACATTTTTGGTTTTTGGCTTAGTACCAGCAGGTAACTGAATACCAAAATTTTGCAGCATCGCGTTAAAACTCTGATCAGTAAAGGGAGTCGTTTCACCCGTTCCCGGCAGACCGACAACCAGACCGTACCCCACCAATTGGTTACTACGTACCCCGGCGACTTCTGACACATCTTTAATGCGTGCAGCTTGCAGTGGCAATGCCAACATCAGCATCAGACTCATGCAAAAAGTACGTAATTTCACTTCAGCGCTCCGCAATTCACTATCGAATAATTAAAATTTAAATAACCTTGTAGCGATTTCACTCGCAGCGAGTTCGTTCAAGAGCAAAGAGAAAGCGCGCAGTTTATTATTATAAATGAGCACTTTCGATGCTGATATTGAGCGAAATAGCAATGAGTGGAATTGCTGCTAGAGGCTGACGTTAAAAAAGCGCGCCAACCATCCCTGCTCTTGGGTATCTTGCCTGTCACCGGTGCCTGAATACTGAATACGGGCATTTGAAATACGGGTCGAGGCAATGGTATTTTCCTGGCTGATATCATCCGGACGGATCGTGCCACTGACTCGGATATATTCATCACCCGTATTGAGGGTTAACCACTTCTCGCCTCGAACCATCAGGTTGCCATTCGCCAGTACATCAATCACTTCAACCGAAATTGAACCCTTAATACTGTTGCTTTGATCGGCAGAGGTACTACCGGCAAACTTATTGGCGTTCGCCACTTCATAAGAGAGATCGCGATCGCCTATCGTCAATGGCTTACCACCTAAAACCAGAGGATCCATCGATAAATCCGTTGATTTATCAAGATCGGCACTGGCACTCTTTTTAGCCTGGGTTTTCTCTTCTAACAATACCGTGACGATATCACCAATACCGCGAGGCTTCGTATCATCATACAGATCTTGTGCCTGTGTCAGGCTAAACAATGAACCTGTTGCCGTTGCATAGTGCTCAGGCTTAGGTTGTGGTCGAACCGTATTCCAAGCCGGATCGCCTGCCTGCGGATCTTCACGACGACGCAGCATATCAATCAAATCCGGACCTTGGTTGGTTGAACCTTCCACGGCATCAACCGATGTTGTCGCTTGGGCAACATCGGACTCTTCCGGGACCTGCTGCATAATTTCACAACCGGAAAGCATGATCGCCAGGCATACGATTAATTTTTTCATATTAATTTAGCTCCCAGTTACAGCTGCTGGTTCACATAGCTCAGCATCTGATCAACGGTAGAAATAACTTTCGAGTTCATTTCATAGACCCGCTGCGCTTCAATCATGTTAACCAGCTCTTCGGTTACATTCACGTTTGACGTTTCCAGCATCGACTGACGGATCGCCCCCATTCCATCAAGACCCGGAACACCCTCTTGGGCATCACCACTTGCACCTGTTGGCAAGAACAGGTTCTGACCAATTGGTTCAAGGCCACCAGGATTAATGAAATCAACCGTAGTGATTTGTCCTAATACCTGATTTTCCTGCTGACCACGAATTCGAGCTGACACTTCACCATCATTACCGACAGTGATGCCCACTGCATCCTCAGGCACAACAATTTCAGGTTGCAGCACGTAACCGGAGCCTGTTGTTACCAGCTGACCTTCGCCATTGACGGTGAACTGACCATTACGGGTATAACCCATGTTGCCGTCTGGTAAAAGGATCTGAAAGAAGCCATCGCCTTCAATCATCATATCCATGGCGTTATTGGTCGTTTGGGTATTACCCTGGGTAAAGACCTTTTGTGTTGCCACTACTTTCGAACCCGCCCCCAGCATCAGGCCTGTGGGTAATTGGGTATCCTGCGATGATTGACCACCAGGCTGATTAATATTCTGGTAAAACAGATCTTCAAATACCGCACGGCTTTTCTTAAAGCCCACGGTCGAGGCATTCGCCAGGTTATTTGAAATGGTCGAGATATTGGTTTGCTGGGCGTCAAGACCGGTTTTACTTACCCACAAAGCTGGATGCATATTTGTTTCCTTTTATCGGATTAGCCTAAACGCAGCAGGGAAGAAGACGCCTGGTCCATTTCTTCTGCAGTTTTCATTATCTTGACTTGCATTTCAAAATGACGCTGAAGATCAATCATACTGGTCATTTCCCCCACCGCATTGACATTGCTGCCTTCCAACGCCCCTTTCAGTAAGGTGACACCTGCGTCAGCATCAAATACCTGAGCCGGTGTTTTCGATTTGAACAGGCCATTGACGTCTTTATACAACTCACGATTATCCGGGCGTACTAACTTCAACCGATCGACGACTTCCATCGCTTCCGGTGGCGCCCCTTGGGGTAATACCGAAATCGTACCATCGTTGCCGACTTCAATTTTGCTGATTGGGAGAGGGATAAAGATCGGACCGCCATTTTCACCCAGCATCAGATTGCCGTTGCTGTTTTGCAGCATCCCGGTTTGGTCTATTTTCAAGTGGCCAGCACGGGTATAGGCTTCCTGGCCAGAGGCATCTAATACCGCAAGCCAACCATCACCTTCAACGGTGACATCAAGGTCGCGCCCGGTTGTCATAACGGAACCTTGTGAAAAATCTTGCCCGGGACGCTCTGTCATCGCAAAAACCCGAGATGGCAAACCTTCGCCGTATGCCTGCATACTACGCGCTTGCTCCAGATCAGCTCGAAACCCCGTTGTTCTCACGTTGGCAAGATTGTTGGCATGTAACTGCATACCATACATGTCTTGCTTGGCACCACTCATGGCTAAATACAGCGCACGATCCATTATGACTCTCCCATCTCAACCTCATGGGATTAAGCAATAAGTGTGCCACTGATGTAAACTTCATATTAATCAATATATTGAAAATGCATGGACGTGAGGAGGAAGTCTGAAAAGACAATTTTATGACGGATAGGAACAAAATTTGCCGCCTTATGGCCAGGCGGCAAGCTGTTTTATGGTGCGAAGGCCAGTTTATCGGATTTGCAGGATAGTCTGTTGTAGCTGGTTATCCACCTCTAGGGCTCGGGAGTTGGCCTGGAAGTTACGCTGAGCGGTAATAAGATCAACCAGCTCCTGAGTCATATCGATATTAGACTGTTCCAGCGTACCACTTTTAACGGCACCGAACGCGCCCTGGCTGGCTTCACCCCAGATAGCCGAACCAGAATCCTGGCTTGTTACCCACTGCGTTCCGCCTTTAGATACCAGCCCCTGCTCGTTAGGAACGCGTACCATACCCACTCGGCCCAAAGTCACGTTTTCACCGTTACTGTAGGTGGCAACGATAGAGCCTTTAGAATCGATATCCACCTTGGCCAGATAACCTGTGGTCGCACCATCTTCGCTGAAACGACGCATTTCAAACGGGGCTGCATACTGGGTTGGTTCATCAAAATTGATATTTAAGGTCTGGGTATCATCCGCACCATTCAGTTCGAGCCCAGCACCGCCTTCACCTTTCCCCAAGCTCTGGGTCACGATTTTCTGGCCATTATTAACCGACTTCACAGACCCATCGGTATTAAACTCAATATAGGTACCAATATGACCACTACTATCAGGTGCATTTGCTGCGCCTGTTGCTACTTCACCATCACCTTCTGGTGTGGTATTAACACTAACTGGTTTTTCACCGGTGGCATCCGTTACTGTATAGAAAGCAGCCCAGCGATTTGGAACACTATTCGTTGCTCCCTCTGCTCCCTCTGGCGTAGAACCCGCATCTTTAACGTAATAGGTCGTCATTTTATATGGCTGACCGAGTGAATCATACATTGTCACAGATGTTGATTTGTTATAGGTATCTGAATCGTTAAAATCAAATTTCTGTGCATCTTTTGCTTCACCTGCTGCAGGTAAATTAACACCAATATCGATGTTTTTAGAAGCTCGAGGCTGACCAAACTGATCCGGTACCTTCAGCGCCTGTGATTCGTAAGACATCACCTGATCCGTTTCCTGATCGACGCCGTAACCCAACAAGTATTGACCTTCGGAGTTGACGATCTGGTTCTCTTTATTCAGGTGAAAAGCACCATTACGTGTCAGGCTGTTATTCTGAGGTTGCAGCTTGTCATCAGCCACCGCAAAGAAACCGCTACCAGAGATACGGAGATCCATCGGATTGTTAGTGTAGATACTCGAACCCTCATGGAACTGCTGCGCAACAACAGAAGTCTGTACACCACCACCGGTCGTGGTCTTGGCATTTGAAAAAATTGAGCTAGAGTACACGTCGCCAAATTCAGCACGCGATTCTTTAAATCCGTAGGTATTGGAGTTAGCAATGTTGTTACTCGTGGTGTTCAGATCTTTCTGTGATGCACCAATACCGCTCAATGAAATATTAAATCCCATGTTCTGAATCTCCTAATACCTGTTTAGACCTTGCCAACTTCTAACACTTCAGCAAGTTTAAATGGCGAGTCAAAGCCCGCGAGGTTAAGCATGACATTGCCGTCACCATTACCAAGCAACACACTGTTGACATTCGCGTAGGTAGACACATCAAATTCTTGGTTTTTACCGTTAACTAAACCAGCCACTTTCAATTTATAGCGGCCTTCCGGCAACTGATTGCCATTTTCATCGGTACCATCCCACTCAAGGCGATGTTCGCCTGGAGGCTTGGCACCAAGATCAAACGATTTAATCAACTGACCCTGTTCATTTTCAACTCGCACCAGCGTGTTATTAAGCGCTTGAGGCAACTTAACCATGCCGGTAATACCACCGTCAGCTTGCTTCACACCGGTGGTACTTGGGATCAAAACATCACGCCCGACCAATGAAGACGCTTGCAGTGCCTGGTTTGACGTCATGGCAGAGTTTAAGCTGCCAAACTGTTCATTCATCTTGGTGATACCGTCTACCGTGGCAAACGATGCCATCTGGGCGATCATCTGATCATTACCCACCGGTTTAAACGGATCTTGCTGGGCAAGCTGCTTGGTCAGTAACGACAGAAAATCTTCTTGTTTGAGCTCGTTCTGACCCGTTACTTTTGACTGCGATTCTTGCAGCTTTTTCTCTTGCATCCCCTTGAGTTGATCAAGGTAGGACAAGTTGCTTTGACCTGTGCCTTTAATACCGGTCATAACAGTGACTCCTTAACCCTTATTTACCCATCTTCAGCGTACTCATCAGCATCTGCTTACTTGCATCAGCGACTTGAACATTGCTCTGATAGGAACGAGACGCCGAAATCATGTTGGCCATTTCTTCCATCACGTTGACGTTAGGTTTGTAAATATAACCTTCCGCATTCGCCATTGGATGTTGCGGGTTATATTCCGCACGAAGTGGTTTCTGGCTTTCAACAATACCTTTGACCTGTACCGGTACACTTTCCTGGCGCTGAGCACCTGCATTTTGCAGTGCCGCGGCAAAGATCGGATGACGCGCTTTATAAGTTTCTTTCGCAGAACTACTGACGCTATTGGCGTTAGCAAGGTTACTTGAAGTGGTATTCAGACGAATTGATTCTGCGCTCATGGCAGATCCTGTCACATTAAACACATTAAACAGGCTCATCGATTACTCCCCTCTCAGTGCCTTGCTCAGATTCTGGAATTTAGAACCTAAAAAATCCAGTGATGCCTGGTATTCCAGCGAATTTTGCATAAACAGATTTTGCTCTAATTGCGCATCAACCGTATTACCATCACCAGTATCAGGCTGGGTCGGAACACGGTACATCTGCTCACCCATAATTTTTGTAGAGGCAGAGATATGCCGCCCATCGGTTCGGCTCAGGCCAATGTTTGCCCCTGATGTTGCCGCTTTTAATGCGCGATCAAAGTCCATATCTTTTGCTTTATATCCCGGAGTATTAGCATTCGCTATGTTGCTCGCCAAGGTTTCAGCACGCTTACCGCGTACGCCAACCGTATGCTGATGAACACCTAGCGCTTTATCAAAAGAAATGGACATACTTGCCTCCAAAATAACTTGATATATGTTTAGCAATTACAGTGCCAAGTTTTATTTTAAAGGAGGATAGTCAGGGTTTGGGGCGAGGTAGAGAGTAGAGAGTAGAGAGTAGAGAGTAGAGAGTAGAGAGTAGAGAGTAGAGAGTAGAGAGAGTTTGAACTTTAGCGGCTGGATGCCAAGTTTCGAGGTACTAGGCTCTTTTCCCGAACCTAGTACCTCGCATCTTTACTTTAATTTATAGATAATCCCAGGATTACAGCGGATCATCTCAAATTTATCCGTTAGCCCCGTCAGCGATTCAGATGCCCCTAAGAACAAATACCCGCCTGGATTTAAACTGGCGGCCATTTGGTTAAGCACCTTAGCCTTCATCTCAGGAGAGAAATAAATCAATACGTTACGGCAGAAGATAACATCAAACTTACCCAGTAATGCATAGCTGTCCTTTAAGTTTTGCGGACGGAAGCTGACCAGGCGTTTCACTTTGTCATTTACCCGCATACGACCATCGCCATTATCTTCAAAGAAAATACGGCGCCGCTCCGGCGACAGGCCCCGACTCAGTGCCAGATTGTCATAAGCACCAGCACGACAGGTATCTAACATGGTTTGGGAAATATCTGTTGCTGTGATCTGCACACCTGTAGGCAACATTCCCGGACGACGGTTCTGAGTTTCCAGTGTTGTCATTGCAATAGAATAGGGTTCCTGGCCCGAAGAGCTCGCCGATGACCAAATCTTGATCGGACGTTTATTCGCGGCTAACTCCGGCAAAATTTTATCGGCCAGAACAGTGTACGGATAGGAATCCCTAAACCATAACGTTTCATTGGTTGTCATAGCATCAACAGCGGCGACACGCAGATCTCGATTTCGACCACTGATCACTACTTGCAGTAATTCAGATAGAGATGATAGCGAAAATCGGCTGACTAATGGACTCAGGCGGCTCCGCACCAAGTACTGTTTACTATCGCCAAGTACAATACCGCATTGAGCTTCCAAAAAACGGCAGAAATCTCGGTATTCTTGGTCCTTTATTGTTATAGCTGTCATCTACTACTCTTTGTCAGGATTTTTCAGGCATCGCAGCTTTAACAGCAGCTCCCAACTCATCTGGGTTAAATTTAGGAATAAATGCGTTTGCACCGACACGCTCAACCATTGCCTGGTTAAATACTCCACTCAGGGATGTGTGTAGGATAACATGTAAATCTTTTAAGTTAGCATTGTTACGTATTTCAGCCGTCAGTGTATAGCCATCCATTTCTGGCATTTCTATATCTGAAATCACCAGAGCAAGCTGATCATAAATACTGCCTTCCTTTGCCATATCCTTCAGTTTATTGATAGCTTCTTTACCATCTTTCACTAAGACACACTCACAGCCAATGGCTTCAATCGCTCGCTGCACCTGTTTGCGTGCAACGCTGGAGTCATCGGCAACCAATACACGGCGGATCTCAGGCGAGTCACTGACTAACTCTTCAAGCACTGTACCAGTAATATCGGTATTGACTGGCGAAATTTCATCAAGGATTTTTTCTACATCCAGAATTTCAACCAGTTCGTTATCAATCTCGGTTACCGCCGTCAGGTAGTTTGCTTTACCCGTTCCTTTTGGTGGCGGCAAAATCGACTCCCAGTTCATGTTGACAATCCGCTCAACAGAAGTAACTAAGAAGCCCTGAATAGAGCGGTTGAACTCAGAAATAATAACAAAACAGTTATCAAGATCATCAATCGGACGACCACCTGTCGCCAGACTCATATCAATCACAGAGATCGTCTGACCACGAATATGCGCGATCCCTTTCACCAATGGATGCAAATTTGGCATAGACGTCAATTTCGGGCACTGTAGTACCTCTTTCACCTTAAAGACGTTTATTCCATAGCGCTGGCGCCTGTTGAGTCTGAATGTCAGAAGTTCCAGACGATTTTGACCAACGAGCTGGGTGCGCTGATTCACCGAATCAAGTATCCCGGTCATAAGGTGACTCCATGTTATGTATTTTTATATTTAGTAAAGTGAAGACAAGAAATCTCACCTGTAATCACATACTATGAGCATTAAGCCTAACTATTGTAACCTCATAGACTGTTAAAAAGAGTAAAATCGTGAGCCAAAGAACACATTTAAAACTCTTCACATTGATCTTCGGCCTGTTACCGATTTTCTTTAGCACTATTCTTTTCGCAGCACCGCATACTGTACTTGAGACGGTACGGAGTGCTGCAAAAGATCATGTCGCACAAATCATTCAAAAACCAGCAAAGGGACAACTCAATATTACCGCTTCGCCATTAGACTCCCGGCTAAGACTATCACAATGCTCTGCCTTACTGGAAAGCTCTATTCCAGGTAAGCAGTCACTCTCTGGTAATATCACGGTATTAGTTCGTTGCTCCCCGGAAGGCTGGCAAGTTTATGTCCCTGTTAAAGTACAACTATTACTGCCACGAGTTGTTGCCGCCAAGCCGCTGGCACGCGGTACTTTACTCACAGCCTCGCATTTGAGCGTTATGTTGGTGGAAAGCCGTTTTCAGCGGGGAATTGTCTTTGAGCACCCTTCTGAAATTATTGGTTCAACCGTAAAACGTACCGTTAACATGGGCGAAGCCGTACAAGGCGGGGATATCTGTCTGGTTTGCCGAAACGACACTGTGATGATTAAAGCAAGTGGGGGGGGCTTAAATATTGTGACAAAGGGTACCGCTTTAACGGATGGTTCGCTGGGTGAACAAGTCCGGGTGCAAAATAGTCAATCGAAACGTATCATTGATGGTATTATAACCGGGGTTGGTGAAGTAACCGTTAATTTTTAAAAAAATGCTAAAGTTATTAGACCAACCAGCCGATAGTATGGCTGTCTCTAGTTTATTGTTCAAAGGCTAAATTTATGGCAAGTATTGATCAACTACGTTCCGGTCAGCCTATGGCAACGGCACGCAGTAATCAGAACAACGTGTCAAACTCATCATCAGGAGCTTCGGGGGCTAAACCTTCTGTGGCACCGCGAGGGCAGCATGACGCCGTGTCGCTAAGTTCGCAAGGTAAAGCGGTTGGGCAAATTCATCAGCAGCTTGCTGCTGAGCCAAGCTTTGACAGTGCAAAAGTCTCGGCAATTAAAGAAGCTATCGCTAGCGGTGCTTATATTGTTGATGCTGACAAGCTGGCATCTAACATGATGAAATTTGAAGATGAGCTGCGTGGGCTGTAAAACTGCCCATCGCTCTCTTTTTTATTTGTTTGCCGACTGCAACCAGTGAGAACGTGATGTCCCAGAGCATAGAGCAATTACTAGAACTTCAGCACGCGACGTTAATCTCACTCTCACGTCTGCTCGAACAAGAGAAAGGTGCCATTGTTAACCGCCAATCAGTCGAAATTGATCGTCTGGCTAAAGACAAACTCGCACTGATTAATCAGATCCAACAACAAGATCACCTCATTGCCAGCCATGCTCATCGCCAACAATTAGTTGATAACCCAGAACTTGTGCAAAAAGTCGAACAAATAAAAGTGATTGTTTCTCGCTGTAAGGAATGTAATACCGTCAATGGTGAAGCGCTGCAGCGCGCGCAACTCAGCTTCCACAAACTCAATAACTTATTTCAGCAAAGCCGTGGCAAGCAGCAGATGACCTATAACAGTGAAGGTGTTGCACAGAATATCCGCTCTTTAGGGACGAATATAAAGGCCTAGATACTAGATACTAGATACTAGGTTCTAGGTTCTAGGTTCTAGGTTCTAGGTAGAACAAAACATCACTTCTTAGTCAAAATAATGCCTTTTCTTTTCCTAGCCCCTCGTAGACTCGTTTCTCTACTGTATAACTTAAAACATTGTCTCTTGATTAGACGGCAAATGGAACACTTCACCATGCTGCTTCATCTTCTCCATTTTACGCAAATCTAATTGCATTTCAGTCACATAGCTATCCCCTACAGGATAACTGCTAATGACCTCTGCGCCTCGAATAATACCATCAACGGCACCATCCGTACTTTCGATACCCAGCTGTTGATCATCCATTTCCGCACGCGCACTAATCCGCATGCCATAGACCTGCTCAGTCAGTTCACGGTAGGCATCAATTTTAGACGCACGCATCGCACGCATACGCTTTTCTTCATTAGTACGGCCTCGCTGCTCACTGATCGTTGCATATCCAACAGCGGTGATTTTTTCATCACTGCGCATTTCGGTTAAAGGCTGACAACCTGCTAACAGTAGAAAAATCACCATCATCCAGCAACGCATAACAACTCCTAAGGCTTCAGAACTACAGTATTACGATCAAATTGTGCGGTTTCAGAACGGATAATAACACCATTTTGGATGCGCATTTTATTCAATGAGTCAAGATCACGTCCAATACGATCTGCTGGCAGAAAACCCTGTGCAGAAGCAATCACGACACGAGAACGCATACCTATAATACGGGCATTGACCAGAACGCCAGCACCCTGACGCAACATGGTACCGGTTAAGACATAGTCAACAGGCTGCTGAGCGGCAAGTTCTTTCCAGTTACGACTAATAGAAAAATCACCATCAGGCGTCACTTTTATCGCCCCTGTCGCTTTATAATCAACAATCGTGTATCCACGTTGCTGCATCTGAAACATAAAGCTTTCCGTCACCGAATTACCCAGCCAGTTTGTTTCCGTCATCTCTTGCAGATCGACAAATGAAGTCACTGCCAGCGGCGTTTTTGCAGTCAGGTACTGGTTCGAATTGATCAGCTGTTCGGTTAACCCTTCAACAAAGAAGTCCATCGTGTGGCGAGGGGTTTCCGTTAACATAAAAGCACTGCCCGTATACGGTTCTTTGCCATTGTAAATCGGAGAGTAGGTACATGATACCGTCATCAGTGACAGCAGCAAGACTATCCATTTTTTCATTCTAACCAGCTCCGGATGAAAAAAGACTTGTAGCCTGTTATCGTTCATTGAAAGAAAAACTTTATCCATAATTTCACTATTACCATAGAAAATGTTTTTAGGAACACTCTTTGCATACGCTCTTTGCACACTAGCAGTGTTGTCATGTTCAACAATTCACTTAAAATAGTCAGGCAAGCATCAACACTAACTTGATATAGGAAACGGCAAGTTTTATCTTCTGCTAATTGCTATACAAGCAAATTCCATACCTAAGTTGAGAAAATATGAACAGAAACATAATAAGATGCTTAAGTAGCTTGTGTTTAATCACGTCATTCTGCGTGAATGCTGCTTGGCTTGAGGTCACCGGTCAAGCCGCTATGCTTGAAAGTGAGAGTACGGCCCGAACCAACGCCCTTGAAGACGCCGTCTACCAGGCCATGTTATATTCCGGCGCTGATATATCAAGCTTCTCTCATATCAAGCCCTATCTAGCATCAGAGCGTGAAGAATATCAGTTCAGTGGCAATGAAGTTCGCCATGTCATGGTGTTAAAAACCGGAAAAAAAAGCGGCAATCTTTATGTGACAGCGCGTATTGATATCTACCCATCGGCAAATACTTGCCACAAAATTCAATACAAAAAAGGATTACTGCTCGGCCAGTTCGACATTGTTTCACCTCAACATGCCGCTATGGGGGGGATTTATCAGTTGGGTGATGATTTCACCGCTATGCTTAAACGTCAGATTGAAAGAAAATCACAGAGCTTTGTTGTATCAGGTATCACCCGAGTACCGATTCGACCTGAGCAGCCGGACACGATGACCATGCTAGCTGAAGACAATGATGCCCAGTACATTATCAATGGCCAAATAACCGACCTCACCTCAACATTAGATCAAAAGCTGATAAGAAGTGATCAGGTGATCCGACAGTTTGCCGCAACAGTACAAGTGATGGACGGCAAAACCGGTGAACAACTCTTTCAGAATAATTATCGGGAAGTTGCCGAGTGGCCTTTTTCACGGGTAAGTCAGGTTGATACCAAAAGCGCACGATTCTGGCAATCCAGTTACGGCCAGGCGGTACAACGAATTAGCCGTAACGTAATGCTCGATTTGGAATCATCTCTGTCTTGCCGTACCAGCTTACCGGAAGTCGTGAACGTTCACGGTAATACCGTGCAAGTTAATGTGGGCCGTATTCATGGGGTAACCCGAGGAGATCAGTTACAACTTTGGCATAGCGCCGGCTTTATTGATCAAATGGGGATCCCGCGTAACCGTATGGTTCAGACAGAAATCACCTTAACCGTAGAACGTGTCTACGAGAAATCAACAGAGTTGTCAGTTAACCAGAGCGATCTGGCCAGCAGCATTCAACCTGGTGATTTACTGACCAAGCAAATACTCCGTTAGCAGTAATTACTTAAAATCAGAGAGAATTTAGGTATAATGGCCTTCAAGCACTTAGCTTGAAAGCTCCCTTAGCTCAGCTGGATAGAGCGTCCCCCTCCTAAGGGGAAGGCCGCAAGTTCGAATCTTGCAGGGAGCGCCATTTCAACGTACTCTAATTTTCACTATTCTCTTTCTTTACTACCTCAGTCTGTTTTCCTTCATTTATTGATAATACCACCCAGTGCCAACTTGCCATGCGCAAAAACATAAAATAAAAACGAGGCAGAAATCGAACATTAAGAACTGACAGGCATAAAAAAACCTCACCTGAGGTGAGGTTTTCGATCTGGCAATTATCGCCCTCTCATAATTAAGACAAAACGATAAAAAAAATTTGGTGGAGCTAAGCGGGATCGAACCGCTGACCTCTTGCATGCCATGCAAGCACTCTCCCAGCTGAGCTATAGCCCCAAATGAGAAACTGATATTAAAAACATAATGAATTCATGTCAATACCTTCAATATCCTGATATTAACACTTTCCATAATTCTGTTAACTTGATCAAATTCATGCCGTTTTTGAAATTTTTTAAATTTTATAAGGCCTGTGTTTAAGCATAAGGATGCCGATGCTTATTAAGATTTGAAAAATATGATCCTGTTCTATGCTCTGAAATGAATGAGATGTAAACATTCATTTTTATGCGATAAATGTGGGATTTTGTAGGTTCAAATATATTACCTACAAATAATAAGGAATTGAAACTTCAACGGTACATGGGAGATTGCGTATGAAAAAGTTAACGATTTTTGTTACAGCAGCATTATTATCAATGAGTTTTAACTCAATGGCATTTACTCTTGCTGGTACTCCACTGGTTCTAGACCAAGATGCTTTCAGATACTGCGCTGGTGCAAAAAACATCAACGTTTGCATGGAACGCTATTTGTTAATACATAAATCAGATAAGAAGTAACTTAAGTACAAGCAATAACGAGCGGAATGAAAAGTCATTCCGCTCGTTCATTTATGCGTTTGCTTCACGCTCGGCAATAAATGCCAAAGCCATGTTAATTCGAGCAATCACGCGCTCTTTACCCACCATCATCATCACCGCATCAACAGATGGTGATTGCCCCTGACCAGTAACAGCAACACGCAGTGGCATACCCACCTTGCCCATACCGACTTCAAGCTCTTCGCAGGTTTCAGCAATCACTTTATGCAAGTTTTCAGTTGTCCACTCAGCTAATGCTTCTACTTTGGCCAGTGCCAATGCCAATGCATCTTTTGCGACAGGTCGCAGGTGTTTCTTCGCTGCCCCTGCTTCAAACTCGCTGAAGTCTTGGTAGAAATAGCGAGATTGCTCCGCCAGTTCAATCAGCGTATTACAACGCTCGCCAACCAGTTTAATGACATCCGTAATCGCTGGACCATTCGCGGTATCAATTCCTTTTTGATCTAAATGCCATTGCAGGTATTTAGCTACGTACTCAGGCTCTGCTGTTTTAATGTAGTGATTATTCAACCACAGTAACTTATCGGTATTAAATGCAGATGGAGACTTACTGATTGAACCTAAGCTAAACAGCTTAATCATCTCTTCCATTGAGAAGATTTCCTGATCACCGTGTGACCAGCCCAGACGCACCAGGTAATTCAATAGTGCTTGAGGCAGATAACCTTCATCACGATACTGCATAACGCTTACCGCACCATGACGCTTAGATAATTTAGTGCCGTCATCTCCTAAGATCATTGCACAGTGTGCAAACTCAGGTACTGGTGCGCCCAAGGCATCATAAATATTGATCTGACGAGGTGTGTTGTTAATGTGGTCTTCACCACGCACAACTTGGGTAATGCCCATATCCCAATCATCAACAACTACACAGAAATTGTAAGTCGGGCTACCGTCGGTACGGCGAATGATCAGATCATCGAGTTCACTGTTAGCAATTTCGATATGACCACGAACCTTGTCATCAAAAACCACCGTTCCTTCTTTCGGGTTACGGAAGCGAATAACAAAAGGGGAATCTTCCGTTGCGGCAGCATTCGCGGCAACAACCTTCGGGTGTTTTGCATCGTAACGAGGCTTAAGGCCGGCAGCCATTTGCTCTTCACGAAGTTCTTCAAGCAGCAATTTAGGGCAGTAACACTTATAAGCTTTGTCTTCAGCCAGTAGCTGATCGATTAGCTGGTTATAACGATCAAAACGTTTAGTCTGATAGTAAGGACCTTCATCCCAATCCAGACCCAGCCATTCCATACCTTCAAGGATGGCATCGATCGCTTCTTGTGTAGAGCGCTCAAGATCAGTATCTTCGATTCGAAGAACAAATTCGCCATCCATATGCTTAGCAAATAACCAAGAATAAAGTGCAGTACGAGCACCACCGACATGGAGAAAGCCTGTTGGACTTGGAGCGAAGCGAGTTTTAACCGTCATGAAAGAACCTTAAGTAAAAATGATGAGCCAAATAGTAGTGCGACCGCACCACCTTCATCGATATTGACGCATTTTACCACCAGCCCAGCAATCCACAATACAGTTATATGGCCAAACCACCTCAAGATACGAGATTCATAGCGGCCTCTGGTAACTCAATTCGATCGATATGTGCGTGGGAATACCGTTCCCTTTCAAACACATTTTGTAAAGAGGTGGCTCGAGTATACAATTTAACCGTTGCATCATCATGCTGAGCATCTCGCATAAGCCTTGCTAAATTTTAGCAACAAAAACACCCAACAAAAGACTAAAATTTAAATTATTGACGCTTTTCATAACATGATAACCACAAGGACAGCTGTAAATAACATTCACCAAAGTTTATTTAAGAAATCTTAATCAAAAAACAGTTAAATCCTTTGATTGGAAAACCATCCTGTGCCCCTGTCTTATTTTATAATAACTTATTAAAAATATATCACAAACCCTCACCCTTACGTTATTATATCGAATCAAACAATTTTCACTTAAATTCGCATTTATGGCTGAATAAAAAGAGATTCTATTTCAATGAAAATAAAAAATATTGTTACCTGTAGTATGATAAGTATCTTTTCATTACCAATTGCAGCTGACGTTAAATTAGAACTTCCAAAAGAAGTAACTGTTTTATCGGTCAATGGCAAAGAAGGGGAAAGTGGATTACTTGAGTTTGTTAACTCTTCTCCTGACCATATTAATCTACCTAATGGTAGCAATCAGATCGTTTATGATGTCAGAAAAGTTTACAACAAAGGTTCGAGTCAAGGTAAGAAATATCAATCCCCACCTATGGTGTTGAGTTTTAACAGTATTGACTCTGCTGTAATGATGAAAGTGCCACAATTAAATACATTAGACTCCGCCCGAGAATTTGACAAAAAATTAACCATAAGCTTAACAGACGAGTCCGGTAACTCCATTGAACACAGGAATATTCAACTACCTATAAATGGGTTCTCAATTAATAAAAATTATAGCCAACTCTTAGAAAGCTATAATAAAACTCAGATACCACAACTTAAAACCGTTGCCAATAGCGTAATAAACACAACAGAGAATAAAATTAAAAACAATGTATCTGAATCATCAAAACTAACCATACTCAAAGATATTTTCATACAAATGGAGCAAGAAGAAAAGCAAGAGTTTCTTACTTGGGCTATCAATAATATTCACTAATTCAGTATTAACCACCATTAGAATCAGGTCATTTATTGGCCTGATAGATCAATAACCATCATAATAAACTCAACTTCCACTATAATATTTATTCTTATTTCCATGACTAAATCTAAAACAACTTTGCATTTAATTTAATCATAAGAAATAACCAATCCTGTTCAAACATTTAAATATTATGCTTTTAATTAATACTATTTCGCTTAGATTGAATTCCCGGAGGAAGCTCGAAGCATGCTCATTGAAGTTGTTTGGCTATATAAATAAAAAGGCTTCGGTAAAAACCGGAGCCTTTTTAATACAATGATTATTGAATCAACAGATTAGAAGTACCATTCAGTACCGATACGTACCATGGTATCACCTTCTCCATCGTTGCTATGTTCTGCAACGCGTAGGAATGTGTATACAGAGTTAAAGCTATAACCAAATTCTGCCGTTAGTGTTTCACGATCTAAATATGCATCTGTTTTAGAGTCAGTCTCACCCGTTTGATTAGCATAACCTAAACGGAAATTTGCGCTACCCATGTAGTAGTTAGCTTGTACTGAGTAGGCTTCTATTTCACGCTTGTCATAAGTAAAGCCACCCTTATCTTTCGCATCATATTCACCCGTTTTATACGCGGCGGCAATCATTACGCTGTCCATTGGACGCAACTCGAAACCAGCAAAGAAAGAGTCCGTATCACCGACAGAATCCGCTTTAGCTGCTTTTACGCTTCCATCAGCTTCTAATGATGCATCTGAACCAGAATCAAAGATGGTATCAGTTGCTGTTTCAAATGCGGCGTGAAGGGTTAGCATCTGAACCGGAGTAACAGAAACTTTAGCCCCGTAGAATGTAGAATCATCGGTCTTTGAGCTACCGTTACCCAATGCCACACTAAAGTTAACCATATCAGCATAGTTAATTGAGTCAAAACGTACTTGCTGGCTCTTACGGTCAAATAAGAAACGCTCACCGCTGCGCCATCCGCGGTCAAACGTCGTACCCATGTTAGATGCACTGTAAGGCCAGTCAACCAGTTCATACATTGGTGTTAGCATACGACCAAAGCGTACCGAACCCCAGTCATCCCCGCGCATACCGACGAAGGTATCACGGTTACCTAAATCAGCACCATCGTCTAAAACCCAGCCAGATTCAATCTGAACAAAAGCCTCTACGCTGTCTGTCATCGCCTGTGCCGCACGGAAGCCAACACGGCTCTCGTTTTCTAATTCAAAAGTGCCACCTTTCGCACCGTAGTCTACCGCAGAGATAGAAACGATACCATAAACCTCAACCTTAGAATCATTCGACTCACCGATGGTATATGCATTGGCAGAGACTGAAGCCATCGCTGCTGATGCGATAGCCGCACCTAATAATGTACGCTTGAATGTCTTATTCATGGAAAACTCCTGATAATCTAATAACTAGCTGTTTTATGTGCACTTTCCTCAGTTGGCCGCCGAAGGTCAGCACACATAATTATTTTTAAGTTGTTTTGAACAGGAGCAAGACTACAAGCTTTTTTTGGTGCGTAAAAATAGCACAAAAAAAACTATGACACCCTTCAAACCAGTAAAACCTAAAAAAAAATAAAATATTTAATATCAGATAGATAACCAAAAAAAATAAGAAAACATAAACCACAGATCACATGGATTATTGTGCACTCAATCGCAAGATTGAGTGCGATACGGACAAATACCAGCCGACCAATGAGAGTTTATGAGGGGGCTATAGATTGATTGATGTTTATTTTGACCAGAAGCGTGATCTTCCTCTCGTTCAGTTAACCAGTTTATGAACTTACTTCCGATTATCAGCTTGTTATTTCATGACAATAAGTAGTATTGAGACAATATTGATTAATCACTTACTCGGAAATATAAAGTCGAAAACTCAGCTAACTAAAAGCAAAAAATTATCGATAAATCCTTAAAAAACAACATAATTTAAATAAAATAGCCAGAGAGCATATCTGCTCTGGTAATTAATCTCATGGTTGTGACTGAGCTCTGATTACTACTATAGAGAGAGTAAATAAGCTTTTTCACACCAGACCAGCAAAGTAAAATCGTTTTACAAAATATCTTTTCACGGGGACAGTCGCTAACAGGTTGAGCGGCCCCTTCAAGGAGTCTTTATTAATGAAGATAAAACAAATTGCTTTGGCAACAATGCTGCTACCGTTTGCACCGATAGCAGCGGCGCAGGTAACAATGGAAATACCGAAGGGGATTCAACTGTTGGTGATTAACGGCCAAGATACCGATTACTCCATGTTTGGCTTTGATCATAAGCCTGAAATTAAGTTGCCAGATGGTGCCAATCAGGTCGTTTTCCGTATTGCTAAAGTCGTCAGAGATGCTGGCAGTAAAACAACAAAATTTAAATCCGTTCCTATCGTTATCCGTTTTGATGGCGATAATACTCAGCTAACACTCGACATTCCGAACATCCAGACACTGGATGAAGGCCGCAACTTCAACAGCGCGCCTTCGTTTACGATCAAGGAATCAGGGAATGATTATCCTTTCGTATACGATACGCTGTATGTAGGGTTTGACCTTGCACCTGATTTTACTCGTAAAGTTGAGAAGTATAATAAGAGTGGAGCAATTGCCAGCATCAACGCTGGCATTTCAACCACGAACACAATAACCGCTTCAGTTGCTCAGCCACAGAAAGTGACATCTAAAGCCGCGACTCAATCAACAACCAACACAACAACACCAGCACAACTCACAGAATCCAATAAGGCTGAAATGATGCTACAGCACTGGTTCCACCAGGCCGATGATAAAACAAAGAAGAAGTTTTTAAGCTGGGCTGTCACCAATATCAATTAACTCTTTAATCCCAACCGGGCTAACAACAAAAAGGCTCATTCATTAATCATGAATGAGCCTTTTTGATGGGTTTGGTATTAAACACAATTTTCTCTCTGTACAGAGTAAAAAGCCGACTGATATATAGTCGGCTTTAACATCATATTACGTTATGTTTCTATTAGACAAAGTGCCCGTTAGAAATTGTACGAAATACCCACACCGGCTCCAAACATACTTTCGCCACCGCGAGTGATCTGGTAAGGACGGAAAAATACTTCCGCACTTGGGTCAATAAAGTATGACGCATTAAACGAGACGATATCTTCAGATTTTGGCGTTGATTTGACACCGCCGGTTTCAAGATCTTCCTGAGCGGCATAACCTAAGCTGAATTTCCAGTCTTCCATTGAATAAGAAACCCCTACCGAGTAAGAATTCTGATCCTGGTCTGGCGCACCGTTATCATATTCGGCACCCGCGATTTTATAAGCCCCTTGCACACCAATTGCACCAAACGTTGCCTCAAAACCGACAAGGAACAGCTCAGTGTCAGAACCAACACGTTTTACAGTTTCATCTGCCGCTGTCGTTTTATCATCTTCTACACCTTTAGTTACTTGGCGGTCAACACCAAGTTCATAACCAAGATGGAATACCGCTGGACCTGCTTTTACACTGGCAGAAGCGCCATACCAATTATTTCCATCTTCAGTAACGTTACCTTTACCGGCTGCCACTGAGAAGTTCACCGCGCCAAACTGGGCGGAATCAAAACGAACCATGTCGTTCTGACGATCGTAGTTTGTACCGCCTTCGACAGCGCCCGTCCAATCAAACACTTCACCAAGTTTGTTACCTGAGTATGGCCAGTCAAGAATTTGATATGCAGGTGTTAGCATACGACCGACGCGTACTTTACCGGCATCAAATTCAAAACCGATAAAGCTATCACGGAAACCCATCCAAGAAATACTACCGTTGTCAGATTTCACGCTGGTACCATCGCCTACGTCACCGGCTTCCATCTGCCAGAACATCTTAGGACCTTTTTCCAGATCGAGGGTACCACGTAAACCGAAACGTGATTCATTCAGAACATTTAAAGTACCTTCACCACTACCGTCATTACCTTCAGCCTCACCACCCCATACAGAGACAGCAGCCAGGCCATACAATTCATAATTTGCTGCTGCTGGTGCTGCTTGAACCGCAACTGAAGCCATTGCAGCAGCTGCAACTGCCACACCTAAAACTGAACGCTTAAACATGTTTTCCATGGAATAACTCCTAAAAAATATTAGCTGTTTACTTGAGCCTTAAAGGTTGGCCGCCGAAGGCATCAAGTAACTCTCCCGATATGTCTGCCGAAATCTAAATTCGACTAAATCATATTTTTTTAGTTCTTTGTGAACCGCTGTAAAACTTCAGGTACAAGACTACTTTCGCAGCGCGAAACATCAACCAGAACTTAATTTATTCTTTGAAAAATATGACTCAGTGCAAAGTTTCCACGCTACAGTGATCAAGATCAAAACTCCTCCAAAGAACTTATAAATAAACCTAAAAAACACACGAATACAATAGGATACAAAAAAACAAAAAACATAAAATGAGAAGTGTCACTAAAAAAACACCTATTGTTTTTATGTTCACATCTTGAAGGCCGTCATATTTATAAAAATTTAATTGAACTATTTTATTGCTGTTAAATATCTAGAGGGGATATTTTTTAAGAGAAATAAAGGCAGGGGGAATAAATGGGTATATTCAAAACTATGCCAAATAAGAACATACCCGGGGAGGAAAAGGTTAACGATTCATGAAATCAACAAGCGTTTGTTCATCCCAAATTTCAATGTCAAGCTCTTGTGCTTTGGCTAATTTAGAGCCCGCCGCTTCACCGGCAACCAGTAAATCGGTCTTCTTGGAGACACTGCCCGTCACTTTGGCCCCCAGGCTCTGTAACGCCGCTTTAGCATCAGAACGGGTCAGTTGCGATAGCGAACCAGTTAAAACCACAACTTTGCCGTCGAGGGGCAACTCCATGTCTGCATCCGGCTTTTCTATCGCAGGCCAGTGAATACCGACAGCCAGTAAGTCAGCGATCACTTCCATGTTATGCGGTTCACGGAAGAAGTTGAACAGGTGCTCGGCAACAATATTGCCGACGTCCGGAACCGTAATTAGCTGTTCTTTCGTCGCCTTAGCGATAGCCTCTAAAGTTTCAAAATGGTTTGCCAGATTTGCAGCAGTGGCTTCCCCAACCTCTCGAATACCGAGTGAATACAAGAAACGGGATAGCGTGGTCAACTTTGATTTATTGAGAGAATCAATCAGTTTTTGGGCAGATTTCGGCCCCATACGTTCAAGCACCGTCACAGTACCAGCCGACAGTTTAAACAGATCCGCAGGGGTCGAGACCATTTCCCGATCAACCAGCTGCTCGATGACCTTTTCGCCGCAACCATCAACATCCAGCGCTTTACGGGAAACGAAATGCTTAAGGGCTTCTTTTCGTTGCGCCTGACAGAACAAGCCGCCAGAACAACGCGCCACCACTTCGCCGTCAACACGCTCCACTTTCGACTGACACACCGGGCATTCTGTTGGAAAGACAATCGGCACGGCACCCTCAGGGCGACGTGACTCAACCACAGAAACAACTTGAGGGATCACGTCCCCCGCCCTCCGGATAATCACGGTATCGCCAACCATTACCCCTAAGCGGGCCACTTCATCGGCATTATGCAGTGACGCGTTACTGACGGTAACACCACCGACGAAAACCGGCTCTAACTTCGCAACCGGCGTTATCGCCCCCGTTCGCCCGACCTGAAACTCAACATTGTTAAGTACCGTCATCTCTTCTTGGGCCGGAAATTTATAGGCAATCGCCCAGCGCGGTGCTCGCGCTACGAATCCAAGTTGCTCTTGTGTCTCAATATCATCAACTTTGATCACAACACCATCGATTTCGTAAGCCAGATCCTCGCGACGCAGGCCGATATCCTGATAGTAGGCAATCACATCGTTCAAGGTATCAAGCAGCCTGATCTCAGGGCACATCGGTATGCCCCAGTCTTTCAGCTGTACAAGGCGATCATACTGGCTTGGGGCCAGCTCCAGACCTTCGACAACGCCGACAGAATAGGCATAGAAACTTAACGGGCGGGTTGCGGTAATTTTTGAATCTAGCTGGCGCAGGCTGCCTGCGGCCGCATTACGCGGATTGGCAAAGGGCTTCTCGCCTTTATTTAGAACACGTGTGTTCAGCGCATCAAAGCCTTTTTTAGGCATGAAGACTTCACCACGAACTTCCAGCCTAGCTGGCCAGCCTTCTCCTCGCAGCTTCAGCGGAATGGAACGGATGGTACGTACGTTGGCGGTAATGTTTTCACCGGTACTGCCGTCGCCCCGCGTTGCCGCCTGAACCAGCACACCGTTTTTGTACATCAAACTTACCGCCAAGCCGTCCAGCTTAGGCTCACAGCAGTAACTTAATTTTCCCGCAGAGATAAGGCGATCCTGCATCCGTTTTTCGAAGGCCTGCAGATCTTCGTCGTTAAACGCATTATCCAGCGATAACATAGGTAGTTCATGCTTTACTTGGGTAAAACCGTCAAGTGGAGTACCGCCAACTCGCTGGCTAGGAGAATCAACCGTGACCAATTCCGGGTATTCAGCTTCCAGCACCAGTAACTGTTGCATCATGCGGTCATATTCAGCATCAGGAATTTCTGGGTTATCTTCTACATAATAACGGTGACCGTGATATGCGAGTTGTTCACGCAACGCGGCAAGTTGTTGCTGAATGTCGGTACTCATTACTCTTCCTACCTAAAAAATAAGGCTCCTCTGCAGGAGCCTAATAGAAACTATATATCTTAACTATGGATCTTAAATCTGGATCTTAAATCTGGGTGTACAGTTTAGCTTTTTCACGATACGCGTCGATTCGGTTCGGTGTGATCATGGTTCGTTCATGATCAAGCACATCGGCATTTAATTCGTCGGCAATCTGCTGAACCGTTTGTAGCATCAAATTGAAATTCTGATCAGCGCGACCATAACAAGGCAGCATCAGATAAAAAGAAACACCCGGCGTTTCAAAGTTGTCTTCGTTCCCTTCAGGGAAGTTGCCCGGATGGATCATATTGGCAGCCGAAAACAGAACCGGTTCAACGCCGGCCAGATCAGCATGGCGGTGGTAAACCGCGTTATCGCCAAAAATAAGATTGTGCTGCTCGAGACAACCAAATAATTTTGCGCCTTGCAGCATCTCGCCGTTACGGGCATGAACACTCAGCGCCAGATAGCTCGGTTCCAGTACCGGCTCGGGTTCAACCATAGGGACAAGAGAAGGGGCTGGTTCTTCAGGTTCAATAACCTCTGCAACCTCGTCTGAACTATCCGCAACAACCGGTTGGGCTTCTGCACCGCTGTTGGGTTCGGCGTCAGGTCTTTCAGACAGCGCTGCACTAGACAATGCTGTATCCGCAGTTGCCGGCTCAGCTTTGACGACTTGAACAGGTTCAGCCGGCCCTTGCGGTTCAACAGGCATCGCCTCAGTCTCAGATTGGTATGTATCGATACTCGCTTGCGGTTCAATTTTCTCCGCGGTTGCTGACATTTTTGGCAAATCATCGACAAAAGATGCGTTACAGGCTACATCAAGTAGCGGATCAGCCTGCAACTTTTCGCCAAAATGTAATTCAGGCTCCGTGCGTTTATGGGCTTTTTTCTCTGCTTCTTCTGGTCCAGTATTGACCACCCGAACGGAACCGACGCCATCTTGATCAAAACCATCGGTATCTACATTGTTAGTATCCCCTAACTTACCCAACGGTTTCTCACCAAATTTCGCGGGCTTTTCTTTTCTGCTGGTCCAAAGACCGTGTAAAAGAAGCGCAGAGATAGCCAGCGCACCAACAATAATAAGAACCAGACGCAATTCCTGCATTATGAATACTCTGAATTAACTCGTTATCCCTTACGGGGTAAATAATAGTAAAAGTGTCACAGGACTTACAAAAGCACCTGAGCCGATTAAAAGCTAACAGGTTTCAAGCCTACTATTAACTTAATGTACCAAAACTCAATTAATAATGAGAAGATGAATATTGTTATTCGTGCAAGATAGTGCTGCTGAGCACAAATTTGCACAAATTTCAGACAAAATAACCACCAAACTTCCCTCTAATTAGCTATGACAACAAGTTTGGAATTTGATTCTACACCGTTCTCCCCGTTAACATGCTCTCTGTATCCTATAAAGGAGAGCAACGTTCACCTCTCTGGATGAGAACTTTGTGTAAGGAGTATTTAATGTCAAAACCGCAAATCATCCAAGCCCCAGTCAGTGGCGCAGGGTACTTTTTTAAAGGCATGTCTTTAGCCATGCAACCGGGGACCCGACGATTTGTCATTCTGCCTCTATTAGTTAACGTGCTGTTGTTTGGCAGTGCATTTGGTTTTGTCTTAAGTCAACTCAGTGATTGGATTAACAGCTGGTTAGCATCATTACCGTCATGGTTAGATTGGCTGTCATATTTGCTTTGGCCATTGCTTGCAATAGCAACGCTGGTAATATTTTCATATCTCTTCAGTACCATCGCCAATTGGATTGCTGCGCCGTTTAATGGCTTACTGGCAGAACACCTCGAAGCCAAACTGACCAATAAGCCTGCGCCAGATGCGGGGCTAAAAGAGATAATGAAAGACCTACCGCGGATCATGGGTCGAGAATGGATTAAACTTAAGTATTACTTGCCAAAAGCTATTGGTTTACTCATCCTGCTTTGGATTCCGGCTATCGGCCAAACCGTTGGGCCGGTATTGTGGTTCTTATTCAGCGCATGGATGATGACCATCCAATATGTCGATTACCCATTTGATAACCATAAAATTCCTTTTGAATCAATGCGTGATGCCTTGAAACTCAAACGAGGTAAATCACTCAGCTTTGGTAGTTTAGTCATGCTGTTTACCATGACTCCAATACTGAACTTATTTGTCATGCCAATCGCCGTATGCGGCGCAACGGCGATGTGGGTCGATCATTACCGAGAGCAGATGATAGGTACTCGACACTAGGCACTAGGCACAAAGGAGAGGTTAACTCTCCTTTGTTATTTCAAATGCTACGAGCAAAATACGCCTTGCTCGTTCTAAATTGAACATTCAAAAAATAACCTACTCATTATCAATCAGCTACCGTATACGAAGTCCAAGAACCTTTCCCATCAGCCTTAGACCATAGGCCAACTCTTTCCACGACCGCACTTCCCTCTCGAACCTCGAACCTAAAATTTAGGGTCTTCCTTTATAACAATAAGATATAACAATAAATTACTTTCCAAATACCGATGACGGTTTATCCTTACTCTATCTGAAATTAGAACGTGTCATGAAGGAACGACAAGCATGAGCAAGATTTACGAAGATAACTCCTTAACGATTGGTAATACTCCACTAGTACGTCTGAACCGCGTAAGTAAAGGTAACGTTCTGGCTAAAGTTGAAGCCCGTAATCCAAGCTTCAGCGTTAAATGCCGAATTGGCGCAAATATGATTTGGGATGCCGAGAAAAAAGGCCTATTAAAAGAAGGTGTTGAACTGGTTGAACCAACCAGTGGTAACACTGGTATTGCTCTGGCTTTCGTTGCTGCAGCACGCGGTTATAAGCTGACACTGACCATGCCTGAAAGCATGAGCCTTGAGCGCCGTAAGCTCCTTAAAGCATTGGGAGCTAATTTGGTGCTGACCGAAGCACCAAAAGGTATGAAAGGTGCTATTGATAAAGCAGAAGAGATTGTGGCGTCAGACCCAGGTAAGTATCTGTTACTGCAGCAATTTAACAACCCTGCCAACCCTGAAATTCACGAAAAGACGACTGGCCCGGAAATTTGGGACGCAACCGATGGTGGCGTTGATGTCTTCGTTTCTGGTGTCGGAACAGGCGGTACGCTGACAGGCGTTAGCCGTTTTATTAAACAGCAAAAAGGCAAAGCCATTACAACGGTTGCCGTTGAACCTTCCGAGTCGCCGGTTATTACCCAGACCCTGAACGGCGAAGAAGTGAAACCGGCACCTCACAAAATTCAAGGGATCGGTGCGGGCTTCATTCCTGGCAACCTTGAGCTGTCTCTGATTGATGAAGTTGAACGCGTCAGCTCTGAAGAGTCAATTACAATGGCACGTCGCCTGATGGAAGAAGAAGGCATTCTGGCTGGTATCTCTTCCGGTGCCGCAGTGGTGGCTGCAAACCGCATTGCTGAACGCCCAGAATTTGCCGGTAAAAATATTGTTGTTGTGCTACCAAGTTCAAGTGAACGTTACCTGTCCACGGCTCTGTTTTCAGGTATTTTCACAGATAAAGAAACCCAACAGTGATCACACTTTTAAGTAATCCATAACCAATTCTTGCCTTAAAAAGCCCCTTCCGGGGCTTTTTTGTTGCATTTTTCCTTTACGTTTAATATAAACTTGCAATGTTTTAATTTAAGCATCGAATTAAAAGGTTAAACTTTGACCGTAAAGATGCAACCAAGACAAAAAATCTCATGAAAATTTGACTTGGGTTAAGCTAAAACGACGAACTGTTGGGTAGTTTGTACTTAGTATTGGCAAGCCAAGACTACACACGTTAAGCTTTCTTTCAGTTACGTAAATATTAAATAAATATTATATCGATAATCGGGGTGAAAAATGTATCAGAAGCAAGTTGAAATTACTGCAGAAAACGGTCTACACACTCGTCCAGCGGCTCAGTTCGTTAAAGAAGCTAAAGGGTTCGACGCCGACATTACTGTTACTTCTAACGGTAAGAGCGCAAGTGCAAAAAGTCTGTTCAAACTACAAACACTAGGTTTAGTTAAAGGTACTCACGTAACTATCTCTGCTGAAGGTGCTCAGGCACAAGCTGCAGTAGACCACCTGGTTGCTCTAATGGACACGCTGCACTAATTCGCCGTCTGTTTATTACGTTCCCTAGTTTTTTAGTTAATTTAAGGTAAGGCTATGATTTCAGGTATCCTGGCATCTCCTGGTATTGCTTTTGGTAAAGCACTGCTACTACAAGAAGACGAGATTGTTCTTAACAAGACTCCAATCTCTGCAGACCAGATCGATAACGAAATTCAATGTTTCTTCGACGCTCGAAAAAAATCTTCTGAGCAACTAGAAGTAATCAAAGAAAAAGCACGTATCACCTTCGGTGAAGAGAAGGAAGCGATCTTTGAAGGTCACATCATGTTGCTGGAGGATGAGGAGCTTGAAGAAGAAATCATAGCCTTCATTAAAGACAACAAAGCATCTGCAGCCCTTGCTATTCACTCTATTATCGAAGAGCAGGCAACAACGCTAGAATCTTTAGATGACGAATACCTGAAAGAGCGTGCAACGGATATCCGTGATATCGGTAGCCGTTTCGTCAAAAACGCATTAGGTATCAGTATCGTTAACCTAAGTGCAATTAATGAAGAAGTGATTCTGGTTGCAAACGACCTGACGCCTTCTGAGACGGCACAAATCAATCTGGATTACGTACTTGGCTTCATTACTGATATCGGTGGCCGTACTTCGCACACCTCTATCATGGCGCGTTCTCTTGAGCTACCTGCAATCGTAGGTACCAACGATATTACAACTCGTGTTCATAATGGTGACATGCTGGTTCTTGATGCAATCAACAACCAAATCGTGATCAACCCAACACAAGCCGAGTTAACTAAATTCAAAACGATCCGTGACGAGTACCAGGCTGAGAAAGATGAGCTTGCGAAACTGAAGGATCTACCTGCAATTACCCTTGATGGTCAGCAAGTAGAAGTTTGCGGTAACATCGGTACCGTTAAAGACTGTGACGGTATTAACCGTAACGGCGGTGAAGGTGTTGGCCTGTACCGTACCGAATTCCTGTTCATGGACCGTGACTCTCTTCCAACCGAAGATGAGCAGTACCAGGCGTATAAAGACGTTGCTGAAGCAATGCACGGCGAGTCAGTGATTATCCGCACCATGGATATCGGTGGCGACAAGGATCTCCCATACCTGGATCTGCCTAAAGAAATGAACCCGTTCCTGGGCTGGCGTGCAATTCGCATCAGTCTGGATCGTCGTGAAATTCTACGTGATCAGTTGCGTGCAATTCTACGTGCATCTGCACACGGTAAGATCCGTATCATGTTCCCGATGATTATTTCTGTAGAAGAAATCCGTGAACTGAAAGCAGCTATCGAAGAATACAAAGCTGAACTACGCACTGAAGGCCTTGCCTTCGACGAGCAAATCGAAATCGGCGTAATGGTGGAAACACCTGCAGCAGCTGCTATCGCTCACCACCTTGCTAAAGAAGTATCCTTTTTTAGCATTGGTACAAACGACTTAACCCAGTATACTCTTGCAGTTGACCGCGGAAATGAGCTTATTTCTCATCTATATAACCCGCTATCACCTGCAGTACTGACTGTGATCAAGCAAGTTATCGATGCTTCTCACAAAGAAGGTAAGTGGACTGGCATGTGTGGCGAGCTAGCAGGTGACGAACGTGCTACCCTATTGCTATTAGGTATGGGTCTGGACGAGTTCAGCATGAGCGGGATTTCAATTCCACGCATTAAGAAAGTTATCCGTAACGCTAACTTTGCTGATGTTAAAGCTATGGCAGAGCAAGCACTTGCTCTACCAACGGCTGCTGAAATCGAAGCACACGTAGAAAAATTCATCGCAGAAAAGACCATCTGCTAATATAGCTGCAGATAGAATAACAACGCTTAGGAGCAACGATATGGGTCTGTTTGACAAATTGAAGAAGCTGGTTTCTGACGACAGCAACGAAGCTGGTGCAATCGAAATTATCGCACCACTTTCTGGCGAAATCGTAAACATCGAAGATGTGCCAGATGTTGTTTTTGCAGAGAAGATCGTTGGTGACGGCATCGCTATCAAGCCTGCTGGAAACAAAATGGTTGCACCAGTAAACGGTACAATCGGCAAGATCTTCGAAACCAACCACGCTTTCTCTATTGAGTCTGACGATGGTATTGAGCTTTTCGTTCACTTCGGTATCGATACTGTTGAACTGAAAGGTGAAGGCTTCACTCGCATTGCAGAGGAAGGCCAAACTGTTAAAGTCGGTGACACTGTTATCGAATTCGATCTTGCGCTACTGGAAGAGAAAGCAAAGTCAACTCTGACTCCTGTTGTTATCTCTAACATGGACGAGATCAAAGAACTGAACAAACTTTCTGGCGCAGTGACTGTGGGTGAAACTCCAGTTCTACGCATCAAGAAGTAAGATTGCCTCAGTCTTAACAAAAACGCCACCTTCGGGTGGCGTTTTTTGTTGGGGAAAAGAAAAACGAGTTTCTAGGTGCGAGTATCTAGTCGTTACTCGCCCCTAGCTTCTCGGAACTTCTACAAACTTTCCAACATCTCAACCGACGGTGCAAAGAAGTATGCGCCTGTAACTGCCTTCGTAAAACGCAGCATCTGATCCGATTGGCCATCCGTCTCGCCGTACATGCTCTTTAACATCGCATTGAAATTATGCTGAGTATGGCAATAGGCAATAAACAGCAAGCCGTGATCACCCGTTACCGTGCCGTACGGCAAGCTGTGGCGTACAATCTTCAGCCCTTTACCTTCTTCTTTAAGATCAACGCGGCCAACGTGAGAAGCTGCGGGGACATCTTCCAACTCAACAGAGTCCAGCTTAGTACGACCAATCACTTTTTCTTGCGCCTGAATATTCAGACGATTCCAAGCGGGCAGGTTATGCACGAATCGCTGAACCATCACGAAACTTCCACCAGCAAACTCGCCATCTTTGATCAAAGCAACATCACTACGGGCTTCTGTGGTTTTCGGGTTTTCCGTGCCATCAACAAAATCAATCATGTCACGTGAATCAAGGTACTTAAAACCATAAGTCTCGTCTAACACTTCAATATCTTTTGCTACAGGCTCAAGAAAGCAACGTAAGGTATAGAAGTTCAGATCATGACGGCTTGAGTTTATATGAAGCAGAATATCCCCTCCCGTTGCAGGTGCCGTAATATCACCGTCACCAAGCGGCGTAAAATCATCAAATTCTGCTGGGCAGCCTTTCTCTAAAGACTGCCAAAATGCTTTACCAAAAGCCATACTCGCACGAAGATTGGCATCAGGCTGCTGCTCGTTCAGTGTTGCTAATCTGTGATGCAGCGATTTACATTGAGCTATAACCGCGTCCTTGCCTCCGATAACCTTCATGACCACATAAAGGGCAAAAGGTCCGGCTTCTGGCAAAACTGCGGGTTGTGCGATAGCCATATGATTCTCCTGAATATTATTAATTTGAACCTAGATAATTGATTATAACGTTTCCGGCATTTTTAACCGACCAAATCATTGCCAGCTATCGCATTTAACAATAGAAAACCTTTACAACACTACCGATGTTTATCAATATTAGCTCTGAAAAAAACAACATGGAGTTAGTTGCATATTGTGGGCCGAGTTTTTTCTCTTGCTTTATCTGCCATCCTGATAACTATAAGCTCTAGCGTTGCTGCGCTTGAGACTGTTACGCTTCAGCTTCGCTGGTTACATCAGGCGCAATCGGCGGGATTTTACATGGCAAAAGCAAAAGGCCTGTATCAACAAGCCGGTCTCAATGTTGTGATTAAACCCGGCGGCAATAACCAGGTTCCATTAAAAGAGGTGATCGCTAAACGTGCAGACTTTGGTGTGGGTAACACTGAGGTACTCATTGCCTATGGCCATGGTTTCCCTTTAGTCGCACTCGCGACAGTGTTCCAGCAATCTCCTTCTATTCTGATCACCACTGATAATAGCCACATCCAGACCCTCGATGATTTAGTGGGAAAAAAAGTGATGATGTTTTCTGGTACCGAAGATGCTGAACTCATTATGTTATTAGCTAAAAATAATATCGAGCTTACAGAATTTGAACAAGTTACTACCTCTGCCAATATTGAAGATTTGATTAGTGGAAAAATCGATGCTTTCAACGGCTATTTGACCAATGAACCCTATTACCTGAAAGAACGCGGTCTTAACTCTCTAATTTTTAACCCGGCAGACGACGGTATTAATTTCTATAGCGATATCATCTTCACCCATCAGGATCTGGCACGAAATAAGCCAGAGCTCGTCGATCGTTTCCGTCAGGCGAGCATTGAAGGTTGGTACTATGCCTTAAGCAACATTGAAGAAACCTTAGATGTTATCGAACAGCAATATCAGACCAACAAAACGCGCGCACATCTTCGGTTTGAGCTCACGACGGCAGCACACATGATCATGTCTGATTTAATCGAAATCGGGCGTATGAATCCAAATCGCTGGCAACATATTGCCGATCAGCTCGCCGCATTAAATATGTTGCCCGCGACAACTATTGATGAGAAATTCCTCTACCCCTTACGCTCAGAGTTAACCTGGCTAGACATTAAAAGCTGGGTACAAATTGGTGCCATATTACTCACCTTAACTTCCTTAACTGCTTGCTATTTTTCATTTACAAACAATCACCTGAAAAAAGAAATCACTCGCAGAATTAAAGCAGAAGAAAAAGCGGAACGCATTGCTCGTAAAGACATGCTAACGGGGGTTGCCAACCGCTATGCATTAATTGAAACGCTGCATCAAACCGTCACCAACAGAAAAGACCGACAGCCCAATCCAGCCTTGCTGTTTATCGATTTGGATAATTTCAAAGTCGTAAACGATACCTATGGCCATCAAACCGGTGATCGGGTGCTACAACAGTTCTGCTCTCGAATGAATGGCCTGTTGCCAGAAAATGCTTTTTTTGCCCGGTTAGCGGGCGATGAGTTTATCGTATTGCTGCCGACAACAACTGAAAGCCAGGCTAATCAACTGGCGAAACAGGTTACAGCCTGTGCAAGTAAGCCTTTTATGATAGGACCCTATCAAATTCAGATCGGGGCCAGTGTCGGCACAACGATTTACCGCTCAGGTGATACACCCGATTATTTTTTATCGCGTGCCGATAGCAAAATGTACGGCCATAAAAAACGCTCCCGACAGGAGCGTTATACCATTCAATCTTAAGCCGGTGAACGTTATACCGAAGTCACTTCAACATGAAGTTTTACCTGTTCATGGGAATCGTTATCAACCGTTTCAAATGATGTAGGCGAATTCAAACCCGTTGATAGTGTGGGTGAGATAATGGTACGCCACGCACCGTCATCAAGACGCTCTTGTACCTTGAAAGCAATTATCACTTCTTCCGCTGATACTTCCAGCAACTCTGCACTACCAACCAGTTCACGCGCACTGCTCCCCTCTTCTGAGGTGCCGAAAAAAACCGTTTCTTCCCCAGGTAACAGAGACAGTGACGTATTTACCGTCTGCTTGGTATCTAAACCAGTCAGTTCAAAGTTAACGTCTAATAACCAATCGGCCATGGCTAAAGGGCTTAACAGTGCACTAAAGAGCACTAAACCTTTACTCCATTCATTCATTTGCTTTACCTCTCTATGGGCTTATCTGCAAATGTATTCCTGACTCGGGTGCTTCTCATCAAGTACAAGCTGAACCAAAGGGTAAGCAACATCGTCGTTGCGCGAGTCCAGCTGAATGCACCATGTGTGAGCGACAGGTGATACAGTTGCAGTAAACAATCAGTTATATAGGCAGCAAGTAATAGTTTTTTGCCGTGCTGCCATAAAAAATTCATTACGTTGTGATTTTTATATCGCTGGCCGGATAACCACATCAACAGTAGTGCGGGTAGCCCTATCACCATACCGACATATAAGCTTTCTCGTAATGGATAGAAAATTGTCAGTATTTGCGATCCCTGATCGCGGCTGGCTCCAGCCATTACAAAGACAATCCACGCTTTGGCACTGAATGCCAAAGCTAACCACAACATCATCGAAGGCTTTAACAAGCCATGCTTGTCATAAGCATCAATTGGATAAAACAAAGTGTTTCCTCACACATCCTCTCTCTATGAGCAATGGTGGCAAATCACACCAAATTCAACCAGTTGAATATAATGTACATTGTATTTATTGTTTTCGTAAGATAATCCATCTCGATAGAATAATAACCTCGCCGTGGTTAATTCTGTGGTACACCGCACTTTTCAATTATTCATCTTGTAGCCAAGATCACGCTTTACCTTCTAATAAACACACAAATTCTGTTTTTATTACGAAAACAACGATGTCATAACAACTTCTGAAATTTTATAAAAAATAACCACAACCGATAAATATCAACAACTTAACTATTTACAGGCAGTGAGGCGAACCGATAAATGTTTATTCATCGATTGAAATATTCCTACATATCTCACAATTATATTCACTAAAAACAGACTCCCCCCAAGTAAAGACAAGGTATATACCCATGCTGGATCACTCCGAAGGGCGAGTTTTCCTGCATCTTGAGGTTACTTGGGTATAATCACAAAAACACCTCTATGATCAGACCATTGAGCGGAGTTAAAATGACCATCCAGAAAAACCCAAATACCCCCTCACCAGAAACGCAAGCTGAAGCAATGCGCATTGCGAAAGCGACACAAAAGCCAGGCCAAACCAAAGATCAGACTAAATTGGTTGCGGCCGGCATTCAAAAGGGCATCGAACTCTATAAGAAACAGCAAAAAGTCAAAGCGCGTGAACGTGACAAGCTGCGTAAAAAACAGGTCAGCGGCAAACAGGAACAACCTAAAGAAGTGGCTGCAGCCACTCCAGAAAAAGTCGTCATTCATAAACAACACTGGTTGCCATGGGTGCTACTCTTGGTCTCATGGGTAGGATTTGCCTATTTTCTAATGCAATCGTGACACAACCATAAATCATAAGACCACACAAAAAAACAGGACGGCAAAAATGAAGCTTCAATTAAAAAAGCCCCTATTTCTGCTAGCAAGCACCGCTATTTTGTTCGGTTGTTCGAACGCCGACACTGATAATGTATCATTCCCTGATCGCTCAATGCAGCCATGCCGAGAGAAGCCAAATTGCGTATCGACTCTCGACGAACGACATGAGTACCAATTAGCGGGGTTCGGCCTGACCGAAACGGGTATTAACAATTGGAATCTTATCGAACAACTAGCACTATCATTACCCGGTGCCAGCTTAGGTTCTCAAAAGGATGGTTACATTCGGGTCGAATGCCGCAGTAGCATATTTAAGTTTGTTGATGATTTTGAAGTGCGCCTGCAAGACAACCGGCTTATTGTGCGTTCAGAGTCACGGGTGGGTTATTCAGATTTCGGCGTTAATCGTAAACGTGCAGAACTGTTCCGCAGTAAGCTCTCTGAAGCGGGCTACATAAAACCGTAGCTACCTGGCGATGAATTAGCGCATTAAAAAGCCACGTCTGACAGACATGGCTTTTCATTACTTTTTTACGCTGCAGTAGCTAACTACAGTCAGGGGATTAGAGATTTTTGTCTTTACCCAGCGCCAGTACCCCTACCGATATCGCAGCGACAACAGCAAACCCCGTTAAAATGATAACAGGCATTGCGGCATAACCTAGCGCGTGCCAAATAATCGACTCTAATGTACTCATCGTATACTCACCTTTTAGTTGTTACCAACCTTCAACATCTTTCATGTCAGGTAATTTATGTGCAATACCTTTATGGCAATCCACACACGTTTTCTCACCCGATGCCAATGCCGTGGAGTGCTGTTTAACACTACGCGGGCCTTGTTCTGAAAAGTCCATATATTCGAAGTTATGGCAGTTACGACATTCCTGCGAATCATTTTCTTTCATCCGGTGCCACTCACGGTTAGCAAGGTATGCCCGGCGCTCTTTGAATTTTTCTTCGGTACCGATAGTCCCCATCGCAAAAGCCACCAGCTCTTTTGATGCCTGCACTTTACGAACGATCTTATCTGTCCAGTTATGAGGTACGTGGCAGTCAGAGCAAATCGCCCGCACACCAGAGCGGTTCGAGAAGTGAACCGTTTCACGGATCTCTTTCACAATCGGCGCATGGCAGCCTGAGCAAAACTCTTCGGTATTGGTTGCTTCCATTCCGGTGTTAAATGCCCCCCAGAATAACAAGCCGCCCATAAATCCCATGAATAAGACGACACCAACGGCCACTTTACTTGGCGATGTCAGTCTTCTCCAAAATGCCTTTAAAAGGTTCATATATAGCCTCTCTTTTTATTGTGGCTATAATTAGCGCAGAGCATCAACACGTTGGAAATCATTTTCAACCAATGGCTTTGCATCAGCTTGAGGTACATGGCATTGCAAACAGAAGTAACGACGAGGGGAAACATCTGATAATACCTGTCCTTCACGGGTCTGATAGTGGGTTACACTGATTTTTGTTGCACCCATTTCTTTTGCATTTTTCCAACTGTGGCACGCCAGACATTTGTTGGCATTTAGCGATACTTCGTAATTACGAATGGAATGTGGAACTAAAGGTGGCTGATAAACATAATCACTATCAATCGTCCCCTGATCGCGAGGGAAGCGTTTGAAATCATCAGCGGGACGGGTGGTTTCCAGCTCGCTAACACCACGTAAAGATTCTACCCCACCAATACCGCCAGCATTAGTAACGGCTTGGTTGTTAAGCTCTTCTGCCCCCTGCACTGCACTGGCTAAAAACATACCAACAGTCATGACCGCTAAAACTAGTCGCTTCATTGTATTCTCCGCCTTATGGCTAAATTCGTTTCAAGAAAGGTAACTACCGAATCCCTGTCCCCCTCATATCTCTGCGTACAGGGATCAAGCAGCCAGCTTCATACGATTAATTAAACTTTAGTGATCTTGATTGGGCACTTTTTAAAATCTGTCTGCTTAGACAGCGGATCAGTGGCATCCAAAATCAGTTTGTTAACCAAGATGCGAGCATCAAAGAATGGTACAAAGACCAAACCGACAGGAGGACGGTTACGACCTCGGGTTTCAACTCGACAACGAACTTCACCACGACGAGATGCCAATAACACTTCATCACCACGGCGCAGGCCACGGGCCTGGGCATCATCAGGGTGGATATAACAAACCGCATCAGGCACTGCTTTGTACAATTCAGGGACACGGCGGGTCATAGTTCCGGTATGCCAGTGCTCTAATACACGGCCAGTACATAACCACATGTCATAATCTTTATCTGGCATTTCCGGAGCAGGCTCATACGGTGCAAAAATGATATTTGCTTTACCGTCTGGCTTACCATAGAACTTAAAGCCAGTGCCTTCAGGAACATATGGATCTGAACCTTCAGCAAAACGCCATTGTGTTTCTTTGCCATCAACAACCGGCCAGCGCAAACCACGTACTTTATGGTACGTATCATAGGGTGCTAAATCGTGACCATGACCGCGACCAAATGCTGCGTATTCTTCAAACAGGCCTTTTTGCAGATAGAAACCCTGCGCTTTTGCATCATCGTTAAGCTCTTGCGCTTCAGAAAGCGGGAACTTATCCACCTGGCCATTACGGAACAGCACTTCATACATGCTCTTACCGCGGTATTCAGGCATTTTCGCCAGCAGATCATCACCCCACACTTCTTCAATCTTGAAGCGCTTAGAGAATTCCATTAGCTGCCAAAGATCTGATTTTGCATCACCCTGCGCTTCAACCTGCTGGTACCAGGCTTGAGTACGACGCTCGGCATTACCGTAAGCGCCTTCTTTTTCTACCCACATTGCAGTCGGAAGGATCAAATCAGACGCCTGAGCAGTTACTGTTGGGTACGGATCAGAACAAACAATGAAGTTTGCCGGGTTACGGTAACCAGGCAGACGTTCTTCATTAATATTCGGGCCCGCCTGCATGTTGTTATTACACATAACCCAGTAAGCATTTAGCTTGCCGTCTTTTAGCATGCGATCCTGGACGACCGCGTGATAACCCGGTTTTGGCGGAATCGTACCTTCAGGCAGTTTCCAGATTTTTTCTGCGATCGCACGGTGCTTGGGATTTGCCACCACCATGTCGGCTGGCAAACGGTGAGAGAACGTACCCACTTCGCGCGCTGTACCACAGGCAGACGGCTGGCCAGTCAACGAGAACGGGCTGTTACCCGGCTGAGAGATCTTACCGGTTAATAGGTGAATATTGTAAACCAGGCTGTTCATCCACACACCGCGGGTATGTTGGTTCATCCCCATGGTCCATAGCGACATCACTTTTACTTTCGGATCTGCGTACTGCTTTGCCATCTCCAGCAGTTTTTCTTGGGAAACCCCAGACATTTCAGATGCTTTTTCTAACGTATACTCTGCAACCGACGCTTTATACTCCTCAAAGCTCATCGGGTGCATTTTGCCGACGTTCGGATTTTCGGCCTTCTGCTGCAGCGGATGCTCATCACGAAGACCGTAACCAATGTCTGCCGTCGCACGCTTGAAGTGAGTATGCTTATCAACAAAGTCCCAGTTCACGGCATCATTTTGGATGATGTAGTTAGCAATGAAGTTAGCAATTGCCAGATCGGTCTGCGGTTCGAAAATCATACCGTTATCAGCCAGTTCAAATGAACGGTGATAATAGGTCGACAACACGTTTACTTTGACATGAGGATGACTTAAACGGCGATCAGTAATACGTGTCCATAGAACCGGGTGCATTTCAGCCATGTTTGAACCCCAAAGCACAAACGCATCGGCATGTTCGAAATCATCGTAGCAGCCCATCGGCTCATCGATACCAAAGGTACGCATGAAAGCACCGACAGCAGAAGCCATACAGTGACGCGCATTTGGATCGATGTTGTTAGAGCGGAAGCCGGCTTTCATCATTTTTGAAGCGGCATACCCTTCCATGACGGTCCACTGACCAGAACCGAACATACCCACACTTGTCGGGCCTTTCTCTTTCAGTGCAGCTTTCCATTTCTCTGCCATAATATCGAAGGCTTGATCCCAGGAAATAGGGGCAAAGTCGCCGTCTTTGTCAAACTTGCCGTTTTTCATCCGCAGCATAGGCGTTTGCAGACGGTCTTTTCCGTACATAATCTTAGAGAGGAAATAACCTTTGATACAGTTCAGGCCTTTGTTGACAGGCGCTTCCGGATCCCCCTGAGTGGCAACGACACGACCATTCTGCGTACCTACCAATACCGAACAACCTGTACCACAAAAACGACACGGAGCCTTATCCCACTTAATTTTGGTTTGGTCAGAACTAACAATTAAGTTAGTTGCTGACGCTGGCAAGCTAATACCAGCAACAGCTGCCGCAGATGCAGCCGCGTTTGCCTTAACAAACGCACGTCTTGTCATTTTCATGAGTCATCCTCAGATTGCGGATCAAAGTGTTCAATTTGGTGGTACACTAAAAAAGTGATTAAAACATGTTCTAAATTATTTATTTTATCTATAGTATCAGTCACATAACCCTGATTCGCGGTTTCCAGAACGACAATGATCTTTCCCTCTTCGCTCTCACCATGAATTTCCGTGTTCGGGAAATCAAGTATCTGAGTTTTCACGACTTCTAAATGATCAGGTTTTACATGTACAACCAGGCTAGAGATATGCACTTCCTGTTGCGCCATAGGCTATTTCTCTTCTACTTCGTTAATCACCATGGTGATTGCTGATGTCGGACAAACCGATAAACAGGCACCACAGCCTGTGCAATCATCTGCTTTCAGAGCTGGCTGGGCGACCCCGCCTGCTTGCAGCCTGAAACGTATTGCTTGTACTTCACACATGTCACCGCAGCTGCGGCACTCAATCTTGTTATGTGCCAGACAACTCTGGTTAATCTGAGCTTTCAGCTCCCAGGGATTGTCCGTTTGTGGATGGAATAATGACTCAGGACAAGCTTCTGCGCAGCGGTAGCAAAAAGTACATTCACCATAGTTAAAGTCGATGGTTGGAAACCCTCCATCGCCTTTTACAATAATCTGGGATTCACATGCACTGATGCATTTATTGCAGCGGGTGCAGCTATCAGTAAAAACTGCTTCATCAATAACCCATGGCAAGCGCTGCAATTCAGGAGTGCGACGACGCGTAAACATTTTACGACGTGAACGATCGAACATTTGCTAACACCTTTGGTAAAGTAATGTGAAAATAAGCATTTTTACGGGCAGCACTCAATGCGGTAAGACAGTATATAAAGTTGTCATAACTCATCATCTTTTTACATGACTAGTTTAAATCCAGTAATAATTGCTTAAATACCCAGTAAGGGCTAAATATAGGTGAAATTGTTTTGGATCAATAAAATAAAGGGACAACCTTCACATTATTCTACTAAGGAATTCATAAGCCAGCTTCGCTTACGCATGCCTACGATCACATAAGTCATTATTTAAATAAGGAATTACTGTGCAGAACAGGCCACTCAAGCCAGTTACCACAACCATAGCCCGCGCCATGCTGGCTATCTTGTTATTATCCGTTGCCACCACCAGCTTTGCGCTGCTTACGCTTGCTTCCAGCTTGAATGACGCTGAAGCAATCAATGTTTCCGGCTCACTGCGCATGCAGAGCTATCGCTTAGCCTATGATATTCAAACCGATTCACAGCAATTATCAGACCACTTAGATCACTTCGAAAAATCGCTGTTTTCACCATCAATGGCCGCACTGGAACACTGGACGGTGCCTACCGACATTAAAAAGCACTATTACGGCTTAATTAGTCGCTGGGAAAATCTTCACCCTCAGCTCCATAGTTCCGATCGCCAGCAGTATTTGAATAATGTCGCCAGCTTTGTTGATCACATTGATAGATTTGTCTTTGAGCTGCAGGAATTTTCTGTCATTAAACTGCAAGTATTGTCGGTAATAGGTGGCATTGGACTAAGCCTGATCCTGCTCGTTGCCCTGTTCACGATTCATTTCACCCGACGTAAAATCGTTTTCCCTCTGAATCAATTGGTTACTGCCAGTGAACATGTCCAAAATGGCCACTTCGATATTAGACTGGATGTAAAAAGTGATAATGAGTTAGGCATACTGGCCGATAACTTTTGCAAGATGTCTTCTGAACTCGGTAAGTTATATCGCGGTTTAGAAAAGAACGTGAACGAGAAAACACATCGCCTGCGTCACGCCAATGAATCACTCCAGGTACTCTATAACTGCTCACAAGAACTGTCAGTCAGCCGGTTAACCTCACAAAATTTCTCTGCCATGCTAGAAACAATGGTGGCGGTGGAAGGATTAACGGCAACTAAACTGATTATAGAAGAAAACAGCGGCGGACGATCTGAGCTAACCGCCGGGATTGAATCTACCCAACCATGGCATTTTCAGGATTTAGACATCGACGGGCAAGTTCTTGGCCAGCTATGGTGGCAATATACCTTGCCCTGCCCGGATCAAACGTTGATCGATAATATATCGCGCATTTTGGCCCGTGGGATCTATTACAACCGGGCCCAAAAGCAGAGCGAGCAATTGCTCTTAATGGAAGAGCGGGCCACCATCGCACGCGAGCTACATGACTCATTGGCACAGTCATTGTCTTATCTGAAAATCCAGATGACCTTGCTAAAACGTCAGTTAGCCAACAATGACACCGATAGCGCCAAACAGATACAGGCCGATATTGATAGCGGGTTGTCAGGCGCTTATACCCAATTAAGAGAATTGCTGAGCACCTTCCGCCTCACGATCAAAGAAGCAAATTTTGGTGAAGCCTTGGTAGAGATGCTCAAGCCATTGGAAGAGCAAACGGATGCCCTGTTGATCATTGATAACCACTTGTCATCGCTCAGTCTCGATGCCCATCATCAGGTACATTTACTGCAAGTGATCCGAGAAGCGGTACTCAATGCGATAAAACATGCCCATGCTGACGAAATTGTCGTCTCTTGTGTGCAAAAAGATGATCGAGTAGATATAAAAATTCGTGATGATGGATTAGGCTTCGATCCTAAAAACGAAAAGCTAAACCATTATGGTTTAGCCATTATGACAGAGCGAGCATCGCGCCTACATGGCGATCTTAAAATAAATACAATGCCGGGCGCAGGCTGTGAAGTGAGCCTCACATTTTCACTTCAGCTTTAAGGACAAAAATATGACCTGTTGGAAAGTAATGATTGTAGATGATCACCCGTTAATGCGACGTGGGATCGGCCAGCTATTAAGTTTTGAACCCGATTTTGAGTTGATTGGCGAAGCCAGCAATGGTGCAGATGCCATCGCTCTGGCCAATGAGAAAAATCCTGACTTAATCCTGCTCGATTTAAATATGAAAGGAATGTCAGGCTTAGATACCCTCAATGCAATGCGTGCAGAAGGGATAAGCGCCAGCATTGTTATCCTGACCGTCTCTGACAGCCGTACAGATATTAAAGCGTTAGTGGCGGCAGGGGCTGATGGCTACCTGCTAAAAGATACCGAGCCCGATGAACTCATCAGTCTGCTAAAACAAGCGTTATGTAGCGGCAAGGCCTACAATGATTTGGTTCGTCAACACTTAGAAGATAATACGGAACAAGATTCTCTGCTGAACACGCTTACTGACAGGGAAATGCAGATTTTACAAGAAGTTGCCAAAGGCTATAGTAATAAGAAAATTGCTGATACCTTATTTATTTCAGAAGCGACCGTAAAAGTGCACATGAAGAGTTTGCTGAAAAAGCTACAGGTCAAATCACGTACCGCAGCGACAGTTCTTTACCTGGAAGCACAAGGACAATAATGAAAAAGAATCTGATGATAGTACTGGTATCTTTGTTCTTATTCGGCTGTGAAACAACGCGGTTGAACAACGAAAGCAGAGATATACAAGTTGTGTGGAATAATAGCGAAAAAATCAACCAATGTACCCACAAAGAAACCATCACCAGTTCTGAGGGGCACTGGTATACATTTTTGTTTATCGGCAATCAGGAGTTAACAGAGGGGGCGCTTAACGCACTGAAAAATCGTGCCAGTGCACTTGGCGCCAATACCATCGATTTATACGCGCCACGAACATTTAGTACATCAGTTACCATGATGGGCAATGCTTATGTTTGCCCCTCATCGCTTTGATTAACCGTTCCATTCATCGGCCCCCTCAAACAAATAAAAAAAACCGCAGCAAGTGCGGTTTTTTCATTTATATCAATAGGTATTAACTAGCGAGTGAAGTGATCAGATCACCCTCTCGATCTTCAACCCATTGCAGATCGAAAGGCCCCCAGTCACTTAATTGATAATAACCATCATTGTGTCGCTTACCATCCTGGATAAAGGTAAGCTCTATCCCTAAACCAGGTAACGCTTTTAATACATCCTGAATGGTACGACGTGGCCATCCCGTCTGTTCAATCAGCCTTGGGACATTTGGCCTTTCGATATGCTCGACAAGTAGTGCCAGATAAAGACGACGAGCAAAAACCGGATTCAGTTCCATTGAGACCTCCATAATACTAATTTGAGTAATCATCGGGCCTGTTACGGATTGACAGCCGAGCTCTATTTCCTCATAGCAAATCTATGTATTCAGCATGTTACAGTCACTTATCCTCTCACTGCTATTGAGGGAAATAACAATGATATGAACAACAACATACAGATGACTATTCAAATTGGTATAAAAGAGGCTTCATTATTCAGAGTAATAAAAAAGAAATGTTGAGTTTGATCAAGATGAGAGAGGGTTTGGTCACCGATACAGAATAGAAAGCGGCCCAGATCTCATTTTTGTGACCTCGCATGTATATCCGTTCCCCCCTTTCAGCCACTACACCTCCATAAAGAGTCAATAATTCTGACGAAAACTCACGAATCCTGCATTCCGGTGCATTGTGATCGCCGTACGTATCAATTAAGGTTGCCTATATATACCCCATTGCTAAGCCTGTGCAATCTCGCTATAAAGGAGAGCTAATTTGATAATAATAGTAAGTCAGCCCCATTATGAGTACGATTGCCTACGGCATTAAAAACTGCGACACCATCAAGAAAATGAAAAAGTGGCTGGATGCAGAAAACCAGGAATACACCTTTCACGACTACCGTGTTGACGGTTTAGATCTGGCCATGCTGGAAAAGTTTGAATCTGAATTGGGCTGGGAAGCGATGGTCAACAAGCGCGGTACAACTTACCGCCAGCTTACTGACGAACAAAAAGCAAACCTTGATAAAGAAACGGCTATTACGCTGATGCTGGCATACCCGGCAATGATCAAGCGTCCACTGCTCGTCCACAACGATAGCTACTACTTGGGCTTTAAGCCTGCCCAGTACCAAGCCATTTTTCAGAAGTCACTTTCTAATCAGTAATAAAGGATACAAGGATGTCAGACAGCCCGGTAATCGCACTGGCGAAAGATCTTATCAGCCGCAAATCCGTTACACCGGAAGATGCAGGCTGTCAGGACGTGATGATTGCACGTCTTGAAAAACTCGGCTTCACGATTGAAACCATGGTCTTTGAAGATACCACTAACTTGTGGGCTCGCCGTGGTACAAAAGCACCACTGTTTGTTTTTGCCGGCCATACCGATGTGGTTCCTGCCGGATCATTAGAGCAATGGCATACTCCACCGTTTGAACCGACGATCATTGATGGTTATCTGCATGGTCGCGGGGCCGCCGATATGAAAGGCTCATTAGCCAGCATAATTGTCGCCATTGAACGTTTTCTGGCAGAAAATCCCGATCACCCCGGTTCCGTGGCACTGCTGATCACCTCAGATGAAGAAGGGCCATTTATCAACGGGACAACACGTGTCATTGATACCCTGGAAGCTCGTAATGAAAAAATCGATATGTGTATTGTGGGTGAGCCATCCAGTACTCATACGGTCGGCGATATCGTCAAGAATGGTCGCCGGGGTTCACTCACCGGTGATTTGACCATAAAAGGCATTCAAGGTCATGTCGCCTACCCGCATTTAGCTGAAAATCCAGTTCATGAAGCACTGGCGGCACTGGCTGAGCTGGCGGGAACGACTTGGGATAATGGTAATGCTTACTTTCCCCCCACCAGCTTCCAAATCGCCAACCTTACCGCAGGAACAGGTGCTTCGAACGTCATTCCGGGAGAGTTTCATGTTCAGTTTAATTTTCGCTTCAGTACCGAACTGACTGATATCGACATTCAGCGCCGTGTTCATTCGATGCTCGATGCCCACGGTTTAAACTATGAACTGAAATGGACACTGAGCGGTTACCCGTTCTTAACCGATGAAGGCACGCTGGTTGAAGCCGTTGTCGCAGCCGTTGAAGAAGTGAATCATACCAAGCCAGAACTGTTAACCACAGGTGGCACGTCTGATGGTCGCTTTATTGCCCGAACCGGTGCGCAGGTTGTCGAGCTTGGTCCGGTAAACGCCACCATCCATAAAGTCAATGAGTGTGTCAAAACCGCAGATCTTGAGAAGCTGACTGATATGTATCAGAAAGTATTAGAAAAAGCACTGAGATGATGACCTCACGTTATGCTCGGCAGCTTACTGCCGGGCAACTCACCGGCAGAGAGACCAGCCACTTAGTGAGTCATCAAAACTTTCTGTTGCATCACCTGATGCAACCGGCTTTCGCTGCTCTGCAACAAGCCGCGCAACGGACTGGAATTGATTTGCAGCTGGCCAGTGCGTTCCGCCCTTTTGAACGTCAGTTATTAATCTGGAACAACAAGTTCAACGGCGTCAGACCACTGCTTGATAGCCAATGCCAGCCATTAGATACCAGCAAGCTTTGTGAACTGGATAAAATTGTTGCCATTTTGCGTTGGTCAGCATTGCCGGGTGCCAGCCGTCATCACTGGGGAACAGATGTTGATGTCTATGCAAGCAACTGTTTACCCGCCGATACCCAATTGCAATTAGAGCCATGGGAATACGAAACGGGAGGCCATCAGGCCGAATTTCATCAATGGCTTAAAGACAATATGGCGGACTATGGCTTTTATCTGCCCTATGCAGAGGATCGCGGCGGGGTCGCCACCGAGCCGTGGCATATCAGCTACCATCCAGTGAGCCGGGAGTTGTTGGCACAACTGACACCTGAGTTGCTTTACCGCACACTTAATAGCAGCCAAATAGCAGGAAAGTCGCAGATACTGGCAAACCTTGATAACCTCTATACTAGGTTCATTAAGAATATCTGTGAGGTCTAAATGGAATGGTTATTAAACCCTTGGGTGATCTCAGCCATCGTTCTCAGCGTCGTGGTCAGTAACATTATGGCCTTAAAATATACCGCGAACATGAAGTTTGGCTACCGCGACAAGGCCAAATACCTCAAAGAGAAACATGACCGTGAAAAGGCCGAGAAGGAAGAGCAAGATCCGAGTGATTAAATGCGAGTAACTAGAAACGAGTAACTAGATTCTAGTAACTCGATACTCGTAACTAGGCACTCGTACCTTCAGGCTATGGACGAACTAAGTAATCCGCTTGCCCTACCCATTTGTAGCTGGTCAGCTCTTCTAACCCCATAGGGCCACGGGCGTGAAGCTTCTGAGTTGAGACTGCAACCTCAGCCCCTAAACCAAACTGCGCACCGTCAGTGAAACGCGTTGACGCATTCACGTATACAGCCGCAGATCCGGCTGCGTTAACAAATTGTTCTGCAGACTGAATATTATTCGTCAGAATCGCATCAGAGTGGCTGGCATTATGCTTGCGCATATGAGCAATGGCTTCTTGCACATCGTGAACCACTTTCACACCAAGGGTGTAGCTTAACCATTCCGTATCAAAATCCCCGTCTACCACTCGGCGCAACTCTGCCGCCTTACCTTCAAGTAACTCATAGGCCGCTTCATCGGCGACTAAAGCAACGTTACTGCTATTTAAACGCTCAGCCAAACGAGGCAAGAATGCTTCGGCCACTTGTTCACTCACCAGCAGCGTATCTAATGCGTTACAAGCCGACGGGCGTTGTGCTTTGGCATTTTCAACAACGTCCAGTGAACGGGCGAGATCAGCCGAATGATCGACATAAATATGGCTAATACCAAAACCGCCAATAATGACAGGAATAGTACTGTTTTCCTTACACATCTTGTGCAAACCTGCCCCGCCTCGCGGGATGATCATGTCGACGTACTGATCCAGTTTGAGCAACTGTGAGACCAGTTCACGATCCGGTTTTTCAATATATTGTACCGATGCCGCTGGCAAACCCGCCTTCTCCAGCGCCAGCTGGATCACTTTGACCAATTCCATATTCGAATGGAAGGTTTCGCGGCCACCACGCAAAATGCTGGCATTACCGGTTTTCAGGCACAGTGCTGCAATATCGATAGTTACATTCGGACGTGCTTCATAGATAACGCCCACCACACCCAATGGCACACGCCGGCGACTCAGGCGCATCCCGTTTTCCAGTACACGGCTATCGAGTTCAGCACCAACCGGATCACTTAAGCCGATCACATTGCGTACATCGCTTGCAATACCGCTCAGTCTTGTTTCATTCAATAACAGGCGATCAATGAGTGCATCGGTCATTCCGGTCTCACGCGCCGCTTCAATGTCTTTTGCATTGGCTGCCAGAATCACATCTTTATTAGCTTCCAGCTCATCAGCAATAATCGCTAACGCCTGATTCTTTTGTGCTGTGGCTGCAGTAGCCAATTCGAAAGCCGCTTGCTGCGCAGCTTTACCCATATGTTCAAGATTCACAATACTTCCTCTATTAACCAGAATGTTGCAACGGGTGAGGTTTAGATCACAACAAGATCATCACGATGAATGGCAACCGGGCCATACTCATAGCCTAAAACCGAGTAGATATCCTGGCTGTGTTTTCCGGCAATCTTAGCCATATCCTGACTTGAATAGCGACAGATACCACGAGCGAGCAAAACGCCGCGGGTATCAAAAATGCGGGCGACTTCACCACGCTCAAAAAGCCCTTTTACTTGCGTGATACCTTTAGACAATAAGCTACTACCACGCTGTTGCACAGCGATCGCAGCGCCTGAATCGATAACAATATCCCCTGATGGTGGGGGACCCGCTAAGATCCAGCGTTTACGACTTTCCAGGGGAGATTCAAGAGGCAGAAAACGTGTTCCCACTGAATGACCAGTGGCGATCTCTGAAATAACATCGGGACGACTGCCTGCGGCGATAATCACTTCAATACCTGCACGGCGTGCCACATCTGCAGCCTGAAGTTTCGTTGCCATGCCGCCAGTACCTAAACCGCCAACACTACCACCGGCTAATTTACGTAACGTTTCGTCAATCGTATGTACTTCACGAATTAACTCTGCCTCTGGGTTATGCCGAGGATCTGCGGTAAACAGACCAGGTTGGTCGGTCAACAACAGCAATTTATCTGCGCCGCCCAAAATACCAACCAAGGCCGATAAATTATCGTTATCACCGACTTTAATTTCTGTTGTGGCAACCGCATCATTTTCATTGACGACCGGGATGATTCCGTTGTCTAACAAGGCATTGATCATATCGCGGGCGTTAAGGTAACGCTCACGATCATCTAAATCTGCACGGGTTAGCAGCATTTGGCCAACATGCAGGTTATAGATACCAAACAAGCGCTCCCATTCCTGGATCAAGCGGCTCTGACCAACCGCCGCAAGCAACTGCTTACTGGCCATCGTTTTGGGCAATTCGGGATAACCCAAATGTTCTCGGCCGGCAGCAATCGCACCAGAGGTCACAATAATGACTTTATGACCCTGACGGCGCAAATAGGCACATTGACGAACTAACTCGACCATGTGGGCGCGATCTAGTTTCAGCGTCCCGCCCGTTAACACACTGGTGCCGAGTTTAACGACAATCGTCTGCTTTACTGCGTGGCTTTGCTTTACGGATTGGGCCTGTTTCTCAACTTGAGAGTGTTCGCCCGCGAGGTTCTGCTCTGTAGCATTCAAGTGATTAGTATCTACCATTGGAATTAAACAAATATAGTGGATAAATTTTTGTCTAATTGTTGTATCAATCCCATAGGCAGATCACAAGAAAAATGCTGCATTAGAAGCCAGAATTCATAAAAATAGGTCTGACAGAGAAAAGGCAGCCCCTAATCTTGTAATTATGCCAACGAACCTAGCGTGGCTTCTTTTAGATCCACTGCCGCGGTGACTTCCAGTCCACACTCTTCCTGTAACAAATTTGTCAGCTTAGCGTAGAAGTCATCAATAGTCTGGGCAACCGCTTCGGCATGTTTGGCTGGCACCTTATCCTGATTCCAGTTACCTTCACTGTCATAGCGACCAAAGTAATAGCGATATTCAAATCCGGAGTCGGTCGTCGTCAGCACCAGCCACCACCCCCAGAATTCACGCTCTTCCGGTGATTTTTTCGCACTGATACAACTGGCCAGACAATCGAAGAAAAACTCTCCTTCTTTTGAATGCTGTTGGCGCAAATAAGGTCCCAAGGCGGTTAATTTTGTCATTAAGCGCCCATGAGGCGGAAAAACAGTGTTAGTAGTCATAGCGTATCCCCATCCATAGTTATACCGAACAACAATCACTCAGAGAAAAAACATCCCGCAGGCAAAAAAGCAGTTATCACATACAACTGCTCATAAGCGGACTAAAAGGCATGTTCCAATTCGGTAAGAATACTATTTAAGCCATAAAGCTCCTTTTATAGCAACATTTTATTTACATCACATGTAATTCCCGCCGCCAGATTAAGCGAGCTTGTCCTTCAGCCAGTCAACCACGGTTGTCATAGCGCGATGATAACCATCGTGTAACGGTGTGTCCGGCAAAATTATCGCCTTTCCTCCCCGGCTCGACATCGCGATCAGTTGATTATCCATTTCGGCACAAACAGGATCGTTATTCAGGCTGATCCCCAACATTGGAACGCCCACTTTTCGCCGGCCAAGCAATCCTTGCTGTTTCAGTGACCAGGCTGATAAGTGGGAGGTCAGGCTTGCTTTTGACACGCCGTTTTTCCCCATTCTCGATGCAATCACATCCAAGGTCATCCGTGGTATCGCATCCAGCATTTTCGGCTGTGATAAGATCCCATGAATCGCTCCGCCTAAACTGACGCAGGTTTTCAGCCTATTAGGCTCCATAAAGCCTAGACGAATTGCGGCATTGCCACCAAAACGTAAGCCCAGCATTGCAACTTTATGGTGATCAACCCAGGGCACATCGCGGATCTGCTGAAGTAAAGCCTGATGCAGCCGACTGGTATCTTCGGTTAATGCCCAATGGGAACTGTGACCGACCGAGGGCATATCCAGGGTGACCATAGCAAAACCAGCCGGACCTAGGTAATCCCGGTATAATCGCCACAGATCCGATTGCAAGGTATCTAAACCACCACTGACAATCACGGTTGGCAACAACTTGTCGGTGCGAGGTAAATGAATATACGCCTGGAATGTTTTACCTTCATATTTAACATCAATGATTTTCATCTGATGTGGCATTAATGCCATCGCTTCCCGATAAGTCTGGCCAGCCTGCACTTCCGCCTGTGCCGCCAGCCCATCCCCTTTTAAATGCGGATAAGCAGCAACACTGTAGTACATGCTGGCATTCAACAAAGTATGGGCCGCTTGATCTGTTTTACCGGCATTGGCTAATGCGCGCGCTTCTTTGAGGTAATTCGCCCCCGTTTGCGCCCACTCATAAATCCAGTTACCGGGTTTATAACCAATCACGGTATCAAGTAACTCATCATTGGTTCTGGCAGCATCAGAGTTGGCTATTCTGGCAAAAATAGCTTCCATCTCAATGGGATCAATACCTTGCCATACCCACTGAGGACGACGCAAAACTCGGTACCAACCATTTTCACTATCGCCATCAATATCGTTATGAACAGTAGCAGAACTAATGTGGGCTAACTTCACCAGACTCGACGTTTCTTTTGAGGTTTGGCGAGGAGCAAAAAGCTTTTCAGATAAATTCGTTTTTGAAGGGTCAGGCACAGTTGGCTCCAGTGATCAAAATCCTATTTCCTGCACAATTAACCGAACCAATGGTAAATAAGGCCAGTGATAGCCAGATCTGCAATCATTCGCTCTTTACAAAACACTGGTCTACAAAAACCAAGCCACAGCCTAAGGAAGAAGACTGACGGCTAATGTCAGGAATACCATACTGCCTATAGTATACCCAAACCACCTCGAGATGCAGAGTTCAGCGAGAATTCATTAGCTTTTAGTCAAGGCAGCCATTTCAGTGCATCGTGGTTCTATTTGCCCTTCCCGATCAGCAAAGATAACCAATCTCAGGACGTAATAATTTAAACAAAAAAAGAGGCGTCATCTCTGGCACCTCTTTTTGAAATAACTTATCGACCAGGTCGAAAGTGATATTACTGCTTTGAAACTGGATCGACGTAAGTCACGGCCATGTCCCATGGCTGCTCAATCCAAGTATCTTGGGCAATATCAACAACGTAATCATCAACCAGATGTTTACCTTCCGGTTTCGCACAAACCGTGACAAATTTCGCTTTAGGGTACATAGCACGGATCATTTCAGCGGTACCGCCAGTATCAACAAGATCGTCAACCACTAAGAAGCCTTCACCATCTCCCTCGGCTTTTTTCACCACTTTCATTTCACGTTGGTGGTCGTGGTCATAGCTTGAAATACACACGGTATCAACGTGACGAATGTTAAGCTCACGGGCAAGGATCGCAGAAGGAACCAAACCGCCACGGCTAACTGCAATAATACCTTTCCACTGATCAGCTGGTAGCAATTTTTCTGCTAACTGACGCGTGTACATTTGCATGTTATCCCATGTGATAACGAACTTATTACTCATATCCGATGAACCTCTGTGTTAGCGAAATCGATCGCCGATAGTATTTATAAACTGTTATAAGAAAATAATTTTAGCAAGAAACAGGGCTGCAATAACCCATACGCTGATATTAACATCTCTTCCCTTGCCACTCATCACTTTAACGGCAGCATAAGTGATAAAGCCAAGGCCGATACCCTCAGCGATGGAGTATGTTAATGGCATTAGCAGACAAACAACAACAACAGGGGCTGCTTCAGTCAAATCACGCCAGTCTATACTCACCAGACCAGACATCATCAGAATAGCAACGTAAAACAGTGCCCCAGCAGTTGCATAGGCAGGCACCATACCCGCCAGCGGCGCAAAAAATAGCGCTAAGAAGAATAATACACCAACAGTAACGGCTGTCAGGCCCGTACGCCCGCCAACAGCAACACCAGCCACACTTTCAACAAATGATGTTGTATTAGAGGTACCTAGTATCGCCCCCACAGACGTCGCCGTACTATCTGCAAGCAGCGCACGGTTCAAGCGCGGTAGCTTACCATCTTTATCTATCAGATCTGCTTTTGTTGCGACCCCCACCAGTGTCCCGGCGGTATCAAACAGGTCAACAAATAAGAAAGCAAACACCACTGAAATCAGGCCAACCTCAAGTGCACCGCTGAAATCCATCTGCATATATGTTGGTGCCAGGCTTGGTGGCATAGACATAACACCACCGTAAGTGATATCGCCAAACAGGATACCGAGTACCGTCACGGCAAGTATCGCAATCAGTACCGCTGCTTTATAGCCGCGATGAACTAACCCAATCGTCAGGAAAAAGCCCAATGCCGCCATCATAGCAGGAAAGCTTGTTAGATCACCAACATGTACCAACGTTGCAGGGTGACCAACGACAATGCCCGAGCTTTGCAGCGCAATGAAAGCTAAGAACAAACCAATACCTGCCGAGATACCGGTACGTAAAGCCATTGGAATCGCATTGATGATCCACTCTCGTACTTTCAGAAGGCTTAAAACAATGAAACAAAGACCAGATAAGAACACCGCGGCCAAAGCCACTTGCCATGTATGCCCCATCCCGAACACTACACCATAAGTAAAGAACGCATTCAGCCCCATCCCCGGAGCCAGGGCGACTGGGTAATTTGCGACAAAGCCCATAATGAAACAGCCGACCATCGCAGCCAAACAGGTTGCAACAAACACCGCCCCCTGATCCATACCCGTGCTTGCCAGCATTGTCGGATTAACAAAAATGATGTAAGCCATTGTCAGGAAGGTCGTCAGACCGGCTAACATTTCGGTCTGGACATCCGTTCCGTGCTCTTTCAGTTTGAATAGTTTCTCAAGCATTGCTCTCGATTCCTTGGAGATAATACGCGCAGTTCAAAAATAAGGATTTAAAATAGAAAACGTTTGCGTCACTCTATTTTTGGGGTGCGATTATATGCTGCTCAGCAAACAATTTCCAGAAAATAACTCAACCATCAACAAAACAACGGGGCAAACGAACAAAAACCCAACAACCAACTTACAACCAATAAATATAGTCAATTAAAATCATACACTTATAAGTAATTTATGATGTGTGTTTTTTCATCATTAAGAAATTTTCACCCTACCGCAAACGTTAATACGAGTGACATGATTGTTAAATTTAGTCATCACAGGCATATGTAATCGAATACATAGTAAATCCAATATACTTCTCTAAATGTGGAAGTTCTGAATCTCGTATATTGAGGTGGTTTGAGTATATGAAGTACAGATAAAAAAAACGCCACCTCTGGTAGAGATGGCGGCAGAATGTGGCAAATAACCAGATTCGGTTATTTCAATATTCTAAATTTGGGGGTGAACAATACTGTCCGGCAAAGCAGTGTCATCAAACACTGCTTCACAAAAATTAATAGCCGAAAGAGCTCGGGTAAGTGAAGTTACCAGTGTAAACAGAGCGGTTATTCCAGTAGCGTGCAATAGAATCAAATGCTTTCATTTTTATCACCTTAATCATAAGTCATTATTAAGACCGTTTTTGGTCTCACTTAATCTCGGTTCCGTGGAGGCGATATATCGGGCTCGTCCTGAGCAGTTCAGTGTGTTTTCTCTTCCTCACCTGAGGAGTGAGTAAACTATACCCGCCACGTAATTAAATTACAACCATTTCTTTTAACTTCGTCACACTTTTATGGTAAAAGTGATCCCTATCACTTAATTCTGTAATAAAATTACACACAAAGCTTGCGCATCAAAAAGAAGATTTAACGTCCCGACTCATATTCCCTTACACCTCACGAACATAACCTGACTCAACTGGCGGGGCTTACCTATTATGTGTGCAACTGGCTAAGTAGATCAAAGCAACCTGTAAGCATCGGCTTGAAAGTGGACCGTCTTAACGCTCATATTCCACATTTTAAGATTTAACTGTCACCCCCCTTTTCACAATGGTATGCTGAGCCAGTTCCGATAGATAATTCTGCTATCATTTTGGCAAATCAGGCATTGTTAATCCTGATTAATAGCCCTAGCCCAAGATTGTATAAAGGGAGACTGCTGTGTCTGAAATCAGTCAACTGTCACCACAACCCGTGTGGCAATTCTTCGATCAAATCTGTTCCATTCCTCACCCGTCAAAGCATGAAGAACAACTTGCTCAGCACATCATCAAATTTGCTGAAAGTGAAGGTTTAGCTGTACGACGCGATGATGTTGGCAATGTCTTTATTAAAAAGCCAGCAACACCGGGGATGGAAGACCGCAAAGGCGTTGTTCTGCAAGCACATATCGATATGGTGCCACAGAAAAACGAAGATACCGATCACGACTTCGAAATAGATCCAATTCAACCATTCATTGACGGTGAATGGGTAACCGCCAAAGGCACCACTCTTGGCGCCGATAACGGTATGGGCATGGCAACCTGTCTTGCAGTACTGGCAGCAAAAGACATTGAACACGGCCCGCTGGAAGTCTTGCTGACTATTGATGAAGAAGCTGGCATGACTGGCGCGTTCGGCCTTAAAGAAGGCTGGTTAGACGGTGATATCCTACTGAACACTGACTCTGAACAAGAAGGCGAAGTGTACATGGGTTGTGCCGGCGGTGTTGATGGCGCTATCTCGCTTGATACCCGACGTGAAGCGACTCCTGCTGACTACCAAGCGGTGAAGCTGGTTGTTAAAGGCCTTAAAGGTGGCCATTCTGGCTGTGACATCCACACTGGTCGCGCTAATGCTAACAAACTGCTTGGCCGTTTCCTTTTCTCACACGCTGAAGAATTAGGTCTGCGGATTGCAGAACTAAGCGGTGGCAGCCTACGTAACGCGATTCCTCGTGAAGCAAATACTATCGTTGCCCTGCCCGCTGAGAATGTTGATAAGCTGAACGCACTGTTTGCTCACTATCAGGAGATCCTTGTTGCTGAGCTGAGCCGTATCGAAACAGGCATTACCCTGTTTACAGAAACAGCTAAACTGCCTGAAAACATCCTCGCAACAGTCGATCAGAAACGCCTGCTTGCAGTTCTGAATGCTTGCCCTAACGGTGTTATCCGTATGAGTGATGACATTGAAGGGGTCGTTGAAACGTCTCTGAACGTAGGTGTTATCACCACGGAAGCTGATAAGATCACGATTCTATGTCTGATCCGCTCGCTGATTGACTCTGGTCGCAGCAATGTCGAAGGCATGCTAAAAGCTGTCACAGAACTTGCCGGTGCGCAGTGCGAGTTCTCAGGCGCATACCCAGGCTGGAAACCCGATGCTGACTCAGAAGTGATGCAGCTATTCCGCGAAACCTATAATGATATTTACGGTAGAACACCGAATATCATGGTTATTCACGCGGGGCTGGAATGTGGTCTGTTCAAAGAACCCTATCCGCAAATGGATATGATTTCTTTCGGCCCGACCATCAAGTTCCCTCACTCTCCGGATGAGAAAGTAAACATCGAAACTGTTGGTCTGTTCTGGGAACAAATGGTTGCGATTCTGAAGAATATTCCGGTTAAGAAGTAACGAGCTACTGAGTTTCGAGTAAAAAGATACAAGTAACGAGAGGCGGGTTCATAGAAACTCGCCTTTTTTGTATCTGGTTCCTGTGGTTCTATGGTTCTATGGTTCTATGGTTCTATGGTTCTATGGTTCTATGGTTCTATGGTTCTATGGTTCTATGGTTCTATGGTTCTATGGTTCTATGGTTCTATGGTTCTATGGTTCTATGGTTCT
>NZ_PYMC01000010.1 GCF_003026475.1 Photobacterium lipolyticum
GGCCGCGGTCAACAACGACGAGCTGGACCTGAAGAGCTTGACGGTCGAAGTGTCAGTGACAGACGGCGTCAACGATCCCGCATCGGACGCTGACAGCCTGGACGTGGTCCGTGTCAACGACGCGCCGGAAGCTGAAAACTTTACTATTTCACCTACAGGTGGGACTCCTGTAGGGGTCGTCTTTAACTCGGGTGATTTGGCAAAGGATCATATCTCTGATGAAGACGATGGTGATGATGCGCAGCTGAAAATCATTATCACTGACCTACCAGATAACGGAACATTGTTTTATACCTATACCGATTCTGATGACAAGGTTCAGGTTCGTGAAGTAACTGCTGATGACTTGAATAATACCGAATTTGAAGCTGACTCGATTACTTACCAAGCTTCTGAAGAAATCTCCGGTTCACCATTCTTACTGGGTGTTAAAGACGCGCCTTCTGATGATACCGGACCATCAACAACCGATTTCTATAACTGGGGAGAGCCTGTCGGAACCGACGGTATGGTTCGTCAGGTGACGTTAGCTAATGGCGACGTAATTACTGTTTCTTCTAATAACGGAGAATTAGCTCAGTATCGCGGTGGAAATACAGCTCATATTGGTCATGGTATTGGTGATAATGATGGTTCTGGTATAGAACATGGTGAAGTTATTACGATTGATTTCAGCCAAAACCCGGTTTCGGATGTTAAAGTCGGTCTTGATGGGTTAGGTGGTTTATTCGAAGCCGGCGATGAAAATGCGGCCCTTATTACCGTTCATTATGCCGATGGTTCATCAGAAACTATTGAGTATCAAAAACCAGCAGATTCATCTGGAGATACTGGCGTATTCCAAGAGCTTGAAATCCCGGGTAATGGTAAACAGATAGTATCATTAGATTTTTCTACTAAGTCTGAAGGTAACTGGGAATTACGCTATGTTGAAGGCACTCCGGCATCAGATGAATTTAAATACAAAGCAGTCGATCCTGACGGGCTAGAAAGTGAAGAGGCGACTGTCAGTATTGATTCGTCTCAACTCGATCTGGAACCAGTGGTACCACCAACGAAAGTGGACCTAGGGACAAGTAATGAAGATGAAGTTGTTGCGCTTGATCTGGAACTGTTACTTTCTGGTTCGTATGATCCTGAAGGAAATGAACTGAAAATCTCTGACTTAACTGTTGATGCCGCCTTTGGCGCAGTTGAAATGGTTAAAGACAGTAACGGGCATGTTATCTCAGCGCACTTTATTCCTAAGGATCATCTATCTATCGATGAAGTCGTATTTGACTACAAGGTGACGGATGGTGTGAATAGTAGCGATGCCCAAGCAACTCTAGAAGTGGCTCCAGTTGCGGATGGTGTTCATGTATCAGCTGAGCTATCAACACTTTCGACCAATCCGGTACAAAGTATTTTAGACTTAGTTAACAAAGAACTTACGGGGCGAACACCTGTAAGTTTAAATGAGAGTACAGACAACAGCGACTATATCGTAGCAACCGATAGCAATTGGGTTTATGGGAAAGGTGGTAATGATATTATTGAGCATGGAGACGGTGATACATTACTAGTGCTCGCCGGCAGTGGCAATGATATCGTAATCGGCGGTGCGAGCAATACTGATTACCTAAAAGGCGAAGATGATAACGATATTCTCATTGGCGGTATCGGTTCTTCATCTGTTACCTTACACGGTGATTCGGGAAATGATATTTTAATTTCACAAGACGCCACTATTGCATCGACAAGTTATTTTGGTGGCTCGGGAACCGATACCGCTTATCTGCAAGGTTCAATATCAGATTATACATTTACAACCGATGGTTCTCCTGACTTCATGCTGACACATAGTTCATCGAATGGACGTCATGAATTTTATAGCATCGAAAATGTCTATTTTGATAATGGGCACTACCAAGTCATTGATGGTGATTTAGTTAAAGTATCTGACCTATTCGAACTCAACATTGACGTTGATCTGATTGATATCGATGGTAGTGAAGTATTTACCGATATTATTATTTCGGGCCTGCCTGACGGTGGTAGCTTAAGCGTCGGTACAGAACTGGCCGACGGCACGTGGTCCATACCTAAAGAGCAACTAGATTTATATGGCAAACTGACAGTAACTGTTGAAGCCCCTGTTAGCTCCAATGGAATAAAACTGACCGTTACCGCTGGCTCTCAAGAGATTGACGAAAATGGACAGTCAGTTGGTGATGCTAAGTACAACGAAACAGATGTCGGTTTTGTTGCTACACCTGCGAACCCTAACGGTGATAATACAGTGGAAGGCGGCCGTGGTGACGACGTACTACTTGGTGATACCGGCGGCGTTGTTGTTTCTGTTCAGCCAGGGCTTGATTACAATATTGCTCTCGTTATTGATACGTCTGGCAGTATGGACTATTTCATCAAAGACGTTGATGGAAAGTACATTCAGAACGACGATGATTCCTATATGCGCCGTATTGATATGGTCAAGGAATCGTTAACGAGTCTGGTAGAAGACTTAGCGGACCATGACGGTACTATCAATATCAAACTGATTGATTTCCATTCTGACATCGATTTAGCACCTCAATTCCTTAATTTGAATTCAAAAAATCTTCCTGATTTAATCGCTAAAATTGACTCACTTTACGCAGATGGCGGGACGGATTATAAACCCGCACTTGAAGAAGCAAACTCTTGGTTTAATTCTGATGAGTTAAGTAATAATGCTGAAAACCTTACCTTCTTCCTGACGGATGGCGAACCCCATCCGAGTACTGTCGAGGGTTCTTTAACAACGTTTAATCAACTCAGTAGTAATAGTAAGGTCATGGCTATTGGTATTGGAGGCGACATCTCTGATAACCTATTGAAGTTCTTTGATAATACCGATATTACTAATTTGGAAGTTGTTGAAGAATTAACAACATCCGAAACGGTAACGGAATACAACTACGGTATTTTTGGTTCTCAGATAAGCTCCAGTTGGCAAGGTGATGTTTACACAACCGGCCGTAAACTAATACTCAGCGATGAGTATAATAATGGAATACCTGTGACTTATCGTTCATCGTCGATATCTGTCGATGCAGGTGAAAATGTTAACTTTGAATTTTCTATTAATGGCCAAGAATCAATGTCTTGGTCGCTGCATAATAACACAGGGAAAGTTGTTGATAGCGGTTACGGAAAAGGCACAATCACGACTGAAATGGTCCAGCAGGGAAATTATTTTATTGAGTTCTCATTTGATTCAACAAAAAATCATGGTAGCTGGAGTTCTGTTGATTACATCCAGCAAAATAATCTGACACTAGCACCGGCAGGCCAAGTAGAAATTGTCGATAGTCCTGATGATCTTCATGCTGCTTTACAAGGCGGTAAAGTAATATCTGAACTCGCCGATATGGGAAACGACATCGTCACAGGCAATGAAGGAAATGATATTCTATTCGGTGACTCTATTAATACCGATGAGCTTCCGTGGGGCGACGACGGGAACCCAGAACGTCCAGAAGGCTTAATTGATGGTTCTGGTATGTCAGCACTTGAAACATTCCTGAAGCTGGAAAATGGTGTTGAGCCTAATAGTGTTGAAATTTATGAATACATAAAAGCACACCATGACATATTTAACGTTGCTGGCGACACGCGTGGTGGCGACGATACATTAATGGGTGGGGCTGGCAACGATGTTCTTTATGGCCAAGGCGGCAATGATGTTCTTGTCGGTGGTTCAGGTGATGACCTCTTATATGGTGGCCAAGGCCATGATACCTATGCCTGGGCTGCCGGTGATACGGGTACGGACACTATCTTTGGTTTCAATGTCAATGAAGATAAGCTCAATCTTAGTGATCTGCTTAAAGATGCAACAAATGATACGATTGACAATTTTATAACCATCACAACAAGCGATGAAATCACCCAAACCACAATCAATATTGATGTCGATAATAACGGTGAAATAGATCAGAAAATCGTTCTTGATGGCATTGATTCGTCAACACTTGAAAGCAAGATTGGTATTATCACTAATGGGCTGCTTACCCACGATGGTCAAAATCTGGTGCTGCATCCTACTGAAGCTTCACATGATATATCGGTGTTCCAGTCGATGCATATTGATCTTCCGGATGATACCCAATAGTAACGAATGAACCGACCTCGGGTGCTGGCCTTTCGGCCGCACCCTTTTGTTGCGTCTTTAAATGAAAGCGAGAAGTAGTAGTGACAGCAACAGCAACCGCTGAAAAAATAAAACCGCAGTGGAGTATTTCGCCTTCGGTACAGACCACCGAAGACCCATTACTCGATTGCCTGGTGCTATTAACTGAACATTATGGCAACCCCTGCTCTGGTGATGCTTTAACGGCAGGCTTGCCGCTTTCTGGCGCGTGGTTATCCACCGATCTGTTGCCACAGGCGGCAGCAAGGGCAGGTCTAACGGCCAAGCTTATTCGTAAGCCGCTGGAACAGATCTCCCCTATCCTGCTGCCTTGTGTGCTTTTGCTCAAAGACAAGAAAGCGTGCCTGTTGCGAGAGCTGGATCTCGCCAATAATAAAGCCGTGATCCAATTGCCCGAAAATGGTGGCGAAACCGAGCTGGCACTTGAAGAGCTGGAAGCGCTCTATGTCGGCTACACCTTTTTAATCAAACAGCAATACCGCGGCGATCAGAGCGTTGATATCCACCAGCACAACCAGCAAGGCCATTGGTTGTGGCAGATGATTAAAGATGCCAGCCCGATCTACCGCGACGCTTTGCTGGCATCGGTATTCGTGAACCTGTTTGCGCTGGTTTCACCGCTGTTCATGATGAATGTCTATGACAAAATTGTGCCGAACCTGGCATTCGAGTCATTGTGGGTACTGGCGAGCGGTGCAGCAATCGCGTTTACTTTTGATTTTATCATGCGCCATATGCGTAGCCATCTTATCGATATCGCCGGGAAAAAAATCGATATCATTGTCTCGAGCCGGCTATTTGCCAAAGCCATGGGCTTACCGCTGGAGAAAAAATCCCCTAGCGTTGGTGCAATGGCAAAACAGCTAAGTGAATTTGACAGTGTGCGCGAAATGCTCACGTCGGCCACAATTACGACGCTTGTCGATCTGCCGTTCGCCCTGCTCTTTCTTACGATTATCTATCTCGTTGCTGGCGATCTGGCTGTCGTTCCCCTTATTGCCGGAATGATTATTATCGGTTATACCCTCTTCATTCAGCCTCGGTTAAAAGCCGCCGTTGAAGAAAGTAATAAATATGCCAGCCTCAAACATGGTCACCTGATCGAGAGCCTGGCGGCCATGGAAGCCATCAAATCTAACGTCGCAGAAGGTATTGTACAACGTACCTGGCAACAGATGATTTCCCACACAGCTAACTGGCAACTGAAAGTTAAGAAGATTTCAAATTCAGTCTCTTATCTGGCAACCTTTATTACCCAGCTCACCGCCATTGCGGTGGTGATCCTCGGGGTTTACCGGGTTGCCGACAGTGCCATTTCTATGGGTGGGATCATCGCCGCGGTCATGTTATCAAGCCGGGTTGTTTCCCCCATGGCCCAGCTGGCCGGCCTGCTAACCCGTGGCAACCAGACCATGAGTGCGTTGCGTCAGCTCGACACCATCATGAATGAAGAGGATGAGTTTGCCGACAAGGGGCATCTGATCAGCCGCAAACGACTGACCGGCCACATTCAGGCAGACAATATTAACTTTGCCTACCCCAATACAGAAAAACCCGTTTTGTATCCGATGTCACTGACCTTCAAGGCCGGTGAAAAAGTCGCGATTATCGGCAAAAACGGATCCGGTAAAACCTCAATCGCCAAGCTCATGGCAGGCTTATATCAACCCGGCCAAGGCAGCCTGCGTTTCGATGGTATCGACAGCAAACAGATCCACCCTGCCGATTTGCGCCGAAATATTGGTTACCTGCCGCAAGATATCACCCTGTTTCACGGCACCATTCGTGACAACATCATGTTTGGCACCCGCCAGGTCACCGAGCACCAGCTGATCCGTGCGGTTCAATTATCCGGCGTGGCGCTGTTTACCGCGCAAGATTCTGAAGGGCTTGATAAACAGGTTGGCGAAAGAGGGGAAGCACTGTCTCGGGGACAACGCCAGTCAGTAGCATTGGCTCGCGCTATTTTAAACGATCCCCCTATTCTGCTGATGGATGAACCGACCGCCAGCATGGATGCCTATGCCGAGAAACAGTTCATCCATGCCATGGATAGAGCGGGGCGCGATCGCACCCTAATATTGATCACCCATAAAATGTCTCTGCTGCAATTGGTTGATCGTATTGTTGTTCTTGAACGAGGGCAGATATTACTCAATGGGAAAAGGGATGAGGTACTGAAAAAGCTCAGTGCCGGTGTGAGTACCGGAGGCCGTAATGAATAAGTCAGTAATGTCGGCAGAGCTGGACATGACGGATGACGTCTACGGTGCCATGATGATCGATTCACCATTGCGCCACCGCTTATTAATTCGAGCGATTGCAGCGATGGTCGTCTCATTTCTGGTCTGGTCGTTTTTTGCCCAGCTGGATCTGGTCACCCGTGGCAGCGGTAAAGTGATCCCCTCCTCGCAGATCCAGATCATTCAAAGCCTCGATGGCGGGATATTACAAGCCATGTATGTCAAAGAAGGCATGATGGTAAACCAGGATCAACCATTAGCCCGTATCGATGATACCCGCTTTCGCTCTGATCTTGCCCAGCAAGAAGAGGAAGTTGATAGCTTACGGGCCAATATCATTCGCCTCCAGCATGAACTCGCCAGCATCGAAATCTCATCAAAGGCAACAGAGTGGCGCCAGCAAGTAAGGGTGATCCCACAGCCACTGACTTTTCCTGCTGATCTCACCAAAGGCGACCCCAAGATACTAGCACGCCAGCAAGCCGAATATACCGGACGCCTTGACGGCCTGATCAACCAGTTAGAGATCCTGGCCAGACAAATCCTGCAAAAACAACAGGAAAGCCAGGAGCTGACATCCAAGATAAAAACCTTAAAAAGCAGCCTGCAGCTTATTACCCGCGAATTGGAGATGACTCGCCCGCTCGCTAAAAAAGGCATCGTTTCAGAAGTCGACCTGCTCAAGCTGGAGCGCCAGGTCAATGACATAAAAGGCGAGTTGTCATCACTTTACCTGATGAAGCCAAAAGTCAAAGCAGCATCTGATGAAAGCATACTGAAACGCCGTGAAGCGGTATTGACCTATAACAAGGAAGCTAGGGCTGAGATGAACGAGCTTGATAGCCGTCTGTCTCGCCTGACGGAAGCCCAAGTCGGCGTTCAGGATAAAGTCGATAAAGCGGTGATTACCTCACCGGTAAATGGCACGATAAAAACCATACACATCAATACATTAGGAGGAGTGGTTCAACCTGGTGTAGACATTATCGAGATAGTACCAACCGAAGACCAACTGCTTATCGAAGCGAAAATTGCACCGAAAGATATCGCTTTTCTTCACCCCGGATTACCCGCTGTGGTCAAAGTGACCGCTTATGACTTCACCCGCTATGGCGGTCTTGACGGCACCGTAGAACACATTAGTGCCGATACCACTCAAGATGAAGAAGGCAACAGCTTTTATCTGGTCCGTATTCGTACTGATGTTTCAAATTTAGTCAAAAAAGATGGCACGCCAATGCCGATTATTCCGGGCATGTTAACCTCGGTCGACATCATCACGGGAAAACGCACGGTTCTTGAATATATTCTCAATCCGCTGTTAAGAGCTAGGGACACTGCGCTAAGAGAGCGCTAAATAATAATGATAATGGAGACAACTCAATGATACACCATGTTCGCCAGTCGCTAAGGAAAAGTATGGCGGCTCTGGCCGTGGCATCAGTGCTATTACCGGCTTCAGCACTCGCCCAGACTCTGGAGCAGGCAGTCGCGTATACGTTAGATACCCACCCGGAAATTCGGCAGGCTTTCAACCGCTTCAAAAGTCGTGAAGAACAAGTTAATCAAGCCTTTACTGGTTACTTACCAAAGGTTGATCTCACGGCAGGTTATGGCTGGGAGCAGACAGACAGCCCTTCAACCCGTCGTCAGGCACAAACCTCTAATGATGATGACAAGATTGATCTTGACCGTCGCGAATTGGGTATCAGTCTGAAGCAAATTCTGTTTGATGGCTTCTTTACCAGTAGTGAAGTCAGCCGTTTTCGTAACGAAGCCAGCTCAGAACAATGGACGTTATTCAGCACAGCGGAAAACACCGCGCTAGAAGTGGCCAAAGTCTACCTCAATTATATGCAGGCTCAGGAAGTCGTTAAGCTGTCGGAAAAAAACCTGGCTAACCACCAGGAAATTTACGAACGGATCAAAGAAAAAACCGAATCAGGATTGGGGTCAACCGCGGATCTTTCACAAATAAAAGGGCGCTTAGCCCGGGCGAAATCGAATCTGGTCTCAGCGAAAAATAACCTGTTTGATACTAGAAGCCAATACCAGAAAGTCGTCAACCGTGCGCCGGATGATATGATTTTGCCCGTTCCGGATGCTGTGATGATACCAGCCAACCTGGATGAAGCGCTTAAATGGGCGCAAGAAAATCATCCAACCCTGAAAGCGACTAATAGTGATATTCAAGCAGCCAAATATGAGCGCAAGTCGGCGAAATCGAACTATTACCCGCAAGTCAGTCTTGAACTCTCCGGAAACTGGGATGAAAACGTGGATGGAGTCGATGGCAGCGGCATAACCTCAGACGTCGGTGGTGAAAGCAATGAACTACAGGCCATGGTAAGGCTGAGATATAATCTGTTTTCAGGGGGAAAAGATCAGGCCAGAGACAGAGAAGCCTCCTATAAACTGGGAGAAGCCACTGAACTGCGTCAGCGTGCCTATCGCGATATTGTTGAGGGTACCACCCTGGCTTGGAATGCCCGAACGTTTGTTAATGAACAAAAGCGATATCTCCGTGAACATGTCATTGCTGCGAAAGAGACGCAACAGTCTTATGCGCAGCAATTTAAGATTGGCCAACGGACGTTACTTGACTTACTTGATTCAGAAAATGAGTTATTTGAAGCCCGTAAAGATTACCTTAGCGCCGAATTCGATGAAATCACGGCCCAGTACCGGATCCTCAATGCGACGGGTCAGCTACTCGGCGCACTTCGGGTCACCACACCTGATACCTGGCTTGGAGAAGAACAATATGAAGGAGGCGTGCGTCAATGAATGGATCTAAGCAAATAAACATGTGTCTTGCCGTTATCGCCACACTGCTGCTTGCCGGATGTGCCAATAACGACATTGTCGCGATGGATACCCCGACCGAACAGGTTCATGACTTGCAAGATGTCGATCGTGACGGGGTGATCAAAGCCAGAGAAATGTGCACCGACACCTTAAATGGTGCCCAGGTAAACAATGACGGCTGCGGTAAAGTCAGATCCATTGCTGAGCGGCGTGAACTGAATATTTTGTTTGCCAATAACTCATCTTATATTTCACCTCGTTACTACGGACAAATCGATATACTGGCAAAGTTCATGCGTAGCTACCCGGATACTCAGGTTACCATTGAAGGGCACTGCAGTAAGATTGGATCTCATGAGAAAAACATGACTCTTTCCCAGCAACGCGCTGATGCCATTGCAAATGCGCTTGTTTCAGAATTCGGTATTGATAACGTGCGGGTAAAAGCGGTCGGCTATGGCTTCACTCGCCCCGTCGATCCCAGCCTCAGTGAAATTGCCCACCAGCGAAACCGCAGAGTGATTGCGGAAGTAACCGGAAACAACAAGGCTACGGAAATGAGATGGGATATCTACACAGTCGATCAACAGCCAGATGAATAAAGCGTCGACTTATGCGGGCTTGCTGATAAAGCGGCCTGCCAATGACAAAAGTCACACTTGGCCATTACCGTCATTTTTTGTCATTAATACCAATGCCTTATGATTAATCATGCTGGTATCGAATGTGTCCGAAAAGTGCGGCATACATTCTGAACTTGGAATCTTGTTTTATATGTCTATTTTTAAACAATTTTACTCTCTGCTTCTGGGGCTTTTTCTGTTAGTTGTTACCGGTATCGGCTACATACAATTTACTGAGATCCGAGAACTTTTAGCGCACCAAATGGATTCTGAGCTTAACAATACCAGCCAGACCTTAGCGGTTACCCTGGAACCAGCCTTAGAAGCAGGTGATTCAGATCGCGTTGAAACACTACTCCAGGCTTTATTTACAAAAGGCAACTATCAGGAAATCACCTTAACCTGGGTGGTTGACGGCCACCAACAAAGCTGGACAAGCACCGATGAAAAGATGGTGGCCCCGGCTTGGTTTACTGGCTTGAACCTCTTCACCGTTCCTGAAGAAACAATCATGATCCGCTCCGGTTGGATGGATCTGGCTGAACTAAAAATGGTAACTCAAGCAGATGTTGCAAACACTCAGCTTTGGGAAATCGTCAGAAATAGCCTGATCATATTCTGCGGCTTATTTATTTTGATCGCTCTACTCGCCCGATTCATCTTAAGCCGCCTGCTACGTCCTCTCAGCGCCATTGCATCTCATACCCATAAAATTGCTCAACATCAGTTTGATGCACCGTTACCGGTACCGGAAATACAGGAACTTCGCCCCGTTGTTATTGGCATCAATAATATGTCGAAGCAGCTCCAGCAGAACTTTTTGATCCTCAATGAAGAGGTCATCACCTTACGGGAAAATAACCTTATTGATAAGGTTTCAGCCCTTCCAAACCGCCAGTATTTCATTGATCGTATCAACAGCTGGATGGATGAACCGGGAACCGGTGCCATTTTGCTGGCTAGATTCGATTGGTTGCAACAGCTGCATAATCAGCTTGGTTTCCAGATACGAGATGACACCATTCACTTATTGTCGCAGACACTTAAACAGAAGTTAAACCAGGCATCAAATACGGTCGTTGCCCGGATAGCCGACTATGAGTTTGCTTTCTTGTTCACCGAACAGGAACACAAGCAACTCCAAAAACAGCTGCATACCCTGATCCAGGCGATCAACCAAGAAATCAGCAAAGCGGGTTATCAGCCAAACCACGGTTTTGCCATTGGTATCAGTGAACGCAGCAATCAAAATTCAGCCTCCGAGCTATTGGCCCAGGCCGACAATGCGCTACAACAAGCCGTTCAAGGCAACACGGTTTACCACTGGTTCGAAAATCATCAACAACTGCTTTTCTCTAAAGAGCAGTGGCGTGACATGTTAAATAATGCGCTTACCCACCAGCAATTCAGCTTTCGCTGGCAACCCGTGCATTACCATCATGATGGCGCCATCATTCACCAGGAAATTTTTTGCCAGTTAAAACATGACCAGCAACGTATACCTGCCCGACACTTCATGCCCTATATTGAAATACTGGCGCTAGGGGCTGCATTGGATCGGTGTTTAATCGAGTCTCTGCATCAAAATGGCATTCTAAAGCAAAGCCAGACCCCGGTAGCAATCAACCTTACGACGCACAGTATTACCGACCCTGACTTCCGCGATTGGCTGGCCGGCTATCTGGCCGGTTCGCCGTATACAGATAAACTTCTCTTTGAACTGCCTGAATCGGCAATTTATGCCAATCAGCAGGCTTGTGAGCATCTGAGTGAAATATTCAAGGCTACCGGCGCCGAATGGGGGATCGACCACTTTGGTCGCCAGCTAAGCTCGATGGACTACCTGCAGTCGTTGCGCCCAAGCTATGTGAAGCTCGATCAGTCTTTTGCCGGAACCAAGGATAACCATCATAAAAACGAGTTATGCCGGGCCCTGATCAATATTGCGAGAGGGATGGAGATCAATATCATCCTGACCGGCATTCAGACCAGAGAACAGGTTGATTATGCCGCTACGCTTAACACTTGTGCATATCAGGGGTTCATTGCCCCTCCCGTCGATATTACTGAGGTAGTACAGGAATATGGCTAGGTTCGAGTATTGAGTACCAAGTCTCGAGTACCTCGATTCTCGATTCTAAACCATAAACAAAAAGCGCCTTTCGGCGCTTTTTTTGAAAAAAATTTTTCAGAAGCTCGTCTGTCAGAAAATCATGTAAGTCATGATCAGCGCATCTTCACGCCCGTTCTCAGCAGGGTAATAACCAATACGGCGATTAATTTCATTAAAACCGATAGCTTCATATAATTGGTACGCGCGGGTATTACTGGCACGAACTTCAAGCCAGATTTCTTCGGCATCACGCGCTTGTAACGCCTCGATAAAACCTTCTAGCAATACCTTGCCATACCCCTTGCCCTGACAAGCCGGATCAATGGCAATATTCAATAAAGTCGCTTCACCTGCCACATTCTGACCAAAGCAATAACCAATCACCTTCGCATCGACCAGCAAGACAAAGTTAGCTGCAATTTTATTCGGTGCATTACGAATTAACGATTCCGCCCATGGAAAGGCGTGAGCCGCCTGTTCAATGCGCCATACATCATCATGGTGCTGTGGTTTGAGAGGTACAATTTTATGTGTCATATGAACAAATCTGCTGCCATAAGGCTTTTTTAGTCGCCGGGTTAGAGTGCATAGCTTTCAACGAACTAGATGTCAATATCTGGCAACCTGCCGGGTGTACACCCTGGCAGCCTGCAAACCAACACCAGACTAAATGGTGCTCTCCCACTTGCTCCAATGCTTCAAGTGGTAAGGCCAGGGCCTGCTCTGGTGTCAGCTTCATGCTGTTCAGAATGCGGCCAAACAACCAGCCATCGTGTTCATCCAGTTCGTCAGAGGTAATGAACAGCAATTTGCAACTTTCAGGCAGATCAATGACCGGTATTTGCATCTCAGGAAAAAGCTCAGGCTTTCGCACCTGCCAATAGGTTATACCCATTTCCTGCAATACCTGAATATCACGCTGTTTCATTCAATTCCCGTCGTAAATTGTGTTATACCAATTGGTATTAAATCACTTGGGTGGCAATCCTACCTCAATACCAAAGACCTTTCCATCAGTACAAAAATACCACCCGCAGGTGGTATTTATAACTCGTCCTTTTGGAGGCCATGTTTTTGGCGCTACCGTATTATGCCGATTGGTATTACCGTTCGGATATTACAGTTCAGAGAACTCGGGACAATACTCAACGACGCCTGATTTACCGGCTAATGTATCAGGTATCAACTCAAGCACCATGAAAGCCTCTTCCGGTACCGGCCAGCTACACCGTAATCCGTGATCCGCCGCTTTTTCAAACCCCACTTGCGGGTAGTAATCACTGTGACCGAGTACAACAATAACCGGATAATCAAATTCTATCAGAATGTTTTTCGCTTCTTCCATCAGGGCTTTACCTATCCCCTGACGCTGATACTCCGATTTTACTGCCAGTGGTGCCAAACCTTGCCAGCGGTCATCTTGTCCTTCAACCGTTACCGGGCTGAAGAACAGGTGACCAATCACTTCCCCTTCATCGCTGCAAGCCACCAGCGACAAAGTCCGACAGCTGTTTTCCCGTAGCTTCATCACCAGATTTGCTTCGGCTTCAGTCTCGAATACGTCTTTGAGCAATCGGTCTATAGGAAGAATATCTGCTGGCGCTTCGGTTCTAATGAGCATTAATGACCTCTTTATCAACATCTGCGTCCTGCATCCCTTTCTGGATGAAATCTGCTGATTGCTGCAATATATATTTAAGGGGGGCTGGCAATGAATCCAGATCAATGCTGTCCATCAGGTTTTTCACTTCCAGTCCCAGTTCGGTATCTCCTTCGATACGAAGACGACGTTGAAAAAACAGAGTATCCGGATCTTCTTTGCGTGCCGCTATCAGCACTAAGTCATTACACTCACCGCTAAAGCTTACATCTTCCAGCTCGACCTGATCAGATACAACCAGTTTGTCATCCTGATAACTGATATACCAGTGCAGCCCCAGATCTCTGACTTCGACTTTTAGCCAGCGCTCATCGAGAAATTCAAAATCACCATCTTCGAGTGCTTCTTTGAAAACCGTCGTTAAGCCTTCTAACATCATTTTCTTCTGAATAGGAAATGGCGTCAGTTTTGCAGGAATACGCAGTAACGCCGGGCCGTGTTGAACCATGTGCTTTCGAAGTTGGGCTATCACTGTTGGTCTTTTCCTATCATTATCGCATTTAATACCTGATTGTATGGCAACCCAGGGAGACGGTTTTATGCCTTGAGTCAAAAAAAACGTTTCTCTCGACGCAAAGTTTGGAATTCTGCCTTGCTCACGGGTTATATTACAGAGCACGGCGGATGAATTACAACAATCGAATTCAATCGTCACGATTCTATCGCTGTTCAACTGACGGCTAGTTTGTCCAACAACAAAGAGAAAGCGCAAAGTTTATCGATATCAATGTGCTTTTTCTCTGTGGAGATTGGACGAAACAGCAATGAAGTAAATAGTTACACTTAACCTGCATACGGAATACGGTGCTTCAATGCCGACAGAGCAACTCAATTACTGGTTCCCTCTGCTCACAGACAACAGTCCGTTTCTGTTTGCAGTGCTAGACCAAGATCATAACTACCTTGTGGTAAATAATCGCTATTGTGAAGTCAGCGGTCTTCGTCGTGACGAGCTGATCGGACGCAATGACAAAGAAATCCTTGGTCAGGCCTACTATAACTCGTTACGCCCGTATTATGAGCGCGCATTCAGTGGCGAGTCAGTAGAAGGCGAAGTGGTGTTAGACGACAACCGTCATGATACCAGCATGCACTTTAGCCTCTCTCCTCTGCGTAATCGCTCAGACGATATTCAGCATATTGTCCTGCACTCTGCCGACACCTCTGAGCGACAGGTACTGGTCAATACCATAGAAGAACTCGAAAATCAGCTGTACCAGCTTAACGAGCTGATCTCTGATGGTATCTGTATTGTCGAAAGCAATACCGTTATTAACGCTAACGCAGCCGCTGCAACCTTGTTGGGCTTTGAATCATCAAAAGAATTATTAGGTGAAGATCTCGGCCGCCTGCTGATTGACAGCCATAGCCAGCGTATTTTAGGTGAGCAGTTACACCAGCAGCCAAAAAGTGGACCACGTAAATGCCATACCAGCCCCCGCTGCTGCAGCGAACGTCCACTACTGGTCTCGACCTCTGAGATCACTTTGCTTGGCTCACGCGCCACCATAGTCATGCTGAAAGACGCCTCTGAACACGTCGTTCAGCAAGGCCAGATCGAACATCTGGTTCATACCGATCCACTGACCGGTCTCTATAATCGCCATGGTTTCAGCCGCCGGTTAGAACAGCTGATTGCCAATGAAACGCCTTTGGTGATGCTGTATTTGGACATTGATAACTTCAAGAATATCAATGACTCACTTGGCCATCATATTGGTGACCGGGTGCTGCAGGAAATATCCCAGCGCCTGCGCCGTTTATTACCGGAAAATGCCATTCTCGGCCACTTGGGCGGTGATGAGTTCGGTGTTTTAATTCCGGATCCTGAACATGACCGTACCGGTGATTTGATTTCTGAACAGATCATCGCGTTGGTTAACCAACCGTTTGACCTTCACCATTTCAGTAAACACCTTGCCTGCTCTATTGGCATGGTCACCTCTCCCGGCAATGGCAATGATGCCCGAATTCTGCTGCAAAATGCTGATACGGCAATGTATGAGGCAAAGAACCGGGGCCGAAACCGCTTAGTCAAGTTCAGCGAAGCCATGAATAAAGAAGCGCGAATGCGTTTATGGCTGGAAATTGAGTTACAAAAAGCACTACAAAACAATAAATTAGAGGTTTGGTATCAGCCAAAAGTCAATGCCCGGGATTTTGCTATCAACGGCGCGGAAGCTCTCGTGCGCTGGAAGCACCCGGTTGAAGGTTATATCAGCCCAGCCCAGTTCATTCCGGTCGCTGAACGTTCCGGCTTGATTGAACAGGTAGGCCGGGTGGTCATGCGAGAAGTATTTACGACGGTACGCCGCTGGAAACAGCAAGGGATCTTCCCGGGTCGGGTCGCAATCAACTTATCACCACAGCAGTTTGGTAACCCTAATTTGATTAGCTTTGTTGAGAAGCTACAAAAAAGTATTGGCGTCAATGCCAATGACATTACCTTCGAGCTAACAGAAAGTGCGGTAATGAGTGATGGCGAGCACACCATCCAGATGCTTAATGGAATAAAGAAACTCGGGTTTGCCCTCTCTATTGATGATTTTGGTACCGGTTATTCCTCGCTCTCTTATCTGGCTCGATTCCCATTGGATGAACTCAAAATCGACCGTGCTTTTATCAATGATATCGATAGCGTGCCGAAACAGGTCACCCTGATAGAAAATATCATTAACCTGGGTAAGGCTCTCAACATGAGCATTGTCGCAGAAGGGGTCGAAACCCATCAGCAGGCAACGCTATTATCGAACCTGAACTGTGACTATATCCAGGGTTTCCACTTCTACCGTCCGTTACCGAAAAACGAACTGGAAGCGATTTTGGTTAAGAACAGTCGCCGAAAAGATTAACGAGATAGCCGTCATAAAAAATCATCCTAAATCAACAAAACCTGCCTAATGTCAAAACAAGGGGGCAACAAGCCCCCTACTATTTGTTTAATTACTTTCCTTCCCACACTGGTAAATAAAAATAATATGGAGCTACTTTGCCCCGCAGGCAACCTTCCAGCGTTAAAGACCGCCATTGATCATGGTGCAGATGCGGTGTACATCGGCTTTAAAGATGACACCAATGCCCGCCATTTTGCAGGTCTTAACTTCACAGGTCGTAAACTCGAAAAAGCCGTACAGTATGTCAAAGATCACAACCGCAAATTGCATGTTGCTCTGAATACTTTTGCTCACCCTGACGGTTTCAACCGCTGGAGCCAGGCTGTCGACAATGCAGCTGCCATGGGGGTTGATGCGTTAATAGTTGCCGATATTGCCGTGCTGGAGTACGCTGCGACAAAATACCCGGAGCTGGAACTCCATTTATCCGTGCAGGCTTCAGCGACCAATACCGCCGCCATTGATTTTTACCAGCAAAATTTTAATGTGAAGCGTGTGGTTCTGCCGCGCGTATTATCCATTCACCAGGTTAAACAGTTAGCCCGTAATACCGACATGCAACTCGAAGTGTTCGCCTTTGGTAGCCTGTGCATTATGTCGGAAGGACGCTGCTACCTGTCATCGTACATGACGGGCGAATCACCGAACACGGTAGGAGCCTGCTCGCCGGCTAAATATGTGCGCTGGCAAGAAACGTCTGACGGGCTGGAATCACGCCTTAATGACGTGTTAATTGACCGCTACAAAGAAGGCGAGAATGCCGGTTATCCAACCCTCTGCAAAGGCCGTTTTGATGTCAGCATCGAGGGGGAGAATAAGCGCTATCACGCGTTGGAAGAGCCAACCAGTTTGAACACCTTGGAAATATTGCCTGAACTGTTTGCAGCCAATATAGCGTCAGTCAAAATAGAAGGTCGCCAACGTAGTCCGGCTTATGTCGAGCAAGTGACGAAAACGTGGCGTGCTGCCATTGACCGTTACCTGGCAAACCCTGACGGCTATCGCGTCGATCCCGCTTGGAACGCATGTCTGGGCAATGTCTCTGAAGGTAAACAAACGACTCTTGGTGCTTATCACCGTAAATGGCAATAAAAGGAGCCAACAATGAAATACTCCCTGGGTCCTCTGCTATATTTCTGGCCAAAAACAGATGTCGAGGCGTTTTATCAGCAAGCCAAAGATGCTAATAGCGATATCATCTATTTAGGTGAAACTGTCTGCTCTAAGCGCCGTGAAATGAAACCGGCACACTGGTTTGAAATCGCTAAAGATATTTCAGCAACCGGTAAACAAGTCGTGTTGTCGACCATGGCACTGCTGGAGGCACCAAGCGAAGTCAATGCGATGAAAAAGTACATTGATAATGGTGACTTCATTGTTGAAGCCAACGATGTTTCGGCCATTCAGCTCGCACACGAAAAAGGTATTCCTTTTGTCGTTGGCCCGGCGGTGAACTGTTACAACGCCCAGACCCTGAACCTGTTCTTGAAAAAAGGCATGGTGCGCTGGTGCATGCCGGTAGAGTTGTCTCGCGAATGGCTGCAAAACGTCATGACTGATTGCGAAAAATTGGGGATCCACGGCCAGTTTGAAACCGAAGTGTTCAGCTATGGCTACCTGCCATTAGCCTATTCAGCCCGTTGCTTTACAGCCCGAGCTGAAGACAAAGCAAAAGATGAATGTGAAACGTGCTGCGTTAAATACCCCAATGGTATTACCGTCAACAGCCAGGAAACACAAAAAGTATTCACCCTAAATGGAATTCAGACCCAGTCAGGCTACTGCTATAACCTGATCAATGATCTGAAAGGGATGCAAGCGTTAGTCGATGTCGTGCGTTTAAGCCCGCTCAGTATCGATACCTTAGGATTAATCGATACGTTCCGGAGCAATGAAGGAAGTACCATTCGCCATCCGCTGGAGAATGGCCACCATTGTAATGGTTACTGGCATAACCTGGCTGGTCTGAACATCGAATAGCAGGGCGGGGACACCGCATAAAAACATAAAAGCCGCGAACATCGCGGCTTTTTTCTGAGTACGGTTTCAAATCCTATTCTGCTTCTTGCGTTCCATTTTGCGCTTCATACAGTGACATCACCCGGCTAAGCTCAAGCAATGCAAACCGATGCTCAACAAACTCGTACACATTACCTGCCAGGGTTATTTTGTACAGCATGATAGCGGCAGGGTAATCACCTTGCAGCTGATAAGCCTTGGCAAGGTAGAAATAACCTTCGGTTAAGCGCTCTGCCAGCTGAGTATTATCTTCGCTTTCTGAGCTTATTTGCTCCAAGAATTGGGATTCGGTGATTTCACCCAGGTACAAACGTACAATTTGCCAGCCCCAACTTTCTTTGTCACTCGCGTCAAAACGCAGCTTTAACTTGCCAAGCGCCGCTTCAGGTGTGCGTTCCCGGTCCAGTATATATAACCAGATCACCCGATAAGGATCATTCAGATCCTGCTGGTAATGGGCAAGAAGATCTTCATGCGCCAGATCCAGCCGACCACCATAATACAGGGCAATCCCACGGTTACGTTGGGCAAAGGGGTGCTGAACATTGAGCTCAAGGGTCGAATCAAAGGCTTCATATGCTGCATCGAAGTGGGCACTTTGGGTAAAATACACCCCCAGAATATTGAACACATCTGGCTGGTTCGCTTTCAGTGATAACGACTGATTAAAATCCAGACGAGCCAAATCACGCAGGCCCAGACTGTCATTCAGCAAGCCACGTTCATAATACATTTGCGCGACTGTTGCTTTATCCAGATCATTTCGCTTTAACAGCTGATCAATACGCGCTAACTGAATTTGTTGCTGTATCGTCGGCTGAAGTGGCACCGCCATCGGTGGATGAGTCCAATTCGATTGAGATGATGCTGTACAGCCCGTTAACATCATCAGCGCCGCAAGACATGCGAGCTTTAACCTGTTTGCTATCAATGCCGTTCTCCCTGACATACAAAAACCGTTCATCTCTTTCTGTCGCTGTTCAGTCACCGTTATATCCATCAAGAGCAAAAGAAAGGGCGGAGTTTATGGTTATAAATAAGCACTTTCGATAACGACTATTGGTTGATATTACAGTGTTCTGAATTGTTACTATAAAAAAAGGGGCTTATTAGCCCCTTTATAACATGCTTGAAGAAGAAAGACTTAGCCTTGTGGCTGCTCGTCTTGAGCTGGCGCAGGATTTTGGTCAGCTTGTGCTTCTTTCATGCTTAGGCGAATACGGCCCTGACGGTCGATTTCTAGAACTTTAACCTTAACTTCCTGGCCTAGCTCTAGGTGATCTGCCACTTTCTCTACACGCTCCTGAGAGATTTGAGAAATATGAACCAGACCTTCTTTGGCACCGATAACAGAAACGAATGCACCAAAGTCAACCACACGCATTACTTTACCAGTATAGATGCGACCAACTTCAACGTCAGCTGTGATTTCTTCGATACGGCGAATTGCTTCTTTAGCCGCCTTGCCTTCAGTTGCAGCAATCTTGATTGTACCGTCATCTTCGATTTCGATAGTTGTGCCAGTTTCTTCAGTCAGCTGACGAATAACTGCACCACCTTTACCGATAACATCTTTGATCTTGTCAGAGTTGATCTTCATCGTATAGATACGAGGAGCAAACTCAGAAATTTCATCACGGTGAGTACCGATTGCATCGTCCATCACGCTAAGGATGTGCTTACGCGCACCTTTAGCCTGGTTCAGAGCGATCTGCATGATCTCTTTAGTGATACCTTCGATTTTGATATCCATCTGCAGTGCAGTGATACCATCGTCAGTACCCGCAACTTTAAAGTCCATGTCACCCAGGTGATCTTCGTCACCAAGGATGTCAGAAAGAACAACAAAGTCATCGCCTTCTTTAACAAGACCCATTGCAATACCCGCAACAGATGCTTTGATTGGCACACCAGCATCCATAAGTGCCAGAGACGTACCACATACAGAAGCCATTGAAGATGAACCGTTAGATTCTGTGATTTCCGATACAACACGTACTGTGTATGGGAATTCTTCAACAGAAGGCATTACTGCAGCAATACCGCGCTTAGCCAGTTTACCGTGGCCGATTTCACGACGCTTAGGTGAACCAACAAAACCAGTTTCACCTACACAGTATGGAGGGAAGTTGTAGTGTAGAAGGAAGTGATCTTTCTTCTCACCCATGATGCTGTCAATAATTTGTGCGTCACGCTGTGTACCAAGCGTAGCAGTAACTAACGCCTGAGTTTCACCACGTGTAAACAAAGAAGAACCGTGAGTACGTGGAAGAACACCTGTACGTACGTCTAGCGCACGAACCATGTCTTTTTCACGACCATCGATACGTGGGTTGCCCGCAATGATACGGCTACGTACAACGTTCTTCTCTAGAGAACTTAGCATGCCGCGGATTTCGCGCTCATCTAGTTCTTCGCTTTCAGCAAGAAGTGCTTCAACAACGTCGTTCTTAATAGCACCAACTTCGTCGTAACGCGCCATTTTCTCAGTGATCTGGTATGCGTCAGCAAGACGAGTTTCAGCTTTATCCGCAACACGAGCTTTAAGCTCAGTGTTAACTTCCGGTGCTGTCCAATCCCAAGCAGGAGTGGCAACTTCCGCCGCAAACTCGTTGATTGCATCGATAACAACTTGCTGCTGGTCGTGACCGTAAACTACAGCTTGTAGCATTTGTTCTTCAGACAGACGATCTGCTTCTGATTCAACCATCAGAACAGCGTCTTTAGTACCGGAAACAACAAGGTCTAGACGGCTTTCTTCCAGCTCAGTGTTGCTTGGGTTAAGAACAAGCTGATCATTGATGTAACCAACGCGTGCCGCACCGATAGGACCATTGAATGGCAGACCAGAAATCGCCAGTGCCGCAGACGTTGCGATCATAGTGATCATGTCTGGGTTTACATCTGGGTTTACAGAAACTACAGTCGCAATAACCTGAACTTCGTTTTTGAATGCATCAGGAAATAGCGGACGAATTGGACGGTCAATCAAACGGGCAGTCAGTGTTTCGCCTTCAGAAGGACGACCTTCACGCTTGAAGAAACCACCAGGGATTTTACCTGCAGCGTAAGTACGCTCTTGGTAGTTAACTGTTAGCGGGAAGAAGTCTTGGCCTTCAACCGCTTTTTTCTTGCCAACTACAGATACGAACACAGACGTATCGTCCATGCTAGCCATAACAGCGGCTGTCGCTTGACGCGCCATAACACCAGTTTCAAGGGTAACGGTGTGGTTACCGTACTGGAAAGTCTTTACGATAGGATTCACGTGAATTTCCTTAAATATTATCCGCTTTCTATTTGCGTCGTTAAGTATATCTGACACAAGGAAAAGCGTCATGTGATGAAACCCACTTTACGATGATTTCACACATCGCGACTAATGATAATTATCTACTGAATAGCCAATATCGGCTTAATCGTAAAAAACTGTCATTAGCCGCGACCTTTAGGTCGGGAGAACGACTGATCAATCAGGGTAAAGTAAGTATATTTATATCTTGATTAGTAATTCAACTTGCCACTATTTCGTTCAAGATCTCGAAGAGAAAGCACGGAGTTTATCGCTAAAATTAGCACTTTCGATGCGGATACTGGACTAAATAGTGAGTAAGGAGAGTTACTGAATAAAAAAGAAAGGAGCCATAAGGCTCCTTTCTCGAAAGCAATCTTAGCGACGTAGGCCTTGACGCTTGATAAGATCTTGGTAACGATCAAGATTCTTACCTTTTAGGTAGTCTAGAAGCTTACGACGGCGAGAAACCATACGTAGCAGACCGCGACGGCTGTGGTGGTCGTGTTTGTGAGCAGCAAAGTGACCTTGAAGGTGGTTAATTTGTGCTGTTAAAAGCGCAACCTGAACTTCAGGTGAACCAGTGTCGTTTTCACATTGTGCGTATTCAGCAACGATTGCTGCTTTAGTTTCTGCATTCAGAGACATAACTCTTCCTAATACTAGATGTTTTAATTTGTGCCGCCAATCTCTGATTCAGCCGGCACCCAAGCCGCGAATTATACTGGCAGCAATAGTCGGCTGCAAGCGAAATAATCGCAGAAGATATTAGTTGCGAAGTTCGAGAGGTGAGGTAGATTTCTAGGTCCTATGGTCCTATGGTCCTATGGTCCTATGGTCCTATGGTCCTATGGTCCTATGGTCCTATGGTCCTATGGTCCTATGGTCCTATGGTCCTATGGTCCTATGGTCCTATGGTCCTATGGTCCTATGGTCCTGCAAGGCAGGCTCCCAGAACCACAAGGAAAAACAAGCTTTTTTGCTCTTCCTAGGAACCAAGGAACTCGTACCTTCATCTCCATAGGGCCACAGGGCCTTAGTGCCGCTCTTCCCCGCTTCTCGGAACGCAGCGTCACTCGCCTCTCGCTTCTTTAGTCTTGCTGGTTCGCCATCACGCGCTTTGGTGCCAGCATGTCATCTTGATCAATCACGCCCACCCCGATGAACTCACGCGGCTCACCGACGGTAATACGGACTAACGTTCCCGTTTCAGGCACACGACCCGCATTAACCGGATTACCGTTAAGGACATAAACCGCACTCGCCGGTAAGATATTCACTTCAGGTAAATCCTGAACGGCACTATCTGTCGGTAGCAATAGCGGATCAAGAAGTTCACTTGGTGCCATTCCCTGCTCATTCGCTTGATCAAGCAGTGCCTGTAACTGCTCCAATGTCACTACACGTTCCATTGGATAGTTAGAAACGCCGGTACGGCGAAGGTAGGTCACGTGCGCGCCACAACCTAGCATTTCCCCCAGATCATCAACAATAGTGCGGATGTAGGTACCTTTCGATACATGCAGTTCCATCTCGACTTCGTTGTTTTCAAACCGGAGCAGATCAACAGAGAACACCGTGATTTTACGTGACTCACGTGGAACTTCGATACCTTCACGGGCGTACTCATAGAGTTTTCGACCCTGGTATTTCAATGCCGAGTACATAGACGGAATTTGATCCGTTGTTCCGCGGAACTTGGCGATGCAACGCTCCAGCTGACCACGGTCGACTTTCACTTCGCGGGTTTCCACCACTTCGCCGTCAGAATCTGAGGTATCGGTACGCTCACCCAGTTTCGCAATAACACGATAGCGCTTATCTGAATCTAGAAGAAACTGAGAAAACTTCGTCGCTTCACCAAAGCAGATTGGCAGCATACCGGTAGCCAATGGATCCAGCGCACCGGTATGGCCCGCCTTTTGCGCAAAAAAGATACGCTTTACTTTCTGCAGCGCATCATTCGAGCTGAGTCCGGTTGGTTTGTCGAGCAGGATGACCCCATCGACCGGACGCCCCTTACGACGACGTGCCATTACTTATCCTCACCTTCTTGTGCGTCACCTTCATCAACGCGACGCTCGTTGTCATCACGAACCGCATTGGTAACCAGGTTGGAGATACGCATACCTTCCGTCAACGACTGATCGTAGATAAAGGTTAGCTCAGGCGTCACACGCAGGCGAATTTGCTTGCCCAAGAGTGAGCGAATGTAAGGTGCCATTTCCCGTAATACTTCAAGGCTGCCTTCAGGCGTCTGCTCACCGACAGTAAAGAAGGTAACGTACACTTTGGCATAACCCATGTCACGGGACACTTCAACACTTGATATAGTCGTCATGCCAATACGCGGATCTTTAATCTCACGTTGAAGGATAACCGCAAGTTCTTTTTGTAACTGTTGTGCTACACGCTGGGTGCGGCTGAATTCTTTTGCCATTTTAGCTATCTCTCTTAAAGAAGAGGGCTCTCTTAAAGAAAAAAGCTCTCTTGCAAGAATGGGGAGCCGAAGCTCCCCATTGGTTTGTTTGTTTACTTACCTAGATAAGTAACGATGTTGGCTATTAATCAAGGGTACGTTGAATTTCAACGATTTCATAAACTTCGATCTGGTCACCGACACGAACATCATTATAGTTCTTAACGCCGATACCACATTCGTAGCCATTCTTAACTTCGTTGACGTCATCTTTAAAGCGACGTAGTGATTCTAACTCACCTTCGTAAATAACAACGTTATCACGTAGTACACGGATAGGGTTGTTACGCTTAATCAGACCTTCAGTTACCATACAACCAGCGATTGCGCCGATCTTAGGTGACTTAAATACGTCACGAACAGCTGCAAGACCGATGATTTCCTGACGGAATTCAGGAGCCAGCATGCCGCCCATCGCTGCTTTCACTTCGTCAATCAACTGATAGATGATTGAGTAGTAACGCAGATCAAGGTTTTCATTATCAATGATACGGCGCGCAGGTACATCAGCACGAACGTTGAAACCAAGGATGATAGCGTTAGACGCTGCTGCCAGTACGGCATCAGTTTCTGTAATACCACCAACACCAGAACCAACAACGTTCACTTTAACTTCATCTGTAGACAGTTTCACCAAAGAATCAGCGATTGCTTCGATAGAGCCCTGTACATCCGCTTTCAGTACTACGTTCAGTTCAGCAACGTCACCGGCAGTCATGTTAGAGAACATGTTTTCAAGTTTCGCTTTCTGCTGGCGTGCTAGTTTAACATCGCGGAATTTACCTTGACGGTAAAGTGCAACTTCACGTGCTTTACGCTCATCACGTACAACAGTCGCTTCGTCACCAGATGCCGGTACGCCAGAAAGACCTAGAATCTCAACTGGGATCGACGGACCTGCAGATTCAATATCTTGACCATTTTCGTCGCGCATTGCACGAACACGGCCATGCTCCAGACCACAAAGAACGATGTCGCCCTTACGTAAAGTACCAGACTGAACCAGAACGGTTGCAACAGGACCACGACCTTTATCAAGGCGAGACTCAACGACAACGCCGCTTGCCATGCCTTCTTTAACTGCTTTCAGTTCAAGAATTTCAGCCTGAAGCAAAATAGCTTCTAGTAGGCCATCAATGTTGGTACCTTGCTTAGCAGAGATGTGAACGAACATGTTCTCACCGCCCCACTCTTCAGGGATAACATCGTACTGAGCCAGCTCGTTCTTAACGTTGTCTGGGTTTGCATCTTCTTTATCGATTTTGTTCACAGCAACAATCAGAGGTACACCTGCCGCTTTCGCGTGCTGGATTGCTTCAATTGTCTGTGGCATCACGCCATCATCTGCCGCAACAACAAGGACAACGATATCTGTCGCTTGAGCACCACGGGCACGCATAGCGGTAAACGCTGCGTGTCCAGGTGTATCAAGGAAGGTGATCATGCCGTTACCGATCTCAACGTGGTATGCACCGATGTGCTGGGTAATACCGCCGGCTTCGCCTGATGCAACGTGTGCTTTACGAATATAATCAAGTGTTGAGGTTTTACCGTGGTCGACGTGACCCATGATAGTGACAACAGGCGCGCGAGGTTCAGCAACAGCCGTGTCATCACGATCAGACATTATTGCTTCTTCTAGTTCATTCTCTTTACGAAGAATAACTTTGTGACCCAGTTCTTCAGCGACAAGTGCTGCCGTTTCTTGGTCGATAACCTGGTTAATGGTAACCATAGCGCCCATCTTCATCATGGCCTTGATGATTTCAGTCGCTTTTACTGACATTTTACTTGCCAGTTCAGAAACAACGATGGTTTCACCAATGACGACATCAGACTTAGCAACGGTTGCTGTTTTATCAAAACCGTGTTGCATTGATGTCGGCGCATTGACCTGGGCTTTCTTCTTGCCACCGCGACCGCGTTGGTTACGACCACCACGGCCTTTAGGACCACGTTCATCGACTTTAGCTGCTGGCTTTTTCTTCTTACGACGAGTACCGGTAACTTCTTCTTTACGGTCTTGCTCATCTTCCGCAGCACGGGCATGAGTAGACGTCGTAACGTGGTAATCGGCTTCTTCCATCTTTGTCTTAGTCTGCTGGTCTGTTTCCGTCCAACGTTTTTCGTTTACTTCTGCCATTTTGCGTGCCTCTTCTAGCTGACGCTGACTCTCTTCTTCGGCTTTACGCTTGGCTTCCTCTTCCTGGCGACGTTTTAGCGCCTCGGCTTCTATCTTAGCCTGTTGATCAGCGGCGGTGCGCTCAGCCTTATCGGCGGCTTTACGCTTATCTGTAACCTCTCGCTTAGTCGTTTCCTCGACCTTACGATTAGCCTTGTCTTCTGCGTCACGCTTAGCTTGTTCTTCAGCCAAACGTGCCTCTTCCGCTTTACGTGTTGCTTCTTCTGCATCACGCTTAGCTTTCATTTCTGCTTCTTGCTGAGCCTGAGCTTCACGTTGAGCAGCTTCTTCTGCCTGGCGCGTCGCCTCTTCCGCGGCACGCTGCTCTTCTTCAAGAGCCGAGCGTTTCACATAGGTGCGCTTTTTGCGCACCTCAACTTGTACGTTTTTACTCTTACCACCCGTACCAGAAACACTCAGTGTACTGCGCGTTTTACGCTGCAAAGTAAGACGCGATGGAGCTTCGCCATTACTGTCACCGCCATGCTCTTTTTTCAGATGGGATAACAGTGACTGTTTCTCGCTCTGGCTTACACTATCTTCAGCTTTCTTGCTAATACCAGCGTCTGAAAATTGTTGAAGCAACCGATCAATAGGCGTACCCACTTCTTCAGCCAATGCTTTAACTGTAACTTCTGACATACTGCTTCTCCCTTGCTTAATTTTATTACGCTTCGTCGCTGAACCAGCAGATGTTACGAGCGGCCATAATCAACTCACCCGCTCTTGCTTCATTCATACCTTCTATATCGAGCAAGTCATCAGTTCCCTGATCTGCAAGATCTTCAAGCGTGCAAATACTCTTCGCGGCTAACTTAAACGCCATATCACGCTCAAGACCGTCCAGGCCTAAAAGATCATCTGCAGGTTCGACACCTTCAAACGTCTCTTCCTGAGCAAGGGCAAGAGTAGTCAGAGCTTCTTTAGCTCGATTACGAAGTTCGTTGATAGCCTCTTCATCAAGACCCTCAACGTCCTTTAGCTCGCTTACTGGTACGTAGGCGATTTCTTCTAGCGTAGTGAAACCTTCTTCAACCAGAACGGTCGCGAAGTCTTCATCAATATCCAAGTATTTAGTAAACACTTCAATCGATTCTTGGGCTTCTTCCTGGTGCTTTTTCTGCAGATCTTCTACCGTCATCACATTGAGTTCCCAGCCAGTTAGCTGAGACGCCAAACGGATGTTCTGACCATTACGACCAATTGCCTGAGCAAGGTTATCCTTCTCGACAGCAATGTCCATCGTGTGGTTGTCTTCATCAACGATGATTGAACTGACTTCTGCCGGTGCCATGGCATTAATAACGTATTGAGCTGAGTTCTCATCCCAAAGTACGATATCAATACGTTCACCGCCTAGTTCACTAGAGACAGCCTGAACACGCGCACCACGCATTCCAACACACGCACCAACTGGATCGATACGTTTATCGTTTGTTTTCACTGCGATTTTCGCACGAGAACCAGGGTCACGCGCCGCACCCATAAGTTCAATCAGCTCTTCGCCAATTTCTGGCACTTCGATGCGGAACAGTTCGGTTAGCATTTCTGCTTTTGAACGCGTCATGAATAGCTGGAAACCGCGCGCTTCAGGGCGCACAGAGTACAGCAAACCACGTACTCGGTCACCCGGACGGAAGTTTTCACGTGGTAGCTGATCGTCACGCTGAATAACAGCTTCAGCATTATTACCCAAATCGATAATAACCGCTTCACGATTCACTTTCTTGACAATACCGGTAATTAGCTCACCTTCATTATCCATAAATTGTTCGACAACTTGAGCTCGCTCAGCTTCACGTACTTTCTGCACAATGACTTGCTTAGCCGTTTGGGTCGTAATACGGTCAAACGTTACAGATTCAATTTCATCTTCAACGTAATCACCCAGCTCGATCGTTTCGTCGTCAAACTGTGCCGCTTCTAAAGTGATTTCAAGCGTAGGCTGAGTCACTTCTTCGACTGCTTTCCAACGACGGAAAGTTTCAAAATTGCCCGTTTTACGGTCAATCGCAACGCGAACGTCAATTTCTGCTTCGCTTTTTTTCTTTGTCGCTGTTGCAAGTGCGATCTCAAGAGCTTCAAAGATACGCTCACGAGGAACAGCTTTCTCATTAGATACCGCTTCAACGACAGCCAAGATTTCTTTGTTCATTTCTAATGCCCCAATATAGCGGTTAGAATTTTGGAATCAGGTTGGCCTTGGAAATATTGCTCAGTGCAAACGTTTCGTCATTGCCATCTACTTTAAGAGTGACCAATTCACCTTCAACGGCAATAATGTCACCTTTCCACTTGCGACGATTATTCATCGCCATTTTTAGCACCAGGCTGACCTCGTGACCAATAAATTGTTGGTAATGTGCTGCTTTAAATAGTGGCCGCTCAAGACCAGGGGAAGACACCTCCAGGTGATAAGCCACGGTGATTGGATCTTCTACATCCATAACGGCACTAATTTGACGGCTTACTTCGGCGCAGTCATCGACATTAATGCCATTTTCATGATCAATGAATACACGTAATGTTGAATGTTCACCCGCACGGATGAATTCCAAACCTACCAGTTCATAGCCTAAAGCATTGACAGGTCCGTCAAGCAATTCGGTTAATTGTGTCTCTAAAGCTGTCAAGACAACCCCCCGGAAACAAAAAAAGGGCCTAAAGCCCAGTAAATACCTGAATGGTCATGTTTCAGATAATAAAAAACCCCGATTTACGGGGTTTTTTATTACTGGACCCTGATTATCACAGCACGCTGTGATAGAAAACAAACAACCTCTATATAAGAATAGTCTGTTTTCGGAAAAGTGGTTGCGGGGGCCGGATTTGAACCGACGACCTTCGGGTTATGAGCCCGACGAGCTACCAAACTGCTCCACCCCGCGTCCGAATCTGAACGCATTATATCGCGCAGACGTTACTCTTTCAAGTAATCAGTATAATGGTGCCGAGAAGGGGACTTGAACCCCTACACCTTGCGGCACTAGCACCTCATGCTAGCGTGTCTACCAATTTCACCATCTCGGCTAAATCTTTAATTACTGAGGAATGTCACTGTTTTCAGAAACGCTCTCAGTTTTATCTACAATCTGTTCCGTTGCTGGGGCACTTAGCTCTTCCCAGCCACTCTTCTCTGCTGCTTGCTTAGCACTCATGTTGCCAAGAACCAGACTGATGACGAAGAATGTTGTCGCACAAATTGCTGTCATTCGGGTTAAGAAATTTCCAGAGCCGCTAGCACCGAACAATGTTCCAGAAGCGCCAGCCCCAAATGAAGCTCCCATATCTGCGCCTTTACCTTGCTGAACCAAAACGAGGCCAATAACACCAAGCGCAGCCAACAGATAAATCACAAGTAGAATTTCGTACATGGGTTCCACCTATGTCCATATTGTTGTGCCGGCTTTGCTAAAGCAGCGCCAGCGCTCTCCCGCAATTTAGGAGCGGAGGAATATTAGCGAATGCTTGCTGCAGTGACAAGTAAAATCTCACCAAATAGTTAATTAGGCGAACCACTTGAACAAGTTTTAAGCAAAACCGGCAACAAGGTAACCATTTAATCTAATAGTTGCAGACTAACAGTTATCTTTAACTGCCTGAGCGATTTCCAGTGCATATTCTTTAACCGAAGCGCTATCTTCGCCTTCAACCATAACGCGAATTAATGGCTCTGTGCCCGACTTGCGCAACAAGACACGTCCGCTATCACCCAGTTTCTCTTCAACCGCTTCTTTAGCGGCGATAACCGCCTCAGATTCCAACGGATTACCATTCCCTTTAAAACGTACATTTTCCAGCACCTGAGGGAACATTTTCATGCCATCACACAGCTCCTTCAGTGTCATCTTGCTATCGACTATCGATGCCATCACTTGCAAGCCTGCAACAATGCCGTCACCGGTCGTGATTTTATCCAGTAGAATAACATGACCTGAATTTTCAGCACCGATCAACCAGTTTTGCTTTTGCAGCTCTTCCATCACATAGCGATCGCCAACTTTAGAGCGAACAAACGGAATCCCGAGGTTCTTAAGCGCAACTTCCATACCCAGGTTAGTCATCAGGGTACCAACCACACCGCCTTTCAATTCACCACGACGCAGGGCGTCACGGGCAATAATATAGGCAATCTGATCACCGTCGACCTTATTCCCTTCGCCATCAACCATGATCACGCGGTCGCCATCGCCATCTAAAGCAATACCGAAGTCAGCTTTTTCTTCCAGTACTTTTGCTTGCAGTGCACCAACATCTGTCGCACCTACCTGATGGTTGATATTGGTGCCATTTGGCTCACAACCAATTTCAACCACATTCGCGCCAAGTTCACGCAACACTTTAGGGGCAATGTGATAAGTAGCGCCATGGGCGCAGTCGACCACAATATTAAGTCCCGACAGGTTCATATCATGTGGGAAGGTGCTTTTACAAAATTCAATGTAACGGCCTGCCGCATCGACAATTCGCATCGCTTTGCCGAGTTGGGCTGACTCAACACAAGTCAGCGGCTTTTCGATCTCAGCTTCGATGGCCAGTTCCACGTCATCGGGTAACTTGGTACCTTCTGAAGAGAAAAATTTAATACCGTTATCGTAGTAAGGATTGTGAGAGGCCGAAATCACGATACCTGCTTCGGCGCGGAATGTGCGCGTCAGATAGGCAACCGCCGGGGTCGGCATCGGGCCGGTAAAGGCCGCCTGCAACCCCGCGGCAGCAAGCCCGGCTTCAAGTGCTGATTCCAGCATATAACCCGATATACGGGTGTCTTTGCCAATCAGTACTTTTTTTGTGCCGGTCTGCGATAACACGCGACCCGCGGCCCAGCCTAGTTTCAGCACAAACTCCGGCGTAATAGGCCCTTCACCAACCAAACCACGAATACCATCGGTACCAAAATACTTACGTTCAGCCATTAATAGCTCCTAGCAATTTATTGTAATTTTCTCTGCAACCTTTCTGCAATAATCGTTGTTATCGCATTCAGGCAACAATTATAATTTTTCTTGTTCCAATGTCATTTTGCACACTTTCAGCACATCAACCGTTTCTTGGGCATCGTGAACGCGGATAATCTGCGCGCCTTTCATTGCCGCAATCGTGGCGCACGCTAAACTCCCGGCGAGGCATTCAGCAGGCTGTTTGTTTAACAGTTTAAAAATCATCGATTTTCGTGACATACCGACTAATAGCGGTAAGCGAAATTGATGAAACTTATCGAGATGTGCTAACAACTGATAATTATGTTCGAGGGTTTTACCGAAACCGTACCCTGGATCAAGTAGCAACTGCTCGCGACGGATGCCTGCGTTTTCGCACGCTTGTACCCGTTCTGCAAGAAATTCACTGACATCTGTGATCAGATCGTCATAATGCGGCTGCGTTTGCATTGTACGCGGCTGACCTTGCATATGCATCAAACAAATAGGCACATTTGCCTTTGCTGCGGCCTCTAATGCCCCAGGATCTTGTAACGCACGCACATCATTGATCAAATCAGCGCCCGCCATAACAGCTTCTGTCATAACTTGGGCTTTACTGGTATCAATTGAAACCCAGCAGTCAAACCGCTGCCGAATAGCTTCAATCACCGGGACAACACGCTCGAGTTCTTGTGCTAGAACGACATCGGATGCACCCGGCCGGGTCGATTCACCGCCGATATCAATAATGCTGGTTCCCGCGGTAAGCATCGCATCGACATGTCGTAATGCTTGATCGAATTGATTGAATTTTCCACCATCTGAAAATGAATCAGGGGTAACATTTAAAATACCCATAGCATGAGGATAAGAGAGATCGAGTGTTTTTTCTTTGCTAGTCAAAATCACGAATCAAGACTCCATGATAATTTGAATAAAAAAAAACCCCGACACAAGTTCGGGGCTTTAATCGTTTAAAGGGCAATTAAGCTTGTGGCTTATCGTCTTCTTTTGGTTGTTCTGACTCAGTGGCCTCGGCAGCCGCTGGCGTATCGTCAGCTTTGCTGTCGTCTGAATCAGTTGATGCTTTTAACGTATCGTCAGTATCACCCCAGCCTTTCGGTGCACGGATTTCTGCCTTACGCGCCATCAGATCATCAATCTGACCAGCATCAATCGTTTCGTACTTCATCAACGCATCTTTCATGGCATGCATGATATCCATGTTCTGAGACAGGATTTCACGTGCACGCTCATAGTTGCGGTCAATCAGAGCACGAACTTCATTGTCAATTGCGCGAGCAGTATCATCAGACATATGTTTGGTCTGTGTTACCGAGCGACCCAGGAATACTTCACCTTCATCTTCAGCATAAAGTACCGGCCCCATCTTTTCAGAAAAGCCCCACTGGGTAACCATCTTACGTGCAATATCAGTTGCACGCTCAATGTCATTTGAAGCACCGGTCGATACTTTATTTGCACCGTAGATCAACTCTTCAGCCAAGCGGCCACCGTAAAGGCTAGAAAGCATCGACTCCAGGAATTCGCGTGAGTGGCTAACACGATCTTGCTCAGGCAAGTACATGGTGACACCCAACGCACGACCACGTGGAATAATTGATACTTTATAGACAGGATCATGATCCGGAACCAAACGACCAATAATCGCGTGACCCGCCTCGTGATATGCCGTCGATTCTTTCTGCTCTTCAGACATAACCATCGACTTGCGCTCTGCGCCCATCATGATTTTGTCTTTAGCCAGTTCAAATTCCACCATTGAAACGACACGCTTGTTACCACGAGCGGCAAACAGTGCGGCTTCATTAACTAAGTTTGCTAAATCAGCACCAGAGAAACCCGGAGTACCACGCGCAATCAGAGACGGTTCAACATCATTTTCTAATGGAACTTTACGCATGTGAACTTTCAGGATCTGCTCTCGACCACGAACATCGGGCAAGCCAACCACAACCTGACGGTCAAAACGACCAGGACGAAGTAAGGCTGGATCCAATACGTCAGGACGGTTCGTTGCGGCGATAACGATAATACCTTCGTTACCTTCAAAACCATCCATTTCAACCAACAACTGGTTCAGGGTTTGCTCACGCTCATCATGACCACCACCGACACCAGCACCACGCTGACGACCTACTGCATCGATTTCATCGATAAAGATAATACAAGGCGCAGATTTCTTCGCTTGCTCAAACATGTCACGGACACGGGACGCACCCACACCAACGAACATTTCAACAAAGTCAGAACCAGAGATAGTAAAGAACGGTACTTTTGCTTCACCGGCAATTGCTTTTGCCAATAACGTTTTACCCGTACCTGGAGGACCAACCAGCAAGATACCGGTAGGTATTTTACCGCCCAGCTTCTGGAAACGGCTTGGATCACGTAAATAATCGACCAGCTCTTTAACGTCTTCTTTGGCTTCATCACAACCGGCAACATCGCTGAAGGTTGTTTTAATCTGGTCTTCACTCATCATACGCGCTTTCGATTTACCGAACGACATGGCGCCTTTGCCACCACCGCCCTGCATTTGACGCATAAAGAATATCCAGACACCAATTAGAAGCAGCATCGGGAACCAAGAGATGAAGATAGAAGCAAGTAAGCTTGGCTCTTCCGGTGGTGTACCCAATACTTTCACATTAGCGTTGATCAGGTCGTCTAACAGTTTCTGATCGTTGTAAACAGGTAGGTAAGTGACGTATCGCGTGTTGTCACGCTTAAATACGGTGATTTCACGCTCATTGAATCGTGCTTCCCTTATCTGATCCTGACCGATTTCACGGACGAACGTCGTATAATCGACTTGACGGCCAGCACTATCACTGGGACCGAAGCTCTGAAATACAGACATCAGAACCACAGCGATAACCAACCACAAAATCAAGTTTTTTGCCATGTCACTCAAGGTGTTAGCCTCGCAATCACTTAAAGATGGATGTAGAGTACTACAGTTTGTAACCTGTAGCCACAATGTAGACCTCACGAGAGCGATCTCGGGATGAGTCTGGTTTACGGATTTTCACCACTTTGAACATGCTTCGAATCTCAGCTAAGTACTGATCAAAGCCTTCCCCTTGGAAAACTTTTACCGCAAAGCTGCCATTCGGCGCAAGTACTTGTCGACACATATCTAATGCTAGTTCAACAAGATACATTGCTCTAGGTTGGTCTGATGCAAGATTGCCACTCATGTTAGGTGCCATATCCGAAAGTACCACATCCACCATATCGGGTTGAATACGTTCTAACAATGCATCTAACACAGCTTCTTCTCGGAAATCACCTTGCAGGAAGCTCACACCTGGCAGTGAATCCATCGCCAGAATATCACAGGCAATAACCTGACCACTATCCCCAACAATCTCTGCCGCATACTGAGACCAACCACCAGGTGCAGCACCAAGATCGACCACAGTCATGCCGGGTTTAAGCAATTTATCTTTGTTCTGAATTTCTTCAATTTTGAAGATAGCGCGAGAGCGATAGCCCTTTTTTTGCGCCTCCAGAACATATTTATCATCAAAATGTTCTTTCAACCAACGACCAGAGCTGGCTGATTGTTTCTTTCTACTCATGCTTTACCTAATGAGTTGCCGTATCTGTTAAGTATACTTCGGTAGCGGAATAGCCACACATACTAAACAAATTAGTCTTCTAGCCAAGATGGCGTTAGAATGACACGTTTTCAACCCTTGTAATAAAAAATAGAGCCACAATGAATCTAAGCACCAAACAGAAGCAATACCTGAAAGGCCTTGCTCACAACCTGAAACCTGTAGTCCTGATGGGTGCAAACGGCTTAACTGAAGCAGTTCTGGCCGAAATCGAAATTGCACTAAATCACCACGAGCTTATCAAGGTCAAGGTTGCAACGGAAGAGCGCGAAACCAAGGTATTGATCGTAGACGCAATTATTCGTGAAACTAAAGCAGAAAAAGTACAGGTCATCGGTAAAACACTGGTGCTGTACCGTCCAAGCGAAGAGCGAAAAATCGAGCTACCTCGCAAATAAAAAAGGCCGCCGATGCGGCCTTTTTTACGTTTCACTTTTGCTCACTAAAGCCTGTGGCATGGTTCGCTTTATATACATCAAAGTCACCGCTAAATTGTTACACTTGTTAACAATTCAGTCAGTATCACGTTTGCTAGATGTATTGAACTTGTTCAATCTCAAACTCTTTTGTCCCACCCGGCGTGACAATCGATACTTCATCGCCTTCAAGCTTACCAATCAAACCACGCGCAATGGGTGAATTAACCGAGATGCGATTTTGCTTAATATTCGCCTCATCGTCACCGACAATACGGTAAGTAATTTCTTCTTCGGTATCGATATCGATCAAATTGACGGTTACACCAAAAATGACTTTGCCCGTATTTTTCATTTTCGTCACGTCAATGACCTGCGCAACAGACAATTTATATTCAATGTCACGGATCTGAGCTTCACAAATGCCTTGTTCTTCACGTGCGGCATGGTATTCAGCATTCTCTTTTAAATCACCCAACTCACGCGCTTCACCAATCGCCTTTGAAATAATAGGGCGACGCTTCATCAATACCTCGAGCTCTTCACGCAGCTTTTTTTCGCCACGTACAGTCATTGGAACCTTTTCCATAAATATTATTACCTCAGTACCCCAAAAAGCGCTCGCCACTTTTTGAGTAAAAAAAGCCAGCCCAGCCTCAGCTGAACTAACACAGTGAAATAGGATTACAGATCATTTTAAACAAAGATGACCAAGAGATCACCCTAGAAACGAATTCTTACCAAAGACCACTCCCCCCCTTCATTAGCATAATAATGCCATATAAAGATGTGTATTAAGTCACAAATTAATTCAATATTACAATTTCCGTCCACTGCGAAAATATCAACAAAGTCTAAATACAACTAAACCAAATAGTCGACAAGGAACTTTAATAAATCTGCATAACCACCTGATTTGAAAGTAAAAGCAACATCAATAGTTAGCAAACCTTATTCCTCCAAAGTATTTTTCAGTTTTTTTTACTAACTGTTTTCAAATTAGTTCAGTAAAAAGAACATCATGCATTTAGATTTGAAATGCATCCAATAAAAAAATTCAAAAAGGGATTCGGCAAATGAACAAGAACCTAATTGCTTTAGCAGTAGCAGCAGCAACTCTTTCTGGCGCAGCAACCGCGGCAGAAGTTTACTCAGATGAAACATCTAGCCTAGCAGTAGGCGGTCGTTTCGAAGCACGCGGCGTACTAGAAGACAGCGACGTAACAGATGCAACCCGTGTACGTGTCAATATCGCGGGTAAAACAGACATTACAGACAACTTCTACGGCCTTGGTTTCTTCGAAAAAGAATTCCAAAGTGATGACAGCGCCGACGACGAAACACGTTACGCTTACGCTGGGGTTGGTAGCCAATACGGTCAGCTAGTATACGGTAAAGCCGATGGCTCTCTGGGCATGCTAACTGACTTCACTGATATCATGGCTTATCACGGCAACGAAGCGGGTGGCAAGCTTGACGCTGGCGACCGTACAAGCAACAACCTGAGCTACGTAGGTTCTTTCGACAACCTGACGGTTAAAGCTAACTACGTTTTCGATGACGGCGCTGACACTGATGGCTACACTGTCGGTGCAATGTACGTGCTAGATATGGGTCTGGGCTTCGGTGCAGGTTACGGTGAACAAGCTCAGGGCCTAAACACTAAGGACGCAAAACAGGCGTTCACCGCAGTTTCTTACACCATCGGTGATCTATATGTAGCGGGTCTGTACCAAGATGCAGAATACGCTAACGGCGTTGACGGTGACTCGCGCGGTTACGAATTTGCCGCGGCTTACACTATCGATAAATTGGTAATGTCTGCAACGTATAACTACCTTGAAGACAAAGAAGCAAATGAAGATCTTGCTGATGCAATTGCAGTAGACGCAACATACTACTTCAACAAGAACTTCCGTACTTACGCTTCTTATAAGTTCGAACAGCTTGATAACCAAGACGACGAGTTCGTACTGGGTGCACGTTACGACTTCTAATCCCCCTTGGATTAAAAGCACAACTTGCTAAAAAAGGCGCAGATCTTCGGGTCGGCGCCTTTTTGCTATACAGCCTTTTTACTATAAAATACATCCATTATCTTTCGATGGCCGTTAACTTGATGTTTCGCGCACTCCCTTTACGCCTTTTACCTCTACTTCTCAGCTTGCTGCTCAACCAGCCGGTACTGGCAAACTTTTCCCCTCAGCAAGCTATCAACCGATTACCCATCGGTCATGATGCAGCCCTGTTAGTTGCCGACCCATTAACGGGCAAAATCGTCTACGCCCAACGGGAAAACCAGTTTCAGCCGCCAGCCAGCACCCAAAAACTGGTCACCGCGCTGGCAGCCAAACTTTTCTTCGATACTGATTTCCGCTTTAGCACAGATTTAGAACTGAAAGATAAGGATGTCATCATACGTTTTAGTGGCGATCCGACATTTTCCCGCCAGCAACTGGCCATGCTGCTTACACAGCTGAAAAAAAACAAACAATCTCTTCTTAAGGGAAATATTATCCTTAACGGCTCGGTATTTAGCGGCTACGAACGTGCCCCGGGCTGGCCATGGGATATTCTCGGGGTATGCTACAGTGCACCCTCAAGCAGCATTTCACTTGAGCACAACTGCGTACAAGGCGCGTTGTACAGCGACAACGAGCTGGGTCAGCTTACCCGGGTTAACGTACCAGCCCACCAGCCAATCAAAGTCAGCAGCGATGCACGGATTGTCAGTAAAGAGCAGCAAAAAGCGCGCTACTGCGACTTAACGCTAACAGCCGATAACAGCAACGGTTACCAGCTAAGTGGGTGCTTACCTAAGCGTGACAAGCCCCTGCCGCTTAACTTCGCGGTACAGAACACGGTTGACTACACGGCAGCGGTTATTCGCAGTGAACTGAAACGAGCCGGGATCCGTTTTAACGGTGAAATACTGCGTGATGATCAGGCGAGCGGTAAGCGCATCGCCCGCCACGGTTCAGAACCGCTACATATACTGATCGACACCATGGTCAGAGAGTCGGACAACCTGATTGCCGATAACCTGGCCAAAACCCTCGGCCACCATTATTTCAGCCGACCGGGTACCTTCAATAACGGTATTGCAGCCATAAAAGCCATCTTAAATGATAAGGCGGGGATCGATTTAAGCCAGGCGGTACTGGTTGACGGCTCAGGACTCTCGCGCAACAACCGCCTTACTGCAACTCAAATGATGGAAGTGGTTACTTACCTTTACCAGCATGACAAGCAGCTGGGACTTCTTACAACCCTGCCGGTCAGCGGCCAAAGTGGAACTCTGCGCTACCGCCAGAGCATTCGCCACCAGCCCCTGAAAGGTAACATTGCCGCCAAAAGTGGTTCACTGTACGGCACCCATAACCTGGCCGGTATGATGACGACAAAATCGGGGAAAAAGCTGCTATTTGTCCAGATGGTGGCTAATTACCACCCAGAACAAAAAGCGGAAGATGCGCCGAAAACCGCACCGCCGATAGAGGCGTTTGAGCGGAAGTTATATCGGGCGTTGTACGAGAGTTTCTAGGGGCGGGAGACGAGTATTTCTAGGGGCGAGCGACGAGTGGCGAGTTAATTAAACTCGGCACTCGTTTATGGTCCTGGGGTCCTGGGGTCCTGCAAGCAGCCTCTCAGAGCCTCGAAAAGGAGCCAAGCTTTGGCTCTTTCTCGAAACTCAAACCTAGGAACTCAACACGGCTTCTCCATAGGCCCAGGGCCATAGAACCTCAGGATCACAGGGCCGCTCTTCCCGCTTTTAAGCTAATCCCAGCATCCAGTTCACCGTGGTGAAATAAATCATCATCCCGGTGATATCGACCACCGATGCCAGTACCGGGCTCACCAGTACCGCCGGATCCAACCGACAGGCTCTTGCTATCATCGGCAGCACACCACCGATACTGGTAGAAAGCACGACCTGAAATGATATCGCCATGCCAATCGCCAAGGCGATATGTTTGAGATCCATCCCGATAGGCAGTACTGTACTGTCGCTAAATATCATTACCCGACCGACAACCACGAGTGCTAATACTGCTGCAATAACAATAGCAACCCGGAACTCTTTCCATAAAACAGCGAGCCAGTCCCGACAGCGTATCTCCTCCATCGCGAGCGCCCTGACGACCAAGGTTGCGGCTTGCGATCCAGTATTACCACCCGCAGCAGCAATCACCGGCATATAGATCGCGAGTAGCACTAACTGGCTTAACGTATCTTCATAGTGAGAGATAATTAAGCCGGACACAATGCCTAGCAATGCTAAACCAACGATCCAGCCAATACGCTCTCGCACATGGCTCATCACGCTATTTTGCAAGTAGTGCCCTGCAGGTTCGGCCTCAGAGCACATAAGGCCGAGGCCACTCGCCAAATGACGCATACGCAACTGTTCATCCATTTCATCTAACCTATCAAGCAGGTTCTGTACATGACGGAGCGGACATTCATGAAGGACGGCAATCGCTTCGGAAATTGGCATAACAGCCAACAATTTAGCTTGCTCATCAAACGTGTACTTCAAAAAAGCATTTCGTGCGGCCAGAATATCACTCTGACCATAGTTTTCAGTTGCAGCCTCTGCTACATAGTTCATTACCGCCATGGCGAATCTCCCGATTGGCAATGCCCGCCCTGAGGACGCAGCATGGGTAACGACCATCAGAATTAAGTCACATATCAGAGTAAACGTGCTGATCACTTCCAGTTATCACTCAAATAAAGATGAGTAGTAACAACAGCAAAAAGCCTGTCATTTACAGCTAATTGACATAATTCTATATTGAGAAATTTGGAAGAAAATCGAGGAATGATTTGTCAGATTGGGTATAAAAAAAGTATACAAATAAAGACAAGTTATTCCGAACCCGGACAGGATCGGAACTATAGGAGACCGACACCGTTAACGGGTTTGATTTTCCACCTTCATACTCGGAGGATGGTCGGTATCGTTCATTAAAATCTCCAAAAATTTGCCGCCTGTTGCGACGGCAATGATTGTACGCAATTCAGTTACCACTTCAAGGTATATCTGGATAAAAGTTGATACAAACTGCCATCCATCACGAAATGACTCTCAACCTATCACCAAACAAAAAAACCCACCTTGCGGTGGGTTCTAACATTCTAACAACTTGCCATTAATACAGCATGTTATGAAGCAGCATTACGCGTTATTGATCCGAGCGTGAAGCTCCTGCACTGAAGTCACTTTGTTACGGTCATCAGCAGTGTGAGCCATACACGTCGCAAATGCAGCATTCAGCGTCGTAGTGTAGTTCACTTTTTCAGCCAATGCGCCACGACGCAGTACTTTAGAGTCTTCAATCGCCTGACGCCCTTCCGCAGTATTGATAATGTAGCTGTATTCATTGTTCTTGATACGGTCAAGAATATGAGGACGACCTTCGTGAACCTTGTTAACCAGACGCGGGTTAATACCCGCTTCACCTAAGATCACCGCAGTACCGTGAGTCGCATCTAACTGGTAACCCAGCTTCACTAGCTTGGAAGCCAAGTCAACAACGCGTTGCTTGTCGTTGTTACGTACCGACAGAAGCGCGCGGCCGCCATCTTCGTATTCTTTACCACAACCCAGTTCAGCTTTAGCAAATGCTTCTGCGAAAGTATCACCCACCCCCATCACCTCACCGGTAGAGCGCATTTCTGGGCCTAACAGTGGGTCAACACCCGGGAACTTGTTAAATGGCAGAACCACCTCTTTCACCGAGTAGTAAGGAGGAATGATCTCTTTGGTAAAGCCTTGCGACTCAAGAGACTGACCCGCCATAACACGAGCAGCAATTTTAGCCAGTGGCGCACCCGTTGCTTTCGATACAAACGGGACAGTACGTGCAGCACGAGGGTTAACTTCAATCAGGTAAACCTCGTTATCCTTAACGGCAAACTGAGTATTCATCAAGCCGCGAACACCTAGCTCAAACGCCAGCTTCTCAACCTGTTGACGCATCACATCCTGGATTTCCTGGCTCAATGTATACGCAGGAAGTGAACATGCTGAGTCACCAGAGTGAACGCCCGCTTGTTCGATGTGCTCCATGATCCCGCCGATAACGACACGCTCGCCGTCGCAAATCGCATCAACATCCACTTCAACCGCATCATCAAGGAAACGGTCAAGCAGAACAGGCGACTCGTTAGAAACACTGACTGCCTCGTTGAAGTAACGACGCAGGTCGCTTTCATCGTATACGATTTCCATCGCACGGCCACCGAGTACATACGATGGGCGAACAACCAGCGGAAAACCAATTTCTTTTGATTTTTCAATCGCTTGCTCCATCGTCGTGACAGTAGCATTCTCTGGCTGTAACAAACCTAAACGGTCAACGGCCTGCTGGAAGCGTTCACGGTCTTCTGCACGGTCGATAGCATCAGGGCTGGTACCAATAATCGGCACGCCGGCGGCTTCAAGTTCACGAGCGAGCTTAAGAGGCGTTTGACCACCATATTGAACAATAACGCCTTTTGGTTTTTCAACTCGTACAATCGCCAGTACATCTTCCAGTGTTACAGGTTCGAAGTACAAACGATCTGATGTGTCGTAATCCGTTGAAACCGTTTCAGGGTTACAGTTAACCATGATGGTTTCGTAGCCGTCTTCACGTAGTGCTAATGATGCATGAACACAACAGTAATCGAATTCGATGCCCTGACCGATACGGTTAGGGCCACCGCCAAGGATCATGATCTTATCTTTATCTGTTGGCTGCGCTTCACACTCTTCATCATACGATGAGTACATGTAAGCCGTATCAGAAGAAAATTCTGCCGCGCAGGTATCCACACGCTTATATACCGGGTGAATATCGTGCTGGTCACGTAATTTACGAATTTCGCTTTGCGCCACACCTAGCAATTTAGCTAAACGTTCGTCAGAGAAGCCCTTGCGCTTCAATTGGCGTAGTTCGGCAGCATGCAGGCCAGCAAAACCGTTATCTTTAACTTTTTGCTCTTCTTTAACGATATCTTCAATTTGTACCAGGAACCAGCGATCAACATTCGTTAAGTTGAAAACACCGTCAACCGACATGCCCGAACGGAATGCATCGGCGATGTACCAGATACGCTCTGCGCCTGGCTCTTTCAGTTCATGACGGATCTTGCTCATTGCATTTGGTTCGTCTAGATCAACCATTTCATCGAAGCCTGTTGCGCCGACTTCCAGGCCACGCAATGCTTTGTGTAGCGATTCCTGCTGGTTACGACCAATCGCCATCACTTCGCCCACAGATTTCATCTGAGTCGTCAGACGGTCGTTAGCACCGGCAAACTTTTCAAAGTTAAAGCGGGGGATCTTAGTTACAACGTAGTCAATGGTTGGTTCGAATGATGCTGGTGTTGCACCGCCCGTGATGTCATTCATCAGCTCATCAAGGGTGTAACCAATAGCAAGTTTCGCTGCGATTTTTGCAATCGGGAACCCTGTCGCTTTTGATGCCAGTGCCGAAGAACGCGATACACGAGGGTTCATCTCGATGATAACCATACGGCCATCTTTCGGGTTGATACCAAACTGGACGTTTGAACCGCCAGTTTCAACACCAATTTCACGAAGAACCGCCAGCGATGCATTACGCATCAACTGGTATTCTTTATCTGTTAGCGTTTGTGCCGGCGCTACAGTGATTGAGTCACCGGTGTGAACGCCCATTGCATCGAAGTTTTCAATCGCACAGACGATGATGCAGTTGTCGTTCTTATCACGAACGACTTCCATCTCGTACTCTTTCCAACCGATTAGTGACTCATCAATAAGCAGCTCATTGGTTGGTGAAAGATCAAGACCGCGAGAACAGATATCTTCGAACTCTTCTTTGTTATACGCGATACCACCACCGGTACCACCCATTGTGAAAGAAGGACGAATGATACATGGGAAGCCAACCATCTCTAGAACTTTGTAAGCTTCTTCCATGGTTTTTGCCGTATCAGCAGTCGGACACTCAAGACCGATAGATTTCATTGCCTTGTCGAAACGTGAACGGTCTTCTGCCTTATCTATCGCATCAGCCGTTGCCCCAATCATTTCAACATTGAATTCTTTTAGCACGCCATGCTTTTCAAGATCCAGAGCACAGTTCAGTGCAGTCTGGCCGCCCATGGTTGGCAATACTGCATCCGGACGTTCTTTTTCAATAATTTTTCGTACAACTTCCCAGTGAATTGGCTCGATGTAGGTTGCATCAGCCATATCCGGGTCAGTCATAATGGTTGCCGGGTTCGAGTTAACCAGGATAACGCGGTAACCTTCTTCTCGCAGCGCTTTACAGGCTTGGGCACCCGAGTAGTCAAACTCACATGCCTGACCGATAACAATCGGGCCAGCACCCAGGATCAGAACACTTTTAATGTCAGTACGTTTTGGCATTTCTTACTACTCCGGCTTAGGCGCTGCGTGCTTCATTAACAGAAAACTTAATTAACTCGATAAAGTGGTCGAACAGTGGTGCTGCATCGTGTGGGCCCGGACTTGCTTCAGGGTGACCCTGAAAACTAAATGCAGGTTTATCGGTACGATGGATCCCCTGAAGGGAGCCATCAAACAATGATTTGTGCGTTGCACGCAGATTGTCAGGCAGTGTTGCTTCATCAGCTGCAAAACCGTGGTTCTGGCTGGTGATCATCACAACATCACGGTCGAGATCTTTAACCGGATGGTTGGCACCGTGGTGACCAAACTTCATTTTCACCGTATTTGCACCACTTGCCAGAGCAAGAATTTGGTGACCAAGGCAGATACCGAAAATAGGCAAGCCTTTATCTAAGAATGTTTTCGTTGCTTCAATCGCATACGTACATGGTTCCGGGTCGCCAGGACCATTTGACAGGAATACACCGTCCGGATTCATCGCCAGTACTTCATCTGCCGAGGTTTGCGCAGGTACAACCGTCAGGCGGCAGCCGCGGTCCACTAACATACGTAAGATGTTACGCTTCGCACCGAAATCATAAGCGACAACATGGTATGGCAGCTCGCTGTCATCTTTTGCTTCAGGTAAACCGTTTAGCAATGTCCAAGAACCTTGCTTCCACTGGTAGGTTTCAGCCGCTGTCACTTCTTTTGCCAAATCCATACCTTTCAGGCCAGGAAACGCTTTAGCCTTCGCCAGCGCTAACGCTTCATCAAGATTGTCGCCAGCCATGATGCAACCGTTCTGAGCACCTTTCTCTCGCAGAATACGGGTTAGCTTTCGCGTATCAATGTCAGCAATACCGACAATATTTTGCGATTTAAGGTAATCAGAAAGGGAAAGTTCATTACGGAAGTTTGAAGCGAGTAGTGGTAAATCTCGAATGACCAGGCCTTGCGCATGGATTGAGGAGGATTCTTCGTCTTCGGAATTGGTTCCGGTATTGCCAATATGGGGATAGGTAAGCGTTACAATCTGTTGGGAATAAGAGGGGTCAGTGAGAATTTCCTGATATCCCGTCATCGAGGTATTAAAAACAACTTCACCAACGGCCGAACCATCTGCCCCAATGGACACGCCGCGGAACACTGTCCCATCTTCAAGGACTAACAGCGCAGATTTGCTCAAGACAACCTCCAAAAAAAATAAAAATGCAGTTAAAACAGATAAACTTGCAACTACCCATTCCATACAAAGTCAAAAAGCGAGTCAAGCTGAATTTTGACAAATTCCGCGCAGTCTAGAGATCGCTAACCAAACTGTCAACATTCAACCCGAAATAAGCTTTAAATATATCAACCTTAGACGAAAAACCCCACCAAACAATGAAAACAACAAGACATCACAACTAACACGGCGCTTACCCACCTGTAAAATACCATTTTATCGTTTGCCTCAATCAAGAAAAAACACACCACAACCAAAAAACCAGGCAAACGATTAAACGCAATAGGTTTACCTACATTTATAGGCATCTAAAAAAGAAATTACAACCAACACGCACAGAGAGACACAAAAGTAAGCGGTATTTAAGCTAAGGGGAAGATGAGGAGAAATTGCGAAATGAAAATTGGGAATTATGCACCACGCCAAACGTAATGCATAAAACCAACACATAAATACTCATGCGGAACAAGCCGCATTGATAGGACGACAAGCCCTCGCTAAAGCTTAAAGATCATCAAGCCCGAGCACATCTTGCATGGTATAGAAGCCCGGCTGATTATCAGCAAGCCATACCGCAGCACGAACGGCACCATTGGCAAAGGTCATACGATCTGTCGCTTTGTGCGTGATCTCGACACGTTCACCAATATCAGCAAACATTGCGGTATGTTCACCTACAATATCGCCGGCACGAATAGTCGCAAAACCAATCTCATCACGGCTACGCTCACCCGTGATCCCTTCGCGTGCATATACCGCAACATCACTGAGTTTATTGCCCATCGCGCTGGCAATGGCCTCCCCCATGCCTATTGCGGTACCGGAAGGTGCATCGACTTTATGACGGTGGTGAGCTTCAATGATTTCAATATCCGTGTAATCTCCCATCACCTTGGCGGCTTTTTCCAACAACTTAAACACCAGGTTAACCCCGACACTGTAGTTAGGCGCCATGACAATGGAAATATCTTTTGCGGCTGCATCGATCCGGGCTCGCTCTTCATCAGTGAAACCCGTTGTACCAATAACAATTTTTTTGCCATGTTGCTGACAAAATTCAATGTTCGCCAGTGTCACGACAGGCGCAGTGAAATCGATGAGCACATCAAAATCATCTGCTGCAGCCACTAAATTATCAACAATCTTGACGGAAAGCGGGCCAATGCCAGCGAGTTCACCGGCATCAACACCAACTAATGTTGATTCTGCCCGTTCAGTGGCAGCTCCAACCGTTGCTTGCTCTGAAAGGTGTGTCGCTTTTAAAAGCTTACGGCCCATGCGTCCTGCCGCACCAGCAATCGCAATTCTTACCATTGCGTATTTTCTCCCTGGGTAATGTTAGTCTTTAATGTAGCGTGTTGAGATTGCTAAATCTAGATACAAAAAAGCCCCGACTTTCGTCAGGGCTCTTTATTATTGTAAGAATAATTATATATTCTTCACTTGCAGCTCGCGTGGGACTTCAAAGAACATATTCTCTTCTCGGCCTGTAAGCTCTTCCACTTCAGCACCAATCAACGTCTGAATACGAACAATGATCTGATTAACTAAATCTTCCGGCGCTGATGCCCCGGCAGTAATACCGACTTTCGACTTACCAGCAAACCATATCGGCTGAACATCTTCAGGGCAATCAGTCAGATAACCAGGCGTTCCCAGCTTTTCAGCCAGTTCTCGAAGGCGGTTTGAGTTTGATGAGTTCTTCGAACCCACCACGATCATCACATCGACGTCTTGTGCCATTTCACGCACCGCATCTTGACGGTTCTGGGTCGCATAACAGATATCATCTTTGCGCGGGCCTTGGATCTCAGGGAAAACGTCACGCAGTTTTTCGATCACATCCGCAGTTTCATCGACCGATAGCGTCGTCTGGCTGACATAGTGCAGATTGCTCGGATCTTTGACCTGCAGCGTTTCAACATCTTCAGGCTTTTCGACCAAATACATTCCGCCAGCAACACTCGCATACTGGCCCATGGTTCCTTCGACCTCCGGATGACCGGCATGGCCAATCAGCACCACTTCCATATTACGACGACTGGCACGCGCAACTTCCATATGAACTTTAGTCACCAGAGGACAGGTTGCATCAAATACCGTTAACTGACGTGCTTTGGCTTCATGGCGTACCGCCTGAGAGACGCCATGGGCGGAGAAAATCACAATATTGTCATCAGGTACTTCGCTGAGCTCTTCGACAAAAATAGCACCGCGCTGTTTCAGTCCTTCAACCACAAAGCGGTTATGCACCACTTCATGACGCACATAAATTGGCGGTTGATACATTTCAAGCGCGCGCTCTACAATACTGATCGCACGATCTACGCCGGCACAAAAACCACGCGGATTTGCTAATAAGATTTTCATTTCTAACAGCTCTTAATCCTGAATATTGACAACTTCAACTTCAAAAGTGACACGTTGCCCGGCAAGAGGATGATTAAAATCGACGGTCACAGAGTCACCAACGACATTGGTTATAATTCCTGGAATATCATGGCCATCAGGGCCAGCAAAGGCCATAATAGTACCGACTTCAGCTGGTGCATCGGCACCAAACTTACTTAACTCCACGTGATGGATATTGTCCGGATTAGCGTGGCCAAAAGCATCTTCTGGCTCAAGTGCGAAGTCACTTTTTTCGCCTTCGGTTAATCCTAACAAACATTTCTCAAAATTTTCCGTCAGGCTACCATCACCCATACGGAATTTTGCCGGTTTCCCCATAGCCTGAGTTGAATCAGCTACCGAGCCATCTTCCAGTTTTATTGCAAAGTGCATCAGCACTTCACTGTTTTCCTTAATTACCGACATGTAAACATCCTAGTCTCGAGTTTCTAGATGCCGAGTGGCGAGTGTGTCGCACCTCTGAAGGCTTCTCGCTTTTGCCTTCGAAACTCGCCTCTCGAACCTGCGTTTATAACGCTCTTTTTACAACAAAGCGCCGTCCGTATCAACGGACAGCGCTCAGGGTTATAGCATTTATCTGGTTTTCAGTGGCTAACTTACTGTTTCTTTTTATCAGCAACAAAGCCTTCAAGAATGATCAGTGCTGCACCAACGCAAATGGCAATATCTGCAATATTAAATGCCGGCCAGTGGTGGCTGCCCACATAAAAATCGAGAAAGTCGACCACAAAACCATGGTAAAGGCGATCAAACAAATTACCAATCGCACCACCAATGATTAAGGCATAAGCGCTGTTTGCCAGCGTGTTCGTTACCGGCGTTCGACGCATCCAGAACGTCAGTAAGCCGCATACGCCCAAGGCTATCGCCGCAAACAGCCAGCGCTGCCAACCACCGGCATCATTTAAAAAGCTGAATGCCGCACCATAATTGTGTACATAAAGCAGATTAAAGAATGGCAACAGTTCGATACGGTTAGGCCAACCATAGTCCATGGCATTCATCACCAACAGCTTACTGCCAATATCAAGGATGAACACCAGAGCCGCCAGCCATAGCCAGCGAACTCCAGACTGTTTAAGCGATAGCCTTTGATTAGGCGCAGACATAGTCATTAGGCAAACTTACGCTCTTCACCTTCACCGCTGATGTTAGTCACACAACGACCGCACACTTCTTCATGGCCTTCAATTGTGCCCACATCAGCAACATGGTGCCAACAACGGTCGCACTTCGCGGCTTCCGAGGCCTTCACTGTCACGAACAAACCTTCAACATCGGTTTCGTGTGCATCGTCTGGCTTGCTGTCAGCAACAACAACCGTCGCTTGAGACGTTAACAATACAAAACGCAGTTCATCTTCTAAGTTATTTAACTTAGCCGCCAGCGCTTCGTTTGCATGCAGCGTTACTTCCGCTTGCAGGGCACCACCGATCACTTTGTCTTTACGCGCACCTTCAAGCAGCTTGTTGACGGCACCACGAACCTGCTGGATTTCAGCCCAGAAATCGTTGTTCAGTTTTTCGTCTTGAGCAAGACCGAACAGGCCTTCGAACCACTCACCGGTGAATACGAACTTGCCGCGCGGCTCGCCATTGCCTTGAGAAGCTGGCATCTCGTTCCAGATTTCATCTGCAGTGAACGACATGATTGGTGCCATCCAACGAACTAATGCTTCTACGATGTAGTAAAGCGCGGTCTGACAGCTACGCTGTGCGTGGCCACCTTGTTTCGCCGTGTACTGACGGTCTTTAATAACGTCTAAGTAGAAAGAGCCCATCTCAACAGAGCAGAATTGCATCAGGCGCTGAGTAACACCGTGCAGGTTGTACTCATCGTATGCTTTGATGATTTCTTCCTGCGCAGCCATCGCACGGCCGACAGCCCAGCGATCAAGAGCTACCATTTCTTCTGCCGGAACCAGATCGGTTTCTGGGTTGAATCCGCTCAGGTTAGCCAGGAAGAAACGCGCAGTATTTCGAATACGGCGGTATGCGTCAGCAGAGCGCTTCAGGATTTCGTCAGAAACCGCCACTTCACCGGTGTAATCCGTTGATGCAACCCATAGACGCAAGATATCTGCACCCAGTTTATTGGTTACATCTTTTGGCGCGACAACATTACCGACCGATTTCGACATTTTACGGCCCTGGCCGTCAACGACGAAGCCATGAGTCAGTACTTGTTTGTACGGGGCTTTGCCTTTCATTGCTACAGATGAGATCAATGAAGACTGGAACCAGCCACGGTGTTGATCTGAACCTTCCAGGTACAGATCCGCTTCGTTACCGTTATATTCTTCGCGGCTGTCAACCACAGAGAAGTGAGTCACACCGGAATCAAACCACACATCAAGCGTATCGAGTACTTTTTCGTAATCTGCCGCGTCCGCTTCACCCATTAGCTCCGCAGGATCCAGATCCCACCACGCCTGAATTCCCTTTTGCTCAACAAGCTGCGCAACTTTTTCAATCAGTTCGCGACTATTCGGGTGAAGTTCTTGCGTTTCTTTGTGTACGAACAGTGCAATTGGCACCCCCCATGTACGCTGGCGCGAGATACACCACTCAGGACGACCTTCCACCATACCTTCGATGCGGCTTTGGCCCCACTCAGGTAACCACTGAACGTTCTTAATTTCACTCAGAGCTTTAGCACGCAAACCCGCTTTATCCATCGAAATGAACCACTGCGGGGTAGCACGGAAGATGATAGGTGTCTTGTGGCGCCAGCAGTGTGGGTAGCTGTGCTCGTAAGCATGGTGGTGTAATAACGCACCGTGCTCTTTTAATGTCTCAACAACGGCGTCGTTGGCTTTGAATACGTGCTGACCAGCAAACAGTTCAGTATCCGGTAGGTAAACACCGTTACTACCGACCGGGTTAGCAACTTCAAGCCCGTATTTTTGACCAACCACGAAATCTTCCTGACCATGTCCAGGCGCGGTGTGTACACACCCCGTACCTGACTCGGTAGTAACGTGATCACCAAGAATAATTGGCACATCAAAACTGTAGAACGGGTGGTTGAAGCGCATCAGCTCCAGATCCGCACCGCTACAGAAGCCAAGGTTATGGAAATGCTCGATACCGGCACGATCCATCACATCTTTTGCCAGCTCTGCGGCAACGATCAGACGTTGAGGCTCATCACCTTCAACTTGAACCAGTACATATTCAAGATCATCACGAATGGCTACTGCACGGTTCGCCGGCAGTGTCCATGGTGTCGTTGTCCAGATAACAACAGACACGTCACCTTGACCTTCATGGCCTTCGGCACAGTTAAATTTAGCCACAACAGCAGCTTCATCAACGGCTTTGAATTTAACGTCGATAGACGGTGAGACTTTGTCTTGGTATTCCACTTCTGCTTCAGCCAATGCTGAACCACAATCCGTACACCAGTGAACAGGTTTAAAACCTTTCAACAGGTGATCGTTATCTGCAATTTTACCCAGAGAGCGAATGATGTTCGCTTCTGTTGTAAAATCCATCGTACGGTATGGCTTATCCCACTGACCCAGTACACCCAGGCGGATAAAGCTTTCTTTCTGACCTTCAACCTGACCTGCCGCATAGGCACGGCATTTTTCACGGAACTCTGCTGCGGTCAATTTACGACCGGGCTTGCCCCACTTTTTTTCTACCATCAATTCGATAGGCAGACCGTGGCAATCCCAACCCGGGATATATGGTGCATCAAAGCCTGACAGAGTCTTTGACTTAATAATAATGTCTTTAAGGATCTTATTCAGCGCGTGACCAATGTGAATATCACCGTTGGCGTATGGAGGGCCATCGTGCAATATGAAGGATTTCTTACCCTTCTTAGCTTTACGGATTTCACCGTAGAGATCTTCATCATTCCAACGCTTAAGCATTGCAGGCTCGCGTTGAGCTAGATTGCCTCGCATCGGAAACCCTGTTTCAGGCAGGTTCAGGGTATCTTTATAGTCGCTCATTGATTCTCGATTCCGTTACTTGGGCGAAGTTGGACATTATTACGCTCAGACAGCCACACCCGTGCTGTTTGAGCATCACGCTCGATTTGTGCTTTTAGCGCATCGAATGATTCGAATTTTATCTCGTCGCGCAGCTTATGTCGCAGCACAACTTCAATCTGACGACCGTATAGGTCCGATTGGAAATCAAAAAGGTACACCTCCAGTTGCCGGCGTACACCTTTCACTGTTGGTCGATGACCAACGTTGGCAACTCCCGGTATAGGAGCACCTTCAACACCAAACACCTCGACCGCATAGACTCCAGACACCGGAGATACACGTCGCTTCAATGGTACATTTGCTGTTGGAAAACCGATTGTGCGGCCGAGTTTGCGTCCATGAGACACGCGTCCGCTAATACTATACGGGCGGCCTAACATGGATTCAGCCAGCAGCAAGTCATCATTGACTAAAGCCTGACGTATTGCCGTACTACTGACCCGTTGCTCTGACACGCAAAAGCTCTGAGTACTGACAACCGTAAAGCCGAATTCTTTTCCGGCTGCTACCAGCATAGCAAAATCCCCGCAGCGGCCTTTGCCGAAGCGAAAATCATCACCAACAACCAGAAACTTAACACCCAATTGCTCCACCAACAAGCGGCGAACAAAATCTTGTGCCGACATATCGGCAAAATGGGCATTAAAATTGATACAAAGCAAACGTTCGACACCAACTTGCTTCAACTGCAAATATTTATCGCGAAAACATGTCAGCCTTGCCGGCGCCTTATCACCCGCAAATAATTCCAGCGGCTGGGGCTCAAAGCTCATCACCGTTGCAGGCAAGCCTAATGCGCGGGCCTTCGCCAATACCTGACGCAATACCGCCTGATGACCTAAGTGAACACCATCAAAATTACCAATCGTCACCACGCTGCCGTGGTGCTCTGGCTTGATATTATGTATGCCTCGGATTAATTCCATGCGCCGCTTAAATTTTCGCAGAGTGAAAAACTGACGGATTATATACTACTCTGAGCCCATGATTCCAATATGAATCATTCTCAGACCGCCCAATCGCATATATTAAGGCTCTGAACGGATTAACTTTCCGCTTTTAGGTGGTGCGGGCGAATGCCCAGCAGTACCACGGTCGCCAGATAAACTGTCGCACCCAACGCAATCATCCCGGTCAACCACAAAGCCCGGGAACTCAGTGGCCAAGCCAGCCACTGCTCCATCGCCGGGAGTATCCATAGCAAAGCTGTAACCATCATCACACCGGCCACCGCCAAGCGCAGTACAAACATCAGGGTGGTTTTCGATACCCGATAGACATTTGCACGGTGCAAACCCCGATAGAGCAAGGCAGCATTGACTAACGCTGACAGCGCGGTGGCCATCGCCAGCCCAATATAGCCATAGAAATAAGCAAAGATGGCGTTAAACACCATATTCGTGAGCATGGCGATAATGCCGTAACGAACGGGCGTCCTGGTATCCTGTCGGGCGTAATATCCCGGGGCCAGCACCTTAATCAACATAAAGTTCAGCAGGCCAGAGGCATAAGCCAACAATGACAACGAGGCTTGTTCGACATCCGCGGGCAAAAACTCGCCACGCATAAATAACACCATCAGCATCGGCTTCGCTAATACCATCAGGCCCAGCATAGCCGGAATTCCTAGCAACAGCACCATGCGCACCCCCCAATCCATCGTATGGGCAAAGTGCTCGCTGGTTTGTTCGACATGTTTACGTGACAAGGCCGGCAAAATCACCGTGGCAATCGCAATACCAAACAGACCGAGAGGAAACTCCAGCAACCGATCAGAATAGTACAGCCAGCTGATCGACCCCGTTGCCAGGAAGCTGGCGATAAAGGTATCAAACAGCAGGTTGATTTGACTGACTGACACCCCAAACAGCGCCGGGATCATCAGGGTACGTATTTTTACCACGCCTGGGTCATTCCAGCCCCATCGTGGTTTTACCAGCATCCCTGCTTTGGCGAGGAAAGGCAGCTGGAACAAAAACTGGATTAAACCACCTAACAGAACCCCGATGGCCAAGCCAATTTCGGGTTGATCCAGGTTCGGTGAGACAAACCAGGCACAGCTAATGATCGCCACATTCAGGAACACCGGCGTAAAAGAGGAGACGGCAAATTTACCCAGGGTGTTTAAAATGGCGCCTGATAGTGCGACAAAGGTAATAAACCACAGATAAGGAAAGGTGATCTTTAATAGCAAGCTGGCTAATTCAAACTTTGGTGCCGAAGGGCCGTCATTTAACCAGTCGATAAACCACCCGGCACCGAACAGAGCCGTCACAATACCCGATCCTAAAATGCCCAGCAGAGTCACTATCGTAACAATCACTCCAAGGGTACCGGATGCGCGCGCAATCAACTGACGGATCTTATCTCGGTCTTCTGCAGCATGATATTCTGTCAAAACAGGAACAAACGCTTGAGAGAAAGCACCTTCGGCAAACAGTCGGCGTAAAAAGTTCGGGATCTTGTTGGCAAAGATGAAAACATCGGCCGTAGCCCCCGCCCCCATTAGGTTCGCCACCACGACATCTCGTACTAAACCGAGCACTCTAGAGACCAATGTCATGGTGCTAACTATCAGTCCAGAGCGTAAAAGACGCTTACTCACAAAAAAAACCTCATAAAGATGGCCCAGAAAGGTGTCTTCCAGACCTAAATGCTGGTAAAATCTGCCGCCATATTAACCGTGTTAATCCGCAAGTGCCAACTAGATTGGTTAGGCGGATATTTGCACAAATCATTTGACAAGATTCGGTTAAGCAGGCATAGTCCTCGGCCTTAAATTGTCACCGTACCAAGATTTGGGAGTTACACCCTTGGCAAATATCAAATCTGCTAAGAAACGTGCTATCACTTCAGAAAAACGCCGCCAGCACAACGCTAGCCGCCGTTCTATGATGCGCACTTTCTTCAAAAAAGTTATTGCTGCTATTGAAGCTGGCGAGAAAGAGAATGCAACTAAAGCATTCGCTGACATGCAACCTGTTTTGGATCGTATGGCTACTAAAGGCCTAATCCACAAAAACAAAGCTGCACGTGATAAAGCTCGTCTAGCTGCTAAAATCAAAGCTCTTTAATTTTAAGAGTTATGATTAAGCACAAAAAAACCGGCATCAGCCGGTTTTTTTATATCTGTAAAGTGCTGATAGCCTTTCAACAAACCATGTATACCCAAACGGCCCTAGTCTTTACCACAGTACATATTATGCAGCAGCTGAATCATCGCCCTGACTTCATCGCTCTTGAGGCGATAAAAGACCGTCTGTGCTTCCTTCCGGGTTTCCACTAACCCATCTCGCCTTAACCACGCCAAATGCTGAGATAATGCAGACTGGCTTAAGCCAAGTTTCTCACTCATCATCCCCACCGACATTTCCCCTTCAAGCAAATAGCAAAGAATGAATAAACGTCGCTCATTGGCCATGGCTTTTAGTAAAACTACAGCTTCGGGCGCATTTTTCTCCATCTGTTGCAGATCCATACTCTCACTGCCAATCAACTTAAGTTAATGCTAATATACTTGTTTTAAATCGGTTTTACTAGCTATGAAAGAAGAAATAAAAACATTCCAATCAAACCTTTGGTAACACTATTTAAACAACCGCCTAAAGTCAGCCTCACAGATTTTTTTCACAGCCGGATGCATAATCATCCGTTCTGCAAAGATGACATAATACTCTTCTTTAATTTCTTCAACGCGTTTCACTTCACGAATGGTATTAGACTCTTCAATCTCGTCCGCATAAATAGAGGGCGCAACAAACATCGAGTGATGGTAAGAGCCAAATGCTTTCATTAATGCGGCATCATCAAATTCACCGAGAATATTTGGTGTGATCCCTTGCTGATCAAACCATTGATGCAACTTTCGCCCCATGGCAGTACGCCTGCCTGGTACCAGCAATTTATAATCTTCGATGCAGGCCGGAAAATTCAATGGCTTCGCCGGCACTGAACAAAAAAAGCTCATGCTCGACTCTCCCAGCTTTTTACTATACAAACCGGGGCTTTGTGCTGAATCTACCGGACAATCAGAGAGGATCATATCCAGCTTGTGCTGTGACAGCTGCTCTAGCAGCATCTCGTGGGTCGATTCATAGCAACGTAAGTGAATACGCGCATCATCGGGTATCCCCTCCAGCAAGACTTTACTCACCAGCCGCTTGGAGAGTGCATCTGCCACCCCGACTTCTAACAGTTGATTCTCGCGCTGGGTATAGTTAACGATATCGAGCATCTCATAACTCAAATCAAACATCTTATCGGCATACTTAAATACCAGCTGTCCGAGCTCTGTCGGCTCGATATTACGACCAACCCGCTTGGTCAGCTTACCTTTAAGTCGCTCTTCTAAGGTGCGGATCTGCCCCGTTACGGTTTGTGGTGCCAAAAACAGGGCATCCGCAGCTTTGGTCACTGAACCTTGCTTGCAGACCATCCAGAAGTAGTAAAGGTGGTTATAATTCAGGTGGGACATTCAGTCTCATTCTTATAAATAAAAAAACCCCAGAACGCAGCTTACGCTGAGCATCCGGGGCCTTCAATATTTTTCATATTTAGAACAAGATCTAATGGGGGTTAATTTTCCATTTGAACCGATTTTTTCTCCATCTGCACCGTTTTACGGTAACGCTCTCCTACCCGTTGCTCTAAAGCACGAGAGCGATATGGATCTTCCTGTTCAACCATGGCTGTGCTATCAACGGCTGCCTTTCCGTGGCTTAAGCCCGTTAAATAAGCCTGGCAAAGTTCTGTATTACTATTGTCGATACAACTGTCATAATCGTGCCCTGCATAGGCTGATGATGATGCCAGAATCACAATACTTAGAAGGTAACTCTTCATTTATGCCTCCGTTTCTGGCTGATACGTTTCTGCTTTTGACAGAACGCGACTCAGTAAGAAGTAACCCACGACAGCTGCCATCGTTGATCCCAGCAAAATCCCCAAACGTGAGTAGGTGTTAAAATCAGCGGGTGCGCCAACAAAAGCTAGCGACGAGATAAAGATAGACATTGTAAAACCGATACCGCACAGCACTGATACCGCGAAGATATGATTTAGCCCAATACCATCAGGTAGTTTTGCCAGGCCGGTTTTTACCGCAATATAGCTTGCGGTGAAAATACCTAACGGCTTACCGATAAATAAGCCCATCGCGATACCAACCGGCAACATCGATGTCATGCTTTCCAGTGATACGCCTTCTAACGAGATCCCCGCATTTGCAAAAGCAAATAACGGCAAAATGAAGTAAGCGACATAAGGGTGCAATACATGCTCCAGGTGCTTGAGCGGCGAATGCTTGTCCGAATGTCCCTCTTTACCGTTTAATGGAATGGCAAAGCCCAGTACCACACCCGCTAATGTGGCATGTACGCCCGACTTCAATACGCTGAACCACAGTACGGAGCCTACAATGAGGTACAAGGAGACTTTAGTGACATTCTTCGCGTTCATGACAAACAAGGTTGTGGTTGCAGCAAAAGCAACCGCTAGCGCTATGGTTGACAGATCAGAACTATAGAACAGCGCAATGATCACGATAACGCCTAAGTCATCGATAATTGCCAGGGCTAACAAGAAGACTTTTAAGCTAACCGGCACACGGTTACCTAGCAACGCCATAACCCCAAGCGCAAATGCAATATCCGTCGCAGCTGGGATCGCCCAGCCCTGTATCGCGACCGGATCGGCAAAGTTAAACGCAACATACACTAACGCTGGAGCAAGCATGCCTCCCACAGCGGCAATCGCCGGGAAGATCGCTTTCTCTTTGGTGTTCAATGCGCCTTCAATAAGCTCACGTTTTACTTCCAGCCCAATCAGCATGAAGAAGATAGCCATCAAACCGTCATTAATCCAATGCTCAACGGATAGGCCCGCGACATAAGAATGCAGTGTGCCACTATAAAGATCTTGTAACGGAGAGTTAGCAATCAGCATTGCAACCATGGCTGCAATAATCAAAATGATGCCGCCTGCTGACTCTAATTTAAGAAACTTACGAATAGTATCGGTCATTGACCGCCACTCCTTAACATAACAAACATGACTAAATACTAATGAAACTAGTCTAATCGCCCGCAGGCATGACCGATAATCGTTTGTTTAGTGCAAAAACCTCGGTAAAACCGAGCTATTATCAACCTAACCAAGCAATATCCGCATAAAAAATTTATAGAACAAAATAATTACCCGCTGTTTTACTGAAAAATTCATAATAACTGAAAACTTTTACTATTTTTTTATTGCAAGCCGCAGAACCCACACTTAAGGAGCCCAGTCAAAAAAACAAAAAAGATGCTGGTAAAACAAACAATTATCATCCCAACATATAACCCAAGCCAGAACTAAGCCACTCCCCGTCAAATCACAGAATAGGTACAAAATTCCTTTATGACAGTCAGTGTCATATTTCTGAAATATTCGCCATCTACCATCGCCTCAGATTTCAATAAAATGACACCTAAACGACATACTATTGTCATGGAGAAATGATTATGACTACCCAAGCCACGACAGCTGAACCAATAAACAGCTCTATGCGTTGGGTCCGCTGGGCAAACCTGGCGTTCATGCTTTATGTACTGCTCGTTGCTGTCTCTATGGTCAGCAGCGGATTCAAATGGTCTGTAGGTGAACAAGCTAAAACCTTATTTGAATTTGCATCCCATCCGATAGCTGGCCTGATGATTGGCCTGGTGGCGACATCGCTGATTCAATCGTCCAGTACTGTGACCTCTATCATTGTCGGCCTCGTGGCTGGAGGCTTGCCGGTAGAAACGGCGATTCCAATGGTAATGGGTGCCAACATCGGTACAACCCTGACCAACACTCTTGTAAGTTTAGGTCATGCTCGCTGTAAAACAGAATTCCGCCGTGCATTTGCCAGTGCAACCGTGCATGATTTCTTTAACTTGCTGGCGGTTTTAATCTTCCTGCCGCTGGAGATGATGTTTGGCCTGCTAGATAAAGTCTCTTCATGGTTAGTCTCGCCAATGCTGGATGCGGGTGATATGAGCATGAAGGGTATGAACTTTATGAAACCATTGACCAAGCCTGCAGTTGAAATCGTAAAAGGCCCGCTAGAAGCGATGGGCAATATGGGCGGCGTCGTACTTATCTTTATCGGTATTGCACTTATCTTCATCGCAATCAGCGCAATGGGTAAGCTGATGCGTAGCCTGATGGTAGGACGTGCGCGTGATATCTTAAAGAGCGCAATTGGCCGCGGTCCGCTACACGGTATCGCATCAGGTACTGTTGTGACGATTCTGGTTCAATCTTCTTCAACAACCACCAGCCTGATGGTACCGCTAGTGGGTACCGGTGTCCTGAAAGTACGCGATGTCTACCCATTCACATTGGGTGCCAACATCGGTACGTGTATCACGGCGCTACTGGCAGCAACCGCGATCTCTGGTGACAACGCAGTCTTTGCGCTGCAGATTGCCCTAGTTCACTTGTCATTTAACGTAATGGCAACACTGCTAATCTTCGGCATCCCTGTACTGCGTGAGCTTCCACTGAAAGGCGCATTCTTCTTAGGCGAACTGGCGACGAAGAGCAAAACAGCCGTTGCTGGTTACATTGGCCTCGTCTTTGTTGTGATTCCGAGTTCTATCCTGGCGTTCACGGTTTAATAAACTAACGCCTGACGTATCGCTCAGAAATAAAAAAAGCCCCGCGCATTCTCTGATTCTCAGAGAGGCGCGGGGCTTTTTGCTTTATTGGCTTTTATTTAACAAATACAATTAATTACACAGAAAATGGATATTTAATCGGTTCATGGTGCTCATAACCGACCACTTCAAAATCATCCATCGTTACCCAGGTTTCCAGATCTTCCAGGCTCTTAATCTCCGGATTGATCATTAGCTGCGGAGACTTAAACGGCTCACGCTTAAGCTGTACATCACGCATCAGATCCAGCTGATCCTCATAGATATGGGCATTAATGATCTTGTGATAAGCCTGACCGGGTTTGTTACCCGTGATTTGTGCCATCAGCGCCAGCAGCGTGTAGACTTGGATCTGGTTGAAATTCAGCCCCAACGGGACGTCACACGAACGCTGGTAGCTCGTCAGATACAACGTATCACCCAGCAAAGAAAAGGTATGAGTGTGCATACAGGGGCGCAAACAGCCCATATCAAATTCTCCCGTAAGGGAGATCTAGATTTGTTTACGAGTTACAAAAACAGACCTAATAAATTGGGTCACTTTTATAGCTTGTAGATATGCATTGAATTTTTTTTGCATCAGGTTTAATATTAAAGGATACCATTACTAATTACGAGTAAAGCGCATGCAAGGCAGCCCCTGGTATCAGATCGTTTGGATCTATGACAGTAACTTCGAAGGACGTGAATTCCCTTTGGTCTATCTGGCCAACGGTCGACCCGGCTATGTCATTAATCAATATATCTATGACTTGATGAAGCGAGAATTTAGCCATAGCAAGCTGGAACTGCATGTCCGCGCATTGTGTCACCTGTACGCATTTACTTGTGCTAAATATGGACTTCGACCTTTAACGGATGAAGAGTCTGCTTGGTTGGTTGCTGATTTTCTCGATGCAAAGCAGTTCGGTACTGATGCACAGTGTTCACGCAGGGCAAAGCGTTTTGAGTGGCTACATAATCTTGGCCTGCATTGGGAGCCATTGTTGTTCAGTAAACGTAAGCAGGGAAGTACATTGCGAGGGTATGCTGATGCTATCACCGAGTTCGATAAGTGGCAGCATGTCCACCATGGCGCAAATCGCCTCAGTCCCACCGAAACCCATTTCATGAGTGCTTGGGAGCGCTTTCAAGATTTTAAAAAACGCAAAGACTGGGACATGCTGCTTCACTTGGTCAAGTCTCACAAAGGAACTGTGGAGCAATATCAATCCGCAGTACGTGAGCGTCTCGACGCGGCTGAAAAGCGAAGAGGTAAAGGCGGCGGCGTAAAAAAATCATTCCCGCCGAGTCGGATAGTGGAACTGGTTGATGAAGCTGCAACCAATGTTCGAGACAAGCTGCTGATATTGATGATGCTAGGTGGGAGCTTACGTCGCGCTGAGCCATTACATGTATTCCATTTCGATGTCGAAGGAATGGACGGAATGGGTCAGGCCATGATCCGCTTGGCCGATCCAGAGCATGGCATGATCGAATGGATGGAAGATGGCAAGCAAGTGAGCGGCACACGCAGTGAGTATTTCAAGCGTTATTGGGAAAAGCAGAATAGTGATATCCCCGAGACGCACCCTCTACGGTATCTGGCGCCACGAACCGAAATGGGGCGGCGAAACCAAGGAATGCACGCCGGATTTAAAGGGATGACATACAGTGGTGGTGAGCAGTTCTTAGACGGACGTGATTATGACATCCACTATATGTGGTGGTGTGATCCAAGGATTGGGGCCTATTGGTATGAGCTGTTTCTGGAATATGAAGAGACATACCTGAAAAACAACCCGTACACAGGCGAGCGCAATGTGCGCAAGAATCCACTTACCGGTGAATTCGAATCGGGACTTCCCCATCCCTGGCTATTTATCAAAATAGATCCCGAAGGCTATGGCGAGCCATTAACCGTGACTGCACTTAAGGCTATTTGGCGGCGGTTAAAACGAAAGCTTGGAGTTGATCATCGTCTTGGATGGCATAGTTTGCGACACTACTTTGGCTACTATTGTGCCAGCATACTGCAATTACCGATGGAAACCGTTCAGGTTCTCATGCATCACGCACAGCCTAGCTCTACTAACGTCTATTACCACCTGAGCAATGGCTCAGTACGTGAATCAATAACTACTGCCCAGCTTAAGGCGGCTGGACGCGAAGACCTACTTCCTTATGTGATACCAAAGGGCAGCCGAGTCCCCAAACTCCCTGACCATTGGTCAAACGACTATTACAAGCTTTATTTGCAACAAATCGAACTCAAGAAAGCCTTCCACGAAGAATTACCCGCAGTTGTGAAACAAGCCCTAGAGGATAAGTCTGAATGAACGAAATGATTTCTCTACATCCCGAAGCCACTCACCTAACCGGCTATTGGAGTGGGAAGACGGTTCAAGTAAATAATACAGATAAGATTCTGCTTTTAAAAGAATCATTGACCACAGCTAATGTCATTGGCCTTATTACATCCTTTCATAATCTGCGAGTATCGAACTGGCTGAATGAAGAAAAAAGTTATTTTAAATTCGAAGAAGGGCGAACAATCAGTACATCAATTATGTACTGGGAAACATTGCCAAGTTTTGCTGATGATCTGGGGTATTACAACAATAAAACTAGTCCCGCAAAGACTTTTAGAAATCTTTGTGAGCGCCTGGGTGACAAACAATCAGCTATTCAGGAGATTCACCGTGTTTGGATAGAAGAGGGTCTGCCGAAAGGCTTTGATGCATTCCGTGCATCCCCATCTAAGGATTTGAAAGATGGTCATGCGACAATGCTGCTCGGTGCCAGTCGTTTGGCCGGCGTTGAACTGGATTCTTTACTTACGGATTTGTTGGCTATTCATAACGCAGCCTTAACGCATTTTGCAGTTAAAGGGTTCCCGCCTTCTGAAATTTTCCATCTTACAAATGTGTATCTTTTAGCCAGAGATAAGCTTTTGAGTTCTCCTGCGGGTTTTGCGCTCAAGCGACTTTTTCCTGAAATTTATGCGTATTTGAGTAAAACAGACAACGCTCGGGCTTGGAAGGTGTGGAGGCGGCTTAGAAGAGGGTGCAGTCAATGGTTACTATTGGGTGCATGGAAAAATTATTGGTTACTACCTAAAAACAGCGAATCTTTTACTGCAGCACTTTCGTCATTGCTGAATGAACCAGACAATAAGTTTGGTGATTGGGATATTTTATTAACTAAGCAATCTAAGACGCCACCTTGGTTGGCATCATTATATGCGCGAAGCACTTTACGAAATATCGATGACACACCCACACATATACTTGAGCATATTCCTTTGCCTTCAGGTTGGAAGACAGCCTCACTGAAATCTGCCTTAAAAAAACACAACAATGCTCGCCCCTTTCCGTTGGAGATGCTTGATAAAAGAACACGTAATGTGCTTAAGCAGAATAAAATATATTCTGAAAAGTGGGCGGAGGAGACCCTATCCCCTACATGGGCCTGTTTTTTTAAGCTATGGCATCTTTCGCAGCCAAACCTTTCTCAACAAGATAGAGGTAAAATATTCCATCTACTTGAGTGGTGCAAAGAGCGAGGTATTGAGGATCCATGGGCCATTACTTCAGTGCAGTTGTATAATGTATATGTGCCTGATGATCAGACTGATTTTTACCATTATTTAAAGAAAGCTCAGCAAGAAACGGGCAATCCTAAATCAGATTTGGCTGTAATACACTGGACTAAACTTAATACTGTGTTTAATAAAGTAGTTAACCAAGCCAAATTGCCAGATAGAGATGCTGACCTTATTACCACAGATAACCCTGCCAACCCGTTTGAAGGATTGCCTCAACCCTTTAAACGAAAAAACTCTAATGGGAATAAAACTCCTCGCAGCCGTCTACTTTCCGAACTTCAAGAAGAATTAGTAGAAGAGTTGCTAGGGCTGGAAACTCAGCAGCGCGAGGTTTATCTGCCTCTGCTTGATGAGAAAGGACAGCCACTACTGGATGACGAGGGATACCCAGTTCTGAGCCATGAACCAACACTAATTGAAGTTAAAGTGCCGACTTTTTCCTGGGCTAAAAAGTGGTCAGAAGAATCTACCTCAACAGGAAAGCGTTACAAAACACAGTCCCCTGAGTGGTATGAGCGCAATGGTGTATGGCACTGGAATCCATCTGCAAGCGTGGCGCTAGCGATACTATTGCTAGTACCACTACGCGGCAAACAGGTGCGCTGGCTCGACCAGGGGCTGCTTGATCCGGAAGTGTTTGAACTTAGTTCTGGGAGGATGATTGAAAACACTCACCCTCTGGGACAGTTTCGTTATGCAAATGGTGAAAATCAGAAAGATTTCTATGGCTCGCTATCTGGGGTATTGCAGGTTCACTCTGATGAACTTAATGGGGCTATGGAGTCTGTAATCTGGAGTTCAACCAACAAAACCGCACTATGGGACGGCGTTAGTCGCACCGGCTATGCCCTCCCTTGGCCGGATGGCCAGGCTCTGATGCTGAGTGATGATGAAGAAATACGAAAGCGCGGCCAGCAATTGGCGAGAGTCTATGAGGTATTGCGATATCAGCATGAGTACATGGCAAAGCATGATCCGAACCCTAGCCCGATGAATTTTTCGCATGTCTCTGAGGACAAAAAAGACCTGCCTGTAGAGGAACACTTGCATCAAAACTTGCCATGGTTTGTGCCGTTGTGTCGTCAGTTAGGCAACGAAGTTAATGTAACCTGGCCTAATGGTGAGGTGCATCGAGCCAGCCAGCCAGTCAGCAAAGGTCATATCGAAAAGCTATATAATGCCTTGTGCCTTCATGTTGAGAAGAAACTTCGAAAAAAAGATAAACGTCTGGCTAATGTATCGTTGACAGTTGAGTCGAAAACTAGCACTTCTGTGAAAGGACATAAGGCTCGTTACGACATCCATTCGTTGCGTGTCGCGGGGATTAGTCGCCTGATTGAATTGGGTGTTCCTGCACACCTGGTGTCTGAGTATATTGCAGGACACCAGACTGTGGTAATGACCATGAATTACTTCCAGACTACCCCAATGCACATGCGTAAGCAGTTGATGGAAGCCCTATTGAATGGAGACATTATCGATGGCTTTGAGGCAGTTGTTGAAAGGCTGGCCAATGCCAATGCCAATGCCAATAATGGATTATTGCCTCCAGGCAAACAATCTCGTGATCATGCAGAAGACTTACCAATAGATTTTGCTGCTATTGCGCCGGTACCTGGCGGTATTTGCTTAATGGGAGGAGAAGGCTCACGTTGTGATGTTTGTGCGGTCAAATACCGAGAAGACGAGAGAGGCCAGGTCGTTGCTGAATATGTTCAGCAACTTGGAGGTTGCGCTGGCGGTCGATTTTATCGTACCGGGCCAGATTTCAATATGCAGCAGGCGCTGGAAGCCAACAAGCTTATGGTTTTGTTGCGTCAGAAGGCTCGTGAGCGTAAGGCCGCAATAGAAGAGTTGAAGGCACTGAATGACCAGATCCGTGAACTTGAGATGGATATCGAGATGGGTTGTAACTACCAGCCCCTGGCAAAGATGCAAAAGCAACTGGATAACCTGAAACTTCGTCATCGAGGTGCAAAGAACCGCTTAAATGAAATGAATGAGTTACAGGCTCCTTTGATTGCTCAGTGGTATCAGCGTTGGCAGGACTTCACTGATTCGAAAGAGCTGGAAGCCGAACTTGCCAACGAGGAAGCATCAGGTCAGATGGTGCTGATAGGTGATAGTGAGTACGTTGATTTCACTCCAGAAATTGCTGCAAGTAATGATTTTGGGTTGGTAAGAACAGTGCTGGAGCAGGCATTGTGTTACAAGCGTACCGGTATAACCATGCCTGAAGACTGCAGGATGCTGGTAGATCAGTTTTTGAATCGTATCTTTGCAATAGAAGACCCGCAGTTGCTGATGCTGTTTAATCAGCCTCGTTCGGCTCAGGAGCAAGACTATCTGTCTGGAATGCTGGCTAATTTGGTATCTACTGTATTTGGTGATGACAAAGTGCAACTCGCATCCGAAGGTGGACTAAAACTCGGCTTCAATAGCGAGCTGAAAGAAAGCGTTAAGGCCTTGTGTGAAAAGCCTAGCCTACTTGCGATGCCTGATCATCGTGGCAAGTTCAGTAACTTGCAGCCAATTGAAATTCGGGTCGAGCAATCCGAAGCCGAGTCACCTGCCCTGGAGCATTTCTAATGAGCGTATTACCAACATTATCTCAGACTGCTAGTGAGCTATTGCATCAAATGCTTGCGGCCAAAGATGCCAGTCCAAAGCTGAAAAGCACACTTGAGAAGGCCCGGAAAGCCTGTGATGTAATTGAGCAAGCTGGCGGGAAAATGAATTTCAGAACAATCGCCAAGATCGGTACGGATAATTTCGGCGGGCCTTCCTATAGCACTATTGCCAATACTGATGCTAAGGCAAAGCCGTATGTTGATTTGCGTATAGCTGAGTATGCACAAAAGCAAAAGAAAGGTGTTAGTCAGCCTAAAAAATCAACTAGTAAGCGTATTATTGATACGAGCACGCTTGATCCGGTAACGAGTCGCATGGTGCATGATCTTCAGCAGCGCAACCAAATGCTGGAAGAAATGCTGAAGGATTTAAAAGACCGAGCGCTTATGGAAACACGTAAGTCGCCTCATCGTACAGCAGAAGCTATCGCGCTGGGTGTAGACCCGGCAACTGGCAGCCTGGCAATTCCTGAGCGAAAAGAAAATGAGGTCAATGAGCAAGATCATCCAGCTCTATTGGAGAGTTCTACTTCAAGTTGCCCGACTGAAGTTGTTGAGGTGGTTAGACGACTTCTAACACTGGTTGACCCAGATGATCCTCTCAAAAATACAGCGCAGCTATCTTGGACTAAGCATCGTGATTACACCTACCTCCTGGCCGACCAAGATTTTGGTAAACAAACACTGATATCACCTCGTGAATTACCTGTAATTGCTAAATGGTTAGAGGGAAACAACAATGACTGAAGCCATTTCTCCAGAAGCAATTTTGAAATTCGAGCAAGCTAAGGAGCACAAGGCGGGCATTAATGGCGGAGCTGCCGCAGGTGTGGCCGCAAAAGCTGTTTGGGATGCTTATATCCGAACTAAAACGGATGACGACTGGCGACAGATGGTGCTGCCTACAGGGCAGTTTGCAGGGCACTTAGATAAGTCAAGTATGGCGGATGAGTGTGAGATTACTCGAAACGTGTTTCGCTCAAAGAAAGACCGTGACGGTAATGAGATATGTGCCATTTTGAACTCCCTGCACGCCCTGGAGGCCGGTTTAAGGAAGCGTGGGGTCTTGCCTCCACTTGTTGACAAAAAGCCTGCAGGAAGTGATTCAGACGCTTCAGGGGAAATCCCAAAGCGTGATACAAGCGACCGAAAATCAGCCAAGATAAAAGGCGACCTCAAGGCAGCAAACGAAGAAATTGCTCGCCTAAGAATTAAGGTTGAGTTGCTTGAAGATGAATTGAAGAAACATCAAGGGCTTGAATGTATTGCGCAGGCAATGAATGACCTGATGAGGATTCCACAATGATCACCAACCAGATAAATGGAAGTTTCCAGGGGTTGATCAAGGTTAATTCGGTAAACCGCAAATATGAGAGCAAGCGGTTCGTCAGCTTCTTTGCTGTGGGTATTAACCCTCGAGGTAAGATCAGTGACACCCGCGGCATGTTTCAGGTATACCGATTGCCACGACATAAATTGTGCGGTAATTCGCTTGAAGTCGGTCAGTTCTGGCATGTTAAAGCTGATGTAAAAATCGAACCAAATGTTGCGCAAGACGGGGCTGTCTACTCCACATATCATCTTGTTAACGTCAAAGATATGTTCCTGACAAGACCGTCTGGTAAGCATATTGTTTGGCATCTAACAAAGGGGAAGGCATACAAAGGGATAGGCAAAGACAAAGCGAACGAATTGTGGCGTGTCTTTGGTGACAAGCTGTACCAGGTTCTTGATGAAGGCGACAAAGATCAATTGTGCAAGAAGTGCGACAAGATAACTGAGCGTACTGCTCAGATCTTGGTTGATGCATGGAAAGCGAATGGTGACTCAGCAAAAGTATTCAAGTGGTTCGCAAAGCATGAATTTGACGGTGAACTGGCGCAGGCGGTTTATGACTTTCACGGAAGTCACACGATCAAAGCGATTGAGGAAAACCCTTACCGTCTACTGTCATTTGTTGATGATAAGGCAGCTACGTTTAGGAAAATCGATGAATTTTCGCAGGAAACATTCAAGATCGATACTTGTGACGATCGTAGGCTAATGGCCGCTGTTGAGCAGTCCCTCTGGGCTTTGTTCACCAATGGAGGACATACTGCCTGCACCTATGGACAGTTGAAGGTTGAGCTTGATAAGAGACTGACAGACTTTGTGCCAGGTGCTATCGCAAGAGTCAAGGCAATAGATGGCTGCCGGGTACTGTTAACTGAGGATGATTGTTCGGACTATCTACGGTTGCTCGAACCAGCTCTAATGGAGCAGGTTGTTGCGCGGAGGATTGGAAGCTTAGTGGTTGGGAATAACAGTCCTATCTTGAATAGTGAAGATATTAAACAAACTATCACTGAGTTTGAGCGCTCTGAGGGTTTTGTCCTAAATGAGGCACAAAGGCTTTCGGTGAGCACTTGCCTAGCCAATAAATTTTCGATCATTACAGGCGGAGCCGGTGTTGGAAAGACAACAGTGCTAAAGGCTGTGTATAAACTGCTTGATCGTGCCGGCTATGCACGTGTCCAGATTGCTTTGTCAGGACGAGCAGCAAGGGAAATGACTAGGGCGACTGGTGAAGAAAGCTTAACCATTGCTCGTTATCTATCTCGGTTTGATTGGGATAAGGATGCTCCAGATAAGGCATACCTGGTTATTGACGAAACAAGCATGGTTGATATCCATCTCATGTACAAGATAGTTCGACATACACCTGAGCATATTCGAATTGTGTTGATTGGAGACCCGTTTCAGATTCCACCTGTTGGCCCGGGACTTGTGCTGCACGAGTTGGTCAATGCAGAGTACATGCCGTGTACTGAACTGACTATCGTAAAGCGTCAAGGCGCAAACAGCGACATTCCTGTGCTCGCAAAGCAGGTTCGAGATGGTGAATGGCCGCAGTTGCCCGTAGTGCCGACTGGGGATGTTTCATTCCTGCCCTGTGCAAAGGATGACTATATTGGACATGTGCTAGATCTTCTTGCTGAAAGCTCGCATAGCACTCAAGTGCTTTGCATGCAGAATAACATTAGAAATAAAATAAATGAGCTGGCGCAACAGCGATTCCGCTCTGCTGATAAAGAGCTAGTGCTGTATTACGATGAAGGCTATGTTGAAAGAAGTGGTCTACGCCTACATGACCCTGTCATGTGTAATCGAAACCGCTATGATCTCGACCTTCAGAATGGCTCGATGGGAAAGATTGTTGCTGTCTATGACGAAGGGAAGACGGTCGAGTTAAAAGACGACGATACCATCACGATTATTACCAGCTTTGGTCGTATTTCGTGGGACGATGGGCTGGATCGGGAGATTACAGTAGATCTTGTGGATGATATGGAACTGGCTTACGCAATCACGGTACACAAATCACAGGGCTCACAGTTTCCTCGCGTCATTGTTCCAATATTTAACTCCATAATTCTTGATCGTACCTTGATATATACTGCTATTACCCGCGCTCAAAGCCAGGTCATCATGATCGGCGACGAAACTGCAGCCCGGCGTGCAACTAAAGCTGAGCCAAAAGCATTCTTGCGACAAGTGATGCTAGCGAGGTCAATTCAGGCGCTGCTAGAAGCAGCCTAAAGTCTGACTATCGTCATCTTGAATACAAATAAAAGGTCGCCAATTGAGGTCTTTTTTGTATATGAACTACTTAGGTTGGGTGTATTATCCAAACTCTAACCTATTGTCAGGATTGATAAATGACCACGCCTATTGTACTTACGCTCCAGCGACATGCTCTCGATAATCAATTTCCAATAACAGAGCTGCTTCGTATGGCTTATGCGGCTGCAGTAAAGTTAAACTTGAGTGATTTTCAGGAGTGGGCTGGTCGTGAGCTTAATGGATATGGAAAAAATGAAGTTCCAGATTATCGCTCCGTCAAAGGAAATCTTCGAGCGTTTAATCAATTTAGAGGCTGGATACCGGTTCAGATGCCTGACAATGAGTGGGATCGTACCGTTTCAACTTACAACAACGGTCAATCTATTGCTGAAGTGGAACAGCTAGCATCCGCAAATGGAACGATTACTGTCGATTTTCCAGTAGAGAGGGCTCTTCTTCTGCAGGAAATATTCAACTTCGATGGTGAATTTAGGATCTTTATTGGTCACGCTGCGATGGAAAATATTCTCAGTGCCGTTCGCAATCGAATTCTCGAGTGGGCATTGCAGTTGGAATCCGATGGCATTCTTGGTGATGGCATTTCGTTTAGCAGAGAGGAAAAGGAGAAGGCTAAAGTGTCTGGTAATATCCACATTGGAAATTTCCAAGGTGTTCTTGGGGATGTATCGGAAAGTACGGTTACTCAGAACCTGAATCTTACAGTGAGTCAGGGTGACTTCGATCAGTTAGCCGATGTTTTACGCAGTCACAAAGTACCTTTCGATGATATTGCCGAGCTAAAGACAGCTATCGAAGAGGATGGTTATGTTGACGGCAAATCCGGCCTCGGTAAAAAAGTTAGTGGTTGGATTGGAAAGATGACAGTCAAGGCGTGCGATGGTAGCTGGAATATGGCTATAGCAACGGCTGCTAATGTGCTGGGTACTGCAGTTAATGGATACTACGGAATTGGAGTGTAGTGGATATACTCTAAGCCGCAGCTTAGTAAGGTCGCCTGGCGGCCTTTTTTGAAGGCAAGAATGCCACCGCAGCTTTAACCTAGCTCGATACCTGGTACGGCCTTATCTCTGAAAATCCAGTGAGCTATACAGATATTTGATATCAAAACGGGGCTTTTGGCTCATTTTTTGTCTCAAATGAATACTATGATTTACGCTCTTGGAATTGCCCTCAAACCGTTGTTAACTTTCAGGCATCGACTTAGCTTGGTACCCAAAAGGTGGACTATGGGCTTTTGAGGCGCTGGAAAGGCTGTTTTAGGTGCCTAAGTTGCCTATATACCATAATAGATATAATGACTGCAGTATTTTGAGGGTACAAGTGACATTTTAATCTGAGATATAGGTAAGTAATCAGGGCAAACGCATGAACATCACAAAGATCATTGCAATCAGATGGATACATCTAACCTAAAAAATAGCGCAGTGTAGCAAAATATTGATTTAACATGATATTGCATTTGTCGTGCGTTCGCCCTGGGTAAGTAATAGGGAGACAAAGCTAAGCATCGTACTATGCCTAAAAAATCAAATTAATTAACAATTAGCAGAGGCTTCCTTATAAAGGAGTTAAAGAATAAGTACGCATGTTTATATGACCCACTTAACGTAACTTGGTTCTTTCCTAACCCCAAGACGAAAGAGGCAGAGGGCTTAATGCCAAGGTATTGTTTTTAAGGTAAAATAGTGATAAAACACACCTTACATACCGTCGTGAATGTATGACTAAATGCTTCTACTCTGAAAATCAACATTTTTATAAATTAGGAATCAAATGAAACCGTTTAAACATAGAAGAAAGACGCTAACTTTCAGCAACACTGTTGGCGAAGTTATTTCGACACAAAAAAGCAATAAAGTGTCTGTATCAACATATCATGCGAGTTCTTCTACAAAGAATGAAGTTTGGATAAAAAAAGAAAATGGTAAAGAAATTGTAGTCAATCTTTCAGGGGAGTACCCTTTAAGAGTAGGAAATAAAATTACGCTAACGGCTGCTTACCCTGAAGGAAAAAAAAATGGAAATGGCGTAATATTGATAAACCACGATTTGGAACGCCATTGGATTCTAAATGATAGTGATGATCTAAATAGGTTGTTTAATTTACAAGTGTTTAGCATGACATCACTATTTATTAACTTGGCACTACTTGTGTCAATATTTGTCCTTATTATGAACTTAACCAATTATAATGTCCCTGTTGCACTTGGTTCTTGTGGTGCTTTTCTATTATTCCAAGGGGTAAAGGGAGTAGTTAAATACAAAGGCTTTAAATGTAAGTTAGATGCACATATAGCTGGATTAGTTAAAAACATTTCCTACTAAATACAAGCACCTTCGACATTACAGTGGATTAAGAATGTTGTGTTGCCAGAGCCTGCCTGGCTCTCTCCGCTTCTTGCTGCGCATCTAATCTAATTGCATTGAGCTCAACGAATGACTGTGCTTTCTCTTCAATTTCTGCGTTCAGCTCGCACAGTCTATTCGTGATTAACTCTTCTTCATCAGCGTCATCTTGTGGTAACGACAGTTTCATCGATGATGACATCAGCTCTGCTAGCTCAGACTTCAGCTGTATCAACTCTTCTACTGCTGACTGATTAACTGTGTCTGCTACGGACAAGAGGGCTTGCCAGCTCTCGATTGTCGGCTCTTCATGCACGTTGTAAGCTGCAGTACACAGCTTGCGCTGATTACATAATGTTTGCGAGAGCTCTGCCATAAAACCTCCAAAGTGAAAAGCGTACTCAAAATCGGGTACGTTTATTGCCGAAGTGCACTCAGAATCAGGTACGTTTAATTATCCTTATACTCCCAACTTTGTCCCAATAAACCTGATTTTGTCCTTATACGCCCAGTTTTGTCCTTAAGTTAGATTTTTCACTCAAAATGATTAACTCTAACATATTGAAATACCTAGAAAACCACGATTTTTCCCCAGGGAAAGTGTGCATAATCCAAAAACTTTCCCCCGGAAAAGTGTGAAAACAAAAATTAATTTATATTTTTCAATAGATTGTCAGCATGGCTTTGATGCGGTTTTTGCTAGCAAATCTGCTTTCTAAACCTGAGTTCAGCTTCAAATATGTCACTACGCCACTCCGCTAGCTTTTGAGTATCAAGAATTGCTTGAATATGCTCAGTCGACAGCTCTCTCAATGCACTGATTTTGCGAGCATCTTCACTTCTACTGACCCAAAAGAAGCCCTGGCGAATGTCTTCGTGGGATGCGTCATCATAAAGGGACAGCTCTTCGTATTCTGCTCCCTGGGTATAACTTCGGTACAGCTCTTCTGTCCCGCCATCGACCGAAAACACCAAGCCATCTTCTTGTTTATGCTTAACAAATTCATGCGAATAGCGACTTGTGAGTATTGTATTGTCAGGGCAGCGAATCCTATTTAACACGATATGTCGTTTTTTCATGATATTCATTTCCTAATTGTCCTATTACGCCCAGTGTTGTCCTAATATTCCAATTTTTTGTCTCTATTATTGCGAGTTGAGCACAATGCATACTTTGCTTTTAGTGTTGTGCGTACTTAGTTTTTAGTGCGCAAACTGAATCGTCTACGCTTACTACACCGGTTTAGTGGAGATGAAAAATGGATGCAGAGCAAAAAATGAGAGCGAAATTGAAAATGCATACTGACATCTTTGAAGGGCTCTGTGAGTTATTCAATAATAATCATCAACTTGCGCTTGAGTGGCTAGAAAATCCAAAACCTGCTCTAAGTGGCCGCACGCCTGAGTCATTTTTAGAGTCAGACCCCGCCATGGTGCGTTCTTTACTTCAGCGTCTCAAGTACGGGGATTTTTCGTGAGTCAGGTGCCAGAAGGTCTTCAATAAAAGCTGCGAAAGTTTCGCTATCAGCTTTAGCTACGAGTTCAATTGGCCTGGCTGTGCACGTCTCTGTTAGCTCATCAGCTATGGCACCAATGCGCAGCACTTCTGCAAGGCTAATGTCCTCAAGCTGCTTCGCATCAGTTTTTACATCGCGCATGACAACTGTCTGCTCTGTGAATAGCCAAAAGCAAATATCCCAGCCACTACGGGCAGCCAGAAGCCTTGGCAAGTGGGCCTGCAGGACTTCATAGACTTTGCCTTCCTCATCAAACTGAAACGTCGGGAACATTAGCTGACTGTCTATCTTGACTGAGATAATTTTGTTGAGCTCAACGGCATCAGAAAGCTCTTCTCGAGATAGCGTGAGTTCATCAGCGCTTTTGAAATCGTGGCCAGCAGTGAATTTTCTCTTCTTTTTCGAGAGCTTACGCCTCAAGGCGTTCATATGATTCATATGGATCACATTCATCAGTCCGTATCCTTAGCTTACTCTATCACTTGGGAATGCTGACATCGATTGACTCCAATAAGAATTTTACTCTATCAGTTGCGTATTTGCCTGTTTATTTATACAGTATAATCTTATCTTGTGAGCGTGCTATTCGCAAGAAACCAACAAAATCGAACTACCAGAAGACCAGGTAAAGGAGGTTTATGTGGCTGATTTAACGGGTGAAATTTCCGGATGGGGCATATTTTCGCTACGCAAGCGGGATGGCAGTGTTTTAACAATGGAAGGTGAAGTTGTTCAAGCGTTGATCGGCGACGTTGTAGTCGATTATCGTGCTCGATTTCAGCAAGGTGATTGGTTTCTTTCAAGTCGTATTGTTAGTTTTGATAAGCATGATCGCCTAGTCGAAACTCAAAACTCTACTTATAAGCTTCATGGCAGGGGCTATAAGATCTGCGGCACACAGAGGTTTTTCGATCTGTTTGCAATTGCCGGAATTAGTAGTGCTATCGATGCTTTGCCTGGCGAATGTGAAGTGCTTGAAGAGTTCGTTTAACTCTAGCGTTTTCTAATAATGCCCTTCGTGACTATTATTAGCTATCAGTAACTTACGATGATATTATGATGTCATCAAATGCCCCAAAATACCCCTTCAGTCTTTTGTTCATGTGTACCTGTAGTCCTTAGTCCTTAGTCCTTAGTATTCCGTAATTACTAACGGTTCATTGAATCGTATCATCATGCAAGTGATTATTTTTATTCACATTTTTAAATATCAGGTGAAAATATGGACAAGCATCAAAACAATGTTGTACTAGATTTCTTAGAGTCTGAGTTGAAATACACTGGCCAGGCTCCGTACGGCTTTGAGCTTTTTAAGGGGGCTACTGGAGAGGTAAATGAAGGACGTTATTGTCGTGTACAGAAAGTTAACTTCAATAACGGCTTTAATGTCGAGTTAGGTGACATCTGTATTAACGTCTCAGAAGATGAAGCAACAGAGCTTCTGAATCATGCGATGTGCAATGAAACTAAACCCTTATCTGAACTAGACGAGTTTTATTTGTCTGCTGATACTCATGGGCCCATTAATGAGGATGCAAGCAAAGAGTGGCAATGGTATCCGGCAAATGGCAGTGACGTTGGTTTCCATGAGACTGATGACGGTATCGACAACGAACTTCTCGTTATAACAACTTTCAAAGAAGAACCTTGTTATTTGCGTAAAGACGCAAAGGTCTTTAGTTACAATGGTCAGTTCTTTGTCGGGTATCCTTTCCAAGCCACAGAAATCTCGAAAGAGCAGTACGGAGTGCTGAAGTCGTCAAATCGAGCCACTTCTGCTACAACAGAAGAAACCGCTGCATTCGGCCAAATTGAGTCTTTCAGTCTTAGTGAGGCACCTGCCCAAATTTAAATAAGCGAAGGCCTGCTCGTCTGCGGGCTTTGTTATTATCGCGTAGCGATGTAAGGGCGGAAAGAACGTTTGAGAGACAGTTGAACTGGAAACCGCCCGATGCCTGCGAAGCAGTTACTAGATAGAAGGGGCAAAGGAAGATGCGCAGCATGCGCCCCCTGCTAAGCCTACTCTTTCTGACTCGAGTGCGTTGGGGGAGTTTTGATGTCAGAAAGCCTAGTTGCAATTATCTTTCTGAATGGAACTAAATCTTATCGGACAGGTTGCTTTAACTCACTTCCGCCCTTTTTCATGTTAGAGCAATAACGCATTCACTAGCCTAGACGCTCCTGTTTACATACTTTTTCGGCTCTTCTCTGGTTAGGTGAGCTTGATTTCAGGGTGAAAAACAGATTGTGACCTATCCTGCTGATATATATGATAATATCTCATTTGGCAATTGAATGTTATTGCATTCTTAAATAATCAGCGTCTATCTCAGGTTTCGGGTTATATGACAAAACAGATTAAAATAAAAAAAATTAAGCATATAAATGAGCTTACTTTTAACGTGCCAAGTAAAGGGGTATATGTTTTAACAGGAACTAATGGAACTGGTAAAACGACACTCCTTGCTGCGCTATACCGAATTGGGTTTAGTAATGCTTTTGCACATGCGTTTAAAACTACAGCCCAAAAGGACAACTTAGATAGTTTTAGTGAGTCATCTGTTACTTATCATGTGCAAGGAGAAGAGGTATGCTACAACTATGGCAACACTCGTTGGTCTCCCACTCCTCGCAATAACTCAACAATCTTAGATAATTTCGGGTACCCTGAAGTTAGATTTATAGCAGCAGATTCTAAGCGAATTGAAGCTACTCAAGATGAACTAAAAACCAGTCGCACATCTTCTGCAGAAAATTACATCTGTGATGCAATGGTAGACATATTGTCCGATCAGAAATTCAAACACCTAAAATACATCAATACGAAAAGAGGAAGAGGTAATCGAGCTTATCTAATACAAACTCAAGGAAAAAGAAAAACTTACTTCAGTGAGAAGAACTTTAGCCTTGGTGAACTTTGTGTCTTAAGGTTAGTTACCAACTTAAGTGAAATCAAAGACGGATCTCTTGTGCTCATCGATGAGATAGAAATGGCATTGCATCCTAAAGCGCAAGCAGCAATGTTTTCTTACCTTCAAGTAGTAGCAGAAGATAAAAAACTTACTGTTATCTTTTCAACACACTCAGCAAGTTTGATTAAAAGAACGCCGAGGGAAAAAATATTACTACTAAAAAACAATGGTAGCGGTGTTGTAAGTTGTGAAAGGAATGTGTTTCCAGCTCAAGCGCTTGGTCAATTAGCCTTCGACGACGAAGTAGACCCTGATTTTATCTTCTTTGTTGAAGATTTAATGGCTAAGACTTTATTAGAGCGAATGATAGAGAAATATAAGGACTTAGCATGTAAGAACCGTATACCTCCTCTATACAAAGTAGTACCTATTGGTGGTTTTAAGAACGTAATTGAGTTCTTAGATCGGTCAGATTATATCTTTGGAGAAAATGTAGTGAGGTACGCCTTCTTAGATAAAGATGTCGAAGAGGAGTCTATGGCTAAAGCTTTAGCGGATAGGAGTTTTAAGTTCTTATTAACGGTCGATGAGAACAAAAACAATATTAGGTATCTACCAAGTACTCCTGAAAAAGGAGTCATAGATTTGCTTCTAGAAGATATTCACGAGCATGAGAAAAATCTACAAGCCTATTTCGATATTTACAAACTAGAACTACATCGAATACTCTCTAGTCCTGAATTCAAACAATTTACCTCTAAAAACCCAAGGGATTTAGCCAAGAAGCAGTTCTCACATCTAGTTTCTAAAGTGTCATCACGGGCTAATATTAGAGAAGAGCGACTTCACACTTTGTTTTTTCAATATTATACGGATCAGTACTTTGTAGGTGAAAATTGCATTAAAAAAGAACTTTCAGAGGTGCTCGAGAAGCGATACAACCGCTAAAGGAATTTAGTAGCGTTCTCTTTATTACAAATCAGACTCAAGAGACATGACTAACTCGATTAGAAAGCAATCCTCACAGCTTTCTATGGATTGATCACTCTTGCGAGTAAACACTACTTTTCCTAATCCAAATAGAATGAGTTAGGGTTTCGGTTCTAATTCATTCTGTCCCATTCCATGTTGGTGACAGCCAGAAATTGTTACACTAACTGTCAGATTGCAACGTGTCTTGAGTGCTATATCGTGTATTAGTCAGTACATTTGATGTTCGCACTACGATTTTAGCGATGAAGTGGTCAACTAATATAGCTAATTAATCATAACCCAATAAGAGATTGGCGCTCATCCTTGGAACGCCAATTTTATTTAGACAGAAAATGGGTACTTGATCGCCTCGTGGTACTGGTAATCCACCACTTCGAAGTCATCCAGAGTGACCCAGGTTTCCAGATCTTCCAAACTCTTGATGTCGGGGTTGATGATTAGTTTCGGCGGCTCGAACGGTTCGCGCTTAAGCTGCACATCACGCATCAGCTCCAGTTGATCTTCATAAATATGTGCATTAACAATTTTATGGTATGCCACACCTGCCTTCTTACCGGTGATCTGAGCCATAATTGCCAAAAGGAAATACACTTGAACCATGTTAAAGTTCAAGCCAAGTGGCACATCACAACTGCGTTGAGTACTGTTTAAATAGAGCGTGTCGCCAAGCAGTGAAAAGTGATGACTATACATACAAGGTCTCAGACATCCCATATGGAAGGCTCCAGGATGGTAAAAAGTTAGTATCTCACCCCTGTTGTCTACCCCTCGCTTCAAGTCATCCACAATGTTACGAAGCAGATCCACACTGCCACCGTCCGGCTTTGGAAAGTTTCTAGCAACAGCTCCGTAAATGAAACCGCAATCATCATCGCCTTTTCGATACGGGTTGTTCAGCCAGGCTTGGTTGTCGTTGGAATTCATGTCCCAGGTTTTGGTACCCAGTGCCCGGAAGTCTGCCGCATTGTCATAGCCGCGAATGTAGCCAATCATCTCCGCAATAGCTGATTTCCAGAAGCTCTTTCGTGTAGTTACAAGAGGGAATTCTCCTTTACTTACGTCATAGGTCAGATCCGCATTAATGACTGTTAAGCATCTCTTCCCCGTACGCTCGTTATTTACCCAGACTCCCTCATCTACGATTCTTTGGCATAAATCCAAGTATTGCTTCATGTTTTGTATTTACCTTTAAGACTTTCGTTTGATTTTAACATTAACCACGACCAGATATCATTGTTGACCTGTTAAGAAGCAATTCAGACTCTTGCCGGATCTTGTTTAACGATTAGAACGTAGAGTACCTTCCTGGCGAAAGTAAGTCTCAGTAAGAAGATGTAGAAGTGTAGAAGTGTAGAAGTGTAGAAGTGTAGAAGTGTAGAAAAGGGTAAAATGATGTTGGTACCGTGTACTAAATGACTCCCTAAAGGCGGCTTCTGGCTCAGGTTATTATCTCTCCAATTCGTAACTCGAAATCTTAAACTCGTAACTCGTAATCAAAACTCGTAAGGTTACGAGTTTATACAAACTCACGAACCCTTATTTCATGCGGTCTACGAACGCACGCACACAAACTAGTAAACTTTTTGGTCTCCCTTACGGGCGGGTTGTAGAACGTCAGAATTTCACCGCGGTCATCGATGCCCTGGCTCAGATCATCAACAATCTTGCGCAGCTGATCGATTGTCGAACCATCCGGCTTCTGCCAGCTTCGGCCCTGAACCCCGTACACTCGGCCCATATCGTCTTGGCCTTTGCGGTGCGGATTGCTTAACCATGCTTCATTATCATTGGCATTCATATCCCAGGTCTTGGTACCCAGAGCACGGAAATCCGCCGCATTATCATAACCGCGGATATAACCGAGTAATTCAGCAATCGCCGCTTTCCAGAAGCTCTTGCGCGTCGTGATGAGTGGGAACTGGTTGTTTGCCACATCATAGGTTAAATCGGCATTGACGACGGTAAGGCATCGCTTACCCGTTCGCTTGTTCTCAATCCAAACACCGTCGTCAACGATCCGCTGACATAGGTCTAAATACTGTTTCATCGTCCTACTCGCTAATTTAACTAGATCCCGCCGGCAAGAAGTTTCTCTTGCACCTGATGGCGGCGATTTTACCAGAATCAAAAAAAAGCAGCATCTTTCGATACTGCCTTTCTGCGTTACCTGCTAAGCGTGCTTAAACCTACGCCGCTTTGCCTTTAGGCTGAGCTTTATACGCCCATAGCATCATCAGCAAGCCACCAATCACCATTGGCAAAGAAAGGATCTGCCCCATACTGATCCAGCCGCTAAAAAGTCCCAGGTGTGCATCCGGCTCACGGAAATATTCGACAATAAAGCGGAAGCTGCCGTACCCGGTCAGGAACAAGCCCGACACCGCGCCTGCCGGACGCGGCTTACGAATGAATAGGTTCAAGATCAGCAATAGTACCAGCCCCTCTAAGAAGAACTCGTAAAGCTGCGACGGGTGACGAGGCAACGGACCGCCGGTAGGGAAGACCATCGCCCAAGGCACATCGCTGACACGCCCCCATAGCTCGCCATTGATAAAGTTACCCAACCGGCCAACGCCTAAACCAAAAGGCACCAGCGGTGCGATAAAATCCGCGACCGAGAAGAAAGTGCGGCCGTTTTTATGCCCGTACCAGAACATGGCGGTGATCACGCCCAGTAACCCGCCATGGAACGACATACCGCCGGTCCAGACTTTAAACAGATAGAGCGGATTAGCTAGAAACAGATCGAAGTTGTAGAACACCACGTAGCCAATGCGGCCTCCTAACACGACCCCGAGGAAACCGGCGAATAACAGATCGCTAACCTGTTCATGAGTCCAGCCACTGTTCGGCTTATTCGCTCGGCGATTAGCCAGCCACATCGCAAAGACAAAGCCAAGCAGGTACATCAGGCCGTACCAGCGAATCGCGAGAGGACCGATTTCAATTAAGATCGGGTCAATATTTGGAAAGGTTAAAAAGCTTTGGCTCATTATGCATTCTCATATTCATACTTGTATGTCGGGTAAATATCGCGAGTCAATATTCGACTCTCTATCCATCCCGTCATCGCTTATCCCAAAAACATTTTGCTACCAATAAAGAGCAGAAAAACCGCAAAAAATTTCTTTAACGTCATCGTCGGCAAACGACTCACTAACGCCGCACCATAACGCGTTGTCAGCATTGACGTCGACACTATCCCGATCAGTGCAGGCAAATACACATAACCAATACTCATTGCCGGTAAAGTTTCATCCCCGACACCGGCGGCAATAAAACCGGTCATTCCTGAAAGTGCGATAATAGCACCGGATAGTGAAGCACTACCGATAGCACACCGCATTTCTACCCCGTACCAACTTAAATACGGCACCGTTAGCGAGCCACCTCCGATCCCCGCCAGGCTGGAGACAACCCCAATCATTCCGCCACTACAGACACAGGCCACCGAACCAGGTAATGCCCGGTGGCGGGTTATTCGCATTGAAACCAGCATCTGTACTGCCAGTAACAACACGATAACGGAAAAGATCTTAGGTAACAGCGCCGTAGGTACCAGTTCAGCGATGACACTGCCGCCTAAGCCGCCTAACACCACCCCGGGAGCCATACTTTTTACAATCGAAAAATCCACATTACCCAGCTTGATATGGTTACGTGCAGAAGCGCCAGACGTTAATACAATACTGGCCAGCGATGTGGCCAGCGCAATATGCATGACTAAACGGCCATCAATCCCCGCTTCGGGCAGTAACCATACCAGCGCAGGTACGACGACCAGTCCTCCGCCGATACCCAATAGCCCGGCTAACAGCCCGACACCGCTTCCTAACACCAGGCACATGGCAAACAGCCATAACGTGCTTTCTAACATCCGACACCTACTACTTACCGGCTCTGATAAAGCCACCTAAACCGCGTTCTTCGACGAAATCTGTTGTTTTGCTACGCACATCATCTGCTAATGCCGCCGTCAATGCAAACTGAGCCAGCTGTTGCATTTCAGCCAGCGTAATATGCCGTAAGATGTATTTGATCTTGGCAACATTACGGGTATTCATACTCAATGAGCGATAGCCCATACCGACAAGTAATAAAGCCCCTACGGGATCGCCCGCTAACTCCCCACAGACACTGACAGGGATCTCCAGTCGATTTCCGGTATCGATTATGTGTTTTAATGCATTTAAAACAGCAGGGTGCAATGAATCATAGATATTCGCGACCCGCGCATTGTTGCGATCAACCGCGAGTAAATACTGCGTAAGATCATTACTGCCAACCGAAATAAAATCAACCCGGCCTTTTAATGCCGGCAACTGATACAAAATGGAAGGCACTTCAATCATGATGCCAAGCCGCGGACGTTGAAGCTCAACACCCTGTTCTTCAGCGTATGCTGCCACTTCGCAATACGCGCGTTCAATCAGGCCCTTGGCCTCATCCAACTCGGCAATCCCGGAGATCATTGGCAGCAAAATATCCATGTTATCCAGTCCCATGCTGGCTTTTAACATGGCACGTACCTGGATCAAAAAAATCTCAGGATGATCGAGGGTAAAACGGATGCCGCGCCAGCCTAAAAACGGATTGTCTTCTTCTATCGACAAATAGGGCAGCGGTTTATCACCGCCGATATCGAGGGTACGCATCACCACCGACTGATCCGGATAAGTGGCTAAAATGGCCCGATACTGTGAGGTTTGCTCTTCTTCAGAAGGAAAGCTGCGCTGCAGCAGAAACGGCACTTCGGTACGGTAAAGCCCGACCCCGTCGACCCCTTTATTGACGGCAATGCAGGTATCAGCGCTGAGTCCGGCATTCAGATGGATATAAATGCGCTGGTTATCTTTGGTATAAGAAGCCTTGTCCAGCTCCCCTTCCACGATTTTAGCCAGCTCATTTTCTTCTTTGAGTAACCGACGGTATTCTGCCAGTACATGAGGATTAGGGGTCACCAGCAAATCACCCCGATAGCCATCAACGATAACCTGGCGGTTGTGGACCATCTCCGGGATAAAATCGACCCCCATCAGCGCAGGTATACCTAATGCCCGCGAAAGAATAGCAGCATGGGAGTTGGCCGCCCCTTCCTGTGCCACGACGGCCGCCAATTTACCCGGCGGAATAGTCGCTAACATCGCTGCTGTCAACTCGCGGGTAAGCAAGACGATGGGTTCATCCCACTGCTGTTCGGTGACATCGTCATAATGAAGGAAAAAGAGCAGGCGCTGGCCCAGTTCACGAAGATCCCGAGCGCGTTCTTTCAGGTACTCATCTTTCATATTGGCAAAACGCGCGGAATATGCTTCTACCACCTGGCGAATTGCCCACTCGGCCTGATCCCCTACCGACACTTTGGCAAACAGATCTTTACGCAGCATGGGATCGTTTAACAGGTGGCTGAACAGATCAAAAATCGCCAGCGTTTCTTTATGCAGATCGCTGTCAAATCGCTTGCGTAAACGGCGAAACTCCGCACTCGCCAGCTCAATCGCAATGCTCAGCCGCTCTTGCTCAGCTTCAATATCGAGGCAGGATGCGGGCAAAACTTGCTCCAGCTGCAACTGATTATCATCCCACCAAGCTTTTGCCACCGCAACGCCAGAAGACGCCGCTGAACCGACAAGATGCAGACCATCATGCTGATCAGGCCACATACCTTGGGCTTTTGCATGAGCCAGAATGACTGCCAGCTGAGCTGCCAGGGTTACCATGAAAGATTCTTCGCTTTCATCAAACTCACGTCGCTGGCGCTGCTGGATAACCAACACACCTAGTACCTGACGCTGATGAATAATGGGGGTGCCAAAGAAAGATCCAAATAACTCTTCCCCGGTACCGGGAAGGTGTTTGAAATGAGGATGGGTACGAGCATCAGCCACATTGATCGGTTCGGCGCGGCGACCGACCAGCCCCACCAGCCCTTCATCAAACCGTAGTCCGATCTGATGACGGGGCTTATTCAGCCCCTGGCTTGCCATTAATGTGTATTTTTGTCGTTTGTCATCAGCGATGTAAACAGAACAACAATCTGTCTTCATCGCCTGACATGTGCTGACTACAAGCAGATCGAGCGCTTCAATCAAATTTTGAGCACTGGCGACTTTCTCAACAATTTCTCTTAGCTGTGTCAGCATAGTTTGCCTTATCTGCTATACCAAACGGATTAAGGATTGATCCTGATTTACCCTCGCTTGCCTTTACGCTTTACCTTTCGCTCTTTGAACGGCATCGCCATTGCGGCGAATTCTTTTAAGGCACGGCGATATACGTCACGCTTAAAAGACACAACCTGACGAACGGGGTACCAGTAACTGACCCAGCGCCAACCATCAAACTCAGGCGTCTTGCCTCGCTGCATATTAACCTTTGACTCATCGCATTCCAGGCTGAGCAAAAACCACTTCTGTTTTTGCCCGATACAAACAGGTTTGGAGTCCCACCGGACAAGACGCTTGGGTAATTTATAACGTAGCCAATGACGGCTAGAAGCTAAAATCCTGACATCTTTTTTGGTAAGTCCCACTTCCTCATACAATTCTCGGTACATGGCTTGTTCCGGGGTTTCCCCTTCATCAATGCCACCTTGTGGAAATTGCCAAGAATGTTGTCCATATCGTCGAGCCCAGAAAACCTGGCCGTGGCTATTACAGATAACTATCCCAACATTAGGACGGTATCCATCGCCATCTATCACTGGACGACCTCAAGTATAAATCTCTATTAACAGTGATTTTTTCACAGATCGTGGGGAGGGGTAAACAAACATTCTAATTAATAACCGTTTTTTACTACCTAGCACCCAATTTTTGGATAACTTTTTTGCTCAGACCAATTTATGAACAGACAAGTGAGACCTACGCCACATTTATTCACTCTTTCTGTGGATAGATTTGTGAAGAAGCTTATATAAACACCTGTTTCAACAATTTAACGATCTTAGCAAAGCCCCTCCAGCCTCAAAAGCAGAGCAACCTAAAGCTTTAAAATCAACAATATATAAATACAATATTATTAATAAAAATTAATTTCCGAGATCGTTATTGTTACACCAATAAGATCGGTCAAGGATCAACCAATATCGAATTTATCCACACTGGAAATCATCAGCAGCCAAAAAACCGACAAACAAACCGCCTAAATAACCGACAAACCCCTGTGTATTTAACCAGCACGGCAGGAGTTAAAATATTTATCCAAATATCCTGTGGATATCTTTGTGAAAGATCCTCGCATTTATTCTGAATAACAAAAACATCCCCCTATCTTGCTCACCAGCAACTTCCCTACGTGACAATAAATAACATTAAAAATCATAGCATTATATAACAATCACTCTCTTTTTTCGGTCATGTTTAATCCTGACCGCAGAAGGATCGAACATATATTAACCACTTCAGGCCCTGCCAGACTGAGAAGCTAACCAGCAGACTCCTCAATACCAGTGTGATAAAATACTGTGACTTACGTTGCTCATGCCTTACTATGATCAACAACGATATAGGTCAGATGACAACATTTCGTTCCTTACAAACCAGCCTCTCTCTTTTTATATGCCTTAATTGTTATGCGCCCAACTCCTCAATCAGAACAAGAACTGCTGGCCCGCGCCGAAGAACTGGCCGGTTTAACCTTAAAAGAGCTGGCACAGCAGGCCGATATGGTCACCCCGCCCGATCTCAAGCGAGACAAAGGTTGGGTCGGCCAGCTACTAGAATGGCATCTCGGGGCGACGGCTGGCAGCAAACCTGTGCCTGATTTTGCCGAGCTGGGTATCGAGTTGAAAACCATCCCGATTGGATATAGCGGCAAGCCGCTTGAAACGACCTTTGTCTGCGTTGCCCCACTGATCGGGCTACACGGTCTGAATTGGGAAAACAGCCATATTCGCCATAAGCTGGCGCGGGTGCTGTGGATCCCGGTGGAAGGTGAACGAGATATCCCGCTGGCAGATCGTCATGTCGGCTCTCCTCTGCTCTGGAGTCCATCAGCAGCAGAAGAACAGCGTTTACGCCAAGACTGGGAGGAATTAATGGATATGATCGTGCTGGGACAGGTCGAACAGATCACGGCACGACATGGTGAGATCCTGCAATTACGCCCTAAAGCGGCAAACAGTAAAGCACTGACAGAAGCTTACGGTGCCAATGGCCAACCGATAAAAACCTTGCCACGGGGTTTTTATCTGAAAACCAGCTTTACCGCAGAAATCCTCGAACGTTATTTCATTGTGTAATGTCTGAACTGTAATATTTCACCCTGCAGAAACAGCTATTACAGAGATATCAGCATATCTTCCCGGCACTGCGACACTTGGCCATCCGCAGAAAATTCATCATACGGATCGGTCACTCGCAACACGACAGAGGTGATCCCCAACGGGCGTAATAGCTCTTTGATCTGCTCTATCGACTGAAAGCGTAACATCTCGTCGAGATCATCTTTTAACGGCTCCAGATGATGCTTATATTCCACTTCTATCAAATAGTCCGAGCAACTGGCATAGCTGGTTATAATACATTTAGGAACCGTCCCATGTCCCGATTTCAGCCAGTGTTTCAATTGAGATAGTTTCATCACAGCCCCTTCCGTCGTTCTCTTTAACTGACACCCCTAGCTATAACTATGTGTCATGATAGGCATATCATCAAGTTGCCAGTCACATTCCCGACACCGCATATCCAAGAAGCCACAATACATCGAACAGCGATCTTTTCAGATCCCCATGACTATGTTATTACTGCAAGATATGACAGACAGTCCAAGGAGGGCTCATGGAATACCATCAAATCCCCCACTCTTCGCTGGAAGTAAGCAAGATATGCTTGGGTACGATGACATTTGGTGAACAGAATACTGAAGCCGAAGCGCATAACCAGCTTGATTTTGCCTTCGAGCGCGGCGTCAACTTTATCGATACCGCAGAAATGTATCCCGTGCCGCCGAAGCCTGAGACTCAGGGGCTGACGGAAACTTACATCGGCAACTGGCTACAGCATTCCGGAAAACGCGATAAAGTCATTCTCGCAACAAAAGTCGCAGGGCCTCGCAACCTGCCTTATATCCGTGACAACATGGCACTTGATCGCCGGAATATTCACGATGCCGTCGAAACCAGCCTGAACCGGTTACAAACCGACTATATCGATCTGTACCAGCTGCACTGGCCGCAACGTGAAACTAACTGTTTTGGCCAGCTAAATTATCAATATAAAGAAGATCATTCCGGGGTCACGATAACTGACACCCTTGATGCCCTCGCTGAGTTAGTCCGTGCCGGTAAGATCCGCTATATTGGCCTTTCAAATGAAACGCCTTGGGGAGTCATGTCTTATCTGAATCTGGCCGCTAAACACGATTTACCACGCGTCGTCACCATCCAGAATCCCTATAACTTGCTGAATCGTAGTTTTGAAGTTGGCCTATCTGAAATCAGCCACCATGAAGGGGTAGAACTGCTCGCCTATTCGCCGCTGGCATTCGGTACACTCAGTGGTAAATACTTGCATGACGCTCGTCCTGAAGGTGCCCGCTGCACCTTATTTGAACGCTTCTCTCGCTATTTCAATCCGCAAGGCGTGGCCGCAACACAAGCCTATGTCGACATTGCCAACAAACACGGACTGGATCCCGCTCAAATGGCATTGGCTTTTGTCAATCAACGTCCTTTTGTTGCCTCTAATATTATCGGGGCAACGACCCTGACTCAGCTGGAAGCCAATATTGCCAGCATCGATCTTAACCTGACCGAAGAGGTGCTAAATGACTTGGAACAAGCCGGTATCAGCTACTCTAATCCGTGCCCATAATACTCGTTGCGTTAAGTTCGCTGTGCTAAGTAGTTAATCATTCGGCGGATGACGGGATACAGCGATAAATGGGGGGATCCCGTGGAGATTTATCACCACGGATGTCACTTTCCATAATGTTAGTTGAACCAGGCAGGTTTTCGTAGAAGCGAAGGTTATGGCGCCCCACTCAATGAATAAGAGAGTGGGGCGCTAGTATTACGTTACTAATCTAGATTGGTATTCTCGCCTCAGGAGAGAGACTTTACGTTCAGCCTGCGTCGACCCGAAACCAGACTCAAGGCGGCAATCGTCACCAACACCAATATCTTGCAATATGTGCTTCGAAACGTGTGGTAAGTCCACGCGAATACGGCGGTGAACGCGACGCCAGGCTTCGTTTTCACGATGAATATCCAGACGAATAAATAAAACGGCCATGTGTAAATAGACTGATTGGCGCATGATTATGCTCTCCATTTAATGTTTAAAGGGAGGGTCACAGAGGCTGCCGGGATCGGGCTTACAACTTAATTAGCTAACCGCGACAGTATCCGCGGCCCATATACACAGCGAATTGCTGTTAATGTTTGATTTGTGCAGTGGCATCAACAGCAGGACGCATACACTTCGTGGTATTGATTGTCATCATGCGTTCCTCCTGAAAATGAATTAGAAATGTGTGAAATGAGAGTTAATTTTAACCGTCCCAAGTGATTAAACAAGCATCTATTTACACTGAGATGCATAAAAAAATTTTATGCTGTGTTCATTACTCTATCCGCCGGTTATACCCAACTATTTTTATGTGGCGGCTAAAAAAACAGCACAAAAAACAGGAGCCAAATGGTAACTGATATAACTAACAAAAACCATGTGTTTCAGAATGTTATATGCCACACCAGACAGCTGACGAAACCGAACAAGAGTCAAGTCCGTAACCATCCTGAAGCGTTTTGCTACGATTGGTCAATTAAGTAGCAACATGCCACCGAATAACGCCATGATTGCCCCTGTCATTTTAAAGGCCCATTGTCCCAACCGGGCTTTGATCACTAACTGCCCCAAAGCCATCCCCGAAACATGCAATGCAAGCGTTGCAGCTAAAAAACCAGTGAAGTAAATCGCAGTACTTGATGCTACAGGCATTTCCAGGCCATGCGCATGGCCGTGGAAAAGAGCAAACACCATCACTAATACAGATGCGAACTTATGGCCAGGGCGAATATCAACAGCCAGTACCAGCCCCATCACCACGACAGACAATGCAATACCGAACTCTACGGCCGGAAGTTGAATATTAACGACCGCGAATACCGCACCGGCAAGCATCGCCGCAACAAACGCTAATGGTAAATGCCATAATGCCTTTCCTCCCATGACAGCAGCCCATAAACCAACAGCCACCATTGCCGCAATATGATCACCACCGGTAAACGGGTGAAGAAAACCGCTTAAACTCGTGGTTGCAAGATGTCCGGAATGTGCTGATGCCACCATCGGAATTGCAAGCGCTAATAGAGATATCACGAATTTTTTCACTTTATTTTCCTTTTTATAGTTATGTAGGAAGTCTTCGCTCTGGTTTGTTGTTCGTGACTTAGCAAATTCTGGGTAACGGTTCAAATGAGGGTAAATCTAACCGTCGTGTTCCTCCGAATAAACCTGAAAGCGTCACCCGACGCTGATCGTTGACTTCCCCGATAATGGCTGCATTTTCCCCTTCTGCCGTGATTCTCATTGCGGCTAAAGCATCCTCGGCATCCTCTTTGGTCACCACCGCAATCAGCTTTCCTTCATTGGCAAAGTTAATCGGATCCAGCCCCAACAGCTCACAGATACCACGTACCTGGCTGGAAATCGGTAACTGGCTCTCAGATACCGTAATACCGCAACCTGAACTTGAGCAGAATTCATGCAGCACCGCATTAACCCCGCCCCGGGTTGCATCCCGCAAGGCTCTTACCCCTTGAATATTTTTTAGGGCAGCAACAACCGGGTATAAATGCTGACAGTCACTGCTCAGATTTCCTTCTATCCCCAGCTTTTCACGCAGGTTCAAGATAGTGGCACCATGATCGCCAATGGTTCCGGAGACAATCACCTGATCGCCGGGCTGGATCTTATCAGCGCCATAATCAATCCCTTGCGGGATCACGCCGAGGCCTGAGGTATTGATAAACAGTTTATCTACCGCCCCTTTAGGGACAACTTTGGTATCCCCCGTCACAATCTTAATCCCGATCTGAGCGGCGGTGTCGGCCATCGATTGCACAACCTGCTTCAGTACCGCGATCGGCAATCCCTCTTCTAAGATAAAACCACATGATAGATACTCCGGCCTCGCACCGCTCATGGCGACATCATTTGCCGTTCCGCATACCGCAATTTTACCTATATCTCCTCCCGGAAAAAAAATCGGGTCAATAACATAAGAGTCGGTGGAAAATGCCAATCGGTTGCCAGCCAGCTGTAACGCCGGAAGCGATATCCGGGCCTGATCTTCCAGCTTATCCAGCTCGGTATTGCTAAAGCTCTGGATGAAAACATCCTGAATAAGCTGTTGCATTGCCCCACCACCACTGCCATGGGCAAGGGTTATTAATTCATTCATTAACTAATTGACCTCTAGACGATATTGATAATAGGCAGCGCAAGCACCTTCTGAGGAAACCATCAAAGCGCCAATGGCATTGGTCGGCGTACACTGATTTCCAAACAGCGGGCAGTCAATAGGTTTACAGCGCCCGGTTAACACATCCCCGCAACGACATGCTTCGGGCTCTACGGAGGTGGAAGGATCAATCGTAAATTTTTGCTCCGCATCAAACTCAGCATAGTCAGGTGTCAATTGAATACCTGAGTCAGCTATATGCCCCAAACCTCGCCAGAGACTTGAGTGCTTGGCAGTAAACACCTCTGCCATCGCTTTCAGAGCCATTGGGTTGCCTTGTCTGGCAACCACACGTTGATACTGATTTCCGATCTCACAGCGCTGATCACGGAACTGCTCTAATAGCATTAAGATTGATTGCAAAACATCCAGCGGTTCAAACCCCGTTATGACAGAAGGCTTTTGAAAATCGCGAGCAATAAACTGATAGGGTTCCGAACCCACAATCATGCTGACATGGCCGGGCAATAAGAAACCATCGATACGGATATCAGCCTGTTCAAGCAGCGCTTTTAATGTCGGCGCAATGGTAATGTGCTGACAGAAAAGGCTAAAGTTAGTCACGCCCTGCTGCTTGGCTTGTTTAAGCGTCATCGCGGTCGAAGGCATCGTCGTTTCAAAGCCCAGGCCAAAGAAAATAATTTCATGGTCCGGATTTTCTTTGGCAATGGTCAACGCATCAAGTGGCGAATAGACGATCCTGACCTGATACCCGCGGGCGTTGGCATCGAGTAAAGAACCATTGGTTCCGGGAACCCGCATGGCATCACCGAAAGTACATAAAATCGTCTTTTCCGCCTCACCTAACGTCATGAAGTCATCTAACCGTGACATCGGCAAGACACAAACCGGACAACCCGGGCCGTGTACAAACTCGATCCCGTCAGGTAATAGCTGATCAAGACCAAACTTGAAAATTGTGTGGGTATGTCCTCCGCAGACTTCCATAATTTGCAAAGGGCGCTCACGACTATAAGGAAGCTCGGCAAAAACGGCGTTGATATGATCAACGACTTTTTTAGCCAGCAGAGGATCACGAAACTCATCGACAAGTTGCATTCTTATTTCCGTTTATGATTATCAAGCTGGCTAAAATCTGCAATTTCGTGCTCAAGTGCCTGCATTGACTGTAATGCCTGTAAGGTTTCCTGCGCTTGCTGCTCATCTATCACAGCCATTGCAAACCCGACATGGACAAGAACCCACTGACCAACTAGTTGCTCGGGCAATATTTCCGGCGCTAACAGACAGGAAATATCGACCTTGCGACTGACACCGCATACATCGATTGTTGCCCCCGTTTGGCTATGCTCATCGAGTGCTATAATTTTTCCTGGGATCCCTAAACACATCAGGCCGTCTCCAGCCAGTTTAACCAGGCCTTCATTCCTTCACCCGTCGAGGCTGACAGCTGGATCACCTGAATGTCAGGATTCACCCTGCGCGCATTCGCAATACAGTTATCAATATCAAAGCTGACATAAGGGAGCAGATCGATTTTATTGATGATCATCAGCTGGGAAGCGGCAAACATATTAGGATATTTCAACGGCTTATCTTCACCTTCAGTGACCGATAAAATCGCCACTTTGTAATTTTCGCCTAAATCAAAACTTGACGGGCAAACCAGGTTGCCGACATTTTCAATAAAAAGGACCCCTTCGTTATCCAGGGTAAGCTGGTGGCATGCATCATGTACCATTTTCGCGTCAAGGTGACACCCTTTGCCGGTATTAACCTGAATGGCTGGTACCCCTGTCGCCCGGATCCGATCGGCGTCATTCGTTGTCTGCTGATCACCTTCAATGACGGCACACGCCCGTCGTTGCTGTAATTGTTTGAGCGTCTCGGTCAGTAATGTTGTTTTCCCTGAACCGGGGCTGGATACAAGATTAAGGACTAATTGCTGGGCCGCGGCAAAATGTTCGCGGTTATGCTCTGCCAGCTGATCATTCTTACCCAGGACATCCATTTCTATCTGAATAAGCTGACGCTGGTTGATTCCGGGAACATGTGTGCCCGCTTCGCCCTTGCCAAAGTGCAGATCACCTTGTGCCGAGTGCTCCGGTGCTAGCTCGTGAGAATGGTCGGCCTGTTTTTCTACAGCCGTCGAATTTTCTTGAGCAGCGCCATGATAGTGATGGTGGTGATGGTGGACATCGCCCTGATGATGGTAATGGTGGATCACGACGGTTTGTCCTGCTCCATACTCTGATCCCGCTTTTTGCTCATCGCCACTGACTTGATCAGTATGATGGCCATGATGGTGGTGATCACTGTGATGATGAGAATGAACATGATGCTCTCCATGTTGTTCTCCTTCTATCCGGGATTCACCGCAGCCGCAAACACTACACATATCTATTCCACCTCAATTTCGTTAATACGCAAAGCGTCACCTTGCGCAACTTTCAGCTGATAACCCTTACAATACGGGCAACTATCACCGCGCTGTGTTATTTCAACTTCTTTACTGCAGTCAAAGCACCACGCTATTGCTTGTTGACAGATAACATACAGTTTTGCATTTGCCGCAACGGAATCTTTCGCTGCCGATTGAAAACAAAATTGTAATGCTTCCGGCTCCACGCAGGATAAGGCACCGACTTCCAACCAAACCGCTGTGACGTTCCGAAACCCCTTGATATGCGCCTGCTGGTCTAATAATTTGACCATTTCTAGGCATAATGACATCTCATGCATCTGACAGCCCCTGACTAATCTGTTGCTTTCCCACAACAGGGTTGATCACAATTCCCACGCAGGGATCGTACGCGGCGACTAATGATACTGTCTGCTCGGAAATCCGCGTTTCAACTTGCTGTTTAGCAAAGCTTAGCCAAGCGACAGGAACCGTACAAAATAAAAACGTTTATCAAGAAACGTTAATTTCGACTAAAAGCTAAATGAGCATGGAATGATCTGGAAATAAGCCTTTGGAAAAGCCAGATAGAACGAGTCAAACTGGCTTAATCAGTTATTATCCATAGCCGCAATGGCTATCTGGCCTAACGCTAAGCCACCATCACCGCATGAAAAAAGGCTGGGCTTTAATATATTCAAGCTATCATCAAAGTAATTAATCATCAGTTTGGTTAAGAGACGATTATGGAAAACGCCCCCCGTCAAGACTATTGTCGTTATGTTTTTTTCTCGACTTTTCATCAACACAAGTTTGGCAAAAGCACGAGCAAGAGCGTCATGAAATAACCAGGCTTTTTGTTCTGTTGAACAATTTAATTTAAACCACTGCAACCAAAAACCATGTATATCCAATTGATATCCATTCTTATTCAATGGGATCTTTAATTGCTCTCTTAAATTAAGCGTATCTGCCTGCCATGCCAGACTCTCCAACCGACACGCCGCCTCTCCTTCATGATTAATCTGGTCGAAACAAATTCCAAGTGATGCTGCTACGCCATCAAAAAAACGTCCGGCAGAGCTGGTAGCTGGAGCATGAGTTTTTTGTTGGATCACTTTCAATAATAACTGCCATGGTTTGCCCTGAAATAACTCGACACCTATCTGCTCTTGCCACGCAGGCAGAAATGTTTCAAGGTGAGAAAGTAAAATTCGCCAGGGTTGTTTCGCAGCCATATCACCGCCTGGAAGAGGATAATCAGGCAGTCCACCCAATTTATGGCACTCTTGATAATCAGCAAGGAGTATTTCGCCCCCCCATAGCGCCTGATTCGGCCCCACTCCGATACCGTCCAATGCGAGTGCTAATACTTTGCCATCCGAGAGCTTCCAACCATGCTCAAACAGACACGCCGCCACGTGCGCATGATGATGAAAAACCTGACTGACGGGAACCTCCGGATAATGAGCCTGAATGAGTAAGCGAGTCGAATAATGGGGATGACAATCTAGGGCCAGCTTTTCCGGATGCCAGTTATACACTTCAGTAAAATGGTCAAGACTTTGCAAATACTGTTGTTGAATTTCAATTTGTTCCAGATCACCGAAAAACTGACTGACAATGACATCTTTATCCCGCCCTAAGGCAAAGCTGTTTTTCAAATCACCACCAGCGGCTAATATCTTGTTAACGGATGGAAAATCAGCGGGAACGGGTACCGCATTAGGAACATAGCCTCGACTTCGACGCAGCATCTCTAATTGGTTATGTTCATTAACCCGAATAAGCGAATCATCTGCTCTTTGTATAATGGGGCGATTATTCAGTAAAAAGAGATCGGCAATATCTGAAAGCTGAGACAAAGCTTGCTGATTTGTCATCGCGGGCGGGTACCCCGGCGCATTAGCCGATGTCATCACGACCGGTAATGCCAGTTGTTCCGCTAACAGATGCTGCAGTGGATTAGCCGGTAACATTAATCCAACTTCGACCAACCCGGGGGCAATTTGGCTTGAAATATAATCTACATACTGTTTCTTTTTGGTCACTAAAACAATCGGTGCCGCACTAGATACCAGCTGGGCTGTTTCATGTTCATTAATCTCCGCAATTTGGCCTGCCCAGGCTAAATCGGGCACCATGACTGCAAGCGGCTTGGTCAGACGGCGCTTTCTCTCCCTTAATTTGCTAACCGCTTGGTCAGAGCCGGCATCGCAGACAAGGTGAAAGCCCCCCAGACCTTTCATTGCCACAATTTTACCTTGCTTAATAGCCTGAGCGGCTAATAAAAGCGCATCTTCAGTATGTTGCCCTCCTTGCTGATCAATCAGCCAAAGAGCCGGACCACAGACAGGGCATGCTACAGGCTGGGCGTGAAAACGGCGATTGGCCGGATTTTTATATTCCGTTAAACAGAAGTCACAAAGAGGAAAGCCAGCCATCGTTGTCGAAGGCCTGTCATAAGGCATGGCAGAGATAATAGTGAAACGGGGACCGCAATGAGTACAGTTTATAAATGGATAGCGGTAGCGGCGATCATGTTCATCAAGAAGCTCGTGCTTACACTCTTCACACGTTGCCGCATCCGGGATGATCTGAGTCTCCATCTCGACGTGCTGAGACTGGATGATTTCAAAGCTGGTGGGTATCTCCTGCCAGGAATAAACCGCAGTATCGACACTTTCAATAAAAGCCAATGGCGGACAGCGATCCCGGATCAGCTGGAGAAAGAGGGCTGCGTCCGTCGTCTGAGTTAAGCGTATCAGCACTCCTTTACTGTCATTTAATACATAACCGACAGCATCAAGTTCTTGTGCTATTTGCCAGATATAAGGACGAAAACCCACGCCCTGAACCCGGCCTTTAACTCGAATCTCTATACCTAGAGAAGCCCCGTCGCACTGCTTGTTCATTCATTTTTATTAACTAAAAGTACACAATTTTTAAGCATAAGATAAAATTATTAAAAAGTAAGTATAAAAAAGAAGGATACGACACCCGTAAGGGCACCGTTTACCAGTTATCCCAATAATGACCAACCGAAACCAGTGTCTTTGCCTCATTAAATTATAACCTGATTTGTTTTAGCAACCGCAATAAGACTTTCGCGGCCGGCCCTAGCGCCTGCTGGGTTGACCACGCAACGTCTACCCCTTGCCGCCATGGCTGAGATTCAAAATCGAGCGCCAGCCGGATCAGGCTCCCGGAATCAATCACATCACGTACCATTTCAGCAGGTAACGCTGTCCAGCCAATCCCGCTGCGGGTTAACTGCATAGCCGATATTGCATTTTCAGTTTGCCAGACAGCATCGGCCACCCTCCAGCTCTGCTGATCCTGGCCATAACGTCCGGTGATGAGGATCTGCCGATGCTGTTGTAGATCTTGCCAACCCACCTGCGCGTAGTCGGCCAAGGGGTGATCAGCCGCTGCAATACACCACATTTCTAACGCCCCAAGCCCATGAACTTCAAAGCCCGGCTGCTGGAATTCGAGTTGCAGCATCACCGCGATTTGAGCACGTTTGTCTGCAATCAGTTTTAAAATATCCCCGGAGCCGGCACTTAATATCTCAATCTCCACATGAGGGTAATGAGTTGCAAAATCTTTAAGCTTATCGGCCATCACCTGAGTCATCGCCATCGACTCAACAACGAGGGTGATCTTCTGTTCGACACCGGACTGAAGTTCATCTGCGACAACCAGCAGAATTCCACATTCATCAAGAATACGTTTCGCTTTGACCAGCAAAGCCTGCCCGTGCGCCGTTAATACCGGAGTCCGTCCTTTCCGGTCAAACAAACTGAGATTCAGGTCCATTTCCAGGTTTGCCACAGCGCTGCTTATCACCGACTGGGCTTTGCCAAGCCGCCTAGCACCCGCCGAAAACGAACCACTCTCAGCCGAAGCCACAAAAGCTTCCAGTTGTTCAATTGAAAACCGCACCTTTTTCTCCTCTAGCCTGTAGTTACGAGTTTCGAGTGTCTAGTTTCGAGTATCTAGCCTCTCGTCTCTCGTCTCTCGTCTCTCGTCTCTCGTCTCTCGTCTCTCGTCATACTATCTGTTTTAACGATAGTTACTAACTTTCTAGCATCAATAATACAGGTAGAATAAATCACATATTACAGGGCGGAGGACTGATAAGTCATCAGCCATAACGCCAGATGAGAGGCTGCTATGCGTACAACTTTTGACAGAATTCGCCATGCTATCGGTTTTGAACTGATTGCTTTAATGTTGATAATGTTAGGTTTCAGCCTGTTGATGGACTTTGAGGTTCATAAGATTGGCCTATTAGGACTCGCGTTCTCTGTGTTCACGACGGGCTGGAACTTTATCTATAACATCTTGTTTGATAAAGCGATGATGAAATACGCCGGACAGACAGGGAAAGCATTTAAACACCGTATCATCCATGCGCTGGTTTTTGAAGCAACGCTGTTGTGGCTCACCCTGCCCGTAATGGCATGGTTTCTTGAGATCAGCCTGCTCGAAGCCTTCATCATGGATCTGGGGTTGGTCGTATTCTACCTGTTCTACACTTATGGCTATAATTGGGCTTACGATCAGCTGTTCCCGACTCAACAACCGCTCCCGCTAAGTTAATAATAAAGCCGATAAAAAACAGATAATTCCGGGGCTGGTTCAACAAGCTTGTGACGATATGGCAAGCTTCCGGAAGACTTACTCAGCAAGCACCGGAACACCTCACGCCATGAATTGATGACTCAGTGGCGTGTCAGGATGTGAAAAGGTATCAACGGAAATTTCTCTGGGCAGAGTCCAGATCATGCTTACTCAGCAGTCGGTACATCGTCGCCCTAGAAATGCCTAACTCACGGGCGGCAGCGGAAACCTGTCCTTTGTTATTTTCGAGTACGGTCAGTAGCGCGCTGCGCTCCGACTCTTCGCGGATCCTCTTCAGGCTCTGTTTGTCATCACTAAAGCGGGGGATATCAAGATGATCCGCTTCGATACACTGTTGCTCAGCCAGCAACACCGCCCGTTTCATTTGGCTGATCAATTCCCGCACATTGCCTGGCCAGGGATAACTGAGCAGCATTTTCTGTGCGTCTTCAGAAAAATGTTTCGCCGCACTGTTATATTGCCGGGCAAACTTCACTAAGAAGAGTTCTGCCAGCAACAGAATATCAGGCCCTCGCTCACGCAATGACGGTACTGCTAAACTCAGTACATTAAGGCGGTAGAGCAAATCCTGACGGAGTTTACCTTCGGTAACTAATGCTTCTACTGGATAACTCGTGGAGACGATAAGCCGGATATCCGCTTGGATCTGCTGACCGTCAGGGGCGGTAAACACGCCCTCTTGCAAAAATAATAACAACTCCTGCTGCCTGACATCCGTTAAAGTTGAAATATCATGGAGATACAATACACCTTGATCAGCGGCGGCAAAACAGCACACCCCTTTATCTTTGTCACTTGCCGTGGCAACAGCGTCACTTTGCCATAATGCACTGATGGCTTCACAATTCACCTGAATAAAGGGATATTTGGCGCGGGTTGAAGCCTGATGAATTGCACGGGCAACTAACTCTTTTCCTGTCCCGATCTCACCTTGAATAAAAACAGGCACATTCGTCATCGCCATCCGTTTCACATGATGGCGCAATTTTTTCATTACATCAGTCGTACCTTGCAAACCCTGCTGACCAAATTGACCTAGCTGAGGCCAGACCTTACGCTCAAGCTGCAACATACCTAGCTGATGCCCGATCGTTTCCTGCAACCGAGAAACCGGTACTGGTGACGTGAAATAATCGATACAAAAACTGACGATAAACTGACAAATAGCCGCCGACCCCAGCTGCTCTTCACGCACCATCGCAAGCCAGCGGACCTGCTTATTGCGGTTCACCAATGCCGCGATCCCCTGAAGGCTAAAATCATCCTGGCTCAGATCGACCACGCCAATACAAGGACCAAGATCCAGTAACAAAGACTCTGCAGCTCTGAGATCATAACAGCGATGACATGACCAACCGGCTTGCTCCAATGAAGCTAACCATGGCTCCTCAATCCCGCCCAAAACAACCAGTGCTCCAGGTGCATCTCCCGTATTCAAATCTCTCCCCATCCTATCTCGCCCTTCAATCAGTTAACCGCCAGCCCTAAATGATCGAGCGAACCGTCCGACAAATAACCCCCTATCACTTCTGTGAACCAAGGCATTAAGCGCGTTCAGTTACTCAGTGGTTGGTATAACATAGCGTGCCGCTAATAACTTGATGATATATGGCACAATAAAACAAATGCAATTAATTTGATATAAATCGCGGTAAGCTTCATGCTATTTCATAAAACAAAGGGTTCTGACAGCAAAAATTTGCCTTTGGTAACAACACTCTGTGTTAACGATATGTACCAGAAGGTAAAAGCAGATAAGACTTCGGTGTTTCAAAAAATAAAAAAGCGCCTTGCGGCGCTTTTTTATAATAGTGTCACGAGAGTTAACTTACCGTCACCGGGATTACTTCTACATCGTTTGCATCAACACCAATTTCATTCTCACTTTTTGCAACAATGGTATTCACCGCAGTATCACCGACAACGTTTGAGCTGGTACAGAACATATCGTTGATACGGTCAACCGCGGCAACAATAGCCAGGCCTTCAGGAGGCAAACCCAGTTGATGCAGCAAGACACCAACCATCACCACACCACCACCAGGAACACCGCCAGCACCGATAGACAGTAGCAAGATAGTCAGACCCAGAGTGAACAGATCTGCACTGTTAATTGGCTGACCGAAAGCATTTGCCACGAAGATAGTCGCCAGGGCAATGTAGATAGAAACACCTGACATGTTCATGGTGGCACCCAGTGGAACACCAAAACCTGCTACCGATTTCGACACACCTATTTTGTCAGTCAGTGTACGCATTGTTACCGGAATTGTTGCGTTTGAGCTTGCCGTTGAGAGCGAGAACAGGATCTGCTCGCGGGTATGGCGTAAGAACTCAGAGGGTTTGATCCCTGTAGTGAGGCCCACAATCATTGGGTAGAAGATGAAGATCCAGAACACCAGCATGGCAACCACTAACGCTACATAACCTGCTACTGACATCAGCGTATTGGCATCCAGCGTTGCACCTAATTGGATCATCAGGGCAAAGACACCAAATGGGGCGAGGCTCATGACCAAGCCTACCAGCTTCATCATGATTTCATTGGCCATCTTGAACGTCTTGATGGCTGGGCCGCCACGAGTATCCAGCGCCTGAATAGCCAGCCCGGTCAGAATCGCCATGAAAATGATTTGTAACATATCACCGCTGGCAAAAGCTTGTACCGGGTTACTTGGAACAATGTTAACGATTAGCGAGAAGATGTCTGGTGTTTCTGTTGTTGTCAGCTCCACCGCTTCCGATATCGTACCGGCCAGATTCGCATCGGCCCCTGGCTGGAAAATCATCCCAACGGTGAGTGCTGCAGCAATCGCGATGATGGTGTTGATAATGTATAAACCAAAAGTTTTCCCACCGAGGCGACCAAATGCCGTGATATCTTTTAATTCAACAATACCGCAAACAATCGAGACATAAACTAATGGAACAACCAGAAGTTTGATCAGTGATACAAACATACCGCCAGCGCCTTCCGCAAGCCCAAGTACATAGGTATCCATAAATGTAACGCCGTTAAACAGGTACTGAATCGCCGTACCTATAATCAGACCAGCAAACAGGCCTGCAAATATCTTTCCTGATAGCGATTTCTTCATCGTCCACCTCCAGTCAGTTGTGCTTGTTAACGTTTTGTGTACATCCCAATCCCACTGTCGTTCGTGGGTTAGGCGACATTTTACATATCTGACTCACTCTTGGAAGTTGGAATTTTACATTACAGCTACAATTAACCGATAAAATTAAACACTATTGGATCGGGCAAACAACAGAATTACAAACCAAACAACATGTAAATCTGAAACTTATCAATAAGGCCTATGACAAGCCAAAGACAGAATATCATTCTGTTCGAGTGTTTTATAAATAATGAATATGTGAATCAAATCACACCGTAAAATTCACTATTGGAATATTGAGAAACTTTTTATGGCGATGGGGAATACCATTTGAGCAGGCAAATAAGCAATAAAGGAAAAGGAGGGAGGAAAACGGAAGGATCGCACGCTCTGTGGGCAACAAATTGGTGTCAATAAAAAGGCCACCCGAGTGGATGGCCTTCAAAATAACCGCTATTAAAACAACAACTAATTGTTGCTTTGCGGACGCATCGCCGGGAACAGGATAACGTCGCGGATAGTATGGGTGTCAGTAAACAGCATGACCAGACGGTCGATGCCAATGCCCTGGCCCGCTGTCGGTGGCAGACCGTGCTCCAGTGCCGTGATGTAATCTGCATCGTAGAACATTGCTTCGTCATCACCGGCATCTTTCGCATCAACCTGCGCCTTAAAGCGCTGGTCTTGATCTTCTGCGTCGTTAAGCTCAGAGAAACCATTTGCCACTTCGCGGCCACCAACAAAGAATTCAAAACGATCCGTGATGAATGGGTTGGTATCATTACGACGCGCCAGTGGCGAGATGTCGGCTGGGTATTCTGTGATGAAAGTAGGCTGAAGCAGCTGAGGTTCGGCCGTTTCACCGAAGATCTCTTCCAATAGCTGGCCACACGTCCAGAAAGGTTCAACCTCGACATGCAGCTCTTTTGCGATATTTGCCATTAAGTCACGATCTTTGACCTGCTCGTAAGTCAGCGCCTGAATCGTTGCGTTGTCGGGATTATACTGCTTCACCGCGTCCAGCATGCTCATACGGGTATACGGGCCACCAAAGTCGATCATTTCATCACCATACGGTAATTTTGGTGAACCACACAGATCAATCGCAATGCTGCTGAGCATCTCTTCGGTCAGATCCATCAGATCGTTATAGTCAGCATACGCCATATAGAATTCCATCATGGTGAATTCAGGGTTATGACGAGGCGACAGACCTTCGTTACGGAAGTTACGGTTAATTTCGAACACGCGCTCAAAGCCGCCGACCACCAGGCGCTTAAGGTATAGCTCTGGAGCCACGCGCAGGTACATATCGATATCTAATGCATTGTGGTGTGTGATAAATGGACGCGCTGATGCTCCACCAGGAATCACATGCATCATTGGCGTTTCCACTTCCATGAAACCTTTCGTGGTCATGAACAGGCGGATCGCACTCACGACCTTTGAACGCATCATCATGGCGTTACGTGAGTCTTCATTTACGATCAGATCGACATAACGCTGACGGTAACGCATTTCCTGATCAGTCAGGCCGTGGAATTTTTCCGGTAGCGGACGCAGCGCTTTGGTCAGCAACACGTACTCACTCATATTCACGTAAAGATCACCTTTACCTGACTTATGAAGCTGGCCTTTAACACCGATGATGTCACCGATATCTAAACCCGAATACTTTTCTTTCAGCTCTTGCTGAACATCTTTCGCGGCATATGCCTGAATACGGCCAGAAACGTCCTGAATAGCCAGGAACGGGCCTCGCTTAGCCATTATACGGCCCGCAATCGCGACAACGTTGCCGACTTCTTCCAGCTCTTCTTTTGTCTTGTCACCGAATGCAGCCTGTAAGTCGGCAGCCAGGCTGTCGCGACGGAAATCATTCGGGTGGCCATTTGCTTGACACTGTTGGCGAATTTTATCTAGCTTCGCACGACGTTCAGCAATCAGCTTATTTTCATCTTGTAATTGATCAGTCATGGGTTGACCCTTTAATTTTGTAACCTAATTCGGTTAAAGACCTGATTTCAGGCTGGCTTCAATAAAACGGTCTAAATCGCCGTCAAGTACAGCTTGGGTGTTACGATTTTCCACCCCTGTACGTAAATCTTTAATTCGAGAATCATCCAGGACGTATGAACGGATCTGGCTGCCCCAGCCAATGTCAGACTTTGAGTCTTCACTGGCTTGCTTCTCAGCATTTTGCTTTTGCATCTCAAACTCGAACAGTTTTGCTTTCAACTGCTTCATCGCCTGATCTTTGTTTTTATGCTGAGAACGGTCATTCTGACACTGCACGACAATATTGGTTGGAACGTGGGTAATACGTACCGCAGATTCCGTGGTGTTTACGTGCTGACCGCCCGCACCCGATGCACGGTATACATCGATACGAAGATCTGACGGGTTGATGTCAATGCTGATATTGTCATCAATTTCAGGATACACAAACGCAGAAGCAAATGAGGTATGACGACGACCACCGGAATCAAACGGTGACTTACGTACTAAACGGTGGACACCGGTTTCTGTTCGCAGCCAGCCGTATGCGTATTCGCCGCTGATACGTACTGTTGCCGACTTCAGACCCGCCACATCACCTGCTGACACTTCGATAATTTCAGTCTTGAAGCCTTTGGCATCCGCCCAGCGCAAGAACATGCGTAGCATCATCGACGTCCAGTCTTGTGCTTCCGTGCCACCGGAACCTGCTTGCAGGTCGATATAGCAGTCAGACGCATCATGCTCACCGGCAAACATCCGACGGAACTCCAGCTTCTCTAGCTTCGTTTCCAGCTCTGCCAGCTCTGAGTCGACTTCATCGAAGGTTTCCTGGTCGTTTTCTTCCACCGCCAATTCAAGCAGACCTTCAACGTCTTCAACGCCTTGATCCAGTTGATCGATAGTATCGACCACAGCTTCTAATGCCGCGCGTTCTTTACCCAAAGCTTGAGCACGTTCTGGCTCATTCCACACTTCAGGTTGCTCTAACTCTGCATTGACCTCTTCCAGATGCTCTTTCTTAGCATCATAGTCAAAGGTACCCCCTAAGGATATCAGTACGTGCTGATACATCCTCAAGTCGGTTTTTAATAGGATTAATCTCGAACATTGCCACTCTTCATCGCCGAAATGGACATAACGGGAGGATTCTATCGAATTGTAGATAGAATATACAGAGGCGCAGAAAGGTTATCGATGAATTTATTTTATTAAGCAGATCACAAAAAGATATTAGCAGCCCGGTTGCAATTATTTACCCATCCCCGATGGTGGTAATAAAATCCGCAAAGGATCACTAATTATGCATTTTTTCACTTTATATACCTAAAAGGCGAGACCTTATTCAGTCTCGCCTTAGCGGTTGGACCTGTCGTAGGCCTTATGTCGCAGCCATGTGTTCGATCATCAACTGAACACTGCGGTTACCACGGTATTCGTTGACATCAAGGCGGTAGACCAGCCGGATCTGTTGTACTGATGCATCGGGCCAGCGCTTAAGATCAATATTGAAGGCTATCGCATCAATCACACTGCCGCCACAGAGTGGCTCGACCATCATTTTCAGGTGCTTGCCACCAACCAGCTTCTGATGCAATAACCTGAACATGCCATCAAATGACGGTTCCGGAAATTGCTGCCCCCACGGCCCACCTGCACGCAGGATTTCTGCGGTATCCAAATTCAGCTCATGACTGGCCAACTCGCCATCGGTTAACAACACGCCTTTTAGCGCATCTTCATCCAACTCGTTACGTACCGCCAAATCAAAGGCCTCGCTAAAGGCTATCAGTTTTTCTTCCGGGATCGTCAAGCCTGCCGCCATGGCATGGCCACCAAACTTTAAAATCATGCCCGGATTTTTGGTATCAATCAGATCCAGTACATCACGCATGTGCAGGCCGGGGATTGAACGGCAAGAACCTTTGATTTCGCCATCCCCGGCGTCAGCAAATGCAACCACCGGGCGGTGATACAGCTCTTTAATACGGGAAGCCAGAATACCAATCACCCCCTGATGCCAGTCACGCTGGAACAAGGCTAAACCATAGGGCATCTCTTGCTGATTGAATTTGAGCCGTTCGCAGATTGCCAGGGCTTCTTCTTTCATCCCCTGTTCAATTTCTTTGCGGGTCTGATTTAATGCATCAAGCTCAGACGCCATTCGCCGTGCCGCCTGGATATGGTTACACATTAGCAACTCAACCCCGAACGACATGTCATCCAATCGCCCGGCGGCATTGATTCGCGGCCCTAATGCAAACCCTAAATCACTGGTGACTAAGCGTGAAGCATCACGATTGGCGACTTCAATCAACGCCTGAATACCCGGACGACATTTTCCCGCCCGGATACGTTGTAAGCCCTGGTGCACCAGAATACGATTATTGCCATCCAGGGCCACCACATCCGCTACCGTTCCCAAGGCCACCAAATCAAGCAGTTCGGCTAAGTTCGGTTCAGCAATACCCTGCTCGGCAAACCAGTTCATCTTGCGCAACTCAGCACGCAGCGCCAGCATCAAGTAAAAGGCCACCCCAACCCCGCACAATGCTTTTGACGGAAATTCACATTCATACAAGTTAGGGTTAACGATAGCATCGGCATCTGGCAATACGCCGCCAGGCAAGTGGTGATCGGTGACCAGTACCTGGATGCCTTTGGCTTTGGCCGCTGCAACTCCCGAGATCGAGGAGACGCCGTTATCCACCGTCATGATTAATTCGGCCCCACGGGCATCGGCTTGCTCAACGACCTCAGGGCTCAGGCCGTAACCATCATCAAATCGGTTCGGTACTAAGTAATCAACGTTGTTACAGCCAAGCATTCGTAACGCCAACACCGACAGTGCAGAGCTGGTTGCGCCATCGGCATCAAAATCACCGACCACAATGATACGTCGATTGTCAGCCAATGCCTTCACCAGTAACTGTACCGCCGGCGCAATACCATACAGCTGATCATAACTCAGCAATCCTTTCGCGCTACGTTCTAGCTCCGCTTCCGAGCTAATTCCGCGGCTGGCGTAAATGCGCTGTAACAGGGGGGGGACGGCATTGGAAAAACCGGATATCTCGGCTTGAGGTCGACGTTTGATTTCAATCATATTGGCTAATTACTGGCATACTTTGGGGGGCTGAATGGGGGGCATTCTATCTCAATTCACGGCACAAGCCATGAAAAAAGCCCGTGGCCTGATCGTATCAAGTCGCGGGCTTTCAATCGCTCTGAGGTACGAAGAATACCAATCGAGCAAACTGGAAATCAGCTTCGGCTATCTAACATCTTACGCAGCCTGGCGGCTGGCTGGTAACCTGGCAACATAGTGCCATCTTCCAATACCATCGCCGGTGTACCGTTGACTCCCATCGCCACACCCAGCTCATACTGCTTACGCACCAAATCATCACGCTGGGTGACACCGCTCGAATCAAAGCCGCCATTTTTCGCTTCGTTCATCGCCTGAGCGGGATCTTTCGCCCCCCAAACAGCACTCATCTCAGCAAAATTACCGGAACGCTCACCGCCACGAGGGAAAGCGAGGTAGCGAATGGTGATACCCGCATCATTATACGCTTGCATTTCATTGTGCAGTTTACGGCAGTAACCACAGCTGGTATCGGTAAAGACAGTCACTACATACTTCTCATTTTTAGCCGGATAGACGATCATCTCATCTTCCATGCCCTGCAGTTTGCCTTTGTTGATCTTCGCCATCTTCTGCTCAGTCAGGTTCATTGGCTCTGCACCATTATTCTGATACAGGTGACCGGCAAGGAAATAGCTTCCATCGTCAGAAACATAGACAATACCGCGTTCAGTCACGGCTTCATTCAGGCCAGAAACCGGAGACGGCGAAATAGAGCTTGTCACCAAGCCAATCGCGCTCAATTTCATTTCAATTGCTGCATGGTCAGGCTTTGCCATTGCGGTACAAGCAGTAAACGCAACAACTGTAGCGAGTAACGTACGGCCAAAAAAGTGCATTCGACTATTTCCTTTAGCATTATGAGTTAAAGAGTAAGACCTGTAAGAGTTCGAAATACTTTCAAAGTTCACAGGAACTATGTACACCTTATATGTATTCGTACTCTAACAGTAAAGCAATTTCACCTAAGCCATTGAAATTAAGCACGAGGATGGTGGGTTTGATGAAGCTGTTTTAATCGCTCTGTCGCTACATGAGTATAGATCTGCGTCGTTGATAAATCACTATGACCCAATAACATCTGCACAACCCGTAAATCCGCACCGTAATTTAACAAATGGGTCGCGAAGGCATGACGCATCACATGAGGTGAAAGCTTGTCACTATCAATACCTGCCAGTACGGCGTAGTGCTTAATACGATACCAGAACGTCTGGCGGGTCATTTGTCTTGCCCGTTTACTGGGAAACAGGACATCGGAGCTTTTTTCACCGAGCAACTGCGGTCGGCCGCTGGTCAGAAATTGTTCTATCCAGTCAACCGCATTTTCGCCCATCGGTACCAGCCGCTCTTTATCGCCTTTACCCGTCACCCGCACAACGCCCTGGCGTAAACTGACGCTTTCCATCGTCAGGGTCACTAATTCAGTCACCCGCAGGCCTGTGGCATAGAGCAGCTCCAACATGGCTTTGTCGCGTAATTCTATCGGATCGTTAGGATCGGGGGCATCCAGCAAGGCATCCACCTGCTCTTCACTGAGATCTTTCGGTAAACGTTTGGGAAGCTTTGGGCTTACCATCATCGCACTCGGATCATCATCACGCAGCTTCTCGCGATATAAATACTGAAACAGGCGGCGAATGGCAGACACCATACGGGCACGAGATGTCTGCATATATTCAGCATCAAACAGCCATTGCTGGTAGCGCTGCAAATCATCGACAGAAACAGCAACCAAATTCAGACGCTGATTTTCCACCCACCTATACAGCTTCATTAAATCATTACGATAGGATGCCAGCGTGTTTTCCGACAAGCCACGTTCCATCCACATCGCATCAAGAAAGCGCTCAATGATAATTTCGTCGTTTTCCACAACAGCCTCTAAACCACTAAAAAAACACATGGATATAAATACAGTACTTCTGCCATGGTAGTCTATTTGAGATAAAAAGTAACTTGTCATGTTACGGTCAGAGACGCTAAATAAAGATAAAATATAGTGTCAGGCTATGAAGCTAGGTAAACTCTCTGCCATTACAAAAACCAACTGGGTTATCAGCATGAAAATTGGCCTATTCTACGGCTCGACCACCTGTTATACCGAAATGGCGGCAGAGAAAATCCGCGACTGTATCGGGGACGAGCTGATTGAACTGCATAACATCAAAGAGGCGAATATTGGCGACATGAGTAACTTTGACATGCTGATCCTTGGCATTTCAACGTGGGACTTTGGTGAGTTGCAAGAAGACTGGGAAGCGGTATGGGAGCAGCTTGACGGTCTGCAGCTGGCCGGCAAAACCGTTGCTTTTTTCGGCCTCGGCGATCAGGAAGGCTACACCGAATGGTTCCTGGATGCGATGGGCATGTTGCACGACAAACTGCAGCCAACTGGTATTAATGTTGTCGGTTACTGGCCAAATAATGATAGCTACCAATTTGAAGCATCAAAAGCATTAACAGAAGATAAGCAGTTCTTTGTTGGCCTGGCCCTTGATGAAGACAGCCAGTATGAAATGAGCGATGAACGCATTACTCAATGGTGTGAACAAATTTTAACTGAATATAGCGACTCGCTATAGTTTATCGTTATTTGCACCAACAAAAACGGGATGCCAAGGCATCCCGTTTTTCGTTTTCAGGCAGATAAATTACGCGGGCTGAGCCTCTTGCTGCTCAATGTCACCACCGATGAAGCGAGAGAGCACCATCGCAGCAAAAGTAGGAAGCACCCAAGCCATACCATATTCAAACAGTGGCAGCATATTCAGTGCAGATACATCAATGCCCATGAACTTAGCGGCATCAATCAAGCTGAATGCCAGTGATACAAGCAGTACCACCCGATAAGCCAGACGTGGGTTTGGCAGCCACTTGCGGGCAAAGGTCAGCACAACCAGTGCGACAGCAACCGGATATAGTGCAAACAGTACTGGAATTGATAATGCAATCAGCTGGCTAAGACCAACATTGGCCACCACTGCACACACAACAGCCAGGATCACAGCCCACTTTTCGTATGACAGCTTAGTCAGTGAACTGAAGTAATCAGAACACGCACTAATCAGGCCAATTGCCGTCGTCAGACATGCCAGCAGGACAATCGTCGACAGAATAATCTGACCAACAGGGCCGAACAGAGCTTGAACATAAATCGCTAAAATTGCGCCGCCATTCTCAGCACCGACAGCAATAACCGAACTTGTTGCACCAAGATAGAACAGAGATACGTAGACAAATGCCAGACCTGCAGCCGCGATAACTCCGGCATAAATCAAATAAGTACAGGTTGCTTTGTCATCAGTGATGCCCTTTTGTCGGATCACATCAACAATCAACATGCCGAACATCAGCGCGGCAAAGGTATCCATGGTGTTGTAGCCTTCAAGGAAACCTGTGACAAATGCCTGATCAACATAGTCGCCTTGCGCGGCAAGGATGTCACCCTGAGGGTTCATAAATACTGCAATGGCAAGAATCGCTAACACAGCAAACAAGGCTGGCGTCAGATACTTACCAATCATGTCGATCAATTTACCGCGCGACCATGCAAAGAACAGCGCGACAGCAAAGAACAGCACCGAAAAGACGGTCAGGCTAGTTTGGCCTGCGTCAGTGATAAATGGCTTAACGGCCATTTCATAAGCAACCAGACCCGTTCGCGGCGCTGCAAAAGCTGGACCAATAATAATGAAGATCAGCACTGCCATCAGGGTTGCCACATGTGGCGGTAAATCACGCGTTAAGCCTTTCCAGCCACCGCCAGCAACGGCAACGGCAATAATACCGATCAGTGGTAAACCAACCGCTGTCGATAGGAAGCCGAACATCGCAGGGATCAAGCTTTCGCCCGCTAACTGACCAGCCTGAGGTGGGAATATGATGTTACCCGCCCCTAAAAAGAATGCGAAGGTCATAAAACCTAACGCCAAAATGTCTGTTACTTTGAGTGTTTTATTCAAACTGCACCTTCCCACTCGTTGTCTGTTTATATGATGTGTATGCGTTTTTATAGTCTTACGTCACACGATATTTGTTTCTGAATGTGACATTTATCGCAGCATAATGAAGAAAAAGAGAACAATTAGCAACCTTGCAGCAAAAAACACCACATTCTGCGGCGTCAGCACTTAAAAACCAGTAGAACAAACCAATATCAATACCGGAATTAGAACTAATAGCCAATATTACCGGGCAATGTAAAAGATAAGAAACAGCATTTACCCCTATTTAACAATAATCCAACAAATTTAAATGTTTATTTCTCCTTTGGCCGTCAGTATTAGCTGTCGCTATAATGCCCCCCTTTATACCCAAGCCACCTCAAGCTGCAGCGCTCAGAGAGAGCCCGCACATTTAAGGTGGTTTTGGTATATCAGGAGGTCTAATGGCAAAAGGTTTTACTTTTAAACAGTTTCACGTCGATGACGACGGCTGCGGCATGCCGGTGAGTACTGACGGCGTACTGCTGGGGGCATGGGCCGAACTGCCTCTGCAGGGGCAGATCGTAGATATTGGCACGGGGAGCGGCTTGCTTGCATTAATGGCTGCCCAGCGTACCGCTGCTACGCCTTGCACCATTTCTGCTATCGAGCTAGATACCGCTGCCGCAAAAGCGGCCAGGCACAACTTCGCCGCTTCCCCCTGGTCTGATCGCTTACACTGCATACAGCAGGATATTGTGCAATGGATGGCCACTCAGCCAGCGCACTGTGTCGATACGATTATCTGTAATCCCCCTTACTTTAATGCGGGGCTTCAGGCTGACTGCCAGGCCCGAGCCACAGCACGACATACCGATAACCTGACCCATGATGTCCTGCTCACCGTGATCCTGCACCTGTTAACCGCAAAAGGATCGGCAAGTCTCATTTTACCGGAATATGAAGGGCGTCAACTGCTACAGTCGGCACCGGAATATGGCTTACACTGCCAGCGTTTGTGTATCGTCAAAAGTACCGAGAAGAAGCCGGCCAGCCGATTGCTGATCACACTATCGCCAGTAAAATGCGCTCGGGCAATTTCAGAAGAAATCGATAAAGAAGAACAACTTTGCATTCATGAGAACGGCCAGTACTCCTCTGAGTTCATTGCACTTACCCGTGACTTTTACCTGAAGCTTTAGGTCACTAACAGAGCGAGAAATCAAATAAAGAGATTGTGCAAAATGGCAATGAGATAAATTGTTCCTAAAGTTTTTATGCTTTAATCGGTGATACTTGCGGCAATTATCTCTATAATGCCGCCCCTTATATGAATACCACTAATGATCGATCCACTATCCAGCACCGGAAATAAGGTTGCGATTGTTATTGGAATTGGTCTTGTCCGAGGAGAGATGACTGGTGAAAGACTTTTCCGAATTAGAGTTAGATAGCGCACTGTTACACGCGATTGAAGAGATCGGTTATACCCGCCCGACAGAAGTTCAGGCGCAGGCTATCCCTCACGCCCTGGACGGTAGAGATGTATTGGCTTCCGCTCCAACAGGTACCGGAAAAACAGCCGCATTTCTTCTGCCGATGATCCAGCACTTACTTGATTTTCCACGTAAGAAGCCAGGTCCTGCACGCGTATTAATTCTGACACCAACACGTGAACTTGCGATTCAGGTGGCAGACCACGCTCGCGCACTAGCGAAAAACACAAAGTTAAATATTTTCACCATTACAGGTGGCATTTCGTACGACGATCACGCAGAGCTTCTGGGTAAAACTCAGGATCTTGTTGTAGCAACCCCTGGTCGTCTAATGGAATACATCGAGAGTGAGCGCTTTGATTGCCGTGCCATCGAATGCTTAATCTTAGATGAAGCTGACCGTATGCTGGACATGGGCTTCACTAAAATTGTTGAGCGTATCAACCATGAGTGTCGCTGGCGTCGCCAGAGTCTTCTGTTCTCTGCAACACTGGAAGGTAAAGGTGTTCGTGAGTTCTCTGAAACGATTCTGACTGAGCCTGTTGAAGTTGACTCTGAGCCTTCACGTCGCGAGCGCAAGAAGATTCATCAGTTATACCTGCGTTGTGATGACATGGGCCACAAACTGGCATTGCTTGAAAACATTCTGAAGCACCAGGCCGAACGCAGTATTGTGTTCATCAAGACGCGTGAGCGCCTTGGCGAATTGCGCGATCAGCTTGCCGCAATGAACATCAAATGTAGCTGGATCCAAGGGGAGATGGCGCAGCTTTCACGTAACAACGCGATTGCTCGTTTCCGTGATGGTGAAGTAAACGTCTTACTGGCAACAGATGTTGCAGCCCGTGGTATCGATTTACCTGATATTAGCCACGTCATTAACTTCGACATGCCTCGTACTTCTGATGTGTATTTACACCGTATTGGTCGAACGGCACGTGCCGGTAAAAAAGGCACCGCGATCTCTTTGATTGAGGCACATGATCAAGCAATGATCGAACGTGTGGGCCGTTACATGAAAGAAGAAGTGCCTGAGCGGTTTATCAATGGCTTGCGACCAGTAAGCAAGAAAACGAAAACAGTGAAAAAGAAAAAAGTTAAGATCGATAAGAAGCTTAAAGCCGCTAAACAAAAGAAGGCAGCGAAGAAGCAAAAAAAAGCATCACAGCAAAAACCAAATAGCAAAAAAGAAGCGTAATCCTTCGTTACGGCTTCTAAAAGCACGAGACACAAAAAAGGCAGGGTAAATACCCTGCCTTTCTTTTATCAGTTAAACCATTATCGCTGCTCGCGCTTTATTTCATTTGCTCTTCGCGCTTAAACACAAATTCTTTGTCAGTCGATTCCGCAGCGAAAAAGTAATAGCCCGCCACATCAAACTGCTTAAGCTCATCGACCGATTTGATACGGTTATCAATGATATAACGAGCCATCATGCCACGTGCTTTCTTGGCGTAGAAACTAATAACTTTATAGTTGCCATTCTTGCAGTCTTTGAATACAGGGGTGATTAGCTGTGCATCCAACTTCTTCGGTTTTACCGATTTAAAGTATTCGTTCGATGCCAGGTTGATCAGAATATTATCGCCTTGTTCTGCCAGTGCCGCATTGATTTTATCGGTAATAATATCACCCCAGAATCGGTACAAATTAGTACCACGAGGGTTGGCCAGCTTAGTGCCCATTTCTAAACGATATGGCTGCATCAAATCCAATGGCCGCAATAAACCATAAAGGCCTGAAAGCATACGCAGATGCTGCTGGGTATAAGCATAATCATCTTCATTCATAGTCTGCGCATCAAGACCGGTATAGACATCACCTTTGAACGCCAAAATAGCCTGACGGGCATTATCCGTCGTAAATTCCGGCTGCCACTCTGCAAAACGAGCTGCGTTCAGACCGGCAATTTTATCACTCACTTTCATCAGGCTTGCGATATCCGCTGGCGTCAGCTTACGACATACCTCAATGAGCTCTGCTGAGTGATCCGTCAGTTCAGGCAGGGTATACGTTTGGGTTGCCAAAGGCGATTCATAGTCAAGTGTCTTGGCAGGAGAAACCATAATTAACATAAGGCTTTGTTCCTTAACGGCTGATAACAAGAGATTATCACCATCGATAAAAAAAGCCACGCAATTGACGCGTGGCTTTAAGTATTGTTCCAATAGGCTCAACCTATCACTTATTGCTCTGATCCCAGATCCCTTCTTCCAGCTGGGCATGCAGCTCTGGATAATCTTTACTGTTAAATGTCGGCACCTTTCCTTGCGCTAACTGTTTATTGTAATCCTTCGCCAGCTTCACCGCCGTTCCGGACAGCAGCACTATCGCTATCAGGTTAATGATTGCCATCATTCCCATCGACACATCCGCCATCGCCCATACCGTTGGCAGATCGGCTACCGCACCGAACATCACCATAGCCAGTACAACCAGACGGAAAATATTCAGACCCGCCTTATGATTATGTTCTAAGAAGATAAGGTTGGTTTCGGCATACGAATAATTAGCCACCAGAGAGGTAAACGCAAAAAAGAAAATAGCCACCGCGATAAAGACTGAACCCCAACCGCCCACTTGGGCACTTAACGCTCGTTGCGTTAATTCAATACCGGTAATTTCACCATGCGGGACATACTCACCTGACATCAGGATAATCGCGACGGTCGCCGAACAGATCACAATAGTGTCCGTGAAAACACCCAGCATCTGCACATAGCCCTGCGAAGCCGGGTGCGGCGGATACGGCGTTGCTGATGCAGCAGCATTTGGTGCCGAGCCCATACCCGCTTCATTTGAAAACAATCCACGCTTCAGGCCGTTGATCATTCCCTGAGCAATGCTATAACCCAGAGCGCCTGATGCCGCCTCTTCCAAGCCAAACGCACTGCGGAAAATCAGCAACAGTACATCCGGCAACTTCTCGATATTGGTGAACATAATAAACAGCGCCAATACCAGGTAACATAACGCCATCGCCGGAACTAAAATTTCAGCCGTGCGCGCAATGGTGCGCAGGCCACCAAAAATAATAGCCCCCGTCATCACGACCAGAACCATTCCCATATACATCGGGTTCCAGCCAAAGGCGACATTCATCGCCAGAGTAATGGAATTGGCTTGTACCGAGTTAAATACCAGGCCAAACGCAATAATTAGACAAATCGAAAAAACGATCCCCATCCAGCGCATACCGAGGCCTTTTTCCATGTAATAAGCAGGGCCCCCCCGGTAGTTACCATCATCGTCACGGGTTTTATACAGCTGGGCAAGGGCACTCTCTGCAAATGCCGTGGCCATGCCTAGCATTGCGATCAACCACATCCAGAATATAGCTCCTGGGCCACCTAAAGTAAGAGCAACGGCCACACCTGCCATGTTTCCCGTTCCGACCCGGGCCGCCAAACTGGTACAAAGAGCTTGAAAAGATGAGATACCCGCCTGATCTGACTTACGGCTGTTTTTCATCACTTTGAACATATGACCAAAATGCCTGAACTGAATAAACCCCAGGCGATAGGTAAAGAAAATTCCCACACCAACTAAGAGGTAAATGAGTACTGAGCCCCACAACAGATCGTTTAAAAAATTAATCTGGCTTGCCACAGCAACCCCCTCTTAAAAATCGTCAACAAGCTGCATCTTCTCGATAATTTCACGAGTCAGATACAATAAATTAGTAGTCGTTGTTCTTATATTGCAGTGAAGAAGTGTTTGTTCTATAGCACACAAAAAATAGCGTAAGATCATGTGAAATTAAGTTGATAACATCAATATTTGAAGTGAGTATAATAACTTAACAGTATGCATTTATTGTAATTTATTCCTCATTCCGTTTTAGAGCCTAACGCAACAATTGATAAGAAATACCACAAATACATTTTTGTCCGAAATGCTGATTATGCTCACTTTTTAAACATCCCGCTTATTTATGTGATTGCCAACACATAAAAAATTCATCAATAAGTAACATTTGCGAAACACCTCAATATTATTTTAAACTCCGATATGATATTTAGTTAATACCAATATGTAAGAAAGAGGTGCTTTATGGATAGCTATGCATTCGATGACATTCTTGCAACAGAACGCCCGATACGTCGCTCTCGGAGCAAGCCAGAAAAACGTAAATGGCGTGAAATTGAAGCTTTAAAGGACAAGCAAAGACTACGCAAAGAATTAGAAGATATTGATATACTAAGAGAATATTCGGACGAAATGGCTGAATTTTAACTTCAGACCAATCGAATCACTTAACCTACCGTTATTTGATTCGATTGGTAATCAAAGCGACGGATAATTGAACCGTTGGCCATTGGCGCTTTTCTTTCTATCGCGATTCAGACCAAGAGGCGCTTCGAAAGTTTCAGGTAGCGGTCCGAAACCTGATCCCCAAACAATGGATCGGAATACTCCCCTTGATATTCAGCCGATACGGCCACCCAGTCCTGAGCAGTAAAATGGCGCCGAATAAGAGGAAATACCTGTTTTTCTTCGAACTCAAGGTGGGCTTTCTGACGGGTAACAAAAGTATTCAGCTTTTCCGCAAAGACATCTAATGGGATCACCGCATCCATTAGAATCATATCTACCGTCTCGGCAAACTCACTGGTTAATTGCGCCAGCTCCTGATGCTCCTGCTCCAGGCTTTTCATATCGTCATTCTTGGCATAGTGCGACTGATAATAGTGATACAAGATATCTTCTTTAGGATGGTGGCAGCATTGAGCATAATTGTGCAGGTAGTCAACAATATCCTTGATCAAGCTGTAATCAACTGACTGACCATTTTTAATGCTTTCTAACTTCTGCTGCAACACTTTCAGCAAGCGATTAATATAACCGTGTTCAGTATGAATAATTTCCAAAATCATAGTTCACTCCCAGACGACACTTCCCTAATCGTTACTCATTAAGTGTATGTCATTGGCGGAAAAAGCATATTGATTCTAGTTGCAAATTGTTCAATTAGCGAACAGACGTCAATTACACCAACGCTCAGGGTTGCCAGTTAATTTCCGGTTTATTCATCTGCTTTAACAACAGGTTCGTCTGAGAAAAATGCTGGCAGCCGAAGAACCCCCGATAAGCCGACAGCGGTGATGGGTGCGCAGACTTCAATATATGATGCTTTTCACCATTTATTCTCTTACCTTTTTTCTGTGCATGAGCGCCCCATAACAAAAACACCACGCCTTCCAGGTGGTGATCCAGCGTATCAATAATGCGGTCAGTAAAGGTTTCCCAGCCAATTTGGGCATGTGAATGCGCTTGTCCCCCCTCCACCGTCAACACCGTATTGAGCAGTAATACGCCTTGTTCGGCCCAGCTTTGCAAACAACCATGATTCGGGATCACAAAGCTCGGAATATCGGTCGCAAGCTCCTTATACATATTGGCCAGTGACGGTGGTGTTTTAACCCCAGGTAATACCGAAAAACTCAGGCCATGAGCCTGATCGAGACCGTGATAAGGGTCCTGTCCCAGAATAACGACTTTAACCTGATTAAATGGAGTGGAATCAAAAGCATTGAAGACATCTTTTTCTGCAGGGTAAATGACTTTTCCCTCGGCGCGCTCTGTCGCAACAAACTGTTCTATGTGCTGGAAATAAGCTTGTTGTTTTTCCTGCTCAATGATCTCATGCCAAGTGAGTGAATGGCCCATTAGATGCTCCTGATACTTTTTAAGCCCTATATTCTACCTGCATCAGGCCTGAAGGTCAGGAGCAAATTACCGTCATTGCTGACACCTCTTCAGGTATGTCTTCGTTCCGGATTAATCCGCCACTAGTCGTTTACGTTTGCGAATGAGCGTAACGTCATAATTTCTTGCTGCCAGAGATCCGGGTTAATGGTTTCCAGCACCAAGGGAATATTGTCAAATCGGTTATCGCGCATCAGGTAGCGGAAACAGTCCCAACCAATCTCGCCTTCACCTAAGCTGTGGTGGCGATCGAGATGGCTGCCTAGGCCGCCTTTCGAATCATTTAAATGCATACCGCGTAAATAATTCATCCCGACGACCTGATCGAACTCTGCAAATGTTGCCTCTGTCGCCGCTTCGGTACGCAGATCATAACCGGCAGCAAAAGTATGGCAGGTGTCGATACAGACTCCGACCCGGCTCTTATCATCAACTTGCGCAATAATTTCAGCCAGATGCTCAAAACGCCAGCCTAAATTGGAACCCTGTCCAGCAGTATTCTCAATGACCGCGACGACATCTGGCACCTGTTGATGGGCAAGATTAATCGACTCCGCAATTAACGACAGGCAATCGTGCTCTGAAATTTTCTTCAAATGACTCCCCGGATGGAAATTCAACAGGGTTAAACCAAGCTGATTGCAGCGCTGCATTTCATCAATAAAGGCTGCGCGTGACTTTTCCAGCTTATCGGTTTCAGGCGCCCCCAGGTTAATCAGATAGGAGTCGTGAGGCAATATGGCATCGGCACTGAAACCATATTGCTGGCAACGCGCCTTGAATGCGTTAATCACATCTTGTTCAAGGGGTTTCGCTGCCCACTGTCTTTGATTCTTGGTAAACAATGCAAATGCATTTGCTCCGATCCTGGCCGCATTTTCCGGCGCATTAAACACCCCACCCGCTGCAGACACATGCGCACCGATTAACTTCATTTTTTACCTCTTCGTTGTGTTGTTTTTCCACGATAGTTACAACAAATTGATCAGACACAGGCCACATTCCCCCGCTAAAACAATGAAAAGCACCTCACACTTTGTTGTAATTTTACTACAAATGATCGGTTAAAATTTTTTTGAAAGAATAAAAAATTATTATGATCACTCGTAAAATAAGGTTATATTGATTTAGCTCAAAAAAACAGCCCTATTTAAATAAGGTTTATTGTTGTTTTTTGATCCACATCAATATCATTTTCTTGATTGCGGGGTATATAATACGCAACTCAACAAGAAATTGAAAAATCTAACAACATCCTTCGAAGGAGAAAGTCATGATCACCGGTATTCAAATTACTAAAACAGCAAACAACGAACTACTTAACTCTATCTGGTTATTAGATAGCGAAACAAACCAGGCTCGCTGTGTATGTGCACAGTCAGGTTACGAAGAAGATCAAGTTGTAGCAACAGCAGAACTTGGTGAGATTGAGTACCGCGAACTGGCTATCGAAGCTCCGGCTAAAATCGAAGGCGGTCAGCACCTGAACGTTAACGTCCTTAAGCGTGAAACGCTAGAAGATGCCGCTAAACACCCAGAAAAGTATCCTCAGCTAACTATTCGTGTATCGGGTTACGCAGTACGTTTCAACTCGCTAACTCCGGATCAGCAACGCGACGTTATTGCACGTACATTTACTAAGAGCCTGTGATCTCAACAACACAGCTCTGGTAAACTAAGTGGTAAAAACGGCATCCTTTGATGCCGTTTTTTGTATCTGCAAGGCATAACAAAGGGAGCCGATTGGCTCCCTTTTCGATCGCTATGATGCGTATATCAGGCTTAAATTAATCCTGTACGCTTTGCAGCACCGCTTTCAACTGGTCAAAGTCATTATCACGCTCTAGTGACAGCAGCTCCATTGCACCATGTTTGGCTAATGGTGCAGGCAGATCAACATCGATATCAAGGATCTCATCAACCACTTCTTTAAACTTCGCCGGGTGCGCGGTACACAGGAACAGACCGGTTTCACCGTCTTGTAGTTGCTCGTTAAGCACGCGGTAGGCTATCGCACCATGCGGTTCACACAGGTAACCTTCTGCGTTCATCTCACGAAGCGTTTCTGCCGTTTGCTCATCGGTAACCGCACCATATCCAAGCTCATCCAGTCCCCAACCTTTCAGCTGACACAACTCTTCGATACGTGGCCAGTTATTTGGCTCACTCACATCCATTGCGTTTGAGATAGTTGGGATAGTTGCAGTTGGTGTCCACTCGCCGGTTTTCAGATAACGTGGCACAGTATCGTTAGCATTAGTCGCTACAATAAAGCGCTTAACAGGAAGTCCTAATGCTTTCGCCAGCAGGCCTGCGGTTAAGTTACCAAAATTACCACTTGGTACTGAAATCACCAGATTGCCACGCTGGGCTTTTGGCAACTGAGAAACCGCTTCGAAATAGTAGCAGATCTGCGCCATCAACCGGCTGATATTGATTGAATTGGCCGAGTTAAGGCCGACTTCCTGACGCAACTCGGCATCATCAAATGCTTTTTTAACCAGGGCCTGACAATCATCAAACGTGCCATTAACGGCAACGGTATGGATATTACCGCCAAGGGTGCAGAACAATTTTTCCTGCAGCGGGCTGATTTTGCCTTTCGGATACAGGATCACGACCTTGATATTGTCCATACCATAGAAGGCATGAGCAACAGCCGCACCGGTATCGCCGGATGTTGCAGTTAAGATGGTCACTTTACCATTGCTATCCGACACTGCAGCCAGCGACTGGGCCATAAAGCGGCCGCCGAAATCTTTAAATGCCAGCGTCGGGCCATGGAACAGCTCCAGGGCATAAACACTGTCTTTCACCTTTGCAATCGGTGCCGGGAATTGAAATGCGCTACTGACCATCTGGCTGACGGTCTCAGAAGCAAGCTCATCACCAATAAAGGCTGAGAGAATTTTACTGCTGCGGCTAACAAAATCCATCTCTAATAAGGCATCAATATCGCCCAGCTCAGGTAACTCTGATGGGAAAAACAGGCCTTGGTTACGGCCCAAGCCCTGACGTACTGCCTGGCCAAACGAAACCTGCTCTTGAGGTTCTTTTAAGTTATACAACTTCATAGTTTATAGCTCACTTCCTGTTACTTTTGAGCCCTGGCTGTCAAGGCGACAGACATGGACAAATCCTTCATCATTCTGAACATAATTCTCTTCGAGCCAACGTGCAATACGTTTTGCGACTTCGAGGTCATTACAGACACTAAACATCGTCGGCCCAGAGCCAGAGATCCCACTGGCCAGTGCGCCGGCTTCCAGCGCATATTGTCTTGCATTGGAAAAACCCGGTAATAATCTTTCGCGATATGGTTCTGCAACCACATCTTTAATCATTTTCGCTGCAAGCTCCGGCTGTTGTGAATAACACGCATGAATAAAGCCGCCAAGGTAGCGACCATGTGCAATGACATCCTGTCGGCGATATTGAGCCGGTAGAATTGCACGAGCCTCTGCGGTTGGCACTTTAATACCCGGATATGCCATGACCCAATACCAGTCATCAAAACACGGCACGGATTGGCTGATGATCCCCAGTTCTTCAACCATAAACTGCAGCCCCCCCAAATAACAAGGGGCAACATTATCATAGTGCAAACTGCCAGAGATCAGCGCTTCCATCTCGCCCATTAAGGCCAGCAGCTCAACCTCACTGAGGGGCAAATCATGAAAACGGTTCAGTGCATCTAAGGCTGCAACAACCGAGCAGGCACTTGAGCCGAGCCCAGAACCAATCGGCATGTTCTTTTCCAGGGTCATGGCAACGGGCTTTATCACCAGCCCTTTTTTATCCAGCTCGCGGGCAAACACGCGCCAACATTGATATACAATATTATCTTCCTGCTCGGGGGGTAACTTGGCAACAAATTCACCCACACAATCGAGGGTAAACGGTTGTTCGCCGTCAGCCACTCTCACCCGATCCCCCAGGAGAGTGCCATCAATCGGTGAAACTGCAGCGCCTAAGACATCAAACCCGACACTGACATTGCCAATCGACGCTGGCGCATAAACTACAACACTCATCTTATACTCCTAGCTTCCAGCCTAATGTACGCATCAGATCCGCAAACACACCGGCGGCAGTAACTTCAGTACCGGCACCATAACCACGTAGCACCAGTGGGATCGGCTGATAATAACGGCTATAAAACGCCAGCGCATTTTCCCCGTCTTTGATCTTGAACATCGGATCGTCCGGATCGACTGCCGCGATTTTCACCGAACATTTGCCGTGATCAATTTCACCGACATAGCGCAGCACTTTATCTTCTTTCGCAGCCTCTTCTGATAACTGTTTAAAGTACTCATCGGCTTCAGGCAACCGCGCCATGAAATCTTCAATCGAACCTTCAGAGTCAAAACCAGGCGGCAAGGCTTGCTCCACAACAACATCATCAAGTTCCAGTGCCATGCCAGCTTCACGGGCGAGGATCAGCAGCTTGCGCGCGACATCCATTCCTGAAAGATCATCGCGGGGATCGGGTTCGGTAAAGCTATTGTTACGGGCAACCGTCGTTGCTTCGCTAAAGCTCATTCCTTCGTCGAGTTTACCGAAGATATAAGAGAGTGATCCCGATAGAATGCCAGAAAAGCGTTCAAGTTCATCACCCGCAGCCATCAGATTTTGCAGGTTCTCAATTACCGGCAAACCGGCACCGACTGTCGTATCGTACATAAACTTACGACGTTTAGAACGTGCCGCCTGACGCAACTGGTGGTAATACATCATACTTGCAGTATTAGCTTTCTTATTCGGGGTAATGACATGGAAGCCCGCAGCCAGAAAATCGACGTATTGCTCGGCGATACCTTGATCCGATGTGCAATCAATAATAACCGGGTTAATGATGTGATGACGCTTTACTAGCTGGATCATCCTCGCCAGACTCAGCGGCTCATGGGCCGCCCCCATCTGATCACGCCAGTTATCAAGAGGCAAACCGTTACTATCAAGCAGCAGCCCCTTGCTGTTCGCCAACCCACAGACGCGGATAACAATGCCACTTTGGGCTAATTTGGCCTGCTGGCGATGGATCTGCTCAACCAGCTCGCCCCCAACACCACCGACACCAATGACAAAAACATCCAGGAAGTGTTGACTGTTAAACAAGTTCTCATGACATGCTTTGACCGACTCTGACACTTTGTCCACCGGGATCACGGCAGAAATCGCACGCTCTGAAGATCCCTGGGCAATCGCAATAACATTAACGTCGACTTCAGCCAGCGACGTAAAGAACTGTGATGCCACACCACGAGATGTCCGCATGCCATCGCCAACCAGGGTAACAATAGCCGAGTCATCAAGAAACTCAACCGGCTCCAACAGGCCTTCTTTCAGCTCAAGTTCAAAGCAGTTCTGCAACGCCTCCTGAGCAACGCCTTTATCCGCACTCTCAATGCAGAAGCTAATGCTGTACTCCGATGATGACTGAGTGATCAACACAATAGAGACCCCTGACGCTGACATTGCGCTAAACACACGCGCCGCCATGCCAACCATCCCTTTCATGCCCGGGCCAGAGACATTTACCATTGTCAGGTCTTTCAGGGTCGTAATGCCCTTGATAGCCAGCTTGTCTTCACCGGTATCCTGGCCGATCAGGGTTCCGGCACCTTGAGGGTTAAAGCTGTTTTTAATCAAGCAGGGAATATGGAACTGGGCAATCGGCGCGATCGTTTTAGGGTGCAGTACGGAAGCCCCGAAATAAGACAACTCCATCGCTTCCTGGTAGCTCAGGGATTTCAGCAGGCGGGCATCGGGAACGATACGCGGATCACAGCTGTAAACACCATCAACATCCGTCCAGATCTCGCAGCACTCAGCACGTAAGCAAGCCGCTAAAACCGCAGCGGAATAATCGGAACCGTTACGGCCTAACGTCACCAGTTCACCTTTGCTGTTGCCTGCAGTAAAGCCCGGCATGATATTAACGTGACCTTTAGGGAGTGGGTTACGTTTGAAATTTTCGGTGGAAACCTCAATATCAACATGCGCTTCAAGGTAATCACCATGAGCAAGCAAGTATTCAACCGGATCAATCAGGCTCGCCGCCAGGCCTTTGGCTTCCATCAGCGCCTTCATCGCCACAATCGACAGGCGCTCACCTTTACTGATCACTTTGGCATACACATTATCAGGACACAGGCCTAACAACTTCATTCCATGCACATACTGTTTCAGCTGCCCCATCGAGCTGGCCAGTTTGGCATCAAGCAAGGCTTTATCGAATTTAGGCTCCAGGGCCAATAGGCCTTCAAACAGCGAAGTAAATACCGCTTCCAGATCGGCAAGTTGAAGCTCTGCATCGCCGGTATTTACCGTACTGTCGATCACTGACACCAATTTATTCGTAACTTTGCCCGGCGCAGACAGCACCACAGACACATCCCCTTGCTGGACATTATTGGCGATGATATCCGCTGCCCTTAAAAATCGTTCAGCATCAGCCAACGATGAACCACCAAACTTAAATACTCGCATTCCCTACTCCCAAGTTCCTAATTTATTGACTACCACATTGCATAAGTAGCAAAAAAGACCGAATTCATTCAATTCCGTGAAGTTAAAAAAAAGCCCGCACTGTGTGGAGTGCGGGCTTTTTCATATAAATCGTATACGTATCAGCCCGCCCCAGCACTCATTGTGCCGGTAATAATAATGGTGGTGGTTGTGCTGATAACGTTAAACATGTGTTTTGTCGATTTACTCAAAATTCTTCATTGCTTTAGGTGTACCGGAACCAGGATTCAGAGTCAACCTCGTTTTATCGCTTAGTCGATAAAATCACAACAGCCGTAACCCGCTTCGTATACCCAAGTTACCTCTGAAACGAGCATCTTGAGGTTACTTGGGTATACAATCTTATTATTTGTAAGAAGTATAAAAAACAACCATCGTTTATTGCAGTTAGCTTCCCCACGTTGCATAGTGGATAGTAATGACATAAAAAATCAATTCGGAGGGACTCCCGAATGACAGCAGCAATGGAACAGCTTGTCGCCCATACCATCTTGCAAGGCTTTGATGCCATGTATGGCCGATTCCTCGATGTGACCGCTGGCGCGCAGGAAAGGTTTGAACATCAAGACTGGTCAGCGGTTCACCTGGCACTCAAAAAGCGGATCAGCTTTTATGACCACCATGTCGGCTTAGTCACCAGCCAAATTCAGATCATGCTGGGTGAACGCTATGCTAACCGCTCTTTTTTAATGGCCGTTAAATCTGCCTATGAAAATCTGCTGCTCGATTACCCCCGATATGAGATCGCAGAAAGTTTTTTTAACTCAGTCTATTGCCGGATTTTCGAACACCGCAATATCAATCGTGACAAGCTATTTGTCCATAGTTCACAAGAAAACCGTATTCCGACCTATCCGACTCAGCTAACACGCCGCTATACCGCCAACTCTGCTCTCTCGGCGCTATTTGAACGCGTACTCGACGACACTCCTTTCACCTTGGGCTGGGAAGATAAAAATCGAGATATCACGTTAATCATTGACCACTTACAACACGAATTCGGAGGAGCCCTCAACCAAGACACCGCCCTTGAACTGATCCGGGAACCTTTCTACCGTAATAAAGCGGCTTACTTAATCGGATGCATCACACTCCGCCACAACAACCAGGAGCAGACCATTCCTTTGGTATTGCCGGTACTGAGCAGCAGCAACAAGCAGCTCTATATCGATGCCTGTATCTGCCATGTCGATGATGTCAGTATTATCTTTGGTTTTGCCCGTTCTTACTTCATGGTCTACGCTCCGGCCCCGGCGGCCTTGGTACGCTTTCTGTCGAATATCATTCCCAACAAGACCAAAGCCGAGCTGTATACCGCAATTGGTTGTCAGAAACACGGAAAAACCGAGTTATACCGGGAATTTTTAGATCATCTGGAACACTCTGACGATTTGTTTGTCCCAGCTCCGGGGATTAAAGGGATGGTGATGTCGGTATTTACCCTGCCATCTTATGATTTTGTCTTCAAAATCATCAAAGATAAGTTCGCTCCACAAAAAGCCATCAGCCACGCCACGGTAAGAGAGAAATATCAGCTGGTAAAAGAACACGACCGGGTCGGTCGCATGGCTGATACCCAGGAATACCGTAATTTTACCTTTGAACGCCATCGCTTCAGCGACGAGTTGCTGGCTGAACTACTCGACGTCGCTCCTTCGATCATCAAAGTGACCAGGGATAAGATCATTATCAAACATCTCTATATGGAGCGACGGATGATCCCGTTGAACATTTATATTGAGCAGGCTAACGATGATGAGCTTCGTCATGCTGTCGACGAGTATGGCAAAGCAATCAAGCAATTAGCTGCGGCCAATATTTTCCCCGGTGATATGCTATTTAAGAACTTCGGCGTTACCCGTCATAAGCGAGTCGTGTTTTACGACTATGATGAGATCAGCTACATGACAGAAATGAACTTCCGCAAGATCCCGCCGCCTCGCTATCCAGAAGATGAGATGGCCGCAGAGCCCTGGTACAGTGTGGGGATCAACGACGTCTTCCCTGAAGAGTTTCGTACCTTTTTGCTGATCAATCCAAAAGTCCGCGCGCTGTTTAATGAACTGCACAGTGACTTATTTGAGGCCCAATACTGGCAGCAGCTCCAGCAAAACATCACGCACGGCCAGTATGAAGATGTCTATCCCTATAAAAAAGAACATCGGCTGCGAAAATAACGCATTCCAGCCTGATCTTAGTGGTAGCTAACACACCATATCAGGCTGAAAAAAGCCGTCTATTTTGTGACAAAGCCAAATTTTATGCAGAAAGTCTCATTATGTGTCTCATTGCGTTTTAATAATTAGAATTGTGTCCTAATATGGATAAGCATAAGCAAAATTAAGAACAGGGATGGTGAAGTAATGAAAAAATTGCTGATCACATTAGCCCTGCTGATCGTGGCTTTACCAACAACAGCAGCAGAAAAGGGACTTTTCAGCTTAATCGGTGATAATGCTCCCTCTGGGTGGTTCATATCTTCACATTCACGAGCCGCAGATCAATTCGATCTATGGCAGATTGATAGTGGCTATGCCTATTCGCTCAATAATAACCTCGAGCTTTATCTCAGTACCCGACTCTCATCTGGCAATGATCTTATCTCTGCCGGCCGCGGGGTTTTATCGGGGGTAAAATATCAAGTCACACCCAAAGTTAGCCTGAAAAGTGCCATCACATCCGAAACGGTTGATCGGGATACGATACTCGGCGTTGAATTTAGCAGTCAGTATAAAATGACGGAGAAGGTCGACCTGCATGCAACCGTTGATTACGAAGCCTTAGAGCAAATTTACCTGCTTGGAATTGGCTATCGCTTCTGATTCCTAATGACGGCCCATGATGGCACCGCCACTTAATCTGATCAGTTTTATCAGTATTTACAGCACAGACAAGTTCAGAGGCTGACGGCTTAACAAGATACCGTTAAGATCTGCGTAGACGTAATCGCCGGGATAAATCATGGTGTGTCCGACAATCAACGTCATATTCTTATCGCCGCTCTGGCGTTTCACCGTTTTAAACGGGCAGACGCCCAGTGCTTTAACCCCAAGATCCAGCGTAGCCAGAGTACCAACATCGCGAACCGCACCATTAATAATGATCCCCTGCCAGCCATTTTCAACAGCCAGTAAAGCCAGCTGATCACCCAGTAACGCCCGATTACATGAACCATGACCGTCAATAAACAGTACTTTTCCTCTGCCATCATGCGACACAATCTCACGCACTAAACTGTTGTCTTCAAAACAGCGGAGGGTAACGACTTCGCCATAGAATATTTTTTTGCCTCCATAATTGTGAAATATAAGAGGCAGCCAGCTAACATCCTGTTCATAGTGATCACACAAGTCAGGCAATAGATCTTTCATCTCACTTACTCCTTTGTTAACCTTCTCAAGGTTATGGATTCCAATTCCACGAGCAATCTCGAATTCTACTTACCAGCACAAATACCTTTCACATTGAACGCCGTAAATAGATATGAGTTCCATTAAGTGTATACCTAAGTGACCTCAATATGCGGGATCGCTCCCGAAGGGCGAGTTTTCCAGGCACTAATGTTGCGTTGCTGATTTTTGATGTAGAGCGACTATCTCTGCAAATCAGCGCCTGACCTTAGCGCCTGACCTTAGCGCCTGGAAATTCTCGCTGAAACGAGCATCTTGAGGTCACTTGGGTATAGAAAAAAAGGCTGAAAATTCACCTAGTCTTTGTTTTTCAAACCCCTTAAGTAACACTGGCACCAAATATAACTGATTGGCCTCAACCCAGTAGATAGCGTTTTGTTGCCATTTTTTCGCTAATAGATATGCCTGCTCTGCCCTTATATCGACGATATAACCCGCCTCTTCCCAACGACCATCTGACGCGCAACAGCTCACAGGAAAATATGACTCAGTTAACATTGCCAACTCTTTTTCTAATATTTTGTTACGTTTTTGATTGTCCAAACTATTAAGAACAATGCTTCTGGGATTAAATGCTGTTAGAATTGCAAAGGAATGGTAAACGGGGTGTTGCCCAGCCTTGAATGAAATGGTTTGATAGCTTCGCCACAGTGAGGTGTTTTTACACATCGCAGATTATGTCTGTTAATGATGTCTCAATTTATCGCGAAAGTTAATCAACCTGATTAACCGTAATGCATCTTCACCCGATTTGATGTAAATCAAAAAACACCCAGAAAGCGGTATCGAAACAAAACCGCAATATTGTTAGCGAGCTGTTAAGTGCTTACAATCGTCGCCATCCCAGGGAGATTGTAGCCAATACCCGTAGAATATCGGGCCTTTCAGTCTTGTGATGACACAAAACCACACTGAATTTATGGATGGCATACCAAACAGGCTGCTTTACAGCGTAAATAAAAGTATTTTGTCTAATACTTTGCCTGTATGTGAATTTTTTTTATAGAATTTAACTATTCTATTTTTGACCAGTTTTAGTTTTTTGAAATTAGGTACTGCCAATGCAAACCCCTCACATTCTAATTGTAGAAGACGAGCACGTAACACGTAACACCCTTAAAAGTATTTTTGAGGCCGAAGGTTACACGGTATTCGAAGCCAACGATGGCGCTGAAATGCACCAGATGCTTTCAGAGCACCATGTTCACCTGGTGATCATGGACATCAATCTTCCAGGTAAAAATGGCCTATTACTCGCGCGAGAACTGCGTGAACAAGGTGATATGGCGTTAATGTTCCTGACGGGACGCGATAATGAAGTTGATAAGATCCTGGGTCTTGAAATTGGTGCCGATGATTACATCACCAAGCCATTCAACCCTCGTGAGCTGACCATTCGTGCGCGTAACCTGCTGACTCGTGCAATGAATCAAGGCCTGCCAACTGAAGACAAGAAACTGGTAGAGCGATATGAGTTCAACGATTGGTCGCTAGAAATTAACAGCCGCTCTCTAGTCAGCCCAAATGGTGATCAGTTCAAACTACCGCGTTCTGAGTTCCGTGCCCTGCTTCACTTCTGTGAAAACCCGGGTAAGATCCAGACCCGTGCTGATCTGTTGAAGAAAATGACGGGCCGTGAGCTAAAACCTCATGACCGGACAGTTGACGTAACGATTCGTCGTATCCGTAAGCACTTCGAATCCGTAGCTGATACCCCTGAAATCATTGCTACGATTCACGGTGAAGGCTATCGCTTCTGCGGTGATCTCGGCGAAGAATAATTGGCATTGCAGCCATGGTAAGACCCCTTACCTGTCAGCAGCAACCAGTTAGAAAGAAAGAAGGCTCCCGTGGGAGCCTTTTTTAGTGCTGTAAAGTAATAGTTTGCCCGCTGCGGCATCTATGCTTGCTTTTGCTTAGCAAGCCATTCCTTCAAAACCTGAATATCATTCCGATAACCATTTTTGATCTCATCAACCCAATCATTAATGTTCTCCCACCATGCAGGGAGCTCTGGCGACTGAGCTTTCTGGGCGATCTGTTGGATATGTTTCAAACCAATCGAGCCTGCCGCCCCTTTAATTTTATGGGCTTCAAATTTGATACCGTCTTTATCTTTAGCGGTCATATTAGAATCTAAGATCGCAATGTACTCCGGCATCATTTTTTCAAACATCGCGATACTCTCGTACACCGGTTTTGAACCAACAATGTCAACATAAGAGGTGAGCATTTCCAGATCAAGCAGCTGATTAATCATCTCATCACTCGGGCTGTCCGTCGCATTGTCATACCCAGGCTCATCCGGCTCATCAAGGGAGCAAGTCAGTACCAGACGTTGGATCACATCGGTTATAGCTTTAACGCTCAATGGTTTACTCAGGGCCTCATCCATGCCCTTATCAAGGTATTCGGCCTTGTCACTAATGACGTTAGCTGTTAATGCCACTAAAGCTGGCAAATGATCATACTTTTCACGCAGTGCCTGAGCAATGTCAAAACCGGTCATATCCGGTAACTGGATATCGAGCAGAACCAGATCAAAGATTTCAGGATCAAACAGCCGCAGGGCCTCATCACCACGCATTGCAACCGTAACGTCATGACCCAGGCTTTCAAGCAATGCCTTGGCAACGGTAATATTCAGCTCAATGTCTTCAACCATTAAGATATTTAAACTGGCTTGCGGAACCACGGGCATCACTTCCTCTTCATCAACGCTTTCCACCAGCGGAACACGAATGGTGACGGTAAACGTACTGCCTTCACCCACATCTGATGTCACGGTAATATCCCCCCCCATCAGCTGCACCAGCTGACGCGATACCGCCAAGCCGATTCCGGTACCCACGGCATGGAGATTATCGTCACCCTCTTTGACCTGATAATACATCGCGAAAATCTTATCCAGCTCTGATGCCGGAATACCGATACCGCTATCTTCTACCTCAAAGATGATCTCAGCCTCGTTATCGTGGGTCTCGCTACTGATCGACAGAACCACCCCACCTTCTTTGGTGAATTTGGTGGCATTACCGATCAGGTTCCACAACACCTGACGTAGGCGGGTACTATCGACTTCAATGCATGCAGGCAACTCCGTTAACCGCTCTAAATCAAAACGCAGCCCTTTCTGCTCTGCCATTAAACTGGAAATATTTTCCATATCGGCAACAAATTCATGAAAGTCCAAGGGCTTAGGCAACAACTCCAAACGACGGCGATCCGACTTATCCATATCGATAATGTCGTTAAAAATATTACCTAAGGTGATTGCACTGACATGAACGGTTCGCATGTAGCCTCGCTGCTCGTCATCCAGCTTGGTGTCCAGCAACATACGGCTTAAACCGACAATACCATTTAACGGGGTACGTAATTCATGGCTAATGGTTGAAATGAAGGCGGTCTTATCGCGACTGGCTTTTTCCTGTGCATCCTGATACTGCTTACGCTCGGTAATATCCCGGCCAAATCCCATCAGCCCTAAACGGCGTCCGTCACGGCTGTAAAACGGCACTTTACGTAATTCAAATATCGCTTTTCCTCCGTCAGGGTATTCCAGCCACTGCTCATAAGTGAGGGAAACATTTTGCTTAAACACCTGCTGATCCGTTTCAGCGATTTTCGTGGCAACTTCCTTGCTATAGACATCCCACGGGGTCAAACCCACCAGCTGTTTTTCTGTTTTACCCGTCAACTCTTCCATCGCCCGGTTACAACCGGAAAATTCGCCTTTTTCATTGCGGTAATAGATCAGATCCGGTGAAGCATCGAGGAATGACTTTACCAATGCACTCTGCTCTGCCAGCTCAAGCTGAGCATTTTCACGCTGGTATACCTCATTTTCTAAATCTTGCATCGCGAGCTGGCGGGCTTCTTCCGCTTTCTCTCGTTCTTCAATTTCCTGATTCAACTGTGTGATATTGCTCTGTAGCTGTTTATGCAGCTGCATATCACGGGAGCGCATCTCTTCCAGCTTGGTCACAAGTTTAGACAGGCGCTGGCGGGAATCTTCTAACTGATCCACCACCACTGATAAGAAGTAAACAGCCCATGGTGTGATCAACAAACCGAAAAACACCGAACGGACAATATCAATGTCAAGCACTTCACCCTGAAGCACTAAGGTCACACCGACCTGAACCACCACAGCAAGAGCCACCAAGGCCAGCGCCAGTAGCATACTGAACCGCACAATGCCTAACTTAACCAGCAAGTCGACATAGAACTGAGCCAATACTTTGATTTGTTTCATTATTTAACCCGTAGCCTAGAAGTGCTTCATTCGATAATATCGTGCGTAGTGACAGATCCAAAGGATAAGTCCCACAGTTATACTTTAATGTTGTTATTCCTGCCCAGAAAATCCTGCAATTGCAGACTCTAAAATTACATGTAGGTTACATTGTGGTGGGTATAATTACTGTCATTGTTCAATTCGTCGTTATCAGACAGGGACATCGTACAGTTACGTCCTGCGGCTTTCGCTTTATACATCGCAATATCAGCCATTTCGACCAGCTCACCATAGTCCTGTGAAGGCAGCGGGATGAGCGTTGCCACCCCAAGGCTAACCGTCAGTTTCGTGTCCACATCAGAATACTGATGAGTAATCCCTCTGGCTGCCAGCTGTCGGTGAATATTTGCGGCCACGACTTCGCCGCCTTTTAAATCAGTATTTGGCAGCAGGAAGGCAAACTCTTCCCCGCCGTAACGGGCGACCTCGTCAGTTTCACGGTGTATGACACTGCGCAGCACTTTTGCCACTTCCCGCAGGGCAAAATCACCTTGCTGATGACCATAGTTATCATTAAAAGCCTTAAAGTAGTCGATATCGCATAAAATCAACGTCAGCGACTTTTGTTCTCGGACGTGGTTATGCCACATTCTGCGCAACAGCTCATCAAAACTACGGCGGTTGGCGACTTTAGTCAGGCTATCAACAAAGCTGAGTTCCTGAAGCTCCATGATCGCGTCGGCTAATTGTTGCTCCGCCATTTTACGCTCAGTGACATCGCGTGCCATGATCAATACGCCCACAGAGCCATCAGTTGGGTCACAATAGGGAGATTTCGCGACCTCGTACCAAATTGGCGTACCGTCTTCTAAGATAACGTAATCTTCGGTCTTGCTGGTGACTCCTTTTTCCATCACTTCACGATCGATGCCTTCAAATATTTCCCATTTATCCGGTTCAAGCACATCAGAAGCCACTTTACCCAGCAACTCTTCCTGGGTATAACCGAGCGATTGAGCAAACGGTTCGTTACAACCGACATAGACCCAGTGCTCGTTAAACAGACCAATAGGATCCTGGCTCGCACTTAAGATCGTATCCAATAGGTTATTTCGCTGGGCAAGTGCTTGCTCTGTAACTTCCCGTTTCTCAATTTCTTGCTTCAGACTTTCCTGCATCTCATGCCAGTCGGTCACATCATGGCTGATACTCAAGGTACCGATGGTTTCGCCGTGATCATCAATAAGTAACGTCTTATTCGTTTCCAGTAGCCGACTTGAACCATCCGGCGAGGTCGTCCAGGTATGGGTCGAGTTATTGCCTGATAATGACGCTTCGGCTGAATACGACATTTCGTCACTGTCGATCAAGCCTTCATTAACTCGCCCGCGCCAGAATCGATCAAATGCTTTATTGGTTCCGAGAATATTGCCCGCGTTATCCTGGAAGTAGACTAACTCCGAGAGTGAGTTAAGTACGCTCTGGAATACCCGCTGCTCTTGCTCCAGCTGGGTTTGGGTTGACTGTTGATCTTGTGGCTTGAACAAAAACAGCATCCAGGCTGACTGCCACTTATAGCGCACCTGCTGACCTGAAACCTGTAATTTCAATGCCATCCGATCCGATAACTGCAGCACCTCACTTCTGCCTCGCCCTCTTTTGTCATGGCTATAAGGGCGTAGCACATCGCAGATCATCTGGGGTTCGATATCATCCGGATAAAAATAGCTGCTACCGACTTTACGTGCACCGATCAACTCCCGGCAGGTTTTATTGGCATATAACAGCGCGCCGTCTTTACTTCTGACGATCACGACCGCAACGGGCATATTCGTCAGAGTGGCATACATTTTTTTAAATGAAGAGGCTTCAATATTATGCAAGACGAGTACAAGTACGGCGCTGCCCAGGAGAATAAGCAGGACCATCAGGGTAAAAACAAGGATCGGACTGGCCATATCCGCAACGGAAAAAGCAGCCCAGCCCGGTGAAGGGCAGAGTAATAAGGCAAATATGATCAAACTACGACTAAAAAACACCGCGCATTCCCGAACAGCAGTAACAACTCACCTGATCACACCATCAGGCATATACAACCAACCCAATACAGCCTCGAATACAACAAGCTGTTATCAATCAGTTAATTGATGACGCCGGGCTAATCTAACATAATTGCAATTACTCAGTATGTTTATGCCGCTATTTTATTAAAAAGCAAATAAGAAAGCATAACGCTCACCAAGAGGGATGAGCAGTTGTTCAAAAACAGCTTCAAAATGCGGGGGTCTGCATTTGAAGCTGGCTGTCACGGGAAAGGCCGCGATAAGGTGAATATGACACAGGTCACTATTTTTTAGGGGTAACAGGCTGATACACGAATGGCTGGTTCAAAGCTGTCCCCTGCGCGCCGAGCTGATCCAGATTCCGACCGATATCAGTCATCGCCAACCAGCGGTTTTCACACCACGTAGGGGCTAACAATGTGGGACGACGTGCGCTGGCAGAGACACGATGATAAACCACATCAGGGGGGGTCAGACGGATCATCTCAGAAGCAATATCGACATACTTTTCAAGGCTCAGCGCTTCAAGGCGATCGGCTTTCCAGGCTTGTCCCATTTTACTTCCTTCCACAATATGCAAAGGATGAAGCTTAATGCCATCAACACCAACGGCTATCGTGCGCCTGATGGTATCGAGATTATCGTCTTTCGTATCGCCCGGCAGCCCAACAATCAAATGGGTACACACTTTGATCCCCATTGCACGAGCACGCTTTGTGACTTGCTCATAGCAAGCAAAATCATGCCCGCGATTAATCCGTTTTAAGGTTTTATCGTTGGCTGTTTGCAACCCGAGCTCAAGCCAGATTTCATACCCTTGCTGACAATACCCCGCTAGTAAATCCAATACCGCGTCGGGAACACAGTCGGGACGAGTTCCCACACACAGACCAACAATATCTGCAGCTTGCAATGCCTCTTCATACATATTTTTCAGCAGCTGAACTTCAGCGTAGGTATTGGTATAAGCCTGAAAATAAGCCAGATAACGCTTCGCCCTGTCCGTTTGAGCGGCACGTTGAGCAAGTTGCTGGCTAATAGGTAAATACTGGGCTTGTTCATCCGCAAAAGAAGCTACATTACAAAAAGTACAACCGCCCCGTCCGATCGTGCCATCGCGATTTGGACAACTAAAGCCACCATGCAGGGTCAGTTTATGCACCTTCTCCCCATAGCGACGTTGGAGGTCTTGTCCAAATGTATTGACTAATTCGTGCAGCTGCATCATTTCACCTAAGTTTTTATCTCTGTATGTGTTGTCGCCAGTTCTCCACAAGGAGCATGCGAAATAACCTGCGAGCATTGTGCAGGGGCATTTTAAAGTCGCGCAGAGTAACATCACAGCCGCCACTGAATGTTGTGCCAAAGCAAGAAAAAAACGTATATCTCATACCACCAAGGTAATGCCTTTTTATTGTTGATAAAAAACTACAGATAATATTCTTTAGCTCCACCATAAAACCATGAAAAAAATAAGGGTTAGTGCGTACTCAGGCCGGTCAGTATTCATAGTGAGAACCATTATCGAATATCCAGTCATATTGAAACGGATTAAATGCAGATGATGGGGATTTAATGCCAATCTGGCGCTAATTTTTGTTGGTAATTAATGTGTCAAAAATGTAGGATAGTTACACTTGTGTGCAAATTATGAACAACAAATGTGACTAAATCTCCTCGTAAAATAGTGATTTATGCCGCCCATTTGGCAAAACTGCAGTGTTTTTGCATACCAGGTCAAAAGCACTTCAGAATTTAGTTTGCTAATGAATAAGAACTTCATCCCATAGCAAACGCGCATCTCATCAGTGAGCCGGACAGGCCGTCCGCGTATAAAGCTCGATGAAAATGTGACAATAAGATTAGGGATAACCAAGCCTTTGGATAAGGGCTTGTTGAAACTGGAAGGATGTATCTATGACAGATCAAGAGCTTAACGCCCAGGGACTCTATGTGCCTGAATTGGAACACGATGCCTGCGGTATCGGCTTTGTCGCCCACCTGAAAAACCGTAAATCTCACGAGATTGTAACTCAAGCCCTCGACATGCTCGCTCGTATGGAGCACCGCGGTGGTCAGGGTTGCGATCCATGCAGTGGTGACGGTGCCGGTATTCTTCTGCAAAAGCCCCATGAGTTTTTATTAGAAGAAACGGTAAAACAAGGCATTAAACTACCGTCATTTGATAAATACGGTGTCGGTGTTGTGCTATTCCCTAAAGACGAGCACAAACGTCAGCAGTGTCGCGATATTTTAGAGCGTAATGCAAAGCGCCTTGATCTTGAAGTGATTGGCTATCGCGTATTGCCGGTCGACAACTCAATGATTGGTGAAGATCCACTCAGCACTGAACCACAGTTTGAACACGTATTTATTACCGGCGGTGCAAACTTAGACCCTGCCGTACTTGAACGTAAACTGTATGTACTTCGTAACTATACCGTTCGTGTCTGCCTCGAAAGCATTTCAAATATCGGCGATGATTTCTACATCAACTCATTGTCGTATAAAACCTTGGTCTATAAAGGCCAGCTAACCACTGAACAAGTACCGCAGTATTTCTTAGACTTGCAAAACCCATCCATGGTTACCGCGCTGGCATTGGTGCATTCTCGTTTCTCGACCAACACCTTCCCAAGATGGCGCCTGGCTCAACCATTCCGTTACATTGCCCACAACGGTGAAATCAATACTGTTCGCGGCAACCTGAACTGGATGAAAGCACGTGAAGCGATCCTTGAATCTGACCTGTTCAGTCAGCAAGAGATCGACATGCTCCTTCCTATCTGCCAGGAAGGCAGTTCAGATTCATCTAACTTCGACATGGCACTGGAGCTTCTGGTTCTTTCTGGCCGTAGCCTGCCACACGCATTGATGATGCTGATCCCTGAAGCGTGGCAAGAAAACAAAAACATGGATCCGAAACGTCGTGCGTTCTATCAGTACCACGCTAACGTTATGGAACCCTGGGATGGCCCGGCGTCTGTCTGTTTCACCGATGGTGTTCAGGTCGGTGCAACACTTGACCGTAACGGTCTGCGCCCGTCACGTTATACCGTGACCAAAGATGACTTCCTGGTGATGGCATCGGAATCAGGCGTGGTTGAAATCGAACCGGAAAACGTTCAGTTCCGTGGTCGTCTGCAACCAGGCCGTATCTTCGTTGCCGATCTGGAACAAGGCCGGATTATTTCTGATGAAGAAGTAAAAGACAGCATTGCGACAGCACAGCCTTATGAGCAGTGGGTCAAAGACAACCTGCTGACTCTGAAAGCGCTACCTGAAGCTGATAACATGCACCACCAGCCGACACCAGAACGTCTTCTTCACCACCAACAAGCGTTTGGTATGAGCTCTGAAGAAGTGAACGAAATCATCGTTCCTCTGGCAAAAACAGCTTACGAGCCTCTCGGGGCTATGGGGGCCGACTGGCCACTGGCGATCCTTTCGCATCAATCACAGCACTTGTCGAACTACTTCAAGCAGCTATTTGCCCAGGTCACCAACCCGCCGATCGATCCGATCCGTGAGCGCATGGTGATGTCGCTGAACACTTACCTCGGTAAAGATCAGAACCTGCTGACAGAAACACCCGAGCACTGCCAGAAAGTAGAACTGGAATCTCCGGTACTATCAAACGCTGAACTTGAAAAACTGCGAGCTATCGACAAAGAGCACTTGCAGGCTAAAACACTGGATATCGTATTCCGTGCCAATGGTGAGCAAGGCAAATTAGAACGAGCGCTAAAGCGTATTTGTCAGTACTCAGAAGATGCCGTACTTGACGGCTACTCAATCATCATTCTGACGGACCGGGCGGTTAACTCAAACCATGCTGCGATCCCTGCGATGCTTGCGGTAGGTGCTGTGCATCACCACCTGATCCGCAAAGGCCTACGAGCTAAGTGTGACATCATTGTTGAAACCGGTGACGCACGTGAAACGCACCACTTTGCCACCCTGGTCGGTTACGGTGCTAACGCGGTTAACCCGTACCTGGTAACAGAAACGCTGGTTGATCTGCAGAAAAAGCGCAAGCTAGACCCAGAGCTGCCAACAGACGAGTTATTCAATAACTACCGTAAAGGTGTGAATGGCGGCCTGCTTAAGATCTTCTCGAAGATGGGTATTTCAACTCTGCAGTCATACCACGGCGCGCAAATCTTTGAAGCGCTGGGGATCAGCAAAGCCGTTGTTGATAAATACTTCACCGGTACCGTTTCCCGAATTCAGGGTCTGACCATCGATGACATTGCCCAGGAAGTACTGATTCGTCACCGTGTCGGTTACCCGACGCGCGAGATCCCAATCCAAATGCTGGACGTGGGCGGTGTCTACCAGTGGAAACAGCGTGGTGAAAAGCACCTGTTCAACCCTGAAACGATTTCACTGCTGCAACAATCCACCCGCGGCAAAGATTACAGCCAGTTTAAAGAATACTGCCATGCGGTTGATTCTCAAGGTGACCACGCGGCAACCCTGCGTAGCCAGCTTGAGTTCATTAAAAACCCGGCAGGTTCCATTCCGTTGGCTGAAGTAGAACCCATTGAGAGCATCCTGAAGCGTTTCGCAACAGGCGCTATGAGCTTTGGCTCTATCTCCTACGAAGCACACTCTACACTGGCCGTTGCCATGAACCGCATCGGCGCGAAGTCTAACTCCGGTGAAGGCGGTGAAGATCCGGATCGCTTCGAGAAGAAAGATAACGGTGACTGGGAACGCTCTGCGATCAAGCAGGTCGCTTCAGGCCGCTTTGGTGTAACCTCTTACTATCTGACTAACTCTGACGAAATTCAGATCAAGATGGCTCAGGGCGCGAAGCCTGGCGAAGGGGGTCAGCTACCGGGTGATAAAGTCGATGATTGGATTGGTGCTACCCGTCACTCCACCCCTGGAGTAGGCCTGATTTCACCACCGCCACACCACGATATCTACTCAATCGAAGATTTGGCTCAGCTGATCTACGATTTGAAGAATGCGAACCGCAAGGGTCGCGTAAACGTCAAGCTGGTATCAGAAGCCGGTGTCGGTACGATTGCCTCGGGTGTCGCGAAAGCAAAAGCTGACGTCGTGCTGATTGCCGGTTTCGATGGCGGTACCGGTGCATCGCCAATCTCATCAATTCGCCACACCGGTTTACCTTGGGAACTTGGTCTGGCTGAAACTCATCAGACCCTGCTGAAAAACGGCCTGCGTAACCGTATCGTTGTTCAGTCAGACGGTCAGATGAAAACACCTCGCGACCTTGCAGTAGCCACACTGCTGGGGGCTGAAGAGTGGGGTGTCGCAACCGCTGCATTGGTTGTTGAAGGCTGTATCATGATGCGTAAGTGTCATAAGAATACCTGCCCTGTCGGTATCGCGACCCAAAACAAAACATTGCGTGAGCGCTTTGATGGTCGCGTAGATGATGTTGTCACCTTCTTCCAGTACATGGCCGAAGGCCTGCGTGAAGTGATGGCTGAGCTAGGCTTCCGCACCATTGAAGAGATGGTGGGTCAATCTCACAAACTGAAAATCCGTGACGATATCAGCCACTGGAAATACAAGAATCTTGATCTGAGCCCTGTGCTATTTAACGAACCGGCACGTGAAGACGACGGGATCTACAATCAGCGCCAACAAGAACATAACTTAGAAAATGTCCTTGACCGTAAACTGATTAAAGCTGCAGCGCCTGCACTTTACGAAGGCAAACAAGTCGACGTTGAATTTGACATCATCAACACCGACCGAAGTACCGGAACCATGCTGTCGAACGAGATTTCAAAAATCTATAAAGACCAAGGGTTACCACAACCAATGAACGTCAAGTTCAATGGCTCGGCAGGCCAGAGTTTCGGCGCCTTCCTCGCGAAAGGCGTGAACTTCGAAGTCGAAGGCGATGCCAACGATTACTGGGGTAAAGGCCTCTCTGGCGGAACACTGGTACTTTATCCGAATGCGAAATCCGACATTATCCCGGAAGATAACATCGTTGTGGGTAACGTCTGCTTCTACGGTGCGACCTCGGGAGAGTCTTACATCCGCGGCTTAGCGGGCGAGCGTTTCTGTGTCCGTAACTCAGGCGCGAGAGTCGTGGTTGAAGGTGTGGGTGATCACGGCTGTGAATACATGACTGGCGGTGTTGCCGTTATCCTTGGCCAGACAGGACGAAACTTCGCAGCCGGTATGAGTGGCGGTGTGGCGTATGTTTGGGACCAATTCGATGATTTCGAAACTAAGCTGAATCCAGAGCTTGTTGATCTTGACCCGATTGAGCAAGAAGACCAAGACTTGCTCAAAGAGATGCTCACCAAACATATTGAGCTAACGGGTAGTACGGTGGCTGAAACTTTCCTTTCCAACTTTGAAGCGAACCTTCAAAAAATGGTGAAAGTGATGCCAAGGGATTACAAAGCTGTACTGCAGCAGCGTAAAGCTGATGCAGAAAACAAGGAAGAGTTGGAGGCCGTAAATGGGTAAGCCTACAGGATTTTTAGAAGTTGGCCGTGAACTGCCACAAAAGTTAGATCCAAGCGTTCGCATTCAAGACAATAAAGAGTTTGTCTTGAATCAAGAGTTTGGCACTAAGATCAATAAGCAGGCATCACGTTGTATGGATTGCGGTGTGCCTTTCTGTCATAACTCATGCCCGATTGGCAACATCATTCCCGAATTCAATGATGCGGTTTATCGTGACAGCTGGGAAGAAGCGTGGAACATTCTAAGTTCTACCAATAACTTCCCTGAGTTTACCGGTCGTGTCTGCCCGGCCCCTTGTGAAAGTGGCTGTGTATTGGGGATTAACCAAGACCCGATCACTATCTGTAATATCGAAAAAACAATCGTTGAGACGGCGTACCGCGAAGGATACGCCAAGCCGAAAACACCGCGTTCTCGTACCGGTAAAACCATTGCGATTATCGGTTCGGGCCCGGCGGGTTTGGCAGCAGCTGAACAGCTGAACAGTGCCGGTCACTGCGTGACTGTGTTTGAACGGGATGAAAAAGTCGGCGGTCTGCTGCGTTTTGGTATTCCGGATTTCAAACTGGGTATGGATATCATTGACCGTAAAATCAACTTAATGGCCGAAGCGGGAATTAAGTTCGAGGTCAACGCCCATGTCGGTGTTGAGATTAATGCCCTGCAGCTTCGTCAGGATTTTGATGTTGTACTGCTAACGGGCGGCGCAACCGTACCACGTAACCTGCCAATCCCCGGCCGTGAGCTTAAGGGGGTTCATTATGCGATGGAATTCCTTGCGCAAAATAACCGCCGTGCCAACGACATGGCTCTTAAGAGTGAAGAAATTCACGCTAAAGGTAAGCATGTTGTGGTTATCGGCGGCGGTGATACCGGCTCGGACTGTGTCGGAACCTCTAACCGCCATGGCGCGGTAAGTGTTACTCAGGTCGAGATCATGCCGATCCCACCTGAGAAGCGTCCTGCTCATCAACCCTGGCCGTCTTACCCAATGATCATGAAAACATCCACTTCACATGAAGAAGGCTGTGAGCGTCATTGGAATATTCTGACTAAAGAGTTCATCGGTGATGAAGCCGGTAACGTGAAAGCCCTGCGTATTGCAGATATTCAGTGGCAGGAAGCGAAACCCGATGAGCGTCCTGGCTTTGATGAAGTCGTCGGCTCTGAGCGCATCATTCCATGTGACATGGCATTTCTGGCGATGGGTTTCTTACATCCGGAACCTTCCGGTGTCTTAGCCCAGCTGGACATCAAACTGGATGAACGTGGCAATGTCGCAACAACAGGTTTTGCCACCAGCCAGAAAGGTGTCTTTGCCGCAGGTGACATGCGTACCGGCCAGTCTCTGGTCGTTCGTTGTATCAATGAAGGCCGCGAATGTGCCCGTGAAATCGATGACTTCCTGATGGGTAATACCAATCTGGAAGCGAAAGCTCATTCACTGATGCTGTCACGAGCCTGATCAGACATCTGATTGCACTTTATATAAAAGCCAGCTCTTGTGAGCTGGCTTTTTTGTATACCAAACCGGCAACTTGAACGAGTTAAATCACCCTTACCCTACCTAACACTCAGCCTTCCCCCCCTGAAAAATGTAAATGAAAGACTAAACCAAACTTAGGCCATCAAAAAACAATGCCTAATCAGAAAAATCTGCTGTAATTACTGAAACAAAGACAGGATGTAATGGTTATTTGATCTTTTTGTAAATTGCCGTTAACTTGAAAGTTGCTGGAAGCAGAAATGACGATCAGGGAGGTTGTCATAATTATGCAGTAACCCAGCTCAGCTGAGCTGGGCGGAAGCAAGGGAGAGTTGCAATGACACTGTATGACCCAACGCTGGAAAAAGATAACTGTGGTTTTGGTTTAATTGCCCATATTGGGGGCGAAACCAGCCACAAACTTGTTCGTACCGCGATATCGGCATTGGATCGTATGACCCACCGTGGTGGTATTGCGGCTGATGGCAAAACCGGTGACGGCTGCGGTCTGTTAATGAAAAAGCCCGAGAGCTTTTACCGTATTGTCGCGGAGGAAAAAGGCTGGAAACTCGCACGCGAATTTGCCATCGGCATGTTGTTTCTCAGCCAGGACCCCGTCAGGGCCGAACAAGCCCGGATCATTATCAACGAAGAACTCGCCAAAGAAACCCTATCAATTACTGGCTGGCGTGAAGTGCCAATCAACCCGCGGGTATTAGGCCCCATTGCCACAGAATCTTTGCCTGATATTGAGCAGGTATTCATTAATGCACCAGCGGGCTGGAAGCCACGAGATGTCGATCGCCGCCTGTATATTGCCCGGCGCCGCATTGAAAAACGCATTACTGACGATCCTGATTTCTACATCTGCAGCCTGTCGACGCAAGTCACTGTCTACAAAGGCTTATGTATGCCTGCTGACTTGCCGAAGTTCTATACCGATCTCGCTGATTTACGGCTGGAATCATCCATCTGTCTGTTCCACCAGCGCTTCTCGACCAATACCCAACCCCGCTGGCCACTGGCTCAGCCATTTCGTTACTTAGCTCATAACGGTGAGATCAATACCATTGCCGGTAATCGCCAGTGGGCGCGGGCACGCGCATACAAATTTGCTTCCCCCTTGCTGCCGGATCTGCAAACCGCCACACCGTTTGTTAACGAAACCGGCTCGGATTCTTCCAGCCTCGATAACATGCTGGAGCTATTTCTGGCCGGTGGTCTCGATCTGTTCCGTGCGATGCGCATGCTGGTTCCACCTGCATGGCAGAACCACCCGGATATGGAACCCGAACTTCGCGCATTCTACGACTTTAACTCCATGCATATGGAGCCGTGGGATGGCCCGGCCGGTATCGTAATGTCAGATGGCCGTTATGCCGCCTGTAACCTTGACCGTAACGGACTGCGCCCTGCCCGCTACGTGATCACCAAAGACAAGCTGATCACCCTCGCCTCAGAAGTGGGGATCTGGGATTACGCCCCCGATGAAGTCGCAGAGAAAGGCCGTGTCGGACCGGGGGAGCTGCTGGTTATAGATACTAAGTTTGGCAAGATCTGGCATTCCAATGACATCGATAACGAACTGATGAGCCGCCATCCATACAAAAAATGGATGGACAGCCACGTCAAACGCCTGATCCCATTCAAAGATCTTGGTGACGATCAGGTCGGCCACCGCTCCTTCGATGATAATGAACTCAATACCTACCAGAAACTCTTCGGTGTTAACCGTGAAGAGCTTGATCAGGTATTGCGGGTTGTCGGTGAAAATGGCCAGGAGCCGACAGGTTCAATGGGGGATGACGCGCCGATGGCCGTACTGTCTTCGAAAGAGCGCGCCGTCACCGATTACTTCCGCCAGATGTTTGCTCAGGTCACCAACCCGCCCATCGACCCGTTACGTGAAAAACACGTGATGTCGCTGGCAACCTGTATCGGCCGTGAAATGAACGTGTTCAGTGAAACCGACGGCCATGCCTATCGGGTGGCCTTCAACTCCCCCGTACTGCTGTACTCCGATCTGGTTCAGTTGCTGGAGCTCGATAGCCATTACTATCGCAACAGCATCATCGATATCAACTATGATCCGAACGAGAAAAACCTCAAGCAAGCCATTAATGATGTGTGCGATCAGGCTGAACGCCTGGTCCGCAGCGGCACCGTGCTGATCGTACTGTCTGACCGCGGCATTGACCCAGACAAGCTGCCGATCCCGGCGGTGATGGCGGTGGGCGCAGTGCAAAGCCGCTTAGTGGCAACTAATTTACGTTGCGATGCCAACATGATCGTGGAAACGGCCACCGCTCGCGATCCGCACCAGTTCGCAGTACTCATCGGCTTCGGTGCCACTGCGGTTTATCCCTATTTAGCGTATGAATCACTGGGAAAACTCATCGACAACGGTGCGATTACCAAACCCTACCGTGAAATAATGATGAACTTCCGCGACGGCATGAACAAAGGCCTGTATAAGATCATGTCGAAAATGGGGATTTCCACCGTCGCCTCTTACCGTTGCTCCCAGCTGTTTGAAGCAGTTGGACTGCATCAGGAAGTCATTGATCTGTGCTTTAAAGGGGTCTCAAGCCGCATATCCGGTGCCAGCTTCGAAGACTTCCAGCAGGATCTGTTTAACCTGTCGCGCCGAGCCTGGCTGAAACGCAAACCGATTGAACACGGTGGTCTGCTGAAATATGTTCATGGCGGGGAGTTCCACGCCTACAATCCCGACGTCGTCAGCACCCTGCAGAAGGCCGTTAAAACAGGTAATTACCAGGATTACCTTGCGTTTGCCACTATCGTCAATAAGAGTCCAATCTCTGCAATTCGTGATCTGCTGAAACTCAAAGAGCCAGAAGACCCGATCGAAGTGGAACAGGTTGAAGCCGCCACGGAGTTATATAAACGCTTTGACTCTGCAGCTATGTCAATTGGTGCCCTCAGCCCGGAAGCTCACGAAGCCCTGGCTATTGCCATGAACCGCTTAGGCGGCAGCTCCAACTCCGGTGAGGGGGGCGAAGACCCGCGTCGCTTTGGTAATGAGCGTAACTCTCGTATCAAGCAGGTGGCATCGGGTCGTTTTGGCGTAACACCCCACTATCTCGTCAATGCTGATGTCATTCAGATCAAAGTTGCTCAAGGCGCGAAACCCGGTGAAGGCGGCCAGCTGCCTGGCCACAAAGTCACGACTGAGATCGCTAAACTGCGTTTTGCCGTTCCGGGGGTCACCCTGATCTCCCCCCCTCCACATCACGATATTTATTCAATCGAGGATCTGGCCCAGCTGATCTTCGACTTAAAACAAGTCAACCCAAAGGCCATGGTATCGGTCAAACTGGTTTCTGAACCCGGCGTGGGCACTATCGCAACGGGTGTCGCTAAAGCCTATGCTGATCTGATCACGATCTCCGGTTACGACGGCGGTACCGGTGCCAGTCCGTTAAGCTCGGTGAAATATGCCGGCAGCCCATGGGAACTCGGTTTAGCCGAAACCCAGCAAGCACTGGTCGCCAACGGGTTACGCCATAAAATTCGTCTGCAAGTTGATGGCGGCCTGAAAACCGGTCTCGATGTGGTCAAAGCCGCCATTCTGGGGGCGGAAAGTTTCGGCTTTGGAACGGCACCTATGGTGGCTCTGGGCTGTAAATACCTCCGTATCTGCCACCTTAATAACTGCGCCACCGGGGTCGCCACCCAGGATGAGACGCTGCGCCGTGACTTCTTTAAAGGTCTGCCGAAGCAGGTGATGAATTACTTTATTGGTTTAGGCCAGGAAGTGCGTGAATTACTCGCCAGCCTGGGCATAGAAAAACTGACCGATCTGATCGGCCGCACCGATCTGCTCGCCGTGATCGAAGGGGTTACCGCCAAACAAAACAAGCTGGATCTGAGTGGCCTGCTGCATGCGCCCACCCCCGTCGAAGGTAAAACCCTGTATTGCAGCGAACCAAACACCCCGTTTGATCCCGCAGTATTAAGCAATACCCTGCTCACTGAAGCATTACCGGCGATTGAACGTCGCAGCGGTGCGGAGCTGTTCCATAGTATCCGCAATACCGACCGGTCGATTGGTGCCCGTCTGTCTGGTGAAATTGCCCTGCGTTATGGCAATCAGGGGATGGCCTCTCAGCCAATCAACCTGCACCTGACCGGCACTGCGGGCCAGTCATTCGGCGTCTGGAATGCCGGCGGACTGAACCTGTATCTGACCGGTGATGCCAACGACTACGTCGGCAAAGGTATGACTGGCGGCAAGATCGTCATCAGGCCGCCGATGGGCTCCGCATTTAAGTCTCATGAAGCGACGATTATCGGCAACACCTGCCTGTATGGCGCGACCGGGGGCAAATTGTTTGCCGCAGGTACCGCCGGTGAACGATTCGGGGTACGAAACTCCGGCACGATAGCCATCGTTGAAGGGGCAGGCGACAACGCCTGTGAATACATGACTGGCGGTATTGTCGCGATATTAGGTAAAACCGGGGTTAACTTCGGTGCCGGAATGACGGGAGGATTTGCCTACATCCTCGATGAAGACGGCGATTTCGCAGGTCGGGTGAACCAGGAGCTGATTGATACACTGCCGCTGGATAATCTGAAAATTCACCAAGAACACCTGCGGGGCCTGATAGATCGTCATCTGGAAGAGACAGGCTCAAGCCGGGCTCAGGAGATCCTGGCAGATTTCGACCGGTGGATCCCTAAGTTCTATCTGGCAAAACCAAAGTCTGCCGACGTCAATACCCTCTTGGGTCATCAAAGCCGTTCAGCTGCCGAGCTGCGCGTTCAAGCACAATAAGGAAGGGAAACCGAATGAGCCAGAACGTTTACCAATTTATTGATGTCGAGCGCGTTGATCCGCCTAAAAAGCCGCTCAGCATCCGTAAAATTGAGTTTGTCGAAGTCTACGAACCTTTTACTCCGCAACAAGCCAGTGCTCAGGCTGATCGCTGTCTTGATTGTGGTAACCCGTATTGCGAATGGAAGTGCCCGGTACATAACTACATCCCGCAATGGTTAAGCTTAGCCAATGAGGGGCGGATCCTCGAAGCGGTTGAGCTGGCACACCAGACTAACACCCTGCCAGAAGTGTGTGGCCGGGTATGTCCGCAAGATCGGCTGTGTGAAGGTTCCTGTACACTGAATGATGACTTTGGCGCAGTCGCTATCGGCAATATCGAAAAATACATCACCGATAAAGCCTTTGAAATGGGCTGGAAACCAGATATGTCTCATGTTGAGTGGGTCGACAAAAAAGTCGCGATTATCGGCGCGGGACCGGCAGGCTTGTCGTGTGCCGATATTCTGGTTCGTAACGGCGTTAAACCCGTAGTCTTTGATCGCTACCCGGAGATTGGTGGCTTACTGACCTTTGGGATCCCATCATTCAAGCTGGAAAAAAGTGTGATGGCCAATCGCCGCAGGATCTTTACAGAAATGGGCGTTGATTTCCGCCTCAATACCGAGATTGGTAAAAACATCCAGATGAAACAGCTGCTCAGTGAATATGATGCGGTTTTCCTGGGGGTCGGTACGTATAAAAACATGCGGGCAGGTCTGGAAAATGAAGAAGCTCAGGGCGTTTACGACGCGCTGCCATTCTTAGTTTCCAATGCCTACCGGGTAATGGGGCTGAAAAGTGACGCTGACTTTCTCGACATGAAAGGAAAACGTGTGGTGGTGCTAGGAGGAGGCGATACGGCGATGGACTGTGTGCGGACCTCTATTCGCCAGAACGCAAAAGAAGTGATCTGTGCTTATCGTCGCGATGCTGCCAATATGCCGGGTTCCAAGCGTGAATTTAAAAATGCCCGCGAGGAAGGGGTTAATTTCATGTTTAACCTGCAGCCTCTGAGTATCCACATTAATGGCCACGGCCAGGTGACAGGCGTCAACGTCGTCAACACAGCGTTGGGGGCGCCAGATGAAGCAGGCCGTCGTCACCCCGAGCTTGTTGAAGGCAGCGAACACGTACTGGAGGCTGATGTCGTTATTATGGCCTTTGGTTTCCAACCGCATGTCATGCCTTGGCTGGAAAACTTTAATGTCGAGCTGGATCAGAATGGCCGGATCAAAGCCCCGGAAGAATCTCGCTACCCGTTCCAGACATCCAACGAGAAGATTTTTGCCGGTGGTGATGCCGTACGTGGCTCTGATTTAGTCGTCACGGCCATTAATGAAGGGCGTTTAGCAGCACAAGGGATCCTTGATTATCTCGACATCTGACCCATGAGTTAAGGAGCAAAGCTGTTCTCCACACGTTGTCCAAAAATAACGAGAGTGCTATCCCAGCCTCTCGTTTTTTGTTGCTTCAACCATCCCCGCTCCGTGTTACAATTATTACTTTTCTCGTTGCGACTAGCGCAACAAGTATTGACCAACAAGAGAACAGATTGATGAAAATCGGCATTATTGGCGCGATGGAGCAAGAAGTTGCCATCCTGAAAGAGCAACTGACGCACTGCGAAACCCACAAAAAAGCAGGTTGTACCTTTTACACCGGTACCCTGAACGGTGCTGATGTTGTCTTGTTGCAATCTGGCATCGGTAAAGTTGCTGCGGCCATTGGAACGGCTGTTTTACTGGAAAATTTCCAGCCAGATGTCGTACTTAATACTGGCTCTGCCGGTGGTTTTGCCCCAAGCCTGAATCTGGGTGATGTGGTTATTTCAACTGAAGTACGTTACCACGATGCTGACGTGACAGCATTTGGTTATGAAATAGGTCAGATGGCACAGCAGCCAGCTGCGTTTACATCAGACGAAAAACTGATGAATTGCGCAGAACAGGCACTGGCGACGATGGATGACATGCACGCGGTTCGCGGCCTGATCTGTACCGGCGATGCATTTGTCTGCAGCGCTGAAAAGCAGAATTTTATTCGCCAGAACTTCCCGACAGCTATCGCAGTAGAAATGGAAGCCGCAGCTATTGCTCAGGCTTGTCACCAGTTTGATATCCCTTTTGTGGTGGTTCGTGCCATCTCTGATGTGGCTGACAAAGAATCACCGATGAGCTTTGAAGAGTTCTTGCCACTCGCGGCAAAGAGTTCGTCGATCATGATTACTAAAATGGTTGAGCTATTGAATCAGTAATGACTGATACCCTGGCGCTCTTGCTAAATAACAGCTCCCTGCTTGCAATGTGGGGAGCGTTAGCCATTCATTGGTTTGTTCCCATTCCTGCCACGCTTCATCCTCTGCATATCTGGCAACGTTTAGCGATTTTAATCGCTGATAAGGTGAACAACCCTAAAGATAATCGCCGGCAACGCTTACTTTCAGGCTTGCTGGCCTGGGCGCTGATGTGGGTCACGGTACTTATCTTACTCATTGCGCTGTACCAGCTGGTATGGATAGAAACCCTGTTTCAGTTAACCCTGTTGTGGATAGCGCTCGATTGGAAAAACACCGCCAGGCTCAGCAAACACTTTATCAGCGCTTACGCCAAAGAAGACAAAACCCGCTGTCGCCAGTTGCTGGCCTATCCCCTCAACCGAAATACTCAGAACCTGTCATTGCTCGGGCTGGGTAAGGCTTGCGCTGAAACGCAGTTACTCAGTTACGGCCGCCTAGTTGCCGGGGTTTTATTCTGGTATGCCTTAGCCGGAGGGATCGGGGCTCTCTTGTATCGTTTGGCTGTCAGCCTGGCTCGCACATGGTCACCAAGCCGACATCAATATGATGTATTTGGCCTTCCCGCTGTACGCATTCTGGCGATATTGGATATTGTTCCACTACGCATTTTAGCCTTGCTGATCAGTCTTGGTCACAATGCAAAAGCGGCATTACAAGGCCTGATTAAACAAGGGGAGGACTGGCTGTTACCCGGACCGGGCTGGTTACTGATCGCAACCGGTCATAAATTATCGTTATCACTGGGTGGACCTGCCATCTATGATGATAGAAAAAGGGAGCGCCCCCGTGTCGGTGGTAAAATTGCTCCGTCTGCATTTCATTTGGCCCAAATACAACAGATGATCACCAGTCGGCTGCTTATCTGGGTGATCATCCAAAGCGCTCTCATTTTCATATTTAAAGGAGAAATATAAGTGCGCCTGCCCTGTCTCTGTTTACTCTTTTTTTCAGCGGTGAGTGCTGCCAACCAAGCTGTTGAGCGTGTCATTAGCCTGTCTCCCCACACGACGGAACTGGCTTATGCCGCGGGCCTCGGTGACCAATTAATCGCAGTCAGTGATTACAGCGATTATCCGGAAGCGGCAACCAAACTGGAACGGGTGGCTAACTACCGCGGCGTTAAACTCGAACGGATAGTCGCCCTGAAACCGGACCTGATCCTGGCTTGGAAAGGGGGGAACCCACCGCGGGAAATGGCTAAGCTAGAACAATTAGGTATCGAAGTTTATTACTCAAATCCCACTCGACTTGAAGATATTCCAAATACGATTGAGGCGCTTGGCCAGTATTCTTCCCAGCCCGAATACGCCGAAAATACCGCAAATCAGTTCCGCCAGCAATTAACCGACCTTCAGCGTCAGCACCAGGATCTGCGCCCTGTTCGTTTTTTCTATCAGCTGAGCGCTTCGCCGATCATTACCGCGGCCAATGGTAGCTGGCCGACTCCGATATTTACCGTTTGCGGCGGACAGAATATCTTCGCTGACAGTATTGCGACCTACCCACAAGTCTCTGAAGAACAGGTGGTTACTCGCCAACCCGAGGTGATATTTGGCACTCCCCACTCAGGCACTGACACCAGTGTCTGGAATAAGTGGCTAGGCAAATTGCCTGCGGTCGATAACCAACATATTTTCACCTTGCAAGCTGATTGGTTAAACCGTCCGACTCCACGTACTATCAAAGCCGTCAAGCAGGTTTGCGAGTTGCTGGATAGCGTAAGAAAAGACGACCTGTAACAGGTTACCAACATTCGGTGTGAATCGGCTCACAAAGCGATGTCAGCAAGTTGAGCCGGTTTCATTTCCTCGTACAATCTCAGCCGGCTTCTCTCGCTCTTTTCTCCAATAGGTACAGACATGCTTATCTATATTCTCGATATGTTCGGCACTGCCGTTTTCGCTGCATCGGGTGTGTTACTGGCGGGCCGTTTACGAATGGACCCTTTTGGTGTGGTTGTACTGGCCAGTGTAACGGCTATTGGCGGTGGTACGATCCGTGATATGGCCCTGGGGGCAACCCCGGTCTTCTGGATCACTGATACCAACTACCTGTGGGTTATTTTCGTCACTTGCTTTCTTGCCATGCTGGCCGTTCGCCGTCCTAGACGCATGCCGTGGTACTTTCTGCCGGTCGCCGATGCCATCGGCCTGGCGGTGTTTGTTGCCATCGGGGTGGAAAAGGCCCTGCGTTTTGGCGCATCGCCTATGGTCGCGGTTATTATGGGGGTTATTACTGGCTGTGGCGGTGGCGTGATCCGTGACGTTCTGGCCAGAGAAATTCCCATGGTATTGCGCACCGAAGTATATGCGACAGCCTGTATTCTTGGCGGTATCATTCATACTGTCGGCTTGAGCTTCGACGTTGATCCTGCGGTTGCGACTCTGGCAGGGATCATTACCACCCTGACGATTCGCCTTGCGGCAATCCGCTGGCATTTATCGTTACCGACGTTAGCCCTGCGGGGTTAAATTCAATAAACATCAAAAAAAGGCGCTTTAAGCGCCTTTTCTCTATCAACTAGTCATACCCGAAAGCATTACTTCAATGTGACACGTGCAAACTTACGCTTACCCACCTGATAGACCGCAGTACCCGCTGCAGGTACCAGCTTAGTATCTTCGATTTTATCACCATCGATTTTAGCCGCACCCTGACGGATCATACGCATAGCATCAGAGGTTGAGTTAACCAAACCCGCATCTTTCAGCAAGTTACCAATCGCGATACCGGCTTCGAATTCAAATTCTGGCATCTCGTCTGGCATCGCGCCTTTCTGGAAGCGATTGATGAACTCCTGCTCGGCCGCATCAGCATCCGCTTCAGAATGGAAACGTGCAATGATTTCTTTCGCAAGGCGGATTTTGATATCGCGCGGGTTCTGACCGTTCGCCATATCAACTTTGAACTGCTCGATTTCTTCGATCGGACGGAAAGAAAGCAGCTCGTAGTAATTCCACATCAGATCATCAGAGATAGACATGATCTTACCGAACATCTCGCTTGGCACATCAGCAATACCAATGTAGTTATTAGCTGATTTAGACATCTTCTTCTCGCCGTCTAGGCCAACAAGAAGAGGCAGGGTCAGGACAACCTGAGGCTTCTGGCCATGGGCTCTCTGCAATTCACGGCCCATCAGCAGATTGAATTTCTGATCGGTGCCGCCAAGCTCTACGTCCGTTTCCATGGCGACCGAATCGTAACCCTGCAGCAGCGGATACATGAACTCGTGGATCGCAATCGGACGGCCTTCGTTGTAACGCTTTTTAAAATCGTCACGCTCAAGCATACGAGCAACCGTCTGGTTGGCTGCAAGGCGGATTAACCCCTCAGCACCCAGATCAGATAGCCATGAAGAGTTAAACTCGATTTTGGTTTTAGCCGGATCAAGAATTTTGAAAACCTGCTCTTTATAGGTTTCAGCATTCGCCAGCACGTCTTCGCGCGTTAGCGGCGGACGCGTCGTATTTTTACCCGTAGGATCACCAACCATTCCGGTAAAGTCACCGATCAGGAAAGTGACGTCATGGCCGAGTTCCTGGAAAGTACGCAGCTTGTTAAGAATGACGGTGTGACCTAAGTGAATATCAGGAGCGGTTGGATCGGCACCTAATTTAATACGTAAAGGACGGTTTTCTTTTAATTTGGCAATCAGCTCTTCTTCTGGAATCAGCTCATCAACACCACGCTTAATTTCAGCTAAAGCTTGTTCAATGCTGGCCATTCTTGTTCGCTCCCACAGAATTGGCAAAAAAGTAATAATCAACCATCTTACTTGAATAGAGATGTTTTTTGAAACCAGTTAGACTAGGCACTGTCTTATTTTTTTCTTTTGCGCTTAAATTACTTTACCAATGTTACTATCGAAACTTGCCCGACTGCCTAGGATGCATCAAATCCTCATCACTTTCCTCAGTGCCTTTGTGGTACTGCTGCTCCTTATTCCGGGTCCAGAAAAAGTCGCCCAGACGGAACGTAAGTTTGAAATTGGTAAAGCCTACTCGCTTGATCTCAGCCTTGATTCCCATCAGCTTAAACCCGCAATAGAAGACGAAGAGCCGCAATATCCGGCGTTAAGGTGGAAAAACCACCAAGTACAGTCCGGCGAAAGCCTGGCTGTGGTATTTGATAAAGTCGGGTTAAGCCCAGGAACGCTTTATCGTTTAGTAAATGCCGATGACGGTACCAAAAGCCTGACGTCATTACGTCCGGGCGATACCCTAAAATTTGGCTTTGATGATAAGAATGACCTGATTCAGCTAATCCAACCGAAAAATGCCACCCAAACCCTTGTCATCACTCGGGCGGGTGACACCTTCCATTCCAAGGAAGAAAAGAAAAAGATCGACACCCAATTCAACTTTGCCCAGGCGACGATCACTTCGAGCTTCTGGAATGCCGCTGATAAAGCCGGTTTAACCGCCAACCAGATCATGGAAATTGCCGGTATCTTTGGCTGGGATATCGACTTTGCCCTTGATATCCGTGAAGGTGACAATTTCTCGGTGCTATTTGAAGAGCACTTTGTCGAAGGCGATCCCATTGGCCGTGGCAATATCCTGGCTGCCACTTTTACCAACCTCGGGCAAACCTTTACTGCAGTACGTAGCGAAGACGGCAAATATTACGATCAAAATGGCAATGCCATGCGTAAAGCATTCCTCCGTTCACCGATTAATTTCCGTTATGTGAGCTCAAACTTCAATCCCCGCCGCCTGCACCCTGTGACAGGTCAGGTAAAAGCCCACCGAGGCACCGATTATGTCGCCCCTGTGGGTACCCCGATCTGGGCGGCAGGCGATGGCGTGGTGTTGAAATCGGGTTACAACAAGTTCAATGGTAACTATGTATTTATTCGCCATAGCTCTACTTACATCACGAAGTACCTGCACATGACGAAGCGAAAAGTGAAAACCGGAGAGCGGGTTAAACAAGGACAGCTGGTAGGGACATTAGGTGGAACTGGCCGCGTTACCGGCCCTCACCTGCACTATGAATTTCTGGTCAACGGCGTTCACAAGAATCCCCGTACAGTGAAATTACCACAAGCAGAGTCGCTGCGAGGCAAAGAGAAAACCGCCTTCCAGAAGCATGCCCGTAAGCGGTTAAGCCAGCTGACTCAATTTAGCCAGCTGCTGGCTGACAACAGTCCGTTAATTGCCAACCGGGGCTAGCGCGCTCTGGTTGGCCAATAGCCCTAGTTAGCTAAACAGAACAATAAAAAAGCCGCCACATTGTGACGGCTTTTCTTTTACCGATTCGATACTTAATCGCGGGTATCCCCGGTAACTTTCTATACGCTGAATGATGCTCCGCAACCACAAGTCGTTGTTGCATTAGGATTATTCACGAAGAAACGAGAACCTTCCAACCCTTCGGTATAATCAACAACACCACCGATCAGGTACTGCAGGCTCATGGGATCAACCACCAGAGTCACCCCGCTATTCTCGATAGTCATATCGCCGTCATTCACTTTTTCATCAAAAGTAAAGCCATACTGGAAACCACTGCAACCACCACCGGTGATATACACGCGTAGTTTCAGGTTCGGGTTTTCTTCCTCGGCGATTAGCGCTTTCACTTTATTCGCAGCAACATCAGAAAACGTCAGTGGCAAATTGGCATCGCTCATTAAAAACCTCTCAAACACATGCGGTAATTAATGTGATTATCTAATACCTGACTATCTCGTTCAAGTATTCACCACATCAGATCGGTTATCTTGCCGTAATTTTTCTTTCTTTATCGTGCGAAGCAGCAATTGTGAATAAATTGGCTGACCGCCTAGCACCTGTGCCAACATGGTGGCACCCAAAGTCGTGATAATCAATGGTAAGATCAGATCATAATTATTGGTCATCTCAATAACCAGCAAAATACCGGTGATCGGTGCCCGTACTGTTGCAGCAAATAATGCCCCCATCCCGGCAATCGCAAACATACCCGGCTCCAATCCCAAGTCCGGAAACATCAGCTGAGCGACAGAACCAAAAAAAGTGCCAAACAAGGTGCCCAATGCCAGCATCGGAGCAAAAATACCACCGGGCGCTCCCGAGCCAAAGCACAATAAGGTCGTTGCCACCCGTGCTAAGAATAGGATCAGCAACAGGCTGATACTGTAATCACCATTGGTCGCATTGGGAATAATGGCAATCCCGCCCCCCGTCAATTCTGGCAGATACAATAATATCAGACCAAAACAACCGCCCAGCAAGGTTCCGGTGATCAGATAACGCTTACGGTCATTGCGGTGAATGCGAACAAAAAGATCTTGCGACAACGTGATCAGGCGATTAAAAATCACCCCAAACACACCAAAAAACATCCCCAGCAATAAAAATAACCACAGCGCTTTCAGCATGGGGGCGTCATATTGCGGCATCGTGATCACCGCATGCTGCCCCTTAATACTGCGAAAAACAATATTCGCAACGATTGCCGAAATAATGACACATTTAATGGAGATCAAGCTGTAACGAAATTGCGGTCGCATTTCCTCGACCACAAACATAATGCCGGCCAACGGGGCATTAAAAGCAGCGGCTAAACCACCGGCAGCACCAGAAGCCAACAAAGCATGGCGGCCTTCCTTATCTTTCAAGCGAAAGATATCAGACACCATACGGCCAAGATTTCCGCCCATCTGCACCGTCGGCCCTTCACGCCCCAATACCATTCCGGATCCCAAGGCCCCCAGTCCACCGATAAATTTGACCGGTAATACCCGCCACCAGCGAACCGGACGCATATCATCCATCGCCCCTTCGATTTCAGGGATCCCCGATCCTGCAGCTTCCGGGGCAAAACGATGAACCAAAAAATACCCCACCAGTGCCAGCCCAGCACTGATCATAAAAGCCACCAACCACAAGGGAAAAACACTGCTGATCACATCACGCAGCCACTCGGTGCGCTGCTCCGAAACCCAATGCACGCCGATCTCGAACAAGGTCGCAAGCAATCCGGCTAACAGCCCTACCAACGCGGCAAGAAAAAGAACAGAAACGGGGGTTTTATCGCGAGAGAGAAATCTCCGAACCAGTCCACTAGGTTGCAGGCGTTCAGGCGCAGGAGTGCCTCGGGTGTTATCAGTCATTAGTCAGCCGTATCTTAGAGTAGATTGCTCCGGAAGGAGCAGACAGGAAGGACGAAAATCGTCCGCAACAAGAGTAGCCGAGTGAGCCCTCTTTTTACAGCATCAATGTTGAAAACTAGCTTTCCATCTGTGACCGAAGTAACGAAAATCAAACTCGCCAAGCTCCCGATATATTAGGTACAATCGCCGGATAAACTAGAAAATAGGACATCACAATGAGCAAATCAGCTGATTTATTTGCTAAAGCACAAAAAACGATCCCAGGTGGTGTTAACTCACCAGTTCGCGCCTTTGCCGGTGTTGGCGGCAGCCCGCTGTTCATCGAGCGAGCAGACGGCGCATATATTTTTGATGCTGATGGTAAAGCGTATATCGACTACGTAGGCTCTTGGGGTCCGATGATTCTGGGTCATAACCATGTCGCTGTCCGTGATGCGGTCATCAACGCAGCACAGCAAGGCCTGAGTTTTGGTGCGCCGACCGAAATGGAAATCACCATGGCTGAACTGGTTTCTAAGCTTGTGCCTTCCATGGAGCAAGTCCGTATGGTGAGCTCTGGAACGGAAGCCACCATGAGTGCTATCCGCCTCGCTCGTGGCTATACCAACCGTGACAAAATCATCAAATTTGAAGGCTGTTACCATGGCCATGCTGACTGCCTGCTGGTGAAAGCCGGTTCTGGTGCCCTTACCCTAGGCCAGCCAAGCTCTCCGGGCGTACCGGCTGATTTTGCTAAACATACGCTGACTTGTACTTATAACGACCTTGATTCTGTACGTGAAGCGTTTGCTGAGCACCCTGATCAAGTTGCTTGTATCATTGTGGAACCTGTCGCTGGCAACATGAACTGTATTCCACCCGTTCCGGGCTTCCTTGAAGGATTGCGTGAAATTTGCGATCAGTTTGGCGCACTCTTAATTCTTGATGAGGTAATGACAGGCTTCCGTGTATCTGAAGGTGGTGCTCAGGGCTATTACAACGTCAAGCCGGATCTGACGACACTCGGTAAAATCATCGGTGGTGGCATGCCAGTCGGTGCATTTGGTGGCCGTAAAGACGTCATGCAGTATATTGCGCCAACCGGCCCGGTTTATCAGGCGGGTACCTTATCGGGCAACCCGGTAGCCATGGCTGCAGGTCATGCCTGCCTGACTGTTTTAACCCAAGAAGGCAATGAGAAGCGTCTGGCGAATACCACTAAGCGTCTGGCCGAAGGCTTTAAAGCGCTGGCTGACAAGTATGGTATTCCACTGGCCATCAACCAGGTTGGCGGCATGTTCGGTTTCTTCTTTACCGATCAAGAGCAAGTCACCAGCTATGCTGACGTGACCAAATGCGACATTGAACGCTTCAAGCGCTTCTTTAACCTGATGCTGAAAAATGGTGTCTACCTGGCACCATCAGCCTATGAAGCCTGCTTTACCTCGCTGGCCCATGGCGAAAAAGAAATTGAAGCGACACTCGGTGCCGCAGAGATGGCTTTTGCTACTCTGGCAAAAGAAGCCCAAGCTTAATTCGCTATTTTGACAGCGACCCGCAATAACTAACAACGCCACTCACAGAGTGGCGTTGTTATATTGTCATCTCTAAGACGGCCCCGTATCAGCTTTCTGCACCCGCTATTTACTGCCAGAAGTAGATAACAAGCAGACACACCCCAAACACCACCAGACCCGCTAATGGTAACTTGCGTTTTTTCTTGGTGTCACCACCGCAATCACAGCATCCCATCACACCCTACCGAATAAGTTTTTGATTAAAAATATAATTAACAGCGCATTCACATTGCTACCTATGAGGAATAGATGCGATTATATGCCCAGACTACCTCAAGATGCAGAATTCAGCGAGAAGGACAATAAAGTGCCAAAACAGTTTAAAGTAGAACCTAGCCACTGGCTGCTAATGGCTGCACTGGGGCTTGCCGCCTATGCCAGCTACCGACTGGTAGAACCCTATCTTGGCCCGATTGTCATGGCGTTTATTATCTCTTTGCTCTATTCCCCCCTGCACACCAGAATAGAAGCCAAGATGCCCAAGAAGCCAAACAGTGCCGCAATGATTTCCTGCACCCTGCTGACCTTTATCATTGTGATCCCGCTGCTGATCGTATTTTCCTCCATTGTGCATCAGGGCACCACCTTCTCAAAAGAAAGCTATACTTGGCTATCCGAAGGGGGCGCCAAAGAACTACTTGCCCACCCATACGCCCAAAAAGCACTTTTATTAATCGATAAATTGTCACCGTTTGAAGGCATTGATGCCCAGGCGATCCTTCAGAAAATTGCCTTGGCGGCATCTAAATTCGGTTCACAACTACTCAATATCAGCGCAAAGATCCTTGGGGATGCTACCAATTTTGTGATCAATTTTATGCTGATGCTGTTTGTGCTGTTTTTCTTATTACGCGATCACGGCAAGATGGTTAAGGCCTTACGCCACGTTCTGCCGCTGTCCCGCAGCCAGGAAGATGCGCTGCTGACCGAAGTTGAGCAAGTCGCAAAATCAGCCGTACTCGGATCCTTTCTGACCGCATTAGCCCAGGGCTTTGCCGGTGGTTTTGCCATGTGGCTGACAGGTTTTCCTGGGCTATTCTGGGGGTCGATGATGGCCTTCGCCTCCTTCATTCCGGTATTTGGTACCGCGCTGATCTGGCTTCCCGCTGCCATCTACCTGCTCCTGATCAATCAATGGGAATGGGCACTGTTCCTCTGTGGCTGGGGGATCATAGTCGTGGGCTCCATCGATAATATTTTGCGGCCATTATTAATGCAGGGTAACTCAGGAATGAATACCTTGCTGATCTTCTTCTCGATCTTAGGAGGACTGCACTTATTCGGCTTGATTGGTTTAATTTACGGCCCAATTATTTTCTCGGTCACCTTAGTGCTATTTAAACTTTATGAGATTGAATTTAAAGAATTTCTTGATAATCAAGACCAAAGTTAATAACCACTAGTGTCAGTTAAGCCTCGGTCACCGCGAGTATCACTTCAATTCTCGCAGCCAGGCAGTACGCCCTTACTTATAGCGCCACACTTATCGTGTGGCGCCTATCAGCTTTCCATACTCAGTGTTTTATGGAACAATTCGCGCCCTTAACCTAGTTATGTTTTATTGAGGCCATCTATGTCTTATACCGCCGCGAGCCAGGTCGTTGCCCGCCAGTTAGCGTTTTTTGAAGATCGAAAGGTACTTGTCGTCGGCGAGTTAAGCGATGCATTTCCGCTTGAACTAACCAATGTCGCTAAGTCTGTTGCGATCTTTACCACTAACTATGGCTACTACCGCTCGATGAGCCACCACGCTCAGCTTGAATGTCACTTCGGCGCTCAGCTGGAGGCCTCATTAGACATCGATATGGTCTTAATTTACTGGCCGAAAGCAAAAGCTGAAGCTGACTATCTACTGTCGATGGTACTGGCAAAGTTTGGCCCTGACACTGAAGTCTGCATTGTCGGCGAGAACCGCAGCGGGGTTCGCAGTGCAGAAAAAATGTTTCAGTCATATGGACCGTTAACCAAGTATGATACCGCTCGTCGTTGTAGCTTTTACTGGGGGCGCTGTGATAACGAAGCACAGCCATTTGACATCAACCAATGGTTCCGCAGCTATCCCATCAACGTTGCAGGTGTCGAGTTAACCGTTCGTTCACTACCAGGTGTATTCAGCCACGGTGAATTCGATAAAGGCTCTGAACTGTTATTAAATACGTTACCGTCACTACGCGGCAGAGTGCTCGATTTCGGCTGTGGTGCCGGGGTGATCGGCGCTGTAATGAAAGCGAAGAATCCGCGTATCGAGTTAGAGCTGTGTGACATCAGTGCGCTGGCTCTCGCCTCGGCCAAAGAGACGTTTGAGGTCAACAACCTTACGGCAACCTTTACCGCGACAGATGTCTATTCAGCACTGGAAGGACGGTATAACTATTTAATCAGTAACCCTCCGTTTCACGCTGGTTTAAAAACCTTCTACCGCGCCACCGAAGACTTTATCGCTCACGCGCCAAACCATCTGGCTGAGGGTGGTAAACTCATAATTGTTGCCAACAGCTTCCTGCGATACCCGCCACTGATTGAACAGAGCCTGGGACAATGCGAGATCAGCGCTAAAACAAATAAATTCAATATTTATTCCTCCACAAAATAACTATCACTGCAGCAGGCTGCCTCCCACCCAGCCTGCCCGTTATCGGACTTTTTTGGCCCCATTGCTCCGTCAACATTGTCAATTCTGTGTATCAGTACACGCTTCCCTTCCAACTTACTTGATTGCAAAAAAAAACTCCGTATAAAGAGTTATACGCAAAAAATAAAATCAACAATACGCACAATACGCACAAAACGTCAAAACACATCCATCACCATGACCCAGGCATTGTTAAAAATAGATGGCCGACTTCACTCGAATTCAAATACGTTAAATTCAGGCACAGGAATGCAGAATACCAAACTATTCAAACGTCTACAGCATACTTTGATGCTGGCTTTTTTAGTGCTCAGCATAACCCCACTGACGCTATCAGCTTTCTTTTTCCTCAACTCTCACTCTAACGATCTGGCCGAGCAGAGCACCAACCATCTGGCGTCTCTGCTCGATAACAAGAAAAAACAACTCAACAGTTTTTTTGCGGCAAAAGAATCTGAAGTGCAGAGTTTTGCCCGTTCTGAACTGTCAAATGCCAGTGGCGGCCGTTTTTATGGCCTGGTGGGTGCCTTTAATCAGTTAGGAGATATAGCGGCACTCACAAAAAACATCAGCAACAGCCGCTATTATACCGAAACCCTCTCGGAAAAATCGACGAACAACCTTAATACAAGCTCAGCCAATTATGTTGGTCACGAACGTTACCGACTGATGTATAAACGTTACAACAGGGTTTATCAGGAGTACCTGAAGCGCTCTGACTTCAGTGATATTATGCTGGTTGATATCAACGGAAATATTGTTTACTCCGTTTATAACCCTGATAAGTTCGGCCTTAATCTGCTCTCGGATGAATCCCATTTCGATGCATTAACCCAGACCTTTGCCGCCATTGCTGAAAAGACCCAAAAGTATCAGGCCGAGCCGGATCAAGTGCCCGTCGTATTTACTGATTTCAGCCAGCGCCCTGATGGCACCGAAACCATCGCGTGGTTTGCCGCTCCAATCATTCAGCAAGGTTATTTACACAGCTACGTATTTTTTGAATTAAGCAATCAGGCGATCAGCGAACTGATTAATGATCGTGACAGTAGCAACAACTTCGCCCAGACCCTATTAGTCGGCCCGGATCATCAACTGCGGATCCCGCCCGGTCAAAACATACCGGGAAAGCTGAGCAGCCAAAGCATAGAAGCCGCACTGACCGGTAATACCGGAGTAGGTCGTTTTACCAATTTCAATCAAGTACCTGTACTCAGCGCTTTCTCACCGGTAAATGTTCTGGGTTACCCCTGGGCCTTGGTGATTGAACTGCCGGAAGAAGAAGCTTTTGCGCGAATTCGCCAAGTGGAAAAAATCTTTTTCGCCGCCATGCTAACCGCCATCGTGTTCGTCATTATCATTTCGCACTGGCTGTCAAATTCTATCACCGCGCCCTTACTGCGCCTGACCTGGGCTGCAGAACGGGTATCAGCCGGCGACTTAGAGCAGAAGATTGAAAGTACCGAGCGTCGTGATGAAATCGGTCGCCTGGCGGTCAGTTTTGCCCGAATGCAGCGTTCAGTCAGGGAGAAAATTACCCTGATCCGTGAGCAAAATAACGAATTGGAACAGAACCTGACCGTTATTCAGCAACAAAATGAAGACTTGCAGATCGCCGATAAACTAAAGGATGAATTTCTGGCCACCACATCACATGAATTACGCACCCCGCTTCATGGCATGGTAGGCATTGCCGAATCACTGTTGGCTGGCGTTAATGGCCCGGTACAAATTTCACAACGCCGTCAACTGGAAATGCTGATCAACAGCGGACAACGCCTGACGGATCTGGTTGATGATCTGCTTGATTACCACAAAATGCGCTACGGCGATCTTGATATCGAGAAGCATCCCGTCGATCTGGCATCTGCGATCCGGTTAGTCCTGGAGTTATCAAGCCATCTGCTGGGCAGTAAGCCAATCCGTATTATCAATCAGATCCCCGATGATCTCCCCCCCGTCATGGCCGATGAACAGCGCTTAGAACAAGTGTTGTACAACTTGGTCGGCAATGCCATCAAATACACATCGGAAGGAAAAATCGTCCTCTCGGCAACAGTGCTGGAAAATCAAATTCGTATTCAGGTCGTCGACACCGGTCAGGGGATCCCAGCTGAGCAGCTGGAACATATTTTTGAACCGCTAATTCAGGCGAACACAAGCTCCTCCAACTATCGCCAGGGTGCCGGGCTCGGACTGTCAATCAGCCGCCAGCTCATTGAGCTAATGGGGGGAAGGCTCTATGTCAGCAGCCAGCCGATGGTTGGCGCAACATTTAGCTTTACGCTAAACCAGGCCTCAAAAGACGAGATTGCCAGTAACAAGCCGACTCTGCGCAATAGTCACTTTCAGGTATCTTCACTCAATACCGCCAGCTGTGAAACGGAGAGTCTGCCGGAAAATCCTGATGGCGAGCTGCTGCTTATCGTCGATGACGAACCCGTGAACCGGCAAGTGCTCAATAATTTCTTACGGCTGGAAGGTTATCGGGTACTCACGGCAGAAAACGGCCCTCAGGCACTTAAATTGCTTGAACAACACCAACCCGCATTGATGCTACTCGATGTCATGATGCCGGAAATGAGTGGCTATGAGGTTTGTCTGACCTTACGCAAACAGCATTCACGACTTGAGCTGCCTGTCATCATGCTGTCAGCATTGGGCCAGGTCCAAGATCGGATCAAAGGATTTGAATGCGGTGCGAATGATTACCTGACAAAGCCATTCAACAAAGAAGAATTGATCGCCCGCATCGGTGCTCATCTTCAGGCTGGCCAGACAGAGATCCAACGCCAGAAGAATCAGGCTCTGCAACAGGAAATCCAACGCCGGGAGCTAATCGAAGAGGGGTTATTAGAAACCCAGAGCCGACTGCTCGGCCTGATGGAGTCGACCAATGAAGCGATCCTGTGCGTCCAGAATGAAGGCCGGATCCGCTACGCCAACAATGCAGCGGGAAAGCTGTTTAAACGCGCCCCAGAGCAGCTGGAACGACACAATATCGATGATCTTCTGCTTACCCATTTGCCAGATGATATCAGTAACAGTCATCACTTTAACGGCAGCCTGACCTATCGGATAGGTGATGAACTGAAGCCACTAGAGACGAATGTGATCAATCTACCGGAAGAATCGGGACTTAAACGGATGTTTGTCTTTGATATTGAAGGACCTTCCGTACAGCATCGCATCAACATGTTAGAAAGTGCTATTGAGGTACTGTCAGGTTTTGCATTCGATGGTGATAAAAATAACCTCCAGCAGTTACGAGAACTCGGGGGAGAATTCACTCGTCTTGCCGATAAGCTGGGTGACAATGGAAAAAATAAGACCGACATGGTTCGACAACTGCTGGTCGATGTCATGAAAGCAACACTAAAATATTGGGAAACATCTGCCAAGAAGACTAAATTTGAACTGGCCGAGGAAAGCGGTTTATGGCGGGTCTATTTAGACCGCAGTACCCTGCAAACACGTACACTCGATAAGTATCTTCATCTCGAAACGCTACCGAAAACGCCTCGCTGGCGCACTGTCATCAATACTATCGATTTTGTGTTAGATCGTTGTAATGAAGCCTCATCTGAACGTCATGACGTCAAAGCCATGCGGGACAAGCTGCAGCATATAATCAGTTAAGATTCCCAAGCGACTAAAGATAATGCCGACATAACGAAGCCCGCTGATGCGGGCTTTTCTTTATTTATCATTTCCGCCCCCAGATCTTGCTGTTATATCCGTAGTGAAAAGCGTGAATGCCATCACGCTAAAAATATAGATTCACCAACCAAAAAAAGGGGTAAAACTGCTATCACACACTCAGATTCACCACAATTGTTGGCATCAAATCGTTCACAATACGACCAGCACAAAGATATTTCAGTTTATGAGAAGCAACTCACAACAAACGACGAGGGAAAAATTCACGACAGGAATTAACTTCAAAATGCTTATTGCGTTACATCACAATATAAAGAAGCAACCAATAAGGTATTGAAAAAGAATAAAATAAACAATAGTAAACACTCACACACCATGTGAAACGTGGTTTCTGATATGTGAGCATGGACGCAAAACCATGCCTGACGTAAGTTATCAATTAATTGGAAATTAACGTTTTTGACAGCAAGTCCGCATCTTTTAACGTTTTTAACGGGCGACCACGTTGACCATTTTGGCTATCCGGAGTTTCCTAATGGCACTGAGAACCTGCAAGGCCATTCATTAGAAGAGTACTTTTCATTCTATCGAAGCAGGTTCAAGGACTACCCCTCGGGGTACTCATTTTCCATAAGTGAAACGAAAAGCACAGAGTAAGGAACAGCTATGCTTGCCAATATTAAGAAAACTAAGTTAGCGCTTGCGGTTTTTGCCGCTGCCACCTCAGCATTGACGGCGCCTATTGCCACCGCTGCTGAACGAACTGAACTAACGATGGTTCCAAAGTTTTACCCTACATTTGTACGTAACTTTAACCCGTTCCTCCAAACTCAATTAGATACCGTTCAAGACTTTATCTATGAGCCTTTAGTGGTATTCAACGAATTGAAAGGCAACGAGCCGGTGATGCGCTTGGCGACAGACTATTACATGTCTGACGACCTAATGCAGGTGACTTTCGTAATCCGTGACGGGGTGAAATGGTCTGACGGTAAAGCGTATACAGCTGAAGACGTTGCATTTACGTATGACATGCTGAAAAAACACCCTGAACTAGACCGTACAGGTATTAACCAGCGCCTGAAATCAGTGACCGCTTCTGGTGATAAAGTTACTTTCAACCTGACTGAAGCAAACTCAAATGTTCCATACCTGATCAATGAAGTATCAGTTGTTCCTAAACATATCTGGAGCAAGATAGAAGATCCTACACGCTTTACCAATGAGAACCCGGTAGGTACCGGTCCATTTACTGAAATCGAAAAATTCACTCCGCAGCTATACACCCAATGCCGTAACCCGCAATACTGGGATAACAGCAACCTGGATGTTGACTGTCTGCGTCTACCGCAAGTTGCAGGTAACGATCAGTTCCTGGGCCAGGTACTGAGCGGTCAATTCGACTGGACGTACTCGTTCATCCCGGATGTTGACAGCACATACGCAGCAGCCAGCCCTGACAATAAATACTGGTACCCAGCGGGTGGTAGCCAGGCATTTATGTTCAACTACGAGTCGCCAAATGCGGGTAACAATGAAGCAATCAATAACATCGATTTCCGTCGCGCCTTTTCTATGGCCATCGACCGTGAAACGATCATTGATATCGCTTTCTACGGCGGCGGCGTAGTCAATGATTACGCCTCAGGTCTAGGTCAGGCATTTGCCTCGTGGTCTGATAACACGGTGTACAACAAATACAAGCCATTCATGACTTACAACGTAGACAACGCCAAAGCATTGCTGAAAAAAGCGGGCTTTAAAGATCTTGATGGCGATGGCTTTGTTGAAACCCCAACAGGTAAGAAACTTGAGCTGGCAATTCAATCACCAAGTGGTTGGACTGACTTCAACAACACGGTACAGCTAGGTGTTGAAATGCTTGAAGAAGTCGGGATCAAAGCGAAAGCAAGCACTCCTGATTTCTCGGTATACAACCAGGCAATGCTTGATGCTAAATACGATGTTGCTTACACCAACTACTTCCACGGTGCAGATCCGTACACATACTGGGACAGCGCTTATCACTCACGCTTCCAGGCAAACGAAGGCATGCCTCGCTTCGCGCTTCACTACTGGAAAAATGCTGAGCTAGACAAGTTACTTGAAGGTTTCTACCAAACCGCCGATCGTGGCGAACAAGTTAAGATGGCTCACAAGATCCAGAAAATCATTGCTGAAAACCAAGTAACTGTGCCTGTCATGTCAGGTGCTTACACTTCTCAATACAACACCTCGCGCTTTACGGGCTGGTGGAACGAGAAGAACCCGAAAGGCCGTCCAATGCCTATCACTAACACCCAAGAACGTCTGCTACAAGTACTTGATCTAGAACCTAAAGTATAATTTAGGTATTAACTTGCGGTGCGCACATTGCGCACCGCCTCTTCCCCCTCCTATTGAAAGTTATGGCGCTTTGCGTCAGGGGGATTTCTGTCCTGAATCTAGCAAAAACATCAATGCTGGATGATTAAGGTGTGAGTTATGGGATTCTTTATACGACGGCTGTCTTTTTATCTGATAGCGCTTTTATTTGCGATTACGCTGAACTTTATTTTACCGCGAGCGATGCCCGGAGATCCGGTGACCATGATGTTCGCCAACGCAGCAGTACAGGTAACACCTGAGCGTATCGCTGCAATGAAACAATTATTAGGGTTTGTCGGTGGCCCAATCCACGAAGAATACTTTATCTACCTCAAAGGAATTCTTTCCTGGGATCTGGGTATCTCGATTCAGACCTTTCCGCAGACCGTGAATGAAATCATGGCCCGTGCAGTTGGTTGGTCAATGTTCCTAGCGGGTACCGCGGTTATTCTGGCCTTCTGTTTAGGCTCGACCCTCGGTATTTTTGCGGCCTGGAAACGCGGCAGCAAATACGATGCATTCATTTCACCTGGGATGATGGTCATTCAGGCCGTTCCTCCCGTGGTCGTTGCCATGCTGGTGCTATACACCTTCGCCATCGGCCTTCGCTGGTTCCCATCAACCTATGCCTATACCGCAGGTACAACGCCTGACTGGACCAGCTGGGAATTCATTAAAGATGTTCTCTACCACGCTGTGTTACCTCTGTTTTGTGCCACCATCATCCAGATTGGCGGCTTCTTGATCAACATGCGTAATAACATGATCAACTTGCTGAACGAAGACTACATCACGATGGCAAAGGGCAAGGGGTTAAGTGAAAACCGCGTGGTGTTCAACTACGCGGCACGTAACGCCATGCTACCCAGTGTGACGGCACTATCGATGGCGCTGGGTATGGCTATTGGTGGCCAGCTAATTATCGAGATGATCTTCAACTACCCCGGCCTCGGCACCGTTCTTCTTAACGCGATTAATGCGCGTGACTATCAGGTTCTGCAAGGTCAGCTGCTTATCATGACCCTGTTTATGCTGTTCTTTAACTTCATGGCTGACATCCTCATCGTGGCACTTGACCCTCGCCTACGTAAAGGAGGCAAATAATTATGAAAAGTTTAATTAAGTTACTTTCCAGCAACCATAAGGCCCTTGCCGGCCTAATCATTATCACGCTGTTTATTTTGGCCGCTATTTTTGCCCCGTTCATTACTGAACATGTGCCTAACAAGAAAACGGGTAACCCACACGAATACCCTGCGTTTGTCGTTAAGGCTGCCCAAAATAACCCCGATGGCTGGGTTGCCGAAAACCTCGCCGACAGCAGCCGTACCTTGCGGATGTCGAAAAAAGCCGAACACGTACTCGGCACCACCCGAATGGGACGTGATGTCTGGTCTCAAGTCGTATATGGCGCACGTACTTCACTGGCTGTCGGCTTCGGTGCAGGTTTGATGGTCTGTTTTCTCGCAACCTTAGTGGGGGTTTCCGCCGGTTACTTTGGTGGCCGGGTCGATGACATCCTCTCTGCCGCCATGAACATCATGCTGGTAATACCACAGCTGCCCTTATTGTTTGTTATCGCCGCCTTCATTGGTGAAGCGGGGCCTGTAACGATAACCCTGGTTATCGGGATAACTGCCTGGGCATGGGGCGCCAGGGTTGTTCGCGCCCAGACATTGTCAATCAGAGAAAAAGAGTTCATTAAAGCCGCCGAGGTATTAGGTGAATCTTCTTGGCGCATCATCTTTGTTGAAATCCTGCCAAACCTGATTTCTATCGTCGGTGCCAGCTTCATCGGCTCGGTTATGCTGGCGATTATGACCGAAGCAACATTGTCATACTTAGGCCTTGGCGATCCGGGAACTATCAGCTGGGGCAACATGCTGTACAACGTTCAAACATCCTCTTCGATGCTTGTCGGCGCATGGTGGGAGCTGTTAGTACCGTGTATCGCGCTTACTCTTGTTGCGATCGGTCTTGCACTGCTTAACTTCGCGGTGGATGAAATTGCTAACCCGCAGCTTCGTTCGCACAAAGGAATGCGCCGCTGGAAAAATATGGAAAAACAAAATAAAGATGCCCAAAAAGCGACATTAGAAACGGCTCAGCCAGCCCTTCAGGGAGGAGAATAGTAATGACCAGTCCACAAATCTCCATTCGCAATCTTTGTGTTGACTACATCACAGATGCTGGTGATGTACGTGCGGTAAACAATGTCAGCTTTGATATCGGTAAGGGCGAAATATTCGGTCTGGCTGGTGAATCTGGCTGTGGTAAATCAACCGTGGCAATGGCTTTAATGCGTCTGCATAAGCCGCCCGCTTTTATCTCTGGTGGCGAAGTATTGTTCGACGGCCATGGCGATATTCTTAAGCTCAGCGAAGCTAATATGACGGCCTTTCGCTGGAGCCAGATATCCATGGTCTTTCAGAGTGCAATGAATGCACTCAACCCGGTACTGACACTCGAAGAGCAGTTTTGTGACGTCATTATGCGCCACACCAATATGGATCGTAAGCAGGCTATTCGCCGTGCTGAAGGGCTATTGGAAATCGTCGACATTCATCCCAATCGTCTGCGGGACTATCCGCACCAGTTCTCGGGGGGAATGCGCCAGCGCCTGGTGATAGCTATTGCACTGGCACTGAACCCGAAAATGATCATCATGGATGAACCAACAACAGCCCTTGATGTTGTGGTTCAACGTGAAATTCTGCAAAAAATCTATGCCCTGAAAGAGGAGTTTGGCTTCTCGATCCTGTTCATTACCCATGATATTTCACTGATGGTCGAGTTCTCAGACCGTATCGGCATCATGTATTCAGGTGAACTCATCGAAGTTGCACCATCAAAACAGATCCTGGAACAGCCATTCCACCCTTACACCGAAGGGCTGGGAAGTTCCTTTCCACCACTGACCGGCCCGAAAACCCGCCTCACTGGTATTCCTGGCAATCCATTGAACTTGCTGGAAATACCTCAAGGCTGCCGTTTTCAGGCGCGCTGTAACAAAGCCCATGATGCCTGTTTCAGCACTGCCACTCAATTACGCCAACTTGAACCAGGTCGTTTATCAAACTGCCACCTATTCAATAAAAGCAGTTAATAAAAAATAGGAAGCAATTAGGAGGCATTATGAACAAACCTGTCGGACAACCCATTATTGAAGGTAAAAATCTGATTAAAGATTTTGAGGTCAATAGTAACTCGTTGAAGAAATCCAAGATGCGTGCAATCAATGACGTGTCATTTAAAATGTACAAAAGCCGAGGCTTGGCCGTGGTGGGCGAATCGGGCTCCGGTAAGTCAACCACCGCTAAAATGATTGCAAAAATGTATCCGTCAACAGGGGGGCACATTGAGTATTTCGGACAAGACATTGCCGATATCAAGAGTCGACGCGATTTAATGCAGTACCGCCAGGGCGTCCAGATGGTATGGCAAGACCCGTTTGGTTCACTGAACCCGACCCATACTATTTTTCACCATATCGCCCGCCCGCTGCTGATCCATAACAAAGTCAGTAAAGGCAATAAAAAAGAGCTCGAAGAAAAGGTCTACGGCCTGCTTGACCAGGTCGGGCTGAACCCACCGAAAGAGACGGCGGCTAAATTCCCTCACCAACTATCGGGAGGCCAGCGTCAGCGTGTCAACCTGGCCCGTAACATTGCCGTTGGCGCTGAAGTGGTCCTGGCTGACGAACCGACGTCCATGCTTGATGTATCGATCCGTGCCGGGGTACTGAACCTGATGGAGGAGATGAAGTTTGAGCGTGAGATGGCGCTGCTTTATATCACCCACGATATCGCGACGGCACGCTATATCGCCGAGGATCTGGCGGTAATGTATGTCGGCCACATGGTCGAATGGGGAGATACCGAGGAGATCATTCATGATCCCCAGCATCCTTACACCCAGCTACTGGTCTCGGCCGTACCGGATCCCAGCAAGTCTATCCACGAAAAACTCAAGGGCAACAAGGGTGAGATCCCGCTCTGGACACCAAAAAGCCTTGGCTGCCCGTTTGCGGGGCGTTGTACTCACGCAACAGCAAGATGCCGGGAAGAATTGCCAAGTGTGACTCAGCTTTCTGAGAACCACTTTGTACGTTGTTACTTATTTGAAAGCTAATCGATATTTATTAAGTGTGTTATGTAGCTGCTAATACAGCAGCTACATCTTGGAGGATACATGCAGCTGTTAACGAACCATCTTGGATATGAACGTCTTGGGGCCAAACAAGCCATTGTTTTGGCCCAGCCTGATCTTGCGGTAACGACGGCACAGATCATCTGCTGTGATGACGGCCAGTCCATTATGCAGCTGCCTCTTAATGCATGTGGTCCGGTCGCACAGTGGCACACGGGTTATGCCTACTCGATCGATTTCACCCCACTGGAGCAATCTGGCGAATACCGTATTCAGCTCGGCGATACCCAATCGGCACCGTTTTATATTGCCGAGGGGCAGTTAATGCAACGCACCTTTAGCGATCTCTTGCATTACTTTAAGTCGCAGCGTTGCTCTGGGAGCTATGAACACGCCGATCAGCACATCCGCCTCTTCGGTAGTGATGAAACAGCAGATGTTCGTGGCGGCTGGTACGACGCGTCTGGCGATGTCAGTAAGTACCTCAGTCACCTGTCTAACGGTAATTATTTAAATCCTCAACAAACCCCGATGGTGGTTTGGAACATGCTTAAAGCTTATGAGGTACTGGAAGACGAAGAAAGTATTGCTGATTTTACCCGCCAACGCCTTATGGAAGAGGCGCTTCATGGCGCGGATTTTTTGCTGCGGATGCAAAACCCGCAGGGTTATTTTTATATGACGGTGTTCGACAAGTGGAGTAAGTCCACGGGGCAACGGGAGATTTGTTCGTATTCAACCCAGGACGGTATCAAGTCTGATAATTATCAGGCCGGTTTCCGCCAGGGTGGCGGAGTTTCAATTGCAGCCCTCGCAGCAGCGGCGCGTTTGCCTCAATTTGCCTCGGCTTCGCGTCTGCACACCGGAACCATTCCAGCAGACGCTTATCTTCAGGCAGCAGAAAAAGGCTATTGGCACCTGCAGGAGATGAACCCGCACTACCTCGATAATGGTCAGGAGAACATCATCGACGAGTACTGTGCACTCCTCGCCACTGTTGAGCTCTATCGAACAACGCAACAAGAACGCTACTTGGAGCAAGCACGTCATTGGGCTCAACGCTTAGCTGCACGTCAGGTCTCCGATCACCAAATAACGCATTACTGGTCTGCCAATGATGATGGCAGCCGTCCTTACTTTCATGCCGCGGAAGCCGGGTTACCCGCCATTGCATTAATGCAATATTTAGCCATTGAGCATGATGTCATTAAAAGTGAACACGCTTACCAAGTATTACTCAATGCCTTGGATTTTGAATTAAATATCACAACAGAAGTCAACAACCCGTTTGGTTATCCACGCCAGTATGTCAAAGCGGTGGATGATGATAAGCAGACGGCTTTTTTCATGCCTCACAACAATGAGACCGGTTATTGGTGGCAAGGTGAAAATGCCCGTATTGCCTCGCTTGCGGCAATGGCTTATATGGCACAAAACATCGTTGATGATACCGAAGTCAAAACGAAGCTCATGACCTATGGTCAGCGCCTTACCGATTGGATTGTAGGATTAAATCCGTTTGATATGTGCATGGTCGATGGCCATGGCCGCAATAATCCGGATTACCTGCCCGAACTCGGCTTTAGCAATGCGAAAGGCGGGGTGTGCAACGGTATTACTTCCGGTTTTGAGAACGAGCAAGACATTGCATTTAAACCGGAAAAACAGAAAGACGACATGTTACAGAACTGGCGCTGGGGCGAGCAATGGATCCCTCATGGCGGTTGGTATTTATTGGCAATAACTTTGCAATTTAAGGAGCGTTATCATGGCTAGTCAAATTAAATATTATGTTGGTGTCGACGGTGGGGGGACATCCTGCCGTGCTCGGATCTGCGATCTTAACGGTCAACTTCTTGGTGAGGCCAAAACAGGCAGTGCCAATATATTATTAGGTGGCGAAGTGGCAATGGCATCTATTCTAGATGCCATTGCCACTGCCGCTGATCTGGCAGGATTAACCCCTGATGATTTCAGTTCGATGTCAGTCGGCCTCGCTTTAGCCGGTGCCGAGCAGAAGGATGCCTGGTATTCCTTCATGTCGCTCTCCCATCCTTATGCCTCGATGACGTTAAATACCGATGCGTATGGCGCTTGCCTCGGGGCATGGCGCGGTGAAGACGGCGCCATTCTTATCGCTGGCACAGGCTCTTGCGGCATCTTAATTAAAGATAACCAACAGCTGGTGGTCGGTGGACGTGAGTTTCCAATCTCCGATCATGGCGGCGGTGCAGTGATGGGGCTTCGCCTGATCCAGCAGGTGCTGTTAAGTGTTGATAAAATAGTACCGCATACACCGCTCGCTCATCATGTTATGGCTCACTTCGAGCACGATGTTGACGCCATTGTCAGTTGGTCAAAGACTGCCCGCCCTTGTGACTACGGTCAATTCTCACCGGCTATTTTCGCTCATGCGGCCGAAGGCGATAGCTTGGCTATCGAATTACTGAAACAAACCGCCGACGATGTGGAAATGTTGCTGGTGGCACTGATAAAGCGCGGTGCCGAGCAGGTGTGCTTAATGGGCAGTATTGGGGAACGAATTCAAGCCTGGCTCGCACCGCCGTTACAAAATCGTCTTGCACAGCCTCAAGGTGATGCAATGGATGGTGCTATCGCAATGGCAAAAGGTTGTCACAACCTTTATCCGCTTTAAGGAGACACAATGAGCTACCGCGTCGATTTCACCGTGATAAGCAAAGCAGAACATGAATCTCGCTTTGCACTAACGCTTCACAACCTCAGTGATCAGCCTGTAGAAAAGTGGTCACTGCACTTTGTTATTAATCGCTGGATTGAGCCGACGTCGGTTTTAAATGGCCAGGTTAAACAGCTAGGGAGCTACTGCGTTATAACGTCAGAAGAGCTCCCTCTGCTCGCCTCAAATTCTCATTTCTATACCGAATTTACCATGGGTACGGCTCCCTTCACCTTGCATGATGACGGGATCCAAGAGGCTTTCCTGGTCGCAAACACCAGCGTGGGCTTTATTAAACCACTACCGGTTGAAGTCACCTGTATTGACTTAGGCCAGCCCGCAATAGATCGATTTACGACCAAGCTTCCACCAGCAAAGGCATTGAATATCATACCGATGCCAGCATCGGTAACGCCACTCAGTGGTCGGTTTAAGTTAACTCAATCTACTGCGATAGCCTCCCCCAATGCGCTAGCTTCAGGTGCAGCCCGGTGGCTGCAAGAAGAGTTGACTGAATTACTCCATGATGATTTCCCGATACATCGGGATGGTAATATCCATTACCAGGCTCACCCTGAAATGGCAGAAGGCGCATACCGCTTACTTATCGAGCAAGATAACATTTGTCTGCAGGCAAGCTCAAAATCAGGCTTTACCCATGCAACATCGAGCCTGCTGCAGCTATTGCCAGCGAATCCTGAGCACTATGCCGCTGCCGCTTACAGCATTCCAATGGTTGATATCCAAGATCAGCCACATTACCCATATCGCGGCATGATGTTAGATTGCGCACGCCATTTTCACTCGATAAAACGCCTTAAACACCTCATCGCTCAATTAGCCCGTTATAAATTCAACACCTTCCATTGGCACCTTACGGATGACGAAGGGTGGCGAATTGAAATTGATGCTTATCCGGAACTGACTCGCATCGGCGCATGGCGTGGTCCGAATGAAGTGTTACTCCCCCAATTTACCACCATCAATCAGCGCTATGGTGGCTACTACAGCAAACAAGATGCAAAAGAGCTTATTGCATACGCCAGTGATCGGGGCATAACGATTATTCCTGAGATCGACATTCCCGGGCATTGCCGTGCTGCGATCAAATCGTTGCCGGAACTACTGGTTGATCCTGAAGATAAATCTCAATATCGCAGTATTCAGAACTATCCGGATAATGTGTTATCCCCGGCACTGAAAGGCACTTACACCTTTATCTCCAATGTACTCACTGAAATCTGTGAATTATTTCCCGCCCCCTTTGTTCACATTGGTGGCGATGAAGTACCTGCCGGTGTCTGGACCGATAGCGAAGCTTGCCAGAATTTAATGGATCAACACGGCTATCAAGATCCCAAGGAGCTGCAAGGACACCTATTACGCTTTGCTGAAGAAGTGCTGCAAGCCAAAGGCAAGCAGATGATGGGCTGGGAAGAAGCCACGGATGGTGACAAAGTCAGCAAGAAAACGACCATTTTCTCATGGCGCAGTGAAAATGCAGGGCTCATCTGTGCACAACAGGGATATGACGTCGTCATGCAGCCTGCACAATTTACCTATCTCGACTTAGCACAAGGTTATTCTGCCGACGAGAAGGGTGTCGACTGGGCAGGAAAATTGCCTCTTGATGATGTGTATCAGTATCGTCCATTAGCCGAACTCGCCCCTGAAGATCCGGCTCACCAACAAATTATAGGTATTCAAACGGCACTGTGGTGTGAACTCGTCAATAACCAAAGTCGCTTTGAATACATGATTTATCCACGCTTATTAGCCATCTCAGAAATCTGCTGGAGCAACCCTCAACAGCGCAACTGGGACGACTTTAAAGCGCGTCTAAACGGTCAACTCAAATACTTAGACAAAGCGGGCATCAATTACCGCCACTGCGAATAGCAACTACAAATAGTGAATATTTTAAAAAGGATTGGAAGCAATGAAATACGGTTATTTTGACAACGATAACAGAGAATACGTAATCACTCGTCCTGATGTCCCGGCTCCTTGGACCAACTACCTGGGTACTGAGAAATTCTGTACGGTCATTTCACATAATGCCGGTGGTTACTCTTTTTACAATTCACCTGAATACAATCGCGTAACAAAATTTCGCCCGAATGCATCCTTTGATCGCCCGGGCCACTACGTGTACCTTCGTGATGACGAAACGGGCGATTACTGGTCAATTTCCTGGCAGCCCGTAGCAAAAAGCCTTGATGAAGCCAGTTATGAAGTCCGCCACGGCCTTTCTTATTCGAAATTCAAATGTGAATACAACGGCATTACAGCATCAAAAACGTTATTCGTACCTAAAGGCGAAGATGCCGAAGTCTGGGATGTTGTCATCAAGAATGATAGTGACAAACCACGTACAATCAGTGCATTCTCATTTGTTGAGTTCTCCTTCAGCCATATTCAATCTGATAACCAAAACCATCAGATGAGCCTGTACTCCGCGGGTACATCGTATGAAGAAGGGGTCATTGAATACGATCTTTATTACAACACCAATGAATTTGAAGGCTTCTACTACCTTGCATCGACATTTGACCCAGATAGCTATGACGGTCAGCGTGATTCCTTCCTAGGCCTCTATCGAGATGAGTCTAACCCTATAGCAGTTGAACAAGGCAAATGCACGAATACCGTGAAAACCTGTTACAACCATTGTGGTTCATTGCACAAGCAATTTGTTATTCAGCCCGGCGAAGAAGTTCGTTTTGTTTATATCCTTGGTTTAGGTAAAGGTAACGGCGCAAAACTACGTGCTAAATATCAAGACTTTGCTAACGTTGATGCAGCTTTCGCAGAGATCAAAACTCACTGGGATGAGCGTTGCGCTAAATTCCAGGTGAAATCACCAAACGAAGGTCTGGACACCATGCTAAATACCTGGACCCTGTACCAGGCAGAAACATGTGTTGTCTGGTCTCGTTTTGCATCCTTTATCGAAGTCGGCGGCCGTACCGGACTTGGCTATCGCGATACCGCACAAGACGCAATGGCGGTGCCGCATTCAAACCCAGAAATGACCCGAAAGCGCCTGGTCGATCTGCTTCGCGGTCAAGTTAAAGCCGGCTATGGCCTGCACCTCTTCGATCCCGATTGGTTTGATCCGGAAAAAGCCAATGTTGAACCATCTAAATCACCGACCGTTGTCCCAACACCAAGTGATGAAGATAAGATCCACGGTATCGAAGATACCTGCTCTGATGACCACTTATGGCTTGTCCCAACGATCTGTCGTTATGTTATGGAAACCGGCGAAACCAGTTTCTTTGACGAAGTGATCCCATTCGCCGATGGCGGTGAAGCCACGGTTTATGAACACATGAAAGCCGCGCTAAATTTCACGGCCGAACATGTTGGACGCACAGGTATCGCGAAAGGCTTGCGCGCAGACTGGAACGATTGCTTAAACCTCGGTGGTGGCGAATCATCAATGGTTGCATTCCTTCATTACTGGGCAATTCAAGAGTTTGTTGATCTCGCTAAGTTCCTAGGAAATGACGAAGACGCTGCCCGCTATGAAGACATGGCCGGCGGTGTACAAAACGCCTGTGAAACGCACCTTTGGGATGAAGAGGGCGGCTGGTATATCCGTGGTATTACGAAGAATGGTGAAAAAGTCGGTACTAACGAACAGGTTGAAGGCAAGGTTCACTTAGAATCTAACACCTGGGCGGTTGTTTCCGGGGCCGTATCTAAAGAGCGCGGCGAAAAGGCGATGAATTCGGTTGATGAGTACCTTTACTCTGATTACGGCCTTCACCTCAACGCCCCTTCTTTCGCTACTCCAAACGATGACATCGGTTTCGTTACCCGTGTTTATCAAGGCGTGAAAGAAAATGGCGCTATTTTCTCTCATCCAAACCCATGGGCATGGGTCGCGGAAACTAAGCTAGGTCGTGGCGATCAGGCGATGAAATTCTACGATGCACTAAATCCATACAACCAGAATGACATGATTGAAAAACGTGTGACTGAACCTTATTCCTATGTTCAGTTCATCATGGGACGTGATCACCAGGATCATGGCCGTGCTAACCACCCATGGTTAACCGGTTCATCAGGTTGGGCTTACATTGCTGCAACGAACTTTATTCTAGGTGTCCGTTTAAGCTTTGATGGCTTAATTGTCGATCCATGTATTCCGACAGCATGGCCAGGCTTTGAAGTTACACGTCAGTGGCGCGGAGCAACATATAACATCAAAGTCGAAAACCCGGCTCATGTTAGTAAAGGCGTTGTTTCTATCATGCTAAATGGCGAATCAATTGATGGGGCGATAACCCCGCAAGCTGAAGGTACGGTCAACACTGTTACTGTAGTAATGGGCTAACCCTCGAAGTGAGACAACGTTTGGGGATGGCTTTCATCCCCACTTTTAAATTTTTCGATTGAGAGAAATAGGAGTTCCACATGATCCAATTTGGAACCGGTGGCTGGCGCGCCCTGATCGGCGAAGAATTTACCAAAGAAAATGTCAGATTAGTCGCACAGGCTCTTGCTAACATTATGCTCAAAGAACAGGTCACCGGTAACGGCTTTGTTATCGGCTATGATCGTCGCTTCTTATCTGATAAAGCGGCGGCCTGGTTTGCCGAAGTACTCGCGGCGAATGAAATCAACGTTAGTTTTATCGACAAATATGTCCCGACCCCGATAGTGATGTTTCAATGCAAGGAAGTTGGCGCAACGTACTCCGCTTGCATCACGGCTTCTCACAACCCTGCCGATTACAATGGCATCAAGATATTCATTGAAGGTGGCCGTGACGCCGATGAAATCATCACTCAAAAAATTGAACAGCAAATTACGGGGTTGACCGCAAGTGATGTAAAAAGTATCGACTTTGAAGACGCCCTAAAATCCAAAATGATCACTAAGATTAATCCGATGAATGAGTTCGTCGACTCAATCATTAATTTTATTGATATAGAAGCAATCAAAAAAGCCAACCTAAGGGTACTGATCGATCCGATGTTTGGTGTTGCTAAGAATGCACTGCAAACCGTTCTGATTTCTGGCCGTTGTGATGTTGATGTGATCAATGATGGTCAGAACCCTTCATTTGGTGGCCTAATGCCATCACCGAATGCCGCGACACTGTATCGCTTAAAGCATTTAGTGGCCCATGAAGGGTATGACATTGGTATTGGTACTGATGGCGATGCTGACCGTTTAGGTATTATTGATGAAAAAGGACACTTCATTCACCCGAACGAAGTGTTGTTGCTTCTCTATTATTACATGCTTGAATACAAAGGCTGGAAAGGCTCTGTGGTACGTAATATCGCGACAACCCATCTGCTCGATAAAGTCGCAGCAGCCTATGAAGAGAAGTGCTTTGAAGTCCCTGTCGGCTTTAAACATATTAGCTCACAGATGGAAGCTGACGATTCACTCATCGGTGGCGAAAGCTCTGGCGGCTTAACTATTCGTGGTCATATCAAGGGAAAAGATGGTGTATTTGCTTCGAGCCTATTGGTTGAAATGATCAGTGTTACCGGCAAAAAATTGTCTGAAATGCTCGATGAAATCTACGCAAAATACGGCTATGCCTACACCGCTGAAGGGGACTGTACCTTTAAAGCCTCTGATCGTGAACGCCTATATAACAAAATCTACGTAGAAAAGGCCCTGCCCGAGTTTGAGTATGATGTCGAAAAAGTCAGCTATGCCGATGGTGCTAAGGTGTACTTTAAAAATGGCGGTTGGGCGCTGGCTCGCTTCTCCGGTACAGAGCCACTGCTGCGTCTGTTTGTCGAAATGAAAGATCAGCAGCAAGCAGAAGCCGTTCTGCAGCAAATGAAGGTGTTTCTGAAAGTGTAACCACTTCCGCTCGCGGCTTACAGACAGCGACAACGATATTCATTGTTGAGTCCTACAGTAACAAGCACTATAGCTGTTACATTTCGCAAACCATCGGTTTCAGGTTTTAGCGACAAGGGTAGCCCCTGGCTACCCTTTTTTTATTCTATGAGAGCGGGGTTATTCTCTTGCCTTGCAACCATCTAGTTTAGATTCGTCCCATTCCAACATGGCTTCATCCCCTTTAGTGAACAGGTAAGTCTTGCCCTCAATATCACGATATTGAGCACCGGAAGCCGAACGCTCACGCCCCAGCGTTCTGACATCATTGAGATAGTGAACCACTACAGAGTCAACATTTGGGTAGCTTAACGAGAAAAACTGCCCAGCCTGACAGTCATAGTGAATTTCAACCGGAAAATAATCTCGTTCAATGGAACATGCCGTCAGCAAAAATACGCTCACAAGATATAATAACTTCCACATAGCGCCTCCATTCTTACTTCATATAAAAACCGCATATAGAGATTGATAATTAAGCATAAATTAAAAGCATTTTAGGCAGACTACTGTTTTAAGGCCCAGTTTCTCTACGTCAAAAACATCTAACACTGTATAAATTGCTTTGAAAACCGCCTATAAAAAGCGGCGCTGAATAGGTAATCATCTAATCTAATTGACATTATAAGTCTAGCCAAGCAATCAGGGGGGATGGCGGGAAAAGTAATGCCAACTCGCATAAACAGCTTAACATTCTGGCATATTGAAAACGCGTGTAAGAAACCTTAAACGTAAAAAAGCCCAGTCTTTCGACTGGGCCTTCTTATTAGTGGCGGAGTGGACGGGACTCGAACCCGCGACCCCCGGCGTGACAGGCCGGTATTCTAACCAACTGAACTACCACTCCGCAGTGTCTATTCAGCATAAAGCTATTTGGCGCCTGGCGATGACCTACTC
>NZ_PYMC01000011.1 GCF_003026475.1 Photobacterium lipolyticum
TTGTCTGGCGACCATAGCGCTGTGGCCCCACCTGATCCCATGCCGAACTCAGAAGTGAAACGCAGTAGCGCCGATGGTAGTGTGGGGTCTCCCCATGTGAGAGTAGGTCATCGCCAGGCGCCAAATTGCTTTATGCTGAATAGACACTGCGGAGTGGTAGTTCAGTTGGTTAGAATACCGGCCTGTCACGCCGGGGGTCGCGGGTTCGAGTCCCGTCCACTCCGCCACTTATTTAGAGTTGTATCGCTCTTTAAACTGATACGATAGGGGTGTAGCTCCAATTGGCAGAGCAGCGGATTCCAAATCCGCGTGTTGGGAGTTCGAATCTCTCCACCCCTGCCATCTTCGAAAGCCTCAGCAGAAATGCTGGGGCCTTTTTCGTTGTATAGCTCCAATTGGCATAGCAGCGGATTCCCCTAATACCAAGACAGCGCGTGTTGGGAGTTCGAATCTCTCCACCCCTGCCATCTTCGAAAGCCTCAGCAGAAATGCTGGGGCTTTTTCCGTTTATTCCTTTCCCAACTTATCCAGCTCTTCTATCACGACAGTGGTATGATTTCTGATATCAGTGTGTTTATACCTATAACAGTCGGAAATAATCGAGATGAAGCGTGGGCTTAAGTTTTTTGTTGGTGCTTGCACCCTTGTAACAAGCATTGGATTAGGGTTTATTTCCTGGTCATTTGATGTTGCCAAGGCGCCGGAAGTAACGGCAGATATCGCGAAACCCAATTATTCCTATCATTGTATTGATGGTGCCTCCGACCAACCTTTAGACCAAGATGGTATATTGACTGTTTCTGTCTGGAATATCTACAAACAGCAACGAGAGAATTGGCATCAGGCGATGGAATTGTTTACGGCAGATAGTGAACTGGTCTTATTGCAAGAAGCGAGTTTAAATTCGTCATTAAAGGACTATTTAGATGCATCGCAATGGCAAGTGACGATGGCAAATGCTTTTAAATTCTTAAATACGTCTGCCGGCGTTATGAATCTGTCGTCTGTCGAAGCCATTGAAACGTGTGCTTATCTTGCTATGGAGCCCTGGCTGAGGTTACCTAAATCAGCCCTGCTGGCTCGTTTTTCTCTGTCTAATGGCCAGACTCTGGCTGTCGTTAACCTGCATGGTGTGAATTTTACGTTTGGACTGGATGAATATAAGGCACAAATGGACCGCCTTGGAGCAGTACTTGCTAAACATCAAGGGCCAGTGATTTTGGCGGGAGATTTTAATAGCTGGAGACAAGGCCGGATCGATATTGTTAGAAATTTTGCTGAAGGCTTGCGGCTGAACGCCGTGGTGTTGAGAAAAGATCAGCGGAGTACGGTACTGGGCAAGCCACTTGACCATCTTTATTACAGAGGGTTGAGGTTAATCAAAGCAGAGGCCCCAAAAACGGAAGCCTCTGATCATAATCCAATTATTGCGACATTCAGGCTGTAATAATCATTATCGGCCAGATAATCAAAGTGAGTATCCAGGGTAGGATGGCAATGATAATCGCCTTAGCACGGTCAAAGTCTGTCCAGGCACCTACTGCCGCATAGGTCAGCGCGATGTACCAAGGTGCCAATAGAGGTATTGTGGTGGCAAACGGTGACCATGGATGGTTGAGTGGCAGTTTTAATAATCCGTTCAAACTATTCAGGTCGGCGGCATTAGGCAAAATGTCACTTGGGTTAAACATGATATTAGTATAACTGGCAACATCACCGATGATTGCGGGCAGCATAATAAAGCATGATGCTGCAAGCCATTTACCGAAGCTGTGTTGATAGCTGTTTGCTTTGGTCGCTAGATTTAACCAAAGGGCCAGCACAAAAATACAAGCTGTTCGGCCTAAAATGTCACTGAAGACCTCACCAGCGAGTAAAACCTCTTTAGTCAGCCAAGCTTCCTGAACGTCTTGCTCAACATTTGATAATTGAACAGTCAGCTCCTGCTGTAGCCATGCCATATTGACATGATCAAAGTATGTTCCCCAAAGGATAAAAGAGCCTAAGAGAATGACTAAATAAGGAAGAATCGCCCACTTAGGGCGTTCGTGTACTGCAGCAAAGCAGTCAATGGGTGATCGGAACAGATCCCATAAAGCGATTAATGGGTTTTTTGACGGTGTCATACACTTACCTTGGTTACATCAATGTACAATTTCAGCTTTTGTCCAGGCTTTAAATACTTGCTGGAACTGATTTTATTCCATTTTACTACATCAGAAACTTTTACTTTATAACGTTGAGCAATTTTACTGAGGTTATCACCCTGGCGAATTTCATAATATACCGTGCGAATTACGCCGCCATTGCTGCTGGTTTTCCAAATGTTCAGTTTCTGACCGATACGAAGAGATTGATTTTTAGAGAGGCCATTCCACTTTGTTAGCTGATCGATAGTCACTTTCTGACTGCGAGCAATGGTCCATAGGCTGTCACCTGACTTAACCTGATAAACGGTTCGGTAGCCGCTGCCATGGCTTTTCTGGCTGCGTACTTGCTGCGCTTGGTCTGCCGATGGGAATCCGTCACCATCTTTCATCGCGACAGGGATCAGGATATGCTTACCAGTCCGAATACTGGTTCCGGTTATTTTGTTGGCACGCTGGATTTGCTTCACTGTCGTTTTATGTTTGGTTGCCAACACGCTTAAACTATCACCGGGCTTCACCTGATAACGGACCACATTCATTCCCTGATGGCCATTTTTAGCCAGCTGAGTACTGAAGGCATCCACTTTGTTCGTCGGCAGGAGTAAATGGCTCGGACCATCCGGTGCGGTAGCCCACTGGTTATAGGCCGGATTCAGGCTTTGCAGTTCAGACAGTTTCAGACTGGCATATTGTGCAGCCATAGCCAAGTCCATCTGGATGCCAGGTTCAACGAGCTTTACTGCAGGTTTATTGGCAATGGCCGGGATCTCTATACCGTATGCTTTTTGATTTCTGATGACATCAGCTACGGCATACAGTTTGGGTACATAACCGCTGGTTTCTTTCGGTAAGTCCAGTGACCAGAAATCGGTTGGTTTACCTGCGGCTTTATTATTTCGGATGGCTCTGAATACCCGCCCTTCACCGGTGTTATACGCGGCTAATGCATGCTGCCAGTTTCCGTCAAATTTACGATTAAGGTATTCCAATAAATCCAGTGCGGCGCGAGTTGATTCAACGACATCGCGACGGCCGTCATACCACCAGTTTTGCTCCAGACCAAAGCTGCGGCCTGTTGGCGGCGTAATTTGCCATAAACCAGCAGCTCGGCCATGCGAGTAGGCAAATTGATCAAAAGAGCTTTCAACAATAGGCAGTAAAGCGAGCTCTAGAGGCAGTCCTCGCTTTTCGACTTCTTCAGTGATGTAATAAAGAAAGGGTTCGGCACGCTTAGAGACGGTTTTCAGATGCGTGGGATACTTCAAGTACCAGTTGCGATAATACTGAACCCGCTTGTTGTTTGGGATATCAGTCGTGATTTGCATACTGATCCGTTGCCAAACATCATCTTGTTCATGAGGCGTCGGTATTTTTTCTTCTTTTACAATGGGCTTAGCAGCAACTATCTGAGCAGGTTTGTCTGTTACCTGTGTCTGAGTTGACTTTACATTTTCATTGGTACTTGCTTGCTCTTCTATGGTATTCGTTATTTGGCAACCAGCCAGTAATAGCGCACTCGCTAATATAATTCGTGACTTCATGACACCTGCCTATAGCCAAAATGGTTGATGATAATACTTGTCCAACCACCTTGGTTACAAGTGACCTGAGTCAAAATTCGTCCTTCCATCTTCTCAGTGCGGCAAATGTCTCCAGATCACTATCGTCAAATGCTTTATCTGCAACAGATTTTTTGATACTTGGCTGATCGCAACGCAAAAACGGATTGACCAATTTTTCTTGTCCCAGTGTTGATGGAATGGTGCTAATACCTTGTGCCCGCGCGCGACTGACCTGTTCTCTGTAACGCTGCAGGTGAGGGTTGTCCTGTTCTGCAACTAACGCGAAAGATAAGTTACTGGTCGTATACTCATGGGCACAGTAAACTTCGGTTTCATCCGGCAGGGCGGCAATTTTCTGCAGTGAGCTGAACATCTGAGCCGGAGTACCTTCAAAAAGGCGCCCGCAACCCGCTGAAAAGAGAGTATCGCCACAGAATAGTTTACCGTCGCCAACGTAAGCAATATGTCCTAACGTGTGGCCTGGAACGCCGATGACCATAAAACGCTCGCCAAATAACTCGACCTGATCGCCATCTTCTACCGATTGGGAAATACCAGGGACAGGTTCAGCTGCCGGGCCGACAATATTGATCTGCGGGTAGCGGCGTTTTAGTTCGCTAATACCACCAATATGATCATGATGATGGTGAGTGATTAATATCGCCTCAAGAGTAAGTTGTTGCTCTTCTAATGCCTTGATAACCGGAGTTGCATCGCCAGGATCGACAACAACGCAATGATTATCCGGACTGTGAATCAGCCAGATGTAATTATCATTAAATGCGGGTATGCTTTGAACAGTTAGCATGTATTTAGTCTCCAGCCTTTGAAGGTGTTGAGCAATAACTTATGAAGCCAGCACGCACATTAAAACATATTGAAGCGCCTAACACCTGGTCACAAATAACAAATGGTGAATGGGCCGCTGAATTACTTCAGGCACAACTCGATGAATGGTGTCCGAAGCTGTTTGGCTATCATATGTTGAAACTGGGTGGTTTAAGCTGTGAGTTAGCGAGTGGCCATTGTAACATCCAGCATCAGATATGTATTGATAAGTACAACCCTCTGCATAATTTGATTGCCGAGCCTTTTGATCTACCTTTTATCGAAAAATCATTTGATGCTTGTCTTATTGCTCACCAGCTTGATTATTGCCCCGATCCTCACCGTTTGCTGCGTGAAGTAGACCGAGTGACGGTTGATGACGGCTATATGCTGATCAGTGGTTTTAATCCTGTAAGCCTTCTTGGCCTAAAGGGGTTGTTGCCATGGAACCGTAAAAAATATCCCTGGTCCGGACGGATGTTTATGCCGATGCGGATAAAAGACTGGCTAGGGGTGTTGAATTATGAAGTGGTTTATCAGGATGATTTCGCGGTTTTGCCGGCAACGAAACACCGGGCTTGTGCTGCCTGGGCCGAAAATATGGTAGCGGATCCACTTTCAGCTATTGGGAGCATGTATTTTATCGTCGCCCGCAAGCGTACGTTCCCGTTAAGGCCGATTAAACCCCGCTGGAAATTACGCCGTCAGTTAGCCCCGATGGGGGTCAATTGCCATACTAATGTCAGTCAAAAAGTGAAAAGTTAGCCAGATGTCATCTGACTAACGGTTGGGTCAGACTTCGGCTTGATAACCGACATCGTCTTTGGTCGGAGATTCAGCCGCGCTACGTGCCAGTTCGTCGCAGCGTTCATTTTCGGCATGGCCCGCGTGACCTTTTACCCAATGCCAGTTAACTTCGATATGACGCTGAGTTTCTTGATCCAGGCGTTGCCAGAGATCGGCATTTTTAACCGGTTGCTTAGCAGCTGTTTGCCAGTTCCGTTTTTTCCAGTTATGGATCCATTGGGTGATCCCCTGACGGACATACTGACTGTCAGTTGTCAGGTCAACTTTACACGCCTCTTTTAAGCTGGATAAGCCAACAATGGCCGCCAGTAATTCCATTCTGTTATTTGTTGTCATGAAAAAGCCCGCATTAAGCTCTTTTTCATGTTGTTTATAACGTAAAACCGTACCATAACCACCGGGGCCGGGGTTACCTAAACAAGAACCATCGGTGAAAATCTCTACCTGCTTCGTCATATTTGGTAGTATTCGTTTTAGGGAAAACTTGAGTCTGACATGATCGCTACTATGAAAGCTACTAACGAACGAATTATTGTACTCGATACCGAAACCACGGGTATGAATATGACCGGTCCTCATTATGAAGGCCATCGTATTATTGAAATTGGCGCGGTTGAGATTATCAACCGTAAATTGACCGGAAACACCTTCCACGTTTATATCAAACCTGATCGCACCATTGAAGATGAAGCGGTTGGTGTCCATGGTATTACCGATGAATTTCTGGAAGATAAACCCGTTTATAAAGACGTTCATGATGAATTTCTGGAATTTATTCGTGGTGCAGAGTTAGTCGCCCATAATGCCCCCTTCGATGTGGGATTTATGGATTATGAATTCCGAAAGCTCAATCGTTCAATAGGTAAGACAGAGGATTTCTGTAAAGTTACCGATACCCTGGCCATGGCGAAGAAAATCTTCCCGGGTAAACGTAACAACCTCGATGTGCTTTGCTCTCGTTATGGTATCGATAACTCGCACCGTACACTCCACGGCGCCTTACTCGATGCTGAGATCCTGGCTGATGTTTACCTGTTAATGACGGGGGGACAAACGTCTTTAGCACTTAATGCCGGGAGTGAAGAAAGTGATGCTGGTGCAGAAAGTGGGATCAAACGTCTTGCTTCAGGACGGAAATCATTAAAGATCATCCATGCCTCTGCCGATGAAATACAAGCGCATGAATCGCGTTTAGATATTATTAGCAAAAAAGGTGACGTCCTGTGGCGTCAGTAGGGGATCTATGCTGCAGCGGTTATTACTACTGGTGATGTTATTACCGGTACTCTCTTGGGCAAAAGAGAGTACAGCAATGTCGTGGCTGGATAACCGTTTTCGAGTTGATCCCACTGTGGATCAGGTCTCATTTATGGTGCAAAGAGAAAAGCAGAGTAGCGCTGTGGTACTTGTGCGTCCTGATGGCACGAAATACTACCCCTGGCGTCATCCCGATAATGTCTCATGGCATGAAGAGCCAGAGATGGACATTATTTCCATTGAAAATCCAATGCCCGGTCCCTGGCAAGCCGTTGGCAAGATAACACCGAACAACCAGGTGAAAGTGTTATCGAACTTGAAATTAGAAATCGACGATTTTCCTTCCAGACTATATCAGTCAGAAACCCTTAAATTTACCGCTCGGCTGAAGCAAGATGGCAAATTGCTGACGTTAAGAGATTTTCTGGATCGCATTAAGCTCACTGTGATTTTTTACGAATACGTTGAAAATGCAGAATTATTGCCGAAGGAAACATTACCCGGCCCAATTAAGATTGGTGAATTTACCGATGATGGCTTAGGGCTTGATGAAGAACCTGGAGATGGCATTTTTACTGTCGCCCTGCCGGTCGAGACCCTACCGGGAAAATACAGGGTAAAGATAACATCCAGCAACGGGATCTTCTTGCGTGCCGTCGAGCAAGAAGTCTTAGTTTACCCGCCACCACTGACGGTCAGCTTCATCCAAGGGCGAGATCGCGATGAACCTCACGAGTTAGCCGTAACGGCTGAAGAAGGGGCGTTAGTGCCAGGATCCTTTGCCGCTCATATTGAGCAGGAAGATCCGGAAGGACACGTTGCGATCAGCCAGGGCCATGCCCTGGCTGATGAAAATGGTTTGCGAATTCCGATTCCGCACGGGAAAACACCAGGACGTTATGGCTGGTCAGGTTGGTTATATGCAACTGACACCCTTAATGGGCGGGAGTTGATTTTTAAACTACCGAAAAATCACTTTGCGGTAATGGCAGAATTACAGCTTGATAAGAACCTGGAGGTTTTCCGCTCTCAGCAAGAAGCAAAAGCACAAGCTGAAGAGCAAAAGCGTAAGCAAGAAGAGCAGGAGGCGGCGCGTTCTAACGCCCTGAAAATTGTGCTGGGAAGTAATTTGGCCGTTATTTTTCTGGTTATTATCGTGGGTTTTGTCTGGCGTAAGCGTCAGGTTAAAAAAGCGATAGCTGAAGAATTGTTAGTGATCCCAACTTAATACCCATTCTCGTAATAATCAGACAAAAAAAGGGAAGCATTTTGCTTCCCTTTCGTTTTACGTCAATTAGGGTTAGGCGGCATTACCGATATTGTTTTCGATAGCGTGGTAAGGTTTGGCTGCAAGCTCTTCTGAGGCGAAGTCATCGACATTGATTGTACGTAAACGACCTTCTTCCGCTTTACGTAGCAGGTCTGCTTCTTCCTCATTGATGGCGTTAAGCTCTAAACCGGTCGCCGCAACCTTATCAAGCTGCATGAACGGTAGCTTTTTGCCTGCGGCCTGGCAGACACGATCATAGATGGGTTCAGCAGCCAGAATATCTTTCAGAGCCAGCTCAATCATACCGACGGCATTATTTTCGGTTGCTTCAAGGAATTGGCCTTGACCAATTCGGCTACGTGTATCACAAGGGGTCTGGATAATACGAGCCACTTTATGATCAAGCTTGTCACTGGGTTTTGCACGCCCCTGACCAAGCGGGAAAATAACGGCACGCAGCATGCTTGCAATAAAGCGATTCGGGAAGTTAGCCAGGAATTGATCCAGGGCTTCTTCTGTCTGATACAGAGAATCCTGCAGCCCCCAATGAACAAGTGGCAGATCTTCTTGTTTACAGCCGTCATCAGCAAAACGTTTTAGCGTCGCCGAGGACAGATAAAGCTGACTTAACACATCTCCCAAGCGAGCAGACAGACGTTCTTTTCGTTTCAGTGAACCACCCAATACGGCCATTGAAATATCGGCCAGTAAGGCGAGGTTAGCACTGTAGCGATTCATTTGCTGATAGTAACGGACTGTTGGATCCTTGCGTGGTGCAACAGAGCCACGGCCATCTGTTAAGCCTAGCCAGAGCGAGCGAACCATGTTGCTTATCACAAAACCAATATGACCAAACATGGCTTTATCAAAATCAGTTAACGCCTGCTCCGGATTGTCATTGTAGGCTGCATTCATTTCGTCCAAGACATATGGATGGCAGCGGATGGCACCCTGACCAAAGATGATCATTGATCGGGTCAGGATATTAGCGCCTTCAACGGTAACGGCAATGGGGGCTCCTTGATAACCACGAGCCAGGAAATTACTTGGCCCCATACAGATCCCTTTACCACCGACGATATCCATTGCATCAATAACACTGCGTTGACTACGATGCGTACAGTGATATTTGACAATGGCTGAGATCACAGATGGTTTTTCGCCTAAATCGATGCCAGCGACAGTGAGGTTACTAGCAGCATCCAGGACATAAGCATTACCGGTAAGGCGTGCAAGCGGTTCTTCAATCCCTTCCATTTTACCTATTGGCAGTTTGAACTGGCGACGAATACGGGCATAGGCACCAGTTGCCATTGCCGCTGTTTTAATACCCCCGGTAGAGTTTGACGGTAAGGTAATACCGCGGCCGACAGACAGGCACTCAACCAGCATGCGCCACCCCTGGCCTGCCATTTCTGGGCCACCAATGATGAAATCTATTGGTACAAAGACTTTGTTACCCTGAGTTGGACCATTCTGGAAAGGTACATTGAGAGGGAAGTGGCGTCGGCCGATTTCAACGCCTTCTATTTCGGTCGGGATCAAGGCACAAGTAATGCCGGGCTCTTCTTCATCGCTAAGTAGATGATCAGGATCAAAGAGCTTAAACGCCAGCCCCAATACTGTCGCTACAGGCGCTAAGGTGATGTAACGCTTATTCCAGGTCAGCTCCATGCCGAGCACTTCCTCGCCTTGCCAGATCCCTTTCTTCACGATACCGAAATCAGAAATCGATCCAGCGTCAGAACCCGCTTCCGGGCTGGTCAGGGCAAAACATGGGATCTCTTTCCCTTCCGCCAGGCGAGGCAGGTAATGGTCTTTTTGACTTTGGGTGCCATAGTGCTGCAGCAGTTCGCCGGGGCCTAATGAGTTCGGTACACCGACTGTCGATGACAGTACGGCAGAAACCCCAGTCAGTTTTTGTAACACAAGGGATTGTGCATAAGCTGAAAACTCCAGCCCACCGTATTGTTTATCGATGATCATTGCGAAGAATTTATGATCTTTCAGATATTGCCAGACTTCAGGAGGTAGATCGGCCAGTTCATGGGTGACCTGAAAGTCGTTAACCATGCGGCAGACTTCGGTAACGGGCCCTTCCAGAAAGGTTTTTTCTTCTGCACTCAGACGCGGCGCCGGGATGTCATGCAGTTTGTTCCAATCAGGATTACCACGGAACAGATCCGCTTCCCACCAGACAGTCCCCGCATCAATGGCCTCTTTTTCGGTCCGGGACATTTCAGGCATAACACCTTTAAACAGTTTTAAAGCGGGCTGGCTGAGGAAACTTTTGCGGAGGGAGAAAATATTGATTGGTACCGCAATGACGAGGAACACCAACCAGCTGTATAGACCAACCACATCAAGTACTGAGCCGATTGCAAGTACCGCAGCCAAGGCCAGAGTAAAGGTTTTCAGACTTGTTCTATGGTAGGCGAGTATGCCCGTTATACCTATGAATCCTAGTAGGTACATGAGTGTTACCATGGTGATTCTCCTTATCGGGGCGTAACGTCTCACCTCATTGCTATTTCGTTCAACACTGCTTATTTTTCAAGCAGTAGAGAAAGCGTTCATTTATCTCGATAAATGTCATACGAAAAAATCGCTGCCTTCCCTGTTATTGAACAAAATAGCTGTGAGTTGACCCGTTACAGAATATTTTTAATAAATATACTTTGTTGGACTGGGTACACTTTATGCAAGGTAAGAGGTCTTACCACCAGTTGTAAGTGTAATGGTTTTTTTAACGGAATGTAAAATAATTTTCCACCCTGAAATGGGGTTGTTACGTGCTTGTGGTTTGCTATCCGTTGATATAACTGGGGTTGATCAAAATCAGTGAGTTACTTTTTTGTGCTTGCTAAAATCATCCAGCCTATTAATATAGGAGCATATTGTGATGTTGTTCACGTTAATGCCATGACTATCGACTTCTGTCTGGCGGTAGTGGGCAACATTTTGTCATCTGTTGCCTTTCCCGATCTCCGACTGACACATGCCCGCCGGATCCCTCTTTCGGGTTGACAGCTATTCCTGTTTTTTCTTGTGTACGTAAGTGCAGGGGTTTGTCGTGTTGCTATTTCATGCTTTATCACAAGCGTGGAAGGATGGTTATTCCTTCTCTAAATTTCGTTCTGATATCGTTGCGGGTGTGACGGTCGGTATTGTTGCTATTCCTCTTGGCATGGCTTTGGCTATTGCCGTTGGTGTGCCGCCACAACATGGCCTGTATACCGTTATCGTGGCGGGTTTGTTGGCGGCATTATTCGGCGGCTCTCGATTTAACATCACAGGTCCGACGGCGGCATTTGTGGTGATCTTGCTACCCATCACCCAGCAATATGGTCTGAGTGGTTTAATGCTGGCGACATTAATGTCGGGTGTGATCCTGGTTCTGATGGGGATTTTACGTCTTGGTCAGCTGGTGGCATATGTTCCTTATCCGGTGACAACGGGCTTTACTGCCGGTATTGGTCTGGTTATTGCGTTTCTGCAATTAAAAGATCTGCTTGGGTTATCGGTGGTAGGAAATCCCATTCACTTCCCGGAAAAAGTGATGGCTTATGCCAGCGCGTTACCAAGCGTGGATTTTGCCGATACGACTGTTGGCCTGATCACCATCACCGTATTTATAGCATGGAGTAAATTAAAGACCCGTATTCCACCACATGTTGTTGCTTTGGTGAGCGGTACATTGTTGGCTTTGCTGATGAACCATTTCGGGTCCTCTCACGTTGGATTACTGGGTGAAAAATTCCATTATCAGATCGGAGATTTGATTGGTCAGGGGATCCCTCAGGTATTGCCCCAATTTAGTGTGTTATGGCACAACGATAGTGTGAATTGGTCGCTGGTCGTCGAGTTGCTGCCTGCTGCTTTTATTATTGCGATGTTAGGCTGCATTGAGTCGTTGCTCTGTGCCGTTGTTGCCGATGGTATGACGGGCAAGAAGCACAACCCCAATGCAGAACTCGTAGGCCAGGGGTTGGCAAATATTGTTGTGCCATTTTTCGGCGGTATTCCGGCAACGGCTGCTATTGCCCGTACCGCAACCAATATCCGTTCAGGCGCCTTCTCTCCGGTTTCAGCTATCATTCACGCCCTTTTCGTGCTGGCAGCAATGATTGCTCTGGCGCCAATGTTATCTTATGTGCCAATGAGTGCGTTAGCTGGCCTGTTGATCATGGTGGCTTGGAATATGTCAGAAGCCCCGCACTTTGTGCATACTCTGAAAGTGGCGCCTCGTCGTGATGTCGCAGTACTGTTAACCTGTTTCACGTTGACTGTAGTGTTCGACATGGTAATTGCTGTGGTGGTGGGGTTGTTGTTAGCCGGGGTGTTGTTTATCCAGCGTATTGCCAGCTTGACCACGGTTACTGTGGTAGGTGAACAGCATGAACATCTGGATCTTGGTTCTGATGTGGTTGTTTACGATATTAACGGTCCTCTCTTTTTTGCTGCGAGTGAAAAAGCATTTTCAGTGATTGATCGTTCATCGATTGATACGCGTGCCGTTGTATTGGATTTCACGGATGTTTCTACCATTGATATTACGGCGATTCATGCATTTGAAAATGCATTAGATCGTCTTCGTCATTATCCGGTGTACTTATTGGGAGTTGTCCCGCATGTTAAGACTAAGCTGGCCAATGCGGGCGTATTGGCTGCAGATAATATCACCCTTTATGCTTCTGCTCCGTCATTACGCGAGCATTTGGCAATAAACCATCACAATGTGTCCTCTCAGGAGTCGACACCCTCGACCGTTTCTTTGTACACTGCAGATACAGGCGTATAGCAATTCAGGTGTGTGAAATGTGCCCTGAAAAATCTATTTAATGAATAATCAGAGATAAGCCTATGTATCAAGATATGATTCGTGCAGAGTTAGGTGAAGCTGCCGAAGTGTTAAACCGCTTTTTGAACGACGAAAAAAATATTGCGGATATTGAAGCGGCAGCAAAGCTGCTGGCTGATTCATTTAAACAGGGTGGTAAAGTCTTATCGTGCGGAAACGGTGGTTCTCATTGTGATGCGATGCATTTTGCTGAAGAACTGACAGGCCGTTACCGAGAGGATCGTCCAGGTTACCCGGGTATTGCGATTTCGGATCCCAGTCATTTGTCATGTGTCAGTAATGACTTTGGCTATGAGTACGTGTTCTCTCGTTATCTTGAAGCAGTCGGCGCGCAGGGGGATGTGCTGTTTGGTCTGTCTACCTCAGGTAATTCAGGCAACATTCTTAAAGCGATTGAAGCCGCCCATGCAAAAGGCATGAAGGTGATTGCGCTGACGGGGAAAGACGGCGGCAAGATGGCGGGTTTGGCCGATGTGGAAATTCGTGTTCCGCACTTTGGCTTTGCCGATCGCATCCAGGAAGTGCATATTAAAATTATTCATATTTTGATTATGCTGGTGGAAAAAGAGATGGCGGTATAGCTGTTAAAGAAAGCTGCTATTTAAAAAGAGAGGCATCAGGAATATGTGTGAATTGCTTGGCATGAGCGCAAATGTGCCAACAGATATCTGTTTTAGTTTTACTGGCCTGATGCAGCGCGGCGGAAAAACGGGGCCTCATCGTGATGGTTGGGGAATCGTCTTCTATGAAGGCAAAGGGTTTAGAACATTTAAAGACCCTAATCCGAGCTATCAATCTCGTATTGCCGAGTTAGTTCAGGAATACCCGATCAAAAGCTGCGCAGTGGTCAGCCATATCCGGCAGGCTAATCGGGGAGGGGTGAGTTTAGAAAACACCCATCCTTTTACCCGGGAGCTATGGGGACATTACTGGACTTTTGCCCATAATGGTCAGCTAACAGGCTATGAAGTGCTTGATACCGGACGCTTTAAACCCGTCGGGGATACAGATAGTGAAATTGCTTTTTGCTGGTTGCTAAACCAGTTAGAAGCTAAATTTCCAGATTTACCCAATGACTTCGCGCCAGTGTATGACTATATCGCACAGTGTTGCGATCGCTTGCGCCAGCTTGGTGTGTATAACATGCTGCTCAGCAACGGCAGCTGTGTTGTGACTTACTGTACCAACAACTTGCATTGGATCACGCGCCGCGCCCCATTTGGGCAGGCATCGTTGATCGATGAAGATGTCACGATTGATTTCCATAAGGAAACAACACCCAATGATGTGGTAACCGTGATTGCGACTCAGCCTCTCACCAATGATGAGCGTTGGCATAAAATGCAGCAGGGGGAGTTTAGCGTGTTCCACTTTGGTGAACTCGTTCATAACCGGACCCTGTAGGCGGATGTTGCTGCTCAAGGCGTTGTGATCTAATAGCTGATGCGCTAATGCCGGGTGTGAACAATTTGACGAATAAATAAAAACGCGGCCAGCTGGCCGCGTTTTTTATTCGTCGGCTGCGTAGCCATGGGGAGGCAGTGGTTCGCGGTCTAATACCGCGGCTTCATTCTCCATCATTAAACGATCTTGCAAGAACCAGTTCGCAACTAAAGGATAAATGCGATGCTCTTGCTGCTGTACTCTGGCTGTTACTTCTTCAACCGTATCCTCAGCAAAAATAGGCACTTTTGCTTGCAGGATCACCGGGCCACCATCTAATTCTTCGGTGACAAAGTGGACACTGGTACCATGCTCCTTATCACCAGCATCTAAAGCGCGCTGGTGGGTATGAAGACCGGTGTATTTCGGCAACAAAGAAGGATGGATGTTAAGCATTTTGCCCTGATAGTGACGGACAAACTCATCACTAAGGATACGCATGAACCCGGCCAATATGACTAGTTCTGGCTCGAAGCTATCGATTTGCTCTGCCAATGCCTTATCGTAAGCTTCGCGATCAGCGTAATCACTTGCGGCAAGAGACACCGCTTCAATTCCTGCCTGGCGAGCGCGTTCAAGGCCATAAGCATCAGCTTGGTTTGATAGCACGGCCGTGACTTTTGCGTCTTCAATGGTCCCATTCTGACAAGCATCAATGATAGCTTGAAGATTTGAACCATTACCAGAAATTAGGACAACGATGTTTTTCATCGACTTACTTGATCTCCACCTGCTCTTCGCCTGCGTCAGCGTTAGCAATTTCACCGAGCAGCCAGGCGTTTTCGCCTTCTGTCTTCAGAATTTCAATTGCTTGCTCTGCTTGGGCTTGTGGTAAGGCAATTACTAGGCCAACACCACAGTTGAAAGTACGGTACATTTCGTAGGTTTCAACATTGCCGGCTGTTTGTAGCCAGTTGAAGATTGCAGGCCACTGCCAGCTGTTGCCATTAACAACCGCTTTAGTTCCTTTTGGAAGGACTCGTGGAATATTCTCCCAGAAACCACCGCCAGTGATATGAGAAATCGCGTGAACATCGCAGGATTCCATCATTTTCAGCGTTGATTTCACATAAATCTTGGTTGGGGTTAGCAGGTGATCCGCGAGTGATTTACCTTCCAGATCCTGGTTAAGATCAGCTTGTGACACTTCTATGATTTTGCGGACGAGTGAATAGCCGTTTGAGTGCGGGCCGCTTGAGCCAACAGCGATTAGTGCATCGCCAGCTTTCACTTTAGAGCCGTCGATGATGTCAGCTTTTTCAACCACACCGACACAGAAACCAGCAACATCGTAATCTTCGCCGTGGTACATGCCCGGCATTTCAGCCGTTTCACCGCCGATTAACGCGCAGCCCGCCAGGATACAACCTTCGCCGATACCAGCAACAACACTTGCTGCGGTATCAACTTCCAGCTTGCCTGTTGCATAATAATCAAGGAAGAATAGCGGTTCGCCACCTTGAACAATCAGGTCGTTGACACACATCGCAACGAGATCGATACCGATCGTGTCATGCTTGTTCAGATCCATCGCTAAACGAAGTTTAGTGCCCACGCCGTCGGTGCCTGATACCAATATCGGCTCTTTATACTTGGTTGGTAACGAGCATAGTGCCCCGAAACCACCAATGCCGCCCATTACCTCTGGGCGGTGGGTGCGTTTTACCACCCCTTTAATACGATCTACTAATGCATTACCTGCATCGATATCTACACCAGCATCTTTGTAACTAAGAGAAGAGTTATTGCCGCTCACAGGAGGTCCCTCAACGTATTAAAGTAAAAAAGCGGGAGTATGATAACAGCAGTCAGGGCGGAAAGGGAAACGTTTGCGTCAATAAATCTTGCTGGGTGTTTCCTGAGCAAACGATACCCTTTCCCCTATCAGAAGGTTAATGGTCTAGTGTATAATGGTTCGATTTTTTTAAATTTTGTTTGCTTAGGAGTCAGAAATGAAAGTCGTTGAGGTTAAACACCCACTGGTTAAACATAAGATTGGTCTTATGCGCGAAGGCGACATCAGCACTAAGCGTTTTCGTGAGTTAGCAACGGAAGTAGGCAGCTTACTGACGTATGAAGCGACTTCAGACTTCGAAACAGAAAAAGTTATCATTGAAGGGTGGAATGGTCCAGTTGAAATTGACCAGATCAAAGGTAAAAAGGTAACGGTTGTACCTATTCTTCGTGCTGGCCTTGGTATGATGGACGGTGTACTTGAACATGTACCAAGCGCACGTATCAGCGTGGTCGGTATTTACCGTGATGAAGAAACATTAGAGCCTGTTCCTTACTTCAACAAGCTAGCATCAAACATTGATGAGCGTATTGCTTTGGTTGTTGACCCAATGTTGGCGACTGGCGGTTCAATGATTGCAACGCTGGATCTGCTAAAAGAGAAAGGCTGTAAGCAGATTAAAGTCTTAGTACTTGTTGCTGCGCCTGAAGGTATTGATGCACTGGAAAAAGCACATCCAGATGTTGAGCTGTACACCGCTGCTATCGATGAGAAGCTAAATGACAAAGGCTACATCGTTCCTGGTCTGGGCGATGCGGGTGATAAGATCTTCGGTACTAAGTAAGCCCGAAGTCATGATAGAGAAAAGCCGAACGTAGTCCGGCTTTTTTATTATCTGAATTGGTATAAAGGCTGCAGCTAAGATTGCAGCCTTTTTTATTAGAACTACAATGCCTTAACTTTCTGTGGCATTTCCCATCTGAGCATTATCAACAACATGATTCTCACCCAGATCGTCAGGCAGGATCAGGTTCAGCAAGATGGCAACAATACCGCACAGGCTCACACCTTGCAGGCTGAACTCGCCGATACCGAAAGCCATGCCGCCAATACCAAATACCAGTGTTACCGCCACGATAACCAGGTTACGTGCTTTGTGCAGATCAACCTGGTTCTTGATGAGCGTATTGAGGCCAACGGTTGCAATGGAACCAAAGAGCAGGATCATGATGCCGCCCATAACCGGGACCGGAATAGTTTGCAATATTGCACCTAGCTTGCCGACAAATGCCAATACCAGTGCGGTTACGGCAGCCCAGGTCATGATAATTGGGTTAAAGGCTTTGGTTAGCATCACTGCGCCTGTGACTTCTGAGTAAGTGGTGTTAGGCGGCGCACCAAACATTGATGCCGCAATGGTAGCAATCCCGTCCCCCGCCATCGTGCGGTGCAGGCCCGGTTTTTTCAGGTAGTCTTTACCGGTCACGTTTGAAATCGCCAGTATATCGCCCACATGCTCTACCGCGGGAGCAATCGCCACGGGGATCATAAATAACACGGCGTTAATGTTGAACTCAGGGAAAGTGAAGTTTGGCATCGCGAGCCAGCTTGCCTGAGCAACTGGCGAAAAGTCGACAACGCCAAAGCCCAAGCTCACACCGTAACCTGCAACAATACCGCCCATAATCGGGACCAACTTCAGGAAGCCTTTGGCAAAAACACTGAGAGCGATAGTCACAAGCAGAGAGACGCTTGAAATCCAAAGCGCAGCATTACCATTAACCAATTGAGCCGCGCCATCGCCAGTTTTTCCTAATGCCATATTTACGGCGACGGGTGCTAAGCCTAAGCCAATGACCATGATAACCGGGCCAACGACAACGGGTGGCAGGATTTTATGGATAATCGCAACGCCACGTACTTTGATGATGGCTCCCATCAGCACATACACGACGCCAGCCATCATCAGGCCACCCATGGTGCCAGCGATTCCCCAGGTTTGGACGCCGTAAATAATTGGAGCGATGAATGCGAAAGAGGAAGCGAGGAAGATGGGAACGGAACGTTTAGTGATGATTTGAAAAAGAAGAGTACCAATACCCGCACCAAAGAGGGCAACACTAGGATCCAGCCCGGTAAGTAACGGAACCAGAACCAACGCACCAAATGCGACGAACAGCATTTGTGCACCTTGCAGTACCTGCATCATTGTATATTCCATCCTGTCTGAAAAAAAAATCGCGCAATCCTAGCATGGAAGCAATCGATTACCTAACGGAATTTGTGAGTTAAATCTCACTTTCACCCAGGTTTGTCTGGAATTGCTTGATACCTCATCTTTTCATGAAAATTCCTCGATGTTTATCATCAGGGTCTGTTTATCTTTCAACATGGCAGCAATTATGTTGAAAGATAAACAGACCCTGGTTCATAAGGTAATAATAAACAGTTACACTTGCTGAACATTACCTGATCCCATTATGATCAGAAACTAACTAAGTTATGAAAGAGTTTACTATGTTGCGTTGTGCTTTTTTATTTTTGGCTTTATTAGCCTTGCCGCTTAAAGCCGCAACCGTTACTAATTTATATCAGGCACAGGTTGTCTTGCCTGATACGGATAAGCAATCAGAGCAACATGCTCGTGAAAAGGGCCTTGAGCAGGTTCTGATTAAAGTGTCAGGACAGAGTTCGGTTGGCCAAAATGACGTTATTCGTAAAGCGATGGCGAACAGTGGCCCTTATATCAGTCAATTTGGTTACGGTAACTTAAACGGTGAGCGAACCTTAGAGCTGACGTTTAATAGTGGCCAGATCCGTAATCTGTTAACTCAGGCCCATTCCACAATATGGAGTGAGCAGCGTCCAACGATTCTGGTCTGGATGGTGGAAGACGCCAATCGCGAGCGTGAAATCCAATGGGATCAGTCTGGTAACTCTCTGGAATTGCAGGTGAAGCGAGCCGCAGAGAGACGAGGCTTACCAGTGATGATGCCAATTGGTGATTTCGATGATGTGACTGCGATCAATATCCCTGACTTGTGGGGGGGATTTGTTCAGCCGATTGCTGATGCGAGTATGCGTTACCATCCGGATGCGGTGCTGGTGGTACGTGCCCGTCAGAAGGGCTCTGATGATGTTGAGCTGGCATGGCAGCTATTCACCCAGAAACCAGAACACCTGGTTAACTCTCAACAGGCACCATCGGAAGGTCAAGCCGGAGGGGCGGTTGCTACGGCAACCACCGAGATGATTAATGAGGTGGCAGATAGACTAGCAGCTAAATATGCCGTTCCATTAGGGGGTGTCAGTGAGGGTAAATTCGCCATTCAGCTTGCTAATGTGCAAACGACGGAAGATTTTTTTGCCCTGGAAAGAATGCTGACAAATCTAACGTCTGTGGCATCGGTAAATGCTAACCGTCTGCAGGGGGATAAAGTCACCTTTGACGTTAATCTACTCAGTACTGAAGATGCTTTCCGTCGAGAATTGGGGCAAGATGACCGTATTAGCGAGCAACCTGTTGATGGGCAGAGTACCGTTGACTTCGGTGATGGCAGTGTGGCGATTGCGAAAGATACCACGGCAGACATAGAATTACTGATCAAGCCAGTAGATCCACAAGCGGTTGAAAATGGAGCTGAGGCACCCGTCGATCCGAGCATGGTTGACGTAAGTGCCACGATGGAGCCCGTTTCCGGTCAGATTGAGACCTATTATTGGCAACCATAAATACCAGGTTACCCCAGTCGTGTTGCTAGGTAAGCTTCGATCTAAAAAAGCGCCGTCAGGCGCCTTTATTGTCAGAGAGGCTGGTTGGAGTAACGATTACTTTTGTCCGTGAGCTTCTTTTTCTTCTTTTTCGACCTGAGAGAGACGTTTTAATCCCGTCCCTAATTCTTTGCCGCGAATACGGGCAAACAGGATATTGGTGACAAAAGCCCAGGATACCAGGCCTAATTCCACCCAAGCTAACCAGCGCTCGCCACCATCAACCCATAATATGGTCAAAGCATGAAGGAAATAGAACATCAGGATGAAGTTAGCCCAAGCATGGGTATAGGGCTTTCCTTCAAGGATGCCTTTTAAAGGCAGCAGCAGCGGTAACACCCACATAATAGCAATCACATAGCTGTTCAGGTGCGGGTGAGGCGAAATCATACTCTGCCATAACCCCACCCATAGAATGAGAGATAGGTTGGCGATTAAAGTGATATACCGCAGGCTTTGTGTTCTAGGGCTCATTTTTGTCATATCGTCATCCATTTAACTTCTGTGCTGTCCAGGCCAGTCTTTTTCCGAGGGCTTGTGCTAATACTGCTTCGTCAGGGTGAATGTGTTTACTTTGTCCCTCATTCAGATGTGACGCTCCATAAGGTGTACCGCCATGGCGGGTGGTATGCAGCAGTGGTTCTGAGTAGGGCAGGCCTACCACCAGCATTCCGTGATGAAGCAGGGGCAGAAGCATCGATTGTAAGGTCGTTTCGTGCCCGCCATGCATTGAAGACGAAGATGTGAACACGCAGGCAGGCTTGCTAATTAATGTACCGGACAGCCACTGGGCGCTGGTACTGTCGATAAAGTGCTTGAGAGGTGCGGCCATATTGCCAAAGCGAACCGGGCTGCCTAGTGCCAATCCGGCACATTGCTGAAGATCGGCATGGGTGACAATAGGATCGCCAGTTTGTGACGATCCCGCTAATTGCCCCTGGGGATCAATATCGGCAACGGTGCGTAATATCGCTTCACAACCATCAACCTGTTCAATACCACGCGCGATATGGCGTGCTAACTGACGGGTATTGCCATGGCGGCTGTAGTAGATCACCAGGATTTTCAGCATTACAGAATGTCCAATACCTGCTCTGGCGGGCGTCCTATTGCGGCTTTGTCACCGTTCACGACAATCGGACGTTCGATAAGTTTAGGGTTCGCCGCCATTGCATCAAACAGTTGCTCTTCTGTTACGCTGTCTTCGCCCAGAGATAGCTCTTTATAGACATCTTCTTTGGTACGCATCATTTCCCGAACTGAGCTATAACCCAGTTTGGCGAATAAGCCTTTCAGTTCATCTGCCGTTGGTGTGTCATCAAGGTATTTCACAATTTCTGGTGCAACGCCTTGCTCTTCAATCAGTGCAAGAGTCTGTCGGCTTTTTGAGCAGCGCGGGTTGTGGTAGATAGTGACTGACATTGTTTCTTCCTTTTTAATAATATGTTGCAGTCCCATTGTAGTGGAACTGCAACATATAAAAAAAGAAAAATAGTCAGGGCCTGTTTATCTTTCAACATAATTGCTGCCGGAGACTATTTTTTCAGTCTTTACAGCTGCAATGTTGAAAGTTAAGCAGGCCCTCATAACTACTGCAGATTCTCGAAGCGCTCGCGGGAAAGGCGAAGCTGGTCAATCCGGGCGTCGTAACGTGCCTGATCCAGTGAATCAACATCGACAATCTGGCTTGCCTGGATATAGTGATTGATCGCTTTGTCCCACTGTGCTCGTAATGCCAGTAATTCGGCACGGGCGGCCAGTTCACCATCGCGTTTTCCGCTATAGGCATAGGCTTGTGCCAGCAGGTTCCAGCCATTGGTATCCTGAGGATTGTCATAGGTGTAGCGGGTCAGAATAGAAATACTGTCCGTCGTACGTCCTGCTTCCTGCAGGGCATGAGCCAGGTTTAAGCGCAATACTTTATGGTCCGGGTTCTGCTTTAAAGCAACTTCTAACCGGTTGACAGCGGCATCATATTTCTTCTGGAACAGATCGAGATCGGTTGCTGAGTCAATGAAAAAACGGTTATTCGGTTCGGCTGCCACTAATGGGTCAAGTAGCTGATGTGCCAGGTCAAACTTGCCAGAGTCCATATAGACGAGGGCTTTGCCGTAGTTTAAGGCGGCTTTCTGACTGGGATTCGCCTTTTTCAGCTGGCGATCAAACCAATCTAATGCAGCATCGCTGTCAATTCCGGCAAAGCGCGCAACAATGCGGGCGCGGGCTAACTGGTAACGTTCAGAGGTATTTACCCTGACGGACGGGTACTGATTTGCACGGCTGCGGGTATCTGAGACACGCGCTTCAGGCAATGGGTGAGTCAGCAACATTGCTGGTGGTTTGCTGGCATAGCGATACTGATCGGCCAAGCGGCCAAAAAATTGCGGCATCGCTTGTACGTCAAAACCTGATTTTGCGAGTGTTGCAATACCAATACGATCAGCTTCTTTTTCATTACTGCGGGTATAGTTGATCTGTCCTTGCATTGAAGCGGCGGTGGTCGCGTGAATGGCTGCAATACCGGCCTCAGGTGAAGCAATGGCCAGCATCAGAGAGCCAATCAGAGCGGCCATCGTCGCCGGGGATTTTTTCGCCTGATCTTCCATACTTCGAGCAAGATGACGCTGGGTGACGTGAGCAATTTCGTGAGCCACAACAGAGGCTAATTCACTTTCTGTCTTGGCATGTAAAAACAACCCGCTGTGCAGAGCAACATAGCCACCAAAGAAAGCAAAGGCGTTAATTTCTCGGCTTTGGATCATGAAGAAATTAAAAGGGGTGCGAACATCCTCGGCATTGGCAACCAAGCGATGACCTAAGTCCAGTACATATTCTGACAGTAAAGGATCACTGATGACAGGTTTACTGGCCCGCAGCATACGCATGTATGCATCACCGTATTCCTGCTCTTTTTCTATCGTTAACGTTGATGCTGCTGCTGTGCCGATTTCCGGTAGGGTGTTGAAATTATCAGCATTTACCGTAAAACTTGAGCCCAATAAAGCACTTATTAAGAGATAGCTTGGCGCTTTAGAAAATCGAAACATGTTAATAATACAACCGCCTTCTGTGGTGATTCCAAGACATTATACTAATGACACTAATAGATCAGTTACTGATGTCATTAAAATTAAGACAACAAAACTTATGACGGGTTTCTTTTTTAGTTGAACCGGTGTCATTTATACCCAAGTAACCTCAAGATGCGAGATTCAGAGGTGCGCCCAAAGGGCAAGTATCATTGGCTTCTATGCTGTGTTGCTGATTTTTGACGTAGAGCAACTATGTCTTCAAATCAGCGCCTTACCTAGAAGCCAATAAATTCTCGCTGATACGAGCATCTTGAGGTCACTTGGGTATACAATACCTGATGGATAATAACTGTCAGTATACTGGAATGGAAATCCAATCGCTTGATTTGACATCAGAACGTTGCCCTATGGCACTTTTATTGGCTAAACGCGTAAGTAAAGGCCTTCGTTTTGATCAAATTTTGCAGATCCACATCTCAGATCCCGGTGGCAGACAAGATATTCCCCGTTATTTGTTAAACCATGGGTTTAATGTTGAGGTACAAGCTGATAGTTATCAAAAGCTTGTAATTGTTGTGACAAAAAGGCTGTAAATATATTTATGCTGGATATGCTAACTCGCTGGTATCAGCGACGATTTTCTGATCCCCACGCGGTAAGCCTGGTTGCTATTCTGTTAGGTGGTTTTCTAACGATCTACTTTTTCGGCCATCTTATTGCACCATTATTGGTGGCAATCGTACTGGCTTACTTACTTGAATGGCCTGTCATGCGATTAAGTCGCTTAGGGCTGCCTCGCTCGTTGTCGGTGATTGTAGTACTGCTGATTTTTGCAAGCTTAATGGTACTGGCAATTTTCGGTCTGGTACCGACAATCTGGCATCAGGTTGGCAACTTTGTTGCAGATGTGCCAAATATGTTCAATGGCCTGCAGGAGTACGTGTCCAGCTTGCCAGAGCGTTATCCTGATCTTGTCCAGCCGCATCAGATCGTGACGTTCATGACGACGCTGCGTGAAAAAGTACTGGGAATGGGGGAAAGTGTCGTCAAAGGCTCATTAGCCTCGCTGGTCAGCCTGGCAACCCTGGCTGTGTATTTAATCCTGGTGCCGTTATTGGTCTTTTTCCTTTTGAAAGATAAAGAGGAAATGCTGGCGACCCTGAGTGGCCTATTGCCGAAAAATCGCCGTTTGGCGAGCAAGGTCGGGGTGGAAATGAATGAGCAGATCACGAACTATATTCGCGGTAAAGTGACTGAAATTGTCATTGTCGGCATCACCAGCTACATCACCTTTGCGGTGATGGATTTACGTTATGCCGTGCTACTTGGGGTACTGGTTGGTTTTTCTGTGTTGATCCCATATATCGGCGCGGCGGCCGTCACTATACCGGTGGCAATGGTTGGTTTGTTTCAGTGGGGCTTATCCCCTGATTTCTGGTGGTTGTTAGTTGCTTACGGCATTATTCAAGCATTAGATGGTAACGTTTTAGTGCCGGTCTTATTCTCGGAAGCCGTTAACCTGCACCCTGTTGCCATTATCGTTGCAGTATTGGTTTTTGGTGGTTTATGGGGGTTCTGGGGAGTGTTTTTTGCGATTCCGTTAGCGACCTTGGTGAAAGCAGTATGGAATGCCTTGCCCGCCAAAGAACTCGATGATGAGACGGTGAGTGAATAGGCCGATAGTGCTTACAAGAAGAAATACCGTATTTGGGAAATGCCAGTCAGTTAAACGGACTGGCATTTTTTATTGCAAGTCGGCTATTTTTACTACTTATCCCAGTTGGTATTAGGATGATTTTCTTGGTTCAGCCGCTACTCTGATTGGTCGATTTGTTTGTTGCTGTCTTGTCATCAGAGGGGAGAGATATCACTGATATCGTGCCCATCTGCTGACAGCGGGGTTGACGCATTGCTTTGCCACACCGGTTGCAACCGTCACACCGTCCCTTGTTTTTCCACCACTTAATATAGAGATAAACAAGCGCGGCAATGATCACCGGGCCGGCAACAGCGATATCCTCCCAGCTGGTGGTGGCAGTCAGATAAGGTAATACTGCTAAAGTAGAATCTGTATTCGCCATCAGAGCGCTCCACTATTGTTTAGTGGGGCGGTGTTGCCAGCAGCAGGCATAAGTCCGCGTTTGATGGCCGGATAAAACCCGACGGCGAGCAGCAATGCCAGACCGCTAAAGTACACGCCGCTCATCATAGCAATGCCAGACGCGCCCAGTGCCAGACCCAGACTGTAAGTCGTACTTGCAACGCCCAGTCCCAACGCGGTGGGGAAGATCAGTGAGAGCAGCATCCAGCGATATTGTCCTGTCTGCACCCTAACCATGATCATCGTAGCCAGACATGGCGGATACAGTGCAAAGAACAGGATCATTGCCACCGCGGTGAGTGATGTAATGCCTTCGGTTTGCTCACCCATACGTTGTTCAAGGCTGGCATTCTGATCATCTTCCTGTTGGAACAGTACACCCAGAGTGGCAACGCTACTTTCGCGGGCGGCAAAAGAAGAAAGCAGGGCAACGTTAATTTTCCAGTCAAAGCCTGCAAACTGTGTGACAGGTTCCATTGAACGGCCAACAGATCCGAGAAAGGATTTGGTCAGGCGTTCTTCTTTTATTTCCCGGCGAATTGATTTACGGGCGCTAGTCAGATTACGCAATGCTCGATTGGCTTTTTTCGCCAGTAGGTCTCCCTTAGGCGCTTTAACAAATGGGAAGAAAGTCGGGTTACGTTGTTTGAATGTTATATTAACCGCTTTGGAAGCTTCCGCGCCTTTGGCATTCAACTTGGCACGTTTGAAATCGTTGTAATAGTTGACCAGTGATACCAGCTGCTCACCTTGTGCGACATCAAGGTAGGGGTTTCCTGCCATTGCCTTCTTGAACTTTTGAATTGCTTGTGCTGAGCGTTGTTGATAGAAGTTGTCTCGCTCAGGGGGCAGGCCTGGATATTGTAGTAGAGTAAAGATCACTACAGATACGGCAATGACAATGGTGCCAACCTTCTTGATGTAAATCCAGGTACGTTCAGTCGAGCGGGTTAGCACAGCGCGAACTGTGGGCAGGTTGTAACGTGGCAGCTCTATCACAAATGGGGCACTTTCCTCACCGCGCAATACGGTCAGAGACAACAGCTTGGCAACCAGTAATGCAGCGATAATGGTCATGGTTGAAATGTAGAACATCATCAGTGCTTGGTCCTGCTTGAAAAAGATACCAACCAGCAGGGTATAGAGAGGAACTTTGGCCAGACAGTTCATAAACGGCACGGTGAGTATGGTGGCCATTCTGGCCCGGTGATCCGGAATGCCTTTGGTTGCCATAATTCCGGGTACCGCACAGCCGCCGGCGAATACTCCACTGAGAATGAGCGGTAGGGTGCTCTGGCCATGCAGACCAAAACGATGAAGCACTTTGTCGATCACAAAGGCGATCCTCGCCATATAACCTGAATCCTCCAGAATGGCAATCAGCGCAAACAAAATCAGAAATATAGGAACATAGTTCAATAGAGTATTGGCGGAATCGACGATCCATAGCCCCAGCGACCGGGTATAAGGATCAAACAGGAATCCGGCTTCCGGTAGTAACCCGGCGACGAACTCCCGGAAGTTTGCCAGATACGGCCAAGTATAGTTGGTTAGTGTATAGCCATGGACGATCGCTAGCTGGTAGATCATAAAGACGGTCAGAACCAGGAACACCGGAGCCAGAAAACGATTCAGTACGACTTTATCAATACGTTGTGACACGGTTGGTCCCTGATGCGGTATGACGACAACCGCGTCGGCGAACAACGATTGCACAAAAGCTTCGCGTTGAGCGGCAATGTAGTCATTTATACCGGTTTTGTATTGGCGATCAAACTTTGCGCGCAATGCAGATACCATTTCGAGCAGTGGTGCCAGCTCGGTTTCTGGCAGTCTGTCAGTCAGGCAGCTGATAATCTGGGCGTCATTTTCCAGCAATTTAAGCAGCAGCCAGTAGCGCGGTAGCTCGTCAATTTCTTCCTCAACACCAACCAGTTCGGCATCAATAGTGGCTATAGCTTCCGTCAGCGCAGGATAGTGAGGCAGATTTCCATGCTGAACCGCGGACTTTGTGTTGGCCGTTTTGATTGTTTTCGCTGCGGTCTGAGTTTTTATTACCTCGCAAAGCGCTTCTCGTCCTTCCCCTTTGCGCCCGACAGTGGTCACGACCGGTATCGACAGGCGCTGGCTGAGACGCTCAGTATCAATGGTCATCCCTTGTTTATTGGCAACGTCCATCATGTTCAGTGTCAGCACTGTCGGGCAGGCCATTTCTAACAACTGGACTGTTAAGTGCAGTGAGCGTTTAAGGTTTGCGGCATCGACAACGTTGATGATGAGGTCGGGCTTTTCAAAGCAGAGAAAATTCCGGGCTACTCGTTCTTCAAGAGAGAAAGGCGACAAACTGTAGGTGCCAGGCAGATCAACAGCCTGATAAGGCTGATTCTGATAGCGAAAATAGCCGTATTTCTTATCGACGGTTACCCCAGGGTAGTTGGCTATATGCTGCCTGGCCCCTGTGAGAAGGTTAAAAAGCGTGGATTTGCCTGCATTTTGTTGTCCGGAGAGAGCAACTAGTGGCGTGCGATTTGTCATTTTACTTTCCTTTTCCCTGCATTAACACGCTTCGGGGGGAGCGATTGCTACCACTTCAATCCTTGCCGCTTCTGTGCGGCGCAGTGAGATATGGGTATTGTCAATTTTGATTTCGATCGGATCGCCGAGCGGGGCACTTCTGATCATCGTGACAGTGGTATGAGGCATGATGCCTAAATCCATCAGGCGTTGTCTTATCATTCCCGTTGCGCGATGACGGTGAACAACAACAGTTTGATTTGGATTAATATCGTTTAGTGTCATAAAGGTCACTCACAATTGGCTAAAAAAGAATGCTGTTAAGATAATGCTCATTTCAATATTAGGCTTATAAATCAACGTCATTCAACCTAAATGATAATTACTATCACCATCATTGATCTGCCTCAATAAAAATACGAATAAGAAGGATTCTCATTTGGAGTGGTGGTATCTTGCTTTCGGTATTCAGTGTGTTGCTTATTTGTTCGGTTGAATTCGACCGTAATTGGCAACAAGAAAATAGTAATCAGGTCTCGATATGAATAAAAAACAACTTTCGTTTGCGCTCATGTTATCCATGGTTCCGCTGACTGGTATGGCGCATACCCCATTGTGTTCCTGTTATGACAACGGTGACGGCACCGTGTTATGTGAGGGAGGCTTCTCTGATGGTTCTTCAGCGGCCGGTGTTGAAGTTATTGTCGCCGATGCAGAAGGTCATCAATTACTTGCTGGCAAGATGAGTGAGGACAGTGAGTTTGAGTTCAACAAGCCGCAAGGCGATTACAAGGTTCAGTTTAATGCAGGCCCTGGCCATCTGGTTGAAATCGGAAGTGAAGATATCACCGAATAATATGCAGTTACTGAGGTATTTCCTCTAAGTAGAAAGGATTGAAATTAATGAAAAAAACATTTATTACATCACTTAGCTTTGCCGCTCTGGCTATTTCTGGTGCGGCTAATGCTCACTTTCAGCTGGTCTATACACCGGATGTGATTGTGGAACAACCGACTGAGATCGACATGAAGCTGGTATTCGGTCACCCGATGGATAACGGTCACGTGATGGACATGGATAAGCCAGAGCAGTTCTTCGTTCAGTTCAAAGACAAGCGTATAGATTTAATGGGCAAGCTGAAACAGATCCGCTGGGCGGGTCCGGAAAATACAGCAAAAGCTTACCATGCTGACTACAAAGTTAAGCGTAACGGTGATTACGTCTTTGCCGTAGTCCCTGCACCATATTATGAAAAAGGTGAAGACATTTATATTCAGCAGATCACCAAGTCGTATGTTAATAAAGGTGGCCTTCCAACTGGTTGGGAACAGCCACTGGAGCTGGCGACGGAGATTATACCGCTGAATAAGCCATACCAGGTCTTTGCTGGCGGCACATTTACCGGACAGTTGCTGAGTGAAGGTAAGCCAGCGGCAGGTGTTGAGTGTGAGATTGAATTTATTAATACTGACATTGACATGAAAGACAATGCTTTCGGTAAAAAAACGTACCGTGAGGCACCGGAAACGGCAATTGTGGCAATCACCGATCAGGATGGAGAATTCACATTCGGTATTCCAAAAGCCGGAGTATGGGGCTTTGCTTGCCTAGGGTCAGGTCCTGTGACTGAGCATAAAGGTAAAGAGATGTCTCAGGATGCAGTTATCTGGGTGAATGCACAGGAGCTGTAATTTCCCCTCCCCGTATTCATAAATCGTTCATAGACTGAAGGCCCCTGCTGCTGTGCAGGGGATCTTGTCGGTGCCATATTACTGATGGTTGTTGAGGTAGTTCAGCACAATCTCATGGTGATCTTTGGTTTTGAACTTATTGAAGACATGTTCAATAATGCCTTCTTCATTGATCAGGAAGCTGATACGGTGCAGACCGTCGTATACCTTGCCCATAAATTTTTTCTCGCCCCAGACCCCAAATTGATCGGCGACAGCGTGGTCTTCATCCGATAAGAGGGTGAAATTAAGGTTATCGCGCTCAATGAATTTAGGCAGACGTTTAACCGCATCAATGCTAATGCCCAACACCACCACATTCTTTTCGTCTAACTCTGCTTTACTGTCCCGCAGCCCACACGCTTGAACGGTACAACCGGGGGTCATGGCTTTAGGATAAAAATAAGCCAGTACTTTCTTACCTTTAAAATCAGTCAAGTTGACAGGTTGGTTATCCTGATTCAGCAGGGTGAAGGCTGGAGCTGGCATGCCAGCGGTCAGAGTCTTCATACAATTTTTCCTTATTGATTATGACCGATGAAATTGACGGTACCGGTGGCAAGGAGATCATGACAAAGGGCTTCGAACTCTTCTTGCAGTGACATCAAATTACAGCCTTCAGGCAAATTGGTGCTGATCTGTAAAATGAAACGATTCGTCGAGTCGTGATTAGGGGATTCCTGGGTATGGGCGCTTAAGGATGAAATGTCAATTTTACGCACGGCAAAGAAATGAGTAAATTGTTCGATAATCCCAGGAGTGTCATCGGCTTCGATGAAAAAATCGGCCGTGTAAGGAAAGAAGCGATCTTTGTGTTTCGTCGTTCTTTTCATCACCGTGACTAAATCATGTTCTTGTGCTTTTAATGGTAATGTCGATTCCACGCGAGAGATGGCATTACCATTACCGGATAGCAACATAATTAAGGTGAACTCAGTGCCGAACAGAGCGAGGCGGCTATCTACAATATTGCAATTACATTGCGTGATGAGTCGGGTAATTTCAGCTGAAATTCCGGGGCGATCCGTACCAACCGCAGTAATGACAAGGTAATGTTCCATATTTATTCACATCGTTTTGCTATCTTTCCTGCATGTTAGCACAGGAAGCAGGCCGGGATAATAAGCCTATCTATTTAGTTGACTGTTTTACTTACTATCACGCTTGAGTTTACGGTCACTGAAAAGTACCATGAAGACTTATATAAAAAGGGGAGATGGACATGTTTTCAGGAAGCATGGTAGCGCTAATAACACCATTAGATGAGGCTGGCGAAGTAGATTATGCCAGCCTGGCCAACTTGGTGGAATATCATATTGCCGCTGGCACGGATGCAATTGTTGCCGTTGGTACGACAGGCGAGTCGGCAACGCTGACCGTTGATGAGCATGTGAAGGTCGTATTAAAAACGTTAGAATATGCCAAAGGTCGTGTGCCAGTTATTGCGGGTACCGGGGCGAACGCAACTCATGAAGCCATCACCTTTAGTAAACTTTTTTCTGGTACGGGGGTTGCTGGCTGTCTGTCCGTCACACCGTATTACAATAAACCGACACAAGAAGGTTTATTTCAACATTATAAAGCCATTGCGGAAGCGACAGATCTGCCTCAAATTCTGTATAATGTGCCGGGTCGAACTGCGGTTGATTTATTGCCTGAAACGGTTGCCCGTCTTGCCAAAATAGACAACATCGTCGCGATTAAAGATGCGACGGGGGATTTATCCCGTTTACAAAAAACTCGGGAACTTTGTGGCGAAGATTTCATCCAACTAAGCGGTGATGATGCAACAGGTTTAGATTTTGTTGCTCAAGGCGGGCAGGGTGTCATCTCTGTAACGGCGAATGTGGCTGCTGCAGATATGGCAAAAATGTACAAGCTGGCTCTTAGTGGCCAGTTCGAGGCCGCAAAAAAAATAAATGAACGCTTAATGCCGTTGCACAAACACCTTTTTGCCGAATCGAATCCAATTCCAGTCAAGTGGGCCGCCCACAAACTGGGTTTGATTGAGCATGGGTATTTGCGTTTGCCGCTTACAGAATTAAGTGAGTCAGCACAGCCAGTGGTTATTCAGGCTCTTAAGGATGCCAATGTGCTGCTGTAGTTTGCATAAGCGTAGGAGCGCGAAGCATAGATGAATTGTAATTACAGGCTTGTATTAACTGCTGTTATGGTTGCCAGCTTGGCTGCCTGTTCTGGTGGTGCCGAGCGACGACGTCAAGCAAATCAGGATTTTACCTATCTTGATTCCAAGCCATTAGAAAACTGGTCTTTACCTGCGGGAGCCGAATCATTCGCTGCCACAGATTACGCTATTTCTAGTCAAGTCTATCAAGGTGAAATAGGTTCCGCCGTTGATATTCGTCCACCGCAACAGGTATTAGCGCTTATTCCTGGTGCCCGAAGTGTCCAAGATGCTGATGGCGTCACTTTGTTATTGCCTAAACCGACTGTTTTAGCACAAGTATGGTCGTTAACTCAGCGTATTATCGCTGAGCGCAATATCAGTCTTCGTAGTCAGTCAGCGAACGCTATTGAGACTGATTGGGTAAATTGGATGAATGACGACGAAGAAGCTGAAGTCGGCAGTCGTTATCGGATTGAAAAATCCTCCGATCCTGAACGTCATAGCTTTAAGATTTCGCTGGTTGACTGGCGGGAAGGTGGCGTTGAAAAACCCGTATCGCTCGTTAATAAAGTGCGTTACAGCATTTTAATGACCAACCTGGTGACATCGCAGTATGATCAGCTGCTTCGTGACGAAGCTCGTGTTCGTGCTGAGGAACTGGTTAAACAGATCCCGATCTCATTAGGTAAAGATCGTAGCGGCCTGCCTGTGATTATTGCGCGTGCACCTTATAACGTGTTCTGGGAACGTCTGCCACCACTTGTTACTGAGCTTGGTTTCACGGTTGAAAGCCGTAACCGTTCACAAGGTGCGGTGGAAGTGAAATTCCGTTCTCCGGATGATGAGTTCTGGACCGAGCTGGGTGTAAAACCCATTATGCTGGATGACAGTACTTATAAATTACAACTGGGTGATTTAGGTAACCGTACATCAATGAGTGTGACGGATTCAAATGGTAAGCCGATCACTGAAGAAGCATTAAATACGATAGCACTTGTATTTGCTACCGCCATTGAGCGCGACAATAGCCAATAGTACAAGCAGCGCGAGGTATAAAAAAACCGCTTTGGCTTGCGCCTAAAGCGGTTTTTTTAACTAAAAATTAGAAACTATTTTATCTCAACACCTTTTGCCTGCAGGTCGGCATGGTAAGAAGAGCGTACAAATGGACCACATGCAGCGTGAGTAAAACCCAGCTCTAATGCAATTTCTTTTAGCTCATCAAACTCAGATGGCGGAACATAACGTTCGACCGGCAGGTGATGACGGCTTGGTGCCAGGTATTGTCCCAGAGTCAGCATGGTGACGCCATGTGCACGTAAATCTGTCAAGACCTGAACGATCTCTTCTTTGGTTTCTCCCAGGCCCATCATCACGCCTGATTTGGTTGGGATCTCCGGGTGCATTTCCTTGAATTTCTTCAGTAGATCCAGAGACCACTGATAGTTAGCTCCCGGACGCGCTTTACGATACAGGCGAGGGGCTGTTTCAAGGTTATGGTTAAAGACATCTGGCGGATTATCACGCAGGATTTCTAGTGCATTATCCATACGTCCGCGGAAATCAGGCACCAGTGTTTCAATTCGAATTTCAGGGTTTTTCAGTCGAATTTCACGGGTACAGTCAGCAAAGTGCTGGGCTCCGCCATCACGAAGATCATCGCGGTCTACAGACGTAACCACGACGTATTTAAGCTTCATATCTGAGATGGTTTGGGCTAGCTGCACGGGCTCTTCTGCACTTGGTGGCAGTGGTCGGCCATGGGCAACATCGCAGAATGGGCATCGGCGAGTACAAATGGCACCCAGGATCATAAAGGTTGCAGTACCGTGGTTAAAACATTCAGCCAGGTTAGGGCAAGAAGCCTCTTCACAAACAGAGTTTAGATTATTCTTACGCATAGCGGCTTTAATGTCTTGAATACGTTTGCTGTCTGATGGAAGCTTAATTTTCATCCATGCAGGCTTACGTAATACTTCTTTTGGCGCCTCTTCTGCAACATGACGTACAGGGATCAGAGCCATCTTGTCGGCATCACGGTATTTGACACCCTGTTCGATTTTTATTGGTTTGCTCATTTAACTGCTCTCCGTTATCCACTCAATGCTCTGGTAATCGAGCAATTTTGTCAACTCTTCAACAAGTACAGGCTGAACTTCGAGTAGTTCAGAAGGGCCATTCAACAAGGATAACTGAGTCATTTCCATGCCAGCATAACCACAAGGATTAATGCGCAGAAATGGTGTCAGATCCATATTGATATTGAGCGCCAGACCATGAAAAGAGCAGCCACGCCTGATACGTAACCCGAGTGAACAAATCTTCTTATTGTCGACATACACACCAGGGGCATCTGGTCGGGCATTAGACTCCACCCCAAAATGGGACAGAGTATTAATGACGGTGTTTTCAATATGTGTAACCAGTTCACGTACACCCAATTTGAGCCTTCTCAGATCAATCAGGATATAAGCGACTTGCTGGCCCGGACCATGATAGGTTACCTGCCCGCCACGATCGCTTTGTACCACAGGGATGTCACCTGTATGCAACAAGTGCTCTGCTTTACCGGCCTGCCCCTGGGTAAAGACAGGGTTGTGTTCAACCAGCCATACTTCATCAGGTGTTTGTGGTGAACGTTGATCGGTAAACTCCTGCATCGCCTGCCAGGTCTTTTCGTAATCCTGGCAGCCAAGGTTTCGAATGATGAGACTTTTTTGCAATTTATCACACCCATATGGTAACCAGGCAAAGCCTGAATGAAGGAACCCTGCATAACATACCGCATAGGGCAAAGCTTATGGGGAATTATAAAGCTTGGCGGCTGAATTATCAGCCGCCAATTTTGTAGGGGTATTGGTTTGCTCGATCCTTGGCTAACCCAGGCTCAGAGTACCACGCGAACGATGTCGATATCGCCAAGCTCTGTATATAGCGTCTCTACCTGCTCGATAGAGGTCGCGGTAATGGTCACTGAAACGGCACTGTAAGTGCCTTTGCCACTAGGCTTAACCGTTGGCGAATAGTCGCCTGGCGCGTGGCGCTGAATGACTTCTACAACCAGATCGGGTAATTCTGGTTTATTAAACCCCATCACCTTGTAGGAGAACTTACAAGGGAATTCAAGTAGGTCTTTTAGTTTTGGTTGCGCTTGTTGCTGTTGCATTCTGAACTCCAGGGGTCCGCATTCGGTATGACTGAATGTAATATCTGGCTGATTATTTTCTTTGGGTACGTAACCACTCAGATTGATATTAGGCGAGCATAGTAATGTGTCATTAACTAGAAAACAAGCATCGTGGGAGCAGGTTGTCGGAAGGTGTGTAAAGAAAAAGGCGACCATTGTGGTCGCCTTTGTACGGATCTGTGTGGGATTTGATTAACTTAACCAGCTTTTAAACAACATCATGATGTAGTCAATCAAGCGACTGAAAATTCCGCCTTCATTGACATCGTTAAGAGCGAGTAGCGGATATTCAGCGATATCTTCCTCGCCAACACGGTAATAAAGTTTCCCTACCACATCGCCTTTCGCGATTGGTGCCTTCAAATCTTTTTCAAGAATAAAGCTGGCTTTTAAGTCTTTTGTCTGACCGCGAGGCAAAGTGACAAAGGTATCTTCACTGACGCCCAGTGATACCTCATCAATGTCACCCATCCAGACTTTTTCTGTCACAAACGTTTCGTTAGCTTTGTGTGGCGAAACTGTTTCAAAGAAACGGAAGCCATAGTTAAGAAGCTTCTTACTTTCGGCTTTACGGGAATTGGCGCTTTTGGTTCCCATTACCACAGCAACCAGGCGCATTTTTCCCTCAGTTGCGGTGCTTACCAAGCTATAGCCAGCATTGTTGGTATGGCCCGTCTTCATGCCATCAACATTTAAGCTGTTATCCCATAGTAGGCCGTTGCGGTTGTATTGGGTTATACCGTTATAAGTGAATGACTTCTCTTTATAGATAGCAAATTCTTCTGGTACATCACGGACCAGAGCCTGACCAAGCAGGGCCATATCATAAGGTGTGGTGTACAGGTTATTATTATCTAAGCCATGAACATTGGCGAAATGGGTGGAGTCCATACCAATGGTTTTCGCCCATGCGTTCATCAGATCAACAAAGGAATCTTCTGAGCCGGCTACGTGCTCAGCCATCGCCACACATGCATCGTTACCCGATTGGATAATGATACCGCGGTTCAGATCAGCGACTTTGACTTCAGTGCCGACTTCGATGAACATTTTCGAAGAGCCAGGAAAATTTTTTGCCCATGCATTTTTGCTGATGACAACAGTGTCATCCATGGAAATATTGCCACGCTTAATTTCCTGGCCGATGACGTAACTGGTCATCATTTTGGTCAGGCTGGCTGGCGGTATCTTATCGTTAGCTTGGTTGCCGGCTAGGATTTTACCTGAATGGTAATCCATCAAGACATAGCCTTTTGCGGCAATTTGAGGTGGATCCGGCACCACAGCGGGTGCAGCAGCTGCAGAAGCAGAGGCCAGCATCAACGCCGAGATGGCTAAAGTTCGGGAAGTTGCAGCAAATTTATTCATGATTGTTGTAACTTAATTTGTCGATTACAAAAAACTGTACACACTATATCAGATTGAAAATTCAGAACCAGTTGAGAAAGGGTGAGATGTCGAAATCCTGACATTAATCATCTCCAGTATTGAATCATTTGAGACGTTACTCTTCCTAAATCGTGTCACTGATTGTTGTGCGTGATAGTCGGCGGTTACTTGATACTTATTTTCTATTTTTGTTCAAACTCACGTTGAGTTGTGATGATAAAAGCTTTCGGGTAGTTGTTTGCTTTGGCTTTATCCCGTTGACCAATTGCTTCATCACGATCAAGGTAAGGGCCTAACCGTACCCGATAGACGGCTGCAGACTCGGATTTTTTCAGGTCAACGGATGTCGCAAAGGTTTCCGCTAATTTATCGGCTACCAGCCTGGCCTTATTTTCATCGCTTACTGCAGCTAACTGCACGTAGTAATAGTTAGGATTTGCTGTTTGCCATTCATCGGGTGAGACGGGCTTCGCCACCTGGATCAACTCTATTTTCACGGGGGCGGTGCCGTCTTTGATTAGGTCCAGTTTCGATGCGGCAGCCATACTTAAATCGATGATCCTGCCATCATGAAACGGGCCACGGTCGTTAATCCTAACGATGGCTGTTTTACCGTTTTTCTGATTGGTCACTTTGACATAACTGGGTAATGGCAGGGTTTTATGGGCTGCTGTCATCGAGTACATGTCGTAGATTTCACCGTTAGAGGTCTTATGGCCATGAAACTTCTTGCCATACCAGGAAGCATGACCTTCTTGGGTAAAGCCTTCCTGGTCGGTCACGATCGTGTAATCTTGACCGCGCAAGGTGTAATTTTTATTGCCCGCCAGGCTGATGGGTTCATAGCGAGGCTGGGCATCTTCAATATGGTCCAGAGTCGGTGAATTTTCCGGAGCCACATCGTCAGTGATATCGTAGCGTTCTTTGCTTGGCGTTGAGCTACAACCGGTCAGCAGTAATAAAAAAAGAATGGATAATGCACGCATTTAGGTCGCCTTCGACAACATTTTTCTATGAGTATGAATAGACATTAGAATGCCAAAACCAGCCATCAGGGTCACCATGGATGTCCCGCCGTAACTTATTAAAGGAAGTGGTACCCCAACAACAGGTAATATGCCGCTCACCATGCCGATATTTACAAAGATGTAAACGAAGAAGCTCAGAACGATACTGCCGGCCATCATTCGGCCAAATGCCGTTTGGGCACGACTGGCCAGCAGTAATCCCCGGCCGATAATAAACAGGTAGATACCCAGCAGGCAAGCGACGCCGGCTAATCCCCATTCTTCAGCAATCACGGCGAAGATAAAGTCAGTGTGGCGCTCTGGTAAGAATTCTAGTTGTGATTGTGTACCGTGCAGCCAGCCTTTTCCGGCGATACCGCCTGAGCCGATGGCAATTTTGGATTGAATAATATGATAACCCGCGCCCAGTGGATCGGACTCTGGATTGAACAGGGTCAGTACACGGGTGCGCTGGTAGTCGTGCATTAAGAAAAACCACAAGATCGGAATAAAGGCCCCGAGCAGGACTGCGGCAGCAGTGATGATCCGCCAGCTAATGCCAGACAGGAACAGAACGAATATACCGGATGCGGCAATCAGAATGGATGTGCCTAAATCGGGCTGTTTCGCGATCAGGATCGTCGGTACAAATATCATCATCAAAGCCACGACAATATTGCGGAAACTGGGCGGCAGCGGTTTATTGCCAATGAACCGGGCGACCATTAAGGGCACGGCCAGCTTGATGAGTTCTGAGGGCTGGAAACGGACAAAACCGAAATTGAGCCAACGCTGCGCCCCTTTTGATGCTTCGCCAAACACCAGTACCCCAAGCAACAGTATCAATCCGACCCCGAACAGGTAAGGTGCCCAGGCCTCATAATGACGCGGGGCGACCTGGGCTAAGATAAACATGATACTAAGGGATAAACACATACGAACAGCCTGACGCTCCATCATTGGCAGGCTTTGGCCGCTGGCACTGTACATCACTAATAAACCGAAACCCATCAGGGCTAAAAGACCTAACAGTAGTGGCATGTCCAGATGTAAGCGGTCACTGAGGGAGCGTTTATTCCCAGTTGTAGCCATCACACTCATTGATTTACCTCAGCTAGCTGGGATTGTTTTTCTGGCTCGGGTTGCTTGGGTTTCAGCAATACATGGTCGAAAATCTTACGTGCCACGGGGCCACCATTGGATGAACCGCCTCCGGCGTTTTCCAGCACCATAGACACCACGATCTCTGGCGCTTCAAAAGGGGCGAACGCGGTAAACAATGCGTGATCTCGCAGGTGCTCTTCCAGTTCTTCAGCGTTATATTTCTGATCTTTAGCTAAACCGAAGACCTGGGCAGACCCCGATTTACCACCCGCTTGGTAAGGCGTGCCGTAGAATGCACGTCTCGCGGTGCCTCGGGTGCCGTAAAGTACGCGATGCATGCCTTCTTTGGCAACATCCCAATACTTTTGTTCGACACCGGTGATTGGCGGATATTCATCAAAGACGGCAGGCGTCTCATTTTCATCATCAATAATGTTTTTTAACAAATGAGGGGGACGCACAATACCATTGTTAACCAGTACCGTGGTTGCTTTGGCTATCTGTAACGGCGTCGATGTCCAGTAGCCTTGTCCGATACCGACCGGAATGGTATCACCCTGGTACCAAGGCTGACGGAAACGGGCTTGTTTCCATTCACGCGTCGGCATATTGGCTTTACTCTCTTCGTAAATATCAATACCGGTGTATTCACCGTAACCGAATTTAGTCATCCAGCTCGACAGGCGATCAATGCCCAAATCGTAAGCCACTTGATAGAAGAAAGTATCAACGGATTCTTCAATGGCTTTTCCCAGGTTCACTTTACCGTGCCCCCAGCGTAGCCAGTCACGGAATGGACGGCTGTTTGAATTTGGGATCTTCCACCAGCCCGGATCGTTACGGGTGGTTCGGGTGGTGATCACCCCTTCGGTCAATGCGGCTACAGAGATCAGTGGCTTAACGGTTGATGCCGGCGGGTAAATACCCAATGTGGCCCGGTTAACCAGCGGTCGGTTTATGTTATTAAGCAGCTCGCTGTATTTCTTGCTGGAGATACCATGAACAAACAGATTAGGATCATAGCTTGGGCTGGACACCATGGCTAGTACGGCAGAATCGCGAGGATCCAGCACCACCACGGAGCCGCGTTTATAGGTTACGGCTTCTTCGCCGGTATCCGGATCCAGTTTTCGTTCGGTCAGCAGTTCTTTCACATACAGCTGTAACTCAATGTCGATATTGAGTTTGATATCTTTGCCTGGAATTGGCGGGACATATTTCAGGGTGCGAATAATACGGCCACGGCTATTGACTTCGACTTCCTGATAACCGGATGTACCATGAAGCAAGTCTTCATAGTATTTCTCGATGCCCAGCTTGCCGATATCCCGTGTGGCTTTGTAGTTGTTGATTTTTTCTTCTCGTTCCAAACGCTGGAGATCACGGTCGTTGATTTTAGCAACATAGCCTAAAACGTGGGTCAGTGAGTCACCGTAAGGATAATGGCGCTTGAGGTAGGCTTTGACTTCTACCCCGGGAAATTTGTGCTGATTGACAGAAAACAGTGCAACTTGCTGTTCCGATAACTGATTTCGAATCGAGACAGATTTAAAGCGGCGGCTACGTCGGCGCTCTTTCTTAAAGTTCTCAAATTCTTCGTCAGTGATCCCCATCAGAGATTGCAGGCGAGCAAAGGTATCTTCGAGATCGGATACTTTTTCTGTCGTAATTTCGAGGGCGTAAATCGGGCGGTTTTCAGCCAGCAGTACACCGCTGCGATCGTAAATCAGGCCGCGGTTAGGGGCAACCGGGACGATTTTGATTCGGTTGTCGTTAGAGCGTGTTTGGTAGTCGGCATGTTGGCTGACCTGAATGTGATACAGGTTGGTAAGCAGCACACCGACCAGTACGACGATGCCGATAAATGAGACAAGAGCCCGGCGAAAAAAGAGTGCCGACTCAGCCCGATGGTCGCGGATCTGGGTTCGCTTTTGTCTCATTGACACTTATTCCCTGTGGTAAGGATGGTTGGCGGTGATACTCCACGCGCGGTATAAACTTTCGGCCATTACAACCCGTACTAACGGATGCGGTAGTGTTAACGGAGATAAAGACCAGCTTTGCTCTGCCGCGGCTTTACACGCCGGGGCCAGTCCTTCCGGACCGCCGATCAGAATTGACACATCACGTCCATCGAGCTTCCAGCTGTCAAGTTGCTGGGCTAATTGCTCGGTATCCCAGCGCTTGCCCGGAATATCCAAGGTGACAATACGGTTACCTTTAGCAACTGCGGCTAACATGGCTTCGCCTTCTTTTTGTAAGATGCGAGCAATATCAGCATTTTTTCCCCGTTTCCCGGCAGAAATTTCAATCAACTCTAGTGGCATATCTTTAGGGAAACGACGGCTATATTCTTTATAACCGTCTTCGACCCATTTGGGCATCTTAGTGCCAACAGCAATCAGTTGAAGCTTCATGGTTGGTTAGCTCCAAAGCTTCTCCAGCTGATAAAGTTCACGCGTCTCTTTCTGCATCACGTGTAGCATTACGCTGCCCATATCAACAATCACCCACTCGGCATCATCTTCACCGCTGATACCAAAAGGAGGGTAGTCAATCAATTTAGACTCTTTGTCTACATTATCGGCAATAGAAGCCACATGGCGGTTAGAGGTACCGGTACAGACAACCATCAAATCGGTGATGCTTGATTTACCTCGTACGTCCAGTGTCACAATGTCCTGGGCTTTCATATCGTCAATTTTATCAACAATAAAGTCGTGTAGTTCTTGAACCTGCAAAGGTAACCCCTCATTTGAGTGAAATGTGAAAATAATTCGGTGTCAGATAGATCTGAGTCACAATTTAGCGGCGCAGTATATCACTCGCGATAAAGTCATTAAAAGCTTTATACCGATAGGCATTCGATGCCACTCTTAAAATTTAGCCATTGTCGTGTGGGTTGGGATACCACACATTTCAGCACATAATGCACTTAGCGCAGGCCAGGGGTTGCTGTCAAAATCCGTTTTCACTTGTACTTCAAGCAAGGCTAATCGCTGCAGGAGCTGGATCAATGTTGCCAGCGGCAGCCGATGCAACGCGCCAATAAAGACTTCGCGGCGGCTTTGCCACACTCTGAACTGTTCAAAAATGATGTTCAGAGGGGTCCCTTTTTTGCCCATTTCCTGCATTTTGTAAAGCTGGGTTAGTTCACGCTGTAAGGTGCGCAGTAAGATGGTGGCTTCCACCCCTTCGCCCTCCAACTGTCTTAATATCCGTTGACTGCGTTTGGCCTGGCCAGCGAGCAGGGCATCGACCAATTGAAATGGCGTGTAGTGATTATGACGGCTCAGGGCTTCTTCTAAGCGTAAAACAGTCAGTTCACCATCAGGATAGAGCAAGGTGAGTTTCTGCAAGCTTTGAGCCAGCGCAAATAAGTTACCTTCGTGCCACTGGGCCAGCATGAGTACGGATTCATGATCGGGCTTTAACCCTAATGACTGACAACGGGCTTGAATAAAACGAGGTAAATGGCGCGGATCTGGTGTGTTGCATGGAATATAAAGGCCGGTATCTGCTAAGGCCTTAAACCATTTTGCACTTTCTTGCTTTTTATTCAGGCGAGGACCATGCAGCAGCAATAAAATATCGCGGTGTAAACTGGCAGTGACTTCCTGCAGGGCTTTGGCCTGGTTGGGATTAAGGCCAGAATCCGGAATTTCAAGCTCAATAATTTGCTGATCGGAGAACAGACTCATTGCATTGCAGCAATCGAGAACCTGGTTCCAGTCCAACTGGTTATCGATGGTGAAGGCATGCCGCTCAGTAAAGCCGGCTTGCTGGGCGTGGTGTTTGATCTGGTCGCCACATTCTTGCTTAAGCAGAGGCTCGTTGCCGAACAGAAGGAAAGCCTGATGCAACCCCTTTGTCAGTTGCTGAGCCAGTTGTTCTGGGTAGATTCTCATTCCGCTTTGTTGTCTAAGTGAGTGCTATCCTGGCCGTTAAATAAAGCCTTGGCCGCTTGCGTATCTTCTACTGCTTCTGTCGTGATGATGGTTGAACCTTCAGGTGTCGTACCCAGTGTGTCTGTCTCGCTATTCATCCCGGTATCCAGCTCTGCTTCGAGCGCTTCTTCTGCCATTTTGTTGAGCACCGCCGTTAAGCGGGCAAGCTGACGCATGATTTGTTGTGCGGCCTGTTTGCGCATAACATCTTCAAGCTCATCTTGTTCAACAGATTTTGCCAGAGCAGTGAGTGGGTTATCTAAAAATGTACGAGTGACTTTGGTGGTAAACGTCTGCGAACCTTTTTCTGGCACAACGACTCGATAGCTAACCGTGTAGATAAGCTCATACTCAGCCTTACCACTATTTTGATACAGCGATAAGGTACGCTCACCCGTTGATTCACCGATCAAATGCAGGTTAGGGACGGTGGCCGCGGGTGGAACCGATTCAATACCATGCAGTTCAAACTGCGACTCGACCAAACGCGTCAGCTGACTGTATTTATCAAAGCTGGTGAGTGACAGTTTGGCGATATCGTCAGGCAGCATATAGTTACCACGAAGATGAAAACCACAAGAAGCAGTGGCTAGGGCCAGTACTGCAACAAACAGGGTTCGGATGGCGCTTGGTAGGGAAAATAAAGCTTTCACCGAGTCAGCTCCTTGAAAAAGTATGTGAAAACTGATCGATTACAATAATGACCGTCTCGATTAAGACAAAAGCTGTCATTACTGGTTCAATCAATAGCGCGGCAGAAAGATCCCCGCATGAGCGGGGATCATATCTTAAGGCTTTTTAGTTGTTACTTTTGTTTACGTAAAAGCTAGTTGGCAACAATGTTGAGTAGCTTACCTGGAACGTAAATCACTTTACGGATGGTTGCCTCTGCGGTGAATTTCGTCACACGCTCATCGCTTAGCGCAAGCTCTTCAACTTGTTCTTTGGTTGCATCTGCCGCTACGGTCAGTTTTGCCCGTAGCTTACCGTTAACCTGAACAATGATTAGCTTCTCGTCTTCAACAAGAGCCTTCTCGTCAGCAACCGGCCATACCGCGTGATCAATATTTGTCTCGCCTAGTGCTTCCCACATTTCAAAACAAATGTGTGGGGTCATCGGGTAAAGCATTGCTACGATAGCTTTCAGTGCTTCATCAAGCAGTGCGCGATCTTGTACTGATTCTTGAGAGGCTTTTGCCAGCTTGTTCATCAGCTCCATGATTGCAGCAATCGCAGTGTTGAATGTTTGGCGACGGCCAATATCATCACTCACTTTGGCGATAGTCTTGTGGACATCACGGCGTAGTGCTTTCTGATCTGAAGACAGAGCAGCAACGTCTACCGCTTCTGCTGCACCTTTTGATGCATGCTCGTTAACCAGCTTCCATACGCGTTTCAGGAAGCGGTTTGCACCTTCAACGCCAGACTCCTGCCATTCAAGAGTCATATCTGCAGGCGCTGCAAACATCATGAATAGGCGCACGGTATCTGCACCGTATTTGTCTACCATCTCTTGCGGGTCGATACCGTTGTTCTTCGACTTAGACATTTTGATCATGCCTGAGTGAGCAACTTCGCGGCCCTGGTCATCAACGGCTTTCTCGATACGGCCTTTACCGTCACGCTCAATAGTCACGTCAGTTGGAGCAATCCACTCTTTCGTGCCCTTGTCGTTGGTGTGGTAAAAGGCATCTGCCAGTACCATGCCTTGGCAAAGTAGCTGCTTGAACGGTTCGTCCGACGTCACATAGCCTGCATCACGTAGCAATTTGTGGAAGAAGCGCGAGTACAGCAGGTGCATACAAGCGTGCTCGATGCCACCGATGTACTGGTCTACTGGCAGCCAGTAGTTTGCTTTTTCCGGATCCAGGATGTCGTCAGCTTGTGGTGAACAGTAACGCGCGTAGTACCAAGATGATTCCATGAAGGTATCAAAGGTATCGGTTTCGCGAAGTGCCGGCTCGCCATTGAATGTTGTTTCAGCCCAAGACTTGTCTGCCTTGATTGGGCTTGTTACGCCATCCATTACCACATCTTCAGGAAGGATCACCGGTAGTTGATCGGCGGGTACTGGGTGAACTTCACCGTCAGCAGTTGTGACCATAGGGATTGGTGCCCCCCAGTAACGCTGGCGAGAAACGCCCCAGTCGCGCAGACGGAAGTTAACTGTTTTCTTGCCTTTACCTTCAGCTTCAAGCTTGGCAGCAATGGCATCGAAAGCCGCTTGGAAGCTAAGGCCATCGAACTCGCCAGAACCGAACAATACACCTTTTTCGGTGTAAGCCGCTTCAGAGACATCTAGCTCGCTACCATCTTCTGGCTTGATAACCGGAACGATATCAAGACCGTACTTGGTTGCGAATTCGAAATCACGCTGATCGTGCGCAGGAACAGCCATAACAGCGCCTGTGCCGTAATCCATTAATACGAAGTTAGCGACGAAAACAGGCACTTCACGGCCATTAAGAGGGTGGATGGCTCTTAAGCCAGTGTCCATCCCCTTCTTTTCCATTGTTGCCAGTTCAGCTTCAGCAACTTTGGTGTTACGACATTCATCAACGAACGCAGCAAGGTCTGGATTGCTGGCCGCCGCTTTTTCAGCAAGCGGGTGACCGGCAGCAATACCGACGTAGGTCACGCCCATCAATGTATCTGGACGAGTGGTATAGACTTCTAGTGGTGCATCTTCGCCATTTACGGCGAAAGAGAGTTCAACACCTTCTGAGCGACCGATCCAGTTACGCTGCATGGTTTTCACCATGTCGGGCCAACCGTCAAGGTTATCTAGATCGTCAAGCAACTCTTGTGCATACTCAGTGATTTTAATGAACCACTGTGGAATTTTCTTTTGTTCTACCGGGGTATCACAACGCCAGCAGCAACCATCTTCAACTTGCTCGTTGGCCAGAACGGTCTGGTCATTCGGGCACCAGTTAACAGAAGACGTTTTCTTATACACCAGGCCTTTGTTATAAAGCTTGGTGAAGAACTCTTGTTCCCAACGGTAGTACTCAGGGGTACATGTGGCGAATTCACGATTCCAGTCGTAGCCAAAGCCCAGCAATTTAAGCTGGTTTTTCATGTACTCAATGTTTTCGTAAGTCCATGGTGCTGGTGCGGTATTATTTTTTACCGCCGCATTTTCTGCTGGCAGGCCAAATGCATCCCAACCAATTGGTTGCATTACATTTTTACCTTGCAGGCGCTGGTAGCGAGAAACAACATCACCGATGGTGTAGTTACGAACGTGGCCCATGTGAAGTCGACCACTTGGGTACGGGAACATGGAGAGACAGTAGAATTTTTCTTTATTAGGGTCTTCACTTACAACAAACGTCTTGTTGTTGTCCCAATGTTCTTGAACTTTCTGTTCAATGTCCTGCGGGCGATATTGTTCTTGCATCGATGACATCCAGGATTCTGTGAGTTGAGTACAAACACGGTCAATATAATCGACATAGAATAACTAAAGGTAAAGGTGTCAACAATAGCTGAGGTCAATTCGGAGTATTAATTGTTGGTTTTGGCCGGAATTTTGCGGTGTTCCTGTCGATAATCAGCCTATGATTATTGGAACGGAGGTGATTTATGGCTAAGCAAAAAAAGGAATATGAAGCGTTACTGGAGCAAGTTACGGAAACCTTGAAGCATAGTCCGGATGAGCTTAAGCACTGGGCTGAAATCACGGCGAAGTACCGTCAGGCCGCCAGCGACATGACCAAGGATGAATGGGCCCTGATTTCGGCTTACTTAAAGCGAGATTTGGAAGAGTTCGGACGGAATGTCAGGGAGAGCCCTGAACCTTTTTCGGAAAGCCCGTTCTATAAGTTGGTGTCTGAATCCATCTGGGAGGGATTAGCGGAAATTACCGATAAAACGCAGCTTGAATGGCGTGAAGTGATGGACGATCTTCAGCATCAGGGGGTCTATCAGGCCGGTGAAATTGTCGGCTTAGGGAACCTGGTATGTGAAAAGTGTGGCCACCATGAAATCTACACCCATGTGAAGCGTCTTGAACCCTGTACTAAATGCGGTCACGTTCAGTTTACTCGTCAGCCGCTATCACCTTAAAACAGAGCAACCATATTAAATTAAACAGCGGGCCGGAAGGCCCGCTGTTGAGAGGTTACTGACATTGGCCTAACAGAGTCCAGACTCCCCAATCGGCAGTGTTCTCTGCCGGTGGCTGGTTCTGGTTCCACCATTTTGCTTGGTAGGCGATACCGTTTTGCCGGGCTTGTTCTCCTTCCAGGTACACATTGCCCGCAGACCATACGGATAAACCGCTGCAATCTACAGTGCCCGGTTGTGGGTTAGGCCCCGGTGCTGGCTTGATCCCTTTTACGCGCTGTAAAGCCGCGAAGGTGTCGGTAATACCAGCGCCGCAGTTTGTAGTGTTACAGGTGCTTCCTGCCGGGAAGGGACGCGCCGTTTCCGTTATATATTGTTCGATTTGATCCGGTGTCAGGCTGGTATCCAATGAGTACATCAGGGCGGCGATACCGGCAACGTGAGGGGCAGCCATGCTGGTGCCCATGGAGTGTTTATAGGTATGCCGCTCGGCCTGTCTTGTCCCTGAGTTGTGGGTTGACAGAATACCTCCGGAGCGGCCACCACCAGGAGCTGCAATATCGATCATGGAGCCGTAGTTGGAATAGAAGGCTCGGCCGCCTGTCTTATTGTTGGAGGCGACCGAGATGACACCTTGGCAGTTGCCGGGAGTAAAGCCGCGCACATTCTGGTTGTCATTACCGGCGGCCACAACGACAGCAGCCCCTTTGGTTCGGACGTCATTGATTGCCTGTTGGTAGGTGATGCCACATGCCCCTTTTCCACCCAGGCTGAGGTTCAGGACTTTCGCCGGATAAGGGTTAGCAGGTGCTCCGGCAACCGGTAGGCCTGCTGCCCAGCGCATACCGTCGGTAATGTCAGAGGTGTAGCCACCGCAAGCGCCCAGTACACGTACTGGCACAATGCTGGTTGACCAGGCAACGCCAGTGACACCCTGACCGTTATTGCCCTCGGCGGCAACGGTTCCGGCGACATGGGTACCATGCCAGGAAGAGTTTCTGTCGCGTGGCGGGTAGTTTTGACCGCATTGTCCTGCAACTAGCCAATCCCCTTCATCTGTCGCATCTGCATCTCGACCATCGCCATCACGCGCCGCTGCAGCATTCTTAATAAAGTCATAGCCAGGTAACAGATTGTTCATCAGGTCGGGGTGTTCGGGCTGTATGCCGGTGTCAATTACGGCGACAATAACATCGGAACCGCCAGTGGTGAGGTCCCACGCTTTAGGTAGATTGATCCCGCTGATCGATGAGGAGTAATGCCACTGTTTGACGTACTCGGGATCATTTGGGATTGCGGTCGGCCACATGATCCGGTCGGGCTCGGCATATTCAATATTGGGATTTTGATTCAGTTGCTCGATAACCGCTTTGAGGTCGCTTTGAGCGGGTACTTTTAGAATATGGGTGTCGTTAGCGCTGGATCGGACATACTGTACATCGGCATCAACCATTTGCTGCAATTGGGTGGCGCTGTTGCTGGCCGATACTTCGGCACGCATCATTGGGCTGTCGGTACGGTATTTAACGATGATCTGATCGGTTAGAGGCTCGCTGTTTTGAGCGAAAGCTGGGCTGCTGGCAATTAGCACAGCTAGTGCGGTAGGTATGATTCTCATCTTTCGTCCTTGGTTAATTATTATTGTGAGGGAAGTGGTTCTTCAAATTCAACTTTTCACAATTAATAGTTGTTGTGCAGACTGAATAATGAGAACTCGGGGGTATATCGAAAAAAGAATTTTCGATTTCAACGGGTTAACTTGAAGATGTGATATGCGGCAGGGTTATGTTTTGGTATTAATAAATCACTCTGGTCGATACTTCTGCGTTTGTGTTGATTGTGCAATGCTTTATGTCGGTAAGAGGTCGTCAAACAGATTGTCGTTAAAGGGAGTATGCAAAAAAGGCGAATGGTTAATCTTCGCCTTTTCAATTTCTATTCAGTCTCTTGCGGCCGGTTATCCCGGAATCCCCCTTCACGTCGCCTTATCAGGATTGCTGACAGTGTCAGCGACCACAGCACGTAAAAATACAATGGCCAGTTGCCCAGCGTCGTATAAGGGGTAACCCCTTCAGTCAGCGTTACCGTTGCTCGTAATACCGCCGTTTTGAATTGAGGCAACTGGTCGGTTATTTGGCCTGTATAGTCGACGATAGCTGTAACACCGGTGTTGGTTGCCCGCAACAGGGGCTTGCCAAGTTCCAGAGCGCGCATCTGTGCGATTTCCATATGCTGGAATGGCCCTATCGAGGTGCCAAACCAGGCATCATTAGAGAGGGTTAGTAGCAGCTCGGTATCGATATTCACATTTTGTCTGACTTGTTCGCTGAAGGCGATTTCGTAGCACAAGGCCGGTGCAATGGAATACCCGTTAGCTTCCAGATTTGGCTGAACGAAGTCACCGCGACTGAATGAAGACATCGGCAAGTTAAAAAACGGTGCAATAGGGCGCAACAGATCACCAAACGGGACAAATTCACCGAAAGGCAGTAAGTGATGCTTGCTGTAACGAGTGGCTTTATCGTACTGATATGGCCCGTCAGTATTTACCCCTAACGTCAGAATGTTATTAAAGTATTCACGGTCCTCTTTTTGATCTAGAACACCTGTGATGATCGTGCTGTTATTACTGCGCGCCGCACTGTCGAGGTTCTGTAAAAATGTCGGCAAATGCGCCTCTAAGGCGGGAATAGCCGCTTCAGGCCAGACAATCAGATCCGCATCCCAGTTCTCGCGGCTGAGATCGGTGTATTTCATCAGGGTCGGCCAGCGCTGGCTGGGCAGCCACTTGAGCTCTTGCGGCACATTGCCCTGAATTAAGGCGACATCAACATTTTTTTCGGGATTGGGGGTGACCCACTGAACGGAACCCGTTAGCCAGATCAGCCCTGTCATCATGGCCGGAACCAGCAAGGGTCTCCAGTTTCGACTGTACCAGGCCGCGACAAAAGCACCACAGCCCAAGACCAGCGCCAGGGTGATCCCTTGAACGCCCAAGACAGGAGCAATGGCTGATAACGGGCTGTCAATTTGGCCGTAGCCCATCCATAACCAGGGGAATCCCGTGAATGCCCAGCCCCGCAGCCAGTCCAGTAATAACCAGATAACCGGGCCGCTTAACATCAGCTGGTGGAAGGGGCGACCGCGGTTAAACCGGTTAAATAAGGCCCCGAAGGCGGCGGGATATAAGGCCAGGTAGCTAATCAGTGACAGCATTAAAAAGATGCTGGCAATCTTCGGCATTCCGCCAAAGGTATCAATGCTGACATGTACCCAGCTGATCCCGGTACCGAATAATCCTAAACCCCATAAAAAACCGACTAAGCCTGAGCGCTTTATGCTCTGGTTTTGTAATAACCCGAGTAATAAAACAATAGACACAGGGGCCAGCAGCCAGTAGTTATAGGGCGCGAACGAGAGTGTGGCGATAGCGCCGGCCGGGACGGCCAGAAACAGCCGTCCCAACGAGAGGAATGATTTTCTTGTCATCATTAAGCAGTGGTTGTCGGTTGATACGCTTCGTGGGGAATCGTTACCTGCAATTGGATAACCCGGCGGCTATCGGCAGAAGTCACTTTAAAGGAGTAACCATCCAGCTCGACAATTTCCCCTCTGGAAGGCAAATGACCAAAGCTGGTCATCACGAGCCCGCCGACGGTATCCACTTCCTCGTCACTGAACGTGGTTTGGAATAAGTTGTTAAAGTCTTCGATGGTTGTCAGTGCTTTTACCGCATAGGTATGTTTGCTTAACTGACGGATATCCTCTTCTTCCTCATCGTCGAATTCGTCTTCGATTTCGCCAACGATTTGTTCAAGAATATCTTCAATGGTGATAACCCCTGAGACCCCGCCAAACTCATCGACAACGATAGCCATGTGATAGCGTTCCTCTCGGAACTCTTTCAGCAGGCGATCGACGCGCTTACTTTCCGGCACAACAACCGCCGGGCGCAGCACTTTCTCCATGTCGAATGGCTCACTTGTCGGCAGCAGGTAACGCAGCAAATCTTTTGCCAGCAGAATACCTTCGACATGATCCTTATCATCGCTGATAACAGGGTAGCGTGAGTGTTGGGCGTCAACAATTAAATCAATCAGATCTTCTAACTTCTGAGAACGTTCAATGGTTGTGATCTGAGAGCGCGGGATCATGATGTCACGAACACGCATCTCTGATATTTCCATCACACCTTCGAGCATGTCGCGGGTGTCGTGATCAATCAGATCGTTTTCTTCCGAATCACGGAATACTTCGACCAACTCTTCGCGGTTTTGTGGCTCGCCTTGGAACAGTTGACCGATACGTTCAAAGAAGGACTTTCTACTCGGACCTTCAGAATTTGGGGGGTTATCTTCGTTCATTGCTTTCTTAGTCAGCTAAGTGGAATCATCCACGAAATGTTACACATCAATACAAATGAGTAACGGTTATCTGTGATGTTACAGCTTTTCTTCGGCATACGGATCGGTAAAACCCATTTTTACCATAATTTCCGTTTCCAAAGATTCCATTTCTTCTGCTTCATCGTCTTCGATATGATCATAACCTAGCAGATGAAGACTGCCGTGTACAACCATATGTGCCCAATGGGCATTCAGCGGTTTCTTCTGTTCAGCTGCTTCTTTTTCAACAACCTGTCGACAAATAATTAAGTCGCCTAGCAGATCCAACTCTATTCCTGGAGGTGCTTCAAATGGAAAAGATAACACGTTGGTAGATTTATCTTTGCCGCGATACTCATGGTTTAACGCATGGCTCTCTTCTTCGTCAACTAAACGAATGGTCACTTCTGCATCAGCCTGAAATGGCGTGACAGCGGCATTTAACCAGCGCTGGAACTCAGTGTCGCTAGGCAGGCCGTCTTGGCTTTTAGTGGCGTGTTGCAGATCTAGGTAAATTGCCATTAATTACTCTTTTCTGTTTTAGCTTGGTTTGGCGTCTCTTGGGTTACAGCCGCTTGTGCTAGCTGTTCGTCAAGGCGGCTACGTTCTTCACGGTGTCTTTGTTCAGTCAGTTTTTTTTGTTTCTGATCTTCGTTTTCCCAGATTTCATAAGCCTGCACGATACGTGCGACAACGGGGTGGCGTACGACATCATCGGCCTGGAAAAAGTTGAAGCTTATTTCATCGACATCGGCAAGCACTTCAATGGCATGACGAAGGCCGGAACGTGCCCCTCGCGGCAAATCAATCTGGGTAACGTCACCGGTGATCACGGCGCGTGAATTAAAGCCGATACGGGTCAGGAACATTTTCATCTGTTCTACCGTGGTATTCTGGCTTTCATCCAAAATGATAAAGGCATCATTTAGGGTACGGCCGCGCATATATGCTAACGGGGCCACTTCAATGACGTTTCGTTCAATTAATTTTTCAACCCGTTCAAAACCGAGCATTTCAAACAAGGCATCGTAGAGCGGGCGCAGGTACGGATCGACTTTCTGGCTTAAATCACCAGGCAGGAAGCCGAGCTTTTCACCGGCTTCAACCGCTGGACGAGTCAGTAGAATACGACGGATCTCCTGACGCTCCAGTGCATCGACGGCGGCAGCAACGGCAAGATAGGTTTTACCGGTTCCTGCAGGGCCGACACCAAAGGTGATGTCATGGGTAACCATGTTAGCAATGTACTGAGCCTGGTTCGGCGTGCGCGGCTTGATCAACCCTTTTTTGGTTTTGATGTGGATCTCTTTGCCGTAAGGAATAGAAGACTCTGTGCTTTGCTCTAAAACCCCCGACTCTTTGATTGCTAAATGGATTTGATCCGGCTCAATATCTGGGGTGGTCGTGTTTGCCGAACCACTGCGAACTGGTGCGGTATCGACATACAGGTTTTTGATGATTTCGGCTGTCGGCCGGGCGGTGTGGGGCAGCCCGACAACACTGAAGCTGTTGCTGCGGTGGTTAATTTCAACACCCAAACGGCGCTCTAATTGTTTGATATTATCGTCGAAAGGGCCACAAAGACTGGAAAGGCGCTGGTTATCGGCGGGTTCCAGGTTAAACTCTACAGTGATAATTTTGCTCAAGATTTGCCTCTCATTAAGGTCGCCCGGCAAGCGGGCAACCATATCTTTCAGGGCATGCGTCCTACTGGTTATTTTCAGACATACGTTAGACGCAGGTCTTACTACGGAGTATATACGCCAACACCCAATTCATCTTCTTTACGTGCTTTTTCCATAACCTCTGCCGGTGACATCGCAACACGAAGGTTCATCTCGGCTTCTGTACGTACCAGCTCTCCACGAAGAGAGTTGGTGAACACGTCAGTGATCTTCACATCAACAAACTGGCCGATGAGATCGGCTGAGCCTTCAAAGTTGACTACTCGGCTGTTTTCAGTACGGCCGCGAAGCTCCATGATGTTCTTTTTCGAAGGACCTTCAACCAGAATACGCTGCTCAGTACCAAGCATTTGACGCGAGTAACGCATCGCCTGAGTATTGATCTGTTGTTGCAGTTCATACAAGCGTTGTTTTTTCACTTCTTCTGGCAGATCACACGGATAATCCGCTGCCGGCGTACCTGGACGCGCAGAGAAGATAAAGCTGAAGCTCATATCAAAATCAATATCACGAATTAGCTTCATGGTATCCTGGAAGTCCTGATCGCTTTCTCCCGGGAAAGCAACAATAAAGTCAGAACTGATCGTAATGCCCGGACGTGCTTTCACGAGCTTGCGGATTTTTGACTTGTATTCAAGGGCCGTATGCGGACGCTTCATCATTGTCAGAATACGGTCAGAACCGCTTTGTACCGGCAGGTGAAGGAAGCTAACCAGCTCCGGCGTGTCTTTGTACACTTCAATAATATCGTCAGTGAATTCGATAGGGTGACTCGTGGTATAACGAATACGGTCAATACCATCAATTGCAGCCACTAAACGTAGCAGCTCGGCAAACGTGGCGATTTCACCTTCATAGGTATTACCACGGTAGGCATTGACGTTTTGACCAAGAAGGTTGACTTCGCGAACACCTTGTTCAGCAAGCTGCGCAACTTCGTACAGTACGTCATCAAGTGGACGACTGACTTCTTCACCGCGAGTATAAGGTACGACACAGTAGGTACAGTATTTTGAGCAACCTTCCATGATCGATACAAATGCGGTTGCACCATCAGCTCGGGGCTCAGGCAGGTTGTCGAACTTCTCAATCTCAGGGAAAGAGATATCCATAACCGGCAAGTGATTAGATTGAGAATCCTTAATCATCTGTGGCAGGCGGTGCAGGGTTTGCGGGCCAAAAATAACGTCAACAAATGGCGCACGCTTGCGAATTGAATCGCCTTCCTGGGTTGCTACACAGCCACCGACGCCAATCACAAGATCAGGCTTTTTATCTTTTAATGTTTTCCAGCGGCCTAGCTGGTGGAAAACTTTTTCTTGCGCCTTTTCACGGATAGAGCAGGTGTTAAGCAGCAGAACATCTGCTTCTTCTGGGACTTCCGTAAGCTCGAAGCCATTGGCAGCATTAAGAAGATCGGCCATTTTTGATGAATCGTATTCGTTCATCTGGCAGCCCCAGGTTTTAATCAGCAGTTTCTTAGCCATGTCTAACTCTTCGCTCGTAATGTTTATTCATTGCATTCAACATTGCATCTGGTATTGCTTTTCATCTGGTAATTGCGGGTCTCTCTGTGGCAGTTACCAATAGCAAGCCGCGTATTGTACTGCTTTACGTTCTGTCTGACTAGATCATAGCCACCCCGAATAAATCGGGCCTCTGCTTTCCCTTAGCAAAAATAGTCAGGCGAGGTAGAATAGCGACAGCCAAACAAAGAGATATGAGCATGGAACAGTTTGATGTAGTGATTGCCGGTGGTGGTATGGTAGGTGCTGCGGCCGCATTAGGGTTAGCACAGCAAGGGCTGACCGTTGCCATTTTAGAAGGACAAGCCCCGGAATCGTTTGACCAACAGCAAGCGATGGATCTGCGTGTCTCGGCCATCTCACCCCATTCTGTTGCCTTACTGACGCGCCTCGGAGCTTGGGACAGCATCATGCAGATGCGAGTCTGCCCGTTCAAGCGTCTCGAAACCTGGGATCAGCCAGAATGTCGTATCCGGTTTAATGCCGATGAGATGAAGATGGACCGGCTGGGTTTCATTGTTGAGAACCGGGTTATTCAGCTTGGACTGTGGCAACAATTTTCGTCTTACCACAACTTAACCTTATTGTGTCCGGCACGTATGGTTCATTCTAAGGCCGGTAAAAATGGTTATCAGGTCGAGCTGGATGATGGTCGCCAGATACAGACTAAGTTATTAGTGGGAGCCGATGGGGCGAATTCACAGGTTCGTCAGCAAGCGGGGATTGGTGTCACAGCCTGGGACTATCGCCAGCACTGCATGCTCATTAATGTCGAGACAGAATTACCGCAACAAGATATTACCTGGCAATGGTTTACCCCTCGCGGCCCTCGCTCGTTTTTACCGCTGCCCGGCCATCAGGGTTCGTTGGTCTGGTATGACAGCCCTAAGCGAATTAAACAGTTAAGCACAATGTCTCAGCAGCAGTTGCAAGCGGAGGTTGAAACGCATTTTCCCGCGGAGTTAGGGAGCGTTAAGGTGCTCAATTGGGGAAGTTTCCCACTGACCCGCCGTCATGCTCAGCGCTATTTTAAACCCGGTGTCGTTTTATTGGGGGATGCCGCCCATACCATCAATCCGTTAGCCGGCCAGGGCGTCAACCTTGGTTTTAAAGATGCGGATGTATTGCTGCATGAGATAGAAAAAGCCGGAAAAGAGTGGGCCCGAACATCGGTACTGCAAGCGTATGAATGTCGTCGGCGGCCAGATAATCTGCTGATGCAAGGCGGGATGGACGTATTCTACGCCACCTTCAGCAACTCGTTATTCCCGATCACGCTAGTCCGTAACATTGGCCTTAAAGTCGCCGAGCATACCGGGCCGATAAAAAAACAGGTGCTGAAATACGCAATGGGGATGTAGGAAAAGAAAAAGCCGAATGTCATAAAAAACATTCGGCTTAACAACCAGAGAGATACGATCATTTTTTAGGTTGTAAAAACGTTATTGCTGCCGTAATTATACTGCAGACAAAAGAAAACCCACCAAAAGGTGGGTTTCTAGAGATGGTGCGGAAGGAGAGACTTGAACTCTCACACCTTGCGGCGCCAGAACCTAAATCTGGTGCGTCTACCAATTCCGCCACTTCCGCGTACTTATCGTACTTAACTGAAAACAGTCAGAACGCAAAGTAAAATATGGCAGGGCTACCTGGATTCGAACCAGGGAATGGCGGCATCAAAAGCCGCTGCCTTACCGCTTGGCGATAGCCCTACAGGTAGTATCCTAAAAGATAATAAATAAGTCACAGAGAGAATGGTGCGGAAGGAGAGACTTGAACTCTCACACCTTGCGGCGCCAGAACCTAAATCTGGTGCGTCTACCAATTCCGCCACTTCCGCATATTGTCCCAATCGAATCATCGAGTGAGTATTTCTCTGGAGCTTATTATACAGATCAAAGAATTGGTAAAACCCAATCTGTATTTTTGTTGTTAATTATGAATAAACATAACTAACGATTCTCTTATTTAAGAGAAAATGGTGCGGAAGGAGAGACTTGAACTCTCACACCTTGCGGCGCCAGAACCTAAATCTGGTGCGTCTACCAATTCCGCCACTTCCGCATACTTATCGTACTCAACTGAAACAGTCAGAACGCAAAGTAAAATATGGCAGGGCTACCTGGATTCGAACCAGGGAATGGCGGCATCAAAAGCCGCTGCCTTACCGCTTGGCGATAGCCCTACAGGTGTTATCTTAAAAGATAATAAATAAGTCACAGAGAGAATGGTGCGGAAGGAGAGACTTGAACTCTCACACCTTGCGGCGCCAGAACCTAAATCTGGTGCGTCTACCAATTCCGCCACTTCCGCATATTGTCCCAATCGAATCATCGAGTGAGTATTTCTCTGGAGCTTATTATACAGATCAAAGAATTGGTAAAACCCAATCTGTATTTTTGTTGTTAATTATGAATAAACATAACTAACGATTCTCTTGTTAAGAGAAAATGGTGCGGAAGGAGAGACTTGAACTCTCACACCTTGCGGCGCCAGAACCTAAATCTGGTGCGTCTACCAATTCCGCCACTTCCGCGTACTTATCGTACTCAACTGAAAACAGTCAGAACGCAAAGTAAAATATGGCAGGGCTACCTGGATTCGAACCAGGGAATGGCGGCATCAAAAGCCGCTGCCTTACCGCTTGGCGATAGCCCTACAGGTATTATCTTAAAAGATAATAAATAAGTCACAGAGAGAATGGTGCGGAAGGAGAGACTTGAACTCTCACACCTTGCGGCGCCAGAACCTAAATCTGGTGCGTCTACCAATTCCGCCACTTCCGCATAATGTCCCAATCAAATAAATCGAATGGTCTTTCTCTGGAGCTTATTGTACAGATCAAAGAACTGGTAAGCTTGAACTGTATTCCACTATGATAATTCATAGTCACAAGTATAAATGGTGCGGAAGGAGAGACTTGAACTCTCACACCTTGCGGCGCCAGAACCTAAATCTGGTGCGTCTACCAATTCCGCCACTTCCGCGTATTTATACTATCTCGCTGATTAAGCCTTTCAACTTAAGTCAGGGTTATTGGCTAACACCTTAAAGGCATTAACACAAATTTGGTGCGGAGGGAGGGACTTGAACCCTCACATCCTTTCGGACACTAGCACCTGAAGCTAGCGCGTCTACCAATTCCGCCACCACCGCACATGTAGATTCACTTTACCATACTTCATTTCCATAAGGAAAGAAGATGGTGGCTACGACGGGATTCGAACCTGTGACCCCATCATTATGAGTGATGTGCTCTAACCAACTGAGCTACGTAGCCATTTTATTTATGCCGCTTAACTGTTTGCCACTTAAAAAAGAAAGCAATTAAGCCACATAATTAAATGTGGCAGGGCTACCTGGATTCGAACCAGGGGATGGCGGCATCAAAAGCCGCTGCCTTACCGCTTGGCGATAGCCCTACAGTGTTTGTTCAAAAGACATACTTAAGAACAGTTCTCTTCGCAAAGAGAATGGTGCGGAAGGAGAGACTTGAACTCTCACACCTTGCGGCGCCAGAACCTAAATCTGGTGCGTCTACCAATTCCGCCACTTCCGCATCTGGTATTTTTACATCTTGCGATGCTTCACCTCAAAGAGAGTGAAGATGGTGGCTACGACGGGATTCGAACCTGTGACCCCATCATTATGAGTGATGTGCTCTAACCAACTGAGCTACGTAGCCATCTTTTTATGTTCCGCAGGACTGTGTTTTTAGTTGACCACTGTCTTGGGAACGGGGCGCATTATGCTCATACCAGCAAAAACCGTCAACAGTTTTTTTCGATATCTAACGAAAATTTGTTTGTTCGATTGTTATTTGGACGAAATGTGTAAATGGCAAACTGAAAACCATTTTTTCAACAGGAAATTGGCAAAATTGAGAGGTGGCCATTATGCCTTTTGCCATTCAATAGATAAAAAATAAGCCAGCATTTCTGCTGGCTTATCATTATCAGACACTGAATTGCCGATATTTATACGCTTTTGCTTTATACGTTAAAGCGGAAGTGGACAACATCACCATCTTTAACGATGTAATCTTTGCCTTCAAGACGCCATTTACCTGCTTCTTTAGCACCGCTTTCACCTTTGAACTCGATGAATGCATCGTAGCCGATAACTTCTGCACGGATGAAGCCTTTTTCGAAGTCGGTGTGGATCTTACCAGCGGCTTGTGGTGCTGTCGCGCCGACAGGAATCGTCCATGCTCGTACTTCTTTCACACCTGCCGTGAAGTAGGTTTGCAGCGTCAGCAGTTCGTAACCAGAACGGATCACACGGTTAAGGCCAGGTTCTTCGATACCCATATCGGCAAGGAACTCTTCACGATCGGCATCATCAAGTTCAGCAATTTCAGACTCGATAGCGGCACAAACCGGTACGACAACCGCATTTTCTTTAGCGGCGTATTCACGAACCATCTCGAGGTATTCGTTATCTTCGAAACCATCTTCGCTGACGTTTGCGATATACATGGTTGGCTTAGCCGTCAGGAAGTGCAGGTAATCAACAGCAGCCAGCTCCTCTTTACTTAGCTCAACCGAACGAACCATGCCGCCTTCAGTTAAAGTTGGCAGTAGCTTTTCAAGAACAGCGGTTTCGAATTTAGCATCGCTATCGCCGCCTTTTGCTTTTTTCGCCTGGCGGAAGATAGCACGCTCACAAGTATCTAGATCTGCCAGTGCCAGCTCAAGATTGATAACTTCAATATCATCCAGCGGGTGTATTTTACCAGCAACGTGAACAATGTTGTCATCTTCAAAACAGCGCACAACGTGACCAATTGCGTCAGTTTCACGGATATTAGCCAGGAATTTGTTACCCAGCCCTTCCCCTTTTGATGCGCCGGCAACCAGGCCTGCGATGTCTACGAATTCCATTGTTGTTGGTAGAATTCGTTCTGGCTTAACAATCTCCGCCAGTGCATCCAAACGAAGATCTGGCACAGGTACAACGCCGGTGTTTGGTTCGATAGTACAGAACGGGAAGTTTGCTGCTTCGATACCCGCTTTGGTTAAGGCGTTGAATAGTGTGGACTTACCAACGTTTGGCAGACCCACGATACCGCATTTAAAACCCATGGTTGGAAACCCTTTTGGTGATTATTCTGCTTTGAATGAATGTAGTCGATTTTGCGCTTTGTTCAGCCCGTCTTTTAACAGTATATCCATACAACGCACTGCTTCATCAACAGCGGCATCGATATTTTCCTGCTCTTTGGCTGGCGCTTTACCTAACACAAAGCCTGTGACTTTGCTTTTGTCGCCGGGGTGTCCGATACCGACACGCAGACGATAGAATTCTTTGTTATTACCCATTTTGCTGATGATGTCACGCAGACCATTGTGACCACCGTGACCGCCGCCTTTTTTGAATTTGGCGACACCCGGAGGCAAGTCCAGTTCATCATGTGCCACTAAGATCTCTTCTGGCAGAATTTGGAAAAATTTCGCCAGCGCTGCCACAGATTTTCCTGACAGGTTCATAAAAGTGCTAGGGATCAACAAGCGAAGATCGTGGCCGTCTGTGGTGATCCGACCGGTCTGGCCGAAATATTTTGACTCTTCCCGCAGGCTGATATTGTGGGCACGAGCAAGTTCTTCAACCACCCACGCTCCCGCATTATGACGGGTTCTAGCATACTCAGGACCTGGATTGGCCAGACCTACCAATAGACGAATATTGTTACTCACGCTTGTCTCTCTAGTCATATACCAATCACATTAAAGCAGAGCCACTAAATGATCAGGTATTAAATGCGATTGGTATCAGGGCTCAAAACGCGCGATATGTTATACCAATCTGACTCAGATTGGTATGATCAGCGTAATTGTTAAAGCAACCAATAAAAAACGCCTCGCATAGCGCGAGGCGTTTGAGGTTCATCGCCTGTTCGATTTAATGCTTATCACTGTTCATCTCATGACTCTTGAGCGAAGCCGCTGCGAGCTGAAACGACGGGTTGATCAGCGATTAATGCTCGAACATTGCAGAAATAGACTCTTCGTTGCTGATGCGGCGGATTGCTTCGGCCAGCATGCCTGAAAGAGTGAGTACCGAAACGCGGCCTGTATCTACCATTTCCTGAGAAAGAGGGATTGAATCGGTTACGATAACTTCGTCAATCACTGATTCTCTGATGTTCTGAGCTGCGTTACCAGAGAAGACCGGGTGGGTTGCGTAAGCGAATACACGCTTAGCGCCACGCTCTTTAAGCGCTTCAGCAGCTTTACACAATGTACCGCCAGTATCGATCATGTCATCAACAATCACACAGTCACGGCCTTCAACGTCACCGATCAGGTGCATTACCTGAGAAACATTCGCACGTGGACGGCGTTTATCGATAATAGCGATATCGGTGTCATCAAGCAGTTTTGCGATAGCGCGTGCACGGACAACACCGCCGATGTCTGGAGATACAACCACTGGATCTTCCAGGTTCTTCGCCAGGATGTCTTCTAGAAGAACAGGGCTGCCGAAGACGTTGTCTACAGGTACATCGAAGAAGCCTTGGATTTGCTCTGCGTGCAGGTCAACGGTCAGAACGCGGTCAACACCTACGTTAGAAAGGAAATCTGCTACAACTTTAGCCGTAATAGGCACACGAGCAGAACGGACACGGCGGTCTTGGCGAGCATAACCGAAGTAAGGAATAACAGCGGTAATACGACCTGCAGAAGCACGGCGTAGCGCATCGATCATCACAACCAATTCCATTAAGTTGTCATTGGTTGGCGCACAAGTAGATTGAATAATGAATACGTCACTACCACGAACATTTTCATTAATCTGAACACACACTTCACCATCGGAAAAACGGTTAACTGTCGCGTCTCCTAGTGAAATGTATAGACGGTCAGCAATGCGTTGGGCTAGTTCTGGTGTTGCGTTACCAGCAAACAGCTTCATATCAGGCACGGTGGAAACCTCAGGTTGCGTCCAAGTTGTAGTTACTGACAATCCGTGGAAAGTGTGTTCAAGGTTGTCAATAGGGGAGATGTGTTGACACCTTTTGCGACAAATCCTTGGAGCCAGTCAGGTAATTTTTTCAGTATTGCATCGGCTTCTTGATAAGTGCTAAATTCAGCAAACACACAAGCGCCAGTGCCAGTCAATCTCGACGGCGCATATTCTAACAGCCACGAAAGCGCCTTATCAACCTCGGGGTGCAGTCTTCTGACGATTTTTTCGCAATCGTTTTCGTAAACACCCTCCAAAAGGGCCTTCAGGCTGCGTTTTTCGGTATTTCGGGGCAAATCCGGGTGGGTGAAAATATCGCCAGTGGCAATACTGACATCCGGCTTTACGATTAAGAACCATTTTTCTTCCGGCTCGGCAGGGTGTAATTGTTCGCCAATACCTTCTGCGAATGCGCTGAAACCACGGACAAAAACCGGCACATCGGCACCTAGAGTCACCCCAATGTCTGCCAATTGATCGACACTGAGTTTGGTTTGCCATAAATAATTAAGGGCAACCAGCGTGGTTGCCGCATCAGAAGAGCCGCCACCTAAGCCGCCCCCCATTGGCAGGATCTTATCAATATGAATATCGGCCCCAGCTTTAAGGTTCGCCGCTTTACGCAGGGCATCGGCAGCACGATAAATCAGATTTTCTTCGGTTGCGACGCCATCAATGGCCGGTGTCAGGTTTATTACATCTGAATCGTTAGCGGTTATGGTCAGCGTATCGCCGTGATCTAAAAACTGAAACAGCGTTTGCAGCTCGTGGTAGCCGTTCGGACGACGACCGGTGATGTAAAGAAATAAATTTAACTTAGCCGGTGCAGGCCAGCTTGTTGCACGGTTCAATATTGGGGGCATGGTGTGGCTCATTGCGGTGTTAAATCCCACTTATTGATGACGAGGGTAATATGTTGTTTGTCTTGTTTTAAAATGATGCGTTTGGGAAGCGATGGCGTCGTGGAATAGTCATATTCTTGATAATCCACCAGCCATAATTGTTGGTCAATTTGTTTGGCCAGAGAGGCGAGGCGATTTTCACCATTGAGCTGATAGGAATCAGCGTCTGTCGGCAGTCCGATCAACCAGTCACGCATTTGTTCAATGGGCAGGTTGATGCCGGTTAGATTGCGCACCAGTACTGAGGCATTCGAACCGTCATACTGTTTGCCTTCATGGGAAATCAACGTTGTTCTGGTCGGTGTCGTATCGAGCTTGAGTAAGGTTTTACCCAAAAAATTAGTCAGTAACAGGCGATCAGCCTCAGGTGCGGTTTGCCATAACAGGTTGGCACCAAAGCGCTGTTCCGGGCCTTTGTAGCCAAGTTTCCCTGTCGCTTTATAGTGGTTCAGGTGCTGAAGGGCTTGTTCATGGCTTTGCCAGTCGGTCTGAGTCTCGAGAGGTAGTTGCTGGGCGCAGCCGACGATGAGAAAAAGAATAAGTGAAATACCAATGAAGCGCCATGCACGAACATGAGAGCTTCGATCCAGAACAGATCGACCTTGAAAAAATCGAAACGAGGAGATTGCGGGCATATCAAACGATTCGCTGATTGGTTTGTCGCAAACAATATCTCTAATTGCCCAATAAGCCAAATAAAAGCGTAATTTCATAAAAATAATCACGATTGGAACAAAATAATCTCCCTTAAAATCCTACAAATGTGTGGCTATGCCATATTGATTACATCTGGCTCCTTTTATTACTGTGGGGCATCAAGTAAAATCCCGCCTTAGATCATTTCATCGGCGAAGTTGGTACACCGTCTCCATGACCCTGCTTGCATTAGGAATTAACCATAAAACGGCTTCTGTCGATCTGCGTGAAAAAGTGGCTTTTCCACCAGATAAACTGACTGAAGCGTTACAGCAGTTAGAAGCTCACCCTGAAGTGACAAGTGGCATCATTTTATCTACTTGTAACCGTACGGAAGTGTACTGCGATGTGACACAGCCAGGGCCGGGTATCATGATTGACTGGCTGACTAATTTTCATCAGCTCTCCGCTGAGGAGTTGATGCCAAGTTTATATTTTCATGAAGAACAGGCTGCGGCACGTCATCTGATGCGTGTTGCGTGCGGACTGGACTCTTTAGTACTTGGCGAGCCACAAATCCTAGGCCAGGTAAAGCAGGCTTATTCTGACTCACGAGAGCTAGAAGCTGTTCATGGCATGCTGGAGAAACTGTTCCAAAAAACGTTCACTGTTGCGAAACGTGTTCGTACTGAAACGGATATTGGCGGTAATGCGGTGTCGGTGGCTTTTGCGGCCTGCACACTTGCGAAGCAAATTTTCGAATCGCTGTCTGAAGCGACTGTGCTGTTGATTGGAGCGGGGGAAACCATTGATCTGGTTGCCCGCCATTTAGTTGAGCAGGGCTGCAATCAGTTAATTGTAGCGAACCGTAGTAAAGAGCGAGCCGCAGGTTTGGCCGATGAATTTGGCGCGGAAGTGATTGGCCTGCCCGACATTCCTGAACATTTGCACCGTGCTGACATTGTGATCAGCTCGACGGCCAGCCCGTTACCGATTGTCGGTAAAGGCATGGTGGGAAATGCGATTAAGGCCCGCCGTCATCAGCCAATGTTATTGGTTGATATTGCGGTACCGCGGGATATTGAAGCTGAGGTCGGTGATCTGAATGATGCTTATCTGTATTCAGTGGATGATCTGCATAGTATTGTTGAAAAGAACCAGGAGCAACGGAAAGTCGCCGCGATCCAGGCTGAAGCCATTGTGAGCGAGGAAAGCGCCGCCTTTATGAGTTGGTTGCGTTCACTCGAAGCCGTCGACAGTATTCGTCAGTACCGATGTTATGCCGACGAAATTAAAAATGACATGCTTAACCGTAGTTTGCAGGCGATTGCCAATGGCGTTGCGCCAGAAAAAGTACTGGCCGAGTTAAGTAACAAACTGACCAATAAACTCATTCATGCGCCAACCCGTGCGATGCAACAGGCGGCTCACAATGGTGAACCGGAAAAACTGGTTGTTATTCGTGAAAGTCTGGGCTTGGACTCGATTAAAAGTTAATTTAAAGACCCTATGAATTCATCAATTTTAGTTAAATTAGAAACCCTGGTTGAGCGTTACGAAGAAGTTCAGCATTTACTTGGCGATCCCGGCATTATCGGTGATCAAAATAAGTTCCGTGCCCTGTCTAAAGAGTATTCTCAGCTAGAAGAAATCACGTTGTGCTTCAAGGCTTATCAGCAAGCTCAAGAGGATCTTGATGCGGCGGAAGAAATGGCCAATGAAGATGATCCTGAAATGCGCGAAATGGCGCAGGAAGAAGTCAAAGAAGCCAAAGCCAGCATTCTTCGGTTAGAAGATGAACTGCAGGTATTGCTGATCCCCAAAGACCCGAACGATGAGCGTAACTGCTTTGTTGAAATTCGCGCCGGTGCAGGTGGTGATGAAGCGGGCATCTTTGCCGGTGATCTGTTCCGCATGTACAGCCGATATGCAGAGAGTCGCGGCTGGCGTATTGAAGTTATGAATGCCAATAGCTCAGAGCAGGGCGGCTATAAAGAAATGATCGCCAAAGTCAATGGCGATGGCGCATACGGTATTTTGAAATTTGAATCAGGTGGCCACCGCGTTCAGCGTGTACCTGCGACAGAATCTCAGGGTCGTGTGCATACCTCAGCCTGTACGGTTGCGGTCTTGCCTGAAGTACCAGAAGCTGAAATTCCTGAAATTAACTCGGGCGATCTGAAAATCGATACCTTCAGATCATCAGGCGCGGGTGGTCAGCACGTTAACACCACTGATTCGGCGATTCGTATTACGCACTTGCCAACCGGTATTGTTGTTGAGTGTCAGGATGAGCGTTCACAGCACAAGAACAAAGCGAAAGCGATGTCAGTACTGGCCGCACGTATCATCAAAGCGGAAGAAGAACGACGTCATGCAGCAGAAGCAAGTACCCGTCGCAACCTGTTAGGTTCGGGCGATCGTTCTGACCGTATTCGTACGTACAACTACCCGCAAGGCCGTGTTTCGGATCACCGTATTACCCTGACCCTTTACCGCTTGAATGAAGTGATGGAAGGTGATTTGGATAGCCTGATCCAACCGGTATTGCAGGAATACCAGGCCGATCAGCTAGCGGCAATGGCTGAGCAACAGTAATGTCACTCAGCATCGAAGCACTGATAAAGCAGACCGCTTTGCAACTAGCGGAGGCGGGCTCTGATAGCCCGCAGCTAGATGCGGCGGTATTGCTGTGTCATGTATTAAATAAACCCCGTAGCTACTTGCTAACCTGGCCTGAAAAAATGCTGGAAGAAGAGCAATACGCGGCATTTGATGCATTAGTGAAGCGACGCCTGACGGGTGAGCCGGTGGCTTACATTCTTGGTCAACGTGAATTTTGGTCACTGCCGCTGAAAGTCTCGCCGTCGACGCTGATCCCGCGGCCGGATACCGAGCGTCTGGTTGAACTGGCCTTGGATAAAATTCCGGCCCAACCCTGTTCGGTATTGGATTTAGGCACCGGTACCGGTGCCATTGCGCTAGCGATAGCTTCAGAGCGTGCTGATGTTCAGGTGACGGGGATTGATCTTCGCCCTGAAACGGCTGCCCTGGCAACGGAAAATAGCGAGCGGTTAACTATTCGCAATGCCCGTTTCCTCGCCGGAAGCTGGTATACCCCGTTGGCTGAAACAGCACAGTTTGCGGTTATTGTCAGTAATCCTCCCTACATTGATGAAGCTGATCCCCACTTGTCTCAGGGCGATGTGCGGTTTGAGCCGAAGAGTGCATTGGTTGCTGACGATAATGGCCTGGCTGATATTCAGATTATCAGCGAGCAAGGTCGTCAACATCTGCAACCAGGAGGCTGGTTGCTGATGGAACACGGCTTTGAGCAAGGGGAAGCGGTACGCACCATTTTACAGGAACTGGGTTATAACCTGGTCTCAACAGCACAAGATTATGCCGGGCTCGATCGAGTCACCATGGGTTGCTGGCAAGGATAGAGAGAGAGAAAGATGTACGAAGTAATGATAGATTTTCACAAGGCAGCAATCGCATTAAGTGTATTACTGTTTGTTGCCCGTTATTGCCTGATGATGGCGAATTCTCAGTTGACGGAGAAAAAATTCCTCAAAGTCACGCCACATGTGGTTGATACCGTAATGCTATTGTCTGGCATCGGACTTATTATGATGACAGGTATTATGCCTTTCACCGAAACGGGTAGCTGGCTTACCCAGAAACTAAGCTGCGTATTGGCCTATGTCGCACTGGGCTTTTTTACCCTGAAGTACGGTAAGAACAAGGTATTTAAGACCTTTGCTTTCTTCGGGGCATTAGGTTGGGTGATGGCGGCTGCAAATATTGCAGTGACAAAAACGTCATTTCTGGGGTAATTCATGTTGCCGTTTAATGATGACGAGTTGGATCAGATGGAGCTGGTGGAAGGGGCCATGGAAATCACTGCCGCTGTCGAACCGGCTTTTCCTATCGGTTGGGTTCGTATTCAGCTGAAGAAGCTCGCTCAGGAAGCAGAACATGCGTTGATGGATGAGCCAAACCCAAGACTGAGACTTGAAGGCCTGTTGCGACTATTTTATCGTGAATGGGGATTTCATGGCGATAATCAGCAATACTTCTCTTCTGAAAATGCGTTGCTGGATAAAGTGCTGCAGCGCAAGAAAGGGATCCCGGTCAGCCTTGGTGCGATTTTTCTATACTTAGCACGTCATCTGGAGTTACCGATCACCAGTGTCGGGTTTCCGACCCAGTACATTCTGAAAGTCGACTGGTACGATGGCGAACAGCAGTTTATCAACCCCTTTGATGGCGAATATATCAGTTTACGTACCTTGCGAGGATGGCTCATCGGTTATAGGGGACCGTTTACGGAACTCAAAGATGAGCATTTCGCAACGGCGGATAACAAAGATATCCTGGCTCGCTGGCTAACGGTGCTGAAAAGCGCACTATTACGCGAAGAGCATTATACCGATGCTTTGCGTTGCAGTGACTTAGCCTTATCTATCCGTCCGGACGATCCGCATGAAATCCGCGATCGTGGTTATATCTATCAGCAGTTAGATTGCAGCCATGCCGCAGCGACGGATTATACCTATTTCATCGAGCAATGCCCGGAAGATCCGGCGGCTGAATTGCTTAAGTTGCAGGTTATGGCGTTAAATGAAGAGCCTCTTACCCTGCATTAATTAAAACGAGAAGATAAACATGATGGAACAAAAAATTGTTCGTATTGGTGACATTGACGTAGCTAACGACAAGCCTTTTGTCTTGTTCGGTGGTATGAACGTACTTGAGTCTCGTGATCTGGCTATGCAGATCTGTGAGCATTACGTTGAAGTAACCAATAAATTAGGTATTCCTTACGTTTTCAAGGCTTCTTTCGATAAAGCAAATCGCTCATCGGTACATTCATACCGTGGTCCGGGTATGGATGAAGGCCTGAAAATTTTCCAGGAACTGAAAGATACCTTTGGCGTGAAGATCATCACTGACATCCACGAAATTCATCAGGCGCAACCTGTCGCTGATGTGGTTGATGTTATCCAGCTACCAGCTTTCCTGGCACGCCAGACTGATCTGGTTGAAGCGATGGCTAAAACCGGTGCGGTGATCAATGCGAAGAAACCTCAGTTTATGAGCCCGGGTCAGGTTGGTAACATTGTTGAGAAGTTTGCTGAGTGTGGCAACGACAATGTGATCTTATGTGAGCGCGGTGTCTTGCACGGCTACGATAACTTGGTTGTCGATATGCTTGGCTTTGACGTGATGAAGAAAGCCTCGAAAGGCAGCCCGATCATCTTTGACGTAACCCATGCACTGCAATGCCGTGATCCTCTGGGGGCCGCTTCCGGTGGCCGTCGTGAACAAACGATTGATCTGGCACGCTCGGGTATTGCTGCAGGTATTGCGGGTCTGTTTATGGAAGCACACCCGACACCGGATCAAGCTCGTTGTGATGGTCCATCGGCCTTCCCATTAGATAAGCTAGAGCCGTTCCTGGCGCAGATCAAACAGCTCGATGATCTGATTAAAAGCTTTGAGCACATCGATATTCAATAAGTTGATGACAGCTTAAGACTTGGACGGCTAAGTAGAGAATTCTGCTTAGCCGTTTTTTTTGAGTTGTTTCTATTTCAAACGATCCTAGTTGCTTATATAAAATATTATCAAGATAAAAAATTCGGACGATCACTCTAACTGTTGATCTATTCGTGGTGATATTAATTATTCATCAGGAAGATGTTGGATGATGCACCTATCTATAGGCTATTGGGGGAGTGAAATCTGTCACATCTGCTCTGTGAGAATTAAATTTTGTAACGGTATACTTCACCCCGAATAAATTTCGAAGAAGTTGGATGTTACGTGTCATTATATCAAGATATACCTTTAAGCAATGAGTCAGCGTCGTTATCTCGTTGGACTAGCCATGATACCAGCTGGATGCTGAGCTTATTTGGTACAGCCGTCGGGGCGGGGATTTTATTTTTACCAATTAATATTGGTGCGGGTGGATTCTGGCCGTTAGTGTTGATGGCGATACTTGCAGGTCCAATGACTTATTTTGCTCACCGTGGATTAGCACGGTTTGTTCTTTCTTCGTCTCATCCACAAGCTGACTTTACTGAAGTGGTTGAAGAGCACTTTGGTGCCTCGACCGGCCGTATTATTTCGGTTCTCTATTTTCTGTCGATTTTTCCTATCTTACTGATCTATGGCGTGGGCCTCACCAATACGGTTGATAGCTTTATCGTTAATCAGTTAGGTATGGCTTCACCGTCTCGAATACTGCTTTCTGGTGGGTTAGTCTTTAGTATGATTGCCATCATGATGGCGGGTGAAAAAGTCATGCTGAGAGCGTTTGAGATCATTGTCTACCCGTTAGCGATGATCCTAGCCGGCCTGTCTTTTTATTTGGTTCCAAACTGGCATTTACCTGAATTATCAGCTGCATTTGATGTCGGGCAGTTTACGACAACACTTTGGCTGGCGGTACCTGTTACCATCTTTGCATTCAGCCATGCCGCTGCTATTTCAAGCTTTTCGGGGGCACAGCGTCGTCATTATGGCTCATATGCCACCCCTAAAGCAGAGCAAATATTAAAGCGTACCTCGGTAATGCTGATCTCATTTGTCCTGTTCTTTGTTTTCTCGTGTGTACTGAGTTTAAGCCCTGAGCAGCTGCTGGAAGCGAAAGCGCAAAACGTATCGGTATTGTCGTATCTGGCGAATGTCCATGACAGCCAGGTTATTGTGGCATTCGGCCCATTGATCGCCTTTATTGCGATTTCATCCTCTTTCCTTGGACACTTTTTAGGGGCCCGGGAAAGTTTAAACGGCATGCTGAAAAAGCAATCTCTGTTAAGTGCTAAGAAAGCGGACTGGTTGGGTATTGTATTTATGTTCTTCAGTATTTGGGGCGCCGCAGTGTTGAACCCGAGTATTCTAGGCATGATGGAAGCCTTCTCTGGCCCTGTCATTGCGATGATTTTGTTTATCATGCCAATGATTGCGGTATATAAAGTGGGTGCGTTGAAGCGCTATCGTGGCAAGCTCAGCACATACTTTACTCTGGTGATGGGGCTGTTGGCCGTTTCAGCGATCCTGTTTAAGTTATTCTAATAACAAAGAAAAGGGAGTGCCATAATAGCACTCCCTTTTGATTCTCTATGACGGTTCTTATTCACGAACCTCGAACCTAAAGCTTAAAGCGGCTAATTTCCTGCTGCAGTTCGTGCGACAGGTTAGATAACTCAGCAGCTTGCTGTGCGGCTTCATCTGCTTCAATCGCTAATTCGTTTGAAACGTCACGCACCCCTTCGGTATTACGGGTGATCTCTGCGGTTACCGATGATTGTTCTTCTGCAGCAGAGGCGATTTGGGTTGCCATATCGCTGATATTGGTCACTGCACTGTTGATTTGTGACAAGCTTGCAGAGGCGGCATTCGCGTCGTCAACACTGGTTTCAGCCAGGTGACGGCTATCTTCCATGATCCCAACTGCACGGCCCGTGGTCTGCTGCAGAGTTTCAATCATCTGCTGAATTTCCTGGGTAGAAGCATGAGTACGCTGGCTCAGAACACGTACTTCATCAGCTACCACGGCGAAACCTCGGCCCTGTTCACCAGCGCGAGCGGCTTCGATTGCCGCATTCAGTGCCAGCAAGTTTGTCTGCTCGGCAATACCCTGAATCGTCGACAGAATGGTATTAATGCTCTGAGCGTGAGTATTCAGCTCTCCGATCACTTCCGTTGCCGTTTCAACTTCACGGGCCAGACTGGAGATAGATTGCTGGCTCTGACTTACCTGAGTGGCGCCATGTTCAGAAACGGTAACCGTTTCGCCCGATGTGCTTGCCGTGTTATCGGCATTATTGGCGATTTCCTGGGTAGCGGCCGCCATTTCATTAATCGCCGTTGCCACCATATTGATTTCATCTTGCTGATGCTGGATACGGGTGCTGCGCTCTTCTGCCTGTGAAGCCGTAATATGTGACTGCTGGTTCAGTGAGGCAGAAACTTCGCTCAGACGGGTGACCATACCGTGCATATTGCCGACAAAACGGTTGAAGTTGTGGGCTAGCTGGCCTACTTCATCATCATTGCGAGGTTCCAGACGCTGAGTCAGATCGCCTTCACCGGTTGCGATTTCGGCTAGTGCTTCAGATACGCGGCTTAAGTCACGGAATAGGAAGCTTACCAGATAGCTAACAGCAGCCACGATAAGCAGAGTAATAATGATTGAGGTGATGATCAGCTGACGAAGCAGGCTTGTATGGCCGGCTTCTTCAGTCGCACGATCCATTTCTATCCCTAATAGCCAATCGGTACCCGGGACATTAGCAAAGTAAATGAGCTTTTTTTGTCCGTTGGTCGTGATTTCATTAATACGGTTCCCCTGCTCTTTGCTGCCTTGCAGGCTGGCTTCGATACTCGACATGCTGATCTCTTTGCTATAACTGTTGATTGGTTTTAGCAGCAGAGATTGATTCGGATGGGCAAGAAAAGTGCCGTCTTGCTTATTGATCAGCATTGCATAAGCATTGTCACCAGCATCGAGGTTAATCACATCATTGATTAACTGATCGATAAGTACGTCGGCACCGACAACCCCTACCATAGTGCTGTTTTTCATCACGGGCTCTGCAATGGTAACGAGCAGGGCGTTGGTGATTGCATCGCGATATGCCGTGGTGATGATCTGTTTGCCGGCGCTTTGAGCGTCACGGTACCAAGGGCGGGTACGGGGATCATAATCGGCGCGGTTTCTTTCCGGGTGCGAGCGGTACATGCCACCTGCGGGAGTGCCCAGAAAGATGTCGTCAAAGCCACCGGCTTTTCGAGCTTGTTGTAAAAACGGTACGGGATCTGCTTCAGTGCTGTAGTCGTTGAACGCACTTGCAATGTCGCTACGGATAGAAATCCAGTCTGAAATCCCTTCAGTTGCCGCAGCAGCCAGGCTGTCGGCTCGCGAGTAAATACTGTTGCGGGTTTGGTCAAAAAGTTGATCGGCGGCTAGCCAGGTTAGTGCTGTGGCCATTACGACGACCGCAGATAAGCTGGCACCAATGAGTTTGTGCTTTAATGATAATTTCATTTTAGATCTCAGACGGCGGGATAGAAAAAGTCTTTTTTAAGCGGCGAATTCTATAGAGATTTTGAGCGATTTGCACGCGAAAGTGGCACGTGACACCCCCCTTTAAGCTATATAAATTAAAGACTTTTTATTGACGCATGTTATAGCTGGTGTCAATAAAATGTCCTTATCAAAGTGCGGCGGCATATTCCTTTGGCGTACAAACATATGGATGTTTAGACGTCTAGATGTTGACACGTATAGAGGGAAGTTTTAGTCTAGGACAAATTTTAAAATAGATGTCCTGTAGTCATCATGTCGAACACAACACAACAATTAACGATTAAGCCTTCAGCACTCGCGTTGCTGCCTTTGGGCATTTTCCTCGCCTTATTTATCGGTGTGGGGAGCTACCTCACGATGCAAGGGGTAGACTTCGCGTTCTACCAGTTACCGGCACCTGTTGCCGCTTTACCTGCGGTTCTTGTCGCGCTGTTATTAAGCAAAGAAAAGCTTAATAAAGCGATTGAGCAGTTTTTACAGGGGGTCGGTCATAGCGATATTATTGCTATGTGTATGATTTACCTGCTTGCTGGTGCGTTTGCAGCCGTTGCTAAAGCGACAGGCGGTGTTGATGCTACCGTGAACCTTGGCCTTTCTATGTTGCCCGCTAGCATGATCTTACCGGGTATCTTCGTGATTTCGGCGTTCATAGCGACAGCGATGGGAACATCAATGGGAACCATTGCTGCGGTTGCACCTGTCGCGTTAGGTATTGCGCAGGCTGCAGGGATGGATGTTGCGCTGACGGCCGGTGTCGTACTCAGTGGTGCTATGTTTGGTGACAACCTGTCTATTATCTCTGATACCACGATTGCTTCGACCCGGTCGCAAGGTTGTCAGATGCGAGATAAGTTTCGCGAGAATATCCGGATTGCTCTGCCGGCAGCACTGTTTGCGATTGCCGTTTTTGCTTTCAGCAGTGCGGTAACAGAAGTACCGGCTGCCGGTGATGTTGAGTGGCTGAAAGTATTGCCTTATATCACTATTCTGGTACTGGCCGTTTCTGGCCTGAATGTGTTTGTGGTGCTAAGCCTAGGCATTTTGCTGGCAGGTGGTGTGGGGCTGCTGTCTGCAGAAGACTATACCTTGTCATCATATGCGAAAGATATCTACGCAGGCTTTGGCAATATGCAGGAAATCTTCCTGCTGTCGATGCTGATTGGCGGTATTAGCGAGTTGATGCGTCAGCAGGGCGGCTTAGCTTACCTGACTCAGATGATCAGTCGCATTATCCGTCTGTTTAGCAAAGATCATAGTAACGAACAGAATCTACGTGCGAGTGAGCTGGGTATCGCCGGTCTGGTTGGCCTGACGAACTGTTGTACAGCGAACAATACGGTGGCCATTATCGTGTCCGGTGGTGTTGCAAGAGAATTGGCAGAAGAAAATGGTGTCACACCGCGCCGTGCAGCCAGTCTGCTGGATATCTTCTCTTGTGTCATTCAGGGCGTATTGCCGTATGGCGCACAAGCATTACTGTTGGGTTCGGTATTTGGCTTATCGCCACTGCAAGTCGTGAGCCACTCTTATTATTGTTTCTTCCTGGCTATTGCGGCGGTGGTCGCTGTGCTATTGAAACATCCGAGCCGTAAATTGGTTTGCGCTTAATGTCGGTCTATATCAATGTAACTGCTTGATTGATATTCAAGATAACTAATAATATCATCAAAAGCTCCGTACTTACGGAGCTTTTTTGTGCTTGTAATTGATGTTTGGCGTAATTGGATTTTCAGTAAAGTGATCTGATCAACAGATTGATGAAATGAACCCGCAACCCGCATTTAATTAACTTAAACTGAGGCCTGTTTGTATCTGCATTTCATAGGTCAGACTTAACTGCAACGAATGCAGGCAGTGGTGTATACCTTGGGTATAAAAAATAAATAAAAAATACATGATTAAGGTGAAAACATGAAGCAACACCTATTTACCAAAGCAGCATTAAGCGCAGCTTTACTTGCCGCGCTTTCTGGTTGTGCGAGTCAAGCTGAGAACGCCTCTCCAGCATGGGATGCGGATAAGACGTATAAAATAACGATCATTCATACCAACGATCACCATGGCCGTTTCTGGCAAAATAAAAACGGTGAATACGGGATGGCAGCACGTAAAACGCTGTTAGAACAAATTCGCACAGAGGTGGCGGCTGAAGGTGGTACATCGTTGCTTCTTTCTGGTGGTGATATTAACACCGGCGTTCCTGAATCAGATCTGCAAGATGCGGAACCTGATTTTAAAGGTATGAACATGCTGGGTTACGATGCAATGGCATTAGGTAACCATGAATTTGACAATCCGCTGGAAGTACTGCGCAAGCAGGAAGCGTGGGCCGAGTTCCCGATGCTTTCGGCCAATATTTACGATAAGACAACCGGTAAGCGCTTGTTCCAGCCGTATCAGATCTTCGAGCAGCAAGGTATTAAAATCGCCGTTATCGGTTTAACAACGGAAGATACTGCGAAAATTGGTAACCCGGAATTTATCGGTGGTATTGATTTCCGTGATCCAAAAGAAGAAGCGAAAAAGATCATCGCTGAACTGAAAGAGACAGAAAATCCGGATGTTATCATCGCAGCAACACACATGGGCCATTACGAAAATGGCAACCGTGGGGTCAATGCGCCGGGCGATGTTGCGTTAGCGCGCTACGTCACTGAAGGCGATTTGGACATGATTGTCGGCGGCCACTCGCAAGAGCCTGTCTGTATGGAAGGTCCTAACATGTCCAACAAGAGCTTCAATCCAGGTGATGCATGTCAGCCCGATCAGCAAAATGGTACCTGGATTGTTCAGGCGCATGAGTGGGGCAAATACGTGGGCCGTGCGGATTTTGAGTTCCAGAACGGTGAACTTCAGATGGTTAGCTATGATCTGATCCCGGTTAACCTGAAGAAAAAAGTGAAGATGGCTGACGGCTCCAAGAAGCGCGTATTCATTGAGGATGAAATCTCTCAGAATGAAGAAGTCTTGTCCTTCCTGACACCTTACCAGGAGAAAGGTCAGAAGCAGTTGAATATTAAGATTGCCCAGTCCAATGGTAAGCTGGAAGGTGATCGTAATGTGGTTCGTTTCCAGCAGACTAATCTGGGCCGTCTGATTGCAGCCTCACATATGCAGCGCGCTAAAGCTGACTTTGCGGTAATGAACTCTGGCGGTGTTCGTGATTCTATCGCCGATGGCAATATTACCTATAAAGATGTATTGACGGTACAGCCATTCGGAAACATCGTGACTTACACTGATATGACGGGTGCTGAAGTAACCGATTATCTGAATGTAGTCGCAACTAAGCCAGTTGATTCTGGTGCTTACGCTCAGTTCTACGGTATTTCAATGGTTGTTGAAAATGGTGCTGTTCATGATGTGAAAATTGGCGGCAAAACACTGGATCCAAAAGCGACATACCGCTTCACGATTCCGAGTTTCAACGCAGCCGGTGGTGATGGCTATCCGAAGGTTGCTGACCACCCGGGTCACGTAAATACAGGTTTTGTTGATGCTGAAGTACTGAAAGAGTTTCTTCAGGTACACAGCCCAATTGATGTAAATGCCTATGCACCAAAAGGTGAGATTGTTTACAAATAATCGGCTTATGCGTTGATTGGAAGCGGCACCCAGCGATCTGGGGGCCGTTTTTTTTCGCGGGTATAAGACAGAATCTCGCATATTGAAGTCGTTTGGGTATAGTGGTTAAACAATGTTGGTATACCACACGATCTAAGGCGTAAAACAACAATGACTCCAGCGATTAAGCTTGCCAAAAAACAGGGGATCAATTTTACCGTTCATCAATATGAACATGATCCGGAAAATACTAACTTCGGCTTAGAGGCCGCAGAAGTGCTGGGACACAATCCCAACTTGGTGTTTAAAACATTATTGTTTGCCCTCAATGGTGATGCAAAGAAACTGGCAGTGGCAATTGTTCCGGTATCAGGCATGCTTGATCTCAAAGCCGCCGCCAAGGCTGCAGGGGGCAAAAAAGCGGATATGGCCGAACCTAAAATAGCTGAAAAAACAACAGGCTATATTGTGGGGGGGATCAGCCCACTGGGGCAGAAGAAGCGTTTGCCGACTTTCCTTGATGTATCAGCACAACAATTTGAGACGATTTGTGTCAGTGCCGGACGTCGCGGATTAGAAATTGAGTTAGCACCGAAAGATTTGCTGAGCCTTACCCAAGGCCGTTTTGCACCGCTTTCAAAAGTTAAAACGTAAAAAATTAGCAGTAGTATCGTTTATCCAGATAGCTATACAGTCGTGCGGCTGGGTGTCTGTATGTTAATGTATTGCCCAAGCAGAAGGAGTAAGACATGACACTGAGTATTTGGCTTTCATTATTAATGATTTGCATATTGGGGGCGATGTCTCCGGGACCCAGTTTAGCGGTCGTAGCCAAGCACAGTCTTGCAGGGGGGAGGACTCACGGTATTGCCACGTCGTGGGCTCATGCTTTAGGTGTGGGAGGCTATGCCTTACTGACCTTGCTGGGGCTCGCGGTGGTATTAAAGCAGTCACCGACGCTATTTATGTTTATCTCTTACGCTGGGGCGGCGTACTTAGCCTATCTGGGTCTAAATGCATTGCTATCGAAAGAGGGAGTTGCGGCGAAACTGTCGGCCGGAGAAAAAACGAGCCTTAGTGAGGCGGCGCGTGATGGCTTAATGATTTCGTTATTGAATCCTAAACTGGCACTGTTCTTTTTAGCCCTATTCAGTCAGTTTGTTGCCGTGGGGACAGAAGTCTCTAGCCGTGCGATTATTGTCGCGACCCCCTTGTTAGTAGACGGCTTATGGTACACCTTTATTGCTATTGTCCTCTCCAATCCCAGCGTTCTGGCTACGTTACGAACCAAAGCGAAACTGATTGACCGCTTGTCTGGCATTGTGTTGATACTATTGGCTTTTAGGGTGGTATGGCAAGCTTAGGCTAGAGGCTAGTACTTCATCAAAGGAGTTTTGACGAGTTCAGTCACCAAACTTCGTCATTCCGTAAAGTGAGGCACGAACTTATACGGAATCTAAGGAGCACGCGGTTAGAGCTGGATCCCGGATATCTCGTTCCTCAATTCCGGGATGACTTGTTTAGTTGCTTCAACTATTCATAATTTATGTGAAAGAGTACTAGAGACTAGCGCTGGCGTTTTTGATGACGTTCGCGATTTTCCAGTTTTCGTTCCGCACTTTTTTTGAGCATGGCGTAAGTGGCTCCAGTCCCACCGTGTTGTCGCTGGGCAGAATGGAAGCACATGACATCTGAAATCTGTTCTAACCAAGTGGTGACATAACTTTTCATCATCGCGGGTGGATTAGAACGTTCACCTTTGCCATGCACAATCATCACCGTACGCACATCCATACGCTGGCATTGCTTTAAAAATTGCAGTATTTCATCCCGGGCTTGCTGTAAGGTTTTACGATGCAGATCTAAACGAGCCTGAATCTCGTATTTACCAAGACGTAGCTTCCTGAAGACACCTTCCTGTACACCGTCGCGTTTGAATTCAACCATGTCTTCAGGTTTTAGCATATTAGCGTAATCAAGTGACAGGTACTCTGGATCGCTATCGGTAAGTGATTGTGCTGCAATTTGTCTGGCTATGTGTGCTTCGGTTACCTGGTATTTATGATGCGTTTCGACTTGGTCTTGTTTGAGCGGCGATACATCGGCCATCATCTCTCGGAAGAGATCGGATTTATCGTTATCTGACATGGTTCGGAATTTGGGGGGACGATATTGTTATTATACCAAGGCATAAAGAAAAAGAAATCCAGGGTCAATACCGACAGTTTGACCCTGGCAAGCAAATTACTTTGCTAAATGGCTCTAGTGAGGAGAGGGTGCTGATAGTACTTTGTAGATAAAGTAACCACCGAAAAATATCATTAATCCCAACGCCCCAAGGATGACGATTATTGAAGAGAGTCCTATGGCATTACCAAATAGGAGATCTAGCCAAAAATCCATGCTCTGCCCTTAAGTCGTGGAATAGTAGTTACAAGATAACCAGTGAAATGAAATTGTTATGATGATCTGGATCAATGGTTTACTGGTTGTTTAATTATCGTTCCAAATGATGCGTTTGAGATCACTTAAGTAACGGTGTTTTATCTACTTTGATTGTTTGATGAGCAACTGATTCCTGAACGGTAAAAAATGCATTGTAAAACTTGCTTAAAATAAATTGCTGAGTAATATAGGCGGCCTCGACAGATACTGAGTCGAGGATCGAGTGACGAGCTTAGAGGAAACAACTCTCTGCATACATCTCGAAACTGATCGGTGAATAGCGCAGTTTGGTAGGGCATCCTGATTTTTGGGAATAGCGGACCAGAGGGCGACCCTCGGCAAGGGCACCAAAAGCCACAAAAATTCGGTGAATAGCGCAGTTTGGTAGCGCATCTGGTTTGGGACCAGAGGGTCGGGGGTTCGAATCCCTCTTCACCGACCACTTTATGTCTGTTGGATGTAAGTCGGGCAGAACAATCTGGTAATATTTGAAACATACAAGAAGTGTCGAGAATCTAGAATCTAGTGTCGAGTATCTAGAATCTAGTGTCGAGTATCTAGAATCTAGTGTCGAGTATCTAGAATCTAGTGTCGAGTACCTAGAACCTAGAACCTAGAACCTAGAACCTAGAACCTAGAACCTAGAACCTAGTATCTCGTTACTGATGTCGGTGAATAGCGCAGTTTGGTAGCGCATCTGGTTTGGGACCAGAGGGTCGGGGGTTCGAATCCCTCTTCACCGACCACTTTATGTCTGTTGGATGCAAATCGGGCAGAACAATCTGGTAAGATTTGAAACATATAAAAAGTGTCGAGAATCTAGAATCTAGTGTCGAGTACCTAGAATCTAGAATCTAGTATCTCGTTACTGATGTCGGTGAATAGCGCAGTTTGGTAGCGCATCTGGTTTGGGACCAGAGGGTCGGGGGTTCGAATCCCTCTTCACCGACCACTTACAATGGTGGCTATAGCTCAGTTGGTAGAGTCCCGGATTGTGATTCCGGTTGTCGCGAGTTCAAGCCTCGTTAGCCACCCCATATTCAGGTAATGCATACATTTCCTTGGCAATAAGCCTAAAACTGTTCGGTGAATAGCGCAGTTTGGTAGCGCATCTGGTTTGGGACCAGAGGGTCGGGGGTTCGAATCCCTCTTCACCGACCACATTAAAAAGCCCCGTCGAAAGACGGGGCTTTTTTCGATCAAAAAAGTGAAGATGATTGATTAAAACAGTCGAAGTCCGTCATCCCAGAAACCGCCAAACACTGAACTTGCAGGCTTTCTCAAAACTCATCTGGCGGTTATCAGGGATCCATCATGCGCGGAAGGTTCAGTGGGCTGTGGATCCCCGATAATCGCTACTGTAAATCCAATCGATAATGAAAAGACCAACATTAAGCGCCTCAATGGATGACAAAGAGCGAGGATGACGACGGTTTGGCTTCATCGATAAAAACTAATCTGTTCAATCAATCATAATTAATGAGTCAAGGTACTAGTTGCAGTTAGCGGACTTTTCCTGAGTCAAACGCGTAACGGTAAAACCGCGTTGCTTAAGTAAATTAGGTAAGCCTTGTTCGCCAAAGAGGTGAAATGCACCCACGACAACCACATAGTGTCCCTGCAGATATTGTTTATCGTTGCTTAATGTCTCTGCCCAATGCTGATTCCTATTAAAAATAAGTCGATTATCGGTTTCATCTGAATAATGACTATCTTCAAATAATTGAATGAGTTGCTGACTGTCACCGGCCTGCCATGCATCGATCAAACAAGATAATTCACCTTGCATTTGCTCCCATTCATTGATTGTACTTACCAGCATTTCTTTCCCATGATCCGGTAAATCTTGCAGCAGACTTAATTGCTGTTCGATACTTTCCAGTTCGAAAATCGGTAGGCCCTGATTTTCTGCTCTTTTTAACAAAATATAATCAATCCCTTGTTCCGCATTTAATCCTAGATGATTGGACAGTGCCATTTGCAGACTCACGACGGTTAACCAGGGCGGGTTATTGCTAAGAACTCGGTAAGGCAGATTTAGTTGATTGGCTATATCCGTGAGTTTCCTCATCTCATCAGTGGTTAACTGGCTATGAGATGGTGGCCCTGAAGTCTCGATATCCATTGGCGGTGGATTCAGAATATTGGCCTCGACAATCAACCCGTCTGTTGATTGCCACTGCTGCAAAAAAGCCTTGGGCAATGGGTACATGGTGTCTGTGCCGGCATGGATGGAGCCAAGAATAACGAATTGGCGCTGAGCATCTTTAGCCAGCCATACAATGGGTTCAGCTAAAGCCGAATTGGAGAAAAAAGGCAGTATGAGAAGTGCTTTTGAAAGTAACGATTTAAACATGATAAGTTCAGACCATTAAAGAGCCGACTTTTGTTATATCAATATCTGCCGTCTTTTGCCATCTTGAGGTATGAGGCAAAAAGGCCAATATCATCATGGCCTTTTCTAGATGAAGCGTTTTTTATCTGTTAGTAAAGCAGCGAATAGAGTTGGCGACGGTATTTGCCTGCCACAGGATTGCCCTGACCCAGTGCGGCCAGAATATCCATCATCGTTTTCTTTGCGTTACCGTCTGCGAAATTCAGATCCTTTCGCAGAATCGTAATTAATAGCTCTAGGGCTTCTTCCTGACGATTTACCTGACTATATTGCACTGCTAAGTCAAAAGAGACTTCAGCATTAGCCGAGTTAGTTGCCAATTTCTCTTCCAGTGAACGAATTTCCGGTGAATCGCTTGCTTGTTTGTGCAGCTCAAGTTTTGCCATTAAGCCTTTGAATTTAGAATCCTGATCCTGCATCGGCACGGTTGCTAACAGGGGTTCAGCCTCATCAAATTGTGCTGTTTCAACTAAACATTCAGCAATGGCTAAAGCGACAATACTATTTTTCGGGAAGCAGGTTGCAAGCTGGCGAAGTACAGGTAGTGCCTGTGCATAATCCTGATTGTCGACCAGAGCTAACGCCTGCTTCAGCTGCATCTCTTCCTGGCTGGGTAAGTGCTTGCTTAGCATTGTACGTAAGCTTTCTTCGGTTTGCGGACCCGCGCTGCCATCTGCCGGCTGGCCGTTTTTAAACAGGGCAACCGTTGGCAGGCCCCGAACGCCAAATTGTGCAGCGACCGCTTGTTGCTGTTCACAGTCCAGAGTTGCAAGTACAAGTTGTCCCTGATATTGCGCAGTGATTTTTTCAAGCAGGGCATTAACTTCCGCTGTTTCAGGCACTGAGGGGGCCCAAAAGCTGATGACAACGGGTGTTTGCATCGATTGCTCAATCACTTGTTGCAGGTTTTGTTCATTCAGTTCAATAGCTAAATTTTCGTACATGCCATTCATTCCATAGACTGTTTAGTTATATCTATCGCATTAAGTAACGGTATATTCATTACGGAATAACCCGTTATTGAATGTGGTGGATATTAAATATATGGGGATAGATTCAGGATTATCAAGAAGTAGTGCAGGCGGCAAGGAAAAAAGGAGAGCATTGATAGCTCTCCTTTTTAGTTTTGGAATGTTAACAGCAACGCGAGTGTCACGAAGACACAAAGCAGGTTTATCTGGCGCAATGTCATAACTACACCCTCATTTGATCATTCGTTGAACGTGCCGGAAGAAAATGAGTGATACGGGTTTCCTTCAGCCTACACCCAGTAAGGTACTCTTTTTATATGACACTAATGTGACGTTATTGTGCTTTTTTGTCATGTTTAACAAATGACTGGCTTTAAGGGCTATTTCTTTGGTTTATGAGTGTTAATCTGAGCTGTTTTTGAACAGGATTACATGGTTTTCTACCTGTTTACAGGCGTGGTTACAACAAGATAAAGGACACAGCTTGGTTTTAGCATCCAATCGTGCGCATAGCTTTCAATACCAGCAGTCATGAGGTTTAGCTACTTTTTACCAGTAATTTATCCAACCAGCGCGTAGGCAGTAGTCGACGTAGGAAGCCGAACAGATAAGTTGGCTGAGTAACGAAATAGCGAGGCTTTGGCTTATCATTGTTAATTATGTGTAACAATGAATGCAAAACGGCTTCTGGAGAGAGCGTAAATTTATTAGTTGGCGCAGATTTGCCCAATCTATCCAGCGTCTTTTGGTAACTCGGCAGGTGGCGGGAATTCGCAATATCAATGTACTGCTCGAACTTCTGTTTGGCATTTTCCCTGAAGTGGCTCCTGATAGGTCCGGGTTCAATCAGGCTTACCTCAACCGGGGTATCAGCCAGCTCCAGTCGCAGCGTGTCGGTGTAGCCTTCCAGAGCGAACTTGCTGGCGTTATAAGCGCCGCGGTATTTCATGGCCACCAGCCCCAGTACCGAACTGTTCTGAACAATTTTCCCGCTGCCTTGCTGCAACATCAACGGGATCACCGCTTTGGTTAATTCATGCCAGCCAAACAGGTTGGTTTCAAATTGCTCACGCAGTGCCTGGGTAGGCAAGTCTTCCAGTGCGCCTGGTTGACCATAAGCGGCATTATTAAACAAGATATCTAATCTGCCGCCGGTAATTTTAAATGTCTCTGCCAGCCCATGCCGAATAGATTGGCTGCAGTTGAGATCGAGCTGGACACAATGCAGTCCCAGTTCCTGAAGTTCGGCAACGTCTTCAGCGCGGCGGCAACTGGCGATAACCATGTAGCCAGCCTGATGAAGTGCCAGGGCACAGTGGCGTCCGATACCAGTACTGCAACCGGTAATAAGTATTGAGGTTGTCATAACTGTCCGTATTAAAGGTAAGGGATTAATTGTGAAACCATGAATTCAGCAATCCAGGGCTGGGCAACGGCTTTAGGGTGAAGGCCATCTGCCATTATCCATTCATCCCTTAAAATGATCCTTTCCAGGAAAAAAGGTAGTAGCGGTGTTGCAAATTCTTTGCTGAGTTGCGGATAAATTGTCCTGAATGTTTCGCTGTAGCGTTTACCGTAGTTCGGGGGGACATGGATTTGCATCAGCAGGGCCTTGGCATCCATCGCCTGAATTTGGATTATCATCTGGCTGAGGTTCTTGCGGATGGTGGCTGGCGGGAAGCCGCGCAAACCATCATTCGCACCCAGCTCAATAATGACGTAATCTGGGTTATGTTGCTGTAATAAGGCTGGCAGCCGGGCTAATCCGTTACCGGTCGTATCACCAGAAATACTGGCATTAACGACGGTCACTTCATGCCCTTGCTGCTGTAGCATCGGCTCTAATAGTACCGGCCAGCTCTGTTCTGCTCGCATTTGGTAACCTGCGCTCAGGCTGTCACCAACGACCAATAGCGTGTTGCTCCAGGCGTTGAGTGAAAATAAAAAGACCAATAAAACTGAAAGGATTCGCATTATGTCAACATCCGTGATTAAGGCAGTATCTGTTTCCAAACAGGTGACGACGGCAACGTCATCACTGACCATTTTGCAGGATGTTTCTCTTGAGGTCGAGCAGGGAGAGGCAATTGCTTTAGTTGGTGTGTCGGGGGCCGGTAAATCGACATTGATGACCCTGCTGGCCGGGCTGGATATTCCAAGCTCTGGTGAAATTGAATTGCTCGGTAACGTGCTTTCACAATTGGATGATGAGGCGCGAGCAGCATTGCGCAGTGATGCGATTGGTTTTGTGTTCCAGAGCTTCTTACTTATTCCGTCTTTGAATGCCCTTGAAAATGTCATGCTACCGGCGCTTATTCAAGGGGAGGCGGGAGATGTCGCGCGAGCTGCTGAACTGTTACATCAGGTTGGATTAACCGGGCGCGAAACGCACTTGCCATCGCAACTATCTGGCGGTGAACAGCAACGGGTGGCGTTAGCGCGTGCCTTTATGACCCGGCCCAAGGTGTTATTTGCCGATGAACCGACCGGGAATCTTGATCAGCATACGGCTGCGACGATCATTGATTTACTGTTTGCGTTAAACCGTGACCATGGCACCACCTTAGTGCTGGTGACCCATGATCCTCAGCTGGCTGAACGCTGCGACCGTACTTTGTTGATCCATGGCGGCAAGGTGGAGGCGGCATGATAGGAAATAGTGGTATCCGTCAGGCGGCAGGGCAGCCGAGACAAGGGTTGCTATTAAAATGGAGCTGGCGAGAATTGTGGCATGGTCAGCTATGGCCGGTCGCTGTTGCACTTACCCTGATTATTGCTTGCGTATTTGCTCTCGCCGCGCTGGTGGTTCGGGTTGAAAAGATCATGACGGATCAGGGGCGATCCGTCCTTGCTGCTGATCTGGTGCTGGTTTCAGGTAATCCGATCGCGCCGTCATTGATCAGCAAAGCCGAGGAGCTTGGCCTGACGCTTTCCCAGCAAACCCGCTTTGGCACCATGACCTTCAGCGAGGACCAGATGCAATTAGTCAGTGTAAAGGCTGTTGAAGGTGATTTCCCCTTACGTGGTGAGCTTGTGCTGCAAAGTTTGCAGGGTAAACGCAACCGGGTGCAGCCGGGTGAGCTGTGGCTGGCGGAGCGACTGTTCTCGTTATTGGAAGTGAAGCAAGGGGATGTTGTCGCGATTGGTGATACTGAGCTAAAAGTGTCAGGAAAAATTGAGCAAGAGCCGGAACTCTCTTTCAATCCGTTCAGTCAGATGCCTGCGGTATTAATTCACTATGATGATATCGCTAGCACTGGGGCGATTCAGCCGGGTGGCAGAGTGCAATACCGGGCTTATTTTGCCGGTAGTGACGACAAGTTAGCCGCGCTGCAGCAAGGCATCGAGCTACAACCGGGCCAGCGCTGGCTGAGTGAAACGACTCAGGGCCGAACGGGGGAACTGATCGAGCGGGCACGGCAATATCTTTCTCTTACCCTGATCCTGGTGATCATGATGGCGACGGCAACGCTGGTCTTAACGTGTCAGCATTATACGTCAACGCGTATCGAAACCGTTGCCATGATGAAGAGTCTAGGAGCAAGCAAACGCTGGTTATGGCAGTGGCTGTCGGGGCAACTGGCGATGTTATTTTCGCTGGCTGCCGTTGCTGGTGTGTCTATCGGTTGGGGGCTTGAAGCGTTGTTGCGTTTGCCCTTGGCTGATGTCTTACCGGATCCACTACCGGCAATGGGGTTCTCGCCATTACTGATCAGTCTTTTGGTTGCTTTGCTGGTGGCTGTTCCCGGAGTGGGGATTTCTCTTATTCGCCTATTGGATACACCCGCCATCTCAGTTATTCAGCAGCAGGCTGACTGGCCGAAACCGCGCAAAGGTTACGGCTTGTTACTGTTCCCCGTTGCCGCAGCACTGATCTGGTTTGGTGATAATAAGTTTATGTGGATGACCCTGGCGGGGTTAGCCGTGGTGCTGCTCCTGTTAGCTATCTTAGGGGTCGCGGTGGTGTCGTTGCTGCGCAAAGGAAAGTGGGGGCCCGCTATGACACTGGCGCTGAGCCGTATTGGCCGTAGCCGCCTGACGACGGGCGCCCAACTGGCTGCGCTCACCAGTTCGCTGATGTTGCTGGCTGTGATCTGGTTGTTGCGAACGGATTTACTGGCTGACTGGCAACATACCTTGCCGGTTGATGCGCCGAATGTGTTTGCGATTAATATCAGTCCGGACCAGCAGCAGCGTTACCTCGCAGATCTGGATAAAAACAGGGTGCCTCGATCTGAGGGATATCCGGTGATCCGGGGGCGTCTGGTGGCGGTTAACAACAGTGACGCCTTAGGTGAGGAGCAAGATCCGCAGCAACGTGATGAAGCGCTGCGACGAGAGTTAAATTTCACCTGGCGCGATACCTTACCTGTCCATAATCAGATTGTTGAGGGTGAATGGACCACCACCTCAGGGGTCTCGGTTGAGGCCGGGTTGGCTGAGCGACTAGGGATCTCGCTGGGTGATGAGCTGAGCTTTAATGTCAACAGTCAGCCCTTTTCAGCGACCGTAAACAGTATTCGCCTGGTGGAATGGCGCAATATGCGACCAAACTTCTATTTTATCTTCACTCCTGATGTGATGGCGAATTTACCTGCAACCTGGCTGGTCAGTTTTCGTATAGAGCAAGATCAGAACGAGCTGGTTAATCAGCTCGGACGGGATTATCCCACGGTCAGTCTGCTGGATCTGCGCACGATGGCTTCACGGATCCAATTGATGCTGCAGCAGGTCTCTCTATCGTTGTCGGTGCTGGCTGGGGTCGGGGTGGTCAGTGGCTTACTGTTAGTCATGACGTTATTACGATTGAGCCTGTCGCAACGTCAGCAAGAGATAAAGCTATATCGCACTTTGGGGGCCAGTAAAAAGCGCATTTCTGCGACGGTTTGGGGGGAATACGGCATCATGGCACTGCTTGCCGGGATCATGGCCGTCGCCGGGGCCGAAGCCGTTGTGGCGGCGCTGGTAAAGTGGGGGTTTGAACTGCCAGTACAATGGCATCCGACATTATGGTTGATCTTGCCGGTAGCAGCCATTGGGATGGTGCTGATGATGATCAGCACCATGCTGAGGCAGTTACTACAGCCGTTACGATAGGCGGTGCACGTTATTGGTACACGGTCAGGGTGTCTCTCAGGGCATGTTCCAGCTCTGGGTAACAGAAATGGAAGCCTTGAGCCAGCAGCTTAGCGGGAAGTGCCCGCTGGCTATCAAGCAATAAAGCGGCAGATTCTCCTAGACCGAGTTTTAATAACCAGGCCGGGGTATAGAGGATGTGTGGCCGCCTTAGTACGGTAGCCAGGGTCTGACTGAATTCCTTGTTAGTCACCGGATTCGGGGCGGTGAAATTAAATGCCCCCCGAGCGTCCGGGTGTTTGATCAGAAATAAAATACCTTTGACCATATCCTGCAGGTGGATCCAGGGAAAATACTGTTTGCCATTGCCAATGGGGCCGCCTAATCCCAGTTGATAAGCCGGTAACATTTTGGCAAGAGCCCCGCCATGTTTGGCAAGTACTATGCCGGTACGCAACAGGCAAACTCGGGTTTGTTCAGATTGTGCGGCCAATGCCGCGTCTTCCCATTTTTTACAAACTAAGTGAGCAAAGTCGTTGCTACTGACCTTCAGGCTCTCATCGAAAGGATCTGATTTCTGGTTACCATAAATGCCAACGGCCGAACCGCTGATAAAAGTATGAGGAGGCGTATCGCTCTCTTTGAGCTTTTTCACCAGAGCATCAGTGATGGCACAGCGGCTCTCACAGATGATCTGTTTCTGCTTGTCACTCCAGCGCTTATTGATGATGGGTTCACCAGCCAGGTTAATAACGACGTCGAAATTATTCAGATTGTCGAGTTTGTCCAGACTGGAAATGACCTTGATATAATGACCCAGTCGCTGATAAGCCATCGTGGGGTTTCGGCTTAGTACGGTGACATGATCATGATTGAGATGAGGGAGCAGTGCTTTGCCGATAAACCCGGTACCACCTGTGACTAGAATGTTCATTGTCGTACTTCATCCTTAATTACGTACTTAATACCAATTGAAGTGGTTTGGGTATAAGTATAACCAATAGCTATTGCTCATTATTTAATTATTTTTTATTCAATGGGTTAATCTTTCGAGCAAGGATATGTCGCAAAGGTAAGGAATGCTGTTTGGAGAGCTTCGGCCATAACTGACGCAGACCTGATAACAGGATGGTTTTTCTCCGCGTCAAAGGCAAGATCTTTGTCTGTTCAGTGTTCAGTTATGTGCTTAACTTCCCGACTCACGCATTAAAAGTTGTCTATGTAAGGCAAAGGGTTATTAATATACCTATTGGTTGAAATTTGCGCGAGCAGGTAAGGGGGAGCGAGTGAAAGCAATAGTCGCCTTATTCCGATCCATGCTGCTGAGTTTGCGTGATTTACTTCCTATTATTGCTGTTATCAGCTTCTTTCAGCTGGCCGTTTTGCAGCAGCCTTTACCTGAGTGGGGCACCATTTTGCTCGGGTTACTTTTCGTGGTAATGGGGCTAACATTTTTTATCTTCGGCTTAGAAATGGGATTGTTTCCTATTGGGGAAACAATGGCACATGCTTTTGCCAGTAAAGGGAGCTTGGCCTGGTTACTCATTTTTGCCTTTTGTCTGGGGTTTGGGACCACCATTGCTGAGCCTGCTTTGACTGCCGTTGCCAATGAAGCGGCAGAAGTGGCCGCTGAAGGGGGGATGATCGCTAAGGATGAGTCCGCCCAGGAGGACTATGCATCTGGCTTGCGCTTAACCGTCGCTTTTTCAGTTGGTTTTGCCATTATGATCGGGGTGCTCCGGATTCTGAAAGGGTGGCCGATCCAATGGATGATTATCGGTGGCTATGGCGTGGTGATGACCATGACCTGGTTTGCCCCCCCCAGCATTATCGGGATTGCCTATGACTCCGGAGGGGTAACGACATCAACCATTACCGTGCCCTTGGTGACGGCATTGGGGGTGGGGTTGGCCTCCTCGATTAAGGGACGGAACCCTATGGTTGATGGTTTCGGGTTAATCGCCTTTGCTTCGCTGACTCCGATGATTTTCGTCATGGGGTACGGCATGTTTTTGAGTTAGTGAGGAATAGGGATAGCAATGACGCAGTTCGCTTCAATCCTCACCCATTTTACTGACACATTGCTGACGACGATCAGGGATGTGGTGCCGATTGCGATCATCATCTTTGGTTTTCAATTAGCCGTATTGCGCCGTCCGGTAGCGAATTGGCACCGAGTTGCTCTTGGGTTTTTTAACGTCATTCTGGGTTTATCACTGTTTTTGATGGGGTTGGAACTGGCATTGTTTCCGTTAGGGGAATCAATGGCAACGCAGCTGACGGATCCTACTTTTTTGTTTGGTGAAGGAGCGCTGATCCCGGTCAAAATTCATTGGTCAGATTATTACTGGATATACCTGTTTGCGGCTGCCATTGGTTTTAGTACGACGGTGGCAGAACCGTCTTTGATTGCGGTTGCAATCAAAGCGAATCAGGTATCCGGCGGTACGATCAAGGTGAGTGGATTACGCATCGCTGTCGCACTGGGGGTGTCGGTAGGGATTGCATTAGGCAGCTACCGTATCGTAGTGGGGGATCCACTGCATTATTACATTATGGCGGGTTATATTATTGTGGTGGTGCAAACTCACTTTGCGCCGAAGTCGATTGTTCCTCTGGCTTATGATTCCGGTGGAGTGACGACTTCAACAGTAACAGTACCAATTGTTACCGCTCTTGGGCTTGGATTGGCGTCTACCGTACCTGGACGTAATCCGATGTTAGATGGTTTTGGTTTGATTGCCTTTGCCAGTTTATTTCCGATGATAACAGTGATGGGTTATGCCCAGTTGTCGGTCTGGCTTGGCGAGAGAAATCAAAGGAGATCTGAATAATGCGTTTTAAATTAATAGTCGCTTTTGTCGAAGATACAAAAACCGATGCTGTTCTGGATGCGGCTCGCGAGGCGGGTGCTACCGGGGCCACAGTCATCAATAATGCCCGCGGTGAAGGGTTACGCAAAAGAAAAACCTTTTTTGGCCTGACCCTGGAAGTACAGCGTGACGTGTTATTACTGGTGGTTGAAGAACATCTTGCCCGCTCAATATTAGAAACCATTGAAAAAGTTGGAGAGTTCGATAATAAAAACGGAGAGGGGATTGCGGTTCAGTTAGATGTCGAAGATGCCGTAGGTGTCGCTCACCAGGTTGAAGAGCTGACTAAGGTCGTGGAGGATAAGCTATGAGAAAACAGCCAGTTGTTCGGGTGCGGGATGTGATGGCAAATACCTACGCCATTGTAGAGGGGATCACCACGGTGGCAGAGGCGATTGTAATTGCCAAAGAGCGTCAGGTGAAGGCATTGATTGTTAATAAACGCCATGATGATGATGAATATGGCATTGTGTTGATGAATGATATTGCCAAGAAAGTGCTGGCCCAGGATCATTCACCGAAGCGTACCAATGTCTATGAGATCATGACTAAGCCCGCTTTGTCTGTGAATGCTTCTATGGATGTGCGTTATTGCGCACGGCTGTTCGAGCGGTTTGGCATTAGTCGAGCCCCGGTGATAGAAGATGGCAAAGTGATGGGGATGGTTAGCTACAATAATATTGTGCTGAATGGAATGCTGCACGAGGAAGTCCTGACAGATTAGACGGATACAGAAATAGAAATATCGTCACCATCGGCGTACTATTTCAGATTATCTTGTTACGTATGTTGTGTTTTTTCTCATGAAACTATTTTTTGCTTCCGATATTCACGGTTGTGCCGTGAGTACCCGGGCCATGCTTGCTGCTTTTGAACAAAGTGGCGCTGAACACTTAATCTTGCTGGGTGACGTGTTAAACCACGGGCCAAGAAATGCGTTGCCTCAAGGATATGCGCCGACAGAAGTGGCTGAATTATTGAATCAGTACGCTGATCAAATTATCGCGGTGAGAGGAAATTGTGACAGTGATGTCGATCAGATGCTGCTCGATTTTCCAATGATGGCAGATTATAACTTGGTACTGTTGCCTCATGGCAGACGCTTATTTCTGACTCATGGCCATCTTTATAATGGCGATAAGCATCCGCGATTAAGATCGGGGGATGTGATCGTCTCTGGCCATACCCACCTTCCTCTGGCTGAGCAAAAAGGTGATTTTTTTGTTTTCAACCCAGGCTCGGTCACCATGCCCCGAGGGGAATATCAAGCAAGCTTTGGCCTGCTGGAAGACAATACCCTTAAGGTGGTTACCTTTCAAGGTGACATAGTTTGTCAGGCTGAGTTGGTATAAGAGCCAACTTATCTGAGCAAAAAAGCGGCTTGAGCTGCCGCTTTTCTAGATCCCACTCCCGCAATGTACATGGCCGCGGCGCCATGACCACGTCAGAATAATCTCTCGCTTTGTATCCGTAACTGTCAGTATCTAAATAACGCAGTGGTCAGCGTACAGCAATGGTATGGGGAATGGCTGAGGGATGGTGGGTCTCATCAAGATTACGGAGGCCGATGGCTTGGTGGTTGTGAGGGCTTTTTTGATCGAATTGATTAATACAATTACCGAAATGTTGAAGTATGTTTACTAAATCTGTTGATTCGGTATATTCGAGGTATTGATTCGGTTATATCGAGTTTTTGTTGTGATCGAGTCTTGAATTTTGTCTGGATTAGGTCCACTATCCAGCCACTTTTTTTATGTGTTTCAGTGAGTATCAGGTGCGAGTTTATGAGTCAGGGTCAATTTGATTCCCTTTTACCGCCTCAAATGGCGGAAAAAGCGGCGGATATTGGGGTAAGTAAGGCGACCAAAGATCCCATCAAATCCTTTATGCTGGCAATTACAGCCGGTCTTCATATCGGGATTGCTTTCGTCTTTTATACAACCGTAACAACCGGAGCCGGTGATATGGCATGGGGCATGACCCGGTTGGTTGGCGGGATTGCCTTCAGTCTGGGCCTTATTCTGGTCATTATTACCGGTGGCGAGTTATTTACCAGCTCTGTACTTACCTTGGTTGCCAGAGCTAGCGGAAAAATAACCTGGAAGAGTCTCTGTGTTAACTGGACAATGGTCTACGTGGGTAACTTGATTGGTGCGCTGCTTTTAGTTGGTATCATGCTGGTAACAAAACAGTATATGTCAGCCGATGGCGGTGTGGGTATTAATACGATGAAGATTGCCCAGCACAAGCTACATCACGATTTTTTCCAGGCGGTTGCTCTTGGTATTATGTGTAATGTGCTGGTTTGTATTGCGGTTTGGATGACCTTCAGTGGGCGAAGCCTGACGGATAAAATATTGGTTACGATCTTGCCTGTGGCGATGTTCGTATCTGCCGGCTTTGAGCACTGTATTGCAAATATGTTTCAGGTGCCAATGGCGATTGGCATCAAGACACTGGCTTCGCCTGAATTCTGGCAAATGAGTGGTATGAACCCGGCTGACTTTGCTGACTTAACTCTGGGTAACTTCATTATCAACAACCTCATTCCTGTGACGATCGGAAATATCATCGGTGGTGGCGTTTTTGTTGGTATCGGTTACTGGTTGATTTATCTGCGTGAGACATAACCCCTATCGGGATAATATAGCTGTAATAAAGTTATTTAGAACATAAAAAAACGGCCTCGCATTGCGAGGCCGTTTTTATTGGATTAGCTTCTGTATCAGCCTAATAACAAATTATTAAGCGGCGTCTTCAGCTTGTTTCGCCTGAATCGCAGTCAGTGCTACGGTGTAGACGATATCGTCTACCAGTGCGCCACGAGAAAGGTCGTTAACCGGCTTACGCATGCCCTGAAGCATAGGACCGATAGAAACGAGTTCTGCTGAACGCTGTACTGCTTTGTAGGTCGTGTTACCCGTGTTCAGATCTGGGAATACGAATACCGTTGCTTTGCCCGCTACTGGAGAGTTAGGTGCTTTAGAAGCCGCTACGTTTTCCATGATTGCAGCATCATACTGCAGAGGACCGTCGATGACGAGATCAGGACGCTTCTCTTGAGCAATGCGAGTCGCTTCACGAACTTTATCGACGTCTGCACCCTTACCAGAAGTACCGGTAGAGTAAGAGATCATCGCAACGCGAGGTTCGATACCGAATGCTTTTGCAGAATCTGCAGATTGGATTGCGATTTCAGCCAGTTGCTCAGCGTTTGGATCCGGGTTGATTGCACAGTCACCGTATACCAGTACCTGATCAGGCAGAAGCATGAAGAAGACTGAAGATACGATAGATGCATCCGGTGCAGTCTTGATGATCTGGAACGGCGGTACGATTGTGTTAGCTGTCGTATGTACGGCACCAGAAACAAGGCCATCAACCTCGTCGTTTTCTAGCATCATTGTGCCAAGGAAAACAGAATCCTGCAGTTTTTCACGTGCAACGACGTCTGTCATGCCCTTGCTCTTACGTAGCTCAACCAGGCGAGCTACGTATTGCTCACGTACTAGGTCAGGATCGATGATTTTAACGCCGGCACCAAGTATTACGCCTTGCTGTTCAGCAACACGCTTGATTTCTGACGGGTTACCAAGAAGCACACACTCAGCAATGCCGCGCTCAGCACAGATAGCCGCAGCTTTAACAGTTCGCGGTTCGTCACCTTCAGGAAGAACAACACGCTTAGCCGCTTTACGCGCAAGCTCAGTGAGTTCGTAACGGAATGCCGGAGGGCTCAGGCGGCGTTCGCGAGAAGAGCCTTCAGATAGCGAGTCAATCCACTGCCCATCAATGTGGCTGGCCATGTATTCGTTAACGAGCTCTACACGCTCTTTATCGTCAGCGGGTACTTCCAGGCTGAAGCTCTGCAGGTTCAGAGACGTCTGCCAAGTGTTGCCTTGTGCCGTCATGACAGGCAGGCCTGTCTTGAATGCGCGGCTACACAGATCCATCACTGGCTTCGGTAGCTCATAGCCGCCAGTCAGTAGCAGGGCACCGATTTCCATGCCGTTCATTGCAGCAAGACATGCCGCTACGATAACGTCAGGACGGTCAGCAGAAGTGACCAGCAGTGAACCCGGACGGAAGTGCTCAACCATGTTCGGGATAGAGCGCGCACAGAAAGTGATGCTCTTAATACGACGAGTCGCGATCTCACCGTGGTTGATAATCTCAGCGTTAAGGTGCTTTGCAATATCCGTTGAACGTGTTGCGATCAGCTCAGAACTCCATGGTGCACAGCCAAGTACACGGATTGGGCTAGAGTTGAATACCTGCATGACTTCAACATGAGTAGGGGTTGTGGCTTCAGCATCGTCAAATATTTCAGACAGATCAGGACGCGTACGGCCTTCTGCATCGACTGGTGCGTTTAGTTTGTTAACAATAACGCCAGAGATTTGCTTGTTCTTAGTACCGCCGAAGTTAGAACATGCAACTTCGATACGCTCTTTAAGTTGTGCTGGGTTATCTGTACCCGGCGCTACAACGAAGACGATTTCAGCATCCAGCGTTTTCGCGATTTCATAGTTAATCTGGTTCGCAAATGTGTGCTTGCGTGTCGGTACCAGACCTTCGATTAAGGCAACTTCAGAATTAGCTGTCGCTTCTTTGAAACGGGCAACAATATCTTCTAGCAGTACATCACTCTTGTCGTTGCGGATAAGTTCTTCTGCATGTGCCATTGAAAATGGTTCTGCAATTTTCATATCGCTGTTAGCGCGGATGATCGTTGTTGTCAGATCAGGCTCTGTATCACCGTGACGTGGCTGGGCGATAGGCTTAAAGAAAGAAACGAGAACGCCTTTGCGCTCCATTGCACGAACAACACCAAGACTAACGCTAGTTAGGCCAACACCAGCGCCAACTGGGATAAGCATAATAGTACGGGACACTATGAATTCCTCAAACTATTGAACAATACAGTGCTGTTCAATAATGATTTGTTAATCGTTATTGAGCAGCACCACAAAAAAAAAGGTCATGCTATCGTGAAAGACGATAAACCATGAAAAAATGGCCGGCCAAAGCCAGCCATTATTTGCTGAGCCCAAGGGCACAGCAGAGTATCGCTAGAATTAGATTTCAGCTAGACGCGCTGTATCTTCTGCGATCACTAACTCTTCGTTAGTTGACACAACCATCGCCGGTACGCGGCTGTTGTCTGTAGTGATCACACCTTCGCCGCCGAAACGCGCTTTAAGGTTTTTCTCACCATCAACTTCCACACCCAGGATAGCAAGGCGGTTCAGAACCATCTCACGGATTGGTGCAGAGTTTTCACCGATACCACCAGTGAACACGATAGCGTCCAGACGACCTTCTAGTGTTGCAGTGTAACCAGCAACGTACTTAGCCAGACGGTGGCAGAACACGTCCATGGCACGTGTTGCTTCTTCTTTCTCACCGTAGTTGTCTTCAACGAAACGACAGTCAGAAGTTACGCCAGTTAGACCTAGTAGGCCAGACTCTTTAGTGAACATAGTGTTGATTTCATCAACGCTCATACCTAGCTTGTCATGTAGGTGGAACATAACTGCAGGGTCAAGATCACCACAACGGGTACCCATTACCAGGCCTTCAAGAGGTGTCAGACCCATAGAAGTATCTACAGACTTGCCGTTCTTGATTGCACAAACAGATGCACCGTTACCCAGGTGGCAGTTGATGATGTTCAGTTCGCTCTCTGGCTTACCTAGGATCTTAGCTGTTTCACGCGTAATGAACAGATGAGAGGTTCCGTGTGCGCCGTAGCGACGGATACCGTGGTCTGTGTATAGGTTGTATGGAAGTGCGTATAGGTACGCTTCTTCTGGCATAGTTGTGTGGAAAGCAGTATCGAACACAGCGACATTTTTCAGTGCTGGGAATGCTTTCTTCGCGGCTTTAATACCGATGATGTGAGCTGGGTTGTGAAGCGGTGCAAATGTAGCAGCGTCTTCGATACCTTGAAGTACAACGTCGTCAATAAGCGCAGATTTAGTGAATTGCTCACCACCGTGAACGACACGGTGACCGATAGCGGCCAGATTTTCTGCCAGCTCTGGCTTAGAAGCAATAATGGTATCTACCATGAATGCTAGCGCCTCTTCGTGTGCAGCACCGTTACCAAGTTGTGCTTCGTGCTTGCCATCAAGTTTCCACTTGATACGAGCTTCAGGAAGGTGCAGACATTCTGCAAGACCTGTCAGGTGCTCTTCACCTGAAACAGCGTCAACAATTGCGAACTTAAGAGAAGAGCTACCGCAGTTAAGAACTAGAACCAGCTTAGACATGAGTGACTACCTATAATCTGTCTGAAAGTTGATATTCAAATTGAATAAAAAAAGTACCCATAGAGTAGACGACAATTTATTTAGTCGACCTAATCTGGGTCAAATTCGTTTTGTCCGTATAATAGAGAATTGAGTAACCCGCAATTCTGGGTCATCCTTGAGAGCGCCATGGGTTGCCAGAATGATAAATACAGGCAACAATTACTTTAAGGCGCGCTAAGGATAGCGATTGTTATGCAATATAACAAAAAGATTTTTAGAATAATTTAATTTGAATCAACTTTATTGTCTCTAAATTTGAATTTTTACAGTTTTTTTTGATGGTTGGTGTTTTATGAGTCAAGAAACGATCTGGCAGAATTTTCAAAACGGTCAGCAATATATGGCAACCTGGCCGATACGCAAAGAGCTCGCTTTGATGTTCCCTGAGCCGCGATATATTAAAGCAACAAAATTTGCGACCCGTGTGATGCCGGCTATTGCAGTGATGAGTGTGCTAAGCCAAATGGCGTTCAACAACTATGATGCATTGCCTCAGGCTATTGTCGTGGCCTTTTTTGCGCTGAGTATGCCGCTTCAGGGATTATGGTGGTTAGGCAAGCGTAGTCGCACTGTACTTCCACCGTCATTAGCAACTTGGTATCGCGAAATTTACGAAAAGATAAAAAATGAAGGATATGCGATGCAGCCATTGAAAAAGCAGCCTCGCTATTTGGAACTGGCTGAAGTGCTGAACCGGGCATTTAAGCAATTGGACAAGACGTCGTTAGAGCGGTGGTTTTAATTAAGAGCGGAAAGAACGGGGCTACTGAGGTTCTAGGGATAAGACGTTTCGAGTTCCTAGAAACGAGTAACGAGGAAGAGAGGTTCTATGGAAAGAGCGGAAAAGCTTGACGCAAGTAAGCGGGTTTTGAATCCTCCTTGCAGAACCCCAGAACCCCAGAACCCCAGAACCGAGTATCGCGATACTCGATCCCCGCATCTCGCATCTCGCATCTCGCTACTCGCATCTCGCTACTAGTGTCTCGTTACTCGCTACTAGTGTCTCGTTACTCGCTACTCGTTCCCTGCTAACTCAATAACAGGCTATCATCAGCCAGTTCTTCGCCGCGTACTTTGCTGAACATTTCCAGCAGGTGCTTCACGTCCATCTGGTCACGTTCATGGCCATCAACATCTAACACGATTTCGCCCTGATGGAGCATGACAGTGCGATCGCCATAGGCCAGCGCATCTTTCATTGAGTGAGTGACCATCATGACCGTCAGGTCGAACTCTTCAACCACTTTTTTAGTCAGAGCAAGAACGAATGCCGCCATACGCGGATCCAGTGCCGCAGTATGCTCATCAAGCAGTAACAGTTTACTGTCAGCAAGGGTTGCCATTACCAGGCTTACCGCCTGACGCTGACCACCCGATAGCAGACCAATACTGTCGCCCAGGCGATCTTCCAGCCCTAAGCCTAAGATACTGATCCGTTCCTGAAACTGCTTTCGACGATGGGAAGAAAGTGCCATTTTCCAGCTGCGCTGACTGCCTCGCTTATAGGCCAGCGCCATATTCTCTTCAATCGTCAGTGAGGCACAGGTGCCAGCAAGGGGATCCTGAAAAACGCGGGCAGCATACTGAGCGCGTTCATGCACCGACTTGTCGGTGACATCGATATTATCGATCAATACCTGACCGCTGCTCATCGGGGTTTCACCACTCACCGCGCCGAGTAAGGTTGATTTACCCGCGCCGTTTGAACCGATCACCGTGACAAACTGTTTTTCAGGGACAATTAAACCGACGCCTCGCAGGGCCTGGTTCTCTAAAATAGTGCCTTCATTGAAGGTAACGCGGATATTATTTAATTCAATCATCTTTAGCTTTACCTCCTAGGCCATTTTTTTTGCCGCAACAACGCGTTTCTTTTTACGGTGAAAGCTGCTCTTCATACGCGGGGCAATCAGCGCGACAGCGACCAGCAGTGCAGTGATCAGGTTAAGATCAGAAGCTTGCAGGCCGAACATGCCTGAGCTTAATGCAAAGGCAACAGCCAGACGGTAAAGAACTGAACCCACGATAACTGCAACAACAGCGACCCAGATTTTTCGCCCGGGGATCAGCGTCTGACCCAGAATAACCGCCGCTAAGCCGACAACAATTGTACCGACACCGGAAGTGACATCCGCAAAGCTGTTGGTTTGAGCAAACAAGGCACCAGAGAAGCCGACAAAGCCGTTAGAAAGGGCTAAGCCAAGATAAGTGTATAGTGCCGTATTTCCACCTTGGGCATTGACCATGCGGCTATTGACCCCTGTTGCCCGCAGACCTAAACCAAAGTCACTGGCGAGCAGACGAATAATGAACCAGGCGCTGAAGCCGACGAGCAGGGCTACAACCAGTAAGCGCATCAGGTCTGAGTCGAACCCGTAGTCCATGGCGAAGGTTTCGAATGGTGTCAGAATGGTATCTTCACCCAGTAGGGCAAGATTGGGGCGTCCCATAATGCGAATATTGATCGAGAAGGCGGCAATCATGGTCAGGATACTGGCGAGCAGGTGTAAAATATTACAACGAATCGCCAGGAAGCCAGTTACCAGACCACACATTCCTCCGGCAATTATCGCCAGTAAGGTGGCTAACCAGGGGTTTACTCCCGCGACAATTGCAGTTGCCGCAACAGCGGCACCCATGGGAAAACTGCCATCGACAGTCAGATCGGGAAAATCTAATACCCGGAAGGTCAGGTAAACCCCAAGGGCAACCAAACCATAGACTAAACCTATTTCCAGCGTACCGATGAAGGCAAAGAAAGACATCTATAACACTCCTTGTCTTTAGAGAGATAGAGGCGAGTATCGAGATATTCCTAATCACTCGCCTCTCGATACTTAATACTTACTTCTCTATTGTCGTAGCACGCTCTAATACCGAAGCCGGAAAAGTAATGCCGAGTTGATCAGCCACTTTCTGGTTAAGTGCCAGATCAGAGCCTTTGGCTACTTTAACGGGCAGATCTGCCACTTTGGTTCCTTTTAAAAGGGCATCGACATAATCAGCCGTTTGCACGCCAACCTGGTAATAGTCGAATCCCAAAGCGGCTAGCGCGCCGTTGGCAATGTAAGTGGTCGATGCACCAATGATGGGTTTTTTAGCCTGATTAGCCGCGTTGACTAAGCCATCAATGGCACTTGCCACCGTATTGTCTGTTGGGGCATAGATAACATCCGCTTTTGAAGCGACAATTTGTGCGGCAGACTGAACATCGGCACTTTTAAGCGCGGTGCCTTCAACAACGGTCAGCCCTTTGGCATCCGCAGCTGCGCGCAGCAGTTCAACAAGTGCAACCGCATTGGCTTCACCGGGATTAAAGACAACCCCGATACTTTTCAGATCAGGGATAAGTTCTTGCATTAAATCGACATGCTGAGCGACAGGAGAAAGATCCGATAAACCGGTTACGTTGCGACCGGGTTCATCCATGTTCTTGACCAGCTTAGCGCCGAGGGGATCGGTCACTGCGGTAAACACAACAGGAATAGAACGGGTAGAAGCTGCCAGAGCTTGCGCTGTTGGTGTCGCGATACCCACGAGGACGTCCGGGCGTTCACCCACAAATTGCTTGGCAATCTGCACGGCAATGGCGGGGTTACCTTGCGCGGTTTGGTAGGTGAATTCTAGGTTTGTTCCTTCAATATACCCTTTTGCTTTCAGACCATCTAACAGACCTTGACGAGCCGCATCAAGTGCCGGGTGTTCAACGATTTGTGATACGGCGACTTTTGCTACATCGGCCAGTGCTGATGTTGATAATACCAGTGATGCTGCGACACACGCTGCGGTAAGCAGTTTCTTTCCCTTCATTGCGAGCTCCTTGCTTCTATTTATTTTATTCAGATCATGGCGAGATCATTTATCCGTGTTGTTGGTATTTTCGTCTTGCCTAAGGCTATTTTGTCCTGATTAGAATAATGTTTTATCGTAAAGGGAAAAGAAAGAACATCTAATTTTTAACAAAATAGAAACAAGCGGCAGGTTGTATCTGTGGATTTTTTTTGCTTGGATAGTGTATGTCACCAAACCCTATTCTTTATTTAGTTTAAGTACTGGTTGGCGAGTACGCTTGTGGTTAATTATGCTTATTTGGAATTTTGTTGATGTGTCGATCAGTACCGTATCACTAGGTAATATAATGTTTGTTCAGCTAAGGATAAGGAATATCGGATATTTTAGATGTGATAGAGATACTAGCGGTCTCTCTCCCAAGAACCCCAGTACCAATGTTGATGAATGATGACCGGTTCAAAATCCATGAAAAGAGGTATGTGCCTGGCCGCCGATGGGGTTCTGTTCTTCTCGCGGCTATTTATGACATTTCAAATCGTAGTTTCTGCCATGGAGCCCTTTCATCGCAGCCATCATGTTATCTTTATTGACATAGTCTTCGGGTAACGGCATCACATTGACGCGGTAATCTGGTGCTTGTGCGGAAAGACGGGATGTTTCAGTAACTGGCGTTACCATAACCACGTCCAAACCAGGGTTGCGAGCTTTGATACGAGAAGCCGTTCCCAAGCCTTCTGCGACATGAAATCTACCCGCCACATGAATGATCTGCTTACCCGGGTGTTGTGCCAGATAATTCACCATGCTTTCTGCCATCGTATCGTCCCATGCGGTTTGTGCGGCAAACTGGTGCTGGGTTTTAGCTTCATCACCATGGTGCATTAAAGTGTTAAATTGGGTCTGATACGCATCTGGCGTCAGGGTAAGCTGCTCAGCCACCCACCTGCGCTCATGTTGTGGCAGGCGATCCAGGTAATCTGCGCCATTCTGTCCGATACAACGCACTATGAATTGGGGGGCATTCGCCGCAATCACGTCTAAATCGTGCTGTTTGGCAAATTCAACCAATGGGCGGTAATCGCTGATGTAGTTTGGCCATGCTTTAGCGTTTTTGATCAGGGTTTGCTCGCCAATTTCTCCAACCAGATATTGATTCAACACCGGTTGATGATCTCGGGTGAATTGTTCCATCGATAGTGTGATATTTGGATTCTGGCTATAAAGTTGGGCGAAGAGTTGCGCTTGCATTAAGTGCACGCCAGGGTGGCCATGCCATTCGCCGACTAAAATAATATCGGCATCTTTGATAGCCAGGCTGAGTTCGACTAAGTTGAGCGGCGTGCCTTGGGGTGAGGTGATTGAATAATCATACATTGTCGGCGCGAGGGGGGATGCTGAGGTAGCGGTCGAAACGGGTTGACCGGCACAGCCGATAAGTAAACTTACTAATCCCAGCGGAAACCATTTTTTCATTATTTTACAGCCCCATAATGGTTCAGACTATGTCGGTATAATTGTAGACGGTACAGAAAGATAAATGAGATGAAACTGAGGCTCAATTTCATCTCGGTCAATACCATATGGAGATTATTGGCGGCGATAAACTCGAATTGCGAAATCGGCTTCGCAGTTGAACGTCGGTGCATCAGCCAGTTGCTGCCACACCTCTGTGGATGTTTTCCAGGCAAATGGCGTCATTTGCATCAGCGCGGTCGCTTCTTCACCGGTTAACTGCATGTCGTAATGTAGTTGCTGATCAACAATCAGATCAAAGCCTTCAATGACTTCCGGTGCCATATCATGTAAGCGAACGCCATCGTAAATCAGCTCTTTTAATTGATATAAATGGCGTGCCGCAGGCGTGACGGTCACTAAAACCCCGCCTTTTTTCATGGTGCGCTGTAACTCTTCTGCTTTGCATGGGGCATAAATGCGGACAATCGCATCGAAGTATTGTTCCTGATAAGGCAGGCGGTGGCTTGAAGCGACACAGAAATGGCAGTCTTTATAGCGTTTAGCGGCATAACGCACGGCGACTTTCGAGATATCCAGGCCATGAACGGCCAGCTCGGGATGACGGGCATTTAATCGTGTAAATTCAGAGGTGTAGTAGCCTTCACCGCAACCAATATCCAGTAACTGCCCGGCATCTTCAGAAAGCTGTTCGTCTAGGTGACGAATGACTTCTTCGCGCAATGGTTTGTAATGGTCAGTGTTTAGGAACAAGCGGCGTGCCTGCATCATTTTCTGATTGTCACCTGGATTCTTAGAACCTTTATGGTGAGCAGGCATAAGGTTCACATATCCTTCTTTGGCCTGGTCAAACTGATGATTATTTTCACAGCGCCAATATTGAGGATGTTGAACAAGTGCGGAGTGACAAAGTGGACATTGGTAAGACATGCTGTAAGCCAAGCGATTGAGAGACGGCAGATATTGTAAACCCCTCGATATCGGCCTGCAAGTTGGCCCGGTTTGCACCGGGCCTTCATGCGATCAAATTGCTGGTCAGTGAGTTCCCGTTAAATCTTGTATTGATTCACTTCGAGGTTAAGCTCTTCGGCGAGGTGGCGCAGAGCCTCTGCCTGCTGGTGGCCTGATTCGGTATCTTGAGCAATTTGGTTCGCAACTCGCTCTAATGCTTCGGTATTGCGCGTTATTTCTTCAGTAACCAGGCTTTGTTCTTCTGCGGCGCTGGCGGTTTGAGTTGCTATATCGGTAATACTGGAAACGGTATTGGTGATTTGTAGCAGGCTGTTGCAAGCGGTTTCTGATTCAATAACACTGATTTTAGCTATGCCCTGACTGTCCGCCATATATTTCACGGCAAGGCTAGTGGTGGATTGCAGATCTTCAATCATGGATTGGATTTCTTGGGTTGAAGAGTGGGTCCGCTGGCTTAGCACCCGAACTTCGTCGGCTACAACGGCAAATCCACGACCTTGCTCCCCGGCGCGTGCCGCTTCAATGGCCGCATTCAATGCCAGTAGGTTAGTTTGCTCGGCAATGCTTCTGATAGTCGATAAAATGGCTGAAATGTTCTGAGCTTGGGAATTTAATTGGTTGATTGTGGTACCCGTATTTTCGATCTCATCGGCTAAGTGGGTGATCGCTGATTGGCTCTTTAATACTTGCCGGTAACCCGCATCCGATATTTCACTCGCTTGATGAGTTTGACGGGCCGTGGCCTCAGCATTACTGGCAATGCTCTGGGTAGCGGCGGCCATTTGATTGACGGCTGTTGCAACGCAACTAATTTGCTGATATTGCTCATGGACTTTTTGATTTTGTGCCTCGCTTAAGGCCGAGGTATTGGCAGCTTGTTCAGACAGGCTAACTGAAATTGTATTGGTATCACTCATCATTGTTTGTAGTTTGCTGACAAAGTGATTAAATGCATCGGCTAACTGGCCAACCTCATCACTGCTTTCTACCGGTAAACGTACCGTTAAGTCGCCATCACCGTGGCTGATATTTTTAAGTGCGTTCGTGAGTTGTACCAGCCCCTTCAGCATTATCTTGATTAGCAGTGTCACCATAAGAACAGCCACAAGGGTCAGGCCTGAAGCGATAACGGCTTGTTCTTTTAGTAATGAGCGATACGCGGTAAACGTCAGCTCATCGTTCTGACTGATAGCTAAATACCATTCCGAGTTGTTAACTTTGGTCAGTGAGAGCAGGTGTTTTTGACCGTTGAACGTGATGTTTAACAGCTCATCATGCTGGGCTGCTCGCACAATGGTTGCTGGTAAGAGCTGGCTATCCAGTTCTGATGCCGGAGAGAGAACAAGCTTTGGATCATCATGGGCGATGATAGTTCCGTCTTGATGGATCAAGAAGACATGGCTGCTTGCGTTGAGCTTAAATTGCTGCAGGGCATCAACTAAATAGTCGGTCGTGATGGCGGCACCAACAACACCCGGAACGCCGTCAATCGTGGTGGGCATCGATAAAATAAATTTCATAATGCCGGAGTTTTTACCGATCAGAGGTTTAGAAATGACCAGACGGTCAGTGGTGATGGCCTGCTGATACCAAGGTCGGATTCTGGCATCATAGCCTTGCTTTACTCGTGATGGAAACGAGCGAATATAATAGCCTTGTGCATCAGCATAATAGGCATCATCAAGCGCTAACGAGCGCTGTGCTTGCTGAAGGGCATCTAAGTGGCTTGCTTTATCAAGAGGTTTAGACAGGTTTTTAAGCGTATTGATACGGTCATCCATCCATACGCTCAGATTTAGCGCTGCGACACGGGATATGTTATCCATCATGGCGTGGGCTTCATCTGTGGTGTGTTTTTTTAAGGTGCTGGCAGCCTGCAGCGACAATGTTGTCGTTACGGTCAGCACGATTAAGATAAGTAACAGTGATAATTTTGTGTTAAGCGTAAACTCTCTGAATTTCATCAGAAGACATTCCTCATGATCGTAACATATCGAGTGTTTTCTATACTCATTTGAAACGTGGCTTTATCTCTGGATGGAAAGATAAAAGATTGGTTATTTTATCTTTTTTGTAGCCAGCGATAGATGACGGTGAATGGTAACAATTAATTTGGCAGGTACTGAGAAGGCTATCGAATACTGTCTCTTTGATTTATGTATTTATGAGGCAAAAAGGGCCCAAAAAGGTTAAATAACATATAGCCGGGGTGAGGTTAAGCCTTAGGGGGAATTAATATGCCTGAATGGCATCAGGCATATTAATTGGTTTGAAGATGGGGTAAATCGCTGGATCTTAATTCACTTTGTAGTTGTTTTTGTCTAAGTCGTATTTTCTCATCCTTAGATAGAGTTTTTTGCGCTGAATCTTTAGATATTCTGACACATCGTTGATGCGCCCGGCGTACAAATAGAGCGCATCCTCGATTAATTGTTTTTCATACTGTTCAACCAGATCATCTAATGGGCTGGTCATTTGTTCGATCGGCTGAGTACGATCGGCGTTAGAGAGCTTTATCATCCCTATCGCATAGAGTTCGGCAACACTTTTTAACTCTCTAATATTACCCGGCCATTGATGGCGTTTAAGTGTGTCTAAATACGCTTTATCAACTTTAGGCCGTTGCTTGCCCAATAAGGCGCAGCTTTTTTTTAGAAAATGGCGAAACAGTGGAATGACATCTTCTTTACGCTGGCGCAATGGCGGGATAGCAAACCGGACTTGGCTTAAAAAGTAGAACAACTCTGGCAGCAGGCGGTGTTCTTTTAATTCGCTTTCCGGACACTCGCCAAATATTGCGATCAGCTTAACCGAACGTTTACCCGAACGTTCTTGATTCAATAAAAAATGACTGAGAAAGCGCTGCACTTCTGCCGGCATGGAGCCTGGCTCTTGTAATATCAAGCTACCTTTTTCTGCTTCTTCTAAAGTACATTCCAGCGCTTTAACAGATTGAATAGAATTGCCATTTTTAACCACCAACGGTTGTGAACTTCGTGGGCTGTGTTCATGTAACAGGATTGCGGTGGTATATCGTCCGGTTCCGCTTTCGCCTTGGATCAGCGCATCTCTGTCTGCGGAGGCTAACAGTTTAATGTGGTTGCGCAGCTCTTCAATTTCAGTACTGGTACCGAGAAGTTGTTCAGGGAGGCTGTTTTCGATGATTTGCCACTGCTCGACAAGATTTTTCCGCTCTGCGATGACTTTTTCCAGTAAGTTAAGCAATTTTTTTGGTTTTAAAGGCTTTTCTAGGTAATTGACAGCCCCTTTTTGCATTGCTTCAACAGCCATCGCAATATCACCATGTCCGGTGATGGTGATGATAGGAAGATGTGGACTGATCGCCTTTACCTTGTCAATCAATTCCATGCCACTCATGGTCGGCATATAGATATCAGTCAGGATCACGCCTGACCAATTCGGATGGATCTCTTTTAGAGCCATATGCGGATCTTGGAAGGCACGTGTTTTATAACCCGCAAGTTGCAATAAATGCTGGCATGAGTTCAGCACGTGCTGATCATCATCGATAAGTACAACTTGAATATCATTACTGAGCATCATTTATAGGGAACTCCAAAACAATCATTGCACCGCCGTTTAGTGTCGAGGCCAGTTGAATGGAACCGTTCATTCGGATCATAATTGAACGGCAAATATTCAATCCAAGCCCTAACCCTACTTCCTTGGTGGTGGTAAACGGGGTAAATAGTGTATTTATAATGTCTTTGTCAAAGCCTTGCCCGTTATCACAACAGGCGATGGTTAGGCGTTGCTCTGAACGGCCCAACTCGATGATATCGACGTGGCCATGTATATTGACTAAAGGTGCGAGGGCATCGCAGCTATTGACCAGTAAGTTTACAAGAACCTGTTCAATTTGAATCGGTTCGCCAAGGCCGGTACTGCGTGGTGTAAGCTGATTATTGAACTGAATGTTATGTTGTTTGGCCCGATAGGCGACGATATCAATGGCATTCTGCGTCGCTTGATACAGATTAACGACACTATTCAGTTTAGAGGTTGTGGTTTTTTTTGAAAAGTTACGCAGGTTGGCAATAATGTGATCCATGCGTTCACAGATCTCATTCATTTTCGCCAGTGTGTCGTTCAGATCGGGATATTGCGTCTCGTTGTAAGTCATCTGTACAGTAAAAATGTATGTCGACAGCGCAGAAAGCGGCTGATTTAATTCATGTGCCAGTGTTGTCATGGCCTGACCAACGACAGCCATTTTGGCCGATTGGATCAGTTCATCTTGTGCCGTGACAAGATTGGCCTCAGCGCGTTTTCTTTCTTCGATTTCATCGTGCAGCGCTGCATTGGTGGCTGATAATGTCTGTGTTTTTTCTTCGACTTTATGTTCTAGCCAGCGGGCAATATTTTCTTGTTCGGTAATATCGGTCAGGGTAATAATCACCTTAGGTATCTTATTTTGTTGAAAAACCCTCAGATCCAGACGGAAGTAGCGTGTCTGACGATATTCATCATTCATCGCCATGGTTAAACTGTCAGCACCTTCTCTGAGCAGTGTACTGTGTGAAGTGAATATTGATTTCAACTGCTGGTGTTTTTGTGGCTCGAATAAATCCCAAATTGTTTCTGATTTGACGTGTGGTGACGTGAGCAACGGGAAAAGTTCTTTGGCCTGATAGTTGACTGATTCAATCATCCCGTCTGTCGTGCAGGTGATGATACTTGCCTGGGTGTTGTTGATCAGGTTCAGGGCATTGGTTTTTTCGATTTCCTGTCGCTGTAGGCAGAAATTACGCAGGTTGCTACCTAGTTTGCCAATTTCGTCATGGCCTGTTACCGAAACAGGCAGTTCGACTTCACCCGTTACAACGGCACTCAGTGCCAGGCTCAGATCATGTAACCGGCCAACAATACGTTTGCGGACAAAATAGGTACAGATAAACGCACTACTGAATAAGGCGCAGAGCAGAACAATAAAGAGAACGTGATTACCCGTCCTGACGGTTGTTTTTGCCTCGAGTTTAATACCTTGTAACTCTCGACTTGCCTTATTGACCAGTTTATTTATTTGCTCTTGCTGGAAGTTTAGCCGGGTTTTAATCGTCTGTTTTTGATTGTCGGTCTGGAGGTTGATCGCGACAATACTCTGAAGTAGCTGATGAAGCTTGCTGTCTGGTTGAACAATGGCAATCAGTTCAAGTAGCAACTGGTGGTGAGTGATGCTGGTTGCATTATGTAGCAAAGCATCACTCAGTGATTTAATTTCCTTGGTTTTGTATCCAATAAATTGAAAAGCACTGCTGAGGTTACGCTGTTGATGCTGACGGATCACCTCTTGAACCAGGGAAATTAATTCATTTTCGTTAACGGTTAGTTGTTGTAACGCTGAAAAATCACTATAGAGCGAGGTTTGGGTTGTTGAATTTAAATTCGCTGTTCGAGAATTGGTAATTTGCCATTCTAACTCCTGGTTCAACGGTGTCAGTTCATCGACGATATCCTGATGGAGCCATAAGATAGTCTCAGAGGTTTTATTCAGTTGCTGGTTCAGTTCGATCTTAGTTGCCTGCAGTGTGGTGTAGAGCTCAATATCATCAGCCAGCTGGCTATATTCTTGCCTCAAGTTGTTAACCAGAGGCAGGGACGTTAACGTTATCGTCGCTCGATTGAGTTCAGTCATTTCATCCTCGAGCCTTACTTTGAGTTGGTTCAGTCTTAGCTGGTTGCTGGTTGTGTACACTTCATTCAGGTATGCCTGTAGTTCTGCGCTGCTGCGTTCTAGTTGATAGCTGGCTTTCAGTGCTGGAATGTTATCATCTACCATCAGATCAACCTTACTATCCAAGGTCTTCCAAGTGGTGAAGGCAACAATGCTGACTAAGCAAATCATCAGTAGAATGCAAGTAAAGGCGGCGACAAGGCGTGAACCAATGGTATTGAATTTGAACAACACGGTAACTTACTCTTGATCTATTTGATTGAGCAGATGATTTGCTTGTTGCAAATTTTTCTTAAGGGCTTCTTTCCATCGCTGAATTTCAGCGGCAACAATCGGATCTCTGCCGCGTTTTGCACCGTCACTATGAAATTGTGCCAAGTAGGCTGGGGAATTCGATTGTTCTGCGGTGACGGGAACCTTTGCTGCATACTGTTTTGCTAGTAGTAGTTTGTTATGTACCTCAGAAGGCAGATTTGTTATGGCCTCTAGCTGATGGATGGAGGACCAGGTACTATTAAGTTGATGTAGTTGTTCTGTAATTGCTTGGTCAAAGAGCAGAGAAACGAGTGCATCTCGGCGATGTAACAGCTGTTTATTTAAGATAAAAGATTTTCTTTCTGCTAATTGTGGCTGATTAAGAGAATGTTTAGCCATAGATGATTTTTCCAGTACACGCTGCCCGGAGTCAGAAAGTAGAAAATCAACGAAATTTTTAGCATTTACAATAGAGTGACTTTTCTTCGCGATACCAACATAAGCCGGCATCAGAATAGAGTTAGGCAGATAATTAAAGTCGATGTAATTAAATACTTTTTTGCTGTTTATGGCATAACTGTCTATTACCGGTGCTGCGCCAATTAATCCTTTTGAAATAGCCTCGCTGACCCCAAAGCTTCGTGAGGAAATGAAGGCGATATTCCCCCCGATCTGCATAAGCAACCGCCAGCCATCTTCCCAGCCATAATGCTGAAGTATGTTTTCAACCATCAGGCTTGTAGTGCCTGACCGAGAAGGGGTACTCATGGTGATGTGGTGGAAGTACATTGCATTTGTTAAGTCTTCCCATGATTTTGGCGTTGGCAGATGATGGCTGCTCAGATATTGCTGGTTAGCCATCAGGCCAAAGCCAGAATAGCCAAAAGCAGTGATTTCACCTGAAATATCAATGATGTGTGGAGAAAGCCAATTCGGAACCTGATGCGGTGAGTTAATGGCATAGAGCTGCTTGTTGGTTGAAAGGTGATTAAATAGCACCGGTGATGAGGAGATGATGATATCAATATTCTGAGCATCATCTTTTGCTAATAATCTTAAGGCCGTGCGGGTGCGCCTGAAGATAATGCGAACTTCAGTATCTGGGAATAGTTGCCGGTATTGTTCGACCTGTTGCGAAATAGTATGTTCGGAAAAAGTTGTAAGTATCACGATTGGTTTACTTTCAGCTGCAAAAGCATTCGCCTTAGCTAACAAGAATATTAATAGTGTGATGAGTGTTTTAATAATGTTCATTTTGGCCATGATGGTAACTTGTAAATAACCCCTGATTTTAGCGTTTTGTGCGCCCTATCAAAATTACGGAAATAAGAGAATATTATTTAACAACGGCGGTGTTCCATTCTTGGAACATTTTCAAGTTCGCTGTGAACCATTATCTGCGATATAACCATACCTCTCCAGCTAAAATGTCCTTTTGTTGTCTCATGTGAAATTAAATTTGGGAAAGATTGTTCCCAAAACCGCCTGCTTGCTGGTTATTTAGAACACCCTATTATCTGTCTCAAAGCACTACAGCTTGATTATTTTACGATACAAAAAATAAAGTATGCATGGAGATTAGTATGTTCAGTTTTTTTAAAACCAGACCGGATAAACCGGTTATGGCAGGAAGTCCGGAAAAAATTCAGTCCGTTTTTAAACGCCACCAATGGTCTGTATTTTTAGGTTTAGTTTTTGGCTATGCTATTTTCTACGTTGTACGTATGAGTTTAGGCGTCGTGAAAAAACCGATGCTGGATGCAGAGATTGTGACCAAAGCAGAGCTGGGTATCATGGGCTCGGCATTCTTTTTCACTTATGCAATTGGTAAGTTCTCGAATGGCTTTTTGTCCGACTATGCCAACATCGGTCGGTTTATGTCATTTTCTCTCATATTGTCTGGCTGTACTGCCATCGCGATGGGAATGAATACCACGGCATTTTTCTTTATTCTTTTATGGGGATTAAACGGCTGGTTCCAATCTGTAGGCTCGGCGCCTTCATGTGTCTCTCTCTTCCAGTGGTTCTCTCCAAAACAGCGAGGTAGCCGTTATTCGATTTGGGGGGGGTCTCGTAATATCGGTGAAGGTATTACCTGGATCCTGACGGCGACCATGGTGAGCTACTTCGGTTGGCGTGCAGGCTTCATTGGTGCAGGTATTGCCGCGGTGATTGCTGGGCTATGCATGTTCTTTATTCTGCGTGACCGTCCACAGACCTATGGTCTGCCTGATGCGGCAACAGCGTTTGGTGAAGAGGCTGAATTCAAAAAATCGAATGATCCGAAAGAAACCCGCCGTGCTCAACTGTTCATTTTGAAGCAACCTACGGTGTGGCTAATTGCTCTGGCATGTGCGGCAATGTACACCTCACGATATGCAATCTCTTCTTGGGCGGTTTTATATCTTCAGGAAGTAAAAGGCTATAGCCTGATTGATGCCGGTTTTGCAATGTCAGCATACCCGATTGCCGGTCTTGTTGGTGCGGTTCTCTCCGGAATTATTTCTGACAAAATCTTTAAAGCAAACCGTCATATTCCAACGCTGTTATATGGAATGGCCAACGTGGTAGGTATGTTCTTACTATTCTTTGGCCCACAAAGCCGAATGATGGATGCAGCAGCCTTGACGTTGATTGGCTTTGCGATTGGTGGTCTGGTTGTCTTCCTGGCAGGTCTGACGGCGTGCGACCTTATGCCTAAAAACGCAGTGGGTGCGGTAAAAGGCTTCATCGGTTTGTTCTCGTACATGGCGGCATCGGCGCAGGAGCTGATTTCATCAAACCTTATCACTGTGACTGAAGTCGTGAATGAGGCAGGTGAAACGATGAAGGTGTATGACTTTGGTGCTGCACAGTATTTCTGGATTGGTGCATCAATTGTATCGCTATTCTTAGCCTTAACGGTTTGGAATGCCAAGAAGGTAACCATGGAAGATGAACCTGGTGAGCCTGCTCTAGCGAAATAGTTGTTGCGAAATAAATGATTTTAAGTAGCGGCGTGATGCCGCTACTTGTCTAATTACGTATTCTCTAAGGTAATACCTATGTGCAAAACCAAAATTGTTGCCACGTTAGGCCCCGCCAGTAATGATCCGCAAACGATTGAAAAATTGATTTTAGCGGGTGTTAATGTTGTTCGTTTGAATTTCTCTCATGGTTCCTCAGAAGAGCATATTGCCCGCGCAGAATTAGTGCGGGCAATTGCTGTACGATTGGGGCGCCATGTTGGGGTTTTGGCTGATCTGCAAGGGCCTAAAATTCGGATTGCTGTTTTTCGTGACGGCAAGGTGATGCTTGAGAAAGGTCAGGCATTTACCCTTGATGCAGACATGGCATCAGATGCAGGAACAGAAAACGCCGTCGGTTTGGATTTTCCCCAATTAGTCAATGACGTGCAGCAAGGCGATGTTTTACTGCTGGATGATGGACGCATTCGTCTAAAAGTTACAGATATTGACGGCGGGAAAGTTCACACCACAGTATTAAATGCTGGGGTGCTGTCTAATCGAAAAGGGATCAATTTACTCGGTGGTGGCCTTTCGGCACCCGCGCTTACCGATAAGGATAAGCAAGATATTATCACTGCAGCCGCTCTTGATGCCGATTATATCGCCGTTTCGTTTCCTCGTAATTCAGCTGATTTACATGAAGCTCGTCAGTTGGTTAAAGCGGCTGGCTGTCACGCTGCAATCGTGGCGAAAGTTGAACGGGCTGAAGTCGTGGCCTCAGTGAAAGCGATGGATGATGTCATTTTAGCGTCTGATGTGATTATGGTTGCACGGGGGGATTTGGGCGTCGAAATAGGTGATGTCAATTTACCTCTGATACAAAAGCGGTTGATTGAGCGGGCGCGTTATCATGGCCGTCCGGTGATCACGGCGACTCAAATGATGGAATCGATGATTGAGAATCCCATGCCAACGCGAGCCGAGGTCTTGGATGTTGCCAATGCAGTACTTGATGGTACAGATGCCGTAATGTTATCGGCCGAATCTGCCGCGGGTAAATATCCGGTTGAAGCCGTTGCTTATATGGCTGACATCGCGAGTGGCGCAGAAGAGCGTATCAGCGAAGCCAGTGATAATTGGCAAAACTTACTGAATCTATGCTCAGAGCCGCGAAAAAGCATGGCGTTAGCTGCCATGCTGTCGGTATCAAACTCAACCCAAAAGTCAGGTGTGGCAATTATTACCGAACAGGGTGACACCCCACGCTTAATGTCTCGCTGGCAGGGTAAGCAGCAGATATGGGCACTGTCTCATGACCCTCGTGTTTTACGTCAACTGGCATTACTGCGGGGTGTTACACCGGTTTATTTCGAACATGTCGGTAAGACGGGGCAAGTCCTGGCAGAAGAGGTGAAATCTGTTCTCTATTATGCCGAGATGTTAAATGACATTGATTCGCTGATCTTAACGCAATTTGAATCACTCGAAAATGTGGGGGATACCGATATTTGTCGATTCATTAAATTAACGAAGGCGGCGGAACCAGTAGCCGCTTAACCTGATTTTTTGCCGGTAGATCGGTGTGTTGTTTAGTGATGATACTTCGAGCTCCACCGAAGTGATCACTGTTGGCTCTGATTAGCGCCATTTCTCGCTTATTTCGCTCGCCTTACTTTGCAAAAAGTGGCGAGCGTTTTTTTGCTGTTAATTCGATAGCCTGACTTTAAACTCGGCTTTATCTAAACCATGTTTTTTCATTCTTAAATACAGTTTCTTGCGTGGTATCTGCAGGTAAGAAGACACTTCATTGATACGCCCGGTAAAGAGGTACAATGCATCTTCGATGAGTTGTTTCTCATAGTCATCGACCAAGTCATCTAACGGGCTGCTCATTTGATCTAGCGGCTTAGATCGCTCTTGTCCGGTCAGCTTGACAATACCAATGGCATACAGCTCTGCGACGTTTTTCAGCTCCAGCACATTTCCAGGCCATTCATGACGATTAAGGGTGTTGATGTAGGCCTTATCAACAGCAGGAATAGCCTTATTGAGTTTTTGGCAGCTCAGTTTTAAGAAATGTCTGAATAACGGCGTAATATCGCAGCTGCGTTGCCTTAGGGGCGGCAAAGAAAAGCGCACCTGGCTCAAGAAGTAGAACAGTTCAGGTAGCATCTGTTCATTTTCAACAACCTTTTCCGGCTCACCTTCCACAATGGCTAATACTCTCACTTCCTTTTTACACTGGCGCTCTTGCTCCAGCAAAAAACGACATAACCATTGCTGTGCTTCAATTGGCATGTCTTGTGGATTGTTGAGACATAAACTGCCACTACGTGCTGAGATCATGCTCCGTTGCAGATCCGGGGTACAAGTAATCGCTGAACCATTGACGTTTATATAAGGTCCCTGATGAATAATGCTATTTTTATGCAGCAGTTTGGCAACAGTATGACGGCCGGTGCCGCTTTCCCCTTCAATAAGCACATCTTTGGTTGTGAGTGCGATTTTTGTCACCTGCGCACGAATTTTGACGATTAAAGGACTGTCACCATTTAATTCGTTTGATGCCGTGTGGATCAGGGTTTTACGCTGATTAATGACCTGTTTACGCTGAGGCAGGAACCGTTCTAATAACGCCAGAAGATCTGCCGGCTGTAGCGGTTTCTGTAAAAAGTCGATCGCTCCTTTTTTTACCGCATCGACCGCCATCGGGATATCACCGTGGCCAGTGATTATGATAACGGGCAGCTCTTCATCAAGGCCTTTTATTTTATCCAGCAACTCTATACCGTTCAGACCAGGCATATACATATCGGTAACGACGACTCCTGGCCAGTTTTTATCTAGCATCCCCAATACCTGAGTCGGATCTGTTGCGGTTTGTGCTTTATAGCCAGAGACTTCAAGTAAATGTTGATAAGCGTCGACAACATCCTGATCGTCGTCAACGATCAGTACTTCAATATCATCATTCATTATCATAATTAATTAACTCCAAAACGACCATGGCTCCACCCTGAAGGTTTGAAGCCAGGAAAATCTCGCCCCCTAAACGGGTCATAATTGAACGACAAATACTTAACCCCAGGCCAAGCCCGACGTCTTTCGTTGTGGTAAAAGGAATAAAAAGTTTCTTGATGCTCTCATCAGCAAAACCATCCCCGGTATCTCTGACCGTAATACGCAGAGGAGAGCTGATAGCGTCAAGTGTGCTTATAGTGATTTCACGCTGTTCGCTTGCTGCGACAGCATCGCAACTATTCACCATTAAGTTGACCAGGACTTGCTCTAGTTGCACTTGATCGGCTAGAGCATATAGCGCTGTATCAACCTCATTGATAATGGTTGTCTTTTGAACTTTCGCCCGGCTTTCAATTATCAGCATGGCTTGATTTATCGACTCATGGATATTGACACGTATAAGCGGGTTGCTCGCTGATTGTTTGCGAGAGAAACTGCGTAAGCTGGAAATAATGTTGCCCATGCGTGCGGTAAGGTTGTCTATCTTGTCCAGACTGGATGCCAGCCGATCGTGATTATGTTTTTTGATCGCAATTTTAGTAGCAAAAACATGGGTTGAGATAGCAGAAAGAGGTTGGTTTAATTCATGTGCGAGCGATGTCATGGCTTGGCCGACCACCGCCATTTTTGCCGCTTGAATGAGGTCATCTTGCGTTGCGCGTAAGTCATCTTCAACTCGCTTACGGTCCTCTATTTCAGCCCTCAACTGTCGGTTACTGTTGGTCAGAGACTGCGTTTTTTCCCGCACCATATTTTCTAACCAGCGAGCAGCATTCTCCTGTTCGGTGATGTCTGTCATCGTAATAATAACCTTGTCGCTATTACCTTGTTTAAACAAACGAAAATCGAGTCTCAGGTACTGTATGTTCTCTTGGTAGCTCTGTTTAAGGGTGAGGTTGCAGGCACCATTTTCCACTAACGGGCTACCGTCTGAAAAGAGGTACTTAAGCCTTTGCTGCATGTTTTCATTAAATAAATCCCAAACGGTTATATCGGCCATAGCGGTATCGTAGCTAAACAGCCTTAAGGCGCTGGGATTAACGGATTCCACAACACCGTTTAAATTGCAGGTGATGATGCTGGCTTGCGTGTTGTTGATCAGGTTCAGGGCATTACTTTGCTGCATTTCCTGCATCTGGCGACAGAAATCGCGGAGGTTATCACCGAGCAAACCGATTTCATCATCGCCAGTAACCTGAATATTGGCATTCAAATTACCCTTGGTAACTGAATCAAGGTCCTTACTTAGTAGGTTCAGGCGTTTCACAATCCCTCTGCCAACCAAGTGGATTGACAGTATAATGGATAAGAATATCGACAGAGACACCACGCCCAGCATCATAGCATTGCTATATATGAGGGATTTTCTGGTTTCATTATCTAATTGCTGCAGTGAGGTATCGGCTTGTTCCACCATGGTCTGGATCCGTTCTTCCTGATCTTTAAGGCGGGTCTGGATACGTTTTTCATGCTGGCTGATCTTCATATGCAGTTCTACATCTTGCTTGAGCAGTTTTTCAAGCACACCGTCAGGTTCAACTAACGCAATAAATTCTTGCAATAATTGCCGATATGAAATCGTAGAAGGGTAGTGGTGCAGTGTTTGACTCATTTCTCTGACTTCATTGGTTTTGTAACCAATAAAGTAGAACGCATTACTGAGATCGCGTTGTTGGCGTTGCTGAATGATCTCCTGAACCAATTGGTGAAGTTTGTTTTCATTAATGGTGATCGCTTGGATCAGCGAAAACTCGGTCATGACACCTGCGATGGCTTCACTGTTAATGGCATTGGGTAACATTCGCGTTAATTGCCATTCCACCTCCTGGCGCAGTGGGGTCAGTTCATCGACCAAATCCTGATGGAGCCATCTGATGGTGTTTTCGGTTTGTGTTAGCGAGTACAAGTGTGTGTTACGCTGGTTTACTAAATTAGCATAAGCATCGATATCTTCCCGCAAGATTTCATGTTCAGTCTTTATCGATGGGTATGACTTTAGGCCGGCCGTGTCAGTGATCGCATTGGTGATCTGTTGCAGCTTGATGTTGATGTTCTGCTTCAGATCGTTATGCATGATGGGGTCAGTATTGTGGCTCAACAGAGAAAGGGTGGCCTGCAGGCCAGAGGTATTTCTTTCTAGCTGGTAACTTGCCTTGAGAGTTGGCATATTTTTGTCAACGATCGCCTCAATCTGGTTATCGATGGCTTCCCAGTTGACTACCGCAATCAAGCTTACGCTGACGGTGAGAAAAGCCATAAAGGCAATCGCGGCAATCAGGCGATATCCAATTGTTTTCCTGCGAAGCATCATTTGCTCCCTTCGCGCTCGGCAATGATCTTCTGGCTGAGAGCGATCGATTGCTCAAGTTGACTACCCATAATACGGCGCCAGGCATTAATGCATCTTGCAGTTTGCACGTCCGTACGGGATAGCGACAGTTCATGATACATATCGCTATTGGCCTGAGTTTCAGTGACCGGTGGGGTCGAAGCCAGACGGATCGCTAAATTGAATTGGCGGCGGTGTTCGTCTGTCAGGTTTTGCACCGTGTTGAGCTTGTGGATAAGCTGCCAAGCCTGGTTTAATAATACTAACTGGTGACTGATAGTTTGTTCAAATAGTTGTTTTACAAGTGCTTTCCGGTGACGCATAAGGGGCATATTCAGCGGTTGGCGTGTATAAGATGGTACTGTTTTCTGCTTTAAGCCATATTTGTGCAGCGAACTCGTCGGCAGTTTTGCCTGCACCTCATCAGAGAGTAAATATTTAATCAATGCCAGGCTATGCTTGGATTGATGGGTATTGTTGACGGCTGCGATATAACTCGGGATCTGCGGACTGTGATTCTGGTAATTGAATCCTATAAAAGGGAATTGTCTCTGGCTTTCGTAGGCGAAGCTGTCAATAACGGGACCAATACCTGCCAGACCACGAGAAATGGCATCGCTCACCCCAAAACTACGGGCAGAAATTGAAGCTAAGTTACCACCAATTTGTAATAGAAGTTTCCAGCCATCTTTCCAGCCATATCGTTGCAGAATGTTTTCAACCATCAGATGCGTGGTACCAGAGCGGTATGGGCTGCTCATGATCACATGCCGGAAATATTGGGGGTGGGTCAGATTTTCCCAATTGACCGGTATATCAAGATTATGCTTGGCTAGGTAATCTTTGTTCCACATCAAGCCATAGCCTGAGTAACCGAAGATAACAATGTTCGCTGACTGACTTTGCCTAAATGGCTGTATGAGTTGTGAATGAGTGATGTCAGCTGTAAGTTCAATTAGCTTATTTTGTTCAATCAAAGGTTGGAGTGTAAATTGCGATGATGAAATCACAATATCAATATCATGACCGTTTTTTTCCAGCAAGCGAACACCTGATTCTCCCCGGCGGTGAAGAACTTTGATCTTTGCATCTGGGTATTGCTTCTGAAACTCCAGAGTTATTGGTGTAATTGCTGATTCAGTAAACGTTGTCAGAATAATTAAATGATTCGTTGGTGCAGCAATGCAACCTGGCGAAATAATTAGCAATAACAGAAGCAATCGAATCATGATAGTTAATACTATATCCCTTTATTGGTAGGTTTTATATACAAGGTTAATTCGCGAGATTATACCTAAATAATGTCACTTATTTTCAATCTTCTAAGATGTTGGTGATTTTTATAGATGGGACGATCGAAATGTGTCATTAGTGACTCCTTGCTGGTGTGGGTATATACCCAAGTAACCTCAAGATGCTCGTTTCAGCGAGAATTTCCAGCTGCTAAGGTCAGGCGCTAATTTGCATTGTTAGTAGGTGTTTGTGGGCAATAAAACCGGAGTAGGGACTCCGGTTTTTAAATATATAGAAGAATATTAAGTGCAAATACTGCTAAATATAAATAGCACTAGGCATTCAAAATTTGTTGAATCTCAGTAGCGGATAAATGATATTGGCGGGGACAGTTGCGCCAAGTTTGCAGCATACGTTGGTATTTTTCTAACATTGGCACCTGACTGTTGAACTGGTGCTCAGATTTATCAAACTGAGGATACAGACCTTCTTCGTCAGTTAAGAATCGCACATAGTGAACCAGTTGTGATTCTGTGGCGGCATCAAAGCCCAGAAATTGCAGGCGGCGTGGCTCAACCAGTTGCTGGTTAGCCTCATCGAGCATTTTATAAGATTCCTGCAGCGCGTGATGCATCTCCATGAAGTCAATAACATTGCGGCAGGTTTCTTCAGGAAGGCAGCCGAAGTCTTTGTTCAGTTCGCGCATTTGCAGGCCATAACCGCGCTCAACAATGGTTTGAAGTCGGCGATATTTTTCTGCGTTTTCAGGGTTCATCTGAGACATCAGAGAATACTGGTTAGAAAGAATAAGACGTTGAGCGTTTGTCATTTCCATAATAAAAGGCCTTAATATTGTTATGTTCTGCGGTTGAGATTATCAGGTTAAGTTTAAAAAAGCTTGATCTGACGAGGCGTAGCCGTCGTTTTTGTACTAAATATAACCGAGTGATGAAAGCTTAAGCAATAAATCGATATATTGTTGATTTTTATGTATTTAACCTTATATTTTTTGGGGGTTTGTGTTGATCTTGCTTTCTACAATCGTAGTTTAGGAAAAGGGGGTAAGGCAATTGATGTGCAATGATAGTTTTACAGTGGGGAGCTATACCCAAACCACCTCAAGATGCAAGATTCAGAGCTTCCTCTGGGAACTCAATTCGAATGAAATGTGTGTAGGAATGGCGAGCCCTTTCAAACACATTTTGTGAAGAAGTGATTTTCCAGAGGAGCTCCCAAAGGGCGTGTTTCATTGGCTTTTATTCTGTGTTAGCCATTCTCTAAATAGATCTACTATTCACTCAAATGGCTGCCTTGACTAAAAGCCAATGAATTCTCGCTGAACTCTGCATTTTGAGGTGGTTTGGGTATATAAGAAAGAGCCACTAAATGTAGCCCTTTCGTGTTTGGATGACAATAAGCGTTCTTTGAATTTACTTGCTTAAAGGCGGTTAGCTTAAGCCTACAATATTGCCATTGTCATCCAGATCTAATGCCATATAAGCTGGCTTTTCGGGCAAGCCCGGCATGGTCATGACATTACCGCACAGCGCATAAACAAATCCCGCTCCCGCACAGAGTTTTAGTTCACGGACCGGCAGAAGAAAACCTCTCGGTGCGCCTTTCACGCTGGGATCATGGGTGATTGATAATGGTGTTTTTGCCAGACAGACCGCTAAATTATCATGGCCCTGAGCTTTCAGTTCTGCCAGTTGTTGTTTGGCCCGTTCAGACAATTCAATACCTTGGCTACCATACCCCACCTCGGCGACCGTCATTAGTTTCTCTTCTAAAGTCTGTGACAGGCTGTAAAGTGGTTTAAAGTCAGCCGGTGTTTCACAGGCTGTAACCACGGCTCGAGCCAGTGCAATGGCCCCGTCACCGCCTTTACCGAAAGCTTCGCTGATCGCCACATCAACATAAGTGCCAAAGTCCTGGGCATTAACCATTGCTTTTAGCTGTGCAAGTTCGGCATCGCTATCTTGCGGGAAGCGGTTAATGGCAACCACAACCGGTAAACCGTATTTGGCGGCGTTACGAATGTGCCATTTCAGGTTCTCAAAACCCGCGACGAGTGCTTTTTCATCCGGGGCGAAAATAGCTTCGGGCAGTGGCTGACCCGGACGTAAATCATACAGTCCTGAGTTGGCTTTTAATCCGCGCAGTGTTGCAACCATGACCGCACAATCAGGGCCTCGTTCGGCTTGTTGTGCTTTGATGTTACAGGCTTTCTCTAACCCCATATCAGAGCCAAAACCGCCTTCGGTAACGGTGAATTCACTTAATTTCAGCGCGATACGATCGGCAATGATGGATGAGTTTCCATGGGCAATATTGGCGAATGGTCCGGCATGAATAAGGGTCGGCACACCTTCCAGCGTCTGCATGAGCGTCGGCTCAATGGCTTCGCACAGAGTAACGGCCATGGCACCCGCAACGTGAAGATCGTCGGCAGTGATTGCCTGGCCATCAATATTATAAGCCAGTACGATGCGGCCGATTCGCGCACGCATATCAGCAAGATCTCTGGATAAGGCCAGAATTGCCATTAACTCTGAAGCAGCAGAAATATCAAAACCGTCTTCACGTTCCAAGCCATTAATGGTTTTTCCCGGCTCATTAAGTCCCACGGTGATCTTGCGCAGCGCACGGTCATTGTGATCCATGACTCGCTTCCAGACTATACGGTTAATATCGATACGCAGCGGTGTCAGCTCGGTTCGCCGGGCAAATTGCTCATAACCGTGGCGTTCTTCATGGTACAGGCGGGCATCAATTGCTGCCGCCGCAAGGTTATGGGCGGCGGTGACAGCATGAATATCACCAGTTAAATGCAGGTTTAGCTTTTCCATCGGGGCGACCTGGCTATAGCCTCCACCAGCCGCGCCGCCTTTCACGCCAAAGACCGGCCCCATCGAAGGCTGGCGAATACAGGCAATGACTTTTTTCCCCACTTTGGCTAACCCTTGCGATAAGCCAATGGTGGTGACCGTTTTACCTTCACCGAGAGGCGTCGGGGTGATGGCTGTCACTAGCACCAACTTCCCTTCAGGTTTATCAGCCAGGCGTTTAAGAATTGAAGGTTTAACCTTGGCTTTCAAGGAGCCTTGTGGTGTCAGGTCTTCAGGTTTAATACCTGTAACTTGGGCAATCTGGTCGATAGGAGTGAGTAGGGTGTCGCGGCAAATTTGAATGTCGCTTTTCATATGGGCTCATTTCCTCATAGCGATGACAACAGGGAATAGTGACAACGGATATACTGCATCAGATTGGATCAACAGGCTGCGCAATCGTTTGCGTCGTGTTTATACCATAATTTTATCATGGATAAATAGAGTAATGGCGAGATAAATGTTGGTATTTTACATGGGGCGTTCTGTGGCGGTCGAGGTCTGGGTTAATTGTGGCTGCTGCGGCCGGAGAAATTTTAGGCTGGTGTGATTTCGCTCATCGGTTCGTAATGTGGGGAGAGCCAGACGATTATCCCGAGAGGGACAATCGTCTGGCGGGTTTGTTTATCAGGCTACTTCACACTCTTGGGATGTATTATCTGAGGCTATAACGGGGACTTGTTTGCCATAGACCGGGCGAAGCGCTTTGATAATGTCATTACGGGTGATCATACCAACGAGTACCTCATCTTTTACAACAGGAAAACTGTGCGGACGGTTTACCACCATAGTACGGGCGCGTTCATTCAATGAAAGCGTGGTCAGTCGGGTTGCAATGCCGCCGCTTGTGACCGGGTACAGAATATTTTTGTCGATACTCATGTACTCAGCAATATCAAGAATCGTGTTATCCGGGCTAACGGTCTGGATTTCATGCTTCATTAAGTCTTGCACTTTGCTTTCAGCATTTGGCACATAGTCACTACACCAAAGGTCAACCAAGGTGTCATGGACAGAGAAGAAACCGACTAGACGCTGGTCGCTTGATAGTACCGGCGCACCTGAAAGCTCTTTGTTAATCAAGATATCAAGTGCTTCTGCAACAGGCATGCCTGGCTGAAGGGTCGTCGTTGCAGGGTGCATGTGGTCGTTAACAAGCAGGTTGTCCTGAAGCATAGTAGTGTCCTTATTTAAAACGGCAGAATTTGAGAAATCGGGTGTGATGATGGTAGCTGTTGCCTGGTGTTCTTTCGGCGAGCTGAAAATAGCCCAGTAGCTAAGCCCGACGAGAACCCCGCCGCCGACGATATTGCCCAGCGTAACGGGGATAAGGTTGGCAAAGATAAAGTTGTGGATATTGAGATCAGCATATTGTTCCGGTGATACACCGAGGTTTAGCCAGAATGAGTCTGGGGCGATGTTCTGGATAGTGATGCCCAGCGGCACCATAAACATGTTGGCGACGCTGTGCTCAAAACCGGTGCTGACAAACATGGCGACCGGTAAAACCATAATGGCCATTTTTGTCATCATGTTGCTTGAGCAAAACGTCATCCAAATGGCAAGACAGACCAATAGGTTACATAAAACACCCAATGAGAAAGCTTCCAAAGGCTGGTGGTGCAGTTTGTGCTGGGCAACGTTTAGCGCATTTAACCCCCACTGGCCGCCGTCGAGCTGGTACAGGCTGGCCATTGAGACCAGAAGCAATAGCAGCATCGCGCCCAGGAAGTTGCCGAAATACACTTTTGCCCACGTTTTTAGCATGTGTCCGGTGGTGATATGTTTATTGGCTCTGGCGATAGAAGACAGCACCGTACTGGTAAACAGCTCACCGCCACAGATGACGACTAAAATCAGGCCCATGCTAAAGGCTAATCCACCAAATAAGCGGTTGATCCCCCAGTTTATTTCGCCATTACCTGTCGTCACCGTGAGGTAAAAAACAAAGGCGAGTCCAATGAAAACACCGGCAGTGATCGCTAATGCGATTGTTTTACTCGTCGACTTTGATGCTTTACTCACGGCATATTTTTCAGCCTGTTTCATCATTTCCATCGGACTGTAATTGGAATCTGTATTTATTGCCGAGCTCATCGATATGATCTCCATTTCGATTCGACGACATTGCCGGGTGAATTAAACAAAAAGAGGGGTAACTGAGTCATTGCTTCTCCTTATATCGAGATGTATGTGTTTAACGTGACTTCAGCTTAAGGGGGGATAACGGTGTGAGTAAAATTGATTTTTTTCTTATTCCCAATCATAAAAATTGATATCAGATGATGGTAAAGTTCCGGTTAATCATAGGGTTCAGGAAGAAAGGAGTCGCAATGCGATATTCTTTGAAGCAATTGGCGGTATTCGAAGAAGTAGCCAGCTCGGGCAGTGTCAGTAAAGCCGCTGATGAGTTAGCGCTCACTCAGTCTGCAGCCAGTATGGCGCTAGCTCAGTTAGAGAAATTACTCGGCAGGCCATTGTTTGAGCGCCAGGGAAAGCGAATGGCGCTGACATACTGGGGGACATGGTTAAGGCCAAAGGCGAAACAGCTATTATTTGATGCCCAGCAGATCGAATTAGGTTTCTACGAGCAGCATTTAATCAGTGGCGAAATTACGCTGGCAGCAAGCCAGACAGCCGCAGAGCACTTGCTGCCTGAGCTTATCAGCAATATTGATAGTAACTTTCCGGAGTTACGTATTAACTTCAAAGTAAAAAATACAGAGAAAGTCATCGATGGTATAAAAAACTTTGATTATGAGTTTGGTGTCATAGAGGGGCGTTGTGATGATAGCCGTCTCCAGCAAGAAGTGTGGTGTCACGACCATTTAGTGATTATCGCATCTAAACATCATCCGTATGCGAAGTATGAAAAAGTCAGTTTTGCCCAGCTGGAGCAGGCCAAATGGGTCTTGCGTGAACAAGGGGCCGGCACGCGGAAAATTTTCGAGAGTGCAATCCATGGTGTCATTGATGATCTTGATGTCTGCCGTGAATATGAACAAGTCTCCGTTCTTCGTACTTTAGTCGCGAATGGTCTGTACTTGAGCTGCTTGCCATACCTCGACGTTGTCAAGTTTATTAAACGCGGTGAATTGGTTGCCTTGAATGTGCCAGAACTCAACATGGAACGGACATTGTCGTTTATATGGCGGGCTGATTCGGTCGAAAACCCGTTACGTGACTGTATTAAGCGTGAAGCTTTACGCATGATTAGAGAAACCAAAAGAGATATGTAATCCGTATCAATTTAATTGATATGCATCTATGCATTTGATTTATATGCACTGGTGTTTTATCGCAGACATTTGACCAGTTCTGCCATCAAACGTCGTCATTCCGTAAAGTGAGGAACGTATATATACGGAATCTAGGGAGCTCACGGCTAGAACTGGATCCCGGATACATTCCTCAATTCCGGGATGACATGTCGAGGTGTTTCGAAGAGTGGGTTTCCGTGGCTTCATATACAGGGTTAGCCACACCCCAGATAGAACCTCAACGTGTTCATATGGCGGGCTAGCATAAAGGCCGCGTCTGCATTTTTGGTCTGGTTTTGCTGTGAGAATAATGTATATAAAATTAATTGCCTATTGGTATTAGATCTTTTGATGGTTACTTGGGTATGACATTTGAAAAAGCGGTGCAGGAAGTTGAGTGAAAAATTCCTGCAAGTGGTTCAGCAATAAGCGCATCTTCTTGGAGTTGGCAGCTCTCGGCGGATAAACACCGTAAATATTGATATCACTCAGCTGATAATCTTCCAGGATCGGGGTGAGCTGTCCCGACGTTATCAACGGCAGGGCATCGTAAATGGGTAATCGCCCGATGCCATGGCCACCTAACACAAAAGCCGTTCTTGCCGATGCACTGTTGGTGGCAATGCTGCCTTGCATTCTGACATTGTATGAGCGGCTGCCTTTCGACAGCGTCTGAATACGAGACGCTTGTTTGTAGACGACCCATTCATGATTAGCCAGCTCTGCCGGTGTGCGGGGCAGGCCATATTGACTAAAATAGCTCGGGGCGCCACACAGAATATTTTTCATGGTCATTAGCTTACGGGCATACAAGCCCGAATCTGCGAGCGGTGCTCCCCGAATCGCTAAATCGACACCTTCCTGAATGATATTCACTACCTCATCGGTCAGGTTCAGATCGATTTCAATTTTGGGGTATTGTTTTTTGAAGGTATTCAGAGCCGGTACAATGGTATACATGCTGATATTGACCGGGGCGGTGATGATGAGTTTTCCTTCCGGCTCCTCGCGCAAATTTTCGATTTGCTGGTTGGCTGCGGCAGCTTCGTCACTGATATTCTTGCAACGCTGATAATAACGCTGGCCTGCGTCGGTCAGGCTAATACTGCGAGTGGTACGGTTTAGCAAGGGGATCCCAATATGAGTTTCGAGCTTTTTTAAATGGTAACTCACAACCCCGCGGGACAGGCCCAGTTGCCTTGCTGCAGCCGAGAAGCTGCCTTGCTCAACAATTTGTGCGAATACCACCATGCTTTTTAGTTGCTCAAAGGAAACATCCATTTTTACTCGACTTTTATCTGTTATTCATTGAATGAGTGATTGCGTATGTGTTAACAGTATCTACTGTTCGAATTATTAAAACAATGATTCTCAATTTATCACCATTGTTAGATTAATCGTTCAGGCATAGACTTTCATCACGCTCTTAATCGAACAAGACGAGGTTGATAATGAAAATTTTAATGGTGCTAACATCCCACGATAAGCTGGGTGATACTGATCATAAAACGGGTTTTTGGGTCGAAGAATTTGCCGCGCCGTATTACTGTTTTTTAGATGCCAATGCTGACGTTACTCTCGCTTCACCTGCAGGTGGGCAACCTCCGATTGATCCGAACAGTGAATTAGAGCAATCACAAACCGATGCCACAGTGCGTTTCAATAACGATGAGCAAGCGCAGCAGGTGTTAGCAAATACCTTAAAGTTGGCCGATGTAAATGAAAAAGATTACGATGCAATCTTCTACCCTGGTGGTCATGGGCCATTGTGGGACTTGGTGAGCGACAGCCATTCAATCGCGTTGATTGAAGCCTTTTGGCAAGCAGGAAAACCCGTGTCGGCGGTGTGTCACGCACCGGCCGTGCTGTTAAATGCGAAGACTCAAGACGGTGAATATATCATTTCCGGCAAAGCGGTAACCGGCTTTACAAATTCAGAAGAAACGGCTGTTGGTTTAGCCGAGGTAGTACCCTTCTTACTGGAAGACGAATTAAAAGCCCGAGGCGGACAGTTTGAATCGGCACAAGACTGGAACCCGCTCGCAATTCAAGATGGTATGTTAATTACAGGGCAAAATCCTGCATCATCAGAAGCGGTTGCAGAAGCACTTCTGAGCCTGTTAGCTAAATAAGCGAAGCGAATAGCCAGATAAACGATAGAACAATTGAGACAAATACTAATTAATCCCTTGGATACAAAGGAACGAGCAATGCTTAACTTCACGTTTCATAACCCGACGCAGATCTTTTTTGGCGAAGACCAAATAGCAGCTATCGCAAAAGAGATCCCCGCGGATGCTAAAATTCTCGTCACTTACGGTGGGGGGTCTATCAAAACCAACGGCGTATATGAGCAAGTCAGCAATGCGCTGAAAGAGCATAATTGGATTGAATTTTCAGGCATCGAGCCTAATCCGCAATATGACACTTTAATGAAAGCAGTTGAAGTGGTTAAAACCGAGCAAATTACTTATTTGCTTGCAGTTGGTGGTGGTTCAGTCGTTGACGGTACTAAATTTATTGCAGCGGCGGCCCGTTTTGAGGGGGATGAACCTTGGGATATTCTGGCGAAACATGCACAAGTAGAAGACGCTGTGCCGCTGTCGTGTGTGTTAACCCTGCCGGCGACAGGCTCGGAAAGTAATATCGGTTCCGTGGTCACCCGGGGTACGACCAAGCTGGCATTTATGTCGCCTCATGTGCGTCCGATCTTTGCCGTACTGGATCCTAAAGTGACTCTTAGCCTCTCTGAGCGACAGGTTGCGAACGGCGTGGTTGATGCTTTTGTCCATACCATGGAACAATACTTAACGTTCCCGGTGAATGCGAAAGTACAAGATCGTTTCTCTGAAGGTTTGCTGATGAACCTGATTGAGGAAGGACCCAAAGCTCTGGCAACACCAGATGATCTCGACGTGCGCTCGAATGTCATGTGGTCGGCAACGATGGCACTGAACGGCCTAATCGGTGCGGGCGTACCGCAAGACTGGAGTACCCACATGATCGGCCATGAGCTGACAGGTCAGTACGGTATGGATCACGCGCGTACATTGGCGATTATTCTGCCTGCGGTAATGAAAGTACAGCGTGAGCAAAAGCGCGGTAAATTAATCCAGTACGCACAACGTGTCTGGCACCTGTTTGACGGTACTGAAGATGAGGTGATTGATCAGGCTATCGCGAAAACAGAAGTATTTTTCAAAGCGATGGGCATGCCGGTACGTTTGAGCGATGAAGATCTGGATGCCGCAAGTGTTGAAACTGTGCTGGCGCAACTTGAACTTCACGGTATGACAGCATTGGGTGAACATGGCGACATGACACCAGAAGTTAGCCGTAATGTACTGGAAACCGCGCTGTAAGCATACTCAAATTCCCCTGAATTAATTAAGGCCTACCAGCGATATGCTGGTAGGTTTTTTTAACCAATTGTTTCTACTGATTTAAGGTTGTTCCGATTTTTGTGCCCATCCTCTTAGCGGTATTTTTTGAGACATTCAGCCCATTCCGATCTGCATGCCAACGGAGTTTTTCACCTGCTAGCAGTGTCGCTGGTGCTTGGGCTCTCAGGAAAAAGAGGTTGCTCCCAAAGACTGAAAAAAATGAAAATACATCTATTTGATTTCATTTGCCGTATCAATAACCGCTTAAAAAGTGAGCGTTCGATCTATGGACAAGGGGACAATTATCTATAAAATCCGGCCGTAATTGATACTGCTAGGGAAGATAAAATGATCATCAAAGGAAAGCCGGTAAGGGACTTTTCCCTCAAGCTTAATACTTTGTTTCGTGGGCTAGGGTGCCTGCTGCTACTGCTGCTGTTGATTAACTTGCATACGATTACTGACAATTTGTCTAACTCTGCTTTTGCGCTTCAACAGTTGACGGTACCGGCGAGCTCTGGCGAAGCATTGCCACCCATATCGGAAGATCCGTTAGCGACTTCTTCCGAAGCGAGTGCACAGCCTGGTGAGGCAACCACATCCGCTGAAGATGAGATTGTCGAGCTCAGGCAAGCGGCATTAGCGCGGTTTGCCAATAAGTTTAATTATCCTGGTTCGGTGGAATTCTATAGCCTGGCCAGCAACGAGAACTGGATGTTTAGCCCTGCGACGGTGATGAATAAAGACAATGTACTTAATCTCACGACCTGCGGCTATTATTCGGCGAAGAATGCCATGGGGGTTGCCGGGGAAAGGGTGCCATTTATTGTTGATCTTATTTATGATTTTTTAAATCAAAAATACAGCGTCCACGGTTATTTCGAAGATGAGAGATCTCGCTATTATCAGTTTGACGGTAGCAAAAAACCGGTTGAGTTAAACCGTAACCGGTTCAGAAATAAATGGGATGTAGCCTGTAAGCCGCTAAAGGTCGATAAGTACGACGATATACTTTCGCTCGCCACGGTCGGACGGTTCGAGCCCAGAGATGACACTACCTTCAAGCGACAGCTTAATGCGTTTGATGACAAGGTACAGGAAGAAATCGCAAGCTGCGTCGAAGATGAGGTACTCACCGCATCAGTGTCAGGTTTGTCTGCCCGTCAAAACCTTTGTCTGTTCAATGCCCAGTGCAGCATTCTGGAAGGGGTGGCCAAAAGTAAGTGTGACTTGGTTAATCAGACCTGTTCTGGTGATGATAAGTCGCTGCTTTGCAAAACAACGAGCAAGGCCCAGATAGCCAGTTAGCCTTAATATTCATCAGAATAAAAATACCCTTCGGAATAAGTGCAGAAGCAAGGCTGGGGATGAACGTCTTCCCGCTGCTCCTGCACTTTTAGTTTTCAGGCCGTTTCGCGTTAGTACATCACCTTGTGGCCATAGCTGGCGAGGATGTCTTTCATTTTTTCCATGGTTTCTTTTGATGGCGGGTTTACACCAGAGAGCGGGTAGTCATAACCCATGGCTTCCCATTTATGTTCGCCTAGCTGGTGGTATGGCAGCAGCTCGATTTTCTCGACGTTGTCCATATCTTTGATAAATTCACCCAGCATATGGGCAGAGCGTTCATCATCGGTATAACCCGGAACAATCACGTAGCGAATCCAGGTTTTTTGCCCACGCTTGTGCAGATGGCGGGCAAAATCCAGAACGCGCTTGTTAGGAACACCAACAAGATTTTGATGAATGGTATCGTCCATTTGTTTTAGGTCGAGCATGACCAGATCGGTTGCGTCCAGAACTTCATCAACGACATCGGTATGTTTACGGATATAACCGTTAGTGTCGAGACAAGTATGAATACCTTCTGCCTGAGCTGCCCGGAAAAAGTCGCGAATAAATTCAGGCTGAAGCATAGCCTCACCACCCGACGCTGTGACACCACCACCAGAGGCATTCATAAAATGGCGGTAAGAAACGGCTTCCTTCATGAGTTCTTCAACAGTGATTTCTTTCCCGCCATTAAGATCCCAGGTATCGCGGTTGTGGCAATACTGACAACGCATTAAGCAGCCTTGCATGAATACGATAAAACGGATGCCTGGTCCGTCGACGGTTCCGCAAGATTCGAAAGAGTGGATACGGCCTTTTACTGACATTGCTTAACTTCTCCGCATGGGGCGTGTTTTATACCTGTCATTTTATTACAGAATGGCAGGCTAAAGTAGCAATAATACAATGAGGCTGCTGTTGTCTGTTATAAGTAGACCTAAAACAAAAAAAGCCGGTCAGAGACCGGCTTTTTAACTTACTTTTAAGTGGCGAGTTTCGAGTATCTAGACTCTAGTTTCTCGCCACTCGTCACTAGCTCTAAATTATAGAGACTCAGTGAAAGTACGTGCGATAACGTCTTTCTGCTGTTCAACTGTCAGAGAGTTGAAACGCACTGCGTAACCCGATACACGGATAGTTAGCTGTGGGTACTTCTCTGGGTGCTTAACAGCATCTTCAAGAGTTTCACGGTTAAGAACGTTGACGTTCAGGTGCTGACCGCCTTCAATGCTGCCAGCTTCATGGTGGAAGTAACCATCCATCAGACCTGCAAGGTTAGCTTTTTGAGACTCAACTTCTTTACCAAGTGCATTTGGTACGATAGAGAAAGTATATGAGATACCATCTTTAGCGTCAGCAAACGGTAGTTTACCTACAGAAGTCAGTGAAGCTACCGCACCTTTCTCATCGCGACCGTGCATTGGGTTAGCACCAGGAGCGAAAGGAGCGCCAGCACGACGACCGTCTGGAGTGTTACCTGTTTTCTTACCATATACCACGTTTGAAGTGATAGTCAGGATAGACTGAGTAGGTACTGCATCACGGTAAGTCTTAAGCTTACGGATTTTCTCCATAAACGTTGTAACTAGTTCACAAGCGATGTCATCAACGCGAGCATCGTTGTTACCGAATTTAGGGTAATCGCCTTCGATTTCGAAATCGATAGCAATGCCGTCTTCGTCACGGATTGGTTTAACCGTCGCGTACTTGATTGCAGCTAGTGAGTCAGCAGCAACAGAAAGACCAGCGATACCACAAGCCATTGTGCGCTTAACGTCACGATCGTGCAGAGCCATTAGAGACGCTTCGTAGCTGTACTTGTCATGCATGAAGTGAATGCTATTTAGAGCAGTCACGTATTGCGTAGCAAGCCAGTCCATTAGCGTATCCATGCTTGCCATTACTTTATCGTAGTCAAGCACTTCGTCAGTCATTGGCGCTGCTTTAGGAGCAATCTGAAGCTTCAGTTTCTCATCAACACCACCGTTGATAGAGTAAAGCATCGTTTTAGCAAGGTTAGCACGCGCACCGAAGAACTGCATTTGCTTACCAACAACCATTGGCGATACACAACAAGCGATTGCGTAGTCATCTGAGTCCATGTCAGGACGCATCAGATCATCGTTTTCGTACTGGATTGAAGAAGTATCGATAGATACTTTTGCACAGAAACGCTTGAAGCCGTCAGGTAGCTGCTCAGACCAAAGAACAGTGATGTTCGGCTCTGGAGATGGACCCATAGTGTACAGGCTGTTTAGGAAACGGAAGTTAGAACGCGTTACCAGTGTACGACCGTCAAGGCCCATACCACCCATTGATTCTGTTGCCCAGATTGGGTCACCAGAGAATAGCTCATCGTACTCAGGCGTACGTAGGAAACGAACCATACGTAGCTTCATTACGAAGTGGTCAATCATTTCCTGTGCTTGAACTTCAGTGATTGTGCCAGCAGCAATATCACGCTCAAGGTAGATATCCAGGAACGTAGAAGTACGACCAAGAGACATTGCAGCACCATTCTGTGATTTAACTGCAGCCAGGTAGCCGAAGTAAGTCCACTGAATCGCTTCTTGTGCTGTAGTTGCAGGACCAGAAATATCACAGCCGTATTTAGCGGCCATAGTTTTAATCTGACCTAGTGCACGGTGCTGCTCTGCAATCTCTTCACGAAGTTGCATTGTCATCTGAAGGTCTTCGCCTTTCTCGAAACGCTCTTGCAGAGACGTAAACTGAGCGAACTTGTCCTTCATCAGGAAGTCGATACCGTATAGTGCAACACGACGGTAGTCACCGATGATACGACCACGGCCGTATGCATCTGGAAGACCAGTCAGAACACCAGACTTACGGCATTTCATGATATCAGGCGTGTAGATATCGAAAACGCCCTGGTTGTGTGTCTTACGGTACTCAGTGTAGATCTTTGATACCATAGGATCTAGTTCACGACCGTATACCTTGCATGAACCTTCAACCATACGGATACCACCGTTAGGGATGATTGCACGCTTAAGCGGAGCATCAGTCTGCAGACCAACGATAGTCTCTAGATCTTTGTTGATGTAGCCAGCATCGTGTGAAGTGATGGTAGAGATAACAGAAGTATCAAAATCAACAGGAGCGTGAGTGCTGTTTTCCTGTTTGATGCCTTCCATTACTTGAGCCCAAAGCTTAGCTGTTGCCGGCGTCGCTTCAGATTCTAGGAAAGACTCGTCACCTTCATACGGGGTGTAGTTTTTCTGGATGAAGTCACGAACGTTAACATCGTTCTGCCATTCACCTTCAGCAAAACCTTCCCAAGCTTTAGCAAATTGCTCTGCCATGATATACCTACCTTTTTAGTAGAAAAAATACGTACTGATTTTGAAGCCGTTGAGCTAATCACCATCGAATGGTGGACAGTACACTTCATTAACAATAATACGGATAACCAAATCTATCCGTTCAACGAAAAAAATGATTTCATTATTCGTATTAGTACTAATAACCAAGTTAAGAGAGGGCAGTGCAGCGCACTGCCCACATCACATTATAGTAGTGCTGGAATGCCGTACTTGCCTTCAAGCATACCTACCGCCAGCATCGCCATTAGACAGATGATAAGCACAGAGGCAGGGATAACAATACGGTCCATGAACGAAAGCTTCTTCGCGCGTTCTTTGTCACCAATCAGGCCGTTGTTATCTAACAGCATGGTTAGTGCCCATGCCAGTACCGGGTTGGCAACTGCAGAAGCAAAGATACAGATACCAGCAGATTGTGAATCTTTGGTGTCTTTGACCATTTGCATACCGGCTTCCAGTAGCGGCAGGAATACACCCACTAGCAGAGCAATACGCATTACTGGTGGCCATACTGCAACATCCATCGGGAAACCAAGGATTGCGATAAGCATTACCAAAGAGCCCAGAATGATAGCACCGCCAGGGATAGGACGCTTAGCGATTGCCGCCGGGATCATGTACGTACCCCAAGACGATGTGATGTTACCACCACCGACCGCAGTACCTACCATCTGACGGATAGAACACATAGTCATAGTGTCATCAACATCCATCAGTACTTTGTCAGTACCTTTAGGGTAGTTAAGTTCTTGGAAAATACGGTGGCCCAGGAAGTCAGGTGACCACATTGCTACCGCCAGAATGGCAAATGGCAATGATGCAATGAAGTGCTGCAGGTTTGGCAGACCAAGCATCCAACCTTCTTCCGTGCTGCCCCACCAGTATACAGGGTTCAGGTTTGGCAGGCCCATTTCGGTTTCGAAAGTAAGGTCAAAGCCAGCACCAAATGCCAGAGCAACCAGAAGTCCTGTTACGGCACAAGCCGGGATAGCTAACCAGCGCTTGTTGATACGGGCAAGGAATGCATAAAGCACGATGTTAACCGCCAGTACAACCAAGCCAATATAGCCTAGGCTGCCTTTGGCAATTTCGGCAGTTTCCAGGCCGGTTGCCCAAGTTTGGATCTGGCCGATTTGGCTCATTGCTCCGGTAAAACCAAGGAAGACCAACAAGCCACCGGCAACACCCTCACCGGTCAGATTGACCAGTTTAGAGCCGCCTTTGAAATAACTAAGTAGCAGACCGAATACACCAAGAAGGAGAGCAAGAGCAAGAGGGTGTGCACCGGCTAGGGCAATGGTACCGATCAACGGGATCATTGGACCGTGGTTACCTGCCAGGTTGGCGCGGGGGTTGATAAATCCGGATGCCAGAATACAGAAAAGAAATGCAGGAATGAGCATTTCAACGCGTGAAACTTCAATGGCGAACTCTTTGCCAAGGGTGATGTGTGGCCAAGCTTGAGTTAGACCTTCAGCCCAAGACATCATTACCGCAGAGTACATTGCGATAATACCGATAGTACCGGCTAAAGCGGGAACCAGATCTTCCCATTCAAAGCGGAAGTCACGGCCTGGCAGGTTTAAGCCAAAGCGGCGTGGTTTCATTATCTTGAGTTCGTTGTCAAGATAGTCAGATCGACTTGAGAAGTCAGAGGCAGGACGGTGTTGCTCCTGATAACTTCTTTCTTCAGATGACATAATTGCCTCGTTCTACGTTATAAAATAATTCTTGTGTTTATTACTGTAATCTAGCGTTCTTACCTGAGAACAAATTCTTCACTTCAGGCTCGAGCTATTTATTAGTGTAATATTATTTCACCAAATTTTGCTAAATTCTACAGCTTGGTCTCTTTAATGCAATTGATCTCGATCACTACGCTTAAAAAAATGTAGGAAAATCACTAAAAAAAATTGAGCGGAAATAGCGGTTATTATGATTAATGAAAGAATCCGTATCACAAAAATAAATATGTGAATGAGTTCATAGTTGATGGTTTTTTATTTAAGTGTTTATTTTATAATAACTTACGCCTTGTATCTCGTAATTTTCGGGTTACAGGTTTCCTGATACCAAAGGTGACAGGGGGAGTACAAAGTTTGAACGCCACGTTAGGAGGGTAGAACCAGAAAGAGGAATACCAGCAAAAGTTTGCTGGCATTGACATTGCTGGTTGGAATTAGCCCTTTGCTAACATAAATGTAATAAAATTACCGAATGTTCATTTTTTTGCGACTTGAAGTTTATGGTATGACGCCAGCAGCTGTTGATGTGCCGGGAATTGACTCATGGTCAAATCACCAGCCGTTAGACCATAAAAGCGTACCGTGCCTTCAATTGAGCCCCAAACAGCGGCCACAGTCTCTGCCCCATACTTGCGTTCGAATTCAGCCTTAACTTGTGCCGGATCTCGGTCTTCATCGAGTGCCAGCTTTAAGCTCGCAATAACACAGTGGAAGAACTGTGTTCGTGCCGGGCTGTAGGTTGATACGTTATAATCAATACACCAAGCGGCGATTTCTAAGGCCAATTCCAGATCACCGCCAGCGAGTGCCAATAGGCATTTCAGCTCACCAATTCGCAATGTCTGCCACGCTTCACCGGTTTGAGATACCAAACCAATAATCTCATGGAGAAGGACGGTATCATCGAAGCCTTCTTCGTCAAGAATCGCGTACATTTCAGCGTATTGCTCGCCTTCCCAATCCACACTTGGTAAAGCCAGAAGAGTCTCGCGTAACTCCAGCGCGATATTGTTGTTACTTTCGATCAGTACCTCGATAGGGTAAATTTCAGACCAGCCAGGAACGATAATACGACAGCAATCCACGCCCAGATGGTCGTAATCTGCAATATAAACGTCAGCTCTGTCTTCAGTTAACATCCCCATCAGATGAGCAAACTCTTCTTCCGAGCTACCCGTGAAGTTCCAGTCTGAAAATGCATTATCAGCATCGGCTTTAAACAGATCGCAAGAAACCATCGCTGTTGAATAACTAACAAGTGTAGCTTGATTATGGTGAATGGCGACTTCTTCAGTGTTGACACCAGGCTGTGGAACGGCCCCCGCATCGTTTGTTAGAGCAAAGGTTAGGGCTCGGTGCTGCAGTAATTCTGTCACCGCTCGTTCAAGGGCAACGTCAAAGCGAGGGTGGGCGCCAAAAGCGGTCAGGCACAGATCATTGCCGGGGATTGATAGCATCGCGCAAAGAACGGGGTATTTACCGCCGAGCGATGCGTCATAACAAACAACGGGGAAGCCTTTCGCAGATAATGTATCAATCGTCTCTTTGATGGCCGGAAAGCGATCCATCACGTCAGTAGGAATCTCAGGCAGGCTGATACCTTCGGCCATAATGCGGTTTTTGAGCCTGCGCGCAAATATTTCAGACAGGCATTGGCTACGCGCTTCGGTTTTAGTATTGCCTGCTGCTATACCGTTAGACTGGTACAGATTACCGATGATGTTCACCGGAATATAGACGGTTTCGTTATCGGTCTGACGCTCGAAGGGCAGGCTGCAAACCCCACGTGCCATATTACTTGACTGAAGATCAATCAGATCTGTGCCTAGCAGCTCCAGGGTTGGATCGTAAAACTGCGTTAAGCGCTCATCTAAAATACCTTCAGGCGGCAGGTTATCTTCATCAATATCAAACCACTTTTCATTGGGGAAATGAACAAATTCACTCACCGCAATGCCCTGGCCCAGATAGTAATCGGCATAGAAATCGTTGGTAGAGAGGCGCTCGAAAAATTTCCCCAGAGCCGATGCCAGTGCTGCTTTTTCCGTTGTGCCCTTACCGTAGGTGACGTTCATCGGAGCATCGACGTCACGGATTTGTACTGACCAGACGTTAGGTGCAGGGTTTAGCCAGAAGGCCTCTTCGATGTTGAAACCCAAATTATTTAATTGAGTCTGGTAACGTTCAATCGATTCTTCAAGCGCGGCTTCTTTACCCGGGATAAATGTTTGCATTATACGTCTCATCAGTAAAAGCTTTCCTCAGTATTGAGTGGCGCAAAGTATATACCCAAACCAACCGGGCGTCAGAAAGCTTAATGCAATGAGGTGGCCATCCAGTGTTAGAATCAGAGAGTTAATGGATTTGGTATGAAGTAGGGATCAAAGGTAAGTGATGAATGGTAAAGGCAAATCATTTCCACATAAGGGAATCGAATTATCTCCGCTGGGTAGGGTAAAAACGGTCATGAGTCGGTTTTTTATCGAGAGCCTGAAGCTGGGTGGTTTAATCAGCGTTGTTATGCTATCCAGTTTCAGGCTTCATGCCGAAGTCTCTGCCGAGGTGTATCAGGCGCTGACAAAAAGTGAACGCTATTTGCAGCGCAACCAGCTCGCCCTTGCGCTGAACATCCTGAATCAGCTCCAGCCCGGATCTGCCAGAGGCTATACAAACGAAGACAAGGCAAATATAGCCCGCATGAAGGGGATCATTTATCAGAATCAGCATCAGCCCAAACTGGCTTATGCTGCCTACCATCAAGCCTTATCCCTTAACGTGTTTCAAGGTGATGACCAGCTTATTCTCAGGCGGGCATTAGGCGGTCTGGCGTTGCAACAGGGTAAAAACCGCGAAGCCTATCACCATTATCAGGCCTATTTAGATGAATACCCTGATCATGCCCCGACGTTAGCGAATCAGGCTCAGGTGTTGTTATTGCTTGATCAACCAGAGCAAGCACTGGCACTTGCTGAGAAGGTGAATAGCAACAGTGATCTGCAGTCGAGGTTAACAGCCGGACAGGTGAAGCTGCGGGCTCAATACCAGTTACAGCGCTATTTAGACGTCGTTACCAGCAGTCAATATCTTCTCGCTCATTTTGACGCGCAGCCGGATTGGTGGTTATTACAGGCTGAGGCCTATCACCAGCTCGGGCAAAATCTGCGTGCCGGGCAGATCTTAGCGCAAGGCATTAAGCAAGGGGATGTGTCTCCGGCAGAAAGCTATCCGACGGCCGCGCGGTTTCTGGCTACGTCCGGTGATCCGCTGCAGGCCGCAGAATTATTGGAGAAAGCCATCACCCGGCAGCAGCTTACTGACAGTATTGCCTTACAGCGCCAGCGTTTGAATTATTACCTCCAGGCCGGGCTGTGGAATAAAGCCGAAGCGATGCTGAATCGTATTCAGGCAACAACACCTTCAGCCGATCTGGCTAAAATTCAGCTCGGAGTGTATGAGCAACAGCATCGATGGCTTGATGTTATACCGTTAGCTGAGCAATTAATTGATCAGGGAGGTGGCCAGCAACCATCACTCTGGCGCTCTCTGGGGATTGCGGCAATGAAATCGCAGCAGCTAACGCTGGCCGAATATGCATTTACTCGTTTAGCGAAGCTGGCACCGGACAGCGATGCGAAAGGTTGGCTGACGGTGATTGAATTACAGAAAACAAACTCGGAATAGTCATACACAATAGCGGCATAAACAATCTATATTGAGCGGCTGTTTTCTTCTTTTTTGTGTTAACCGAATAACTTGCCATATACCAATAAAGAGAATGCTGGCTTTTTGACTTACATCCCATCTTGATCCTGAATCGAGTGAAAGTTGTCACAGTTCATGATGTTAGTCTGTAGCAGAATTCACCAGTGCAAGGAAAAAATGCTTAATATTTATGCCGATAATTAAAAAACCTTTGTTATTTTAACCTGCATGGTTGTTGGTGAGCAGGCTGAAATTCAGAAGGAAGCAAAGAGGGATACGATGAAAGCAACAGTAGCATCTTATATTGACGGTATCCGCGATGAGTATATTGCCGCGGTGAAACGTCTGGTGGCAATACCGAGCGTCTATCAGGATGATAATAGCGGAAAACCATTTGGTCAGCCTATTGATGACTGCCTGACCGAAACACTGGCACTTTGCCAGGAGTTAGGCTTTACCGTCTATCAGGATCCGGACGGTTACTACGGTTATGCCGAAGTCGGACAAGGTGAGCAGATGATCGGCATATTAGGTCATCTGGATGTGGTTCCGGTTGGCGACCTATCGACTTGGGAATCAGCTCCTTTTGAGCCGGAAATCAGAGACGGGCGTTTATATGGTCGCGGAACGCAGGACGATAAAGGGCCGACACTCGCGGCGTTGTTTGCTGTAAAAGCCTTGCAGGAAAGTGGCGTTGAGTTCAGTAAACGCATCCGCTTTATTTTCGGAACCGATGAAGAGACATTGTGGCGCTGTATCGACCGTTACCTTGAGAAAGAAGAAACCCCTCAGTGCGGTTTCACGCCTGACTCTGTCTTTCCTTTAATTCATGCCGAAAAAATGCTGATCCAGTCCTGGTTACATGGAGCAGGCTCGCCTGATGTGGAATTAGATTGCGGTGGCGCATTAAATGCGGTGCCCGAGCTGGCTAAATACCAGGGGCCTTTGTGGGAGGAATTAGCCTTCGCTCTGGATGAGCTGGGTTTTGATTTTCACTGCGAAGATGGCGAAATAACCGTTATGGGTAAAGCGGCGCATTCGGCTTCTGCTGACGTAAAAGGGGTCAATGCGATTGCCCGTTTGTGTCTGGCTTTGCAGAAAATCGGTGTGATGCACCCAATGGTACGCTTTGTTGCTGAGCAAGTCGGCCAGGATGCCAACGCGACGGAAATATTTGGTCCGGTTGAAGATGTCAGCGGGCGGCTGACGTTCAATGTGGCGCAATTATACATTGATACCCAGACCAGTAAGCTCGGTATTGATATTCGGGTGCCGGTTACTTTTAGCAAAGATGACTATGACAACGATATTCAGGCCGTAGCGGAACAATATGGCTTGAAATACGAAGAATTTGATGTGTTGCCTTCTCTGTATATGCCGGCAGACAGTCCGGTAATTAAAACCTTGATGGCTGCATATCAGGAAGTGAGTGGCGATCTGGAAAGCCAACCAATGACCTCCGGCGGGGCGACGTACGCCCGCGCTATACCAAACTGTGTGGCTTATGGGGCGATATTTCCGGGACGTGACAAAGTGGAACACATGCCCAATGAATATTTGATTATTGATGACATGCTTAAATCGATGAATGTGTATGCAAATGCGATTTATCAATTGCAGGGAGTAAAATTATGACCACCGCAACGGAAGCTGGAAAAATGAAAAAATCATTCAAAATGCCCACGGTTTATACCATCCTGTTTATCATTATCGCGCTGGTTGCGTTACTGACCTGGATAATGCCGTCGGGTAAGTACGACTATATTGTCAATGGGACCGATCAGGTGATCCCGGCGGCTGAAGTGCTTGCTTACGACGGGGGCGAACGTTTGTTACCGATCCCGGGCAGTTACACTGAATTGGAATCGTCACCGCAAGGGGTGATTGATGTCTTGATGGCACCGATCAAAGGCTTCCATAAAGCGGTGGACGTCGCGTTATTTGTCCTGGTGATAGGTGGCTTCTTAGCGGTTACCATGCGAACGGGAGCGATGGATTCGGGAGTGGCGGCGATTGTCCGTAAATTCCGTGGCCGTGAGCAAATGATGATCCCGGTATTGATCACTCTGTTCGCCATCGGTGGTTCCACGTATGGTATGGCAGAAGAAACCGTGGCTTTCTGGGCGGTGATCTTACCGGTAATGGCCGTTGCGGGTTATGACCGTATGGTGGCTGCCGGCATTATTTTGCTAGGCTCTGGGGTCGGGGTGCTCGCTTCGACGGTTAATCCGTTCGCAACGGGTATCGCATCCGGTTTTGCTGATTTGCCTATCGGTGAGGGTATTGGCCTGCGTCTGATCCAACTCGTTATCTTGATCGCAATGGCTTCCTGGTATGTGATGCGTTATGCCGCCAAGGTAAAAGCAGACAAATCCAATTCAGTGCTGAGTGATATTGAATTTGATGATGAATTTTCTCATATAAAAGATGACAACGGCGAGTTCACCACCAAGCAGAAGCTGACCATGTCAGTGTTCTTTGGCGCATTCCTGGTGATGATTTACGGCGTGATCCCATGGGAAGATATGGGCATTACCGCGTTTCCGACCTTATGGTGGTGGTTTGATGAACTGTCGACGCTGTTCTTAGCCTCCGCTATTTTGATAGCGCTGATCAACCGTATGTCAGAAGGCGAGTTCATTAAAACCTTCCTCGAAGGGGCCAAAGATCTGATCGGTGTGGCACTGGTTGTCGCGGTTGCCCGTGGTATTTACGTGGTGATGGATAACGGTGTGATCATCGATACCATTCTCAACTGGGCTGAAGGCATGGTTACCGGGTTATCGTCCGGCGTTTTTGTTGTCGTGACCTATCTGGTTCACATCGTACTGAGCTTCTTTATCCCATCAACCTCAGGCCTGGCGACGGTATCTATGCCGCTAATGGCACCGCTGGCGGATTTCTCTGGTATTGGCCGTGATTTAATTATCACTGCGTATCAGTCTGCAAGTGGCTGGATCAATATTTTTGCGCCGACAGCAGGTCACCTGGTGGCTGGTCTGGCACTGGCGAAGATCCCTTATGAGCGTTTCCTTAAGTGGGTAATGCCATTTGTGATCATGGTGCTGGTGGTGACGATAATTACTCTGTTCGCAGGCGCTGCGATGGTTTAATTCTCGGGACGAGAATCTAGAAACGAGTATCTAGAAACGAGTATCTAGAAACGAGTATCTAGAAACGAGTATCTAGAGCCTAGTATCGAGTATCGAGTACCGAGAAAGAGCGAATCAAGGCGAGTGTTGATTATTGATCTCACTCGCCTTTTCTATATTCTCGAACCTCGAACCTCGAACCTCGAACCTCGAACCTCGAACCGAGTATCGAGAAAGAGCGAATCAAGGCGAGTGTTGATCATTGATCTCACTCGCTTTTTCTATATTCTCGCATCTCGCATCTCGCATCTCGTTATTCTTTCGGTCTCAGCGCCAGCACATGCAGCAGCCGTTCCGGAGTTTGCGGCCATACCAGCGGGTTGGCTTTGGGGTTGTTTTCATTAAACCAGCCGGTAAACCGCTGGGTGTTGTACTGATAAAACTGGACTGTATTGTACAGCGGTACCGTGATCTGCTGGCTGGCTACAATGTAATTGAGTTCGTGAAGAATGGCTAAACGTTTGTTGGCTGAGGAGGCCATAGGAAACTGAGCCAATAAAGCATCAATCCGATCATTGCGATAGAAATGCATCGCATAGCGCGGATATTGCGGAGCCTGGTAAGCGCTGTTAAATGCCATGTCAAAATATTTAAACGGCGTCGGTCCCTGGGGATAATTGGTCAGTGCCGTGACGTAATCGCCAGCAGTCAGTCTTTCGATAAATTCACTGTAGTTGACCTCTATTGGGCGTATTTTAATGCCTATTTCCTGCATCATTTCAGTCAACAGTAGGGCTGTTATATTAAAATCAGACCAACCGCGCGGAGTCAGGATGGTTAACTCTAACGGTTCTCCGGATGGTTGGTCTCGCCATTGATCGCCATTTTTATCTGTGACATCAATATAAGTCAGCCAATCTTCGGCCAGTTCGGGATTAAAGCTCATATATGGCAAGTATTTCTCTGTCACCACCGGATCGGCCCATCGGCTGAAACGCTGACTCATCCCTGATGCGAAACGCGATGGTTCGCCCTGACCAAATGCAGCGATATCGATTAAGCGCTGACGGCGAACAGCCATCGAGATTGCACGACGGAATTCAACTTTTGATATCACCGCTCTGAGTCCCGGATCGGCGGCTTTGAAATTAAACATCAGGCTGATGGTGCTGGCTGGAGGCAACCAGTATTTAAAATCTGGCGAGTAGGAGGCGTAATGGCGTTCTATATCTGGAATGAAAGAACCTGCCCAGTCGAATTCACCTTTGGCAATACGGGCAATAAAATCATCATTATTGGTGACTTTGGGGTAGCGTAAACAATCAATTTTTCTCTCATCAGCCTGCCAGTAGAAAGGGTTCTGGCACTGAAGATAGCCGTTTTCATCCATGTCCTCAATTTGGGTGAACGGACCGGTACCAATAGGGCTGGCATTGGCGAAATGGATCGGATCTGACACATTCTGCCACTGGTGTTTTGGTACGATAGGCAATAGCACTAAGGTATAGGCTGCGAGTGCATTTGGCTTATTAAGCTTAAAATAGACTTCTGTCGGACTACGCTTTTGTACCGCCCCCAGCCATTGATTAATGCCATGTGAGTCAAGTTCCGGGTGTGTTTTTGCCAGAAAAAAAGAAAACACCACATCATCGGCAGTGAATGGTTTTCCATCTGACCAGGTCACTCCCTCTCTTAGGCGAAAGCTGATCCCGCTTAAATCATCATCAAGTTGGTAACTAGTTGCAAGCCGGTATTCTGGTTGATTGTTCTGCAGTGAGTTAAATACAACTAAGGGCTCAAAAATGAATTCATGCGTGGTTGGCATGCTGGCTTTCGAGTAAGGGTTAAAATTCGCAATAATCTGATCTTTATACTCTGGAACCAAAGTGAGAATAGTGCGATTTTTTTCGATATTCTGAACAGCGAGCAGATCCGATGAAAACAGAGAGCCAGTCAGGGCTAACAGACAGCACACAATACGCCAGCTCAGTTGAAGTGAGACTCGAAACATAGACCAATCCGGTTATAGCTTACCGCAAGATAAAAGAAGACGATTTCATCGCGCTAACCTACAGCATGTAAATCTTATTGGCAAATCGCTAAATTACTGTATTAGTTGCGTAAGAATTCACTTTGCCCGACTATTTATGCTGCTCGCATCAGGTTAACAAAATGTTGCCAATCGTGTGTCGTGGTGATACCTTCGATGAATAGCTTGTAAAGTAGCTAAAAATTTTGTGAGTAATATCAGGCTGAGCCCATCATTAATCAGGTTGGTATTTTCTCCGTTTTATGGAGCAACAGGAGTTAGCGCATGGCTGGAGTAGTGGCCCTTGAGAACAATACCGTGGCGCTTGAAGTAAAGGACCTACATAAATCTTTTGGTCAAAACGAGGTCCTGAAAGGGGTTTCTCTGACCGCTCACCGTGGTGACGTCGTCTCTATTATCGGTTCTTCCGGTTCAGGTAAGAGTACTTTTCTTCGGTGTATCAATCTGCTTGAAACCCCAACCCAAGGTGAAATCTGGGTGAATGGCGAACTTATCAAAATGAAAAACAATCGCCGTGGCGAGTTTCTGCCGGTAGATGAAAAGCAAGTACAGCGTATTCGTTCGCGGCTGGCGATGGTATTTCAGGGCTTCAATTTATGGTCGCACATGACGGTGCTAGGCAATGTTATTGAAGCGCCTGTTCATGTCTTAGGTGTACCTAAAGCGGAAGCTATCGAAAAAGCGGAAGAGATCTTAAAGAAAGTTGGTCTTTATGACCGCCGTCACTACTATCCGGGGCACCTTTCTGGTGGTCAGCAGCAACGAGCAGCGATTGCCAGAGCGTTAGCGGTCGATCCTGAAGTCATGTTATTTGATGAGCCGACCTCAGCCCTTGATCCTGAATTAGTGGGTGAAGTGTTAGGTGTTATGCAGGATCTGGCCCTTGAAGGACGGACCATGCTAGTGGTTACCCATGAGATGGCATTTGCCCGAGATGTCTCTAACCATGTGATGTTCTTACATCAAGGCCTGGTGGAAGAGCAGGGCCACCCTGAAAAACTATTCACCAATCCCGAGTCGGAACGACTAAAACAATTTATCTCGTCAATCTATTAAAGTGAGATGTCGAATAACGATAATGATTGAATGGCCGTCTGAGTTTATTTGGAAACGTACGGCAGTAAACACAACAGGAGAAGCAAGATGAAAAAATGGATTTTAGCTGCTGCAATGGTGTCAGCGTTGAGTGCAGCATCGGTTCAGGCGAAAGAGTGGAAAGAGGTGCGTTTCGGTATTGAAGGCGCATATCCCCCCTTTAGCTGGACTGAGCCGAGCGGCGAGCTGAAAGGTTTCGATGTCGATATGGCTAATGCACTGTGTAAAGAGCTGCAAACGAAATGCAAAATTGTTGCGCAAGACTGGGACGGCATCATCCCATCTCTGCTGGCACGTAAATACGATGCCATTATCGCGGCAATGTCGATCACCGACGAACGTAAGAAGAAAGTCGATTTTACGGGCAAATATGCGCTGATCCCAAACAAGTTTGTGGCCAAGAAAGGCACCAAACTTGACTTTACCAAAGACGGTCTTAAAGGGGTGAAAGTCGGTGTTCAGCGTGCAACCACTCATGACAAATACCTGACCGATAACTACGGTGATTCTGTCAGCATTGTTCGCTATGGTTCATTTGATGATGCTTACCTGGATCTGAAAGCTGGCCGTATCGCGACCGTTCTCGGTGATGCGTCAGCACTGGAAGAAGGTCTGATTAATAAAGCGGGTGGTGACGCTTATGAATTTATCGGCCCGTCTTTAACGGATCCGCAATGGTTCGGTGACGGTTTCGGCATTGCTCTTCGTAAACAAGATAAAGATTTGACCGCGAAGCTGGATGTTGCAATTAAATCTTTGCGTGAGAAAGGCATTTACCAAGAGATTGCCGCAAAATACTTCGCTTACGATGTGTACGGTCAGTAAAACCTCATAGGGACGAGTTTCGAGAGGCGAGTATCGCAAGCGGTGGCTCTGGTTACTTGCTACTCGCCCCTAATTACTTTCCCCTTTGCAGTTTAAAGGAGTCCTCCCTTTGTTGGATTTAAAAGGATATGAATGGTCATTGGCAGAAGGGGCGTGGGTAACCTTACAGGTTGCGCTAATGTCTCTTTTCCTCGCAATGATCCTGGGTATGCTTGGCGCATTGGCTAAAGTTTCCCCTTATCGCTGGGCAAGGGCGATTGCCACGTTTTATACCACCGTGATCCGCGGTATTCCTGATTTAGTCTTAATGATGCTGATTTTCTTCGGTGGGCAGATGCTGCTCAACGACAGCTTGTATCGTGCTAATGAATGGCTGAATGAGTATTTTAGCGCTGGAGAACCGGGTCATGAGTGGACCGCTTATCTGCCGGACTACATTGAAATTAGCCCATTTGTAGCGGGTGTGTTGACCATCGGATTTATCTTTGGTGCCTATATGGCTGAAACCTTCCGTGGTGCGATCCTTGCGGTTGATAAAGGCGAGCTGGAAGCGGCAAAGGCCTATGGCATGAGTGGCTTTTTAACGTTTCGCCGCGTGTTGCTGCCGCAGATGATCCGCCATGCGCTGCCAGGGTTTGGTAATAACTGGCTGGTGTTATTAAAAACAACCGCCCTAGTGTCAATTATTGGCTTAGATGACATGGTGCGTAAAGGGTCGCTGGCTGCCGGTACTACCCAAATGCCGTTCACTTTTTACATGACAATAGCGGTTATCTTCCTGCTCTTTACGTCCTTGTCGACCTCTGTGCTTAAGTGGGCTGAGCGTAAATCCAGTATTCATACGAGGTAAGTGATGGATTTCTCAATTTTTACAGAAAGCTGGCAACTCTACCTTGATGGCTTCATTACCACAGTATGGATGGTATTTGTTTCGTTGCTGATCGGCCTGTTTATTTCTATTCCCGTTGGTATCGCGCGTAACAGTAAAAATCCGCTACTTTCGTTACCGGCCTGGGCATACATTTATTTCTTTCGTGGAACACCGCTTCTGATTCAGTTGTATTTGATTTACTACGGTCTGAGCCAGTTGATTAATGTGCAGGATACCCTGTGGCAAGAAGCTTGGTTCTGTGCGTTAGTTGCCTTTATTTTGAATACCGCAGCGTACACCGCAGAAATAGTACGCGGTGCGATCAATAGTATGCCGAAAGGAGAAATTGAAGCTGCGAAAGCGTATGGCATGAGTATCCCGCTGGCATTTCGCCGAGTGATCCTGCCAAGTGCACTGCGCCGTGCTTTACCTGCCTACAGTAATGAAGTGATTTTTATGGTTCACGGCTCGGCTGTCGCCGGCATCGTCACGATCGTCGATCTGACTGGTGCCGCACGTATCGTCAATTCCCGTTACTATGCGCCATTCGAATCATTCCTGTTTGCCGGTATGTGCTACATGGTTTTGACATTCCTGATCATCTGGGGATTCAGAAAACTGGAAGGGCACTGGTTAAAGCATTTAAGGCCGTTGGCGTAATCCAGTATCGAGTAGCGAGGATCTAGTAGCGAGTAACGAAGATCTAGTATCTAGAACCTCGTATCTCGTACCTCGTCTCTCGCACCTCGAATCTAGTACCTCGTTCCTTACTTAAAGCTTGACCAGATCGGCGCGTGATCAGACGGCTTTTCAATGCCTCGCAGCTCATAATCGATGCCCGCTTCTATGCAGCGCTCTGCCAGCGAAGGGGTGGCCAGTACCACATCAATACGCAGGCCGCGGTTGTCGACAAACCCTTTGGAGCGGTAATCAAACCACGAGTACTGATCATCTACATCAGGGTGCAGCTGTCGGAAGGTATCAACAAACCCCCAGTCGAGCAGGGTTTTCAGCCATTCACGCTCAATCGGCTGGAATGAGCATTTACCGGTTTTCAGCCAGCGCTTGGCATTAACCGGGCCGATACCAATATCGAGATCGATAGGGCTGATGTTGATATCACCCATTACGACTAATTCTTCTTCATTCGTATGATGGGTGTTGAGGTAATTCATTAAATCGGCATAGAATTTTGCTTTTGCCGGGAACTTGGTTTCATGGCTGATGTTGTCACCCTGCGGGAAATAGCCATTTAAGACGGTGACTTTTTTACCATCCTCCTGCTCGAAGGTCGCCATGATCATGCGGCGCTGGGCATCCTCATCATCCGTCGGGAAGCCTTTTTGCACTTCAACAGGTTCTTGCTTGCATAATAAGGCAACCCCGTAGTGAGCTTTTTGACCGTGGTGATAAACCTTGTAACCCATAGCTTCGACATCAGCGAGGGGAAAGGCTTCATCGTGAACTTTGATTTCTTGCAAGCCGATCACATCCGGCTGATGCTTATCGATAAGGGCTTGTAGCTGATGAAGGCGAGCACGAAGACCGTTGATGTTGAAGGAGATGACTTTCATTCTATTATTCCAATTATTATCAGTCGTTAACGGATGATAATATTACCGGGGGAACAAAAGAACAATGGTATTGTCACGGGTTGGTCTCATTTTTTATTGTGTAGTTAATTTATACTCCATTGTGAGATACGTTCAATTAAATATAACTATACTATTATGAATAAAATTAATAATCTGGATATTCGTTTACTTAGGCTTTTTATTATTATTGTTGAAAGTGGCGGCTTTTCATCCGCTCAGTTCAAATTAAATATGCATCAATCAACAATTAGTACAAAAATGGGAGATTTGGAAATACGGTTAGGCATGAAGTTATGTCAACGTGGTCGAGGTGGTTTTAAACTTACCGCTGAGGGGGTTAAAGTCTATGAAATTAGTAAAAAACTGTTTGAGCAAATGGAAATATTCAATCAGCAGATTGATGAAATAAAAAATATTACCAGGGGCAACATAAAAATAGCATTAACTGATAATTTAGCAACCAACCCAACATGCCGTATACAATCAGCGATAAGGCATTTCTGTAGCCATCACCCACATGTTAATATCGAGACGATTGTTTCAGACTCATATAATATCGAGATGTTGTTGTTAGAGAATAAGGTTGATATGGGTATAACATCCTCAGAAATTAACAAGGCAGGGTTAGAATACAGCTACCTTTTCAATGAGCATCAATCATTATATTGCTTGCCATCACATCCAATATTATTACAAAGAAGTATTAAAATAGATGACATTGCATCCAATCCTGTTGTTGAGCGCGGTGTCTCACATAACATTACCCCATTAAGCCATAGAGATGACGTTGTTAAAACAGCAAATACGACTAACATGGAAGCAACGGCTCACTTAATTTTATCTGGTCACTTTATCGGTTATTTACCTGATCACTATGCCGCAATTTGGAGTAACAGGGGGGAGATGGTAAAAATACCAGTACCCGAAGAACTTGAATATTACACAGATTTTTATCTGACGTTGAATAATAAAAACACGCTTTCCATCTCGGCTAAGAATCTGGTGAAAGAGATTTTTGATGCTCATGGTTTGCATTCAGAGAATGGGTTAGAGTTAGACACTGAAGCTGTAAATTAAACGGTAAAAAAGCCTATAGTCAAAATAGGCTTTTCTTCGTGTTGTGATAATTGTCATTGTTCTGACGACCTCTTGAAATATTATTCGTTATAATTGTATTTTATTTCCATGAAAATGTTACTTTGTGGTTTTCGGATGTATACATTTTAAACTTGCTATTTAACCTCTTAGCTTTCTGTATATAAATAAGTGTTACTTAAAACACGATTTAATCAGGGGTTAATAATGTTTAAATACCCGTGTTTATCCATAGATCTGACCGTAATAGAAAGCAATACACGTAACTTAATTCAGCTATGTAAGGAAAGGGGGGTTGATCCTGTAGGGATCACGAAGTTGACTTGTGGAGCGCCAGAGGTAGCGCAAGCGATGATTGCTGGTGGTATCAGTATTATTGGCGACTCTCGAATTGAAAACTTAAAGAAACAAAAAAACATCCCAATAAAAAAAATGTTACTTCGCCTTCCTGCGATTAGCGAAGCCCGGGAAGTTGTGCGCTATGCTGATATCTCTCTTAACTCAGAGCAAAATACGCTTCAAGCGCTATCGGATATAGCCGTTGAAGAGAATAAAATACATGAAATTATCATTATGCATGATCTTGGTGATTTACGGGAAGGCTGCTTCAATAAGGAAGACACGTTTCAGTTAGCCCGTAAGGTATTGTCACTACCGGGTCTTAAATTAACCGGTATTGGATCAAACCTGGCATGTTATGGTGGCGTTGAACCGACCAATAAAAATCAAAACGACTTGATCCATATTGCTGAAGACATTGAGAAAGATCTGAATATTAAATTCTCAGTTATTTCAGGAGCAAGTTCATCAGGACTCTTTCTTCTTGCGGCAGGAGAATTACCAGCAAGAATCAATCAGCTGCGTTTAGGTGCCTCACTTATTATGGGGATTGGCTTAAATGATGACCCCATACCTGAAACATCACAACAGGCAATGAAGCTTCAGGTTGAAGTTATAGAAATAAAAGAAAAGCCATCAGTACCGATAAACTCTACAGCCCTGGATGCTTTTGGTAATAAGCCCGTATTCGTTGACCGAGGAGACAGGAAACGAGCAATTTGTGCGATAGGAAAGCAAGATATCGATATATCGGAAATTACCCCCGATGATGAAGATATTATTGTTATCGGCGGGAGCAGCGATCATTTGATCCTTGATATATCCGATTCAAAAGAAAACCATAATGTGGGGGGTATTATCTCGTTCTCTCTGTCATACGGTGGAGTGCTGCAATGTATGACGTCAGAATTTGTTCATAAGAATTACATCTGTAAATAACTAAATAATAAATTTATCTGTATGGATATTTTGAGGGAATTCGCATGATAAAAATAAGAAAGTTTCCAAATGCATTTACCATCCTATTTATGTTGATCGGTACATTCGCTGTACTTACTCATATTTTACCGGCTGGTCAATATCAACGATTATTTAACGAGAGTCTAGGCCGGGATGTGCCTATACCGGGTTCTTACGCTCATATTGATGCATCGCCACAGGGGGCATTCGATACCCTGATGGCACCTATATCCGGCTTCTATGATCCCGCCACCAATATTATCGGGGCGATGGACGTGAGTCTGTTTGTATTAATGGTGGGTGGTTTTCTTGGTGTGATCACTAAAACGGGGGCAATCGATACGGGGATCACGCGTATTATGATGCGCCTGAAGGGGAGGGAGATCATTATGATCCCGATCCTGATGACCTTGTTTGCCCTTGGCGGGACAACCTATGGGATGGCAGAAGAAACACTGGCTTTCTATGGTTTGTTGATCCCGATTTTTATCGCGGCGGGGTTTGATGCCCTGGTGGCTGTGGCAGTGATCTTTGTCGGCTCTGGTATCGGTACTCTGGGCTCGACTATTAATCCTTTTGGTAATGTGATTGCGTCCAATGCTGGCGGCGTTGACTTCCTGGATGGATTTGGTATTCGCCTGGGTATCCTTATTATTGCGTTGGTTATTGGCTGCCTGTACGTGATTCGCTATGCCAAAATGGTAAAGAAGGATCCGCAGAAGTCACTGGTTGCTAACATGCACCAGAAAAACATCGATCACTTCCTTAGCCATAATACGGATAATCAGGATGATGTTAACCTGACGGCGACCCAGAAATGTGTCCTGACACTGTTTGCTATGACCTTTGTGATCATGATCTGGGGTGTTTCTTCACTGGGTTGGTGGATGGCTGAAATGAGTACGCTGTTCATCTTCATGGGGATCCTGTGTGGCATGATAGCTCGCCTGAGTGAAGATGATTTGATCAACTCCTTTGTTGCGGGTGCGGCAGATTTAATCGGCGTGGCGCTTATTGTCGGTGTTGCCCGTGGAATCGTGGTGGTTATGGAAGCCGGTAATATTACTGACACCATTCTTTACTATGCCGAAGGGCTGGTGGCTGATAAAAGCTCTATCCTGTTTATCAATGTGGTGTATTGGATAGAGATGCTGTTGGCTTTTGTCGTTTCATCAACGTCAGGTCTTGCTGTCATGAGTATGCCGGTACTGGCACCGCTGGCTGATTTTGCCAATACCGGGCGTGAGCTTGTGGTAACCGCCTTTATGTGTGGTATCGGTACGGTGTTATTTGTGACTCCAACCTATGGGGTATTGATGGGCGGGCTGGCTATTGGCCGGGTGTCATACATTGCATGGCTGAAATTTATTGGCCCACTGGTCGCGTTCTTTATTGTGCTGAATACTCTTATGTTATCTCTGGGAGCTGGCGTGCTGGGCTAAGCATTTTACAAAAAGATGAAAGCAATTTAATACCACCGAGCAATTATTTGGCCTGTTAGCAAGAATTAATAGCATAAGATAATTATACGGGTTGGTAGAAGCCAAAGAAGCGAGATGCAAGGTTCTTGTTTCAGGAAAATCTGTCTATTCAAAAAGCGCTGAGATGAGATCATTCATCTGGGCGCTTTTTATTGCCGCTCAGAGCGAAGCGTCATCCACTTTAGTATTTCTTCTGGGTGATCGTATAACGTGCAAGTCTGTGTCTGTAACTTCAACAATCAGAAAGCATTTTGGTCTGGCTGGGGTGTTTTTTGGAATGAGTGTCACATTTATGGTGTGATTGGATATATATGTATGATAGGTTGAAAGATTGTCATTTGATATACCTAATAAAAATGAAGCCAATCGATAATCTTGATATCCGCCTATTAAAGCTCTTTCATATTATTGCTGATAGCGGCGGTTTTTCTGCAGCCCAAGACCAATTAAATATGCATCAATCTAGCATAAGTAAAAAAATGGGGGATTTGGAAACTCGATTAGGCTTGACATTATGCCAACGTGGGAGAAGTGGGTTTAAATTAACCAAAGATGGGTTGCAGGTTTATGAAACAAGTAAAAAATTGTTTAATCATATCTCTGACTTTCAAGTTAAAATTGATGAAATTTGTAATGTCTCTAATGGAAGTATCAATCTTGGTTTTACGGATAACTTAGCAACTAACAAAAATTGTCGGATTCAAACAGCGATTAATACCTTTTGTAATACGCATTCAAAGGTTAATATTAATACCAAGATCTGCGACTCAGCTTTGATTGAAAAAAGCTTACTTGAGCATAAACTTGATGTTGGTATAACTTCACCTGAAGTACTTAAAAGCGGCCTTAAATATTTATATATTTTTAATGAACAACAGCAATTATACTGTTCACCATTACATCCAATATTGGCGTTAAACCGAGAAGTCACAGTAGAAGATATTCTGGCACACCCTGTTGTTGAGCGTGGGCTGAACCATTATGTTACTCCACTTAGCGATGCCGGTGATCATCTGTATAAGTCTACGACGACTAATATGGAGGCCACGGCTCATATGATTCTGTCCGGTTATTTTATTGGCTATCTTCCTGAGCACTATGCACAGATATGGATTGATCGTGGTGAGATGGTGAGAATTCCGGCTATTCATAGCTTGGAATATACCCCTCGATTTTATCTGACTGTTAATGAGAAAAACGATCTATCGTATGCTGCGAAAGCGCTAGTCACAGCAATATTAGATGCGCATGAAGTAAATACTAATTTCGAGTGAGGGCATTTATTAAGAAGAACGAACTGGTAAATTTGTTCTTCTTAGTAAAATAGCGGTACTCAATAGATTGCTTATTGTGTTAATATAAGTCATATGTACTTTGTGTAGATGTAAAGAATAATCACAACATTGTATGTGTTATGCGTTAATCCTATCAGCTGGTTTATTAAACGCTATTTGTTTACTTTATTAAATAGCAAAGTAAACATCATAAAGTTACTATTTAATAGTTGAAATAAATCTATATAACTACCGCTTCTTTTGATTGTGGTCATTTATAGGTTAGCCCATATGTCATATCCCTCTTTATCGATCAACCTTCGAATAATCGAAAATAATACCCGTGAGCTGGTTCGTCTTTATTGTGATAAAGGGGTAATACCTATTGGGCTCTCCAAGCTGGTAGATGGTTCGGAACCGATTGTTCGTGCGATGATACTTGGCGGTATCCAAACTATCGGGGATACGCAAATTCAAAACCTGATGAAGTTAAAAGATCTTCCGATCCGGAAAATGCTGCTACGACGGCCGTTGCTCTCGGAGGTAGATCATCTGGTACACCATGCTGATATTTCTCTTCACTGCGAGCGTACGGTACTAGAGGCGCTGTCTCTGGCAGCCGTTAAGGCGAATAAGCGGCATGAGGTTATTATCTTGCATGATCTGGGCGAAGATACGCTTGATGACTCAGAAACTGAGAGCCTTGCGCAGTTGGTGCTGATGCTTCCCGGATTGACCTTCATTGGTATTGGCAGCCATTTGGGATGTTACCATGAGGTTGAATCCATGACCGACAGTGGCACTCTGCCAGTGCATCACGAAGAGCATGCTGAATGGGCGAGTTGTCGCAATTTAGATGCTATTTCGGACGCTGGCGTAGCAGGTATTGTCTTGATGATGCCAAGAGAAGGCACACCGAGGTTCAACCAATTACGTCTAGGGGCGTCGTTGATCATGGGGGAGGGATTAAATGATGAGCCTGTCACCGATATCTCGCAAGCACCGATCTATTTACAGGCTGAAGTGATTGAAATTAAAAAAAAGTCTTCAATTTATCTTCATTCTCTTGAGTTAGATACTCTAGACGATGAATTCTATTTCGCTGATCGTGGTGCAAGGTTAAGAGCCCTATGTGCGATCGGTAAACAAGATGTCGATATTCGGCAGTTGACGCCGGTTGATGATGGGATCACCATTGTCGGTAGTAGCCATAATTTCCTAATACTTGATATCACTGATGCGACTTCTTGTTATCAGGTTGGAGATGCGCTTAGTTTTTATCTTACATACGGCGGTGTATTACAATGTATAACATCGGAGTATGTCCATAAACGCTACAGTTTTGCATAACGGCGATATTGATTCTAACCATTGATGGTCTTTAACGTTCAGCGGCAGCGAGTGTGCCGTCAGCTTATTCAAAAATTTCGACTATCACCATCAATCCATTCCCGCCGATCTTGCCGATAAATCCACATATACTCTAATCACGGTTGAGAATTTGTTAAGGGTTTGGGCATGGGGAAGTTAATTGACGGTGTATGGCATGATGTTTGGTACGAAACCAAATCTAATGACGGCAATTTTGTGCGAGAAGATGCGGGCTTTCGTCATTGGCTGACCAATGATGGTGAACAGGGACCGGAAGGACAGCAGGGCTTTAAAGCGGGATCAGGCCGTTACCACCTCTATGTATCACTGGCTTGTCCCTGGGCCCATCGAACCCTAATTTTCCGGCAGTTGAAAGGCCTGGCCCCTCATATCGATGTGACGGTTGTCAGCCCTGACATGCAGGAAAATGGCTGGACGTTCATCCCCCCTGAGCCTTTATACGGCTTTCGGTTTCTGCACCAGTTGTACACCAAAGCCAAACCGGACTACACCGGGCGAGTCACAGTACCTGTACTGTGGGATAAACAGACCCAGACAATTGTCAGCAATGAATCATCAGAAATTATTCGCATGTTTAATACGGCGTTTAATGATCTGACCGGAAACCATGCCGATTACTACCCGCAAGCACTTAAGACCGGGATTGATCAGTGGAATGACTATATTTATCCGGCTATCAATAACGGCGTTTATCGTTGTGGCTTTGCGACCACACAAGAAGCCTATGAAGCCGCTTTCAGCGATTTGTTTGCGGCGTTGGATAAGGTAGACGCGCACCTTGCAACCAGCCGCTATTTAGTCGGCGAGCAGATCACCGAAGCAGATTGGCGTTTATTTACAACCCTGATACGTTTTGATGCCGTCTATGTCGGGCATTTCAAATGTAACCTGAAGCGCATCGCTGATTACACGAATATTCAGGGCTACCTTAAAGAGCTGTATCAATTTGCGAATGTCGCTGAAACGGTCGATTTCAACCATATCAAACGCCATTACTATTTCAGCCATCAGATGATAAATCCAACGGGAATCGTCCCTGTCGGTCCAGAACTGGATTTCGATAGTCCTCATGGCCGTGACCATCGCAACTAAGCCGCAGTGTGCTCGTCGACGTTCTCGGTCAGCATACTCGCCAACAGCTGGTATTTCTGATGGCGCTGCAACTGTGACGTGACTGTATTTTTCTGTTGCGGATGAGCATACCGGGTTGCCAGCTGTTCAAATAGACTGGCGCGCCATAGTTCAAGCTTTTCTGGCAGCGGCATGATACTCACGGCCTGAATACTCTGCTTAATGTTGTCCTCATCGAGTCGATTAAGCTGATACAGGCATTGCAGTCGTCCAAGATGGGCCTCACTACAGTAAGGATAACGGATCAGGATATCATCGTAACGTAGCAAGGCGTTCTGAGTATGACGGGTCTGCATGCCGTTATTCAGGTCTTCATTGGCCAGGGCTAATTCTCTGACTAAAGCCTGAACACCGTTAATTAACGGCGTATTTTGCCTTAGTGCGTAGAGACGGTTCTGGCTATGGCCGTCAAAACGATCTCTGAGTTTTAATACGTTATCAATCTCAGCAATTATTTGGGTTTCTCCGAGCACGATGAGTGGAGGCAGCGCTTCAGCCAGAATCACGGAAGGTAGCTTTGTGATGGTATAAAAGTAGCTGGATAACCCGACCATCAGGCGACGTTTGGCTTTTAGTGATTGCTGCTGGGCTAGCGAGAATCGCCCTAGGGTAATATGGCCAAAAGTGGTTAAAAAAGGTTGCTGTTTGGGTAGTAAACGGTTGTAAGCGCGTTGATGAATGGCTTTTAATTGTTGAAGCAGTTGTCTTTGTATTTTACTGGAAGTCTGGGCAAAGAAGTGCTGCTCAAATATGGCGGTAAATTCGGCGAAACAGATGATCCAGTTGACATCAATAATCGGAAGATGGGTAGCTAGGGTTTTTCCTGATTCAATTAAATGGTCGGTCTTACCGAGATCAGCGGCCAGCTGGGCAACCTGCAGAGCTCGGTGGCTGACGCTCGGGGTGAATTTTAACGCACGTTCAGCCGTTTCCAACGCATCATAATACTGTTTGTTTTCTTGCTGATAATTGGACAGGCGATCGTAGGCTTCTACACACAGAGGCGCACTCACAATTAATTGTTCCAGAATTGCAATGGCCTGAGCAATATTGCCGTCATGATGTGCAATCTGTGCTTCAGTGATGGTGATTTTGTGGGTTGGGTTTTGGGAGTGAAGCAGTTGGGTGAAGCGTTTAGCCTGCTCCCAGTCTCCTTGCTCTATCAGTAAATCAAGCAATAAGGCTTCAATCTTATGGTTATGCCCATTCTGCCGTAGAAGCTGTTTACATAACTGAATGGCTTGCGGAATATCGTGGCATGCCATCGCCTGATATATCGACTGACGCTGGGCGCAGTCGACACACACTTGAGTGATTTTTTTGGCGAGTCCTGCCATGGTAATGGGCTTGGTGATAAAGCAGTCAGGCTCGATGGTCATCGTCGTTAAGATCACCTCGATTGAATGATCGCCTGAAATCATGATGATGCCGCAGTCAGGAGCAAGTAACTTCTTTTTGCGGAGTAACGTGGCCAGTTCGCTACCATTTAAGGCGTGGTCTAAGTGAAAATCTATCAATAGCAACTGATAGTGGTTACTCATGCAATAGCGAATGGCTTCTTCATAAGTATTAGCAATATTAATGAGATGGATATTTAAATTACCAAGCAGGCTCTTTAGTAGTGTCGAAGCTGACTTCTGATCATCAACGATCAGTACTTTTAGTTTTGTCCATTCAATGAACTGAGAGAGATTTGATTGATCATTCTTTTTCAGCATCATGCATCCTTGCTGCTTTTTATGCGCCCATTTGTTATGCGCTCATTTGCATTGTAATTCCTTTTAGCCATATTTGCTTATTGTAGTTGTGAAAAAGTCGTTTGTGGGGGAATTGACTCAGATAAAAGGGGAAGGGAATGGTTGAAGCTCAGGAATAAATTCGAGTGTCTAGTAACGAGAATACGAAAAAGCCAGCTGCTTGCGCAACTGGCTTGAATGATGGTGGAGGGGGAAGGATTCGAACCTTCGAAGGCGGAGCCGTCAGATTTACAGTCTGATCCCTTTGGCCACTCGGGAACCCCTCCACGGGGTGTATCTAATTGTTCGGCTTCTTTAGGCCGGAAAAACGTAATCTGTGGCAAGCTTACATTCTTCGAAATAATGGTGGAGGGGGAAGGATTCGAACCTTCGAAGGCGGAGCCGTCAGATTTACAGTCTGATCCCTTTGGCCACTCGGGAACCCCTCCACGGGGTGTATCTAATT
>NZ_PYMC01000012.1 GCF_003026475.1 Photobacterium lipolyticum
GGCAAGCTTACATTCTTCGAAATAATGGTGGAGGGGGAAGGATTCGAACCTTCGAAGGCGGAGCCGTCAGATTTACAGTCTGATCCCTTTGGCCACTCGGGAACCCCTCCACGGGGTGTATCTAATTGTTCGGCTTCGTTAGGCCGGAAAAACGTAATCTGTGGCAAGCCTGAGCTTTAATAAATCACGTTTTCGAAATAATGGTGGAGGGGGAAGGATTCGAACCTTCGAAGGCGGAGCCGTCAGATTTACAGTCTGATCCCTTTGGCCACTCGGGAACCCCTCCACAAGTGCGGAGCGGATAATAACAAACATTTAGATGCTGTAAACCTTTTTCCTTTGAAATTATGTGCGCTTGCTGGAATTTTCATCATATCGAAGGTTCTAGTAGCCTTTCTCATAAATTATGAATAGTTGAAACACCTAAACATGTCATCCCGGAATAGAGGAACGAGATATCAGGGATCCAGCTCTAGCTGTGCGCGCCTTAGATTCCGTATAAATTCGTACCTCACTTTACGGAATGACGACGTTTGGTGACTGAACGCGTCAAAACTTCTGTGATGAAGTATTAGTAAGGTATTCACGCGATGGATTGAAGAGGAATAATTAATCAGATGTTATTTAGAACTCCGCTTAACGTCATGTTGTTTCAGCTAGTTGTGAACGCTTTATTGCTTAACTTTACATTTCTTTACCCTGTTTCAGCGTTGGTTCAGATATCATTGGATCAAGTTCAATTTAGTGGTTTTGTTATCATGAAAAAAATGCTGGTTGCAGGTTTAGTCGCTGCGGCGTTATCCGGTGGCGGGTTCCTGTCTTTTATCGGAGGTTCGGGTTTTCAAAGCGAGGCGCAGGCAGCTGAAAAGCAGGCGAATCCACGGGCAAGTCGTGTTGTGGCAGTGACAACAGGTGAAGTGACGTCACATCCTGTCGCGCAATCATTATCCCTGATCGGAAAATTAGTGGCACAGCGCTCGGTTAATGTTGCCACTGAGGTTGCGGCAAAAGTCGACAACATTGTTGTGGGGGCTAATAACCGGGTAGAGAAAGGCGAGCTGCTGGTGCAGTTAGATGATGCTAAAGCAGAGGCCGCTTTTGATGAAGCGCAAGCCTACTTAAATGATGAAAAACGTAAATACACCGAATATGAACGACTGGTAACGCGTGGCGCGATTACCCAGACCGAGCTGGATGCCCAGCAAACGAGTGTGAATATTGCGAAAGCCCGATTGAAAGCCGCGCAAGCCGAACTGCAAGATCACGCTATCCGCGCGCCATTTTCCGGTACCGTCGGGTTAATTGATTTCAGCCCTGGTCACATGGTGACTGTGGGAACCGAGCTGTTTACCCTCGATGATCTGTCAGGCATGCGGCTGGATATTCAGGTTCCTGAGCAGTACTTATCCTATCTGACGGTCGGTATGACCGTTAGCGCCACCAGTCAGGCCTGGAAAGGGCAGACATTCAGCGGTGAAATCAAAGCGATTGATTCTCGGGTGCAGACGGATTCCCTCAATATCAAAGTACGGGTGATGTTTGATAACGCAGACGGAAAATTAAAACCCGGCATGCTGATGGCGGCCAATATCGGTTTTGTTCCTCAGGAAGAAGCAATTATTCCGGTTCAGGCTCTGGAATATTCAGGAACTAAGCGATTCGTCTATTTAGTTGATGAGAAGGGCATTGCCCGGCGAACAGAAGTGGTGCTAGGTGCCCGAATAGATAATGAAGTGGTGATTGAATCAGGTATTGAAATCGGCGAACGCATTGTAGTGCAAGGTCTGGTCAATATGCGTGATGGCTTGCAGGTGAATGATTTGACCGCCAACAAGCCCGGTAGCAAGACAAAAAAGTCGGAGGGTAATGCCTGATGTGGTTATCTGATGTTTCCGTTAAGCGCCCGGTAGTGGCGATTGTACTCAGTTTGCTGTTATGTGTGTTCGGCTTTGTCTCGTTCACTAAACTGGCTGTACGTGAGATGCCGGACGTCGAAAATCCGGTCGTCAGTGTCAGAACAACCTATGAAGGGGCATCTGCCACCGTCATGGAAAGCCAGGTGACGACGCCGATTGAAGATGAGTTATCGGGGATCAGCGGTATCGATAACATTACCTCGGTCACGCGCAACGGCATGTCCCGGATCACCATTGAATTCAATATGGACTGGGATCTGACCGAGGGAGTCAGTGACGTGCGCGATGCGGTGGCCCGTGCCCAGCGTCGTCTGCCGGATGAAGCGAAAGATCCCGTGGTCTCGAAAGATAACGGTTCCGGTGAGCCTGCGGTCTATATCAACCTCTCATCTTCAGAGATGGACCGTACCCAGCTGACCGATTATGCCCAGCGGGTGCTGGAAGATCGCTTCAGCCTGATCAACGGCGTGAGCTCGGTCAACCTGACGGGCGCGCTCTATAAGGTGATGTATGTGAAGCTCAAGCCTGAGCTTATGGCCGGGCGTGGCGTGACCACCAGCGATATTGTTAACACCTTAAAAAATGAAAACGTTGAATTGCCCGGCGGCGAAGTACGTAACGATACAACCGTGATGTCTGTACGTACCGCCCGCTTGTATCAAAGCCCCGTTGATTTTAACTATCTGGTGGTGCGCACAGCGGCTGACGGCTCGCCGGTGTACCTGAAAGATGTCGCCGATATTGCAATTGGGGCCGAGAATGAAAATTCCACCTTCAAAAGCGATGGGGTCGTCAACCTCAGCTTGGGTATTGTCACCATGTCAGATGCCAACCCGCTGGATGTCTCGAAAGCTGTGCGTGCGGAAGTAGAGCGGATGCAAAAGTTCATTCCACAAGGCACCAGCCTGACCTTAGATTATGACTCGACCATCTTTATTGATCGCTCTATTGCCGAAGTCTACAGCACGCTATTGCTCACCGGTGCGTTGGTCATATTGGTGTTATACGTCTTTATCGGTCAGGCAAGGGCGACGTTGATCCCTGCCGTGACCGTGCCGGTATCATTGATATCAGCGTTTATCATGGCTTACTTCTTTGGCTTTTCTATCAACCTGCTGACCCTGATGGCGTTGATTTTGTCTATCGGCCTGGTGGTCGATGATGCCATCGTGGTGGTTGAGAATATTTTCCATCATCTGGAAAAAGGTGAGTCGCCACTGCTGGCCGCTTATAAAGGCACCCGGGAAGTGGGCTTTGCCGTCGTGGCAACCACCGCGGTACTGGTAATGGTCTTCCTGCCGATTTCCTTTATGGAAGGCATGGTGGGTCGTCTGTTTACTGAATTTGCCGTATTGCTTGCCATGGCGGTGATTTTCTCCTCGCTAGTCGCGCTGACATTAACCCCGGTGCTGGGCAGCAAGATGCTGAAAGCGAATGTAAAACCGGGCAAATTCAATCTGTGGATTGAGAGCCGGTTTGCTAAGTTAGAATGCATGTACCGCTCAGTGGTGACAGCTGCTGTGGAGCGTCGCTTCATTGCCCCGGTCGTCGTGGCGGGCTGTATCGCTGCGAGCTACGGATTGATGCAGGTTGTGCCTGCGCAATTGGTTCCGCAGGAAGATCGCGGGGTGTTGTTTGCCTTTGTTAAAGGTGCCGAGGGGACCAGTTATAACCGCATGGTCGGCAACATGGATGAAGTAGAAAGCCGGTTGTTGCCAATGCTCGGACAAGGTGTGGTTAAATCGGTCAGCTTGCAAGCGCCTGCTTTTGGTGGTCGTGCCGGCGATCAGACCGGTTTTGTGATTATCCAGCTGGAAGATTGGGAAGACCGCAGCGTCAACGCTCAGCAGGCCTTAGGTATGGTCAGTAAAGCATTGCAGGGTATTCCAGATGTTTGGGTCAGACCGATGATGCCGGGTTTCCGTGGCGGATCGTCAGAGCCCGTGCAGTTTGTACTGGGAGGCTCAGATTACGATGAGCTGTTCAAGTGGGCGACTCAGCTGCAGGAAATCGCAGAAAACAGCCCGATGCTGGAAGGCATCGATCTTGACTACGCAGAAACCACCCCGGAGCTGGTAGTAACGGTAAACCGTCAGCGTGCTGCTGAGCTCGGTATTCCGGTTGCCGACATTGCAGAAACACTGGAAATTATGCTTGGCGGCCGCAGCGAAACGACGTTCGTTGAACGTGGCGAAGAATATGACGTGTACTTACGCGGTGACGAGAACAGCTTCAACAGTTCGGCCGATCTGAGCCAGATCTACCTGCGAGCGAAAAATGGCCAGCTGATCACGCTCGATACGGTGGCTGATATTGAAGAAGTGGCTTCACCGCAGAAGCTGAGCCATACCGAGAAGCAGAAGTCGATCACCTTGAAAGGCAACCTCGGCGCCGGTTATACCCTGGGTGATGCGTTGGATTTCCTTGATGAGCAAGCCATTGAGATGCTGCCAAGCGATATCACCATCAATTATTCCGGCGAATCGAAAGATTTTCGCGAAAATCAGAGTGACATCTTCCTGGTCTTCGGGCTGGCGCTGCTGGTGGCCTATCTGGTACTGGCTGCCCAGTTTGAAAGCTTCATTAACCCGCTGGTGGTGATGCTGACGGTACCCATGGGTATTTTTGGTGGCATGGGCGGTTTGTGGCTGATGGGGCAGGGGCTGAATATCTACAGCCAAATCGGGATGATCATGCTGATTGGTATGGTAACCAAAAATGGGATCCTGATTGTCGAGTTTGCCAACCAGCTACGCGATAAAGATGTCGAGTTTGAACAGGCAATCATTGACGCCTCGGTGCGCCGTTTGCGTCCGATCCTGATGACGGCTTTTACCACCCTGTTCGGTGCTATTCCGCTGATCTTCTCAAGTGGCGCCGGCTCTGAGAGTCGTCTTGCCGTGGGTACAGTGGTGTTCTTCGGTATGGCCTTTGCAACTTTGGTGACCCTGCTGGTGATCCCGGCGATGTACCGCCTGTTGTCTGGCAAGACGACCTCGCCGGGCCACGTCGCCGCGCAGCTGGAAAAAGCTATGCAGCATGACTATATAGGGAGAGCGTCCCACGGCGAATTACCGAGGTAATAGCTCGTTTTTGTTATAGCAGTAAAAGCCGTCATCTCTGGGCGGCTTTTGTTTATATCGACCAATCAGAAACGATAGCCAAAAGAGACCTGAACGCCCTGAAAATCACCTGCATCGAGCATGTTATCCAGCGAGTAATCGTAGACGGCGGTGATATATTCTCCGCGTAGCATATACTGTTTACCAAAATTCCATTGTAAACCCAGGCCCGCATCGATAATGCCACCGGTATCGTCTTCCAAATTAATCCGGGCATCACTGATCGTTGTTTCGTAGTGTTGCTTGATTATCACGGCGGCAGCAGAGAGACGGGCAAAAAGCTTGATGCCGCTACTGCCCAGTTCTCCGGTGGACGGGATCACAGAGATACCGATCTGGTGAAAATCGATGCTTTGGTTGTTTAAGAATGAGCCGCCGGCAGGATAATTATATTCAGTCGATGAATAGCGGTAGAAGCCTTCCAGCGCCACATAGTCATTAAAATCCCGACCGACGCCGACAGCGAAACTCGATTTTTTTTCTTCATCCAGGCTTGAAAGGCTACTCGGTGACGGATTGGCATCGGCTTCAAAACCGACTAGCCCGGCACCAAGATAAAGATAATATTCAGGGTTATCTGTCTTGATGAGTGGCGATACACGGTTGTTGTTGGAGTCAGTGTTGTTGGCAAATGCCGGGCAGGCAGCCAAGCATAGTGAGGCTGCGATGACGGTGTGTTTGAACATGAGAATAGTCCATTTCATCAATTCCGTTAATTGATGGAATTATTATTAATATCAGTGGCTTATTTTATATTGTATTCAAGGGGCGGCACAATGTATCTTCTCGTCAGCCGGTAATTTTGAGACCCAGAATCGTCGGGTATGAAAATTTGCATGATACTTTCGACCAGAATTAGGTAAAATCACTGGTTGTATGTCTGTTTATTGCTTGAGAATAGACAGTCAGTAAATTTGATAGCCCTTGATCGCGTTGCGAAACGCTCATTAAAGAAGAAACCCATGTCACAGAATCAGTCTGAAAACCACGCTTTGTCTGAAAAACAGGATAAACCGGTCCGATTAAATAAATTTATCAGTGATACAGGCTTTTGCTCACGCCGTGAGGCGGACAAGCTTATTGATCAAGGACGAGTCACCATTAATGGCCTGTCACCTGAAATGGGCACCAAAGTGCTGCCAGGTGACGAAGTGCTGGTGGACGATAAGCCGCTGCGGGCCAAAGAAAAGCCAATCTACATTGCGTTGAATAAGCCGACAGGTATTACGTGTACCACTGAACGCCATATCGAAGATAACATCGTTGATTTTATCGGTCATCGTAAACGTATTTTCCCGATTGGTCGATTAGATAAGCCGTCTGACGGTTTGATTTTCCTGACTAATGACGGTGATATCGTAAACAAAATTCTTCGTGCCGGTAACTCGCATGAAAAAGAGTATGTGGTGCGTGTCGATAAGCCGATCACTCAAGAGTTTTTAGACAAAATGGCGTCAGGGGTGGAAATCTTAGACACCGTGACCTTGCCGTGTAAAGTGAGCAAAGAAACTAACTTCTCATTCCGTATCGTGCTGACACAGGGCTTAAACCGCCAGATCCGCCGTATGTGTGAAGCGTTAGGTTATGACGTGTATAAGCTGCGTCGTGTTCGCATCATGAACATCACCATCGATGGCCTGCCTAATGGTAAGTGGCGTTATCTGACCGATGATGAAATTGCAGATATTAACCGTCTGATCGCTCAATCAAGCGGTACCGAAGAAGCGTCGAAGGTGGATAGCAATGGCAAGGCGATTGCTAAAGCAACCGACGCCAAGTTGTTTGATAGTCGCCTGCAAGAAGCGGGTGAGCGCCATACCTCTGCACGTAATCAAGATCCTTCACGCCCGCGCAGCGCCCGCAATGGCGAAGTGAAGTACAAAACCTACAAAGGCAAGGGCGAGAGTCAATCTCGTCGCTCGAATGAACGTGACGGTAAGCATGGAGACTCCCGCAATAGCAGCACTGATAGCCGCCGTGGTCGTCCAAATCGTTCTGACAATCAAAACAGCGACCGTCAGGCTCCTCGTGATAACCAATCTCCTCGAGATAAGAAAGCTTCGCGAGATACTAAGCCAAGCCAAAGCGGTATCAAGAAGTGGCGTTCGAAAAGCGAGAGATAGGAATAAGAAGCGAGGATTTAGAAGCAAGGATCCAGAGGCGAGATCCTAGAATCGAGAACCGATGATCTAGTACTTCATCACAGAAGTTTTGACGAGGTTCGTTGCCAAATGTCGTCATTCCGTAAAGTGAGGAACGAACTTATACGGAATCTAAGGCGCACACGGTTAGAACTGGATCCCGGATATCTCGTTCTTCAATTCCGGGATGACATGTTTAGGCGCTTTCACTATTCATAATTTATGTGAAAGAGTACTGGGATCTAGGATTTAGAAGCAAGCATCTAGAGGCGAGAATCGAGAAGCGGAATCCTTGGATCTCGCTTCTCGAGACTCGTCTTTATTATCACCAAGATAAAAGGTTTAATGAAAATGACAGATTTGGTCGGCCCTGTATTTTTTAAAATGCGTAACGTAATACAGGATTATGCCTGGGGCAGCGTCACTTCTATTCAGACTCTGTTTGGTATCGAAAACCCACAGGCTAAGCCGCAAGCTGAGATCTGGATGGGCGCCCATTCTAATGGTTGTTCAGAAATTGAAGTCGCAGATGAGCCGACATTGCTGTCGGATTTTATTGCGACTAACCCGGATGCCATTTTAGGGGCGGATACTCAGATTCAGTTCGGTGAATTGCCGTACTTGTTTAAAGTGCTGGCGGCAGAAAAAGCCCTGTCGATCCAGGTGCACCCAAGTAAAGCGCAGGCAGAAGTGGGTTTTGCCCAAGAAGAGCAGGCGGGCATTGCTCATAATGCCGGTCACCGCAATTACAAAGATCCTAACCACAAGCCGGAGTTGGTGTTTGCACTGACGGCTTATCAGGCCATGAACGGTTTCCGTGATATCGCTGATATCGTGGCACAGTTCGAGCAGTTAAATATTGCACAAATAAATGGTTTGGTTTCGGCACTGGCTGGTGAGCAGAACGAAGCCGGGCTGCGTGCATTTTTCCAGGCGATGTTGTCACTGGACGGTGAAATAAAAGAAACGGCCGTTAACTCGCTGATGGCTTATGCCAATGAGCAGCATGACGACGCGCTATTTGCCCTTATCGTCGATCTGGCCGAACAATACCCCGGTGATATTGGTTTGTTTGTTCCGCTGATGCTCAATGTGCTGACCTTGCAGCCGGGCGAAGCTATGTTCCTTGATGCATGTACACCGCACGCCTACATCAAAGGTACCGGGCTGGAAATCATGGCAAACTCCGATAACGTGCTGCGTGCCGGCCTAACGCCCAAACACATGGATGTCGAAGAGCTGGTGGCGAATACCTTATTTGTCGCTAAACCTGCCGATACGCTGCTAATGGAACCAACAGTGAGCGAAGGTGGCGAACACTACGCGATACCCGTTCCGGACTTTAAATTCAGTGTCTATAAGAACGTTACTTCAGCACTGACATTGCACAATACCAGTGCCGAAATCTTGTTTGCTGTCGATGCGCCGCTGACGCTGGCTCATGAAAATGGCGAAAGCGTTACGGTTGGTAAAGGTGAGTCGGTATTTGTGCCAGCTTATGCGAATGCATATCAAGTCAGCGGTGAAGGCCGCTTTGCCCGCGCGTATAACTGAAGATTAGTATCTAGTATTGAGTATCGAGTACTGAGTATTGAGTACTCTTTCAAATAAATTATCAATAGTTGAAGCATCTAAACATGTCATCCCGGAATCGAGGAACGAGATATCCGGGATCCAGCTCTAACCGTGTGCGCCATAGATTCTGTATAAGTTCGTTCCCCACTTTACGGAATGACGATGTTTGGTTGCTGAACTGGTCAAAACTTCTTTGATGAAGTACTAGTATCGAGTACTGAATATCTCGTATCTCGTATCTCGTATCTCGTATCTCGATACTAGATGTATACATGATATTGGATAGTTGCTCCATTCACTTCTTACTTCTTACCTCACGTCTCGAAACTCTCAACTCGGATCTTTCTTTTCTAATCTCTCTTCTCGAAACTCGTTTCTATCTCCTCTTGCATTCCGTCTGCTGAATTTGCACTATGTAGTGACTGACAAAATTAATGAATAATGAAATTCGGACGAATAGACAGAGGAAGTAATGGCAGGCAATACGATTGGACAACTATTTCGCGTCACCACCTTTGGTGAAAGCCATGGTCTGGCATTAGGCTGTATTATTGATGGCTGCCCTCCGGGTCTGGCATTGACCGAAGCAGACATGCAGCACGATCTTGATCGTCGTCGTCCGGGAACATCTAAGTATACGACACAGCGTCGTGAAGCGGATGAAGTGAAAATCCTTTCCGGGGTATTTGAAGGCCAGACGACAGGTACGTCTATTGGCCTGTTGATTGAAAATACCGACCAGCGTTCAACAGACTATTCCAACATCCAGGATCTGTTTCGCCCGGGCCATGCCGATTATACCTACCACCAGAAATACGGGGTACGTGATTACCGTGGCGGTGGCCGCTCTTCTGCCCGTGAAACGGCGATGCGTGTCGCTGCCGGTGCGGTAGCAAAGAAATACTTAAAGCAGCTGCATGGCATTGAAGTACGCGCTTACCTGTCGCAGATGGGCGATGTGAAAATCGATAAAGTCGATTGGGATCAGATCGCTCAGAATGCGTTCTTCTGTCCGGACGCTGATAAAGTCGATGCATTCGACGAGCTGATCCGTAAGCTGAAAAAAGAAGGCGATTCCATTGGTGCAAAACTGACGGTGGTTGCCAGCAATGTTCCGGTTGGTTTAGGCGAACCCGTTTTTGACCGTCTGGATGCTGATGTTGCCCACTCATTAATGAGCATCAATGCAGTGAAGGGGGTCGAAATTGGCGATGGTTTTGAGGTGGTTGAGCAACGTGGCAGCCAGCACCGTGATGAAATGACCTTGCAGGGGTTTAAAACCAACCATGCAGGTGGCATTTTAGGCGGGATTTCATCGGGTCAGGATATTGTTGCCCATATTGCGCTGAAGCCGACATCGAGCATTACCGTACCGGGCGAGACAATCACCAAGCAAGGCGAGTCAGCAGAAGTGATCACCAAAGGTCGTCACGACCCATGTGTGGGGATCCGCGCGGTGCCAATTGCAGAAGCAATGCTGGCGATCACCTTGATGGATCACCTGCTTCGCCACCGCGGCCAGAATGCAGGTGTCGTGACAGAGACGCCGAAGATATAATTTAAAGGCGAGGGGCTAGGAGCTAGATTCGAGGGGCGAGTTTCTAGAATCTTGTCCCCAGTCACTCGTGACTTTTTTATTTCTAGTTTCTCGCTACTCGCTACTTGTTTTCCTAGTTTCTCGCCACTTGTTTTCCTCGCTTCTCGTCACTCGTCTCTTCTAACTTAAACACCGGTAATCTCCAGCTCCATTGTACCGCAGCCATGCGGGCAACAAATCCCACCACCAGAGTGGAAATGGTTGCGATCATTTCTGGTACGGCAAGAAACATCATGCCGTAGTACATGCCGCCAGCAATAAAAGCAACCGATGCATAGAGTTCTTTATGTAGCACCATGGGTTGCTGGCGACAGATAAGATCCCGTAGCAGGCCGCCGAATATCCCAGTGACCACCGCGGAGACAATACAGATGATCGCCGGCAGACCCATGTCCATTGCGATACGGCAACCGATGATACTAAAGACAATCAAGCCAATCGCATCAAGAATAATGAAAACTTTATGGAAGCGAACGACCCATTTAGCAATAACCGTTGTTAGCAGACCTGCAAGGCAAGTGATCACGAGGTACTGAGGGTTTGCCACCCAGCCTAAAGGGTAATGACCCAGCAAGACATCACGTACCGTACCGCCACCAATTGCAGTCGCACTGGCAACCAGCATAACCCCAAACCAGTCCATATGACGTTTACCCGCAGCCAACGCACCCGTCATGGCTTCGGCAGTAATACCAATTATATAAAGTGTTGTTAATAGCATGAGAAATATTCAGGATAAATAAAGAATGCAAAGGATTGATAGATTGTATTTGCGATTTACGTTTGATTCGAATGAAAAGATTATCGTTATGCATTAATTATATTCATGGTTAAAAGGAGGAAAGAGCGGTTATATGGAGATCTAGTTTCGAGTAACAAGAGGCGAGTGTTTGTGGTGCTAGAAAATCGTCCATGAGCCTTTTCTCGTATATAATCAGTACCTAAATTTGTTATCTCTCAATGTGAGTATCGGGTTAATCAGAGAAGACGGACATTGACCGTTTCAATTTTATGCGTTTAGATACTCGTATCTCGTATCTCGTATCTCGTATCTCGTATCTCGTATCTCGTTCTTCGAACCAGAATTTGAAAAAGTCGAAATTAAACCGCAAGCGATCGAGTGAATCCTCTCTGCCAGCTGTGGTTTTCGATTTCAGGTCAGCTGTGATAATCTGAGCGGCAATTGCGAGCCAGACTCTCGGATATAGAGGCGAGACTCGAGTATTTAGGGGCGAGATTCGAGTATTTAGGGGCGAGACTCGAGTATTTAGGGGCGAGACTCGAGTATTTAGGGGCGAGACTCGAGTATTTAGGGGCGAGACTCGAGTATTTAGGGGCGAGACTCGAGTAATAAGTATCTAGAACCTAGAACCTCGGAACTCGAACCTCGAACCTAGGAACTCGAACCTAGGTCCTACAATTTTAATAAAGAGAAAAGCCATGATCCAGCAATACGAAGAGAAGCTATTAACCCTGATCGATCAGATGGTAGAAACGGCATCAGACGATGAGCTATTTGCTGGTGGCTACCTGCGCGGCCACATTTCACTGTCAGCAGCGAATTGTGAGATGGAAGGTGTCAGCTCGGTAGAAGCGATGAACCAGGCTGTTGATGCTAGCCTGACTAAAGCGCAGTCAGAGCTGAATCCAGTCGATCAATTGATAGTGAAAGAGATGTGGTCTCAACTGCAGCAGGGTGTATAAGAATTGTTTTAACTAGCGAGAATATATATAAAAAGAGCGCCATGAAAATGGCGCTCTTTTTATATATATTGACTGATTTTATTATTTTCGTTGTTTATTTGTCTGCGCTTAAATATTTGCGTTTATAGTCAGAAGATTTAGCAAAGATAAAGATTGGAATAATCACAAATAAAAAACCTGCAGCATATACTATATTTTCATTGGCTAATAATTGGTAACAGCTGAGTGCAAATATTGCAAATAATATCAGTAAGTTAGCCTTGTGTAGGTATGGGTGGCTCACTGAAAAATGGGCGTATGTTCTGAACATGATGTATAGTCTCGTCTACAAAATACTACAAATGTATATATGATACTTATTTAATAATCGTTCTTATTTTTTTAACCAACAATTTATTCTAGTGCAAATATGACATTTGTCTGTAACGTTTTTTTATTTTTACGTAGATAATCACGATATTTAGTACGATAAATAAAATAATAGAAGTGAGTTTCTAGAAACGAGTGGCTAGGAGGGGCGGTAAGAGCGGTTCTATGGTCCTGAGGCTCTATGGAGATCTAGTTTCGAGTTTCTAGAAGCGAGTAGCTAGGAAGAGCGGGAAAAACGGCCCTATGGCCCTGAGGTTCTATGGGAAAAGCGAAGAAGTTGTGCTGTAAATTTGATTGATATCCATGTGAGTCAATCGCACGTTGCCCAGGACCCCAGGACCCATACTGAGTCCCTAAAAACTAGCCTCTCGACACTCGTTTCTCGCCCCTGTCTGTCAATTATTTGCCGCTCTTCCATACCACGGTGCTCTCGCATCCGTCACGCTATACAACTGGTACTTACGGTTCAGCATCTGGCCGCCATCACGGCTCAGTGGTAACCATGAAATCGTTGCCCGGTTATTGCTTGGTTTCACCGTCATAATGTCGAACGGGATCGAAATGTAGAACCCTTTGTTATAGCTGCCTTCACCAAACTCTTCCGCTGTCAGGTCGGTGATTGCCGCAAATGCCCCTGCAATCACACCACTGTCAAACTGCTTCGAAAAGTCGACCGTAAAGCCTCTGTCTTCGGTCAGGTACTGACCGGCGCTGACTCTGAACAATGTGTTCGGCAACCATTCCCATTGTGGTTGGTAGTACACCGTTGCATGGCCCGTCATTGCGCCCGTTTGCACCCGGTAATTGCGGCCGGTGAGTGGGTCAAACTGTTCTTCTTCGGTAAAGAAACCAAACTGCGAATCCGGGTCACGCTGAATGACATAGTTGGCATCGATACCAAATGCCCAGTTGCTGCCAAGCGGACGATAGAGGATCTCACTGCCGACACCCCCGAACATCATTTCCAGATAACCGCCATATGCCTGGGCATACCAGTTATCCGCAACGTTATCCATCCAGGTCAGCTGAAGGTTATTCATTCGCAGTGGATTATCATTGATATACTGGCGAACTAAGGTACGAACACGCTTCAGATCCGTACCATCAGGCGGCACTTCGTATAAGAACTTGTCGTAGTTATCGTACAGGTTGAGATAGACCGAACCGCCGACTTCAACATGGTTGCCAAGCCGATAGCTGGCACCGCCATTGATCCCGATATTAAACATATAGAAGTTTTCGGAACCGCCGAACGATTGCTGCAAAGTCGGCGAGACACTGAAATCCCAGTTGGAATCCGGTTCTGCAATACGCTGACCTTGAGGAACGGTCGGGTTGACAACGGTGGTACTGTCTTTTATGTCAGCCCCGATGTAAGTATGGTTAGCAACCTTAGCGAACTGCTCAGCATCAATCCTGGTTTCTGTGGTCGGCTGATGATTCGCCGTTTCAATCAGGCGATATTCAGCCACGGCTGGGCCATGATTGGCAATAATTGTGGCAGCGCGTTCATGGGCTTGGGTGCGATCGCGATATTTGGTTTGCGATGCCACCACGGTAACGGTTTTGTCATCGGCATAAATGGTTGGATCTTTATAACCGGCAATACGATGTAATTCATTGGCCATTACTTGCCATTCAGCATCACTGATATCACCGTTGCCATCTTTCGGGCGGTAGGCCGGTGTCGCTTCGTCTTGCCAGGTCGCTTTCAGATCGTTGAAGTTAGTATTGAGGTTAAAGCCCAGGGTCCAGGTATTGCCGCGCTCATAGCTGGCGCGCAGATCGCCCCATTTACCTAAACGGTATAACACCCCATAGTTGAATTTGCTGTCCTGTGACATATCCACAGCACCACGGGTAACCGGGAAATCACTGGTATAATCATTGGCATCGTATTCGACTTTCAGGCGCAGGGGGTGCCACGGTGTCTGGTACTCCACGCCACCAAATACCGCCGAACAACCGGTAAACCAGCGATCAAAATCGACACTGCCGCCTTTGCCTTTGTACTCCGTATTTCGGTTACAGTCTTCGCTAACGGATTTATCACCCGTTAAATTAGCGCTATTACCGATATAGCCCCAACCCACGCCAACGGTAAAATCCAACGGGCCAATATGCTTACTGGCAGCGATGAATTCACCATCAAACAAGCCGGTACCGCCAAAGTCACGTACACCAAGCGAGGTTTCGGGTAACCAGTAGCTCTCTTCTAGCAGGCGAACTTTAAAATCGATGCCTTTGTCGGTGTATTTGGTATCACTACTAAAACTTTCATCGCCGCTGTAGAGCAGATCTTGCACTAAGGTGTAGCGAATGGTGGTTTCCAGCCACGGCAATAATTGCAGTGATACCGTATAGTGCTGGTATTCATCATTGAAGGTTCCGGCGACATTTAATTCCCCTTCACGGGCCATTCGTCCGGTAGGCATTTGCATTAAGCCAACCCCGCCGAAATCGGATTGCGACGGTTGAAATTCCGGGTAACTGAAACTGTCTGCCTGAGCATGAAAAACGGGTAATAGCGCTAAGGCGATTGCCGATAGTGAAAAAAATGAGCGACATGATGTCAATGAAGAAGTTAAACGAGTATCCATTACAGCGCCCGATTCCTTAGCAAATTAACAATATCCTGGTTTAAGGTCGTAAAATCAGACGGCAGGGAGTCAAAGCCCATATAGATAATGGCGCCTGGGGCGATATCCTGATGTTTGTGATTCCAGTAAGCAATTGAGTGTTGTTTTGTGACACCGTCTGGCTGAACCACCCAGACATTACTATTATCGGCATCCGATGTCGGTTGCGCCTGATCTAAATAAAACGCCGCATCGCTGCGCTCTTGCCATAAAATATTTTTGCTCTGCTTCACCGCGCCAAGCACCAATATGGAGGTTGGTCGTGCGGGTAAAATCAACTGATATTCACCATTGAGCAACGGGTTGAGTGACGGCTGCATTCGCACCAGATCGGGATCTAACGGCTGCATGATCCGATGGGCTAGCTTTAGCTTCGTAAGGGATTCTTTCAGGGCGTTTACCGCAGAAACTTGTTCTCTATCGTCTTGCCACGCCTGAGCCAATCGCTCAAGCTGACTGAGCAACTGTTGTTTTTGTTGCTGCATCTGTTTTGCTTGTTGCTGGTCGTATAACGCAGCACCGGTCCAGAAAACAGCTTGAGGTGAGGCATGAACACGCTGACTTGGTAACGTTTTTATATGGTTCAGGCCATCGTTCAATACTTGGTCTAACCGGACGGGAGATGAATAAGTCAGCTGAATAACGTGATCATCATTAACCGATGTTGCTACAGACACTGAGGTCGATGCTGCCGGAGATGTTTGCGGTTTTGCCTGAGCCTGAACGATAAACAGGGCACTTAGCAAAACACAATAAAAAGGTGAAAGCGTTTTCATCATGATTCCATTTATGAGTAGGGCTTCAGTAAAGAGATCTCAACATACGGCAGGTCAGGGGCTATTTTTTGTCGGCTTTGTAATACCTTGCCAGTCGTTGGATGAACCCAGAAATCATTCTGATAGCGTATATCTAAGCTATTAACAGAGACCTTTTCAACAAAATGCAGCACTTCAACAGGTTTTTCATTGTTCATCACGACTTCAGAGGCGACCTGTTCAAATTGAGAATTGAGGGTATAACCCAAATGGTATCCGGGCTGCCAGTCAAGTGTTCGTTGCCATGTTCTAGGCGTAGAGGGTAAATGCAGGCCCAATGCCACGGGATCAGGTTCCTGACTCTGACTGGCAACGAGATTGCCCATCGGCAGATTATGCGTTTTGACCAGTCGTCCGCTTGCTGTCACCAGCATTCCGTGATCGGCAGACAGCCATTTAAGCTCTGTCACGGGCTGTGCTGTTGTTCCTTGAAAAGCCATTTTTTGTGCGGCTTTTTCTTTCGACGTTTGTTCTTTCGAAATCAGGCTCGGCGTTATTTCAAAAGGTGCTTCGGCAAAAGCCAACACCATAAAAGCCCGTGGGCCGTCATCTATTTGAGCATAAATGCTGGCATAAGGCAGTTGTTCTACGTCATCAGCACTGATCTGGGTATCATTTTCACCGAATAGTGCAAGTTGTACTGTGTCGTTGACATCATTAAATTTTTGGCTGCATCCCGTTAACCCCATTGCCAGCAAAAGGCTTGAGAGCAACGTGATTGTTTTTTTATGCAGGCGCATCTGAATTCCGAGGGTCAAGGTTTTAAAATCAAGATATAAGGCACTAAAATCGAGGTTCAAGGCACTAATGCCTCGAACCTCGTGTCTGTTTACAACAAAAAGATTAACCTTGAGCTGAAACTGAAGTAGTAGTTGCTGTGCCGTTGTCTGACGAGTCAGCGACAGCAACAGCGGCTACAGCTGCAGCTGCACCAACTGCGACTGCAGTTGCCGTAATACCACCCGCTGCGGCAGCGGTTGCACCTGCCGTACCAGCTGCAGCACCAGTTGATGTTGCTGCTGTTGTTGCACCAGCAGTAGTTGCTGAAGTTGTAGAACCTGTAGTTGCTGCAGCTGTACCAGTTTCGGTTGCCGCGAACGCAGAGCTAGCCATAGTAAGAGCTGCCACTAGAGCAATTGCCGTTTTCTTCATCCTATTCCCTTATTCTTGTATAGATATGTAAAAAAGAAGGTAAACCCTCTTATTTATAATATTTTGATATCGATTTAATAGCAATGAGTCTTCTGGATATGACATGAATTCTTCTAAATTTGGGAGAAAGCGTTGAAAATGAGTGGAGGATGTACTTTTTATGAATACTAGCTCCCTTTTATGCGTCAATATAATGGCGATCATGTGCTTACTATGTGTGTGCTTATTTTGAATAAGACGACGATGAACAACTTATATGCAATCGTATTATAAAGGGCGCGAATGGGTTTATTTATTCGTCAAATTTTTGTACTATCCCACAGCTAATTTTAAGACAGAGAGTAGGACTTTATTCTCTGTCTATGAAACAACCACAATTTACAGATGACATTGAAAGCGCATTGGGGGCTGAAACCCAAGGGCGGTAGCATGTCTGAATGAGGCTCGAGAATCGAGGCCCGAGTGTTGAGAGCCTAGGTTTCTCTGTTCTGGTTTTTCGCTACTCGCTACTCGCCACTCGCCACTATTCACTGGCTTTCCTTCTCATCCCAATTTAAAACGTTAAAAAAACATGGATTTTACTAAGAAGTTTCTTATTACTGCTATGGCATCCGTCATGCTGGTAGGCTGCACGCTACCCGGTTCGCATTTAAGTCTGGACAATAAAAACGTTATTACCACTAACGAAGAGCAAGACTCTGATATTTCAGAGCGGGTAAATGTCTATTCGTTAACGGCTGATGCGGTATCGCAGTTTAAAGCGCCACGAACCTATTCGAAAACCAATGCAGGCCTGGATGCGGAAATTGCACGTTATCAATACCGTGTCGGGCCGGGCGATATCTTAAACGTCACCATATGGGATCACCCTGAATTGACGATTCCTGCCGGCTCTTATCGCAGCTCCAGTGAGTCAGGTAACTGGGTTCATGCCGACGGTACTATTTTTTACCCCTATATCGGTTTGGTCAAAGTAGAAGGTCAAACGGTTACCGAAATTCGAACTGAAATGACGAAGCGTTTAGCGGCTTACATTGAAAGCCCGCAAGTGGATGTTAATGTTGCCTCGTTCAGAGCACAAAAAACCTACATCACCGGCGAAGTCAATAAGCCAGGCCAGCAGCCCATCACCAATGTACCGCTTACATTATTAGATGCCGTAAACCGCGCTGGTGGCCTAGCTGTAGATGCTGACTGGCGTAATGTGACACTGACCCGCAACGGTGAAGAGCAAAACATTTCGTTACACGCCTTAATGCAGCGCGGTGATTTAACCCAAAACCGACTGCTTCGCCAGGGTGATATTGTTCACGTACCACGTAACGATGCCCAAAAAGTGTTTGTTATGGGGGAAGTGAAGGAGCCAAAACTGCTCAAAATCGATCGCGCCGGTATGAGCCTGACGGAAGCGTTAAGCAACGTTGGCGGTATCAATGAACTGGACGCTGATGCAACCGGCATATTCGTGATCCGCGGTAGCCGAAATCATGCTTTGTCAGGAAATCAAACCGACAGCCAATCAGATACCATTGCCGACATCTACCAGCTGAACATCAAAGATGCCGCTGCCTTAGTCATTGGCACCGAGTTCGAACTTCAGCCATACGATATTGTTTACGTCACCGCAGCGCCTATCACGCGCTGGAATCGTGTAGTCCGTCAGCTATTACCAACAATCACAGGCTTTAATGAATTGACTGAAGGTGTGTTACGGGTTCGTAATTGGCCATAGAAACGAAGTTTCTATTCCAGTAGCGAGTAGCGAGTATCTAGGGGCGAGTATGTTAGTCGCGAGTATTCTAGGTACGAGTTTCTAGAACCTAGAAACTCGCCACTCGTATCTGTTATCTTTCATGGATGAACATGCATTTCAGAAAGTTAGATGTTTGGCAGAGAAGCTATCAGTTGGCTTTGAGTGTTTGTAAAGAAGTGAAATCTTGCAAAGACTATGGCTTAAAAGATCAGATCTCGCGTTCATCGGTTTCTGTTCCGTCTAATATCGCGGAAGGTGCAGAACGTCAAACGGCTAAAGATAATATTCGCTTTCTATACTTCGCAAAGGGATCTTGTGGTGAGTTATTAACACAGTTAATGCTGGCAAGAGATCTTAACTACATCCCTGAGCAACGAGCTGATGCATTGATTAATGAATCAATAGAAGTTAGTCGGATGATCGGTGGGCTGATAAAGTACCGCTCATCACAAATTAAAGAAGATTGCGGAGAGTATGAGTTATAGTTCTGAGTAGCGAGTAGCGAGAACCTAGTAACTCGAAACTCGTAACTGATATACTCGAAACTCTCCCCTCGAACCTCGACACTGGTGAAACCATGTTCAATAAGATTCTCGTCGTCTGCGTCGGCAACATTTGCCGCTCTCCGTCAGGCGAATATTTGTTAAAAAAAGCTCTACCTAACAAAGAAATTGCTTCTGCCGGTGTTGGTGCCTTAGTCGGCAAACCTGCAGATAAGATGGCATCAATGGTGGCATCAGAACATGGGGTTAGCCTCGAAGGCCACGTAGCGCAACAGCTAAACAGTGACTTGTGCCGCGACTATGATCTGATTTTAGTTATGGAAAAAGGCCACATTGAAGCGGTCACCAACATCGCCCCTGAAGCCCGTGGCAAAACCATGCTATTCGGCCAATGGATCGGTCAGAAAGACATCCCCGATCCATACCGCCAGAGCAAAGAAGCGTTCGATCATGCATACGGATTGATTGAACAAGCGGCTGATGCATGGGCGAAGAAGTTGTAGTAAAGGTAGGAGATACGAGTAGCTAGAAACGAGTATCGAGAGAAAGACGACTAGAAACTAGTACTTCATAACAGAAGTTTGGATGATTTCAGTCACCACACTTCGTCATTCCGTAAAGTGAGGAACGAACTTATACGGAATCTAAGGCGCACACGGTTAGAACTGGATCCCGGATATCTCGTTCCTCGATTCCGGGATGACATGTTTAGGTGCTTCAACTATTCATAATTTATGTGAAAGAGTACTAGAAACTAGAAACTAGAAACTCGCCACTCAAAACTAGAAACTGTTAAATAACTATGACCATGAATCCAAACCAATTAAACACAACAGTCGCAAAAAGTAATGCTGACGAAATCGATCTGGGTAAGCTGTTTGGCATCCTGATCGATAACCGCTGGAACATCATTTTAATTACCTTTATTTTTGCTGTAGTCGGTGTTGCATACGCTTTGCTTGCCACACCTATTTATAAAGCCGACGCCTTAATTCAGGTTGAGCAAAAAAGCAGCGGCATGCCAGCCCTGGGTGATATGGGAGAAATGTTTGGCAGTGAGTCATCAGCGACCACTGAAATTGAAATCATCAAATCTCGCATGGTAATAGGCAAAACCGTTGATAAGCTAAACCTGACGACGGTAGTAACCCCAAATTACTTGCCTGTTGTAGGCAAAGGACTCGCGCGACTTCAGGGTGAGCAAGCCGATATCGATATTGGTCGGTTTGAAGTACCTGACTATGTTAGCCAGCCCGTGTATACCCTGACGGTGACTGATAGTGATACCGGCAACTATGTTCTGACTGATAAAGATGAACGTGAAGTGCTGAGCGGCAAAGCCGGTGAGTTAGCTTTGCAAGGTGATTACCGCCTGTTTGTCTCGTTGCTAAAAGCCGAGGACGGTGCAAGCTTCACTATTTCAAAGCGCTCTCGCTTAGATGCGATTCAGGAGCTGCAGCAGAATCTGGCAGTTAGTGAGCGCGGCAAGCAAACCGGTATCTTGCAGTTGTCGCTAACCGGTGAAAACCGTGCCGATATTGAGCGAATCCTTAACGACATCAGCCAGTATTACTTCCTGCAAAATGTTGAGCGCAACTCGGCAGAAGCAGAAAACAGCCTGGCGTTTTTACGTACCCATTTGCCGGACATTAAAACCGAGTTAACCGCCTCGGAAGACACGCTGAACCGTTATCGTCAGGAAAATGATTCTATTGATCTAGGCTTAGAAGCAAAATCTACCCTTGAGGTGATGGTGAGTCTGGAAGCTCAATTGAATGAGCTGACGTTCAAAGAAAGTGAAATTTCTCAGCGTTTTACCAAAGAGCACCCGGCGTATATTTCTCTGCTTGATAAGCGCAAAACCTTATTGAGCGAGCGTGAGCGCTTAAACCGTCAGGTGCAGAAGTTGCCGAAGACCCAGCGTGAAGTACTACGTATGACGCGTGATGTAGAAGTTAACCAGCAGATCTATGTGCAGCTGCTTAATAAAGTACAAGAGCTTAACATTGTTAAAGCCAGTACGGTTGGGAATGTCCGTATTCTTGATTCGGCTAAATCGTATACACGTGCGGTTAAACCAAAGAAACCGCTGATTGTGGTGTTGGCGACGTTGCTGGGGGGCATGCTGGCGGTGGCGATAGCGCTGCTGCGTGCGGCTTTCCACCGTGGTGTCGAAAGTCCGGATGAAATTGAAGCCATTGGTTTGCCGGTTTATGCCAGTGTACCCATGTCTGACTGGCAGATTGAGCTGGAGAAAAAGCAAAAAAGTAAGAAACAGCTGTCTGTACAGGAGACATTGCTGGCGGTATCTAACCCGGCAGATTTATCGATTGAAGCTTTGCGTAGCCTGCGTACCAGCCTCCACTTTGCGATGATGGAAGCCAAAAATAACATCGTGATGATTTCCGGGCCAAGTCCGGGTATTGGTAAGTCGTTTATCTCGGCCAACATGGCGGCTGTGATCGCGAAAGCAGGCCAGCGAGTACTGATAATCGATGCAGATATGCGTAAGGGACAGATGGAACGCCAGATGGCGGTCACCCATACCCCAGGTTTGTCAGCTTACTTAAGCGGCCAGGAAAATATTGAAACACTGATTAAAGAGCCTGGTGTCGAGAATTTACATTATATTGGACGTGGTGCCGTGCCACCGAACCCCTCAGAGCTGTTAATGCACCCGCGCTTTAAGGCGCTGATGGAATGGGCATCTGAAAACTATGAACTTGTTATTGTCGATACCCCACCAATTCTTGCAGTGACCGATCCGGCCATTGTCGGTGCCCATGCGGGAACGACACTACTTGTTGGTCGTTTTGGCCAGAATGCGGTGAAAGAAATTGAAGTGACCAAACAGCGCTTCGAACAGAACGGCATTGAAGTGAAAGGCTTTATTCTTAATGCTGTAGTGCGCAAAGCGAGCAGTTATTACGGCGGTAACTATGGGTATTACAACTACAGTTACGAATCGAATAAATAAGGTATATCGCTACAGGGAAAATTCATGTACATGCCCATGTTTAAAGGGTTTATGGTCTAGTGAGTTCTCAGTTTTTGAAATTCATTAGTTAGTACCATCACATAACAATCAATTAGCCGATGATCGATTTGTAGATCATTTTCAGTGTTTTCTAATACCTCCATAGATAAATTGGAGGTCCAACGATGAGTAACCAGCACCCATTTATGCATTTCGATGTCATCCCAGATTACCGACAACCAGGCAAAGTCGAGCACAAGTTAACTGATATCATCTTGTTAACAATTTGTGCCGTGCTTTCTGGTCAAGACGATTGGAAAGCGATTCACTTATACGGTGAGGCTCGTTTAGATTTCTTGAAGCGATTTGGTGATTTTTGTCATGGCGTACCTTCTACGTCGACGATAGCCAGAGCGATGGGAATGATAAATGCGACTCGCCTACAAAAGTGTTTTATTGAATGGATGAAGGATTGCTGCGAGTTAACCAAAGGTGAAGTGGTCGCCATTGACGGTAAAACCGTTAGGGGCTCTTATGATGACTCTCGCGGACTTGGCGCCATTCATATGGTCAACGCTTTTGCGACTGAAAATGGTTTGAGTCTCGGACAACATAAAGTATACGAGAAAAGCAATGAGATAACCGCGATCCCCGAATTGCTGGAACTACTTGATATATCAGGTTGTTTAGTGACCATTGATGCAATGGGATGCCAAAAGAAAATTGCTCAAAAAGTGCTAAATAAGAACGCTGATTACTTACTAGCAGTAAAAGGCAATCAAGGTCGTTTGGAGCAAGCGTTCGACAACTATTTCGATATGAGTATGTTGCAAAAACACGATGGTGATTCTTACAGCACGCAAGAAAAATCGCGAGGCAGAGAAGAGACTAGGTTGGCATTAACAAACACAGATTTGAGTGTTTTAGGCGACTTAGAATTTGATTGGCCAGAGCTGAAAACAATGGGTATCGTGGTTTCGATTAGACAAGAAGAAGCAGCGGCGAAAGAGTCGGAATTTTCAGTAAGATACTATATCAGCTCGAAAAGCCTAAGTGCTAAAGAATTGTTAAATGCCACGCGTTCACATTGGTTGGTTGAATCGATGCACTGGACGCTAGATACCGCTTTTGGTGAAGATGCCAGCCGAAAACGAGCAGAGGAAAGTGCAGAGAACTTCGCAAGGATCAGACAGATGTGCTTAAACATGCTGAAAAGTGAAACGAGCTTAAAAGCGAGTATTAAACACAAAAGAGCGATGTGTGCGATGGATTCTGAGTACCTTTTTAAGGTTCTGAGAAGCCTTTATTGACGGGAATGTTCATGATTTTTCCGTGTATATCGCTATTAGTTAAAAAAGGAAAAGGTGCTGAATTCAGCGCCTTTAATTTACCTGACTAATAGCCCAACCTATTGGCAGGAAATACGTCAATCCCTCGCTATCCCTGGTAACACAAGCCCTTTACGGCCTTTTTTCGTGTCTCAATCAAAACCAATTTTGTCTCAGGTTTTTCATGGCCTGAGTTTTGATGTTGATTTGCTTCAACATCAATCAAGAAAAAAGTCACGGTAGATAAGAAACAAGAATTGTTCTGGTGAATAAAGAACTGTCTATTCTAGATGATATCGAATCTGAGTAGTCAGAGTCGATATCGATGAGTATTGCTGCGTCAATAAGACAAGAAAGCGAAGTCGCGACTGAGCAAGATGTGAGTATTCGTTACTACATTAGTTCAAAAGATTTAGATGGTAATACATTGTTGAAAGCGACCCATTCACATTTAGGAGTAGAGTCAATGCATTGATCATTGGACACCGCATTTAAAGAAGATGCGTCGCGAATAAGAACGAATGATCGAGCAGAAGGTTTTGCAAGGTTTAGGCAACTATGTTTGAACCTATTGAAGAAAGAAACAACCTTTAAGGGTGAAATTCAATGTAAGCGAATGTAGCGCGTGTTGGATGATAATTACCAGAGTAAGGTTCTCGGAAGCATTGAATGACGGTGAAGTTCATGTGGTTTCCGTGATTTAAAATATGGGTATCTCAGATTTTATGAGTTTTTGAGATAAGACATTAGAAATTTAATTATTGTTGAGAAGTTGCTCTATGAAAAAAGCATTAATCACAGGTATTACGGGTCAAGATGGCTCTTATTTAGCTGAATTTCTTTTAGATAAAGGATATGAAGTTCATGGGCTCATCCGCCGAGCTTCTTCTTTTAATACAGATCGCATCGATTCTGTGGTAAATAATAGCGATAATGTTAACCTGCATTATGGCGATTTGACGGATTCGTCTAACCTTATCCGCTTGGTCAAAGAGATCCAGCCGGATGAAATTTATAACCTTGGTGCCATGTCTCATGTAGCGGTTTCTTTTGAGTCTCCTGAATATACAGCAGATGTTGACGCTTTAGGTACGATTCGCCTGCTTGAAGCGATCCGCATTAATGGTCTGGAGAAAAAAACACGTTTTTATCAGGCATCGACTTCTGAGCTCTACGGTGAGGTTCAGGAAATCCCTCAACGCGAGACCACGCCATTCCATCCGCGCTCTCCATATGCTGTAGCTAAGATGTACGCTTATTGGATCACAGTAAACTACCGTGAATCTTATGGTATCTACGCATGTAACGGTATTTTGTTTAACCATGAATCGCCTCGTCGTGGTGAAACTTTCGTGACCCGTAAAATCACTCGAGTGATTGCGAACATTTCTCAGGGGCTGGAAGTTTGCCTGCATTTGGGCAACATGGATGCGTTGCGTGACTGGGGGCATGCCAAAGATTATGTTCGCATGCAGTGGATGATGCTGCAGCAAGAGCAGGCTGAAGATTTTGTTATTGCGACGGGCAAACAGATTTCAGTACGTGAATTTGTGCGCATGTCAGCCAAAGAAGCGGGTATTGAGCTTGAGTTTTCAGGTGAAGAAGAGAATGAGATCGCTACAGTGGTTGCAGTGGATGCAGAGAAGGCGCCGGCTGTGAAGGTAGGGGATGTAATTGTTCGCGTTAACCCGAAATACTTCCGTCCGGCGGAGGTAGAAACGTTGCTGGGTGACCCATCAAAAGCCAAAGAAAAACTGGGCTGGGTACCAGAAATTTCTGTAGAAGAAATGTGTGCAGAAATGGTGGCTTCAGACATCAATAAGGCGAAGCAGCACGCCTTGCTGAAAGCGAATGGCTTTGACGTTGCAATCTCTAAAGAGAGCTAAGGATGAAGATTTTTCTAACTGGTGGTACCGGAATGGTTGGGCGGAATATTTCTGCTCTAGCCGAACAAAAAGGGTACCAAGTATACGCGCCTGGTCGTAATGAGCTTGACTTATCTTCCATGTCAGCGGTGCAGAACTATCTATCTGAATTGCAGCCGGACATTGTCATACATTGTGCGGGCTTAGTTGGGGGCATTCAGGCAAACATTGCGGCTCCTTACGATTTCTGTTTCCAGAACCTGCAGATGGGGATGAGTGTGATTCAGGCGGCATACGCAGCAGGTATTAAAAAGCTGATTAACCTAGGCAGCTCCTGTATGTACCCACGTTTTGCAGAAAACCCACTGAAGGAAGAGCAAATCCTGACAGGGGAACTTGAGCCGACCAATGAAGGGTATGCTGTTGCCAAAGTCGCGGTTGCCCGTTTGGCAGATTATCTGTCCTCGCAATATGGTGTGGAATACAAGACATATATTCCTTGTAACTTATATGGATACTGGGATAAATTTGACCCGAAAAAATCCCATATGATCCCAGCGGTGATCCGCAAGCTGGATACGGCGGTGCGTGATGGTTGTGAAACGGTTGATATCTGGGGCGATGGCCTTGCTAGACGAGAATTTATGTTTGCTGAGGACCTGGCGGCTTTTATCTTGTTCTCTCTGGATAAATTCAGCGAGGTACCGTCGAACATTAATGTCGGTCTGGGTACGGATTACTCCATTAATGAGTTTTACGAAGCCATTGCAAAAGCGGTCAGATACGAAGGTCGTTTTGTTCATGATTTGTCTAAACCGGCAGGGATGAAGCAAAAACTGGTTGATATTTCCAAGCAAACGCAATTAGGTTGGTCTCCGAAGACATCTCTGGAAGAAGGGATCAGGAAGACATATGAATTTTATTTAAAAGAGGTGTTGTGATGCTTCCTTTAGCGACAACTACATGGGATGAAAACGAATATCAGGCACTGCAGACAGTTATCAACAGTGGCATGTTCAGTATGGGAAAATACGTATCCCTGTTTGAGAAAGAGTTTGCGGACTATGTTGGCAGCAAATACTGTGTAATGGTTAACTCAGGTTCATCGGCTAACCTGCTGGCTGTGGCGGCGATGTTCTATCGCAAACAGCAGGCATTAAAGCCGGGAGATGAAGTGATTGTTCCGGCAGTGTCTTGGTCAACGACTTACTACCCACTGCATCAGTATGGGCTGAAGCTGAAATTTGTCGATATAGACAAAGAGACGCTCAATTTGGACCTTGCTCAGCTGGAAACTGCGATCACAGAGAAAACCCGCGCGATTTTTGCGGTAAACCTACTGGGCAATCCTGTTAACTATCATGAGCTGAACCGCATGATTGAAGGCCGTGATATTGTTCTGTTGGAAGATAACTGTGAGTCTTTGGGGGCGACGCTTGATGGAAAACAAGCGGGTACGTTTGGCCTGATTGGCACTTACAGTTCGTTCTTTAGCCACCACATTTCAACAATGGAAGGTGGTATGGCGGTAACGGATGACGAAGAGCTTTATCACATCATGTTGTCAATTCGCTCGCATGGCTGGACTCGTAACCTGCCGGAAGAAAACCTGGTTTGCACTAAGAGTGACAACCCATTCGAAGAGTCTTTCCGTTTTGTATTGCCAGGTTATAACCTGCGTCCTTTAGACATGTCGGGTGCTCTAGGTATTGAGCAGCTTAAAAAGTTACCTGAGATAGTGAAAGGTCGACGTGACAATGCCGTGACTTTCCAGAAAGTGTTTACAGACATCGAAGGTTTAGAGGTTCAGAAAGAAGTAGGTGAAAGCAGCTGGTTCGGTTTTGCGCTTATAGTCAAGAATGGCAAGGTGAAACGTGATGAACTGGTGAAAGCGCTGACCGAGCATGGTGTGGATTGTCGTCCGATTGTGGCGGGTAACTTTGTACGCAACGATGTCGTGAAGTACTTTGACTACGAGGTACATGGTGAGTTAGCAAATGGCGACAACATTACAGATTGTGGCTTGTTTATTGGTAACCACCACTACGGTATCGAAAAAGAGTTACAGGAAGTGGCAGAGTTAATCAACTCAACTCTGAATGGTTAATACAATAAAGGCATGCTGTTAAAGCGTGCCTTTAAACATTATGTATATTGAAAAAGAAACATTTAAAACCATTATTCAAAGTACACCACTCGTATCAATTGATCTTATTATTCAAAACCTAAGCGGTCAGGTTTTACTTGGCAAGCGTCTGAATAAGCCTGCACAGGGATTTTGGTTTGTACCGGGAGGTCGTATCTGCAAGAATGAGTCGATCGAAGATGCTTACACACGATTAGTGCTTAATGAATTAGGGGTTCAGGCACAGTTTAGTGATGCCAGGAGTTTTGGGACTTTTGAGCACTTCTATCAGGACAATGTATTTGATGAACCTTTTTCCACTCATTATATTGTTCTTGGTTATGAGTTGGCTCTGAATATGGAGTTAAATGTTCTTCCAAAAGAGCAACATTCGGAATACAAATGGTTTTCCATTGAAGAGTTACTTGCATCCCCTGAGGTGCACAAGTATACGAAACAGTATTTTATTAACGGACACAAGTAAAATGATATTACCCGTAATAATGGCCGGTGGTTCGGGAAGCCGTTTGTGGCCTTTGTCCAGGACCCTATATCCTAAGCAGTTTTTGTCCCTTACCAGTAATAAAACCATGCTGCAGGAAACGGTTGGTAGACTAGATAAACTGAAGCACACAGCGCCACTATTTATATGTAATGAAGAGCATCGTTTTATTGTTGCAGAACAATTGCGCCAGAAGTCTATGGAGCATGGAGGCATTATTCTAGAGCCAAAAGGGAGAAACACTGCTCCGGCTATCGCCTTAGCGGCGTTGTATGCCGTAAAGCATGGTGAAGACCCAATGCTTTTGGTCTTGGCTGCGGACCATGTTATTCAAAATGAAGACGCGTTTATTAATTCTGTAAACAGTGCTATTGCACATGCAGAATTGGGAAAACTGGTAACCTTTGGTATTGTACCATCTTCACCAGAAACAGGTTACGGGTATATTAAAAAAGGCAAGACTCTAGATAATACAGCAGCAAAAGTTGAAAAATTTGTAGAAAAGCCGAATTTAAAACGCGCAAAGGAATACGTTGCTTCAGATGATTACCTGTGGAATAGCGGCATGTTTTTGTTCAAAGCCTCTCGTTATTTGGAAGAATTAGCTGAGCATCGTCCAGATATATTATCTGCATGCCAGCGAGCAATGGATGGCGCCCGTAGCGATCTGGAATTTATTCGAATCGGTGAAACTGAATTTGAGTCTTGTCCTGATGATTCAATAGATTATGCCGTCATGGAAAAAACCTCGCAGGCGGTCGTTGTCCCAATGGATGCTAGCTGGAGCGATGTTGGCTCCTGGTCAGCTTTATGGGAAGTAAATGCAAAAGATGCTAAGGGAAATGCACTCCGGGGAGATGTGTTACTCGAAGATACAGAAGATAGCCTGATTTATTCACAGCATAAGCTGGTAGCTGCTGTCGGGGTTGAGAACTTGGTAATAGTGGAAACCAAAGATGCAGTTTTGGTTGCAGACAAAGAGCGTGTACAGGATGTTAAGGGAATTGTGTCCCAGCTTAAAAAGGCTAAACGTACTGAACATCTACAGCATCGCGAAGTATATCGACCGTGGGGAAGCCATGACGCGATTGCAGATGGCGAACGTTTTCACGTAAAGCGCGTGACGGTGAAGCCAGGAGAAAAGACAGCGACTCAGATACACTATAATCGTGCAGAGCATTGGATTGTTGTTTCAGGCACAGCTAAAGTGAAAAATGGTGATAAAGAATATCTAATTGGTGAGAATCAATCGACGTTTATCCCAATCGGAGTCGCGCATTCGATCGAAAATCCAGGTAAGGTTTCTTTGGATCTAATAGAAGTTCGCTCAGGAGCTTACTTAGGAGAAGATGATGTAGTGCGTGTTGAAGGATACGGTATTGGATATTAAATAGTTATTACTCGACTTAGTCACATCTTTGTATAGAAATAAAGTAGCAGCTAACTTTGCATATGTTATAGCATGAAAATGAAAGATAGTGAAATATTATTGAGCTATCTTTCTGTTATATAATATCTATTGAAAATTAACTTATCTACTATCGTTGACTATAAAAAGGTTTCCTTTTTTTATCGGAAGCTATTTATTTAAGGGAGGAAACTAATTGAAGCTCGAAGGTAAAAAAGTAATTCTAGTATTAGGTGGGTTAGATACATCTGGTGGGATGTTTAACTATTTGAAAGCATGGATTAATGAGCACAATGAAAATGGAGCAGACGTTGGAGTATGCGCTATACCAGAAGTGCTTGAAAAATTAGATGATGTAGATAGAAAAATTGCTCTACCTTATCATGAAAATGAAGATTTAAAAAAAATATATTTGTCTCTTATAAATGGTACATATGCGGATAAACTAAACGACATTAGAAAAGAAGTAGAAAAAATTGACGTAGATTTTTTACATTTTGTTGATGAGACAATTTTCTATCCTTATTTGAAGAAAATAGCAAAATCAATACCTCATGTAATAACTGTTCATGATCCAATATATCACCCAGGTCAATTTAAAAAAATCACTACAAGAATATTATGTCTTGTTTCAAGGTTGTCATACTTTACAAGCAGAAAGCTAACAATACATTTACATAGCAAAAGGAATATATTCCCATCGATACTCTTTTTCTATAAAAGAAAGGTACATCATCATCACCCTTTACCTAAGAGAATATTTAATAGTGATGTGATAACTAATCGCAATCCAATAATTGCTTTTATGGGAAGAATTGAAAAATATAAAGGGATCGATCTTTTCATTGATTCGATAAAATTCTTTGAAGATACTTATAAAAAAGAAATTGAGGTTATGATAATTGGTAATGGTAACTTTAATAAACAATCTCTTAATAAAATATCGTATCCAGTAAAGATAGAAAATAGGTTTGTAGAAGATATAGAGTTTCATAAATTTATGTCTCAAATAGATGTTTTAGTTCTGCCGTATTTATCAGCAACGCAAAGTGGTGTGGGTTATTTAGCAAAATCTTATAATAAAAAAATCATATGCACTAATGTCGGAAATTTGCCGGACTTAATTGAGAATGAATCTCAAGGATATGTTGTAAACAAAACTAAAGAATCAATAGCGAAAGCAATTAATGAAATCATTAAGTATAATTGAAATAGTCAAGAGCGCTCTTTTTATAGGAGTGTTGGTTACAACATTTAATAGTGCTATACCACACTTAGCAATGGCTTTGTTTTTATTGCTTTTGACTTTATTGAATAGAGATATAAACAAAAAAGTTAGCTTTTTATACTTAATCCCATTAATGATTTTTTTTATTTCACTAATTAATACGTTAATTTATTTGAATATCAACGTTGATGCTAATTCAACTATGATGATCTTTAGGGCTAGAAAGTATTTTTTTGAACTAATAGTTTCTTATTCTATAATATTTTTTTGTTTAAATACCAATGAGGAAAAAGTTCTCAAACTAATTTACAATGCTATCGTTATAAGTGTTGTTGTTGGTGTGGCTGAATTTATTGCAGATCCTACAGAGAGACCTTCAATGTTGTTTCTTGAACCTAGTTCAGCTGGGTATTTTATTGGTACATTTATCTTTCTTGTTTTTTATCAAAACAAATTCACAGTTAGAGCCTTGTTCATCACCTCTTTAGTATTGCTAAGGTCTAAGAGTATGATTTTTTCAATGTTTGTGGCTTTTGTTGTTCATAAGTTTGATATTAAGAAGTACATCTTAGTCTTGTTTCTTATTACTATTTCTGGAGGAGCAATACATGAGTATTTAATGGATAATAGTGGCCAGTACTTCGGGTTTGTTCATTTAGTTGAAACATTATACAGGTATGGGATTGATGGATTTAGCGCATCACATGGTATATATAATACATATTTGACTAGGCTTTCAGGTATACTTCTGGGGGTTGATACATTAATTGATAAGCCATTTGGTATTGGTTTTGGCAGTTTTCATGAGATTTATGCAAGCAAGCTATTTAACTATTTTACAATTAGCGATATTGGAGATGAGGTTTTAACAACATTTACAAATGGTGGAATGGTTACACCTAAATCAAACTTGATTGAGCAATTTCTTAATGCTGGGATTCTAGGTTGTGCATTTTTTATATTTTATCTTAAGTCAATTATGAAAGGTAAGGATGTTTTTTTTAGGACATCCGTCATTTGCTTTGTAATTTTGTCACTGGTTACTGAACTAAATAATTTCTACCTATATATGCTGTTGTTAGCATACTTCTCAAAAGGAAATAGCTTTGATAAAAGAAAATCTGTTTAAAATGCTAACATTATTCAAGCAAGACGATTATTGGCATGGTAAACAGAAAGAAGGCCAATTCTATGATGTTCATAGCTTAAAAGGTTATTATAATGATCTAACAAAAAAAGTACTGACAGAATCTCATTACTCAATTGAGGAGATTGTTCCGAAAGTTAAGGTTGGAAGTGAGAGTTTTTTTCACCCAGTAACAGTATGTCAAGTGGGGTTAGGTGCCTATGATTTATATCTCAAAAAACAATCTGATATACATAAAAAACAGGTTAAGAGTTGTGTAAACTGGCTAATTGAAAATTCCAAAACTAACTCTGAAAAAACAATGATGTATTGGACAGTTCCGTATAACTTTAAACTATTTAATATGCAGAAAGATTTTGTTTCTGGCTTAATTCAAGGTCAAGCAATTTCACTCTTAGTCAGAGCCTATGAACTTTTCAAAGATGAGAGATATTTTAATGCTTCGTATAATGCTCTGGAAAAAATGATCCAGCCTGTTAGTGAAGACGGATGTCGTTTAGATGGAACTTATTTATATGAGGAGTATCCAAATAAGGGAGAAAAAAATTTAGTATTAAATGGTGCGATATCTGCGTTTTGGGGAGTCTATGATCTATATATTTACACAAAAGATTCAAGAATTTTAGATTTGAAAAATAAGAGTCAAAAAGACCTAGTTGATTCTATATTTCAGTACGATGCAGGTTACTATAGTCGTTATTGTTTAAAGAAAAATAAATTTTATTATACTAATATAGCAAGTCCCTATTATCATAAGGAACATATAGAGCAACTGAAAGTTCTAATCAAAATGACAAATAATAAGGATTTGATTTTAACACTAAGTAATTTTGAAAAATATAACAATCTTATTTCATTAAATATAGCCAAGATTAATAAGGGGATTTGTTTAATTATGCAAAAAATCATGAGGGTTAGATAATGAGAATTTTAGTTATATCCAATCAGCTTTCAAATAAAAATAATAGTGTTGTCAATCCAGTTGTTAAAAATATAAATAAAAAGCTATCTCAAAAAGGTCTTTCTATAGAAGAGTATTGTGTTGATGTTCAAAATGGGCTTGTTACTGCTTATATCAAGCTCTTTGTTTTTCTTCTTTTACTAAAGTTTAAAAATAGATATGACATTTACCATGTTCATTTTGGAGGCATTCAGGGATTAATAACAGCCGCATTACATAGAAAAAAGACGGTTATTTCATTTCATGGTACCGACCTACATGGTGGGAGTCCATTAGGTTTTGCTCAGAAGCTAAAAAGTCGAATTATTAGAGCATCTTCATTAGCTTCAGTATACTTGTGTAATCGATGTACAGTAGTTTCAAAGAATTTGATTGATTTTATACCTGATAGTATGTGTGGAAAGATAAATGTTATTCCTACAGGTGTAAATGAGGAAAACTTCAGCCCGATTAGCAAAGAAGTAGCGCGAAAGTCACTCAACATTGATAGCGACACAACATATTTTTTGTTTTCTGATATTAGCAACTCAACAGTAAAGAGAGTAGATATTGCTGAGAAGTCTATTGAACTGTTTAGAGACAGTGGTACCAATGCTAAATTATTGAAAATGAGCCAGGTGCCGTATGATCGTGTTCCATTATATTTGTATGCATCAGATTATTTACTTATTACATCAGACAAAGAAGGCTCGCCTAACATTGTGAAGGAAGCGTTATTTTGTGGATTGAGTGTGATTTCAACAAATGTCGGGGATGTAAAAGAGTATGTTGACTATACAGGAAATGGATTAATACTAAAGTCAAATGACCCTAAGGAAATCGCTGGTCAAATCTCTCAATTATGTCTTAATGGGCCATCAAAAAGTATGAAATATGACAAGAATATTTTATCTCTAGATTATATAGCGGATAAGTACATGGGGATTTATGAAAAACTTAAGTAAATTGGTTTGTTTAAGTCTAACTTATAACGCTAATGGTCATTCCAAGGATTATGTTGATAGTTTCGCCAATAGCCTTCAAAAAGATTACGAGATTGATATTTTATGTTTTGGTAAGCCGAAAGAAGATAATGATTTTATAAAATATTGTGAGGGTGATGCTGCACATCTAGATTATGTTCCAAACCAAATTTTGTCAACACATAGAAAGATTATTAGAAGGTTTTTTGCTTCCCTTAGATTATATGGAGAGTTTTTTTTATTAAAGAAATTAAGAAGTGAAAGGCTTTACTTTCTAGATTATGAATATCTTTCATTAGCTCTATTGTTAAAGTTTGTCCTAAAAGACAAAAAAAAATATATTTTGTTGCATTCTGTTAGTGACGTCGATGGTGGGAGCAAGGGACTCTACAAAAAATTGTTTTTTAGAATGATTTCTGGCATTAATAATGTTGAATTTATTGTTAATGGTGAAAAGTCTCTCGAAATTATAAGGAATAGGACTAGTAATAAAGTTTCACTAATCCAATATCCAACAGAGCTGAAAGTAACTAGAGTTAAAAAGGATGAAGCAAAAGTTAGTTTGAGATTAAAGAAAAAGTTAGTAATATCTTTAATTGGAATGATTAGAAAGGATAAGAATTATTCTAAAGCCATAGAGGCATTTGCTAAAAGTAATCTATGTAATGATGACAATTGTCAATTGGTTATTGCTGGATACCCATCAAATGTAAAAGAAGATGAGATTAATTACCTACTAAATGCAAATGGTGTAAGAAACTATACTTTTATTCCTCGATATTTGACTGAAGACGAACTTAATATTTGCTTTTCAGCTAGTGACTATTTATTAGTTCCATACGGTGATGGTGGCACATCACAAAGTGGTCCACTATCTCAAGCAAGGCTGTATCATCTTCCTGCAATTGTTCAGGCAAACGGTGAAATTGGAGACTATGTAAGTAGAGAGAATGTTGGGTTCACTTTTGAGTCTTTTCCAGAACTAACGGAGCTTTTAAACGGATTAAACTGTAGAACTGATGATTTTGATTTTAGTACGGTTAATAACAAATACTCTTGGAGTCAAGCTAGGATAAGCTATTTAAATATATTTTCATCAGGACCATTTTAGTATGAACACTAGATTTAATTTGAGTTTTTTGGTCAGTTTCTAAATGTGGATTGTACTTCACTTAGTTTGATGTCTCTTTGGAAAAGTAAATTTTATATTTTCATTGACTACAATTATTATTGATATAATCTCCGTAGTGAAAATTAACATGACAATATTTACAAAACACCTATAAGCAAATATTAAATCTATTTAACGATCTTTCGGCTATATATGTGAGACTGAATTTAGATGTATTAAAATGTGTATAATGACATTTATAATTCAAATATATAGGATGATATATACTGCTTAATTGGTGAATTATATGTTTTTTAAGCAAGTTTCCCGCTCATTGTTTGTTAAGTTTTTGGGCATGTTGTTCAGTTTATATAGCGTTAGGGTACAATTGGATTTGCTTGGCGCTGAAAGTTATGCTATTTGGGCGGTTATATTCAATATTGTAAATTGGATTTTGATTTTAGATTTTGGGTTAGGTAATAGTATAAGAAATAAATTGGTAGACTCAATAAAAGATAGTAATTGGGAAGAAGCATCTATTTTGATAAATAAGGTGTATCGTTCCAGTCTATTATTTGGTTTGCTGTTTAGTTTTGTTTATATATTTTCTAATCTGTATTTATTTGTATCAGCTGGCAAGGTTGATAACTTATTTGCTATTAACTTTATAGTAGGAAGCTTTATTGTTGTGTTTGCAATGCTTCCTATTAATCAAATATTACATGCATTTAGTAAATCTGAAATTGTTATTCTTATACAGACGTTAATAACAACGCTTGGTTTGGTTTTTGTTTTGCTTTTCCAAGATTATGTCAGCTTAAATATTATTTCTATAATATATGGGGTGTCAACTTTCTTTGTTTATTTGGGTGTAACGATATGGTTTTTTTGTTTAAATAAAAAAATACATATAAATATTTTTTCTATACCAATAAAGGATGTTATAAGCGTAATTAAACCAGGGGTAATATATTTTGTTTTTCAAGTTAATGTTATTCTTATTTTTTCTTCTGATAGGCTTATAATTTCAAATTTTTATGACTTTGAATCAGTAGTATCTTATGATTTATTGATGCGATATTTTAATTTGTTTATCGTTGCGAGTGTCATGATAAGTAACCCTGTTTGGAGCTCAGTAAGAGGGTTTTATAACTCGGGATCCGAGTGTCAAATTAATGCGTTTCTTTTAAAGTTAGCTAAAATACAAGCTTTTGGGGTGGGTTTACTGATCATAATGTGTGTGTGTGCTGATGACTTTATATCGTTATGGGTCGGTAACCAGTATCATTATGATTGGCTTTCTTATAATAACTTAGTGTATTTTGCACTTCTTTCTTGGGGGTACTCTTTTTATTCATTAATGGCAAATGTCGCGAATGGATTAGGAGAAAATAAAATCCAGCTAATACTTGGTAGTGTTTCTGTTTTATCTAAAATTCCTATTACTCTGTTTTTGATTGATTATTTTGATGATTCTTTCATTGCTGTGGTTTTGGCAACTACTATTTGTTTATTACCATTCCCTCTCTATTTTATCTGTTATTTAATGTTTAGGAAGTTTAGATGAAAGTTTCGGTTATTACTGTTTCTTATAACAGTCAAGAGTTTATATTCGATTCTATTAATTCTGTAAATAATCAGACTTATGAAAATTTGGAGCATGTTATAGTTGACGGTGGTTCATCTGACAACACTATGGATATCGTCTACAAATTAGCCAAACGTAAACCTATTATATTAAGTGAAAGTGATAATGGTATTTACGATGCTTGGAACAAGGCATTGTCATTAGCTACAGGTGATGTGATATGTTTTTGCAATACAGATGACTTTTGGCCGGAAGATTATATTGAAGTTGCTATGAAAACTTTAATTTCTAATGAAGATAGTGTTGTTTATGGCGATGTTGTCATGGTCTCTAGGGAAAATCTTATTAAGTCGTCTAAAGAAGTTGGCTATTACTGTGAAAAAAATATTTATAGAGGGTTCAATTTTAGAACAACATCTATATTTGTAAGTAAGTCAATCTTTGACTTCGTGGGGTTATTCGATGTTAGCTTCAAAATCGCTGGTGATTCAGATTGGCTGTTGAGAGCAAAGAATAAAGGGATCTGCTTTACTCATGCCAACCATACAGTATATATGCGAGATGGCGGAATTAGCAATGAGTATGAATCAACAGCTTTTAAAGAGTACATAAGAGCGCTTTCTAAAAATAACTGTGCTAACCTAAAGTCTTACTATGTGTTTTTTAAAAAATTGATTAAGAGTTTGATAAGATAACATGTTTAAAAAGCAGGCCGTTTACGTATTTATTTATTTCTCAAATCTGACATTCAATTTAATGCCTTTTTTTCTTTTAAAGAAAATTTTTCTGGTCTTATTGGGGGCTAAGATTGGAAAAAACTCGACCTTACACACGCCAATTAAGTTTTTTAACTTGACTCGGAAGTTGAACATTGGGAGTAATGTTACAATTAATCCTGGTTGTTATTTGGATGATCGAGGAGGGATATTTATCGGCAATAATGTCAATATTTCACACTCTGTTAGGATTTATACTGCAGGTCACAATATCAATAGTCCTGATATGAGATATTTTGAACGTTCGGTTTTAATCTCTGACAATGTGTGGATATTCCCTAATGTTTTAATTATGCCTGGAGTTAAGTTGGGTAAAGGTTGCGTGATTTTGCCTGGTGCTGTTGTTACTAAATCTTATCCAGAACGTTCTATTGTTGGTGGTAACCCATCAAAAATAGTTGGCAGTAGAGATTGTGGCACAAATTATTGCATTAATCATTCATATTGGTTCGTCAATTAATTTTTTATGATTATTTAGTTTTATTTTACTTTTCTATATAAGTTAGAGACAGAGATGGTTCTTTAAATTTGTCCACTTTATTTAATATTCTATAGGTTGAAACTTAGTGAATGCGTTAATATCTATTATCACACCTGCTTATAATTGCAAGGATACGATTGTTAAGACATATGAATCGATTTTGGCCCAATCATATGTGAATTGGGAATGGGTGGTTACAGAAGATTGTTCTAGTGATGAAACTCTTAAGGTTCTTCAAGAAATAGGTTCAAAAGATCCTAGAGTGCTTTTGCTTAAAAATGAAGTTAATAGTGGAGCAGCTGTAAGTCGTAACAATTCTATTGGAAATGCTAAAGGAGAGTTTTTGGCTTTTTTAGATAGCGATGATATTTGGTTGGATAATAAGTTACTAGAACAAATAACTTTCATGGAAAGCAATCGTGTTGATTTTTCTTTTACCGCATATAGATTAATCGATGAGTCTGACAGTGATATGAATATAACCGTCGACACCAAGCAAAAAGAGCCTCTGACTTATCACGATATGCTGAAGAAAAAAGCAACGTTAGGGTGTTCAACTGTAATGCTACGAGTTTCTGCTTTTTCTGATATTCGTATGCCTCTGATAAGAACTGGTCAAGACTACGGGCTTTGGCTCAAGTTATTGAAAAGTGGTTCTAAAGCATATCCTATCAGTTCTGTTCTTACAAAATATAGGATATTACCTAATTCTATATCAAGAAATAAATTAAAAAAAGCAATTCGTCAGTGGGAAATTTATAGGCACATAGAGAATCTATCTATTTTTTATTCTGCAGTATGCTTTTCTTTTTATGCTTGGCGTGCGGTTTTTAGAAAATGAATTTAAGTATATAATTAGTGAGGTTGTTAATGAATAATACGTCAGATATTATCCAGTCGTCTGGTATTCTATTTGGTACCAGTGGCGCTCGTGGTTTGGTTACTCAATTTACCCCTGACGCTTGTGCTGCGTTTGCGCATGCGTTTATAGCGAGTATTGAGAATAAATTTAATTTTACTCATGTAGCTATTGCCATTGATAACCGCCCTAGTAGCCAAGCAATGGCGCAAGCCTGTATTCAAGCGATTCGAGCTCGTGGGTTAGAAGCGATTTATTATGGTGTAGTCCCAACGCCTGCATTGGCATACACTGCGATGCAAGACAATATTCCTTGTATTATGGTCACAGGCAGCCACATTCCATTTGATCGTAATGGCCTTAAGTTTTATCGTCCCGATGGCGAAATCAGTAAAGCGGATGAGCAAGCCATCTTAAGTGCAACCGCTGAGTTTGACGCCATTTCTGAACTTCCTGAGTTAGAGGTCAATACCAAAGCGGCGACAGCTTATATTGAGCGATACACCTCATTATTTGAACGCTTATTGCTCGAAGGGAAACGAATCGGTATTTATGAGCATTCAAGTGCTGGTCGTGACTTATATGCTGATATGTTTACCGCACTTGGCGCTGAAGTAATCGCTTTAGAGCGTAGCGACGAGTTCGTTCCTATTGATACGGAAGCCGTTTCTGATGCAGATAAGCTCAAAGCAAAGAAATGGTCTGAGCAATATCATCTTGACTTTATCTTCTCTACAGATGGTGATGGTGACAGGCCTCTTGTTGCTGATGAAAACGGTGACTGGCTGCGTGGCGATGTGCTCGGCTTGCTATGTGCCAATGAAATGAAGATAGAAGCGCTAGCGGTTCCAGTTAGCTGTAATACTGCCATTGAAAGCTGTGAGCTATTTAGCCATGTTACGCGCACTAAGATTGGTTCGCCCTATGTAATTGCTGAGTTTGAACAGTTAGCGAAAGATTTTCATTCAGTCGCGGGCTTCGAAGCGAATGGTGGTTTTCTATTAGGTTCTGATGTTGAAGTTAATCAGAACGTTGTGAAAGCATTGCCGACGCGTGATGCGGTATTACCCGCGTTAATGTTGTTAGCGGCATCGAGAGAAAAGAGCATTTCTGAGTTGGTGAATTCACTGCCACAGCGTATGACGCACAGTGATCGTATTCAAAACTTTGCGACTGAGAAAAGCTTGGCCATTTTAGCGATAGCGAAAGAGCAACCAGAGGATTTCTTAATTCAGCTCGGTTTTTCTGATAGTGCCGTTGCCTCTATCGATATTACTGATGGTTTACGTATGACATTAACCAATGGCGATATCATTCATTTCCGTCCATCGGGTAATGCCCCAGAGCTTCGTTGTTATGCGGAATCTGATTCAATGGTTCAAGCTCAGTACCTAGTGAACTATGCCTTAAAGCAGGTTCAGTTAGTTAAAATCACCGATTAAGCTTCGAGATATACAGATGAAAATTGCTATTGCAGGTACAGGCTATGTCGGCCTGTCAAATGCGATGCTGCTTGCTCAGCATCACGAGGTTATTGCTGTAGATATTATCGAAGAAAAAGTACAACTTCTGAATGATAAGATCTCTCCAATAGTCGATAAGGAAATTGAAGATTTTCTAAAAAATATAGATCTGAATTTCACGGCAACACTAGATACAGAATTAGCCTATAAAGATGCTGATTATGTCGTGATTGCGACACCAACCGATTACGATGTCGAAAACCATTACTTTAATACCTCCTCAGTTGAAGCGGTGATTAAAGAAGTGATGGCTATTAACCCAAATGCGGTAATGGTGATTAAGTCCACAATACCTGTTGGTTATACCAAACAGCTTAAAGAAGAGTTGGGTTGTGAGAATATTATTTTCTCGCCAGAGTTTCTGCGTGAAGGCCGTGCCTTATACGATAATTTGTATCCATCTCGTATCATTGTGGGCGAACAAAGCGAGCGAGCCAAAGTGTTTGCTGACTTGCTGGTTGAAGGTGCGATTAAAGACGACATTGAAGTGTTGTTTACCGACTCAACCGAAGCTGAAGCAGTGAAGTTGTTCTCGAACACCTACCTGGCAATGCGCGTTGCTTATTTCAATGAACTAGATTCTTATGCCGAAACTCACGATCTGGATAGCCGCCAAATCATTGAAGGTGTGGGCTTAGACCCACGTATTGGCAACCATTACAACAACCCATCATTTGGCTACGGTGGTTACTGTCTGCCGAAAGATACCAAGCAGCTTCGTGCCAACTATAAAGAAGTACCGAATTGCCTGATTGGTGCGATTGTTGAAGCCAATACCACGCGTAAAGACTTCGTTGCTGATTCTATTCTTAAACGCAATCCGAAGCGTGTTGGTATTTACCGTCTAATCATGAAGTCGGGTTCGGATAACTTCCGGGCGTCGAGTATTCAGGGCATCATGAAACGTATTAAGGCGAAGGGCATTGAGGTCGTGGTCTATGAGCCTGTATTAAAGGACAAAGAGTTCTTCAATTCTGCCGTTATCTCAGGACTTGCAGACTTTAAAGCAATGTCCGATGTGATCGTTTCTAACCGTATGGACATTGAGCTTGAAGATGTTGCTGAAAAAGTCTACACCCGTGATTTGTTCGGTAGTGACTAATTATTGTAAAATGTGACTTTGCCAATAGTTTGGCCTATTGGCCGGAGATATTGCTTGCAGGTAATGGCCTGATTTCTCATCGCATTGTATTCAAAGGCACATTGCCTGAGACAGCACAGAGACATGCTGGCCGTCCCAGTTTACGTTAACTGCGACTAAATGGAATGGATGGCTATATGCCTTATCTGCAACCAATTAAGTTGGCCTTTGCTTGTGATAACCATCGGCTCTTTGGCTTCCAATGCTATCCATCTAAGTCTTGTTGGTATTTACCCAACAGAACCTAGGTTACTTTAAAGCCTTTGTTGAATATGGATTACGTAAAGATTCATTAGGTAATGATTTCAGTGATTACCATGAAAACATGGATCGGTGATGATGAACTATTGAAGTTCACTAGTTAGAGTTTACACTGGTTGCTTCAAGACGTTTTTAACAAATAACGACTATCTGATACTTGAGTTATTGAACTATATTCTGGGAAATAAATGACAATTTTAGTTACTGGTGGTGCGGGTTACATTGGTTCGCACACTGTGGTTCAGCTTTTAGAGCAGGGCAGTGATGTGGTTGTTTTAGATAACCTCAGTAATTCCAGTAAAACCTCTTTAGCGCGTGTTGAGCAAATTACAGGTAAGTCCCCTGTCTTTTATTGTGGTGATATTCTTGACCGTGATATTTTGCGTGAAATTTTCAATAACCACAGTATCGATTCCGTTATTCACTTTGCCGGCTTAAAAGCCGTCGGTGAATCGGTTCGAAAGCCACTGGATTATTACCGCAATAATGTCACTGGCTCTGCGGCTCTGGTTGAAGAGATGCAGAAGGCGGGCGTGTTCAAGTTGGTCTTTAGCTCGTCGGCCACGGTGTATGGCGATCCTGCCAGTGTGCCCATTCGCGAAGATTTTCCCGTCGGCGGTACCACCAACCCTTATGGCACTTCTAAGCTTATGGTCGAGCAGGTGCTGCGTGATGTTGCAAAATCGGATGAGCGTTTCTCGTTTGTTATCCTGCGTTATTTCAATCCGGTCGGCGCTCACGAGTCAGGCCTTATTGGTGAAGATCCTAACGGTATTCCCAACAACTTGCTGCCTTATATTTCGCAGGTTGCGGTCGGTAAATTAGCCAACCTGGCTGTCTTTGGGGATGATTACCCCACCAAAGACGGCACAGGGGTGCGAGATTATATCCACGTGGTTGATTTGGCCGCCGGGCATCTAAAAGCACTGGAGCGTATCGCCGAAGATAAAGGGGTCTTTACCTATAACTTAGGTACAGGCATTGGCTATTCGGTTCTTGAGATGGTCAAAGCGTTCGAGCAGGCATCTGGCGTGCCCGTGCCTTTCGTTATCTCTCCCCGCCGTGAGGGTGATATCGCGCAATGTTATGCTGAGCCGACGTTGGCAGCTAAAGAACTCGGCTGGCAAGCTGAGCGCGGTATTGCAGAAATGATGCAAGATACCTGGCGTTGGCAGAAAAATAACCCGAATGGCTACAACAGCTAATTATGCCAGATAAGGGCTGATCAAATTCACAGCCCCATTGTCTGAGCTAGGACAGAGACAATTGGCAAGCTCATTCATGTAACAATGTTTTTTATTTACCCGGTCAGGCTGGCAGGCCTGACCGGGTATCGCGCTATATCTGTATTTCGATGGAACAGATGACCGTTTGGCCGCTACTTTTTATAGGCGGCACGGTAGAGGTTTTTATTAAGGACTTTTATGAAAAAAATAACAAAAGCCGTCATTCCTGTGGCGGGGCTAGGAACACGTATGTTGCCGGCAACCAAGGCCATTCCCAAAGAAATGTTGCCGATTGTCGATAAACCACTGATTCAATATATCGTGAGTGAGTGTGTGGCTGCCGGTATTAAAGAAATTGTGTTGGTGACGCATTCATCAAAAAATGCGATAGAAAACCACTTTGATACTTCTTATGAGCTTGAAGCGACCCTGGAAAAACGGGTTAAGCGTCAGCTTCTTGATGAAGTGCAATCTATTTGCCCGCGTGATGTGACGATTATGCATGTCCGTCAAGGCCATGCGAAGGGACTTGGTCACGCGGTGTTGTGCGCCAAACCTTTAGTGGGTGATGCGCCGTTTGCAGTGGTCTTGCCCGATGTGATTTTGGATGAGTACACGGCGGATCAACGCACTGAAAACCTGGCCGCGATGATTCAGCGCTTTGAGCAAACGCAAGCAAGTCAGATCATGGTTGAACCCGTTCCGATGAACGATGTCTCTAAGTACGGTGTGGTGGATTGCGGAGGCGCAGAACTTAAAGGCGGCGAGTCTCATACCATGACTGCGATGGTTGAAAAACCGGCACTTGAAGATGCCCCGTCGAATCTTGCTGTTGTGGGCCGTTATGTGCTCTCTTCTAAGATCTGGGACAAACTTGCGATCACTCCACCAGGTGCGGGTGATGAAATTCAGCTGACGGATGCCATTGATATGTTAATGGCACAAGAGACGGTTGAAGCCTTTCATATGACGGGTAAGTCACACGATTGTGGTGATAAGCTGGGTTATCTGAAAGCGTTTGTCGAATACGGTCTGCGTCATGAGTCTTTAGGTGCTGATTTTGGTGCTTACTTGAAAACGCTGTCAGGTGATGGAGCTGCGTTGAAGTTGGTGGGGTAAAGAGCGGACCTATAGTTCTATGGATAAGCAGTTTCGAGTTACTAGATGCGAGTCGCGAGGAAAAGCGGAGATTAGGACCTAATACCCAGTAATAAGAAGCGAATGCGCTGCGTTTCGAGAAGCTGGATAAAAAAGCAATAATCATTGATTCGCGCTTTTCCCTCGAACTCTATTAATCTCGATACTCGATACTCGTTCCTAGAACCTAGTTTCTTTGCTTGTTCACACGTCGTTATCAATAATATTACTCGACACTCGACACTCGACACTCGACACTCGACACTCGACACTCACACCCACCCTTTTAACCTAGACACTTACATTCTTATGACTACCGCATTTATTTTTGTTTTTGTTGCTTCATTTTGCAGTCTCTTTGTCTTTCGCAAAGTGGCAAAACGCATTGGTTTGGTTGACAAGCCAAACGCTCGTAAACATCATCAGGGCGTTGTCCCGTTGGTGGGTGGTGTTTCAATCTTTGTGACCCTTGCTATTACTTTATTATTATCACCGCTTGAAACTGACGCAGTTCTGTTTCTTTGTTGTGCCACCATTTTGGTGATCACCGGGGTGATTGATGATCGCTATGACATTAGTTTTAAAATCCGTTTAATTACTCAGGCGGGTGTATCGCTGGCGATGATCATTCTTGGCGATAAGAGCTTACATAGCCTGGGGTATCTGATGGGCAGTGAAGCAATTGAACTTTCCGTTGCAGCAAGTTATATCATCACTATTTTAGGCGTTATCGGGGCGATTAACGCTTTTAATATGGTTGATGGTATTGATGGCCTGCTTGGCGGGCTGGCTTCGGTGACCTTTGGTGCATTGGGCTTTATGTTCCTGATTGATGGCAATATGGAGCTGGCGCTGATCTGTGGCCTGATTGTCACTGCGATGGTGCCGTATATCTTGTTAAATTTGGGTTTTCCACTGGGCCGTCGCTTTAAGGTCTTCATGGGCGATGCCGGCAGCATCTTTATTGGCTTCACTGTGATTTGGTTGTTGATTGAGGCCACGCAAGGGACTAACACTACGCATATCCGTCCTGTAACGGCATTGTGGGTGATTGCCATGCCATTAATGGATATGGCAACCATTATGGTGCGTCGGGTCCGAAAAGGGCAATCACCGTTTAAACCAGATCGTGAGCACCTGCACCATATCTGTCAGCGTATCGGCTTATCATCAAATATGTCGCTGTTTGTGATCTGTCTGATGGCATCTCTGATGGCTGGGGTTGGTATTTGGTCTGATATGGAAAAGATCAATGAATCGGTGATGTTCTTCAGTTTCTTGTCGGTATTTGCGGTGTACTTTTTTGTTATCAGCCATATCTGGCGCATTATTACTATTGTTCACAAGCTGTTTGGTACCAATAAAGCTGTTCAGTTTAATTTGGATGCGCAGCAGAGCGGTGCAGAAAAATAGTCGCTATCAAGAACGATAATACGTAGGTTAGTGGGGTGATGAAGGGCTGTATATCAATGGACTATAGCCCTTCTTTCATGAACTAGCCGAATGTTGCTTTAACTGCCGATATCCCTAATAATCTTGTCTTCGATCTTCCCGCCGTATTGCCTTCGACATCCTGTCATATCTCTCCAGCTCATCTAAAAACAACGAACACTTCCACAGCACAACAAATCCAATATTGAGCACTGAGGTGAAAGTCAGGCTCTCTCTCCACGCTAAAACCGTTTCATCTTGCATACATCCCTCCTTGCAATCAATAAACTGTCTGAGCAATGCTGCAGGCAATCTCACCTGAGAAGACTATTTCAAGAGTGATACATCAGGTTGACAACATGATATGCCTAAGCGGAGCATACTTTTCAGTGTAGATGTAAATGGAGAAAAGGTAAGTAAAACGCACGATGTATGTAACCAAATTGTGACAATACGCAAAGCCAAATCATTAAGAAGACTACGGTTAGGGAAAGAGTGAATAGTCTCGAGTTACGAGGATCTTGACTCATTAATTATGATTGAGCATATTAATATTTTTATCGATGAAGCCAAACAGTCGTCATATATGGTTATATTTGAAGGGATGACGGGTTTAGGTACTTCTACTATTCGTAATTTACGTGAAAGAGTACTAGAAATATAAAACTAGATCCCCATAGAACCTCAGGGCTATATAACCGCTTTTTCCGCTCTTCCTCGCCACTCGCTTCTAGCAACTCGAAACTAGCTCCCCAGAACCTCAGGGCCATAGAACCGCTTTTCCCGCTCTACCTAGCCACTATTTATTAATTCTCCCGCTTCGCCTTCTTGCTACCCAGTTCAGTTAGGTTGATATTGATTTTGCGAAGGAATGCGGTGATACGCCAGATATGGGTGATTGAGAGGTAGTAGGTGACGAATAACAGCAAGAAAGTATTGAACATAATAGCTTCGCTGACTTGCTGTTGTTCGCCCAATACGCCGATGTAAGCAAAAATCGAAGCAAGGCCACAAATAGCAATCAAGGTCTTGCGAGAGGAAAGGCCTAATCGTTGGCAAATATGATGAAGGTGTTCGCGATCTGGCTTAAAGGGTGATTGCCCTTTACGCATCCGCCGCACCATAATGGTCGCCATATCCATTAGTGGCAAGGCAATAACCCATAAGGCAGTGACCGGTCGTAGCGGGTTATTATCTTCACCCTGGGAACCATTGACCAGTAACCAAATAACAGTAAAGCCAATAAAGACACTACCGGCATCGCCCATAAATACTTTGAATCGGCGGCCGAAAGGAAAGCCCAGATTTAACATGACATAAGGGATGGTAGCAAGAATAATCACGATGCAGAATTGGTAGAGATCTTGCTGATTATCCAGCCAGAATAAATACCCCAGGGCGGCAAAGCTGACGGTAGCCAAACCACCCAGTAGCCCGTCAATGCCATCTACCATGTTAAAAGCATTAATAGCGCCTAAAATGGCTAAAATTGTAATAATGTAACTGAGCGGTAGGTTAAGCAGTATTTCTTGTTCGCTGACCAGGTGCCCTAGCGTATAGAGGTTAAGGCCCCCGACTTTAATCATGATGACAGACATTATGACCTGGATGATCAGCCGAACTTTGACGCTGATATCATATTTATCATCAACGGCACCGGTAAAGACTAAGACGGAAGCGCAACAAACATAAAGTGGCGTGTTTCTTGCCAATTCAGGGGCGAACGCAAGAGCAATTACGACAGTTAAGAATATAGAAATACCACCAATTAATGGCACAACTCCTTCATGCTGTTTACGACCCGAAGGGATGTCAACTAACTGTATTTTCTTTGCTATTTTTCGAAGGAAAAACAGACTGCAAAAAGAGAAAAGAGCAATAAGCGCAAGTTCACTGTCCATAATGATTCTTCATTTTTTATTAAAAAGTACCTAGCCGCCGTTATTATATAGACTTCGGTTTACTTTGAAACCTTTATGCAACAAATGGCTTATGTTTGATGGTGGAATGAGACTTTTATACCATATTCACAATTGATAAAATTGTTATTTATTGTTTTTAGCGCAAATTATTCCCTGAAAACTAAAATGGGAAAATAACGGTGATTGTTCGCATAATTTTAAACGCTGTTAAAAGTGTATGCAGACTGCCCAGTAGTGTCAAAAAAATGCTACCGATCACCTGAAGTCGAACCTGAGGTTTTGATTTCTGTTGCGGGGCCTTTTTCTTAAGAGCAATACTCTGAAATATTGATGTTATTTCGTGATATGTCTCGAGCATTCCGGCTCACTTTTCCACCGATCTTCTAAGCTTTGTCATCATCCCGCTATTGGTACAATTTTGGGAGTACGAGGGTGAAGATTACTCATCATGGGGCCAGAACAGGTGTGACTGGCTCATGTCATGAAGTGTTAATCGGTGAGCATGGTTTGCTCGTCGATTGTGGCCTATTTCAAGGCACGGAATACACCGGGTCTTTTGATATCGAATTTTCTCTCGGTCATATTCGCGGGTTGTTACTGACGCATTGCCATATTGATCATGTTGGTCGTATTCCCTGGTTACTGGCGGCAGGTTATAAAGGCCCGATTTATGCGACGGAAGCTACCGCTGCCTTGCTACCTTTAATGCTGGAAGATGGCCTGAAAATACAATTAGGTTTGAACCGGACACAGTGTGAACATTTCACCAGTGTGGTAAAAAAGCAACTTAAACCCATCCCTTATGGTTGCTGGGCTCAACTGGTATTGCCATCCGGTGAGGTGGTCAGTATTCGCTTTCAGCCGGCAGGTCATATCTTAGGTTCTGCCTATATAGAAATGAAGATGCCTGATGGACAAGTCGTGGTGTTTACCGGAGACTTAGGCCCCTGTAATACGCCGTTGTTAGTTGATCCCCTATCACCCCAACAGGTCGATATCCTGATCATTGAAAGTACTTACGGCGATAAAGCACACAGTCCGGTGTCCGTTCGTGAACAACAACTAAAGGCTATTGTTCAGCGTTCGTTTGCTGACGGTGGCGCAATTTTAATCCCGGCCTTTAGTGTAGGGCGAACGCAAGAGTTGCTGTTTGATATAGAGAATATTATTGCGACAGCGATGTCAGGCAATCAGGGGGTAAACTGGCAAGCCACCCCTATTATCCTCGACTCTCCTCTGGCGGGTGAAATTACGCTGCAGTATCGTGAATTCAAGCAGCTTTGGGCGAAAGAAGCGAAAGATCGTTATCAGCAAGGTCGCCATCCGCTTTCATTTTCTCAATGTATTACCATTGATTCTCATGCTGATCATCAAGCGTTGGTTAATCGCCTAAAGACGACGGGAGAGCCCGCCATCGTGGTAGCAGCAAGTGGAATGTGCACTGGCGGGCGTATTCTCAACTATCTGGAAGCGTTGTTAGCCGATGCCAGAACTGACGTGATCCTGGTTGGCTATCAGGCCCGAGGAACGTTGGGGCGCGAACTTATCCAAGGCTGTGAAAAAGTAAAGATCAATGGTACTGAGGTTGCGGTAAAAGCGAAGATCCATCAAATGCCGGGTTATTCGGCTCATGCCGACCAAGCGGGTTTGATTAAATTTGTGGACGGTATTGAGCTGGGGCCTAAAAAGATCCATGTGATTCACGGTGATTGCGAAGCGCAAGCGGCTCTTGCAGAGAAGCTAAAAGTGGTGAAGCCTGAAGCAGAGATACTAACAGGAACAGAGATGGAATAGAGGATGTGTATCTAATTTTTGATGGAAAGAGCGGCCCTGTGGCTCTGTGGCCCGATGGTGAATAGGGCGAATAGGGCTGGTATTTATTTGGTTGTCACTAAATAAAGTGCACTCTGCCTGTTAGCACCCTAGCACCCTAGCACCCTAGCACCTCAGTATTTGTCTCTCACCTAATAGTTATTCTTGTCCTATACTTACATTTATATCAATGAAAGAAAATTGTTGTTAGAAGTTAGGGTAATAAGGGAAGCTATGAAGAATTTTGCGATTACGTTGCTTTTGGCTGGGATGCTTTCTAGTACTGTTTTTGCCGCTGAAGATCAAGTATCTCAACCGTCCTCATCTACTTCTACGTCTGCTTCTGATGCGGCGACAACGGCTGCCAGCAGTTCGACAGGGGCTGCGGCGGGGATTGATACCGCGTTGGCGGCTTCAGCGGGAGGCCTGACGGCGACAGTGCTTGCAGTAGGTGTCGCGGCTGTAGTGATAGGGGTTGCAGTATCAGACTCCGGAGGTGGAAATGATACCGCACCTCCGGTTACGGCGGCGGTTGAATAGGGGGTAGTTGCGAGTTTCTAGAAACGAGTGACTAGGAAGAGCGGTTCTATGGGATCGAGTTTTGAGTACCTAGATACTCGATACTCAAAACTCGAAGCTAGGAAGAGCAAAAGCTTGACATGAGTGAGTGATTTTTGAAGTCTGCCCCCAGAACTCGGAGGTATTATAACCTCTCGCTTTTCTCGTTTCTCGTCTCTCTAATCTCGTAACTTTTATCTCACCACTCTAATCTCGTAACTTTAAACTCGTATCTTGTTTCTAGCTTCTCGTAACCCTTAAAGCTGCTTGCCTCTCACAAGGCGGCGAACCCACATACGACCGGGATGCAGAGCGTCTAATACGGTATGAGGCAAAGGGAGCGGGTTGCCGCAGATCTGTGAAGCTAGCAGTTCGCCAAGCAGCGGGGCTGAGCTTAAACCCCTAGAGCCTAAACCGACGATTGAGTACAAATTTTGATAAACAGGCACCATTTCAGCGGTGTCTTGCTGATCTCTGAGATCGGCATACTGCTCAATCAATGCCTGGTAACGACAGACATCGCCGACAAAGGGTAAATGGTCGCGGCTGGCGCAGCGAACACCTGCCCGTGACTGATTACCTGAGATATCGATTTCGGTCGGCCATCCGACATTTGGCAGGCAGTTGATCAACCGCTGCTTGTTATCAGCATGCTCTTGTTCGCTAAATGCTAAATCAACGCTGTTGCGGCGGTAGCTGGCACCAATACAATGGGTCTGTGTGGTTTTATTCGCGGGTGTTAGATAGCCGTCATAACACAGTACCGTTTTCAGTTCTGATAACGTACTGTTGGTTGGAATATGGCTAACTTGTCCGCGTACCGAATAGGCAGGGATCGCTTTCGCTTGTTCTAATTCAGAAAAACGATGGCCGTTTGCAATAATGACGCTGTCATGGCTAAAGGTTTTGCCCGAGGTATCGGTGAGTTGCCATGTATCTTCAATCAATTCCAGTCGGCAAATGTCCGTTTCGGTTTTTACTGTAAGCAGACCCGTCTCTTGCGCTTGGGTAATTAACGCGCGGGTGAGTTCTTGCGGACACAACCAGCCACCTTGTGGGTAGTGAACACTGCGATGGCCTGATTTAACCCCGGTCTTTTGCTCGGTTTGCTTAATATTTAGCGAATGAACAAGATCTGGCGGGAAGGTGCCTGTCAGCATTTTATCTAATTTTTCAGCTGCTTTCTCATCCCAGGCCAGTTGCGTGACACCACACCAGTCGTGGGAAAATTCACTTTTTACTGCAGCCTGTTCAACAAACTGGCGCGCATAAAAAAATGCCGGAGCAAAGAAGCGGGAGAGGGTATCGTTTGAGCCATTCAATAACGGATAGACAGCGCCCTGGCGGTTACCCGATGCTCCTTCAGCCGGTAAGGGATCGGCACAATAAAGCGTCACCTTCATTCCTCGGCGAACCAGAGCCAGTGCCGTGGTCGCCGATGCAATACCACCACCAATGATCGCGACATCTGCCGGATTCGTCGCGGCCGAACGTGCGTACCAGGGTTTGAAGTTTGCCTTGTGTTGGCGTTTGGTGATTTTTCCTGCCAGCATTTCTCGCTTATGACCAAAGCCTTTCACTTTAGCCATCTCAAAACCGGCTTCAAGTAAACCTCGTCGAACAAAACCGGCAGCGGTGAAGGTTGCGGTGGTACAATCCTGGCGCGCCATTTTTGCCATACCGTTGAATAGTTCCTGATTCCACATTTCCGGGTTTTTGCTGGGGGCGAAACCATCCAAGAACCAGGCATCAACAATACCGTCATCATTGGTCCAGACTTGCGGCATACAGTCTTTGATATCACCAAACCACAGGTCAAGGGTGATCATGCCTTCTTCCAGCACGATTCGATGGCAGTCGGCAACGGCTGGCGGGTAGTGGGCATGCAGTTGCTCTGCTAAATCAGCCAGTTCTGGCCAGGCCTGATGGGCCTTGATTAAGTCATCTCTGGTAACCGGGAATTTCTCAAAGCTGATGAAATGCAGTTCTTTGGTTGTTGCGCTTGGGTTTGCCTGGCGAAAGGCTTTGAACCATTGCCACGCGGCGAGAAAATTCAGTCCAGTCCCAAAGCCCGTTTCGGCAATCACAAAACGGCGGCGATCAAGTGTTTCCCAGCGTTCAGGCAGTCCATTTTGTTGCAAGAAGACGTATCGTGTTTCTTCCAGCCCGTTGGTGTTAGAAAAATAGACATCGTCAAAGTTATTGGATACTGGAGTGCCGGCCTCATTCCAATCAAGAATGGCGTGCTCGATACGCTTGTCAGACAAGGGAAACCTCATAATTTTATCTCATTGCTATTTAGTCAGATATCGCCTACTTGTTATTAAACAGAGCGCTTTCTCTTTGTTCTGGAACGAAATAGCGGCGAATTAAACAGCTCTAGAGATATACTTAATCAATAATTGGTGGCGATTGTACCCGATTGTAGGGAAAGCTGACCACTTTCTGTTAATAAACCCGTTAATATTGACAACGTTAAATGACAGTAGGAATTCATCATGAAACGAGCCGTAATTACAGGCATGGGTATCGTATCCAGCATTGGTAACGACGTTAAAGAGGTGTTGGCATCTCTAAAAAGTGGTAAGTCTGGGATTAGCTTCTCTGAACAGTTCGCAGAAAAGAAATTGCGCAGTAATGTTTGGGGTGATTTGAAAATGAATCCGGCTGAACACATCGATCGTAAAAAAATGCGTTTCATGGGTGATGCCGCCGCATTTGCTTATTTGTCGATGGAGCAGGCAATTGAAGATTCAGGTTTAACCGAAGATCAGGTTTCTAATGACCGAACTGGCCTGGTGGCGGGTTCAGGTGGTGCGTCATCGCATAACCAAGCTGCAGCCGTTGATATTCTGCGCGAAAAAGGGGTGAAGCGTGTTGGCCCTTACATGGTACCTCGTACTATGTCATCCACCGTTTCAGCCTGCCTTGCAACGCCATTTAAAATTCGTGGCGTGAACTACACCATGAGTTCAGCATGTGCGACGTCGGCACACTGTATCGGCCACGCTGTTGAACTGATCCAGCTTGGCAAGCAAGACGTTGTCTTCGCTGGTGGTGGTGAAGAGCTGGATTGGACGCTGACGATGATGTTCGATGCGATGGGTGCGCTATCAACCAAATATAATGATGATCCAACCAAGGCATCTCGTACTTATGATGCCGATCGTGACGGTTTTGTTATCTCTGGCGGCGGCGGCATGCTGGTGGTTGAAGAGTTGGAACATGCGTTAGCACGTGGTGCGAAAATTTACGGTGAAATCGTAGGTTATGGGGCAACCTCTGATGGCTACGATATGGTCGCGCCATCAGGTGAAGGTGCCGTTCGCTGTATGAAGATGGCGATGAAAGATCTTGATGCACCAGTGGATTATATCAATACCCACGGTACGTCTACGCCTGTCGGCGACGTAAAAGAATTAGGTGCCATTCAGGAGTTGTTCGGAAAGAGCAGCCCGGCGATCTCTGCAACTAAAGCGATGACCGGCCATGCGCTGGGTGCTGCGGGTGTACACGAAGCCATCTATTCAACCTTGATGCTGAATAATAACTTCGTTGCGCCAAGTATCAACATCGACAATCTAGATCCGGCAGCAGAAGGTCTGGATATCGTGACTGAAATGCGTGAGCAAGAATTGAAGACAGTTATGTCTAACAGCTTCGGTTTCGGTGGTACCAACGCGACACTCGTGATTAAGAAATACGAAGGTTAATAACAGGTGCGAGTGACGAGAAGTGAGTAAGGAGAAGCGAGTAGTGAGATTCGAGAAACGCTCTACTCGAAACTCGTGTGAGTAACTCGACACGTTATACTCGCTCCTGAAACTTCTTTTGTCTTTTTCCAGGAACGGCACTGGCTAGGATCTCCAATCAAGCGGACGACTTTTAGCGGAGGCATCTTAAAGATTGGTTTTCTGTCGCCAGTGCCTGTAAACAGACGCAACATTAGCTTGTGTGAATAGTATTTTCTTTTATAGAAGGTGTCTATATCCAGATGCTAATGCTTTTTACCTGGATTTTTTTACCCGGCCATGTGCCGGGTTTTTTTGTACCTGAAGAAAGGTGCTATACCCTGGACCCTGTTTCACATAAAATACGAATCGTTGAAGCACCGTCATCCCGGAATAGAGGAACGAGATATCCGGGATCCAGCTTTAACTGTGTGCGCCTTAGATTCCGTATAAGTTCGTACCTCACTTTACGGAATGACGACGTTTGGTGACGGAACTAATCAAAACTTCTGTGACGAAGTACTAGACTCCTAGACCCTCTTCTTTTTCTCCGGAGAAAAAATGAAAATCCTTGTCGATGAAAACATGCCCTATGCGCCAGAATTGTTCGGCCAGCTAGGGGAAGTGGTTGCCAAACCGGGCCGTACATTATCGGCTAGCGATTTAGTCGATGTTGACGCCCTGATGATCCGTTCGATAACTAAAGTCAATGAATCCTTACTGGCTGAAGCCGATAAGTTGAAATTCATTGGTACCGCAACGGCAGGGTACGATCATGTCGATCAGGAATTACTGGCTGAGCGTGGTATTGCCTTCACTGCAGCACCGGGGTGCAACAAGGTCGGGGTCGCCGAGTACGTGTTAAGCAGCTTGATGGTGTTAGGTCAGCAGCAGGGCTTTTCTATTTTCGATAAAACGATCGGCATTATCGGCGCCGGGAATGTCGGAAGCTATTTGGCACAATGTCTTGATGCGCTGGGTATTCGTTATTTGTTAAACGATCCACTGAAAAAGCAGCAAGGGGATAGCCGTATTTTTCATTCCCTTGAAACACTCCAGACCCAGTGTGACGTGATCACCTTGCATACTCCGATCACCCGGGGCGGTGATTTTCCGACGTATCATTTAGTCGATGAAGCCTTTTTGGCAAAACTTGCACCCAATACCATTCTTATTAATGCGGCGCGTGGCCCCGTTGTTGATAATCAGGCGTTGAAAATGGCGTTGCAGCAATCACAATCTGGTCAGAACCAGGTACTGACTGCGGTGCTGGACGTGTTTGAGAAAGAGCCGTTAGTCGATTTGGAGTTGTTGCCATTACTGGCTTTTGCGACGCCTCATATTGCAGGTTACGGCTTAGAAGGTAAAGCGCGCGGCACCACCATGGTCTACAACTGTTTTTGTGAATCGCTCAATCTCACGCAGCAGGTTGCTGCTTCAAGTCTATTGCCGGTGGCCCCCGTTCCCTATGTTCGCTTGAGCAAACCGTGGGATGAAGCGACTCTTTTCATGTTGATCCAGTTGATTTATGACATCCGTAAAGATGACGCTCTATTTAGACGAGAAATGACCCTGACAGCAGGCGATGATAGCCAAATGGCTGCTGCTTTTGATCAGATGAGAAAAAATTACTGGGATCGACGCGAATATAGTGCGATTACAGTAGCCGGAAAGGCCGACTTTGGGGTAGAGTCGCTGGCTAAATTAGGTTTTACAGTAGTAGAGGAAACTCAATGAGTCAGGAATTTGATATTGCAGTACTCGGCGCATCAGGCGTTGTAGGTGGAACGATGGTAGAGATACTGGAGGAACGCAATTTTCCTGTTCGTAATCTTTATTTACTGGCGACCGAGCGTGGCGCAGGTAAAGTATTGCGCTTCCACGGTAAATCGAAACGCATAACGGATGTTGAAGATTTTGACTGGAGCCAGGTACAGATTGCATTCTTCTCTGCCGGAGCCGAAGCATCTGAACACTGGGCACCGATAGCTGCAGATGCTGGGGTCATAGTGATCGATAACACATCCCGTTTCCGTTATGACTACGATGTTCCTCTGGTTGTGCCAGAGGTAAACCCGCATGCCATTGCTGACTATCGTAACCGTAACATTATTGCTAACCCTAACTGTTCAACGATTCAGATGCTGGTGGCACTGAAGCCAATCCATGACGCCTACGGTATTGAGCGTATCAATGTGGCAACGTATCAGTCAGTATCCGGCTCAGGCAAAAAAGGCATCGACGAGTTGGCGGGACAAACAGCGAAGCTGCTTAACGGTATGCCTGCCGAAAACAAGGCTTACGATAAGCAAATCGCGTTTAACTGCTTACCGCACATTGATGACTTCATGGATAACGGCTACACCAAAGAAGAAATGAAAATGGTGTGGGAAACACAGAAGATCTTCGGTGACGACAGCATTCGTGTTAATCCGACTTGTGTACGGGTTCCCGTATTTTATGGCCATGCTGAAGCCGTGCATGTTGAAACCCGCCAGCCTGTAAATATCGAAGAAGCGATTAGCCTGCTTGACAATGCAGAAGGTATTGAAGTCTTCCACGGTAACGATTATCCAACTCAGGTGGGTGATGCAACGGGTAAAGATCACGTTATGGTGGCTCGTATTCGTGAAGATATCAGCCATCCATGCGGCCTGAATATGTGGGTTGTCGCCGATAATGTTCGTAAAGGCGCTGCAACTAACAGTGTTCAGATTGCAGAAAAACTGATCGCAGAGTATTTATAAGGTTCGAGTTTCTAGTAGCGAGTGCCGAGTATCGAGTATCGAGTATCTAGTATCTAGTATCTAGTATCTCGTAACTCATAACTCATAACTCGTACCTAGTTTCTAGCATCGAGATTTATAATCTCGGTGCCTGAACCTTGATACTCGTCCCTTATTTGCTATTAACCCCACAGTTTTTCGTGAACAGGCTACAGTTTCTGCATGCCAGTTCGATATAGTAAATACGATTGGATAAGCCTTTGCGGCGCTTGCAGCCTTGTTGATATTTATCCAATCGATTTTATGTCATTCCATATCCTGCCAGAGAGGAACACGGGCAGTGTCTAATCAATCTAATATGATGAAACGTTTAATTTTACCGGTATTTTTCGCGACTGCAGCCTTCTTAGTACCGGTGCAGGTTCATGCTAATACTGTCCGTATTCTTGGCCCGGCTGATGATGATCAGCCTTTTGCCGTTTCTGACCGCTACCAAGACACTAACCAGACCGGGGCTGTATCCAACACGGGTTCAGTTAATCAATATGGACCAACAAGGGATAATGAAACCTTGTGGTCGATTTCGTCTCGTTATCGTCCCAATCAATCTGTCTCTGTTTACCAGGTCATTGGGGCGATCCATCGAGCTAACCCGCGAGCGTTTGAGAATAATAATATTCATGGCTTGATCCCGGGAAGCCAGCTGAGAATGCCGACAATGGCACAAATTCAGCGTGAAGACATCGCGAGCGTTAAGCGCCGTTTAGAGATCGACCAACGCCGTCAGGCCCGCCGCACTGCCGTCCCGTCAACGCCCCGGGCTTTAGCAAATCAGTCACCCCAAAAATTGGCTAAGGCAGAACCTCCGGTTGTTGCCACCCCGTTAGCTCAGCCCGAAAATGCGAGCGAAGAAACGATCACTCCGAGCCAGAAAGCGACTGAAAGGGGAATTATTCCGGCAAAACCGTTGAAAGCGGCTCCGACAGAGCTGCAGGAGCAATTAGACGCATCTGACGTACAGATGACGAAGCTACTGGAAAGCAACCACTTGCTACGGGTTCGCCTGGCGGAAATGCGACATGAGGTAACCGCGCTTAAAGATCAGATTGCCGATGATGAAGAGTTGCGTGGTGAAATCATTGGTTTCCTTGAGCAGCAGAAAACCCAGCAGCAACAGCCTGTGGTTGAAGAGCCTTCTTGGGTTGACAGCGTAATCGCTAACCCATGGATTTTAGCGGCAGTAGCGCTAATACCCGGAGCCTTGATTGCCGGTGCTATCGCGTTCTTTATGTTTGGTCGTAAGAAAAAAGAGGCTGGTTCGGATGATGTTAAGTCATTAGATGCCCCGGATACGAATGGGCCGGTTATGGTGGCACCGCCGATTGACGATGGCGATGAGATCCCGGATTTGACGCTGAGCGAAGATAACGATATCGACGATTTATTCACCAGTGATGAGAGCTCGTTGTTTGATGATCCGGAAGAGAGTTTATTTACCTCGGATTCAGGGATGGAGATAGGGCATGCAGCAGGCGATGCTCACAGTCTGGACCTGTCATCCGATAGCGACGATGACTTTGATATCCATAGCGATCTTTCATCGAGCAGTATCTCTGTCAAAGGTAATGAGGAAGCGATTGGCCTGCAAGATATGGAGCGGGCGTTAGATTTGATGGAGCAATCATCGGAGCAAAGCTCAGATGAAGCCTTGGCTGCCATGTGGGAGCAGTCGTTGCAAGAACAAGATGACAATGAGCAAAATTTTGATCTCTCTTCAGATGAAGCGAACAGTGCTTTTGATGATGAGCTCATGACCAGTGATGGTCTTGACGAGGGTCTGCTTGATCAGTCGATTCTTGATGATCTGTTGTCAGAAGTTGAAAATGAAGTCGCTGACCAAGATGAGCTTGATTCTTTGTTCGACTCGGTTAGCACAGAGTCGCCGGAGTTGATGGGGGCTGACTCTTTTGTCAAAGCGCCTGACAGCAGCGCACTTGATAGCGGTGTTCTTGATACCGCTGCTCTTGAAAACAGTACTCTTGAAGATACGAGTGCTGCTGACAATATCGCCGAACAGGCTGCGGTAGATCAAGCTCTTGCAGAAGCGGCCGAACTGGCAAATCCAACCGTAGTCGATGAAGCCGTTTATTTCGCTGAGCATTCAGATGCAGAGCCCCCGGAACAAGACGCTGTTTTTAAAGAAGGCAGTGTCGAATTACTTGATGAAATCATCGACGATGATGATGATGAGCTATCGAGTGACATAGATCTCGAAGAAAACAGTACGGCTTTGCTTGATGAGTTACTCGAAGGTGAAGATGATAGCATTCTAAACCCTGCTATATCGATAGATGAGAATAGCACGGCATTACTTGATGAGCTGCTTGATGAGGCGGACGATGACTTTGAAAATGAAGCGTCGGAGCTAAATGTTGCGACAGAGCTAGATGATGAGCTAAACAGTCTGGTTGATAATAGCTTAGACATTGATGATCTGGTTATTGAAGAAAACAGTACTGATTTGCTGGATGATATTCTTGAAGAGCACCTGATTTCGGATGTGCTCAGTTCTGCAGAATCAGACGGTGCTGAGTCTCGTGACATTGCTCCTGGCCTTGCGGAACAGATAGATCCTGAATTTGATCCTGTTGATAGCGGCAGTTCAGTCAATGGAATTGAAACTGTCGTTGATGAGAGAGGAAACGGTACCGATGAAATGGATGCTGATTTTCCTTCGCAAGAGGTTCCGGCGGCAGCTTTCGACGCTATTCTCAATGAAGCGCTAGAGACTCAACTTCATGATGAGTTGACACCGAAGCCACAAAACATAGAACCAACGGATGTCGATGAACCTGCTTTGCAATCGGCAAATCTTGCTGAAGAGGAAGCCGTTTTAGAGCCTGAATCGGATTCAATACCGGCCCCTGAGTCTGGCTTAATGTCAGAAGAACAAGACAGTATCGATTCTCTGGTTGCTGATGTTGAAAGCTTGTTTGATGAGCCTGAGAGCGATGATATTCAGGATTTAGAGCGCAGTGTTGATGAGCTGCTTGAAACCGTGAATAACCCGGCCTTCGATAAGCCCGTTGTCGATCCTGCCATCGAGCAGCCAGTTATTGATTCAGATGAGTTCCCGGTCTTCGATGAAGAAGCGGCTCTGGCAGAAGTAGAATCTGATGCAAATCAGTTCCAGGGTTTACCGCCTATAGGCTCTGAGGTTGGGGAGTCTCTGTCTTTAGATGACCTTCCAGAGTTTGATGAAGAAGCGGCGTTCAATGATCCTGAGGCTGATGCCGTAGAAGAAGCATTATCTCCGCTTTCTGAAGATGAAGAGCAAGCGGCTCTAGACAATATGATTAAGCAGCTGCAGCAAGCGGTTGAGGCTGCCGATAAGCCTCAGCAAGCGAATGAGCTTACTGAAGATGCACTGCTGGCTCCATCGGTACAACCTGAAGAGTTCAGTGCTGCGGAATTTGAGTTTGCAGCAATCGATCCTGCAACCTTGCCTGAGTTCAGTGAAGATGAAGCGCTGCAAGCATCCTTTGAAGAGCAACATGAACTGGAACAATATGAGCTTGAACAAGGGCTGAAAGAGCGGTACTCCGCCCAACCGCTGCCCGCTCAACCACAGCCCGTGTCCGCTGACGTGTTCGATGAAAACCTGATTGAGTCCGCGGGACTGGACATGGCGGCGTTGCTTACTGAACCTGATTCAATGTTTGAATTTGAAGCAGAGCCTGAAACCCCAGCAGAGCCAGAGCCAGCGCAGAATAAGACGTCGGTATCAGAGCTGCCAAGTTCAGCTGCGCAACCTGATTTAGACGAACAATTTGACTTAGACGAGCAAGTTGAGGCAACAGAAGCGCAAGTATCGAAGCCCGGCGTGAAAGCGGACTTACGTCTGCCCGATGAGCAAGGTTTAGACGTTGACGAACGTGAGCGTTTATTGTTTGAAGAGCCTACTGATTATAATGACGATACCGATATTGTTATGTCAGAAGAAGATGCGGCAATTTGGGCAACGTCAATACCTGAACCGGAACTTGAAAGTGAAAATTGGTCTGAACAGCCGTATATGCAGGTTGAAGATGTCGATGCGTTTGATCCTGAAGCACTGCTTGCAGAAGCAGAAGAATCGTCTTTACTGCTCGATGAAGGTGCCAGTGAATTACTGGAAGAAGAGGAGTCAGCTAGCTCTCCCTATATCAGTATTGAAGAGCTGATGAAGGACGACGAGCTGAATAATCCGCTCGATTTGGATAGCGAACCATTGAACTTAGAGGTCGGCTTAGACGAGTTTCCGGATGTACTGGCTGATATTGAATCTTTTGATGTTGATGACCAAGGTGAATTCGCCAGCAAGTTAGATTTAGCCAAGGCTTATTTAGAGATGAATGATGCTGATGGTGCGATTGCTCTGCTGGAAGATGTCGCTGCCAGTGGCGATGCAGGCAGCCAACGTGAAGCGAAGAGCTTACTGACGCAATACCACAGATAAGCCCATGAATATCCCCTTAGACGGCGTATCAAGCGTCTAGGGGGGTTCTTTTCCCACACTCTATTCCTTATAATCCCCCCTTTTGATATTGGCCATGTGCCGCTCTGAGAACGAATTAAATTATGCGAATAGCTTTAGGTATTGAGTACGACGGTGCAAAGTACTGTGGTTGGCAACGTCAACGTGATGTAGATAGTGTTCAGGAACGCTTGGAAAAGGCGTTGTCACATGTGGCTAATCAGCCTATTGCCGTGTTTTGTGCTGGCCGTACAGATACTGGGGTTCACGGAACAGGTCAAGTTGTGCATTTTGACGTTGATGTTGAACGTAAAATGGTTGCGTGGACAATTGGTGTCAACGCGCACCTGCCAAAAGATATCGCAGTACGTTGGGCAACAGAAGTGAGTGATGATTTTCATGCCCGTTTTAGTGCCACAGCACGTCGCTATCGCTACATCATTTATAATAATCCATTACGTCCGGCTATATTTGGTATTGGTGTTAGCCATTATCATGGCCACCTAGACGAGAAAAAAATGCATGAAGCAGCGCAATATTTAGTTGGAGAGCATGACTTTTCGTCAGTGCGTGCGACTCAATGTCAATCACGAAGCCCATGGCGTGATATGAAGCATGTAAATGTGAGCCGTCAGGGGGATTTTGTGATCATCGATATCAAAGCTAATGCGTTTGTACACCACATGGTACGCAATATTGCGGGTAGTCTGATCCGGGTAGGTCGCGGCCAGGAAACCCCGGAGTGGATGAAGTGGGTACTTGAGCAAAAAGATCGTCGCGTTGCAGGTGAAACCGCAAAAGCCGCGGGACTATACTTAGTCGCGGTCGATTACCCTGAAGAATTTGGTTTACCAACAGCACCGCTGGGACCTCTTTTCCTTGCGGATTGAGGTAACTGGCGTATAAACCATAAGGTACAACCAGTTTTTTATCTACAGATTGACAACTTTGTGCTTTAATTCACCTCCGATAGTTAACGAATTTGCATCCTCGGCTTAAATGAGCGGGGGAATATAGACTAAAGGTCATTCATGAGCTGGCTTGAAAAGATCCTAACCAAAAGCAATATTGTCTCTTCTCGAAAAGTGTCGATCCCTGAAGGGGTCTGGACAAAATGTACGTCATGTGAACAAGTGCTTTATCACGCCGATCTGGAACGTAACCTCGAAGTGTGTCCAAAGTGTGACCATCACATGCGTATGAAGGCGCGCCGTCGTCTTGAGACTTTTCTTGATACAGAAAGCCCGGTTGAACTGGCTGCTGATATGGAACCGAAAGATAAACTGAAGTTCCGTGATTCAAAGAAATATAAAGACCGTCTTTCAGCTGCCCAAAAAAACAGTGGCGAAAAAGACGCGCTAGTCGTGATGAAGGGTACTCTGCTGGAGCAAACAATTGTTGCCTGTGCGTTTGAGTTTTCTTTCATGGGCGGTTCAATGGGCTCTGTTGTCGGCGCTAAATTTGTTCGTGCTGTTGACGAAGCCATTGCCAGCAATTGTGCACTGGTTTGTTTCTCTGCCAGTGGCGGAGCGCGCATGCAGGAGGCACTGATGTCTCTGATGCAGATGGCAAAAACCAGTGCGGCATTAGAACGTCTGTCGGCTAAAGGGCTGCCATTTATTTCCGTACTGACTGATCCAACGATGGGCGGTGTTTCGGCAAGTCTGGCTATGCTGGGTGATATTAACATTGGTGAGCCAAAAGCACTGATCGGTTTTGCGGGTCAGCGTGTTATTGAGCAGACAGTACGTGAAAAACTCCCTGAAGGTTTCCAGCGTAGTGAATTCCTGCTTGAGCACGGTGCGATTGATATGATCGTTGATCGTCGCGAAATGCGTCAGCGTATTGGCGGCCTGGTGGCTAAAATGACGAACCATACATCACCTTTAGTCGTGCCGGTTGATCAACCTCAGCAAGCGCAGACAGAAGCTGAAACAGAAAATAACGAAGAGGCATAAGCCTTTTTGATGTAGCCACTGAATCGGGTATTGAGTCATAGAGACAAGAAAAAAACCACATAGCGGGTGCTAAGTAGAATTTCTTTCTTGTTTGCATGAACTCAGGCTCGGTTCAGTGTTAAATTAGTACCTTCGATGGGTATTAATAAGTGAATACATCACCAATGTCTGGATTGACCGCTCCACAAGCCACAGCCTCCCTTTCCTCCTGGCTGACCTATTTAGAAAAACTTCATACCAGCGCCATTGATCTTGGTTTAGATCGCGTGCTTGCCGTCGCACAACATGCTCAGCTAACCAAACCCGCAGAGCGGGTGATCACCGTCGCGGGAACCAATGGTAAAGGCTCTACCTGTGCCATTCTTGAAGCTATTTTGCTAGATGCAGGATATAGCGTGGGTGTCTATAGCTCTCCTCATCTGGTTCGTTATAACGAACGTGTTCGCATTAACGGCCAGGAGCTGGCTGATCATGAACATAGCCAGGCTTTTGCTTATATAGATCAGTGCCGGGGAGAAACTAGTTTAAGCCTATTTGAATTTGGCACATTGGCAGCGCTGCACCTGTTTAAGCAGCATCAGGTGGATGTGGCGATTCTGGAAGTCGGGCTGGGCGGGCGTCTGGATGCGACGAACATTGTCGAACATGATGTCGCGGTGATCACCAGCCTTGCCGTCGATCACGTTGATTGGTTAGGTGATGATATTGAAGTCATTGGGTACGAGAAGGCCGGTATCTTCCGTTCCGATAAGCCGGCAATTTGTGGCCAGCCTAATCCGCCTTCCACCGTACCGGCGCATGCCGACGATATCGGTGCGCACTTATACCAGGTTGGTTATCAGTTCAGTTATGAACACCACGGCGATAGCTGGAGCTGGCACTGCGGCGCGTTTGACTTACAGCAGCTCCCGCTGCCGTCGTTGCCTTTGCCTAATGCCGCTACCGCCTTGATGGCGTTAGGCACGGCAGAGCTGAATATCAGCGACGAAAACATTGCTGCGGGCTTGGCTAAGGCTTCACTGCCCGGCAGAATGGAGCGGGTGGCTGAAACACCGTTAGTGATTATGGACGTTGCGCATAACCCTCATTCTGCCAATTATTTTGCCACTCAGATGGAGCTGCTGAAAAAGCGGGAAAACAAAGCCCGTATTCACGCGGTTGTCGCTATGTTGCATGATAAAGATATCGCATCGACGATTGCAGAGATGAAAGGAATTGTTGATGTATGGTATCCAGCGTCCTTAAAAGGCCCGCGAGCGGCCAAAGCAGAAGAGATCATTGAACATTTACCTCATGCTACGGCCGGGTTTTCAACACCGGAGCAAGCTTTTGACGCAGCGCTAACACAGGCAGAAGAGGACGATGTGGTAATCGTCTTTGGCTCGTTTTACACTGTCGGTCAGATTTCCAGCCATCTTGTAACAACACAGGAGTAAATGTGGCGAGTAAATTCCAAAGCCGTCTGGTCGGTACTATTATTCTGGTCGCAATCGGAGTGATCTTTCTGCCTGATTTATTTGATGGTAAGAAACAACATTACCAGGAGCAGTTTGCCAGCATTCCGTTACAACCGGAAGTGAGTGTTCAGGAAGGGTTTACGACGATTCCTGAACCTGAATTTGCAGAGATCGAGCTGCCACAAGAGCCGGTTACCGCTGTTATCGATGAGAATGGATATGAGATATCCGGCGATTCAGACATTGCCAAAGAAGAGGAACCATTAGCCATCGCTCCCCAAACCGTTAAACCGCCGAAAGCCGGTTATCAAGAGAGTGGCTGGGTAGTGCAACTGGGTGTTTTCCGGAATTTTGACAATGCACATCAGCTAGTGGCGAAGATCCGTAAGGCTGGTTTTCAGGCTCATGTTTTTCCGAAACAACCTAAACCGGGCGATTTGGCTCGAGTGGTGGTTGGACCGGATGTCGCGAAAGATAAACTTGCCAGCCAGATTAAAGACTTGGAAAAATTAACGGGGTTAAAAGGTCAATTGCTCAGATTTAACCCACTAAACCCTTAGGTAAACGTTTGCGTTCTCATTTTTTCTGTTAGAATACGCATCAACAAGACGAAACTATAAATGATGATCTGGATAGATTACGTAATTTTAGGCGTGATTGGCTTCTCTGCATTGGTCAGTTTAATCCGCGGATTTGTTAAAGAAGCTCTGTCACTCGTGATTTGGTTTGCTGCTTTTTTTATCGCAAGTCAGTTTTACCCTCAGCTGGCAGCTTACTTTACCAATATTCAAGATGAGACGTTACGTAATGGTGGCGCCATCGCTGTCTTGTTCATTTCAACGCTGATAGTCGGCGCGGTGGTGAACTATGTTATTGGACAATTAGTTCAGAAAACCGGTTTGTCTGGGACAGATCGGGTACTCGGAGTTGTTTTTGGTGGTGTGAGGGGCGTGCTAATCGTCTCTGCGGTATTGTTCTTTATTGATGCCTTTACTGGATTTTCGAGTGCGGACTGGTGGAAACAGTCGCAGTTGATCCCTCAGTTCGGGGTGGTTATCGAATGGTTCTTCTCATACCTGAAAAATACTTCAAGCTTTTTACCCGGCGCGCTCTAGCGTCGGCCTTATAGCAACGATGGTGAGTAACAGAGTGTGCTGTTACTCCATCCATTGGTATTTTTTGCGTGACGAGGATTTAGGATATGTGTGGTATCGTCGGAATCGTGGGCTCAACCCCGGTAAACCAGTCTATCTATGATGCACTGACCGTGCTACAGCATCGCGGCCAGGATGCTGCCGGTATTGTTACCCTGGAAAGCAATCGTTTCCGTCTGCGTAAAGCAAATGGGCTTGTTCGAGATGTGTTTGAAGCTAAGCACATGCAACGTCTTCAAGGAAATGTGGGAATTGGCCATGTTCGTTACCCAACAGCAGGCAGTTCAAGTGCTTCTGAAGCTCAACCATTTTATGTGAATTCTCCTTATGGTATTTCTCTGGCACACAATGGTAACCTAACCAATGCCTCAGAGATCAGGGAGTCATTGTTTAAGCAAGCCCGGCGCCATGTTAATACAACCTCTGATTCTGAAATCCTGTTGAATGTATTAGCTAACCAGCTTGAAGTTTCCCAATCTTACCCGCTGACTCCTTCCGATTTTTTTACTGCCGTTCGCGAAGTACATCGCACTGTTAAAGGTGCTTATGCCGTGGTTGCCATGGTGATTGGCCACGGTTTGATTGCTTTTCGTGACCCGCACGGTATTCGTCCGCTATGCCTGGGCAGGCGTGAAGTTGAAGGCCAAATCGAATATATGGTGGCGTCAGAGTCGGTTGCACTTGATGCCGTCGGCTTTGACTTTGTGCGTGATGTAGCGCCCGGTGAAGCGATTTATATTACGTTCGAGGGGCAGCTGTTCACTGAGCAGTGTGCTGATAATCCTCAACTGAACCCATGTATCTTTGAGTTTGTTTACTTCGCTCGTCCTGATTCCTTCATTGATAAAATCTCGGTGTATGCGGCGCGCGTTTGCATGGGGCAGAAGCTGGGTGAAAAAATCAAACGTGAATGGGACGATCTGGATATTGATGTTGTTATCCCTATACCGGAAACCTCTTGTGACAGTGCGTTAGAAATAGCCCGCACGCTTGATAAGCCATACCGCCAGGGCTTTGTGAAAAACCGTTATGTTGGCCGTACTTTTATTATGCCCGGGCAACAAATGCGTCGTAAGTCTGTTCGTCGTAAGCTCAATGCAATTCGCTCTGAATTTAAAGATAAGAACGTACTGTTAATCGATGATTCGATTGTACGCGGTACCACATCAGAGCAGATCATTGAGATGGCTCGTGAGGCCGGAGCGCGTAAAGTGTACCTGGCCTCCGCAGCTCCTGAAGTTCGCTTCCCGAATGTGTATGGCATCGATATGCCAAGCGCTAATGAGTTAATCGCTCATGGTCGTGAAGTCGATCAAATTTGTAAGATGATTGGTGCTGATGGCTTGATTTTCCAGGATCTGGAAGACTTGGTTTCAGCGGTTGCTGAAGGTAACCCGAATATCCAGCTGTTTGAAACGTCAGTGTTTAACGGTAGTTATGTGACAGGGGATATCAACCAGCAATATCTGGATTTTCTCGACTTGTTACGTAATGAAGACTCTAAGACCAAACGCGAAATCCAGCAGGATATTGCCAATCTGGAAATTCATAACGAAGGGTAAAAGGGCGAACCGAAAATAACAAAGAGCGAGGTCATTCTCGCTCTTTTTGATCTGCTTCAATTAACTCATAAACTCTGGCCCTAATCCAAGATTCCACAAAATAACCGATCCCGCCAAAATCAATACCAGCAGCACTAAGCCGGAGGTGACGATTGAGCTGGCATAGATGAATCCGCGTTCTTCCGGTATATGCATCAGGATCGGGACCCCGGTATACAGCAGGTAAACGGAGTAGGCTACCCCGATCAATCCGGCAATCATCAGAAACCAAATATGCGGATAGAGGGCGGCAATACTGCTCATAAAGAGTGGTGTCGCGGTATAAGCTGCCAGTTCAAGGGCTTGTGTGTAGGTCGGGGTTGAGCCAAAGGTCTGACTCATCCAGTAGGAGACATAAGCAAGGGCAAAGACGCCACCAACCAGAGCAAAATACATAGCAATTGACATCCCGAGGGCACTGGATTGAGTGAGGTAGATAGGATCCCCCGCTCCAATTTTCCAGCCCAGAAATACACTGGAAATAAATGCGAAAATAGGTGGCAGCATAGCAATTAACAGGATGTGACTGAGACTGCTGTTCACTCCATCATGTTCCTTATCAATGGTGCGCCACTCTTGTTTAGGGTGAGTGTATATTCCAAATAAATGTCCCAGAATCATAACGTTTCCTCGTCTAGAAATGCCAAGTAGCAGCACGTGACTGATGTTAGATTTCAAAATTTTAAAATCGTGAAGTGCGTTTACATACTAATAACATGTAGTCGGGGTTCGGGACGTTGGCAAGAAATGGCTTTGGCTAGAGCGCAGGGTGATGGGAGGGGGAGGGTAGTAAACAAAGCGACTACTGAGCACAATGAAGATGATTGATTGAAACGGTCAAAGTCCGTCATCCCTGGCTGACCCAATACTGACATCTAGATATAGAACTAACATGAGATGATCAATTTATTGGCCCACAGAAGGTAATAGACCAGGGATCCATTCTGCACGGAATTATCCAGCCATGATGAATCTGAGTGGTATGTAAGCCCTTTAAACTTCACCGTAAATGGATCCCTGATAACCGCCAGATAAGTATTGAGTAAGTTGGTAAGTCTACTGTCTGGCGGTTTCTGGGATGACGACTGTTTGGCTTCATCGATAAGGAACTAATCTGCTCAATCATTATTAATGAGTCAAGCTCTTAGCTTAATTCAAAGCTATTAGTTTAACTCAAAGTATTGGCTGGCGAACTCAATGAATAACCGTAACTTTTCTGGCTGGTAGTCTCTGTGGTTATACAGTAAATAGACTTCGCGCGGGTTTGCTGACCAGTTTTCAAGAATACGGACTAACTCACCCGAAGTGATGTACTTTTCCAGCATAACATCAGGCATCAGGGTGATCCCCAGCCCGGCAGTGCATGCTTTTCTCACCACATTTAACTGATTGGCTTCAAACCGGCCTCGTTCATTGAGCGTAACGGTTTCTCCGTTGCTGTCAGTTAAGCGCCAGCGAAGTAGCGGGTTGCCCTTTAGTAACGTGTGATTGTGCAGCTCCTGAGCGTGTTTTGGCTCTGGATGGTTTTTTAAGTAATCAGGGCTGGCGACAAGAATATCTTTAACCGCACTGATACGGCGAGCGATGAGTGTCGAATCTCGCTGGGGACCTACTCGAAACATGACATCCCAATCGGTTGGATCGAGTTGCTCCGGCTCACTGCTCATATGTAGTGCGATATCGATGGCTGGATGCTGCAGCATAAATGCACTCAGCATCGGTTGAAGCATGACTTTAGTCAGGTTAGAAGGGGCGGCAATTTTTAGCTTACCGGCAGCTCCCTTACATTCTTCACTGATATGCACCGTCTTATCGACTAATTGCTGTAGTAGGGGGGCGCAATCATCGTAAAATTTCTGTCCGGCTTCCGTAAGCGATAATTTACGGGCATGACGATTTAACAGGCGAATATTTAGGCATTCTTCCAAAGCTTGAATTCTGCGAGTCAGTGTTGCTACTGGCACTTGGGTTTTGCGGGAGGCTCCGGTATAGCTGCCACTTTCAACAACCATTCGGAACAAGTTTAGATCGTCAAGTTTCATAAAAAGTCATTACTGAAAACTCATAATGGGGAATTGTATAATAAAATGGCTCAAAGTATGTCTTTAACATAACAACTATTGCTATAAATCAATAATTGCCCTTTTTAAGCATGCGTTATCATATCCATTAAAGCGATAAAAAGTTCATTTATTTGAAGTGGATAGCATTAAACACTTAATTTCCTCCGCTAATAGTTTGTCAGCCCTGACGAATGACGATTTTACACCTATGCTTTTGATAGGTTGATTAACTATTAGGTTTTCATGCGTAGTAATAGAGAAAATAATATCAACTCCCCCGTCAAAAATCAGGGTGTCGCAAACCATAACTCATGGAGAACACAATCGTTGCTAGAGGGTAAAGATATTCTCGTGGTCGAGGACGATCCTGTTTTTCGTCGGATGATATGTGGCTTTTTGCAAAGCCAGGGGTGTGTTGTGCGAGAAGCTGATAATGGACTGCAAGGATTGCAAGCATTGAGAAATGCTATCCCTGATGTATTACTGTGTGATTTGGCAATGCCGGTGCTATCGGGGATGGAATTTGTCGAAGAGATATCCGTTCAGTACCCGATGGTTCCTGTCATCGTGATTTCGGGTACCGGTGATATGGCTGACGTAGCAACAGCGTTGCGTCACGGGGTTAAAGATTTTCTTATCAAGCCGCTGGATAATATAATGGTGCTGCAGTCTGCGATTTTATCGGTATTAAAGTCTCAGGACTCTTCCACCGAAGGGCGTGACTTTTCCAGCCAGTGGTTTGGTGTAGGCGAAGACAACAGCGTTGTTGATGAAGAGCTGGAATGGCATATTCAGGAATTACAGTCTAATCCAAAAGCTGCTCGGGAATTGCTGGTCGGCTTAATGCCGGATACAGAATCGAAGCAGGGGGACTGGCAACTGAATTACTGCGTCTTGCAATCTGCCGATGTACCGCCTGTTCTACTGGATTATACCTGGTTGATGGATGGTCGACTGGCATTTTATCTGGTTGATTCTGCCGCTGGTGGGAACAATGGCGCAACAACGACATTGCTGCTTCGTGCCTTTTTTAATGATTACCTGCGTACCCGCATGGCGGAAGAAAATGACCTGATGCATTTAATCAGCTTAATTGAAAAGGGGATGCAACATTCAGGGTATGCATCACCCATTAAAGGATTGTTTGGTATTTTTGACGCGTGTGACCGAAGCCTGACTGTCCTTTCCGCCGGGCTGGGGGCTGTTTTACAAACCAGTGAAGGGATGCATTCTGTCATGGCGCAATCGTGGCTTGGAGATCGCGCCCAGCGCAATGACATTATTCAATTGCAGTTATCAGAGTCGGGGGGACGTTTGTCATTAAGTGAAATTGGTTCGGCCAGTTTTAGTGTGACGTTAAAGAGACTTGAGTCGGAGTGATAAGATGCGAGAACGTGATAAAAAAAGATCCGGTGGAAAGAAAAAAGAGCCTGCTGATATAAAAAAATAGCCAGCAGCGAATGATCTCGCTGCTGGCTACCCTATCTTTGAATCTTAGTTAGATTAAGCTTCTACTGCGTTACCTTCGATCACTTCGTCTTCAATAACTTGACCTTCTGCACCGTGCATCCAGCGAATTAACTGGTTTGAGCAAAGTAGCAGTAGCACACCGGCAACCGTCGCAGCGATAGCAATACCACTGAAAATAGCCATCGGACCTGCTTCACCTACGTGTGCCCCGATAATGCCGGCAACATAGTTAGCAACCGCATTGAAACCGAACCATGCACCCATCATCAGTGAAGCTAAGCGAAGCGGTGCCAGTTTGGTGACCATAGACAGGCCGATAGGAGACAGACACAGCTCGCCCAAAGTGTGGAAGAAGTATGCACCAACCAGCCAGAACATTGAGGTTTTCACCGTGATATCACCACCTTGCTGCGTTACCGCACCGATCATGCAAAGGAAGCCGATGGCAAGGAAGAACAGACCCATGGCAAATTTAGCCGGAGAGCTTGGCTCTTTAGGGCCCATTTTTACCCACAATGCAGCAATTACAGGTGCAAGCGTGATGACAAAGAACGGGTTAAGCGACTGGAACCAGGCTGCAGGTACTTCAAAACTGCCAATCATACGATCAGTGTAGTGCTGAGAGAAGATATTCATCAGACCGCCGGCTTGCTCGAAGCCTGCCCAGAAGATAACCACGAACAGACCCATGATCATGATAACTTTCAGACGATCGCGTTCTTGTGCGGTCAGTGGCTCTTTTTTACCTGATTTATTCATTGCCGCAGCACGTTTCGCTGCAGGTTCTTTACCGATATCGCCCAGTAGGCGTTCGGCAAAAATAAATTGCATCACCAGGCTGAGCAACATACCGATACCGGCAGTCAGGAAGCCTGCTTTCCAGCCGTATGCGGTAGATGCTGAGCCAGCAATGATCCCCGCCATTAGGGCACCAAGGTTAATACCCATATAGAAAATGGTAAAGGCACCGTCACGGCGGTTATCACCATCTTTATAAAGGTCACCGACCATGGTTGAAATATTAGGCTTGAACAGACCATTACCGATGATAAGCAGGCCAAGACCCGCATAAAATGCGGTGACGGCATGCGGATCAATAAAACTGTTAGGTAGGGCAAGTGTAAATTGACCTAAGGCCATGAACACACCGCCGATAATAATTGAGCGGCGCTGGCCTAAGAAGTTGTCGGCAATCCATCCACCAATTAAAGGGGTAATATAAACAAGGCCGGTGTAGATGCCGTAAAGACCCAGTGCGTCTTGAGTGGACCAGCCGAGGCCGCCATTGATTGTCTTATCTGTCAGATAAAGAACCAGAATCGCACGCATAGCGTAATAGGAGAAGCGTTCCCACAGTTCGGTACCAAACAGTAAGAACAAACCTTTCGGGTGGCCCAATAAGGTACCACTACTTTGATTGCTCATGATTATTCTCTATGTAATATTATTTGTGTGTTTGCAAATGCTGGGCATTTTATAATCCACAAAATATTACTCTGCAAGTTTTTACAGGCGCAGAACAAATCGCTAACATCATAAGTTATTGAATTATAAGCACGTGTGCATATTGTAAGCAAAAATGGAAAATTACTTTTCGTTGTGAGTTTTGGTTAGATATGCCTTATTTTTCGATTTTATTGGTTGTAAATTCTGTTTATTTCTTTCGGCCCGGTATCAACTGTCGATATTTTTCATTTTTAATGGTTATTACAAATGTAACATGATGAAAAGGGCATCGGCGAGGAAGAGAGCAAAATTTGAAAGGCAATGAATTTTATAAGTTGTTCTTTATTTACGAGTACTTATAATTTAATCCAATTGATGTATTGCTTGTTGTTCGGGAATGTTATGAAAGATTGGTACCTTCTTTATTGTAAACGTAGTGAACAAGAGCGTGCGGTGCTTAATCTTGATCGTCAAGGGGTTGAATGCTACTACCCGCAAGTTACTGTGCAAAAAATGGTGCGTGGTAAACGGGTGGAAGCACCGGAACCTCTGTTCCCTAGTTATATTTTTGTCTTTTTTGATCCAGAAACCCTGAGCTTTACCACAGTGCGTTCGACCCGAGGTGTCGCGGACTTTATTCGCCAAGGGGCAAAACCGCAGCGAGTGCAACAAGAAATTGTTTATGGGTTGATGATGAATGAGGACAGTGATGCACATCAGAAGCAGCTTTCGAGTTTCCCTAAACCGGGAGAAACGCTTAAGTTGGAGCAAGGACAGTTCAAAGGGATTGAAGCTATTTACCAGGAAGCGGATGGTGAAAAGCGCTCATTTATGCTGATCAATTTGCTGGGTAAGCCTGTTAAAGTGAGCGTCGAAAATAAAGATATCGTGAAAAAATAGACGTGAATGGGCGATTGAATTGTTGTTCTTTCAGAATAGAGGAAAAGACCAAGGTCGTGGGAAATGAAATTGGTCTTTTTTTGTGAGCTAATGGTTAATCGTTGTTTAATCCAGCTTTTAACCGCTTCGCAATTAATGTCAGTGGCAGGTATGCAATAGCGGTAATTAGCACTCCCCACTGAGGTTGCAGATAACTCATATAGCTTAATGGTAGTAACCAGAGAGAGTTTACGGTGATTAGGCTAAGGGTCACTCTAAGATGGCTGTTCCAGCGACGGGATAAAATTTGATAACTATGACTGCGGTGCGGCTGAGAAAAGCGTTGCCCAGTTAGCATTCGAGTCAACAATGTGTAAGTTGCATCGGTGATAAATGCAGCCATCAAAATAAGCCAGCACCATAAGTTAATGTCTGTTGTTGCTGCAAGATAGAGCCCGACACCACAGATGAAAATCCCTAGAAACCCACTGCAGGCATCACCCATGAAAATTTTTGCTTTAGGCCAGTTCCAGATCAAAAAACCGATGATTGGGGCAGAAAGTAAAATAAGCTGAATTGCGGTGTCAGTATTACCTGAAACGTTGAGCAGTAAAGCAAGGCTAACTAAGACAGAAATGGCTTGAGAACTAGCAAAGCCATCTATGCCATCCATGAAGTTATAAAGATTAATTAGCCATGCAATGCTGATGATAAAAATAGGGATGAGCACCCATGAAGCATTAAGTGTGAAGAGGCCAAAGTCAATCGCTGGAAGCGGAAGAGCGATGACTGTAAAAAGGGCTGCAATCAAGTGGACAGAAAACCGTATCGATGCCGGAAGAGGACGATGGTCATCGATGAAACCCACGATGGCAACCATGGTTAAACCGACGATAAACAAGAACAGTTCCTGTTGACGGATCGTAGCCCAAGACAGCATCGCAATAATCATTATGACGACAGCTATCCCCCCACCCCGGGGCGTTGGTACTGAGTGAGATGAACGATGATTAGGGTGATCAAGGATATCTCTATGAATAGCATATTGACGCACTAGCGCGGTAAGACACCAAGTAATAAATGCTATTGGAAGTAATAAAAAAATTGGATTGTCAGTCATCATTTCAATTATAAAAAGGCCTTGGGAAGCAATTTCTCTGTTGTGTCTATGGGCTGCCAGTCTAGCAGTTCTTTATTCTTCGTTATATCAACTTCAAGATCGCCGATTAATCGGCTTACTGCTGCTGTTTTACCGGTCAGTTTACTTGCAAATTTTAACAGAGCAACAGGTATTGGTAGTCCAATAAGCCTTGTGTTTTTCCCTTGTGCAATGAGCTCGCAAAGCTGGCTTGTTGAAATGGTTTGGTCATCACTTACCAAGAAAATTTCCCCCGCGGCATTTGGGTGCACGAGACAGGCTTCGATCAGATCACACAGGTTATCAAGTGCAACCAGGTTCCTTTTGTTATCTTTGATACCTGTGAGTGGTAAGGGGATTCTTTTTTCTATAGCTTTAGATAGTGTTGCAAGGTTACCTTTTACATCTGGACCATAGATAAGAGGGGGCCGAATAATGACCACTTCAATCTTTCCTTGCTCATGAAGCTCAAGTAGCGCTTGTTCGGCGAGTAACTTCGTTTTACCGTAGTCGTCTTGCGGGTTGGGTCTGTCATCTGCGGTGAAAGGGGTACCAAAGGTCCCCTCACCGTTCACCTTGATTGAGCTGATGTAGATAAAACGTTTTACGCCAGCACTTACGGCGGCTTCTGCAAGCAGCTTAGTATAAGTAACATTCGCCTCTAAGTATGCTTGGTAAGGGTTATCCCCGGAGTCTTTCATTATGTGGGCGCGGCCGGCAAGATGGATACATGCTTCAGTCTCATGTAATAGAGCGTGTAAGAGTTGCTCAGGAGTACCGCTTGCATTATTCATAATCTGTTTATGTTTAAGCTGTACGATAGAATGTTGTGCTAATTTTTGCAGAAGGTGAGTTCCCACAAATCCGGATGTACCTGTTATTGCTAACCGCATATGAATAACAATGCCATAGATGAAGTGATGGCGCATTTTATCATGAAATGTTTGCATCTGCAGCGTGGGGGCTTGTGGGTAAATTGTTCAAATTATATGGGCAATCCCCACTCTAATTTACTGGGAATGACAATATTCAGGGGATCTGACTGAGATTGAAGGGATTATGTACGATGCGCGTGGCGGAATAATTGTTTACCTTGATGCCCCCCCCCATACCGCATTATAATTCCGAACTCTTTTACGATACTAACATGGTTCACTTGGCTTTTGGGGCTGTTACCCAAGGGCGGTAGCGTGTCCGGATAAGGGGTTTCATGAAAATTTTAGTTACCGGTGGAGCTGGTTTCATTGGTTCCGCTGTAATTCGTCATATCGTTAATAATACAAAGGACAGTGTTGTTATCCTTGATAAACTGACTTATGCGGGAAATCTAGAGTCATTGCAAGAAGTCGCTGACAGTGACCGTTATGCCTTTGAGCAGGTAGATATTTGCGACCGCCAGGCTTTGGATAACGTTTATGTTGAACATCAGCCTGATCTCGTGATGCACTTGGCTGCTGAAAGTCACGTTGACCGCTCTATCGATGGGCCTGCTGCATTCATTGAAACCAACATTGTTGGCACTTATACCATTTTAGAAGCGACGCGCGCTTACTGGAACTCTCTTGACGGTGATAAAAAATCGGGCTTCCGTTTTCATCATATCTCTACCGATGAAGTATATGGTGATCTAGAAGGAACTGATGACCTGTTCACCGAAACCACATCATATGAGCCAAGTAGCCCATACTCTGCATCTAAGGCATCAAGCGACCATTTAGTTCGAGCGTGGTACCGTACCTATGGCCTTCCTGTTATCGTAACAAATTGCTCTAACAATTATGGACCTTACCATTTCCCGGAAAAATTGATCCCGTTAATGATCCTGAATGCTTTAGAAGGCAAAGCTTTGCCTGTTTATGGCAATGGAATGCAGATCCGAGATTGGTTGTATGTTGAGGATCATGCTTCGGCACTTTATACCGTTGTAACGAAAGGTGCTGTTGGTGAAACTTACAATATCGGCGGTCATAATGAAAAAGCAAATATAGACGTTGTAAAAACAATCTGTTCACTGTTAGAAGAGCTTGTGCCGAACAAACCTGATGGTGTGGCGGTTTATGAAGATCTTATTACATATGTCACAGATCGCCCTGGCCATGATGTTCGTTACGCGATTGATGCATCAAAAATTGACCGCGAGTTAGGCTGGAAGCCTGCTGAAACCTTCGAGTCCGGTCTGCGTAAAACCGTTGAATGGTACCTAAACAACAAGGATTGGTGGAGTCGCGTGCTAGATGGTTCATACAGCCGAGAACGCTTGGGTACTGAAGGTTAATTGCTAGGTTAAAACAGGAAAAACATAATAAATGAAAGGTATAATTTTAGCGGGCGGCTCAGGTACGCGTCTATATCCCATCACTCGTGGTGTATCGAAACAACTATTACCTGTTTATGATAAACCAATGGTTTTCTATCCGATGTCAACCCTGATGCTGGCGGGTATTCAAGACATCCTTATCATTACCACTCCAGAAGATAACGAGAGTTTTAAACGTCTGCTTGGTGACGGTAGTGATTTCGGTATTAACTTAGAATATGCAATCCAAGAAAGCCCGGACGGGCTGGCACAAGCGTTTATTATTGGTGAAGAATTTATTGGTAATGATTCTTGCTGTTTAGTTCTGGGTGATAATATTTTCTATGGTCAGTCTTTCTCAAATACGCTGAAAAATGCGGCTAGCCGTGATTCTGGTGCAACGGTATTTGGTTATCATGTAAAAGATCCGGAACGCTTCGGTGTTGTTGATTTTGATGGCGATATGAAAGCATTGTCGATAGAAGAAAAACCGGCTCAGCCAAAATCAAATTGGGCAGTAACCGGTTTATATTTCTACGATAACCGTGTGATTGATTTCGCCAAGCAAGTGAAACCATCAGAGCGAGGGGAGTTGGAAATAACCAGTATTAATCAGATGTATCTGGAAGATGGTTCGTTGAATGTCGAACTGCTAGGTCGTGGTTTTGCATGGCTAGATACGGGTACGCATGAAAGCCTGCATGAAGCCTCAGCATTTGTTCAAACCATTGAAAATGTTCAAGGCTTGAAAGTTGCTTGCCTTGAAGAGATAGCATGGCGAAATGGCTGGCTTACCGATGAAAAACTACAAGCTGTCGCACAACCGATGCAAAAAAATGGTTATGGTCGTTACTTAAGTTCTTTGCTTGATGAAAACAATAAAAAACAACTTTATAAGGCTGTATGAGATGAAAGTACTGATTACAGGCAGCCATGGGCAAGTCGGTCATTGTCTTGCCGAGCAGTTGAAAAATAAAGCTGAAATCTTTGCTGTAGATCGAGATGAGCTGGATATCACAAATGAATCCGCGGTGAATGATGTTGTTTCTCAATTTCAGCCGGATATCATCATTAATGCAGCCGCACACACAGCCGTAGATAAAGCCGAGCAAGAAGAAGCACTGTCATACCAAATCAATTGTGATGGCCCATTGAACTTAGCAAAAGCTGCACAGAATATAGGTGCTGCGATTCTTCATATCTCTACTGACTATGTTTTCTCTGGTGACAAAGACGATATTTATAATGAAGAAGATGAGACAAATCCTCAGGGTGTTTATGGTGCAAGTAAACTTGCCGGCGAAAAAGCAGTAGCAGACGCATGTCCAAAGCACATTATACTGCGTACCGCTTGGGTATTTGGTGAGCATGGTAATAACTTTGTCAAAACAATGATTCGCTTAGGACGAGATCGTGATCAGTTAGGAATTGTTGGGGATCAGTTCGGTGGTCCGACTTTTGCGGGTGATATTGCCGCTGCTTTAATCACCATCGCAGAGCAAATTCATGCAAAAAATGAGATTTGTTGGGGTCTTTACCATTTCTCCGGTACTCCTCATGTAAGTTGGCACCAGTTTGCACAAGCAATTTTTGAACAAGCGAAAAGCCAGAGTGTATTAAATGAAAGACCTCAATTAGTCAGCCTTGCGACGGAAGAATATCCAACACCAGCAAAGCGTCCTGCTAATTCAAAACTCAATTGCAATAAGATCGAGCAGCAATTTGGTATTAAACCAAGTGACTGGCAAAACGCATTAAAACGAATTCAGCACTACGCATAATAGGCGCTTAAATGAAAGTTATAGATACAAAAATCCCTGATGTGAAGATCATCGAGCCAGAGGTGTTTGGTGATGAGCGTGGCTTCTTCATGGAAACATGGAATCAGGCCAAATTTGAAGAATTAGTGACGGGAAAACCAACACCATTTGTACAAGATAATCATTCAAAATCCAAACAAGGTATTCTGCGTGGCTTACATTACCAAACTGAAAACACGCAAGGTAAGTTAGTTCGTGTTGTTTCGGGTGAAGTTTTTGATGTTGCAGTAGATATTCGCCAAGACTCAGCAACATTTGGTCAATGGATCGGTGTGTATTTATCAGCTGAAAATAAACGTCAGTTATGGGTGCCAGAAGGTTTTGCTCACGGATTTTATGTAACGAGTGAAGAAGCCGAGTTTGTTTACAAGTGTACAGATTACTATAACCCTCAATCTGAACATTCTATCTTGTGGAATGATCCAGAAATTGGGATTGAATGGCCGATAAAAAACGGAAATGTTATTCTTTCGCAGAAAGATACGAATGGATTGTCATTTAGTAAAACTGAAAAATTCAAATAAAGGTTAACTGTGAAAGCAATAAATATCTTCATAAAACCATTTGTTATTTTGGTTGAAAATTGGGAATTAACGAAACAGCTTACTCTTCGATCAATCTCTGAAAAGTATAAAGGTTCACTGTTAGGCAGTATCTGGTCAATTATTACGCCTTTATTGATGCTATCAGTTTATACGTTTTTCTTTAGTGTTGTATTTAAAGCTAGATGGGGAGGTGAAGGTGTTAGTGACTCAAAAGCAGAATTTGCCATTATTCTATTTTGTGGATTGATGATCTTTAATTTTTTTGCTGAATGTATAAATAAAGCCCCTTTTTTAGTTATTGGTAATACTAATTATGTTAAAAAGATTGTTTTCCCCTTAGAAATTTTAGCGTGGGTAAATGTATTAAGTGCTTTTTTTAATTTTGTAATTGGCTTTATCGTGTGGTTCCTGTTTTATCTTCTGGTGTTCGGGGTGCCTCATATGACATTTTTGATGTTTCCGATAGTAATGCTTCCATTATTTTTGTTGTTGATTGGCCTTTCTTGGCTACTTTCATCTATAAGTGTTTATATTCGTGATGTTAGTCAATTGATACCACCACTTACATCGGTTCTCTTATTTATGTCCCCTATCTTTTATGCTCTTAAAGCAATCCCAGAAAGTTATCGTTTCATTTTTATGGCTAACCCGATTACTCCTGTAGTTGAGGAAGCAAGGAATGTCTTAATTTATGGAAAAAACCTTGATTTGAGCACATGGGGTTTATCTATGGGGTTCAGTCTTTTTGTTTTTGCCGTTGGATTTTCTTGCTTCAACAAAATTAAGAATGGATTTGCTGATGTACTCTAAAGAAATAGCGATAAAAGTTGACAACCTTGGAAAATGTTTTCAAACATACGACAATCCAAAAGACAGGTTGAAGCAATTTCTTGTTCCGCCGGTTAAGAAGTTTCTTAATAAAAAGCCGCATCAATATTATTCAGAGTTCTGGGCATTGAAAGACCTATCTTTCGAAATTAAGAAAGGGGAATCTTTTGGTGTCGTAGGGCGAAATGGATCAGGAAAAAGTACGCTACTGCAAATCATTACTGGTACCTTATTTCAAACTGAAGGTGAGCTCAGTGTAAATGGTCGCATTGCTGCTTTATTAGAGCTTGGTTCAGGTTTCAATCCCGAATTTACAGGTAGAGAAAATGTCTACTTGAATGGGATGTTAGTCGGACTTTCCAAAAGCGAGATTGATGATAGATTTGATGATATTGCATCATTTGCAGATATAGGTGATCACCTAGAACAACCAGTAAAAACTTATTCAAGCGGGATGTTAGTCAGGCTTGCGTTTGCTGTTCAAGTTCAATTGACTCCGGATATTCTTATTGTCGATGAAGCACTAGCGGTTGGTGATGCTTTGTTTCAAAAGCGTTGTTATCAGCGAATGGAGCAATTAAAAAATGACGGCGTTACACTTTTATTTGTATCACATGACCAAGAGTCAGTAAGAACATTAACAGAAAAAAGTATTCTGCTTAATAATGGCAAGATTGTAGATCATGGGTCATCATCTGATGTATTGATTTCATACCGTAAGTTACTGCATGAGCAAGAGCAAGAATATTACAAAAATGCAGTGAATAACATTGCCTTAAAGAAAAACGATAAATTTGATTTTGATAATAAATCTTTTGGAAGTGGCCAAGCAGAAATAATAAAAGTATCAACTTTTAATGATCAAGGTATTGCAAGCAATGTATTTTCTGTTGGTGATAAAATTAGAATAAAAGCAGAATGTAAGAGTCATACTGATAGTGATAAATTGAATGTTGGACTGAGAATCAGAAATAAGCAGGGAATTAAAATCAATTCATGGGGCACATTGAACCAGGATATTGACTTGATGGGGACTGCTGAACCTGATGATATATTTTGGAATCGTAAGCTAAATAAAGATGAAGCATTCGATGTTTGGTTTGAGTTTGATTGTATATTAGGTGCAAATTTATATGAGATTCAAGCATCAATAACGCATGAAGAAAAACCTGATTACACCATGCAAACACAATTGCATTGGATTGATGAGGCAGCATTTTTTCAAATAGTCAATCATGAAAGTAAAGCTTTTTTCGGTGGCTTAGTCGATCTTAATATAAAGGCGAAGTGGGAAGATATAAATGATTAACACAAATCAAGATGATTATAATAATGCACACAATGAATATTGGTCATCACCCGATCGAATTGGTGAAGCTAGCGGCGACTTGAAAAAGATTTCAAATCAAATTATTGAAACATGTGGGTATGGTAAAGTTCTTGATATCGGTTGTGGTGAAGGGAAATTAGTTGCTGAGTTAGTTAATTCAGGGGTTGATGCTTTCGGACTGGATATATCCGAAGTGGTAATTGAACGTGCAAATAATCTTTTAAATGGAAGATTTGAGCAAGGCTCAATTTTAGAACTACCATATAAAGATAACCATTTTGATACTGTCGTTTCAACTGATTGTATGGATCATCTAACTCCTGAGGATGTTCCTGCGGCATTAAAAGAAATTTGTCGAGTTACAGCTAAATATGTATTTATTCAAATTTCCACGACAAAAGATAGAGATGATCATAGGCATTTAACCGTTGAAGGTCGTGACTGGTGGGAAACAAAGTGTTTAGACGCAGGGTTTCGTAAACACCCAGGCTATTATAGATTGAATGCTTATGAAGCGTTAAATCAAGAACCATTGAAAATATATGTGCTGTTAGAGAAAATCCCTCAGCTAGCTATAAGTAAATATTCTATGGAAGAGTTGAATAAACAACGAATATTGCATATGGATATGTTGCGTGAAGTAGGCCGTAGAGGTGATGCGCATTGTATTCGATATCACAAAGCCTCTGAGTATGTTCGACCAGGCGATACTGTATTAGATTTAGCATGTGGTCTCGGCTATGGAAGTCATATTATTTACCATAATAGTCATGCGAAGCGTGTGATAGGCATGGATTTAAGCGAATCAGGTATTGAATATGCGCAACAAAATTATCAGTTAGAGGGACGAGTTGAATTTTCTCTAGCAGATGCGCAGAACATCGAGAATCTACCTGATAATTCAATCGATTTTATTACAACGTTTGAAACGATTGAGCATCTACCTGAGCCTAAAAAATATTTAGCTGAGTTAGAACGAGTGCTTAAACCATCCGGAAGAATGCTCATTTGTGCACCAAATAACTGGGCTGATGAAACTGGTGAAGATCCAAACCCTCATCATTTTCATGTATATACCTGGGATCGATTAAAAGAAGAGTGCGGTACTCATTTTATTTTAGAGAAAGGCTTTGTCCAAACGGCCGGTGGGGCGATGAAATGCCATCATTCGCCTCGCGCTTGGTATGAAGTCTCTGTTGAGGGGTTTGATCGTGAAGCTGAATGGATTATTTTGCTTTGTATGAAAGATCCGATGAAAGGTCAATCTTTACCATATACTGAGACTCAATGGGAATTGCCTGAATCAGAGGATTTCAATGTAGTTTCATTTTCCAGAGATTACCAGAACCCATGGATAGTCCGCGGTACGGTGACAAGAGGCCAGCGCTTATTAAATCAGAGATTACTTGTTTCCAAGCAACTTGAAATATTATCAACCAGCGCGCCTGGTTCAGTTGATTATGCCGCTTCATTATGCGGCTATATATATTCTGTCATCGAAAATGAAGAATATGTTAAGAATAGTGTCGTTGATAGTATTTCGAAACAAATTGATGAATACTTAGATTTGCAGCAAAAGACTCCGCATCATATCCGCTGGAGTGTTTCAATCACGTTTGCAGCAGGCGTTTTGTATAAGCACCTAGGTGATATTAATAAATCACTCGAGTTCTTCAAAAAAGCGACACAATTTGATGTAACAAAGTTTAGCCCTTTACTTGGAAACAAAACTTTAGATGCCTACTTCGAGATGGCAAAGCTTCATCTTAGCTTGAATGAAAAAGATAAGGCTAAGTCATATTTAGAAGCAACTGTTCAAGAGGCAATCCGTCTTTCCAAATCTGATTGGTTGAATATTATTGGAAACACTGTTAACCCATGTCCGTTTGGCTTTCCTGAAATGGCACAGTTGCTTGATAAGGGGGCTAGAGCTGCTTATATGCTCAATAATTTTGATAGTATTGATGCCCGTCCTGAGCTTATTGCAACAGAAGCCAAAGGCTACTTTGAACGTATCATAGCGAATAACGAAACAATAATTTCGGAACAAACGGCTGGTTTAAAAAACTTATATGCTGAAGTTGAAAGGTTGAATAAAGATAACAAAGTGTATATTGCAGAAATGCATCGTTTAAATGAAGAAATTAATAATATGGAAAAAATTGATAATGGAGTACGTCAGTCGTTTTTTTACCGAGGACTTCGATATGTTTATCGAAGAGCTAAAGTTATCTTAAAATAACCACGAAGGCATTTAAAATGACTAAAATGCGTTAGTATCAGTCAAATTAGATGCCTCTTTAGCTACATAGCATACAAAATTAATAGTGATTAGATGATTCTAAATAACTAGATTGGGCTTATAACTCATATGCTTAATATTATTTTTTTATAACTAATATTGATAGCTATGTCTTTGGGTAAATAAATAATTGAAGCAAAGTATATGATTAATAATAAAGTTGGAATAGTCATTGTTTCCTATAATGCGCACAAAGCCGTTGAGCTTACATTGAGCAGCTTGAGCCGTGCATATAATGAAACAGAATATAAAGTAATATTAATTGATAATGCATCTAAACTAGAGCAACGAGAGCTTATAAAGCAATCATTTAATAGATATTGCGATGGCGCAAATTCTAATTGGCTTTATATCCAAGAAGAAAAAAATTCAGGTTTTTCTGGCGGCAACAATGTTGGCATAAAAAAGTTATTAGATGATCATGAAGTTGATCAGATCTGCCTATTGAACAGCGATGTTATTGTTACGGATCATTGGCTGGATAGGTTGATTGAAAAAAATGAGGCTGTTGTTAGCGCGGTTACTAATAAAGCAGATAGCGAGCAATGCGTGCCTTGTGATTATGATTTCTCGTTACAAGAGGCTTTGAATTCAGATGAGCAAGGCGTAAAAGAAAGCGTTTATCAAACAATCAATGATTATTCTAACAAGCGCTATAGTGATTTTAGAGATAGCACTGTAACGTCCGATGTTACTTTTTTTTGTGTGCTACTCAAAAAAGAGGTAATACAGCAAGTTGGTTTGCTTGATGAAACTTTCTTTCCTGGCGGCTATGAGGATGATGATTATTGCCTTAGGTTAAAAGCAAAAGGAATTGAACCTAAGTTATGTCGGGATGTATTCATACATCATTGGGGTTCGGCATCATTTGGCCAGCTTCAGCATTCTTATTTCCAGGAAAATGCTAATAAGAATCGCAGCTATCTAGAAGAAAAGCACAACATTACTTGGGCATACAGAGCTGAAAGACCGTTTTTGTCGTATTTTCAAGACATTAGCTACTGTCTTGAAAATAGAGAGAGCATTGGAATGTTCTCTTTTTATGACCAACGGTTTGTTGAAGAGCTAGACCATTTAGTCTCAAACTATGTCAGCGAAAGTAAAGCGATATCGAAGCTTATTGATATTGCAGTTAATAAACATAATGTGCAATATCACGGCGACGCTAATGATTTTGACTCTATTCAAGTTGATTGGGAATATATCAAGGAGCATAAGAATAGCTCACTGAAAATTGAACCTTCTGAATCAGAAAAAGCTAACTTGAATAAAAAGTGTGAAGGTTTTTTAAATGATATAAATGCTTGTCAACTTCAGACAATTAATGATTACAAGTTTTTATGTGAAAATGCTCCAGAATTGGTTTCAGGTCAAAGTATTAATGAGCTGAAAATTGGCTTTTGGGGTAAAATCAAAAAAGCAATAAAAACAATTGTTAATTTTAAGGGAATTGTATTCTTTGGTGGATATCCGTCCGAAGAGAAATTAAATGATGGTTACTTCCAACGCATCAATGCCATTGATGAGCAAGTCCAGGACCGTTGGCGTGTCTATGTAGACCATAATCAAGAAGGACATTGGTGGTCTTTACCGGCGAAGCAAGTGATTGCAATTAATGTCGCTGGCACAAGAAAAAATAAGCTAATGGCAAGATTATTGACCGTTCTGTTAGCCATCAGATGCGGTAAGATTTACTATCACAGTGTCTTGAGAATGCATGATAGCCGTTTCGGATTGCTGATGTACATGCCAGTTATCAAAAAGATCATCGATATTCATGGCGTTGTGCCTGAAGAATTCAGATATCATAATGATTATTATAGCGCGTGTTTGTATGAAAAATACGAAAAGCTAGCAGTAAAAAAAGCTGATCTTGTATTAACTGTCACAGATGCTATGAAGCAGTATTTGGCAGATAAGTACAGGGTCGATCTTACTAAAAAAGGGATCACGCTACCGATTTTCCAAAATGCAGAAATTGGCGAATGCGTGAAATCTAAAAATGGTGAGCAGGCTAAAGCTATTTATGCTGGTGGCTTACATAAATGGCAGCAGGTAGATAAGATGTTGTCAGCAATTGAGGCTAAAAGAGAAGATTTCCGTTTCTATTTCTTTACCCCGTCACCAGATATCATCCACGGAAAATTGTCGGCTAATGCGTTATCAAGTGGTAATATTGAGATTGGCTGTAAAACAAGCGATGAGTTAAAAGCTTATTATCAAGGTGCTGATTATGGATTTATTCTGAGAGAAGATATTATTGTTAATAATGTTTCTTGTCCGACAAAGCTAATCGAATACCTAGAATACGATATTATCCCTGTTATTGATTCACCTAAAATTGGTGACTTTTCAACTCATGGAATGAGATACGTTCTTCTTCATGATTTTATCAACGGTAATCTTCCAACGGCTGCAGATCGTCTTGAGATGATAGCTAGGAACCGTGAGGTTATTAATAAGCTTCATGGTTATAGAAATAAGGGGAACCAATTATTACTTCGTTACTTTAATAATGAAGTGATTGAAAAACCTGCACTTAGTATCAAACTAGCTACCAAAATCAAAAGAAGAATTAATCTAGATTCACCGTTGGGTAAATGGGCTTCTGTACTTTGGGCTAAATATAAGTCTGCTACGGGTACTAAACTTATCGAACAAAGTGATTTCAACCTCGATGACATTCTTTCAGAAGATGAAAAGTTTGATGTTATTATTCAGGTAGATAATTTTGTTGCAGGTGGTTTAGAAAATGTCGTAATAGATATCAATAGTGAGTTCCAAAAAGCGAATCTGAAATGTTGTCTTGTTGTCTTTGGGACTGTGGGATCCGCAGTTGAGAAAGCCAGACAATTCGGCTTGACAGTATTTGAAATGCCATATGGAGATGAGTTGTATAAAAAGCTACTTAAGCGAGTTGAACCGAAAGTTGTAATGACTCATTATTCTTTGCAAGGTCTTGATATATGTAAAGAGTATGGAATTTATACAATTCAAGTCATTCATAACATGTATATGTGGTTTTCGAGCGCTGAAAAAATGGCATTTAAGCAGGCTGCTGAAAGTACGGACTGTTATGTTTCAGTGTCTCAAATGGCTCAGGATTATGCGATTTCAAAGTTAGGGTTACCCAAAGAAAAATGTACAGTTATTCCTAATGGTATCGATATCGCAAAATTTAATGCATTACCAGACGTTGACGAGTGTGACTCACTGCGTAGAACATTGGGTATCTCTGACGACGATTTTGTCTATTTATCTGTAGGTTCGATAAATCATCAGAAAAATCCAGCATCGATAGTTAGAGCGTTTGCAAAAATTGCTAATCAGGAAGTCAGTAGTAAACTGATCATGGTAGGCCCTATCTACGAGCAAGATATCTATCAAGATGTATTAGAAGAAATTAAGGCTCATGGGTTAGAAGAACGAGTGATACATGTTGACCATGACAATAATATTAAAAAATATTATTCGATTGCTGATGTTTTTGTTCATTCGCCATTCTTTGAGGGCGGGATGCCACCATTAGTTATCTTGGAAGCGATTGCTTCGAATCTACCAGTCATCACTATTGATACACTGATTCCATCTGACTTAAATGCTAATCCTGCTATCTACACCGTACAGCCACATGTTGATCTTTTTGAATTTGATAAAAGGATAACTGACTTACGTTCTTCACCTGATGTTGAAGAAAAGTTCGCTGAATGCATGATGAAGAGCTTTAAGCAGTATGAAAGGCCGAATGCGGAGATTGAGTTGGCTAACTATGATAAGCCGCGCATGTTTAAAAAGTACATTGATCTGGTAAATTCAAACATGTAACTTGCTTATATTCAGTGCAGCTTATGCTGCACTGAATATTCTGATGTTCTATCAAGAAGATAATAAAAGTATTATGTATGAGAAAACTTATTCACTTATTAAAAAGTGTTATTGGTCATTGCCATCACCAATTCGCTCCATGCTTAATGATCTTCGCTATACAATTGTAAGAAGACTAAGATCAAAGTTATTAGGTGCTAAGACGACTGAAAATGCTAGCGATATAAATGTTCACGATTTTGAGGGAATCTTATCAACACATAAAAATATTTATGTATTTGAACTTGCTGTTGACTGGGGAATTGATTTATATCAGAGGCCACAGCATTTAGCGACTGCATTAGGTCATGATGATTCTTTCGTTATTTATAAGACCCAAGGTGATGGCGTTAACGGTTTCAGAAATATTGCCCACAATGTATGGCTTACGAATGAGTTAGTGTATGTAGACTCTTTAGATGACGTTAAGAGAGTGTATTTCTCTACATCAATTTTTAATACCTGTGAGCATATGATTGCGATGAGAGAGAAGGGGCGGATCTTCTATGAATATATCGATCATATTTCAGAAGAAATTTCGGGTGGTAAAACAGAGATTAGGATCCTTAATGAAGTTAAAGCGTTTGCTTTTGAAGGGGGAGTTGATCATGTTGTTGCAACTGCAGATGAATTGCATACTGAGTCATTACGGTACCTTGAGCCTAAGAATGTGAGTTTGATACCAAATGGTGTCAATGTTGAGCACTATCAGAACATTGATGTGAATAGTTTATTAGACCCGTGTTTTTCTGATTTTACAGCTAAGTATGACATCATTGTCGGTTATTTCGGTGCAATTGCCCCATGGTTATGGTATGAACTGATTGATGGAATTGTTGCGAAGAACCCAAATCTAGGCTTTGTCATGCTAGGTCCAGATTATGGCGGCTGCCAGAGCAAATTACCCAAATACGACAACTTTTTATGGCTAGGGCCTGTTAGTTATACTGAGTTACCGTGTTATGCGAATGAATTTGATGCTTGCTGGATCCCATTTAGCCCTGGAGACATAGCAAAAACAACATCACCGTTGAAATTATTTGAATACTTTGCACTAGGAAGACCTGTTACCGTTACATCGGATATGCGCGAATGCACTAAGTATAATGAAGTATTTCACGGCGACTCTTTATCAAGCTTTAACGATGCATTGAACCAATCATTTCATAAGATAGGAAACTCTGATTATCAGCAAAAAACATTAGAGCTGGCAAAGCTCAACAGTTGGAATAAACGTGCTCAATGTTATAACTCAATTCGTTTCTAAGTGATAGACAATATATGGATTTGATTTATTTTTCTCCAGTTCCTTGGAATAGTATTGCTCAGCGGCCCCACTTTTTTATCAAAGAAGCGATCAAGCAAGGGTTCGATAACATCATATGGGTTAATCCGACTCCGTCTCGGTTTCCAGAATTGTATGATCTTCGCAGGGTGTTATCACCCTTTGAAGCTAGCAGCTTCGATATTCCACCACAGGTGAAAGTCATTTCGCCGAGGCTAATACCTATCGAGCCATTTAACTCTGGCTACAAACTACTGAATAAGAGCAAGCTTGATATTATCGTTGCGGAAATTAAATCAGAAATCAAACATGAATCCCGACATATAGTTGTCGGTAAGCCGTGCTTGCTGGCAGAAAAAGTTTTGGCAGAGATTGATTTTACAAGTACTGCCCTTGATATGATGGATGATTTTCCTTGCTTCTTTTCTGGCCTTTCAAGGGTAAGTGTTGGTAAAACCCTCGAGAGAATGATTCAACAAGTTGATTTGTGTATTTATTCATCGACTAGTCTTGGTGAAAAATATTCTCTGACGAATTTGAATTCAATGCTGGTTTTAAATGCGTGTGACGAGCACTTTCTGCAAAAGGCACAAAGTCGAAAACGAAACCCTAGGACCGAGAAGTTAATTTTCGGTTATGTTGGCACAGTTGCGACTTGGTTTGATTGGGATGTAGTATTAAAGCTTTCGTCTCAGTACCCTGAGTCTGAAATTCATATAGTTGGGCCAAATTATTCATCGACACCAAGCGCACTACCTACAAATGTTACGCTATTCCCTGCAATTGAGCACTCTAAAGTTTCTGAGGTTATCGCGACCTTTGATTATGGCTTAATTCCGTTTAAGCAAAATGAATTGACCGAATCGGTTGACCCTGTAAAGTATTACGAATATCTAGCACATCAAATCCCAGTAATAAGCACGCCTTTTGGGCAAATGAAGTATCGGATAGAGAACAACAATGTTCATGATTTTTCTGTTTTTTCCGTAAACTATCAAATAGAACCGGAATCAACCGTTACGTGGCATAATAGATTTCGACCTTTTTTTAATTTACTTAAACAGTAAAGAATAGACAAAATAGATGACGTTGCCACTTACAAAGTAGTAATTGGCTTATGCATTCTTAGGAAAAAATATGACTACGATAAAAGTATTATCTGTTTTTGGTACACGACCAGAAGCAATTAAAATGGCGCCTGTGGTTGATGGGCTTAAAAATGATCCACGTTTTGATAGTAAAGTCTGTGTCACGGCTCAGCACCGTGAAATGCTTGATCAAGTGTTAGGTTTATTTGAAATTGTGCCTGATTATGATTTGAACATTATGAAATCAGGTCAGGATCTCACCGATGTTACCACATCGATTTTGACAGGACTTCGCTCTGTTCTGCAAGAATATAAACCTGACTATGTTCTTGTTCATGGCGATACTGCAACCACATTGTCTGCGACACTTGCAAGTTACTATCAGCAGATTAAGGTTGGTCATGTCGAAGCAGGTCTGCGCACAAATAATATTTATTCACCTTGGCCTGAAGAAGGGAATCGTAAGCTGACAGGTGCTTTAGCTAACCTTCATTTTGCGCCGACTCAGATATCATTGGAAAACTTGTTAGCTGAAAATATTTCTGAAGTAGCTATTTCGGTAACAGGGAACACCGTAATAGATGCATTACTAATGGTTCAGGCTAAATTAACTAATGATACGGCTTTGTCTGAATGTTTATCTTCTAAATTTGACTTCCTTGACGCCAAGCGCCGTTTGGTTTTGATTACTGGCCATCGCCGTGAAAGCTTTGGTGGTGGATTTGAACGTATTTGCCAAGCAATATCAACACTAGCTAAATCTTTTCCAGATGTTGATTTTGTTTATCCGGTGCATCTGAACCCTAATGTTCGAGAGCCAGTAAACCGGTTGCTTGTAGATAAATCCAATGTTCATTTGATTGAGCCTCAAGATTATCTTCCTTTTGTATTTTTAATGACTAAATCAAGTATTATTTTGACAGATTCCGGTGGTATACAAGAGGAGGCTCCATCTTTAGGTAAGCCTGTTCTTGTTATGAGAGAAACAACGGAGAGGCCAGAGGCTGTAGATGCTGGTACGGTTAAACTTGTTGGTACAAATGTAGATCAAATAATTCTTGAAGTTAGTCGCCTTCTAACAGATTCTGTTGAGTATGAAAGGATGAGTGTTGCTCATAATCCATATGGGGACGGAACTGCGAGTAAGCATATACTTGATGCAATTTCGAACGCTCACGAAAAATAAATATTTGTTAGATCCACCACAATGAAATGATACGCATTATGATGGAACGGAAATATTGTACTTAATTGCGTTACCCCTTTATTTCAAATGCTAACCGGCAAGAGGAATAGCTGTATAGAGTTGTATGAAGTTATTATACGTTGAGGTGGGATTTGTTTAAGTTAGCAGTTAGCATCGTAACTTATAAACACAATGTTGATGAAATTGTTACAGTGGTTAATAAGTTGGCTGATGCGGTTTATAATAGTGAAAACACATGTTGTCAAGTTAATATTGTTGATAACCATGGCAGCTTCAACGGAGCTGACTTTATTAAAAAAGTTAGCCATTTTGATGAAACTATAATTTCTTTTGATTATATTGCAAATCCTGACAATAATGGATATGGGTTTGGAAATAATTTAGCATTAGAAAAGTCTAAAGAGAGTGATTATTTTCTTGTGCTAAATCCTGATGCTTTTTTAAATGTTGATGCTTTACATAAAGCAATCAGCTATATGGAAGCTAATGATGAGTGTGTTTTGCTTGCTCCTAAAATACTGTCGAAAATCGGAGTTCAAGAGTCTGGAGTGAAGGAGTATCCATCAATTCTAGTGTTGTTAGCTAGGCTTATAAATTTAAAACCATTAAATGCACTGTGTCATAAGTCGTTGGAAAACTATGAGGCTAGAAGTGTGTTTCGAGCTGTTGAACCAATAGATGTGAATATAATATCGGGTTGTTTTATGTTATTTAAAACAACTTCGTTGAAATGTTTAGGCGGGTTTGATACTCGGTTCTTCATGTATTTTGAAGATTTTGATTTATCTTTACGTGCTCAAAATATTGGACGAGTAATTTACCATCCCGATGTGATCATAACTCACTTAGGTGGTGGCGCTGGCAGAAAAGGTCTAAATCACGTCAGATTTTTTATACAGTCAATGGTTAAGTTTTTCCATAAACACGGATGGAAGATTATTTAGCCTAAAATAAAGGCGGCTTTATATGCCGCCTCTTAAAGTTATTATGTGGCTTTCTTTAATGTGTAATCTTTGTGTTTGAAGCGAGCGCAATATTTTCACGATAAAGCCAATCTTTGATTTCACTGTTTGGCTGATATCCCGTTGGCACATCTAACAAAATATTCCTAACCATCTCAATGTCAAAATCATGACAAGCGATATCTAGTCTTTTTAGAATAGAACTCATAGCCTCCCAAGTTAGCTTAGCTTCAGCTGCGGTCATGATTTTCGAGTGTGTCGTTCCTTCTACATTCTCACCAATTAACAGCTCTTCGAAGAGCTTCTCTCCTGGTCGAAGTCCGGTATAAATGATTTCAATATCTCCATCTGGGTTTGAATCATTTTTTTCACTGTATCCCATAAGATGGATAATTTTTTTTGCCAACTCTGAAATTTTCACCTGTTCACCCATGTCGAGAACGAAAACTTGTCCGCTATTGCCCATCGCACCCGCTTGGATAACTAGCTGCGCCGCTTCTGGGATTAACATAAAGTAACGGATGATGTCGGGGTGGGTTACTGTTACGGGGCCGCCATCTTTTATTTGTTTCCTAAATAAGGGGACGACAGAGCCTGATGAGCCAAGTACATTACCAAATCTGACCATGGTGAAGTTTGTTTTTAGTTGCCGTTCAGCAAGGGCTTGCAGCACAAGTTCAGCCATGCGCTTGCTCGCGCCCATGACATTGGTTGGGCGAACCGCTTTATCGGTTGAAATAAGGACAAAATTCTTCACGTTACATTTGATCGCAGCTTCAGCCGTAAACCAGGTACCAAATATGTTATTTCGGATACCTTCAACCATATTATGTTCGACCATCGGCACATGTTTATATGCAGCTGCATGATAAACAGTGTCAACTTGAAAGCCGGTCATTATTTTCTCTAAACGATTTTGGCGTTGAACTGAACCTAAGGCTGCTATAATTTCAACCTTATGGTCAGTATTGTTATTTAATTTAACTAGCTCTTGTTCAACGGAATAAAGGTTGAATTCATTCAGTTCAAATAGTACCAGTGTTCTCGGCTTTTGTTTGATGATTTGCCTGCAAAGCTCTGAGCCAATAGAGCCTCCAGCTCCTGTGACCATAACGGATTTGCCGTTGATGTTTTTTGACATCAGTTCTGGTTCTGGAGGAATGGGGTCTCGGCCAAGTAAGTCGTTTAGGTCGAGATCTTTAAGTTGATCAATATTGGCCTTTCCACATGCAATATCTTCAACTGACGGAACAGATTGGATTTGAATTGGCAACTGTTCTAGTTTTTTTACCAGTCGAAGTCGATCACCTTTACCTATATTGTTAATAGCAAGCAATAGTTTAACGGGTTCATATAAGTTTAGCAGGTGGTTGAAATCATCTTCGCGATGGACCCGCAGCCCATAAATAATGCTATTTTGTTTTGCCGGATCATCATCAATAAAGGCTATGGGATGGTATTGGTTACCTTGTAATAGGGCATTCGCAAGGTCACGCCCTGTTGCCCCAGCACCATAGATAACAACATTAGGTTTGTTTTTCTTATAGTTTTGGGAGAAGTAAACCCTGATCAGTATTCTCGGACCGCCTAGCATAATAATGGCAAGGCCTGAATATATAGCAGGAACACTTCGCGGGATAAATGAGTGGGTAAGAAAGCTGGCAATGGCTAAGCCGAATGCTGAAATTGCAACAGCGATAAAAATGTTTCCTAAAGCTGGCATCATCATATATCGCAGTACCGCGCGGTACATGCCAAGTTTGGTGAAGCTGATAATGGTCAAAATGACGGTCGCGGCAATGGTGACTATTTCATCAATTCCGACTTGAAATAACCATGTATTCAGCCTGAGTGCTATAGCTGCATAAAGTGCAAATGTTGTAGCTATGACATCATAACTAAGCGTGATGATCCGCTTGTGATGTCGAGGTGCTGATAAAAACGGAGAAATGACTTCTAGCATAATGACTCATAAGTTATTAATGTGTAGGTATGTAGCAATTTCAAAAGCAAAATATCGCGCAATTATAGATCACTTGGCCTGCTTTTAGATACAAAAAGCTCGCTGTTAATCCATTTAATCTGGAGTATTTAGTGATAATATTGAAAATTGTGTGGAGGGTAACTTTTCTTAAGTTTACTATGAAATGTCGCTGTAAATATCAAATATGGATTAAAAATGTCGAATACTTCCCCGGTTCGTAAAGCCGTTATTCCTGTCGCTGGCCTTGGAACCCGTATGCTTCCGGCAACAAAAGCAATTCCTAAGGAAATGTTGCCAATCGTCGATAAGCCATTGATTCAGTATGTGGTTAACGAGTGCGTTGCGGCTGGTATCAAAGAGATTGTACTGGTCACGCATTCATCAAAGAATTCTATTGAGAACCATTTTGATACCTCGTTTGAATTGGAAGCAACATTAGAGAAGCGTGTTAAACGTCAGCTGCTTGATGAAGTGAAGAGTATCTGCCCGAAAGATGTGACGATTATGCATGTGCGACAAGGCCAGGCTAAAGGTCTTGGTCATGCTGTCCTCTCTGCCCGTCCATTAGTTGGAGATGCGCCTTTTGCGGTTGTGCTTCCGGATGTCATTCTTGATGATGTGGCCAGTGATCTGCGCAAAGAAAATATGGCAGCCATGATTAATGCTTTTAACGCCACCAAGATCAGTCAGGTACTTGTGGAGCCTGTCTCGATGGCAGAGGTTGCCAATTACGGTGTGGCAGACATCAATGGCGCTGAACTCAAGCCGGGTGAAACGACGGCGATGACGAAAGTGGTAGAAAAACCCGCGGTTGAAGAGGCACCGTCAAATCTTGCTATTGTGGGCCGATATATATTAACCGCTGATATTTGGGATCTACTGGCGAGAACACCTGTTGGTGCCGGTGATGAAATTCAGCTGACTGATGCGATTGATATGCTGATGGAATCACAGCAAGTGAATGCGTTCCATATGTCAGGTAAAAGCCATGACTGTGGTAGCAAGTTGGGTTATATGCAGGCCTTCGTGGAATACGGCATACGTCACAACAGCTTGGGTGATGATTTTAAAGCGTACCTGAAAGAGATTGTTAAAACGCTGTAAGGTGTAGACTGGCCCTGTGGTTCTGAGGCCCTATGGAAAGAGCGGTACTCGATTCGAGTACTTAGTTCCTAGTGGCGAGGAAGAGCAGGTGCTAGGTAATAGCATTGAAATAAAGAAGATGTGACGGATGCTGTTTTTAGAACCATAGAACTAAAAAGGGAAGCATAAGCTTCCCTTCTTTAATCTCGTACCTCGAAACTCGCCTCTAATCACTCTGAATGATACTGCTCGCAAGCCAGTAGGGTATTTTCAATCAGGGTCGCGACCGTCATCGGGCCAACGCCGCCAGGGACTGGCGTGATGTATTTCGCCCTCTCACGAGCAATATCATACTCAACATCTCCAACAAGCTTGCCGTTGTCTAATCGGTTGATACCAACATCAATAATAGCGGCGCCTTCCTTGATCCAATCACCAGGAATAAAGTTAGGTTTACCGACCGCAATGATCAGAATATCGGCCTGGCGAACGTAGTGCTCAAGATCCTGAGTAAAGCGATGGCAGGTAGTCGTTGTCGCGCCACCTAACAAAAGCTCTAACGTCATTGGACGACCGACAATATTTGAGGCGCCAACAATAACCGCGTGCTGACCACGAACCGGGATATTATAGCGCTCTAATAGCGTCATTATGCCTTTTGGGGTGCATGAGCGTAATTTAGGAATGCGCTGACATAAACGGCCAACATTATATGGATGAAATCCGTCAACGTCTTTTTCCGGGTCAATCTGCTCAAGTATTTTTGTCGTATCAATGCCCGCAGGTAGTGGCAACTGAACCAAGATGCCGTCAATATTCTTATCTGCATTCAGTTCATCGATTAACGCTAGAAGCTCCGTTTCTTTGGTTGTTGCCGGAAGATCGAAGGATTGTGAAACAAACCCAACTTCTTCACACGCTTTACGTTTACTTCCGACATAAATCTGCGAGGCCGGATCTTGCCCTACCAGTATCACGGCTAAACCTGGAGCTCGTAATCCTGCTTCAACTCGCGCCTTTACTCGCGCAGCAACTTCTTGTCGAACCGTCTGGGAAATAAGTTTTCCATCAATAATTTGAGCGGTCATGATTTTCCTTTTGGGTAATTCCGGGCTAATTCGTAAACTAGGGCTTCTTAAAATGTCATTAATTGCTTGAGCGTAAACCAGTTGTCGAAAAGGCTGAAAGCGCACTTCGAATATGGCTATATAGCGATTATTAGAGTCAGGCATTGTCGCAGATAATGTGATTAAGATCTACCGGGCAAACGTTTGCCCGGTTGGTGTTTGTTATCTGTTTTGAATGTTATGACGCGGGGTGCGAATAAAACAGCAGCGTTAACTGCTTAAATTAAAGGTGGTTTGTAGGAAGTTTGAGCGGTCGGCGTTTAAGTTGAAGGAAATGGACTAAAAATCGTTGACGTTAAGATTGAGCTACGTATAATTTTGCCCCGTAGCACAGTGTTACGTTAAATGATGCGCCCTTAGCTCAGCTGGATAGAGCACGTCCCTTCTAAGGATGTGGTCGCAGGTTCGAATCCTGCAGGGCGTACCATCTTCCTTTTATACACCTATTCTGCTTAACTAAGCTCCCCATTCCGATGAATCCGTCACTCTATAACCGTTAGCTATTTGTTTGATCCCGTACTTTATTTACGTAAATCGCTTTAGTACCTGTTCAGGTTCTTGGGTATATGACGATGTCTGTTACTCGAACGGCATGCCAGAAAGCGCTAGGCTGTGTTGCCTGATAATTGTTCAATGAGTCAATTGCTTCAACATAACTCAGTGATTGGTCATGGCGCGATTCGATGGTTTTTCGGGCTATTGATGAAAAAAATCATGATTGAGTCGTTTATTTTCACTTTTTACCCTTGAAAATGGTTTTTTTGCCCCTATGTTGTGGAACAGTTGTATTTTGATAGCTGTTTAAGGCTTCTGTCTCGACGACAGGTGAACAGGTCGCTATAATGGCGCGTTTGATTGCTAGCCCTGTGGTTTTTTCCAGAAGTGCTAGAAATTATCAGAATTTAAGGCGTTATGGTTTTTTGCCGTAACACGAAAAGATGCCACCGTCAGTAAATGACTGATCGGCAACATCACTCAGAAAAACTGAGTAAGATTTGAGGTTAAATAAAATGCAAGTTACCGTTGAAACCACTGAAGGCCTAGAGCGCCATCTAACAATCACAGTTCCTGCCGCTAACATTGAAGACGCAGTAACTGCAGAGCTGAAAAAAATTGCAAAAAATCGTCGTTTTGATGGTTTCCGTCCGGGTAAAGCCCCGATGAAAATGGTTGCTCGTATGTTTGGCGCATCTGTTCGCCAGGACATTCTTGGTGAAGTGATGCAGCGTCATTTTATCGAAGCAATCGTTAAAGAGAAAATCAATCCTGCAGGCGCGCCGACTTTCACTCCAGTTGAGATTGCCGAAGGTAAAGATCTTGTATTTAAAGCATCTTTCGAAGTATATCCTGAGATCGAACTAGCGGGTCTTGAGAAGATCGCTGTTGAAAAACCAGCAGTTGAAGTAAAAGACGAAGATGTCGCGAACATGCTTGATACGCTACGTAAGCAGCAAGCAACGTGGTCTGAAGTTGAAGCACCAGCGGCTGCAGACAGCCGTGTAACTATCGATTTCACAGGTTCTATTGATGGTGAAGAATTCGAAGGTGGTAAAGCTGAAGGTTTCGCACTAGCAATGGGCCAAAACCGCATGATCCCTGGTTTTGAAGATGGCATCGTTGGTAAGAAAGCGGGTGAAGAGTTTACTCTGGAAGTGACTTTCCCTGAAGATTACCACGCTGAAAACCTAAAAGGTAAAGCAGCATCTTTTGCAATCAAACTGCATAAAGTTGAAGCGCAAGAGCTACCAGAACTAACTGAAGAGTTCGTTGCTAAATTCGGTGTTGTAGATGGTTCTGTTGACGGCCTTAAAGCTGAAGTTCGCAAGAACATGGAACGTGAACTGAAGCAAGCCGTTAAAGGCCGCATCAAAGAGCAGGTTCTTAACGGTCTGGTTGAGCAGAACAATATCTCGGTGCCATCAGCGCTGATTGATCAGGAAATCAATGCACTTCGTCAACAAGCTGCACAGCGTTTCGGTGGCGATGCGAAGAACACCCCTGAACTACCACGTGAGCTATTTGAAGAGCAAGCTCAGCGTCGCGTTGTTGTTGGCCTGCTAATCGGTGAAGTGATTAAGGCTGAAGGACTGAAAGCTGACGACGAGCGTGTTAAAGCGCTAATCGCAGAAATGGCTTCTGCTTATGAAGACCCAACTGAAGTTGTTGCTTACTATGAGCAAAACGAGCAGCTAATGAACAACATGCGCAATGTTGCTCTTGAAGAGCAGGCGATTGACGCACTACTAGCAAAAGCTCAGGTTACTGAAAAAGAAGTTGGCTTCAACGATCTTATGAACCAGCCAGCGGCTTAATTTGCTGAAATTACTGTAGAGATTTGACTTTGTTTTAAATCTTCTGCTAACAATGGTCCGTGTGAGTCTTTTCATTCGGGCCATTTATTTTAGGGAAATAACGTTATGAGCTACCAAGAAAACAACGCCATGTCGCCAATTATGAATGCGCTGGTACCTATGGTGGTCGAGCAGACTTCTCGTGGTGAGCGTTCCTACGACATTTATTCCCGACTACTGAAAGAGCGTGTGATTTTCCTGACCGGTCCGGTTGAAGATCATATGGCTAACCTAGTAGTTGCACAGCTTCTATTCCTTGAGTCTGAAAATCCAGATAAAGATATCTTCCTTTACATCAACTCACCGGGAGGTTCTGTAACGGCTGGTATGTCTATTTATGACACCATGCAGTTTATAAAACCAAACGTCAGTACAGTATGTATGGGACAAGCGTGTTCTATGGGCGCATTTCTGCTGGCGGGCGGCGCAGCGGGTAAGCGTTACTGCCTGCCGAGCGCTCGGGTTATGATCCACCAGCCGTTAGGTGGTTTCCAGGGACAGGCATCGGATATTCAGATCCATGCCCAAGAAATTTTGACTATCAAACATAAACTTAACACCTTGCTTGCTAATCACACGGGTCAACCTCTTGAAGTTGTCGAGAGAGATACTGACCGTGATAACTTTATGTCTGCAGAGCAGGCTGTTGAGTATGGCTTGGTAGATGCTGTTTTGACGCAACGTGACTAATTCTGAAATTTTCTCGGTGGCGCGACTTTAACCGTGTGACGGAGCAAAATAGCAAGAGTTGTTATACACTCAAAACAAGGCAATGATGGGTTTAAACCCGAAAAGAGGTTAGCGAATGACAGATAAGCGAAAAGAGAATGGTAGTGGAAAACTGCTGTATTGCTCTTTCTGCGGCAAAAGCCAACATGAAGTTCGTAAGCTGATTGCTGGCCCTTCTGTGTATATTTGCGATGAATGTGTCGATCTTTGTAACGACATTATTCGCGAAGAAATTAAAGAAGTGATGCCTAAGCGCGACGGCAATGAGCTTCCGACTCCGCAAGAAATTCGTTCAAACCTGGATGATTACGTTATTGGTCAGCCGCATGCTAAGAAAGTGTTGGCAGTAGCGGTTTATAACCATTACAAACGTCTTCGTAATGGCGACACCACAAGTGAGGGTGTTGAGCTGGGCAAAAGTAATATTCTGCTGATCGGTCCGACAGGTAGCGGTAAAACGCTGCTGGCTGAAACACTGGCACGTATGCTGGATGTACCATTTACGATGGCTGATGCAACCACGCTGACTGAAGCGGGTTATGTTGGTGAAGATGTTGAAAATATCATCCAGAAGCTGCTGCAGAAGTGTGATTACGACGTAGCGAAAGCTGAGCGCGGAATTGTTTACATCGATGAAATCGATAAGATTTCACGTAAGTCTGATAACCCGTCGATTACGCGTGACGTATCGGGTGAGGGTGTTCAGCAAGCACTACTGAAACTGATTGAAGGTACTGTTGCTTCGGTACCACCTCAAGGTGGCCGTAAGCATCCGCAACAGGAATTCTTGCAAGTCGATACGTCTAAGATCCTATTTATCTGTGGCGGTGCGTTTGCCGGCCTGGATAAAGTGGTTGAACAGCGCATATCAACGGGTACCGGCATTGGTTTTGGTGCAGACGTTCGTTCAAAAGACGAAAAGAGCACTCTGAGCGATCTGTTTGCGCAAGTGGAGCCACAGGATCTGGTTAAATACGGCTTGATCCCTGAATTTATCGGTCGTCTGCCAGTAACCGCAACGCTGAACGAGCTTGATGAAGCGGCGTTGGTTCAGATCCTGCGTGAACCGAAGAATGCGTTGACTAAGCAGTACGCGGCATTGCTTGAACTTGAAAACGTTGAGCTTGAATTCCGTGATGATGCGCTGGTTGCCATTGCTCGCAAAGCGATGGAGCGCAAAGCCGGTGCCCGTGGTTTGCGTTCAATTGTTGAAGCGGTTCTGCTCGATACTATGTACGAATTGCCATCAGCGGAAGGCGTCAGTAAAGTTGTGATTGACGAGTCAGTGATTAACGGTGAGTCAGATCCATTGTTGATCTACGAAAATACCGGAAATCAAGCAGCTGGCGCAGAGTAATTGTTTAATAACTACTCAAATATCTAAAAAAAAGGAGGCTTTTGCCTCCTTTTTTATTTTCTGTTGCATCTCCCGTTGAATCTTGATGCTTTACCCCCATATACTCAATAAAGAGTTTAAAAGGAAGAGAGAATAATATGAACCTGGAGCGTTCTGAACGCCTTGAAATCCCGGTTCTGCCACTGCGTGATGTGGTGGTATACCCTCATATGGTGATTCCATTGTTTGTGGGCCGGGAAAAATCAATTCGTTGCCTTGAATCGGCAATGGATAATAATAAACAAGTTCTGCTGGTCGCTCAGAAAGAAGCGGCCACTGATGAGCCTTCGATTGAAGAATTGTACGATGTCGGTACTGTCGCGACGATCCTTCAGCTGCTGAAGCTGCCTGATGGCACGGTGAAAGTACTGGTTGAAGGTCAACAGCGAGCAAAAGTTGAACACTTAACCGATGATGAATTCTTCAGTGCTGAAGCTGTGTTTCAGATCACACCGGAAATGGACGAGCGCGAGCAGGAAGTTTTGGTTCGCACTGCTATTAACCAGTTTGAAGGCTTCATCAAGCTCAATAAAAAAATTCCGCCAGAAGTATTAACTTCCCTAAATGGTATCGACGAAGCGGCACGCCTGGCTGATACCATTGCTGCGCATATGCCTCTGAAACTGGCAGACAAGCAGAAAGTACTCGAAATTATTGATATTACAGAACGTTTAGAGTTCTTAATGGCAATGATGGAATCTGAAATCGATCTGCTTCAGGTCGAAAAGCGCATTCGCGGTCGCGTTAAAAAGCAGATGGAAAAAAGCCAGCGCGAGTACTATTTAAACGAACAGATGAAAGCTATCCAGAAAGAACTGGGTGAGCTTGATGATGCACCAGACGAATTCGAATCTCTCAAGACGAAAATCGAAGAATCGAAAATGCCTGCAGAGGCTCGTACAAAGACAGAACAAGAGCTGCAGAAGCTTAAGATGATGTCACCGATGTCGGCAGAAGCGACCGTTGTACGTGGCTATATCGACTGGATGCTCAGTGTTCCTTGGTACAAGCGTTCAAAGGTGAAGAGAAACCTGGCAAAAGCCGAGGAAGTTCTCAACGCAGACCATTATGGTCTGGAGCGCGTAAAAGAACGTATTCTGGAATATCTGGCGGTACAGACCCGGATCAATAAGCTAAAAGGCCCGATCCTTTGTCTTGTCGGTCCTCCTGGCGTAGGTAAGACCTCGCTGGGTCAGTCGATTGCAGCCGCGACGGGCCGTCAATATGTAAGAATGGCGCTGGGCGGCGTGCGTGATGAAGCTGAAATCCGCGGCCACCGCCGTACCTATATCGGTTCTATGCCGGGCAAGCTCATCCAGAAGATGGCTAAGGTGGCGGTGAAAAACCCACTGTTCCTGTTAGATGAGATCGATAAGATGTCGTCTGATATGCGTGGTGATCCGGCTTCAGCATTGCTTGAAGTGCTTGATCCCGAGCAAAACAATGCCTTTAACGATCACTACCTGGAAGTGGATTACGACCTGTCTGATGTGATGTTCGTGGCGACCTCGAACTCAATGAACATTCCAGGCCCACTGCTTGACCGTATGGAAGTGATCCGTCTGTCGGGTTATACCGAAGATGAAAAACTGAACATTGCCAAGCGTCACTTGCTGAATAAGCAAATCAAGCGTAATGGGTTGAAAGACGGTGAAATCGAAGTCGAAGACTCTGCGCTGATTGGGATTATCCGTTACTATACGCGTGAAGCGGGCGTGCGTAATCTTGAGCGTGAAATTTCAAAACTATGCCGTAAAGCGGTTAAAGAAATTCTGCTGAACAAAGATGTCAAGAAAGTGTCTATTAGCCAGGATAACCTGAAGGATTATTTGGGTGTCCAGCGTTGCGACTATGGCAAAGCCGATGAAAGTAATCGGATTGGTCAGGTCACAGGACTGGCATGGACAGAAGTCGGCGGCGATTTACTGACCATCGAGACGGAATCGATGCCTGGTAAAGGTAAGCTTACTTATACCGGCTCATTGGGTGACGTGATGCAGGAGTCGATTCAGGCGGCGATGACCGTTGTCCGCTCTCGTGCTGAGCGGTTAGGGGTTAATCCCGACTTCTACGAGAAGCGTGACATCCACGTTCACGTTCCAGAAGGCGCTACGCCGAAAGACGGCCCAAGTGCAGGTATTGCGATGTGTACGGCGCTGGTTTCGAGCCTGACCGGTAATCCGGTACGTGCTGATGTTGCGATGACCGGTGAGATCACCCTGCGAGGTGAGGTACTGCCGATTGGTGGCTTGAAAGAAAAACTACTGGCAGCACACCGCGGCGGCATTAAAACGGTACTTATTCCAAAAGAAAACGAACGTGATTTGGAAGAGATCCCAGATAACGTGATCGCTGATTTGGAAGTTTGTCCGGTTCGTTGGATTGATGAAGTGCTGACAATAGCATTGCAGAACAATCCCACCGGTATCGAGCTGGTAAACGCGCAAAACAGTGACATGCAGCAAAGTTAAGTAAAGAAAAAACGCTTTCAGGTACAAAAAGCCTTGTCAGCGTTTTTTTGTGTCGCTATAAGTTAGGTCTAATTTTCTGTAAGCTCAATAATATCAAGGCTTACACGCTTCATTGGTGTCGCGTGCTGGTATTATTAGAGCCTGATTCAAATTTAATTGTTCGTGGCAAGACCTCGTTCTTGCAGGCATTTTTCGTCGATAATGTCTCTTACGGACAATATTCATTGAGGGGATGAAATTGTGAATAAAACTCAGTTAGTGGATAAAATTGCTGAAAGTGCTGATATCTCTAAAGCGTCTGCTGGTCGTGCTTTGGATGCATTTATTGACGCTGTTTCTGACACGTTGAAAACCGGTGATCAGGTTGCGCTTGTTGGTTTTGGTACTTTCTCAGTACGTGAGCGTGCCGCACGTACGGGCCGTAATCCGCAAACCGGTGAAGAAATCCAAATTGCTGCCGCTAAAGTTCCAGGTTTTAAACCAGGCAAAGCGCTTAAAGACTCTGTAAACTAAATTCTGTAAACAGGATCTTGTAAACACCGGATTTTGTAAACAATAGGGGTATAGCCCTGTGTTTGCGCTGTGATTCATACAGTTCAAATATCAATGCTGGTTGTTTTTCATAGCTAAGCAGAACTGATGAGGGCGCATCAAGGTGATGCGCTTTTTTTCTTTTACTTGTATTTTTTTGTATCAAGGTGACATTTCGGTGGCCATTACCGCCAGCCGGAGACATCTTCATACTACCATGCCAGCTCGAACAGTAGGAGATACGGCAAATCATGATGGAGCGATTGCGCGAAGGCGCTAACAGCATTTGGGTTAAGATTATTCTTAGCTTGATTATTTTATCTTTTGTCTTTGCTGGCGTCGGCAGCTACCTTGCCGGTGGCAGCCAACAAGCTGCAGCAAAGATTGATGGTCAGGAAATCAGCCAAAGCCAATTTGAACAGGCTTATCAGAACGAGCGAAATCGTATGCAGTCACAGTTAGGTGACTATTTTGCGACGCTTCTGGGCGATCCTGAATACGTTAAACAATTCCGTCAAAGCGTGCTTGACCGCATGGTCAATGACGTTTTAATTGAGCAGCGTGCGAATGAATTAGGTTTACGCATCAGCGACGAGCAAATTCGTAACGCGATTGTTTCAATGCCTGAATTCCAGCGTGATGGTCAGTTTGATAACGACATGTACACGACGCTACTGCGTCGTTCGGGTTTTTCACCGGAGCAATTCGCTGAATACATTCGTACTGATATGCTTCGTCAGCAGTTCCTTACGGCGATTCAGGGCAGCGACTTTGCACTGAGCAACGAATTGACGGCTTTGCGTAAGCTAGAAGCACAGCAGCGTGTTATTCGTAGCCTGACATTGGATCTTGCTGAGTTCACGAAAAATGCAGACATTTCTGAACAAGAAGTCATTGCATTTTATGAGCAGAACCCACAGATGTTCACCCGCCCAGAGCAAGTAAAGGTGGCATACATTGAGCTTTCTGGTGATGGTCTGAAAGACAGCATTGAAGTATCAGATGATGATGCTAAAGCTGACTACGCTGATCATAAAGAAAAGTACAGCACAGCTGAACAACGCCAGGTAAGTCACATTCTGATACAGGGTGACAGCAGCGAAGCGAAAGCGAAGGCTGATGATGTAATGGCTCAGCTGAAAGCCGGTGCTGATTTCACTCAGCTGGCGCAATCTTCTTCTGATGATACTTTCAGTGCGAAAGACGGCGGTAAGCTGGATTGGTTTGAACGTGGAGTGATGGATCCTGCGTTTGAAGATGCAGCATTTGCATTGATCAATGAAGGCGATCTTTCTGAAGTCGTGAAATCATCCTTTGGTTACCACATCATCAAATTAGATGCGGTAAAAGCGTCGGTTGTGAAGCCATTTAGCGATGTTCGTGATGAAATCCTTATGACGCTGCGCGAACAGCGTGCTGCTGAATATTTCTATGATATGCAGACTAAGCTCGCAGAGACTGCATTTGAAATGCCGGACTCTCTGGATGATGCTGCAGCAGCGGTGAATGTGGCAGTTCAGCATACTGAATTCTTCTCTCAGCATGATGGGGAAGGTGTACTGGCTACCCCGGCTGTATTGCAGGCGATATTTAGTGCTGAAGTTCGTGAAGATGGCCTGAATTCAGATGTTATCGAAATTGGTCCTGAGCATGTAGTGGTTGTACGTGTTGACGATTCACGCGAAGAAGCTGTACTGCCGTTTGCAGAGGTTTCTGCTGCCGTGAAAGCTCAGTTGGCCAGCCAGAAAGGCGAGGTCAATGCGCAAGCGAAAGCGGATGAAATCATCGCTGCACTTCGCGCGGGCAATGACACGATTCTTGAAACTGAAGGTTTACGTTTCGCTGAAGAGCAAACCATTAGCCGCTCAGGTCCAGACCGTATGGTGTCTCAGGTTGTATTTGGTTTATCTAAACCGGCAGAAGGTCAACCTGTTTATGGTATGACGCGTGATACGTCTGGTAATGTGATGATCATTGCACTTGATAGCGTGATTAACTCTGATGTCGAGCCGGTAGCTGTGGATAGCCAGTTTGCCACGCAGATAGAGCAGATGAACGCTCAGCAAGATACAATGGCAACACTGCAAGTGCTTCGCGCTACTGCAGAGGTTAGTTACCCATTACTGGAAACACCTGCCAACTAATTGAAATTTATATTTCTGTTAACGGGCCGCCTTTGTGCGGCCCGTCTTTTTTCTGATAATTAATGTCATTTTGTACTTTTCCATTATCTTTCTATCGTTATGCTGCATTTATTACATAAGTGTATTAAGAGGAAGATGATGAAAAACATAGTGAAAGCGGTAGTGTTTTGCGCGGCAGTCGTGTTTGCCCCCATGGGGTCGGCTGCAGGTGGTGAGCACGAAGGTATTGAGATTACTGTTAATATTAATCAGGCGAATGCCGAAGAGCTAGATAAATTGCTGATAGGCATCGGGCCGGAAAAAGCGGATAATATTATAGCTTACCGTGAGGCCAATGGTAATTTTGAAACCGCAGATGATTTGCAACTGGTCAAAGGAATTGGTGCCTCGACCGTTGAAAAAAACCGTCAGCGTATCAAGCTGTAGTAGGCAATACTAATAAGTGGTATAAGCATGAAGGAGCGTAGTTTGAGGTACTCCTTCAGTTACCCCGATTGGTATTACTTATGGCGCTGAGTATAGCCTGCAATCAGACCCGAAACCGCCCCAATCAAATGGGCTTCAATTGCCACTCGCGCGCCGATTAATGCCGCTGAGCTAGTCGACCCTCCATAGTATTGCTCCCAGCCTATTTTTAGAACCAGACCAGCTAATAACAGCCAGCCTCCTTTGGTTTGAGTACGGATATCTCTTACCGCTCCCCATGCAAATAAGCCATGAAGGACGCCTGACAAACCGGCATACCATTGGATGTCAGTAGCCAATATTCCGACACCAATAACGACAGAAAGGAAAAGAATAAGGGCGGTATAACCCCTTGCAGTGAAATGGCTGCGGAAGATGAAAGTGATAATAATCAGCGCCAAGCAGTTCATTAACATGTGTGGCCAATTGGTATGGGTGAGATTTCCTGTTAGGATCCGCCATATTTCGCCGTGTGCAATGGCCTCACGATCCCAGGCTATCCAAGACTGGGTAACCGGCCATTGTGTTAGAAAGCAGAGACTGATGGCGATAACTAAATAAGTACGAATAGACAAGGCAACCTCAATGAGCCGATATTGTGAACAGTGCGGAAAGGCGAAAAAAGCCTGCATCTGTCGCTGGATCCAAGTTATTGATGCTAAAACTGAACTGTGGATTTTACAACACCCTTCTGAACTTAATCGGGCGATTGGTACTGCGCGGATATTAACCCTGTCATTACCCAATGCCCGGTTATGGGTCGGTGAAGACTTTTCTCTGCATGATGAGTTAAATATGTTGCTTGCAGAATCTGGTCGAGAAATCTTTCTGGTTTACCCCGGCGAAAGCTCGGTACCGATTTCCAGCCTAGCTTCGACTAACATAGCTTCGACGAGCCCGGTAAAAGGGATAACCCGAACGCTGATCCTGCTGGATGGTACCTGGAAGAAGGCCTATAAAATGTGGCAGCTTTCAACGAACTTGCATCATTTGCCAACGGTAAACCTGGATAATGTAGAAAGCGGTAATTACCGGATACGTAAATCTCCGAAAGAACAAGGGGTATCAACAGTTGAAGCCGGCTACCTGGCATTGACGGCATTAGAGAGCCACCCTGAGACGTTCGCGCCGCTGCTTGATGTCTTTAATCAGATGATTGATTTTCAAATCCAGCAGATGCCTGCGGGGATCTACGAGAAGCACTACGGTGAAAAGTAGGGGGAGGGTTCGAGTTTCGAGTTCCTAGAAGCGAGTGGCTAGGAAGAGCGGGAAATGCAGGCCTATGTTCTAATGGTTCTACTATTGCGTCATTCCGTAAAATGAGGAACGAATTTATACGGAATCTAAGGATCACACGGCTAGAACTGGATCCCGGATATCTCGTACCTCGATTCCGGGATAACGTTGTAGTTGAGTTCTAAACTTCGTTGTTTCGAGGTCAAATTCAAACTCTGGGGACAGCTTTTCCTCGTTTCTAGTCATCTAGATACTCGTACCTGCGGTTAAAACCCATGCCCCTCGTTTCCTAGCGAAACCGCAGTGGTCGGCTGGAAAAGGGTGCTGTATAGCCGCTGGGAAAAGCCGTCTGTCATGCCGGAAATGTAGTCGGCAATGATCCGGTGCTCGTTATTTCCCTGATTCACAGCTTGCAGCCAGCGCTCGCGGGTATTGGCAGGCAGCAGCCGTTCCGGATCGGAGGCAAAGGCTTCGAACAATTCCATCACTAATTGCTGGCCCTTGTATTCCAATAGCTGGATTTCAGGCTTCTTCACTACGTATTCGCTGACAAAGTGTTTCAATACTGCGAGTACGCGCTCCATCGGTTCAGTTAAATAGGCATTCCATTTCAGCAGGGGCTCTTCAAAACTATGGAGACCGTCTTGAATGGTCGGGCCGATCTGAATCGATGTCAGCAGGGCGTTCACCATCGCACCGATTGCATCCTTTCGTTGATAATGGGTGCCAAACAACTGTTGACTGAGTTCAGTGGTTCGTTCTTCAAGCCAGGGTTCACCGCAGTCAGCGAGTTTACTTGCAACGGCATCGTGCCACTGTTCACGATTGACAATGCCCATCACAATGGCATCTTCCAGATCGTGCACCCCATAGGCGATGTCGTCTGCCAGCTCCATGATCGAACAATCCAGCGATTTAAAGCGTGTTTTCTGGTGTTCTCCGGGGGAGGTTCGCTCACTGCGCATCTGACCGAATAGGGCTTTGTCCTGCGCGGATAATGGTGCTAAAACCCAGTTGAACACGTCACGGTCATCGTTATAAACCCCTTTGGCCGGGTGCCAGTCTTTGGCCTTAAGATGGCGGAAGTTACTGACTTCGGTAGGCAGTTCTATGGCTCGGGTCTGGCTGATAAAGGCCGGGTACTTGAGTAAACCGAGCAGGCTGCGGCGCGCGAGGTTCATACCAAAGTGTTCGGTATAAGGTTCCAGTAAGGCCACAATACGGAATGTCTGGGCATTGCCTTCAAACCCACCGTGATGGCGCATCATGTAATTCAGGGCGACTTCGCCACCATGACCAAAAGGCGGATGGCCGATGTCATGGGCCAGGCACAGGCTTTCCATTAAGCTGCTCGTCGGCAGCAAACCCCGAAACTGCGGCTGTTTAATTTTGAGTTGGGCAACAATGCCAGTGCCGATTTGTGACGCTTCCAGTGAATGGGTCAGCCGGGTACGGTAAAAGTCATGATGGCCGGCCCCGTGCACTTGTGTTTTTGCCTGCAGACGTCGAAAGGCTGCGGAGTGAAGAATGCGAGCCCGATCCCGCTGATATACAGAGCGGTGATCATTGCGACGCATTTTCTGCTCATTACTTTTTCGCTGTTCCCAGTCGGGGGTCAGGGCAAATTTTGTCATTAACTGATGTCATCCAGTGTTAGATTAAAACTATCGACAAAAGTCGTTAGAAAGTATTCCATCTCAGGGCTAGAGCGGTCGGCTAACGTTTTTTCTAACCGTTTTTTCGCTTGGGTAAACTCATGGTTACCCGCATTGAGCTCTTCGAGGCATTTCAGGTAAGCACACAGTGAATCTGCCTGTTTGACGATAGCATAGTCACCCTGATCGATAGCCTGGCTGTCTAATAGCGGGGCATAATCCTCGCGGAACTCTTCTGGTAGCATCGAGACCAGCTTCTGCTCTGCGGCAAGTTCTATCTTTTTGTACTCTTCAGCAATGGCCGGGTTGTAGTATTTAATCGGGGTCGGCATATCGCCAGTTAAGACCTCACTGGTATCGTGAAACATGCCGAGCAGAGCAATACGCTCAGGGTTAACATGACCGCCGAACTTACGGTTTTTAATCAAAGCCAGGGCGTGAGCGACAAATGCAACCTGCAGGCTATGCTCAGAAATATTTTCGGTAGAGACACAACGCATCAACGGCCAGCGTTGAATGAGGTTCATGCGAGCGAGGTGAGCAAAAAAATGACTTTTTTCCATAACGATACTTCTTCGCAGCTAGGGGCAAGATTGATTTAAAGGTAACAGAAATAGCGATGAGGTAAACAAAAGCCCCAATAAAACTGAGGCTTGAGTTGGAAGCTTGGCGGTAATTACTGACGGTAGCTGTGTAAGAAGCGCTCCAGGCGGCCAATGGCAATCTCAAGATCATCAACACGTGGCAGCGTGACAATGCGGAAATGGTCCGGTTTTTTCCAGTTAAAACCCGTACCGTGAACGATTAATACTTTCTCCTGCTGCAGAAAATCCAGCGCCATACGCTCGTCGTTCACAATATTGAATTTCTTAGAATCAAGCTTAGGAAAAAGGTATAAGGCTCCCTTGGGTTTGACACATGAAACCCCCGGGATCTGAGTGATCATCTCATAGGCTTTGTTTCGTTGTTCAAGCAGACGGCCGCCGGGCAGGATCAGCTCGTTAATACTTTGATAGCCCCCAAGCGCGGTCTGGATTGCATGCTGCATCGGAACATTGGCGCATAAACGCATGGATGCGAGCATATCCAGCCCGTCAATATAATCCTTAGCGAGATGCTTAGGGCCAGACAGCACCATCCAGCCTGCGCGGAAGCCACAGACGCGATATGACTTTGACAGCCCGTTAAAGGTGACGCAGAACACATCTTCTGCCAGCGGGGCAATAGAGGTATGTTGTGCCCCTTCATATAAGATTTTGTCGTAGATCTCATCGGCGAAAATAATCAAATTATGCTTGCGGGCAATTTCTACCACTTCAAGCAGAAAATCACGACTATAAACGGCACCGGTTGGGTTGTTCGGATTGATCAATACTATTCCGCGGGTATTGGGGGTGATTTTCTTTTTAATATCGTCGAGATCTGGATACCAATCCGACGACTCATCACAAATGTAATGAACCGCGTTGCCGCCTGACAGAGATACCGCCGCGGTCCACAGCGGGTAGTCGGGGGAGGGGATGAGGATTTCATCGTTGTTATCTAACAGTGCTTGCATTGTCATCACAATCAGCTCTGAAACGCCGTTACCGATATAGACATCCTCTACATCGATATCAAGCAGCCCGCGTTTTTGATAATGCTGCACAATGGCTTTACGAGCAGGATAAATGCCTTTTGAGTCACAATAGCCTTGTGAGGTCGGTAGGTTTCGGATCACATCGACCAGGATCTCATCGGGTGCATCAAAGCCGAACGGGGCAGGATTACCGATATTTAGCTTTAAAATTTTATGACCTTCTTCTTCCATGCGCTTGGCATGTTTAAGAACGGGGCCACGTATGTCATAACAAACATTATTCAGCTTGGAGGACATCCCGATATTGTGCATTTGGTTAACCTGCGAATTATTATGTAATACCAACAAATTACACTATAAAACTGTGGAAAAGGAAGCCCCTGCAGTAAAAAATCAGGTGAAACGATATTTTGTGTAATTAAATGCTTTTTTAGGGAGTGTGATCTGCTACAGAACAGTTTTCCATGCGGGTAATAAGTAGGGTAGAATAGTCGATTCACTATGTGGTTATGCTACTTAACTAACATGAAGGTAGAACTGCGTGCCCAGAGATCGGCACATCTACAATCAGCCAGGGATGAGCCTTTATGGTGCTATAGAGCTGAGTGAGGTTACCGTGATTGCGCTACAAACTGCCGTTGAAGTTTTAATCGATAAAGTTCAACAAGCTCCAGATACAACCCAACGTTTGATGGTACCACTGGATTTACCAGCAAATACCGACCTGATTGATTGGATGGAATCCCAGCCCCTCTTCCCGAAATTCTACTGGCAGTCTCGTGATAGCCGTGAAGAGGTTGTTGCATTAGGTCAGATCAAAACGTTTACCGACCCGATGGTCGCCGAGAAAGTGCTCTCAGACGATCAGCGAATTTGGGGGGGGCGTTCTTTTGATGGACGAACCAGTCGAAATCGCCGTTGCCTGTCCTCTTTTTTCTTCCTGCCCCTGCTTGAAGTTATCCGTATGGATGGTAGCTGGCAGCTGGCTGTTAACCTGTCTGCTGATAAAGAGAAATTGTTGCTGGCCTTAGCGCAAGTTACTGCCACCGCGAAAGAGGTCGCGGGTATCCGCAGCACGATTATTGGCCGTACCTACACGCCTGACTTTTCCGGCTGGTCGACGATGATCAGTCAGGCGCTTGATGCCATCTCGCAAAAAGTCTTCGAAAAAGTGGTACTGGCCCGTCGTACGACACTTAAGCTGGACACGCCTGTCGCACCAGCACAATTATTGAAAGCCAGCCGAGCCAGCAATAGCAAGAGTTTCCACTTCATGATGGCGCTGGATGAGAAACACAGTTTTATCGGTTCGACGCCGGAGCGTTTGTTTTTACGTCATGAGCGCGAACTAAAAACAGAGGCTTTGGCGGGAACGGTTGGTCGAGGCCTGGATGCGCGGGAAGATAACCAGTTAGCCCAGTGGCTGATGGCCGATACGAAGAACCGTTACGAGAACCGCTTAGTTGTGGACGACATTGTCAGCCGTCTGGTTCCTTGCTGCGCATCCATGGAGGTCGCGCAAACACCAGAGTTGGTGCAGTTACGTAAAGTGCAGCACTTAAAACGCGGTATTGAGGCGCAATTAAATGACCACGTCTACAGTGCCGATTTACTCGATAACCTGCAGCCTACGGCGGCGATTGCCGGATTGCCTCGTGAACAGGCGCTGAGTTTCATTACCGAGCATGAACCGTTTGCACGCGGCTGGTATAGCGGTGCAGTGGGGTTTCTCAGTCGTCAACGGAGTGAGTTCTGTGTAGCCATTCGCAGTGCGTTGATCATGGGCGAAGAGGTTCACGTCTTTGCCGGTGCCGGTATTGTTCCGGGTTCAACCGCTGATAGCGAGTGGATGGAACTTGATCGTAAAAAAGCCACATTATGCAGCTTGCTCGAATCGGATGAGCCGGAGCTGGAGCGAGTATCTGCATGACCAAAGGGCTATCGACCTCGCACGCTTTGACCTTGGATGTGAAAAGCCAGCAAGCGGCACTGAATAAGCTGTGGGCAGGCTTGATGTTAGAAGAGTTGGCACGTCTGGGCGTTAAACATATCTGTATCGCCCCCGGTTCTCGCTCGACGCCGTTGACGTTGGCGGCGGCAGATAACCGCAAGCTGACGATTCATACCCATTTTGACGAACGTGGACTTGGCTTTCTGGCTTTAGGCTTAGCCAAAGCGACCCAGGAACCGGTCGCAGTTGTGGTGACATCGGGAACGGCCGTCGCAAATTTACTGCCCGCCGTCGCTGAAGCCGGGTTGACCGGTGAAAAACTGGTATTGCTGACATCTGACCGACCATTGGAATTAATCCAGTGCGGGGCTAATCAGGCGATCCGCCAGTCAGGCATTTTTTCACAGCATGTGACCGCCTTTCATGATATCCCATCGCCCACATTAGCGGTGTCTCCAGCCTGGCTATTAACGACCATTGATGAAGCGATGCAGCAACAAAAGCTGCAGGGCAGTGCTGTCCACTTTAACTGTCACTATCCTGAACCCCTCTATGGTGAGGTCGCTGATTTTGCTGAATATCTTAGCCCGTTAGCAACCTGGCAGGGGGATACTCAGCCTTATACTATACACAGTCAGGCCGCAGGTAATCACATTTCGATTGATGCGCATAAATGGCAGCCGCTGACCGATCGCAAAGGCATTGTGATTGCGGGCCGGCTAGAGCCCGAAGCGTTACCTGCCGTTAAAGCATTGGCAGAAAGATTGGGCTGGCCATTATTGGTTGATCCTCAAGGTGGTGGCAGCAGCGACTGGGCCGGTTTTGATGTCTGGTTACAAAATTCTGAATGTCAGAATTTTCTTAAACAAGCCGACACCATCGTGCAATTTGGTGCCCGCCTGGTTTCTAAGCGCCTGCTGCAGTTAATCGACAATCATGATCTGCAACAATATTGGCTGGTGGATCCGTTAGCCGGGCGGTTAGACCCAACCCATCGTCGTAGTGTTCGCATTCAGGCAAAGATCAAACCATGGGCAATGTTAGCGGCTGAACTGACGTTAGCCAGTGCTCATTTTGGTTGGGCTGCTCCGCTACAGTTCGCTTCCAGCCGATACATCGACATGCTATCGGGGCACTCTTCAGAGCTAACCGAGCTCACTCTTGCGGCGAATTTGGCCCGGTGGCTACCGGACACTACCGAATTATTTCTCGGCAACAGCCTGATTGTTCGCCTGCTTGATATGTGTGGGAAACTGCCGCAGACAGCGACATTTGCCAACCGCGGCGCATCGGGTATTGATGGTTTGATTGCGACCGCTGCGGGTGTCTACAAAGCCAGACAAGCGCCGTTGCTGTGCCTGCTGGGCGATACGTCACTCTTGTATGATCTGAATTCATTGGCACTACTTCGCGAGGTCTCGCACCCTGTTGTGGTTCTGGTGACGAATAACGATGGTGGCGGGATCTTTGATTTGCTGCCGGTACCGGAGCAGCAGCGGGAAGATCTCTACCGAATGCCCCATGGGCTGGAATTTAGTCATGCAGCGGCGATGTTCGGGTTCAATTATCATTGTCCAGATTCGCTGGAACAGGCAGAGCAAATGTGTCGTCAGGCATTGAGCCACAGCGGTACGACCCTGATTGAAGTTAAGACCCCTTCGGGTCAGGCCGGGCGACGGTTAAAAAGGTTATTCGGCGAGGTCAGAGATGCCGCTTTACTCTGAAAGCTATGGTGTCAGGCATGATCTTAGCCGGCAGCGACCAACCCTGGTGTTTCTGCACGGTTTACTTGGATCTGGACGGGACTGGCGTCATGCCGTCAATGTGCTGTCTCAGCACTATTTCTGCCTGACCATTGATTTACCCGGACACGGTAACAGCCAGATGCTCTCGGCTGCTGATTTTGTTCAGGTTAATCAGCTGATCCACCAAACGCTGGCTCACCGCCATATTACCTCTTATGTCTTAATTGGCTATTCAATGGGGGCACGGCTGGCCATGTATCATGCGGCTTTTCCAAACTCTGAAAGTCAATCCAGATTAGAAGGAATTGTACTGGAAGGTGGTCATTTCGGTCTGCCACCAATAGAATGTGCCGCAAGATTTGCAAATGATGAAAAATGGGCGCATCGTTTTGCCTGTGAATCACTTGGCAAGGTTTTACCTGATTGGTATCAACAACCTGTTTTTTCGTCATTGAATCATGACCAAAGACAAAGCTTGGTATTGAAACGGAGTAATAATCTTGGTCCCGGTGTTGCGCGTATGCTGCTCGCTACGTCCTTAGCAAAGCAGCCCCCGATGCAAGAAAAAGTAGAGGCATTATTACTGCCCGCCCTTTATATTTGTGGCGAGCAGGACAGCAAATTCAGGCGCTTGATCGAGGGCTCCGCATTAGATTCTCTGGTGATCCCGTCGGCGGGACATAATGTGCATGTTGAACGGCCTCATGAGTTCAGCATGGCAATTATTAATTTTGTAAAACAGATTGGAATAAAACATGGTTAGAACTGTAAGGCAGGCTGAGACTATGCGAAGCGCTAAGTTATACCAATACCAGTTACCAATGGATTCAGGCGTTATCTTGCGCAATCAGCGCTTAGTGACGCGTGAAGGCTGGGTTGTGGAATTACGTGATGGCGAAGCGGTAGGTTATGGTGAGATAGCCCCATTGCCTGAGTTTAGCCGGGAAACAACTCAGCAAGCCGGAGAACAGGCTCAGCAGCTGCTGGAAGCGTGGAGCCAGGGCGACAACCTTGATCTATCTCAGGCATTACCTTCTGTTGCGTTTGGGCTGAGCATGGCGCAACTTGAACTTGCTGGCGGATTGCCTGCTGATGGCAACTATCAGGTGGCCCCTCTGTGTTCTGGCGATCCCGATGATCTGATTGTTCGACTGGATGAGATGCCCGGCGAGAAAGTGGCAAAAATAAAAGTGGGTATGTATGAAGCGGTTCGTGATGGTATCGTGACTAACATGTTCATTGAAGCCATCCCGGAAATCAGATTGCGCTTAGATGCAAATCGTCAGTGGACGCCGATTAAGGCTCAGCAGTTTGCTAAGTACGTGAAACCTGAGCATCGTGCAGGTATTGCCTTTCTGGAAGAACCTTGTAAGACCCCAGCTGACAGCCTGGCTTTTGCTCAGGAAACGGGCATTAACATCGCATGGGATGAAACCGTACGTGATGAAGGCTTTGAGGTAAAAGCTGAACCCGGCGTGGTGGCAATTATTATAAAGCCGACGCTGGTGGGCTCTGTACAACGCTGTATTGAGCTGGTCAACCAGGCACATGCCGCAGGCTTAACCGCGGTGATCAGTTCAAGCATAGAGTCCAGCCTTGGTTTAAACCAGCTGGCACGGCTGGCAGCATGGCAAACCCCGGGTGAGATCCCTGGACTGGATACCATGCAGCTATTTGCGGCGCAGCTGGAAACACCATGGCCGGGCTGCAATTTGCCGGTGACGTCTTTAGTAACACTTGAGGTGGTATGGCAGAAGTAAGTCACCACTTCGCCACATGGCCCTGGCAACATTGGGCATCAGAGCGGTCGTCAGCGACCGCTCTTTCGTTTGGCGAACAACATTTTAGCTGGGCCGAAGTCACGGCACGGGTTGATGAGTATGCACAATGCCTGCTTGAGCAGGGCGTCAAGCGTGATCAGCTGATTGCCGTTGTGGCCCCCAATTCGATTCAGGTTTTATGGCTGCTCCTGGCGACCTTGCGGGTGGGAGCACGGTATGTCGGGTTGAACCCGCGTAATACCGAGGTTGAGTTAAATGCCCAGCTTGCCCAGCTACAGCATGATTTTATTTGGTATCCGGCCAAATCGGCACATCCGCTTTTATCTGGCCAGCGATTGTATTTGCTGCCGCCGCAGAATCCCCGTTTGGTCCCTGTGACCTGGCAGCCAATACGCCCGGCGACAATGACCTTCACCTCGGGCTCTTCCGGAACACCGAAAGTTGCGGTCCATAGTGCTGATAATCATTTAGCCAGTGCTGCCGGGCTGCTGGCGTGGATGGATTTCGACCAAGATGATAGCTGGTTACTTTCACTGCCGTTATTTCATATTTCAGGCTTGGCGATAGTCTGGCGCTGGTTGTACCGTGGTGCCAGGTTGGTTGTGGCAAAGCCAGCCGACTTCGACCGGGCGTTAACGCAGGTGACTCATGCGTCTCTGGTGCCGACTCAGTTACAGCGTTTACTGGCATATCAGCAATGCGATCCCTCGGTGCCTTTAGTTTTAAAAAAGGTGTTGCTAGGAGGTACCGTTATTCCGGCGAGCCTGACCGAACAGGCAGAGCTTTCAGGGATCAGTTGCTGGTGTGGTTACGGCATGACGGAGATGGGCTCGACAGTGACCGCGAAAAAAGCGGATGCCAGCGGCGGGGTCGGAGCGGTATTACCTAACCGTGAACTGATGTTGAAAGATGGCGAGATTTTAGTGCGGGGTGCAACCTTGTGCCTGGGCTATTACCGTAATAAAACCCTATTTCCGGCCTGCGAAGGTGAGTGGTTTGCAACACGTGATGTAGGTGAATGGCGAGATGAAGAACTGCATATTATCGGGCGTGCCGACAATATGTTTATCTCCGGTGGCGAGAATATTCAGCCTGAAGAAGTGGAGCGGGTTTTACTGGCTCATCCTGACATCAGGCAAGCATTTGTTTTGCCTGTTGAAGACTCTGAATTCGGCCAGCGTCCGGTGGCAATCGTCGATACCAGCTCGGAATTAAACGATGAGTTGGTTAATAACCTGCAAGCTTATATGGCAGCGCAGGTCGTGACATTCAAGCGACCAATTTGTTATTACTCGTTACCAGAAGATTTCACTAAATCAGGCATAAAAGTGTCGCGGAAAAGACTAAAGGACTGGTTGATTAGCCAGCTCTGAGGTTTAAGAGATAGAAGCGAGTGACGAGTATTTAAGTATCGAGAGACGAGAGACTAGGCTCTAGATACTCGCCACTCGCCACTCGCCACTTGCTACTCGTTACTTGCCACTCGCTTCTCATCACTTCTTTACCGATTCTCCCCTCTAAGCCCCATTATTAGCTCCCGAAGTGTCGTACTGTTCGCGTCTCTTGCCGTAACAGGGGCCCCGGCAACAATATTGACCCTGGACCAGAAACGTTTGGGTAGTTTCAGCAGGGCACGACCGCCTTCACGGCTGAATATACTCCCCCACAGGCCTTGCAAGGCGACAGGAATAACAGGCACCGATGAGTGTTTGATAATGATATCGATACCGCGCAGAAAAGGGCCGATTTCACCGTCATGGGTCAACTGGCCTTCCGGAAAGACACAAACAATATCGCCATTGTCTAAATATTCCGAAACCTGACTGAAGGCCGTGCGAATTGATTTGCGATCAGAGGCATTGACCGGGATCACCTTACAGGCACGGCAGAAAGCACGGATCAGCGGAAGGTTATAAATATCCTGATCCATCAGGAAACGGATCGGGCGGGGGCAGGCGCCTGCCAGCAGCAAGGCATCCATATAGCTGACATGGTTGCAGACAATCAATGCGCCGCCTTGTTTAGGGATACTTGCCAGGTTGGTATGGGTGACCCGATACATAGTATGGGTCACCATCCATACCAGAAAGCGCCAGAAGAAGTCAGGAACCTGTATGTAGAGATACAGTACAACACACAGATTCATTATCGAGAGGACAAAGAAAAATTGTGGAATACTAAGTCCAACGGCAGACAAAAAGAGGATCGAAAGAATTGCACTGGCAACCATAAACAAGGCATTTAGGATATTGTTGGCAGCAATGATTTGCGCACGCTCACCTTCTTTAGCGCGGTGTTGCATCATGGCGTAAAGAGGGACGATAAAAATACCGCCAGACACGCCAAGCATGGTTAAAGAAATGAAGACCCTAAATAGCTCTGGCTGAGAGATAAATTCAGCAATACTCCGGGAAGCAGGAATAATTTCAGGTGAAGCAAACAGCAGATCGGCGCCAAACAATGTAATGCCCAAACTGCCCAAAGGTACAATGCCGGGCTCAATGCGGTGACCAGAGAGGCGATCACAGAGCAGAGATCCCACCGCAATACCGATTGAAAACAGGGCCAACAGGAAAGAAACCGAAGCAGCGCCCCCCCCTAGATGCATTTTTGCGAAATTAGGGAACTGGGTCAGGTAACAGGCACCAAGGAACCAAAACCAGCTGATGCCTAACACACACAGGAAGATGGTCTTATCGTTTCTGGCAATGGCTAAAGTATGACGGGTCTGGCGAATAGGTTGCCATTTGAAAACAATATTCGGATCGCTTGGCTTCGCTTCAGGTATCCAGCGTGATGTCAGGTAGCCTAAGACCGCAAAACTGACCACACTGATCGCGGCGATGATGGGGGCATCTTCCTGATTTGCGATAACCCCTGCCAGCAGGGTGCCGAGTAAAATAGCCAGAAACGTCCCGGTTTCAACCAGCGCGTTTCCTGAGACTAACTCTTCTTTTTTCAGATGCTGGGGCAGCAGGGCATATTTAGCCGGCCCGAAAAAGGCTGACTGGCTGCCCATAAGAAATAACAAAAACAGCAGCATCATGTAGCTTTCAGTTAGAAAAGCGATAGCGGCCAGCGCCATAATGATGATCTCGGCCATCTTAACGATACGCATGATCAGCGCTTTATCGTATTTATCCGCCAGTACACCGGCAGAAGCTGAAAAAAGGAAGAAAGGCAGTATAAATAACCCTGCCGCCAGATTAATGATTAAATCTGAATCAAGGGGAAGGGTGCCGGGAGCGGCGAAAGCAATAAGAATGAGTAATACATTCTTATAGACATTGTCATTAAAAGCCCCAAGAGCCTGAGTGAGAAAATATGGTAAAAAACGCTGTTTAGTTAACAGTCGGGATTGGGGCTGTGTGCGCATTGAAAACTCCGTTTATACGCGCCAGGTGTTTAGATAGGTATCCAATAAGTTATCGATTAGTACTTTGCCGTCAATAGGGGTTGAGGTGAAGAGTTTATCGTCAACGCTAAGCAGTGTGATACCGTGAACGCCGGCCCAAATTACGCGGCTCGCTTCCATGATCTCTTTTTCAGATTTTCCCGGTGTGATTTGGCGGATCAGTGTTTCCAGCATTCCCGTCATTTTATCGATACGTTCAGATTGCCACTCAGGCAGATCATCACCGCTCATGGTATGTTGGAAAATCAGCTGCCAACGGTAGGGATGAGATGCAGCAAACTCCTGGTAACAATACGCCAGTCTGCGCAGTGCGTCTTCAGGTGATGTTGCGTTTTTCATTTCGTTTTCTGCTTCAGCAAACAATTCATCTAATGTTTGAGCGACAGCATGCAGTAATAGCAGATTGTAGTTACCAAAAACGTTTACCAGAGTGCTAGGTACGTAACCAATCATTGCTGCGACTTTACGCAGACTGAGTTCGTGGTGCGGATGCTCACTTAGAAAATTTTTTACCTGCTCCAGCGTCATACTTACCAACTCTTCACGAGTGTGGTCATTTCGTCTTGCCATCGAAAAATACTCTTAATGGGTTATATTCTTGTTGTTAATCCGATACCAACCAAAGGGTACTGGCTCAGATTTTTATAAATTAGTATATACCCAAACCACCTCAAATGGCTGCCTTGACTAAAAGCCAATGAATTCTCGCTGAACTCGGCATCTTGAGGTGGTTTGGCTATAGAACAACGTTCGATACTTTAGTTGCTCACAACCAATACGGTCAAGGGAAAAGCCTGCTGTGTGCTAAATTACAGGCTTACTTGTGATAATTCTCTCACTTGTTAATCATAGTTGGAATAAGCCCAGTGAAAAGTATTAATTTTTTTCAATTATCTGGCATTTTTCTCTGAGTTTCTAATGGATATCTGCTCATTCAGGGTCCAGAAATCAACCAGAATACCGATCAGGAAAAAACCGAAAGTGCAGAGGTAGAGGATACCCGTTAGCCATTTTCCCATGTACATACGATGCACACCGAATACACCGAGAAAAGTCAGAAGCAGCCAGGAGACGCTATAATCAACCTCGCCAGCCTGAAAGCGTAAATCAGCTTCGCGATCCATTGACGGAATTAAGAACAAATCAATCAGCCAGCCAATACCGCAAAGGCCTAAAGTCAGAAACCAGATTGTTCCAGTGACAGGTTTTCCATAGTAGAAGCGATGCGCGCCGGTAAAGCCAAAAATCCACAGTAAATAGCCGATCAGTTTGCTATGTGTATCTTGCATGTTTCCACCTACCTGTAAGTATTGGTTTGTCTAAGTCTGATTATGTATCAAAGAGTGTGCAATTAGGCAATGAAATCTCGGTAAAGTGCCGGAATACCAAGGAACGAGTATTTTGCGGTTATGTATATACCCAAGTTACCTCAAGATGCAGGATTCAGAGTGATACCAGCCAGTTCAATTCAAGGAAAATGTGCGAAGGAATGACTGGTCCTTTCGAGTGCATTTGACACCGAAGTGGGCTGGCTGGATCACTCCCGAAGGGCGAGTTTTCCAGGCACTAATGATGCGTTGCTGATTTTTGATGTAGAGCGACTATATCTGCAAATCAGCGCCTGACCTTAGCGCCTGGAAATTCTCGCTGAAACGAGCATCTTGAGGTTACTTGGGTATATTTTCATTAATGTCAGTAACAATTTGAGACGTCTGTTTGATTGACTTTCTAAGGTAGCCCGATAGGATGCTCGAAGAATATGGCAAAGGTATTAAATTAATGAAACGCTTCTTTACTCTATTTGCTCTGATTATTGCTGTGTCGTTTACGGCTCCGCATGCTGAGGCAAAAAAATTCGGTGGTGGTAAGTCGTTTGGTAAAAGTTTTAAAACGGCACCAGTACAAAAAAAACAGCCACAGCAAACTGATACGGTTGGAAAACAAAGCCCAACAGCTGCCCAATCGAGCAAAAAAGGCCTGATGGGAGGACTGCTGGGCGGACTTCTTGCCGGTGGTTTGCTCGCAGCCTTTTTCGGCGGGGCTTTTGAAGGCATTCAATTTATGGATATGTTGATCTTTGGATTGATTGCATTTGTTATATTCAAATTGTTCCAGTCGATGCGTGGCGCGAAAAGTACCCCAATGGGGCATCGAGAGGCTTATGCGGGGAATTCATCACAACGAAGCCAGCAACACTATCGCCAGGCACCTGAAATGCATGCAGCATCGCAGCCGCAGCAAGCGGGTTCTGCCGCCGATTATGGCTCGACCGATAGCGATGTGCCATTTAATCTGCCGCCAAACTTTAACATGAATGCATTTTTAAATGGCTCACGTGATCATTACCGTGTTCTGCAAGGTGCATGGAATCATAACGAGCTTGAGAAAGTTCGCGAATACGTATCACCAGCACTGTTTGCAGATCTTTGCGCTGAACGTGCCAAGCTTGGTGGCGAGCAGCATACTGAAGTGATGTACGTCGATGCCGAACTTGTACGAGCAGATTACGATGCGAGCTTAGCCCAGTTAAGTATCAAGTTCTCTGGCCGTTATAAGGATCGTGCCGAAGGTGTCGAGGAAGATATTACTGATATCTGGCATCTGGAACGAGATCTACGGGCACCTAATGCTCCTTGGTTAATCGTCGGTATTCAGGCGTAACAAATCAAAGTACATACGTTGATATAGCTTTAAGCAGCTCGAAATGAGCGGTTTTTTATCCTCTCTAGTGACGGCGCTTGATGAAGAACATTTCGACATGGCATGTGATTTGACTAAAAATCGGCATGGCTAAGCACTTGGAATCTCAGTTGAATACGCCGTCATTGCATACCGCAGGTATAAATATCCGAATATTTGAACTGGGTCGCTTTCTCAGCCGCAAAGATTGGAAGAGATTGATCTCATCACCTACTTTTATTCTTATCAGCCGCTAGTATTAAACCATCAGAAACAAACCAAGATTTAATTGGTCGTAATTTATAAAAGAGGTAACTATGCCATATACTGCAGAACTTGTTGATGAAATGAACCTTCTCGTGAAATTTCCAATGCACAGCGATTTAGAAGGGATCAAAGTCCGCGGTGACGCAGCACCTGAAATGGTAGCAGCAGCAAAACGTTTATTTGAGAAAGGGCTGGTCACTCAAGAAGATGGGGGTTACCTGACATTTTCTGGCCATCAGGCGGTTGAAAGTGCGAAAGCGACGCTGCGTATTCTGACGGGAACTGTCGCTGTTTAATATGTGATCATAGATTTTAAAACGTGTTTTAAAATTCTGTTCTAACAAATAAAAAGCATGGCTCAGGTCATGCTTTCAAGTTCTGAGATAACCTGTAGTGCCTGCTCGTTAGATGATCCGCAGACATCCGGACAAGGTTTGAAATGATGGCATACCGCCGGACGTTCTGGTTTACCGAATAGCTTACACAGGTTACTTTCATTCAACTGGATACAGCGAATTCCCGCGGGTTTCCCCTCTGGCATTCCCGGGATGGCAGAAGAGATACTAGGTGCAATACAGCACGCTCCACAGCCTAAACGACATTCCATAACTCACCTATACTTTATTGACCACTCGAAACGGGTGCGAAAGTTACCATTCAAATGCCATTGGATCAAAAATAATTGCTCGAATAGACCGTAAATAATAATGACTATTATTACAGCACTTTTGATGTAAGATTCTGATCAAATGCTTGCACTTTACCTGCGGGGCAGCTATAAAACCGCCTCCTTCTGCCATACAGGTTGAGGGCGGTCAAAGAGAAGGTTGGTATCATGGCACGTTTTTGGGAAGAGAAAGGCTTAACGGCAATGACTGATCCGGAGTGGGAATCACTCTGTGATGGTTGTGGTAAGTGTTGTCTGCATAAGTTAATTGATGATGATACTGATGAGATTTATTTCACGAACGTAGCCTGTAGCTTACTTGATAACAACACGTGCTCATGCAAAGACTACCCAAACCGTTTTGAATCCGGCGAAGAGTGCCTGAAATTGACGCGTGAACGCATTGATGAGTTTGTCTGGTTACCCGAAACTTGCGCTTACCGCTTACTTGCCGAAGGGAAGTCGCTACCAGAATGGCACCCGCTGATCACCGGTTCAAAAGAAGCGATGCACCAAGCGGATGAGTCAGTTCGCGATAAAGTGGTCTACGAGATCGAGGTGATCGACTGGGAAGACCACATTCTGAATCATCCCAATAGAATACCGGGCTAATACCAATCCGTATAACTGCGGGTAATCAGCTTTCTTGCCACTAGCAAGACTGATAGAAACCGAATCAAACGACGAATGCCGCCATCTTGTCGCCACTATTATGATGGCGACAGTGGCGGCATTGTTTTATGGGGGACGTTAAGCCGCCAGATTGTGGTGAGCTTGCTGCAGAATTGAAATGATTGGCGCGGCTTTGTTCAAACTGCGAATATCGGCAAATAGCGCTTTGGCTTCAGGGTATTGATGTCGAAGATAGGCAAACCACTGTTTCACCCGATTCGGGTAGTAAAGCCCCTTATCGCCTTTAATTTCAAATTGAGAGTAGCGAAGCAGCAATTCGAGTACTTCACTCCATGTCATATGATCTTCGTTGCGTTTCACAACGTTACACAGGTTAGGCAGATTGAGGGCACCACGACAGACCATCAGGGAGTCTGTGTTGGTGGCTTGCAGGCAGGCTTGACCATTTTGGTAATTCCAGACTTCACCATTAGCGATGATCGGAATGGTGATTTTTTCTTTGGTCTGGCGAATGTAATCCCACTTAATAGCATCAGCTTTATAGCCATCAACCTTGGTACGGGCATGAATGACGATTTCATCGGCCCCGGCTTGCGCGACGGCATCGGCTATCTCAAAACAATGATTGGGATCATCCCAGCCTAAGCGCACCTTGGCGGTGATCGGTTTTGTAGGATGAACTGCACCGCGAACCGCTTTGACTATCTGATAGATCGACTCTGGCTCTTTGAGCAAGACGGCACCGCCGCGGCTTTTGTTGACCGATTTTGCCGGGCAGCCAAAGTTAATATCAATGCCAGCAGAGCCTAATTTAATCGCACGATGGGCATTTTCAGCCATCCATTGAGGTTCTTGTCCCAATAGCTGAACGCGAACGGGGGTGCCAGCGGTTGTTTTGCCGCCATTGTGCAGTTCAGGGCACAAGCGATAAAAAACACTATTAGGTAACAGACGATCTGTTATGCGGATGAATTCAGTCACACACAGATCATAGTCATTAATATCGGTTAGCATCTCTCGCATTAAATGGTCTAACACGCCTTCCATCGGACCCAATATGACTCGCATAACACCTCTCAACGTTTAATACCCATTCACATTACCATTTGGTCATCGTTAAGCGAATGGGTATAGGGTGCGAGATTTTAGTTCGGAATCGAGGTTTTGTCACCTGATCATGAGAAGCTCAGGTATTTAAGAAGAGTGGTGGGTGTGTGGTTGGAGTGATTTACCGGCAACAACCCGCACGCTGTGATTATCAACGCGTTTGTGCTCAAGGCTCAGTGCCAGCATGCTGCGGGCAACATCTTCTGCCGGGATGGGATTGAGGTGAGCTAACGGACCGATTAGCAGCGGTTTAATTAACGCAAAAATACGCTGGCCGATGATCTCATCGTGCCTTGGTTTCGATCTCTCTCCTTTCAATGGCCCGGGGCGAACAAAGGTACAGCGGGAGAAACCCAGCTTGCTGAGTGCTTTTTCCATTTTCCCTTTGCTGCGTAAATAATGAGAGGGTGACCATGGGTGAGCAAACAAGCTGGAGATCACCACCAGATTTGTGACTCCAAGCAATTGCATGGTCGTGGCAACCTCTTTGACCAGCTGAAAATCAACGGCTTCAAGGGCGGCGTTACTCCCAGCCTGTTTTTTTGTTGTTCCCAGGCAGATAAAACCATAGGTCGGGGTAATATCGGTTTCATCCCAAGCGGTAATACGCAGCTCAGGATGAATAATTTGTACTAACTTTTTGCTGTGAAAAGGAAGTTCACGGCGAGAAAGGGAATAGACCCTCTGAAAGTGGTCATGTGCGAGCAGCAGGTGAAGCAGCTCATCTCCGACTAGGCCACTGGCTCCGGCAATAATCGCACTTGCTTTTACCTGACTCATCAACGTTCTTCCTCATAGGGGCATATACAAATGCGTTTAGTTTAATAGATCTATTTGACGGCAATTGAATCAGTTTTGCCTGTATCGGCATCAAACATCAACAAAAAACATTGAAAATTGTCGGTTGAGTTGAAGACAAGATGATCCCGTCGATATTTTTTGAAACGGATATTGTCAGGGGAGTTGGTATATAATCGCCCCATCTTCTGAATTGTTCGAAAAACCGGAAAAGAAAATGACAGATTTAATGACACTACCTGCTGACTGGAAAGGCATGCCTGCAGCATTTGTAGAAGGCGCTTTACTGGCTGCGAATGCTAACCCTAAACCTCTGGAGCCAGAGGCGTGGTTGCCGGTGTTAATCAACGGTGGTGTGGTCGAAGATGAGCAAGAAGCGATCACGGCAGAGCAGAAAAAGGCCGTATTAAGTCATTTTGAACTGCAGTACTGTCATATCAAAGCCGGTGAGTTCGAACTTCCACAACCGTTGGTATGGGATGCGGAAAAGGGCGTGACGGAGGCATTGAGTCATTTTGCCGAAGGGTTTATGGCTGTCTGGCCGACCATTGAGCCCAATTGGGCTGAGCAGACGATGTCTGACGGTACCATGCGTATGCTGTCAGCATTAATTACGACGTTGATGTTGTTGCTGGATGAAGAAGAAACCCGGGCTCAAATGAAAGAGGCCGGGGTGACAGGCATGCCGGAACTGGCCGATTTGTATTCTCAATTACCGTTGATGCTCACTGAAGTCGTGATGGCGGCAGATGAACTTCAGCAAGGTGCAGCGGCGCAGGCGGTAAATCCTTATAAAGAGATGAGCCGTAATGATCCTTGCTTGTGTGATAGCGGCAAAAAATTCAAACACTGCTGTGGCAAGTAATGTCAGAGCATTCTGCGACAGTACGTACCATTCGGCACCAGGACAAACCAGTCATTATTGTTGTCGCGGGTGTGATTGAAAAAGATGCCCGTTATCTGCTTGCCCAACGCTTTGAGCATGCAAGCCAAGGTGGTCTGTGGGAGTTTCCCGGTGGCAAAGTGGAAGCGGGCGAAACACCGGAACAAGCATTAGAGCGTGAGCTGTCGGAAGAGTTGGCGATACAGACAACCACAGGAAAGTGGCTGGCTGATAGTATTTTTGATTATGGTGATAAGGTCATTCACCTTAAAGGCTATATCAGTCATTGGCAATCTGGCGACCTGCAGCTTCATAGCCATCAGGATGCAATCTGGGTTGAGAAAGTGTCAATAGCGCAGTACGAGCTGTGTCCGGCGGATTACCCGATTGTCGAGGCGCTCAACAAAGGTGTGAGTGACGAGAAGCTAGTGACTAGGTAAAAGTAGCGAGAGATAGAGGCGAGGGTCTAGTTTCTCGCCACTCGCCACTCGCTTCTAGTAACGTTTAATCTTTTTGCCAAAAAATTGTGCAATAACAATCAACGCAAGTGCGATTAGATTCGCGGCAAAAATAACCACTAACCACTGCGGCATCGACTGACCGAGGAAACTCCACACCACTTCACTGCAATCGCCATAGGCTTCGAACATCCATGGAGCCCATTGGTTGAGTGGTGCCCAGCTCGGAAACTGGACAAACAGATCACAGGTCGCGAAAGGTGATGGGTTGAATTGATAGTCAACATGCTGACGGGCTAATTGCAGACCTATGAATGCGCTATACCCCCAGCCAGCCAAGCCAGCCCAGCGAAATATCGCATTTTGTGGTGCAATGAACCCGACAATAGCTGCAAAACCGATCCCCATCATCGCAACGCGTTCATAAATACACATCACACAAGGTCCAAGTTTCATTACGTGCTGGAAGAACAGGGCACAACCTTCAAAGAAGATGATGAACAGTAGCAGTAACAGCCATGATGTCCGACTTTTTGAGAATGTATTCAGAAATTGCATAGGATGATCTCTAAGCTAACTGGAATAAAGCAAAGCCCTGACTTATCAGGGCCTTGAAGTATTATATCTGACTCTTATCTTCGCGAAAGATTCAATTAATGTCCAGCAGCAGGTGCGATAGTCGATATGGCTTCTGCTGTATGATGAGCTAGCCAGCCCATGTCATAGAACCATGAGGTCATAGGTGCCAGCATAAACTCGATACCAGCCAGACCAACCAGTGCCAGAACAATGGTATAAGGCAGTGCCATATACACCATGCGGCCATAAGACAGGCGAATTAACGGAGCCAGGGCGGAGGTCAACGCAAATAGGAAGGCCGCCTGACCGTTAGGTGTTGCCACTGACGGTAGGTTGGTACCAGTGTTAATCGCGACTGCCAGCATATCGAACTGGTCACGAGTGATCACACCGTTAAGCAGCGCTGTTTTTACTTCGTTGATATAAACCGTACCGACAAAGACGTTATCTGACACCATCGACAGCAGGCCGTTGGCAATATAGAACATCGTCATCTGGGCGCTGCCTTCCAGGCTCAGCACCATATTGATAATTGGCGCGAATAGGTGTTGGTCGATAATAACCGCGACAATCGAGAAGAAGACGGCCAATAACGCGGTGAACGGCAGTGCTTCTTCAAACGCTTTACCTAATGCGTGCTCTTCGGTGATACCGGTAAAGGAGGTGGCGAAAATAATAACTGTCAGACCGATCAGGCCAACAGCGGCTAAGTGCAATGCTAATCCTATGATTAGCCATACTGCAATTAACGCCTGAACAGTCAGTTTTGCGTAATCAATGTTGGTGCGGTTTCGACGTTCTTCGTTATCAAAGTCAACCAGGATCTTGCGAACGTTTTCCGGCAGGCGGGTACCGTAGCCGCAAATCTGGAATTTTTCGACAAGCACGCAAGTGAGTAGGCCGCAGAGGAACACAGGTACTGTGACAGGTGCCATACGGATAATGAATTCACCAAACATCCAGCCAGCCTGGTCGGCAATGATCAGGTTCTGAGGTTCACCCACCATGGTCATAACCCCACCCAGTGCAGTACCAATACCCGCATGCATTAGCAGGCTGCGAAGGAATGCGCGGTAATTCTCAAGGTCGTTACGGCTTACTTCGCGAATATGCAAATCGGTTGTGTGGTCGTGAGCAGAGTGAGGCTCTTGCCCCGATGCGACCTTGTGGTAGATGCTGTAGAAACCAATGGTTACACTAATTACCACTGCAATAACAGTCAGTGCATCAAGGAATGCCGACAAAAAAGCAGCCATCACCACAAAGGAAAGCGATAACAGGGTTTTTGAGTGGATACCGATAAGAATTTTGGTAAAGATAAAAAGCAGCAACTGCTTCATAAAGTAGATACCCGCTACCATAAAGATCAGTAGTAGGATTACTTCGATGTTTGCAACCAGTTCATGTTTAACCTGAGCTGGGCTGGTCATACCGATAGCGACAGCTTCAATCGCCAACAGACCACCGGGTTGTAATGGGTAGCACTTTAATGCCATGGCCAGAGTGAAGATGAATTCAATCACTAACAACCAACCCGCAACAAAAGGGTCAATGAGGAAGAAAACAACAGGGTTGATAATTAGAAATGCAATAATTGCAATTTTGTACCAATCAGGTGCCTTACCTAAAAAGTTCTTTATAAAGGCGTTCCCTAACGAAATAGCCATGCTTTGGATCTCTTGTAATGCGTAAATTAATGTATGAGCTGTGTGCTGTCATGCCTTTACAGTCTGAGATCGGGATAACCATAAAATTGTGGTATTGGTTAACGAGTTCTTCATGAGACGTTTTAAGCTAAAAACCATAACCAGGTAACAGATATGGGCAGGATGGTGTTTAACTTAAAGCAGGTAGCAGCTTCCGTTTAGCTCCCGGTATTTATTTGGTGCTAACTGTACAGTTAGATCTGGATCAGTCAAGCCGTGAGATATGAAATGTTAGTTTTATTAACATTTCATCACAAAACGGGAGTTCTGATGTGCCAGAATACCAGTAATGCAATTTACCGTTAAAGTTGTAAGCAAATGTTGCGCAATATCAAACTTAGCTGCCTAACTTGAATTCAAGATATGGATCATTTTTCACCACGGTTTCGTCTATTGCATAACTAGTGGTATGATGAGTTCATAAAATGTAAGCAAGAAGCAAATTGGAAAAGTAATTAGATGGTTATAAAGGCTGATAGCCCAGCAACATTTGCTGAGAAGTACATCATTGAAAGTATCTGGAATGGTCACTTCCCTCAGGGCTCTATTCTTCCTGCTGAACGTGAATTATCAGAACTGATTGGCGTAACCCGTACCACATTGCGAGAGGTGTTGCAGCGCTTGGCGCGTGATGGCTGGCTGACCATTCAGCATGGTAAGCCTACGCGGGTAAATAATTACATGGAGACCTCAGGTCTGAGTATTCTTGATACTTTGATCACCCTGGATGGTCAGGATGTTCAGAGCGTTCTTGAAGATCTGCTGTCTGCCCGTACTGATATCAGTAGCGTTTACATGCGCTATGCGATCAAAGGTAACAGCGAGGAATCCAGTAAGCTACTTGATTATGTCATTGATTCTTGTGAAAAGCTTCTTGAGGCTGACAGCTTCATCGATTTTGTTGAAAGCCGAGATGAAAAAATCGAGCTGATGCAAGAAGTGAAAAAAATCAATGATAAGTACGGTAAAGATCAGCCGGAATTGTGTGAAGCAATTTGCCGGGCGCGTGCTTTTAACTACTTTGACTACCAGATGTTCCAGGGTATGGCCGGAAAATCTGGTAATACCTTGTATGTGCTAACCATTAATGGTTTGCGTAAGATCTATACCCGTGTTGGTGGTTACTACTTCATGAGTTCAGAAGCCTGCCAGCTAGCACTGGATTTCTACCGCGATATAAAATCATACTGTGATAACAATCAGCCGGAACTTGTCGCTGATCGTATTAAGAAGTATGGCCGTGATAGTGGTGCGATTTGGTACAGTAATCGCGTTGATATTGCCCGTTATATGTACGAAGAAGAACAATAATGTATTAGGGGCGAGTATCTCGATACGAGTTTCTAGATACTAGAGTCGAGTCAAAGCGATTCATAGAATTGAAGCCCTAATAAACAGATAGAAATGGAGAGGCATTGCCTCTCCATTTTGTTTTTATACTTCTAAACTCTAAACTCTAAACTCTAAACTCTAAACTCTAAACTCTAAACTCTAAACTCTAGAACCTAGATCTCCGTATTGTATTGGTTACGTTTCGGGCAGGTCGCTAGAATTTGGGTTCTGCCATCAGGCATCTCTTCTTCTAGCGTGACGTCAAACCCCCATATCCGGTGCAGGTGTTTAATTACCTCATGGTAGCTGTCTGCCAGTGGCACGCGATTATGCGGGATGTACCTCAGGGTCAGCGAGCGGTCACCTTTCAAAGCCACATTCCAGACCTGAATATTCGGTTCGTGATTACTGAGGTTATATTGGGAAGAGAGTTTCTCGCGAATGGCCTGGTATCCCTCCTCGTTATGAATAGCATCAACTTCAACGTAATTGTGTCGGTCATCGTCATTCACCGCAAAGAGCTTGAAGTCCCGCATCACTTTAGGCGATAAAAACTGACTGATAAAGCTTTCATCTTTAAAGTTTTCCATCGCAAAATGAACGGTCTCTAACCAATCCTTTCCGGCAATATCTGGAAACCACTGTTTATCCTCTTTGGTGGGGTTTTCACAGATCCGCCGAATATCCTGGAACATGGCAAATCCGAGAGCATAAGGGTTAATCCCACTGTAATGAGGGCTGTTGTATTCAGGTTGTGCCACCACATTGGTATGACTATGAAGAAATTCCATAATGAAACGATCGGTCACTAAACCTTCGTCATACAGGTGGTTGAGAATGGTGTAGTGCCAGAAGGTGGCCCAGCCTTCATTCATTACCTGAGTTTGTTTCTGTGGATAAAAGTATTGGCTGATTTTGCGTACAATACGTATGATCTCCCGCTGCCAGGGCTCCAGCAGAGGTGCATGTTTTTCGAAGAAATAGAGAATATTTTCTTGTGGCTCTGAGGGAAAACGTATTTCCTCTGACTGACTTTGTTTCTCCTCTTGACTAGGAATGGTACGCCACAGTGCATTAACCTGAGTTTGCAGATAGTCTTCACGTGCTTTTTGGCGTGCGGTTTCTTCAACTAATGAGATTTTTTGTGGACGTTTATAGCGGTCGACGCCGTAATTCATCAGAGCATGGCAAGAGTCGAGCAGTCTCTCGACGTCTTCCACACCATGCTTTTCCTCACATTTGGTGATGTACTTCCGGGCAAACAATAAGTAGTCAATGATTGAACTGGCATCAGTCCACGTTTTGAATAAATAATTGCCTTTAAAGAAGGAGTTGTGACCATAGCAAGCATGCGCCATAACCAGCGCCTGCATTGTGATGGTATTTTCTTCCATTAAATAAGCGATACATGGGTTGGAGTTAATGACTATTTCATAAGCAAGCCCCATCTGACCATGCTTGTAGCCGCGTTCTGTTTCGATAAAGCGTTTACCAAATGACCAGTGATGGTAATTGATCGGCATACCGATGCTTGAGTATGCATCCATCATTTGCTCTGCGGTGATGATCTCAATCTGATTTGGATAGGCATCCAGCCTATAATGCTTGGCAACGCGAGTGATTTCCCGGTGATATTGCTCAAGCAGGTCAAATGTCCAATCAGGACCATCACTGAGTGTTTTTGTCTTTGTGGTTGTAACCATATAACACACTCCCCCTAAGGCTTATTGACATCTAAGACTATGAGTCTGGCAAAACTAAGCCGCCGCTAGCTGACTTGTTTTTTGAATAGCTCCCGGAACACAGGGAAGATGTCATCCACAGTCCTTATGTTCTGCATGGCAAAGTTGGTATGACTTGTCTGCAGTGCTTCATATTCTCGCCACAGTGTCTGGTGTGCCCGCCGTGTGATTTCAATGTACGAGTAGTAGCGGGTAACCGGCAGAATATGCTTGTTTAGCAGTTCGCGACAACCCGGAGAATCGTCAGCCCAGTTATCGCCATCCGATGCTTGTGCGGCATAAATGTTCCATTCGGCAGGAGAGTAGCGTTTCTTGATGATCTCATCCATCAGGCGAAGCGCACTTGACACTATGGTTCCCCCCGTTTCCTGCGAATAGAAAAATTCATGTTCATCCACTTCTTTTGCCTGAGTATGGTGGCGAATAAACACCACATCGACATTTTTGTAAGTTCGGTTTAAGAACAGATACAACAGAATGTAGAAGCGTTTGGCTATATCTTTGGTGGCCTGATCCATCGAACCTGATACATCCATCAGGCAGAACATCACCGCCTGGCTGGAGGGCTGAGGTCGACGTTCATAATTTTTGTAGCGCAAGTCAAACGTATCGATAAACGGCACACTGCTGATTTTTTGCCGCAGGGCCTGGATCTTCTGTTTCACTTTTTCTTCTTCGAACGGTTGTGCAGGTTCGGTGTTTTGCAGCAGCTCCAAGGCTTGCTCAAATTCCCGAAGCTGGCGCCGCTTTGCAGCCGTCATGGCGGTACGGCGTGCCAATGAATTCTGCAGCGATTTTACAATCGCAATATTGGCGGGTACGCCGGATGACTTGAAGCCGGAGCGGAAGGTTTTCCATTCCACAATCTTATTTAGCTGGTTCTTCTCAAGGTTTGGTAATTCGAGATCTTCAAATAACAAATCAAGATATTCATCTTTGGAAATCTGAAATACAAACTCGTCCTGACCTTCACCATCTTGGCTGGCTTGACCTTCACCGGCACCGCCTGAACCCGCCCCTCCAGGGGGGCGTTCAATGCGATCTCCGGGACTGAATTGGTCGTTGCCCGGATGGACAACCTCACGTTGTCCACCTTGGCCTTGGTGAAAGCTGGGCTCTCTGATATCACGAGAAGGGATGGAAATATCTTCCCCGCTCTCAACATCGGTGATGGAGCGCTTGTTTACCGCATCAGCAATGGATTCCTTAATTTGCTGTTTATGGCGGCGCAAAAAGCGCTGACGATTCACCGTGCTTTTATTTTTACCATTGAGCCTGCGGTCTATAAAATTCGCCATAAGCTCTCCCCCCTGTATATTTATTCCACCGCGTCTTCATCCCAACGTTATGAAGATTTACGTACGCGCAGGTACCATTCAGATAGCAGACGTACTTGCTTGCGGGTGTAGCCTTTTTCCATCATGCGAGAGACGAAATCATCATGCTTCTTCTGCTCATCAGTAGAGGTTTTGGCATTGAATGAAATAACAGGAAGCAGTTCTTCGGTATTCGAGAACATTTTCTTCTCGATAACCGTGCGCAGTTTTTCATAACTGGTCCAGTTCGGATTTTTCCCGGCATTGTTTGCTCGGGCACGTAGTACGAAGTTAACTATCTCGTTTCGGAAATCCTTCGGATTACTGATACCGGCTGGTTTCTCGATTTTTTCCAGCTCGTTATTCAATGCTGAACGGTCAAACAGCTGACCGGTTTCAGGATCACGGAATTCCTGATCCTGAATCCAGAAGTCCGCATAGCTGACATAACGGTCGAAGATATTCTGGCCGTATTCAGAGTAAGATTCGAGATACGCAGTCTGGATCTCTTTACCAATGAATTCGACGTATTTAGGAATGAGGTAACCTTTCAGGAATTCAAGGTATTTCTCAGCCAGATCTTGCGGGAACTGCTCTCGTTCAATTTGTTGTTCAAGTACATAGAACAGGTGAACAGGGTTTGCTGCAACTTCAGAGTGATCGAAATTGAATACACGGGAAAGGATCTTAAAGGCAAAACGCGTCGACAGACCGTTCATGCCTTCATCAACACCGGCATAGTCACGGTATTCTTGGTACGATTTTGCTTTCGGATCGGTATCTTTCAGCGTTTCACCATCATAAACCCGCATCTTCGAGTACAAGCTTGAGTTTTCAGGCTCTTTCAGGCGCGAAAGCGTGGTGAAGCGAGCCAGAATTTCCAAGGTGCTTGGTGAGCATGGTGCCGATGACAGTTCACTGTTCTGCAACAGCTTTTCGTATATTTTGATTTCTTCCGAGACGCGTAAGCAATAAGGTACCTTCACGATGTACACACGGTCCAGGAATGCCTCATTGTTCTTGTTATTTCGGAAGGTGAGCCATTCAGATTCGTTGGAGTGAGCCAGGATAATACCTTCAAACGGCAGGGCAGACAGACCTTCAGTACCGTTGTAGTTACCTTCCTGAGTTGCTGTTAACAGAGGATGAAGCACTTTTAATGGTGCTTTAAACATCTCGACAAATTCCATCATACCCTGATTGGCTTTACATAGTGCACCGGAATAGCTGTATGCATCCGGATCATCCTGGGCAAAATGTTCCAGCTGACGAATATCAACTTTACCCACCAGTGATGAGATATCCTGGTTATTTTCATCTCCGGGTTCTGTTTTGGCGATACCGATTTGATCAAGGATAGAGGGACGTACCTTGACGACCTTGAACTTGCTTATATCACCACCAAACTCGTGTAAGCGTTTAGCCGCCCAGGGTGAGACGATGGAGTTCAGATAGCGATCAGGGATGCCATATTCTTTATTGAGGATTTCACCGTCTTCATTTTTATCAAACAGGCAGAATGGGTGATCGTTAACTGGGCTGCGTTCACCATTGGCCGTCAGGATATAAATGGGCACTCGCTGCATCAGGCTTTTTAGTTTTTCAGCCAGAGAGGATTTACCGCCCCCGACAGGGCCAAGCAAGTACAGGATTTGCTTACGCTCTTCGAGCCCCTGCGCGGCATGTTTCAGATAAGATACGATTTGCTCAATGGCATCTTCCATGCCGTAGAAATCTTCGAACGTTTTATAACGAGAGATGACGCGGTTAGAAAAAAGTCGGCTCAAACGTGGATCCTGAGCGGTGTCGATCATTTCGGGTTCGCCGATTGCCATTAGCAAACGTTCTGCTGCATTGACGTAAGCACTGCGGTCATTACGACAAATCTCAAGGAATTCTTGCAACGAAAGCTCTTCATCCTTGGCTTCTTCATAGCGTTGACGATAGTGGTCAAAAATACTCATGGTATGCCCCCTGAATCATTCTTTGATCAATTAGAAAGGATGAATAAGAATTACTTTCACATCCCTCACATATTAAGACTAGACGTAACTGATCAATTTGGTTCACTGAGTTGTTGGTTTATAAATAAATTTCCTTTTTACACTGGCCTTATTAATGTGGTGTTTTTTTTAACACAGTCTTACTATCCTCCTAAAAAATGGGGTGTGCAAGGGAGTTAGTTAAAAAATTGTTCGTTATTGTTTTGGAAAAGATGCGAGTTTGATCGTTGAAATTAGAATTAGTCGTTGTGTTCGCATAATCTTTCATCAGTAGCATTCTTAACTGAAGTTCATGAGAGTTAACATTATTATTGCCATGAAATAGTATGATTTTATAGACTGATAGGTCTTTTTTTAACCGCCTTGAGTTTTGCCATCTTGATTAGCCTTGTCATTCGCTTCTGGTTTAAACCGCAAATCAGCGGCGTTTATTAATTCAGAGAATCGAGGCTAAAAGGCCTGGCAATCGGCTTTATTTGTAAGCGAAATCAACACCTCTGATTTAAGCTTGATAAGTAAGAGCTGAAAAAGTAGTCGTGAGAGGGGAGCTTGATTTATGGGTATTTCACGTGTTGACACTGTCTCGATCCCTGTGTCCGATCAGAGCCAGGCATTGTTGTTTTATCGTGATGCATTGGGCTTTGAACTAATTCGTGATCATCATGCAACCAATCAAAAACGGTGGATTCAGCTGGCGCCGAAAGGCGCGGAAACGACGATTAGTTTAGTTATCCCTTTCGCGGGTATGAAAGCGGGATCTATTCAGGGGCTGGTGGTACAAACCGATGATATTTCTTCTACCTATAGCGGATTAACGGATCGGGGCGTGGCATTATCAGAAATTGTCACCTTGATGGGGGGGCGATTTGCAACGTTTGCCGATCCTGATGGTAATGGTTGGGTACTCATCGAAGCGAATTCGCATATGCTGGCGTAATCAAAAAGTTTGTCGTAGTGGTGGTAAAAAGGATGAAACACCAACTTTATCTGCGAAAGTGTTTCACCTTTTTTTATTCTAGTTTCTAGTTTCTAGTTTCTAGTTTCTAGTTTCTAGTTTCTAGTTTCTAGTTTCTAGTTTCTAGTTTCTAGTTTCTAGTTTCTAGTTTCTAGTTTCTATTTACTCGCTACTCGCTACTCGCTACTCGCTACTCGCTACTCGCTACTCGCTACTCGCTACTCGCTACTCGCTACTCGTTACTCGTTACTCGCTTTTGCGCGAGGTGTATTGCCTTCGCGTAGCTGATTCAATACCTGCTCTTTTGGCCCATCGGCGATGATGCGCCCTTGTTCCATAACAATCAGTCGATCGACGATATCCAACATACTGGTTTTATGTGTGATCAAAATCAGGGTCTCATCTTTCGATAGGCTGTTGAGCTGATGTTTGATGTACATTTCAGAGCGGTTATCCATGCTGCTGGTTGGCTCATCCATCACCAGGACCGGCGGGGTTCCGACTAGTGCGCGGGCAATAGCGACAGACTGGCGTTGACCTCCAGACAGCGCACTACCACCTTCCCCCACTTGCTTTTCCAAACCCGCCGGATCTTGTTGGGTGAAGCTGGTCACGCCTGCACGTTCAGCTGCGAGAAGTATTTCCTTGTCGCTGGTCAGTGGGCGTCCCAGGGTAATATTGTCGCGAATTGAGCCAAAGAACAGCATGATATCTTGCGGAACACAGCCTATATTACGGCGAACATCAATATGATGGAGCTGGTTGATGTCGGTATCATCAATGCGTACCGAGCCTTCTGTCGGCCGGTAAAGTCCCATAATCAGGCGCTCTATACTGGTTTTCCCTGAGCCGATACGACCGATAATGGCAACTTTTTCACCGGGGTTGATGGAAAAGCTGATCTCTTTCAGTGCTGCAACCTGGGTGTTTGGGTAAGTTAAACTGACTTTATCGAATTCGATTTTTCCCTGAATCACCGGGCGGTGAATATAGCGTTTACCGTCTTCTTGCTCGGTTGGCATCTGCATCAGCTGTTCGATAATAGTCATGGCTGATTTTGCCTGATTGTAGCGAGTTGAAAGCAACGATAACTGAACCATTGGCCCTACGGCACGTCCGCTCAGCATGGTTGCGGCAATTAATCCCCCCATTGTTAACAGGCCGTCGGCAATTAAGTAGACCCCAAAGACAATCATGGCAACAGATACAAACTGTTGCAGGAAGCCAGCGGTATTTTGCACTGAATCGGTCAGGCGGCGAGATTTAATGCCCCAGTTTGCCATATGAGCAACGGCTTCTTCCCAGCGGTACTGGAACTGACTTTGAGCGCCGAACATTTTTACTGTTTCTAAACCACTCAGGCTTTCAATCAGATTGGCGTGTTTCTGCGAAGATAAACGGGAGCCTTCTTCGATAGTGCGGCGTAACGGACGCTGGATAAGTAAGCTGTAGAGTGCCAGAATCGCTACCGCAATGAGTGGCACAAGAGCCAATGGCCCGGCAACAAACCAGATGAACAGCAAGAACATCAGGGCAAATGGCAGATCGATCAGTGAAGAAACTGTCGCGGAGGTAAAAAACTCCCGAATGGACTCAAATTCCTGCATATGGCGGGCAAATGCACCCACTGATGGCGGTTTGGCCTCCATGCGGATGCCCATGACTTTGCTGAAGATTTTTGCCGAGATTAGCAGGTCAGATTTTTTACCCGCTAAATCAATAAAGTAACTTCGCATTAATTTCAATATCAGATCAAAGACGAAGATGACGGTGATACCGATAGCCAGTACCCATAAGGAGTCGAAGGCAAGATTGGGTACAATCTTGTCGTAAACCAGACGAGTAAACAGAGGTGCTGCAATCGCAAATATATTGATCAGTATGGAAGCAATAAATACATCACGATAAATTGAGCGAGATTCCCACAGGGTGCTCCAGAACCAGTGGCCATTACGGGTTTTCAGTATTTCCGGCGAACGTTCGTCATAATGAAAGCGCTTTTTAATCAGGAACAGGTGGCCGGAGTATTGATTGTCTAATTCCTCAAGGCTGATCCATTGCTGCGTGCTATCGGCATGAGACAAGACCACTTCCGCTTCGTTTTTGTCCTTTTCAATACTGAGGATAACGCAAGCGTCGCCCCCCTTAAGCAGGGCAACTACCGGAAACAGCAGCGGGGAGATCTCATTCAGTGCCATCTTGCTGGCTTTTGCCTGCAGGCCTGCTTTTTCAGCGGCCCTTGGCAGTAAGAACGGGGTCAGAAGCCCGTCAGCCAGTGGCAAATCCGCAGTCAAGGCGTCTGGCGAGTTGGCCTGGCCGTAATAGCGGCTCACGTAGACTAAAGATTGCAGTAGAGGGTCTTTCATACCGTTTTCTCGCTATTTATGTTATCGACAACATAACCTTGGAAACCTCTTACCATTAGTTGCGCGAGTTTCTCTTGCTGGCTTGCAGTTTCGACCCTTGATGCAATGGTCGTGATCGACAAATTATTGGCTGTACGGGTAATAGAGGCCAGTACATCTGCTTTAATTTGGTTATCAATTTGATTGGTATAGGCAAAATCCAGTTTGACGTAAGCCGGACGGAATTTGCTCAGGTAACCAATCGAACTGAAATTATGACCAAAATGGTCAATACCAAAATGGAAGTTGTTTTGATTGATGATTTCACACAGCAGGCTAGTGTTATTACTGTTTTTGATAAAGCTAATTTCGGGCAACTCAAAGAGAATGCGGTGGCTCAATGACTGATAAGACTGCATTTTGTTGGCCAGCCAGCGCATAAAACCGGTGTCGTTGACACTGCTCTGGGTTATGTTGACTGCTACTGGTCCCAGTTCAGGGGTGGCGACGAGCTTGCTGAACATCTGTTCGAGAATGTGCATATCCAGCAGGGTACCAGCATTGAAATGTTCTATAGCGCCTAAGAACTGGCCAGCTGAATAACGTTGATGGCCTTTTTGGATATAGGAAAAGACTTCCTGATGTAATGGTTCACCCTTGTCGTTGACTGCTTTTTGGAAGTTAAACTTGAACAGATTGTTGGCGATAGCTTCATCAACCAGTGCTTTCCATTGTTGTTTCCCCATTGCGGATTGCTGCTTGTCTATTAATGATGGTTGCATGGCATCAAACAGCATCAATGGTTCTTTAGCTTGTTGTCTGGCTTGCATTAAAGCGTTATCGGCCTGAGCCAGAAGGGTCGTGATATTGTCGTCGTCGCACCGCATTACAAGGCCAACGGCTGCCTGAACAGGGGCGACATCGAGCGGGTCGGGTTGAAGTTCTGAAGCCATATATAGCATGGTACGGCCAATCATTTTCAGTTCAGTCGCCGATATATTCGGTGCAAGAAGCATAAACTCAGATTGGCTAAGTCTGGCGATGGTATAGTCATCGGTCGCGAGATCTTTCATTCGACCAGCCAGTTTCTGTACCAGTTGGTCGCCAGCTTCATAGCCTCTGTTCTGGTAGCTGTCTTTGATCAAATCCACTTGTAGCAAGGCCACCCCACCTTTAGAAGAAACTGAGAGCCAAGAGCTTAGCTTGGTGAGCAGGTAGCTACGATTAGCCAGGCCAGATAGGGGATCTTGATAAGCACGCACTCGCAGCTTGTCTGCTTCTTGGGCTTGTTGGTCAAAATGCACCTTGAGCTGGGCACTCATATGGTTGAAGGCCCTGACAACATCCCTTAGTTCACAGGTATGAGGAATAGATAAAAGCTGATCAAATCGGTTGTTAGATATTTCATTGGCACGCTGTTGAATGGTTTTTAACGGTTTTAATACATTCAACAGGATAAGCGCAAGAACGACAGCACCGAGCAGGAAGATCACCAGAAAATCAATGATTAGTTGCAGTGTGGTTTGCCAGAGCTGAAGGTAGGCATAAGCAGGGTTACTGGTTACGGAAAGCGTAGCAAGTTGCACTCTTCCGCTGGTTAGCATTGTTGATTTGATGATGGGATGGATCACGATAGCATCACGGAACCACTCCGGAATACCGGTGACTTCCGAAGGGTAGCTACGCTTGTATTCGTCATTACCCTGCAGTATTTCCAGTGTGACGTCGCTGTAAAAACTGCTGTCGAAGGCCGCATTGATAACGGACTCAGCCAAGACTTTATCGTCAGATGCCAGAGCTGGCGACAGCACCATACCAATAGCACTGATAGCATTCTCTATTTCTGTTGACTGCTGCTCATGCAGAAAGTCACGAGTCGAATTAAATTGGATAACAAACACGGAGGTGATAAGTGTAAAAAATACACTCAGCATCCATATCAAGAGTTTTCGGTATAGTGTCATCGTGATTATTCATCAAAGTTAATTTGTGGTTAAGTGTGCTGATGGGGTGGTTTTATTGATTCGATTTAAATTGTTCTCAGCCAGCGTATTGGCGCTGACTGAGAGCAATATGCAAAAGACCCAGGTTGTAATTTCGTCCTCGGTCCTCTGTTTATTCTGGGAGATCAGTTGTCACGTACAGTGAAAATAGTCCACTCTTCAACTACATTGCTTTTTGATCCAACTACCTTAGCGACCACCCGGCGGCTCAGGGTATTCGTTGTTTCTTTTGAATCCGCTTTTACTGGATCAGAGTCCCCGAACCCCACGGTTTTTATCCGGTTAGGATCAATGCCATCGGCGATAAGCTGGTTACGAACCTGTTGGGCACGGCGCTGCGACAGGGCGATATTATAGTCGTGACGGCCAACGGGACTGGCATAGCCTTTAAGTTCAATGGAAGTGTTTGGGTATTTATTCAGAAACTCGCTCATTCGCATGATTTCAGGTAAGAAAGAATCTGGTGTAACATCGGAGTCATTAGCAAACAGCACCTGCACGCCATTTTCTTCTTCACGGTTCACATGAACAGGGCAGCCATTATTATCAACCACGGCAGATAATGGGGTTTCGGCACACTTATCTCGGGCATTAATAACGCCATCGTTATCTAAATCGCTCAGGTCTCGTGATTGCTCTGCGAGTGGCGGTTCAGCTGGCTGAACAGAACAGCCGAATAGGAAAAGAGTTAATAAACCTATTACAGTTCGTTTCATGGTTTGATTTCCTATTATTTGACAGTATTTGACCAGCTTTCAGCAACGTCAACACGCATTTCTGACAGCAGCAGGCCGGTAGCATTGAGAAGACGGTATTTTGCCAAAATCCCATTGTAGTGCGCTTGTAGATACGATTTTCTTGCTTCAAACAGCTCGTTTTCAGTATTTAGCACGTCCAACAGGGTACGCTTGCCAATTCTAAATTGCTTTTCATAGGCGATAACCGTGCGGGCTGAAGCGTCGACGTGCTGTTGCAGAAACTGGGTTTGATTGTTGGCCAGTTCCATGGCACTCCAGGCTAAACGGGTGCCTTCTTCAAGCATGCGGTGGGCGCGGTCACGAATGTCTTTAGACTTATTCAGCTGGTAAGCGGCACGACGGCTTTTCGCCACATCTGAATTACCGTTAAATAGGTTGTAGCGCATTTTCAGCATGGCTTTAAATTCATCAGTATCTCCCCGAGAACCGTCCAGCTCTTCGCCCCACTGCTGGGAGGCTTCGACAGTAAAGGTTGGATAGAAGTTACCTTTTGCCTGCTTATATTGAGCCTGGGCAGCGTCAATATCATTAGTGGCTACATGTACAACCGGGTTGTTTTCTTTCGCTTTCTCCAGTGCATCGTTTAGAGAGGTGGCGACATAATTAATATCAACTTCCGGTTTTGTCAGATTTTCCGGATACGTGCCAACGGTGCGTAAAAAGGCCGTGATTTTATCGTTTAGATTGCTTTGCGCTGACAGCAAGTTGGTGTTTGAACGTGCGAAGCGGCCTTCTACCTGTGCCAGATCTGCAGTTGAACCTATACCGGAGTCTGCACGTTTCTTGATGTCTTGAAATATTTTCCGGTGTACTTGGTAATTGGCTTCAGATAGTGCCAGCACCTCTTGTGCGCGGAGGATATCAAGGTAAGTTTCAGTGGCTTCGAGCGCCTTATCCTGAGCGTCTGAGAGCAGTTGGTAACGCTGCGCTTCGGCCTCAGCTTTATTTCGCTGGATGTCATTGTAGGTAATTGATCCGTCCCAAAGAAGTTGGCGAATACTGATTTTCGCATCTCTGGGGTTAAAATCACCTTTGCTGCCCACATCATTATCGTAGTTTTCATAGCCAATACCGGCTTCCAGATCTACCGAAGGTAAATAGTCTCCGGTAGATGCATCAATCAGCTCGTATTGACTCATGAATTCGTTATAGGCACTTTTGATCTCAGGGTTTGACGCCAGAGTTTGAGCTACGGCTTGTTCAAGAGACTGAGCAGATGTTGGCATCGTTATACACTGCAGTCCGATAAGCAGTGCTAGTTTATTAATTTGCTGTTTGGTTATCATTCTCATCACTCTCTTAACGCTGTCTGGCGCGCTTTGAGCACAGGTTTAAGCAGATATTCCAGAACGGTACGTTTACCGGTAATAATATCTGCCGATGCGGTCATGCCCGGAATAATAGGCAAAGGATCGCCGTTTTCTCCGGTCAGACTATTTTGAATGGTACGAATACGTACCTGGTAATAACTGTTCCCTTCCTCGTCCTGAATAGTGTCAGCACTGATGTTCTCCAATATCCCGTTTAGGCCACCGTATATAGTGAAATCATAAGCACTAAATTTGATGACGGCTTGCAGGCCTGGCCTCAAGAAACCAATATCTTGCGGTGCAATTTTGGCTTCTATCAGCAGGTTGTCTTCAGAGGGTACAATTTCCACCAGAGGCATACCCGGCTGGATAACGCCACCCACCGTATTGACGTGGATTTTCTGAATCGTCCCTTTTACCGGTGAGACAACGACAGTTCGGTTTACTCTGTCTTCAAGCCCAACCTGTGATTCAGATAAACGTGCCAGCTTGTCGCTGGTTTCATTGAGCTCTGCCTGTACTTCAGAACGAAATTTCAAAGCAATATCGATGTGTTTGTAAACGGCTTCTTGAATCGAGGCGTCAATCACTGGGATCTGTAATTCAGTCGAATTTAGCTCACGCTTTGTATCGTTTAACTGACGTTGCAGTTTGAGTAATTCGATTTCGGGTACAACACCCTCATCAGCCAGTGGTTTGGTGATGGCGTATTCTTTATTCGCGATGTTGTAACTACGACGTAAATTACTGATTCTATACTTGGTTTCGATCAATTCTCTTTCTTTCTGGCTTATTTGTTCGGCCATGACGGAAAACTGGTTCTCTAAGTTAGCGATCTTATCTTCATATTCGTTACGCTGGCGACGAACTAGCTTTGGATGATTATTAGCAAATTCAGACTCAAATACCCGAGTTTGATTAGTAACAGTAACGCTGTTTTGCCAGTTGGTTTTCGCCATGGATTTATCGACGGTCACGCTGTTTAATAGCGCACGTAAGCGCATTGAATCTGCTTGAGAACCGGCAAGATCCAATACCCTTTCTTGAAAATCAGAACGAAAAAGGGTGTCGTCAATTAACAACAGCTTTTGATTTTTCTCGATTTGCTGGCCTTCTTTAACAAGGACCTGTTTGACTATTCCGCCTTCAAGGTTCTGAACGATCTGAAGTTGGGAGGAAGGGATAACTTTTCCTGCTCCAACGGTAACTTTATCGAGTTTTGCAAATGATGCCCATACGATGGCAATGATAAAAAATAAAATGATTACCCACAGCATTATGCGGGAGCTTCTCGGTGTGTTAAGTAGCAGTGCTGCTGTTTTGTCATCAATAAAATCGAGATGAGATATTGAGATGGCGTTAAGTTTTTTATTCATTAATGCTGTTTATGCGCTCGCGGTTTAATATTTTGATATGCCATTTGATATGGGAATATTTCGCTATTCATAGGATGTTTGTAACAAATTAATTCAAATGATAAGCTGACAAAATATTGACGTAAAGTGTTATTTATTTCTTTTGTAAGTATGAATAACAGCATTACCTGTTGAATTATAAGGTGAGAAGTGATGTCACTCTGTTTCATAAGGGTAGTTAAAAATACTGTTTTCTATGGTAAAGCCAGCTGGTGATGCCTATTTTTACGCGAAGAAAAACAATAAATAATACAATGTTCACAATCATGGTCGTGGCGCATTAGTGCAATGATGAATACTTATTTGGTGGTCGGATTCAGATATGGAAAAAATTGATAATAATAAAGTAGCTGATGTGAAAGTAGCAGATGGAATTGCATTTGTTATTAAGGGCGATAATCAGGTGGTTGCCGTTAAAGCAGAGTATCAGATGCAGCTTGATGAAGTTGTGGTCGCTAATTCAGGCACTAATTATGTGGTGCTGCGAGACGGTGTTCCTGTCATTGTCCATGAACCATGTCCGACATGTATTATGCTGTCAGATGAGGGCGTGAAGGTGACGAAGCTGGATAGCAGCGTTTCTTTTAGCCCGGAAGTAGCCGAAGGAACGAGCTTTGGTGCCGATGACGTGGCTGCAATTCAGCAGGCGATTTTAGCTGATCAGGATCCGACTCAGATTTTAGAGGCAACGGCAGCAGGTTCTGCGAACGTTGGCGCTTCGAATCAGGGCTTTGTTGTTGTCAACTATGATTATGACAAGGTACAGGCTGAAGCCGGATTCGATACCACCTTCAACGATAACTTGGCATTGGATGAGGAAGATCCGCGAAGCAGTGCGCTACAAACAGCTCCGTTAATTGTTAATGAAGCGCCTGTGGCACAAGCCAAGATCGATAATGCGAGAGAAGGTGGTGAAATCGTCAGCGGCAAAGTCACCGCCACAGATGCTGACGGCGATACTCTTACCTATAAGCTGGTGGATCAAGCGATTCCAGCGGGCCTCACATTCAATGAAGACGGCTCCTACACATTCGATCCGACCCATGATGTATATAACAGCCTGAAAGAAGGCGAAACGACAGATGTTCAGGTGACCTACCAGGTCGATGACGGACACGGGGGGAAAGATACCCAGACTCTCACGATCACCATCACCGGCACCAATGACGTTGCCGACATTACCCCCTCTGCCGACGGCACCGATCAGGGCGCGGTGAAGGAAGACGTGACGCTGACCACCGGCGGCAAGCTGGAGGTTTCCGACGTCGACGCCGGCGAGGCGGTGTTCGCCCCGCAGAGCAAGGTTGCGGGCGAGCACGGTACCTTCAGCATTGACGCCGAGGGCAACTGGACCTACGAGCTGGACAACAACGATCCGGCAGTACAGGCGCTGAAAGAGGGCGAGACGCTGCCGGCCGAGACCTTCGAGGTCAAGAGTGCCGACGGCTCAGCATCCCACCCGATCACCGTGACCATCACCGGCACCAATGACGTTGCCGACATTACCCCCTCTGCCGACGGCGCCGATCAGGGCGCGGTGAAGGAAGACGTGACGCTGACCACCGGCGGCAAGCTGGAGGTTTCCGACGTCGACGCCGGCGAGGCGGTGTTCGCCCCGCAGAGCAAGGTTGCGGGCGAGCACGGTACCTTCAGCATTGACGCCGAGGGCAACTGGACCTACGAGCTGGACAACAACGATCCGGCAGTACAGGCGCTGAAAGAGGGCGAGA
>NZ_PYMC01000013.1 GCF_003026475.1 Photobacterium lipolyticum
GAGGGGGGGAATGGGGGTAAAAGCGGGGGCTAAGCTGGAATCCATTTATCCGCAAATAAGGGCAGATAAGTCAGAAAAAGCCAATAGTAATAGCGATCAGCCAAAAGAGACCGATGCAAAAGGTTTTTCCAGACTGGTCGGTAAATTCAGGAAAAAAAGCTAGAACAAATCAGACATATTAATGAAAAGAGAGAGGCAACTATGTCAGAACCCGCATCACAGGAAACATTCGATGCAGAGGCATATTTGAGCCGCATAATGGAGTTTTCTCAGCAGCAAATAGAGAAAACAGAATCGTTGATTCAGCAAACGCAGGAAAAATTAGATAATTTTTCAGCGTCAGAACAATCCGTGGCGGCCAACTTAGATAAACAAATGGAAAGTATGGTTAATTCGGTGAATACCGAACTCGATAAAGCAATGAAGTCAGTCGATAACAAACTGGATAAGTTAAATAGTAATCAATAAATAGTGTTTCCAAATCGGAACAGGAAGTTTAACAACTCAGGAGAAAAATGATGGCGGGAAAAAATACAACAGTTAACGATCAGATCACAGATTCGGTTACCCAGGTCAATACCAATACGCTGGCCAGTACCCCGGCGATGGCAATGTCTAACTTATACACCGCGATGGGGCAAGCTCTGGCCACTGGTAGCCATAATACAACAATGGCCCAACAGCAAGCGAACGTAACCATGCAGGCAGCAACGGTTCAGGGGGTAAATTCACTGACATCTATCGGAAGTGCGGTGATTGGACGGGCATCGGAAGGGGTGCTGGAAAAAGACAGCTGATACCCAATCAACAAGGTAAATTGTCACAATTTACCTTTTTTCATGGAGTTGGTATAGATAATGTCAGGAAGCCAAAGTCAAAGTAACAATCAATCAATCCCGCATAAGCTTGCGGAAGCTGTATCTGAAGATGCGATCAGTTTGATGCTAGAGAATGCGATAGCCAGTCAGCAGGGGATGCAAACGATAGCGAACACTGCGATATCGACAACGTTGGCACTGATTATTAAAAAAGGCAGTAGTGGTGGGTAACCCTCAGGTTAATACAACATGGCTAGTACAGAGAAGAATAAAACAGCGACCACCAATGCTCAGCTTGCCATTGCCCAGTCAACAACTATGGCTGTACAAGACGCTGTCGATAATCTCAGAAACCTCAATACATTAACCTCGACTGCAATGGGGATTGCTCTGGCCCAGCTCCTGGCTACCGGGGACCCTAAATATTCGAAAGTAATTGAAGAATCGCAAAAAGTGGCAGCGAAAGGTGTGCAGCATATGGCTGAAGTGGGTAAAGAAGCCGCAAAAATTCTGCAAGATTTTTCAAAATAAGACCTTCTAAGATCTATTATCCAATATCATCATTTTTATCTATTTATTCTTAATTAAATCTGACCAGTTTATCGTGGATTTGCCAGAGATAAATTAATGTGATGCCATCACAATCATACTATTACGGCAATAAAATGGTATCTGTCGGTAAAATTCCATTCATATTATTAATTGTTGTCGGTAAACCAGCTGGAGGTACTTCCGAGTGAAAAAACCTGCATCCTTTGAAGTCACACCAGAAATGGTGCGTGCCATATATGGTGCTCAACGCTTGCTTTCGCATATAGCAACCGATGGCGATTCATCACTGGAGCGTGATATCGCAGATCAAATTGTTAAAGCCAAATACCGGCTGATCGCTGATTGTTGGGGACCCGATGCTGAAAGTGAATTTTTATTTAACTACGATTTGCTGGCTAAACTGGCATACCCTGTAACCCTAGAAAGTCTGGATGCTATTCTCCCGGAGCAAACGGAAGGTGATAGCGAAGACAAGCGATTGAAAACCAAAGCTGAAATGACCGTGCGCAATTACCGGCGTATTACGTTTTATTCCTTAATAATGTTGGTTTTTTTGCAAGCCTATTGGTTGTGTGGCGCAGAGTTGAGGGGGAATTTAATCAAACTGCAGAGTGGCTATTATGAATTGGTTGCGCAACCGGAAAAGTTAGAGAACAAGTCATTTCTTGAACTGCATATTCTTGAACAAGAGATTATTGCAAATTACCAGGTCTTGAAACGATGGAACTTGTTTTATGTGCCTGATGAACAAGATTCAACGTCGTACTTCGCAATTTCAGCAGATCCCAAAACCGAGGTTCCGGCAGGATTTATTCTTGAGCAGTTGAATACCTCGTTTTATTCTCATTTAGTCGCGGCTAATTTCGTCTTAAATACATTTCAAAGCTATCTCTTGCCCTTGCTGTATGGGTTGTTCGGGGCATTGATTTTTGTATTACGGGGATTACTAAATGAAATTCGCATGCTTACCTACACGCGTCACACCGAATTAAGGTATCGGCTCAGGTTAATCTTAGGTGCCCTGGCCGGCATGATCATAGGATGGTTCTTTAAACCCGATGAAGCCGAAGCTCTGGCGTCTCTATCTCCCATGGCCATGGCTTTTCTGATGGGATACAACGTCGATGTGCTTTTTTCTATGATGGACAAAGTGGTGGATTCAATTAGGCGGCAGACAGTACAGCAAGGGGGGCCTACATCGATACCGTCTGTTGCAAAAGATAATACACGCGAATAACTCGAATTAATTGCAGTTTACGAAATGGACAGAGGCCGCCGAGAGGGAAACATGACTAAAATATATCAGCGTGTTCGCATACGTAAGGTTCGTCGTTCAGTCCGGTTACGTGTCGCTCAACCACGGTTTGTTCGTCAATACCGCATTGTTCAGAGCCAATCAAATAGTCGCCCCATTGAGCAACATGTGCTCGATAACCAAAGTGAAATAGATAAGGCTGAATTGACAAATAAAACGCAGGAAAATGAGTCGAAGCCAGAGCAAGAAGAACAGAGTCTGGCGTCTTTTACTGCCGAGCAAAACCCGTACCTGCAATACCTCCAGCAGATCCCCAATATGCTGTTTGCCATCCCGGATCTACTAATCACCGAGCCACAAGACATTCAATCTGAAAAAACATTACCGCAGCCAACCGATACCGAGAGTGAAAAGCCGGTAGAAGAGAATAGTGTTCAACCGCCGTTACCCCCCAACAATGTTGAAGACCTAGCGGTGCGCCCGGCATCAATTAAAGCCTCTGAACCAAAACCTGAAATTAACCGGATTTGCGCAGATAATGACCGAGTTGGTATAAAAAGCAAATGGCATAGTGATGGTCAGAAGCCATTGCACAACTTGTTTGGCGATGAGCAGAAACGACATAGTTTACTGAATCAACCAGCGAGAGAGACTATTATGCCAAACCTCACTTTCAGGGCGGGAACCGCCATTGACGGAACTCGATTCGCCCTTCTTACTGATCAAGGTGATATCACCGATCCATTCGATAATGCTTACAAAATTTCTTATCGCGACAGAGGGCTTACTGAAAACAGCTACCAGTTACCAACATGGGAGGCTGCATATACGGCAAGCTCTAAGCCATTTGAAATGATCCCGGAAAGCCGCGAGTTGCCGCAAAGCGTGCAGGATGGATTTACTACGATGGTCGCAGCGTTGATCAAAGGAGTAGATGTATTTTTTTGTGATTACAATCTGGCGATCTCTGATGACCACCCGATGTGTAACGAAATTATGGATAAGTACCGTAATACAGACTTTGTCTTGTTCTCTTGTGCAGATATTGTCGGCAGCGATCCTAGCCAGCAACCTTATTGCGTTTCTTATGCGGCACCTCGCTATGACAGCAAAACCAATCCTGCGGTTCAGCACCGTATTTATTGTAAAACCGAAGCGTTTGCGTTTCTTCAGGCGGTAAATGCCATTGTTCATCAACGTACCATTGACCAGTACGCAGGCGGCAATATTCGTGAAGAGCACCGGGATCCGTTAATTAATGCCAGTGATGCGACCCGCGAGTTGAATCAATTTATCGACGTGATTGGGCGGTTGCAGGGTGAGGTTAAAGCCTTGCCGGGTGCCTCGTCGTGATCAGCAAATAGTCGATCAGACAGAAGAACGACTCTGATAACAGCGCAATCATGTTATACAAACTTGAGGTAGCGAGCACAGAATGACTTACGATTTTCACTACTACGGCACCTACTGCGCTGCACGCCTTGCAGGAATGGAACACCCGAGCGCTCTGAAACTGGCATATGCCTGTCAGGGCGTAGCGGAATTTCAGCCAGATTCGCACTGGTTATCACCACTAAAGGCAGGAGATTATCAGTTTACGCCTGTCAGTACAGCGCTACCGAAAACCTTAACCGGCACACTTACTACACCGCCTAATCCAGATGGGAATAGCTCTGATGTGAATGACCCCGACCATGTGGATATCCCCAATGCACCATGGTTAGCTTTTTATTATCTGCCAGCAGAATTACCACAACATTTTGCGGGGGGGCATTTGAGTCAGCCTTTCGACCAGGCCGATGAGCGCGGAAATAATGGAAGGGGTTATTACCATCCGTTAAAAGATGTCGACTGGCAGAACCGCTGTCTGAGAAGGCAGTGCAATAAATCTTCAACCACTGGTAACGTAAGAGATCAGCATACTAACCAGCGGCAAAAGAAACGGCCCGTTTTACAGTGCCAGCAAAACAGCGAGCTGGCTCGGCACATGATTAATGACAGCATTGGTAAGCAGCAGCAACACGGTTTGCTCAGTATTCCGTTGCTGGGTGTACGGTTGTTCAGTTACCAGAACACCTGGTTTTACCATAATAGGCTGCCGCAACGGCTAAATACGTTGCAACAAGAGCTGGCATACCACACCACGGATGTGCTGGATGCCTTTATATGGACGCGTTATGTTATTCAGTGTTATCTCGCAAACCAACGAATAAGCGAAAAGCCAGACAACCCGTATCATTATTTCAGCCAGATAGAGCAGGTTGCTCAAGTTCTGCAGCAGGGCACTATCGCCCCGCAGCGTGAATATGCCTGGCAGCGTGAAATAACCCAGCTTGTAGAGCTGACTGATGAAGAACGTGTGCAATTAACCTATCAACCTCAGCGGTTGTTGGGCGAAGCTTTGCTACAAGGACGGCATTATAAAAATTTACAGAGCAATCCACAAACTTGCGGTGTAATTGATAATCCAACTCGCTTTAAACAAAGTGACTATTATGCTTTGTGTAAAGCTTGCGAATTTCAAACCGAATGGTTGAATTACGGCTTGAAATATTCCAATTTTGCGGATCAAATTCGTTGTGAGAGTAACGTCGGTGATAAATCCATGTGGACGGGAATTAATTAAAAATCAGGAGGTAAATGATGAGGATATTAGATATTATTTCAATATTATGGCTGGCCTTAATTTCAGTTCATGTGTTTTATATGCCGCTGGACTTGCTTTTAAGCTGAGGCTGTAGGCTGCTGGGTTTAACTATCTTGTTAAGTGCTTAGATCTTACTGAATTCTGATGAATCAACACTAAGTTTCAATGAGGCAGATAATCAAGCCTTTAAAAACTCAATCTGTTTCTTTGGTGTAATTAAAGTTGGGACTATAATTGACTTTTATAATTACATGTTTGTAATTGTTAGTTATGGATATTTAATGATAGGTAAATGGTCCTTCTAGCATATAAAACACATAGTAATAATTCGTGAAGTTTTACTGTTAGGTCTTATGGCAGATAGACTTGCAGTGATATTTAAATCTTAAATGAAATCATAAAGGAGCTAATTATGCCAAACCCATTAACACAGCGGAGTTCTACCAGTGCTATAGTGCAACCCACTGGTGATATAGGTGATGTGTTACCAGAAGAAATAGTTGACTTTTGGGTAAGTACAGATCAAGAGGAAATAGAATCAGAAGGTTAATAGTGATTATTTCTAGTAATCAAGGAGCGTTTTATGAATGAGCAGGAAAAGCAAGAATGTGCTATAGCTTTACTTGAAAGTAATGTAATGGCTATAACTATTAATAATTTAGCTAAAAATATTGTAGATATAAGGCATGATTTGAATGCGCATATTCTAGATGTGCTTAAAGATAGTATTAATGGGTCATTGGCTGGAGTCTACCTTACTGATCCTTCAACAAGCTCTAAAGTTGGTTGGTACCTGGCGCAAACAGTCTTAAAGGTTGGTTTGAATATTGTCACAATGGGGCTCGGAGGGATTGTTCTGGATTCATTCCACGGACTTCTTGGTACTCATGGTGCTTCAATTTTTGAGTTGAATAAAAAAAAGGTTAAACTGGATGAAGGTGGAGTCGTTTATGTACGTAGTGACACAGATTGGGGGAGAACGGCCACCGGAAAAGAAATAGGTTTACAAATAGTTAGTGATTTGGGAGATATGGTGTTTGGTGATTCAGTAAGTTCAGCAAAGACTAACTATCTTCATGCAATGAAAGTTTCTGTAGGACTAGAATCGGAAAAATTAAAGAAACTTGAAAATACATGCGCGGTTGCTACTTTGGTAATGCCTGTAGCATTAATAGAGAGGGAAATAGAATTTATCAGAAATGCAACTATATCAATCGCTGCAGAAACAATTGGGCGAGAAGTTGAAAAGTCTAGAAAAGAGTTTTATGCATTCGATCAAAACATTATTGATGCTGTGAATAGAGATTTGGCTAGTTTTGGTATTACTGGTTATATTTCACATCTAATGCGGTTGATGACGGATTTACCTCGACCAAATAAAGATAACATTATGGATATATTACTTGCTGAAACATTGTGTGATAATGCTGGAATAGTTCTTAAAAATACTCGCCCTATGTCAAAAGGTATGTGGGATTATATGTCTGGCCGAAATTTAATTGCTACTGTAAATAATTCTGACATTACTTCTGCTTTAAGTAAATATGAGGGTGTTAGTAATGAAATGCTGGAATATGATTTTAAAGTGAGTAGAGAAAGTATGCTAACTCAATTTATTAAGTCTTCTAAGTATAATAAAGCATTAAATAAACAGAAGTCTTGGAAAATGAGTGTTTGTGCTCAGAAATATCGTAAATTCGGTGTTACATCCAAGAAGAAATTCGGTGTTTCAAGTACGTTAGGTACGTTAATTAGATGCCAGTATTTTGTTGATGAGCAAGTTCAAAGAAATGAATCAGCAATTAAAACACTTAAGGAAAATATTAGTTGGAAAAGTTACTTGACAAAGCTTAGAGTGTTGGATAGTCAAGAAAATATAAAGGTTCTTAATGATTTGAAACTTATCTCGAGTCCGTAAATGGTATGTGTTTAATAAAAAGCAGTTATTCCATTGCAGAAACTGCCCAGTTGCAACAAGACAGTCAGGGCGTTCGCCTGCAAAAACCAGATATAAAAGTCTTACTCGAACAAATCGGCAGCCATATTACACCGGAGTGTATTCATTTGCGGCTCTTTGCGGAGCTTCGGTAGTGAGCACTTCAGAGAATCCCTTTGGAATAAAACTCGTCGCCAAAATTAAATTGCAGCTGAAAAAAGTGGAGAAACTTGCGGCGATGCAACTTACCGATGTAGTGACGATAGAGCTTAACGATGATGTCAAGCGTACGAAACCTGAGTGGCCATTACCGGTTGCGACACCGTTATTCCAGCTATATGAAGATATTCGGCAAGAATAATGAGTAAATGAAGTAAAGACTGCCAATATCTGACTAAGTGGATAGGGCTATCTTGTGTAAATATCCTAAGCCGAGTGTATTAAATAACTCGGCTTTTTTGTCTGCAGGCATTTTTGTGAATAAGAGATTAATGTATTACTGATTGCCTATGCACTAACCCCATATTTTCCCGGTAAATTCATAACATTCAACGATTTAGTATTGTTTTATTCCTACATACTGATCCAGTTATCTAACTATTGCGGAGGGTGTATGAATATAGAAACTAACAATGGAAATAGATTTAATTGGCGCGAAAAACTGACTAAATCATACAAGAAAATATTGCTGGGGATCGGCGGGGCACTCACAGCAGCCATTCCACTTTGGCAAATTTATGTTGTAGAAACCGCCGATGTTGATGTGGAAATATCGTCTATACGCCGGATTGATGCTGATGACTTTAATGTGCCCTTAGATACTGATGAACTGATGCTGTTAGAGCCTTATATACCAGAGAGTTTATTGTATGAGTATGATAATAATGGCAACCGTGGCGACAAGCTGGATTATCCTAGTTTCACATTGGACGTATTGAATAAAGCCTTTGACAAAGCCAGGCTTGATTTTAAAAATATATCGTCGATAAATGCTGACCTGCATGGCTATTTGAACGAGCTTCAGCGCTACCTTGACCCAACAAATCAGAGTTTTCAGTTGTCAGAATTTCGTATTCGTGATTTACGATTGTGGAATTTAGGGAACTACATTGATGATGTAGAGGCACTCTATTATGAATCGCACCTGCTCAAGATCACCCGCAGTTATTCAGATATGACTTTTAATGAGAGTAATGAACCATATATCGACGAACAAGCACTGAGTTATCTGTTGTTGGATATCGAAGAAGATATCACCGATGTGATTAGTGAAAGTGGTGCAAGGTTAGAACATCTCAGAGACAATTTACGGGGCATTGAATCTCAACTGGATAAGCTCAGGCATATTCAACAAACACAGTACAGTTATTTCGAAGTAGATTTAGTGGTAACAAATAGTGGCCGGGCAAGCACATCATTGCGTTCGTTAGCCTTGATGCGGGTACAGATCAGCGATGACAACTATGTTGATATTCAGCTTACGATGGATGATTTCAGTCATCAGGCAGAATTAGAGGAAGCCTCAACGAATATTATTCGTTTTCGCTCTGCAGAGCTGCATACCTTCCCTAAAGCTGATCAAGTCATGATCAATACCTTTTGGGGTAGTACGGGCAGGGTTCGGACGTTTGCACTTGATACTGATTTGAATGTGCATGTTTCCAACCAGATTGCCTTTGTTGATAACCTGAACTATAAAATCATGCTAGACAAATTACGTGATATTGCTTCAAATACGGACCGTTCTTGAAGGATATAATAAAAGCCCCTGAAGGGGCTCATTGAAACTAATTTATCAAGATTACTTTCAATGATAATAAGCATTATCCTAAGGTATCATGTGATTTATTCATCTATGTTGGGTAAGATATTTGTTTTCAAATAGTGTCAGTTGTTTACTCTATGTCGGTTTTGATATTCTCTTGGCGTGATTTTTGTGTGACGTTTAAAGATTTTTTCGAAGTGACTTAGGTCACCGAAGCCGACATCAAAAGATACATCGGTAATGCGCGAGTGTGGGCTGCTTGCCAATATTTTTTTTGCTTTTTCTATTCTTAATTCGGCTAGGATTTGTTTGAAGCTTTTCTTAACATACAATTTAAATAAATAGGAAAGATGAGAGGAGCTGAGACATGCATTGCTTGATAAGCTTGCTAATGTGATCTCATTACAGTAGTGTTCAGCCAAATATTTTAATGCTTTTTGAAGGCCAGGATGTAAATGACTAATGTCTTCATAGCTTTTAGTAAGTAAACTAGTGATAAGGTCAAAATGTTTGTGGTTGTTATTGCTTGTTATAATTCCATCAGAGCATGTTTCAGCTGTTCGGTTTAATGTTTCTGGCGAGTATTTTCTTAAGTCAATTAAATTTATGGGGTTGGAATTGGCCAGAACAAGTAACTTAGCGACAATACGTTCTAATTCTGCATGATTCTCAGGCCAGTGATAGTTGTATAAAGCTTCCTTAACTTCAGTTGATAAACATTGCTCTTGAAATGAATGATATTTATCTAACATTTTTTCCAAGATATAAGGAATGTCGTCTTTACGGTCTTTAAGGGGGGGGATCGTTGTGTTTAAAAAATTAAGTTCTGTATAAAGTTGACGTGAAAAGGTTCCATTCTCGACAAGAGCTGATAGTGGTTTTGTTGTGGATACAATCAGTCTGACTTTAGGAGCGTTTTTGATAGGAACGCCTGATGGTTCATGCTCTGTTTTTGCTGCAAGTATTTCAATCAATAAGCATTGCTGCGAACAAGTCAGCTCATCGACGCCATGTAAGAAAACGGTGCCACCTTTAGCTTCTTGAAAACTAAGTATTAGTTTTTGTTGAAACTCTTCGGTATTGGTGGATGAGCAGATGACTTCAATAAAGGGCTTGTGTCTAATCTCGCTGTTGTAGTGAATTGCACAGGCAACTGAGAGCTTTTCGCAACCAAATTCAGCATGAATTATTGCCGGACATTGAGAACTTGCAGCCTTTTCTATGAAGGCTTCTAATTTAAGAACTTGTTCACTGTAGCCTGCTAATGACAGGTCTTTGCCCAAGTAATGTTCGGATAGTTCTCTTGTCTCATAGCGCTTGACGACCCAAGCAATTTTCTTAGTTAATGCCGGAAGTAGGTCAATGACATCTGCTTTTAGCTCTTCTTGCTTGGGGAAGTGAATATTACCTATTGGCTTTCTTTGGTAAAGTATTGGATATGAATTGTTGGTTAACTCTATAGTGGACATTTCAAGACTTTTAGCAAGGCTTAAGTTGATATTATTAGCCTCGATATTGGAGTGATAAATGTCGATGGCAGCATGTTTCAGGTTTTCAGTGTTTAACGTCGAATTTAGGTAATGCCTGAGTTGTTTATTTTCAGAGATATTACGAGTTTCAATTTTTCCTTTTGGATATGATGTCGAGTAATTATCCATTTTCGCTCCAATAAAGTTTTGTCGAATAGAGGCGTGTCGAAAACTTGTAAGGAAGTTGGGAATACCTAAAGGTATATGTCTGCATTGTGTTCTTAACTGTTCAACTACTATTACCTGCAGTTGAACGAAGCTTCCTTTTTTGATTTATCCGTTACAAGTCATCTTTTGATTTATTCGATACGCTCAATGTATATGGTGTTAAGTTAGATGATTGAACGACATGTTAATCGGGGTAATATGTTATTTATCAAGGCTTTTTTATGGATTGTTGGTGCAGGTTAACGCTTAATGCCAGTACCGGAGCATACTTTGTTAGACTCATTTAACATACACCTTAAGATTGTTTGCCTATTTAATGCGCAGTTTAAGCAACAATAGAGATACGGTATTAACGATAAATTGTTAAGTTGCTATCAAAGTGCGGAACTTCTAATATAGCGCCTTCGCATTAAGTTAGGGATGTATAGTTCTATGCAGGCAATTTGTTTTGACTTCGATGGTACGCTTGTCGATTCTGAAGTTTTCCATGCCGATAATTGGTCAACTTTCTTACAAAGCTGGAACATAGATTTCTCGAAGTCATTATTTATGACTGATTATGCCGGTGTAACCTGGGATAAAGTCGCACTAGATCTGAAGCGGCGATTTACTATTGAACTGTCCGCCGAGGACATGCTGGAACAGATGGAATCGATAACCGAACAGGCTTTATTAGTCGGTAATATTCCAGCCAAGTCAGGCGTTGATGCGTTATTAAGAACGTTAGTAGGTAAAGTACCTTTGGCTGTTGTGACAGGGGCGCCGCGAATTTATGTTGAGGACATTTTGTCCCGGCACGGTTGGCGAGAATTGTTCGATCACGTCTTCAGTGGTGATGATGTTGCGAATAATAAACCCGCACCGGATATCTATCAGTTAGCTTGTGAGACGCTAGGCTTTGCTCCTCAAGAGGTGTTGGCGATTGAAGACAGTATCACGGGAGTGACATCCTCAGTGGCTGCAGGGTTGAAAACGGTGTTAGTTAACGAAGTGGAACTGGAGCATAACCAGCCGCTTGATTATTCTTTTTCTTCAATGGATCACGCACATTCTTCGGTAATGGCGTTAGTGATGCTATCAGCCGAGTCATCTGTTTCAAGTGATATGGTCTAGCATAAAAGACTAGTACTTAATCACAGCAGTTTCGACCAGTTCAGCCACAAAACTTCGTCATTCCGTAAAGTGAGGAACGAACTTATACGGAATCTAAGGTGCACACAGCTAGAGTTGGATCCCGGATATCTCGTTCCTCAATTCCGGGATGACGTGCTGAAACAATTCAACTATTTATAATTTATGTGAAAGAGTACTAGCCGTATCAGTATGTGCTCTCTTTTTTGCCGAATTTTGCTTGTTTTCTCATGGTCTTTGAATCTTGAGGGTAGGGTATGCTTAAATACTCAATATAACGGTGGTGTGAAATAGTATAAAATTCGTCATAATTATCTATGTAGGCGCTAAAGATGCGAAATGAAGAAATCATGACTGGCGATACGCTGGTTGAAATCGTGGAAAACCAGCTTGCGGATAGCACCCCGATCAAAGTTAAAGAAACTTTGATGCGTTTGATGATGACAGGAACAGCGCGTGATGAAGCCGTGCAGATGATTGCGTGTGCATGTGTTTGATGTGGCCAAAAACGAAGGTAGCTTTGATCTTAAGCGTTATACAGAGAATCTGACGGCACTTCCGGATATGCCATGGGAATTCGAAGACTGACGATCAGTTACTGTTCATCCACAATGAATCAGTGAAAAGAAGCCGTTATTTTAGCGGCTTTTTTATGAATCTGGTTGGAATTCTTTGCATGGCTTGCTTCTACCATCAGCTTAATCTCCCTTTCTAGCCCTACTTTTCAATAATTTCTATTTATACCCACGCGGTTTCAAGTATCAGCCAAAACTGAGGAGCAGGGTCTATGACCTGTATTTCGCCCTGTTAGTTTTATGTTGTTTTTGTTGTAAATCAGAAGTGTTCGCGACAATTTTGTTTCAGCCAATATTGACTCAAACAGCATTTGATTCTATATGGAGAGCACAAAACCTCTTTCTAATTACTTGTAATAACACAATTTCAACCTGCTTTTGGTAGTGGTTACTTCTGCTTGGTTCTCACATATTGGTTTTTATGTCCAATTTTGGACTGAAGCTTGGTCTACTGGTCTGCTTTGTGTCCTTAATGTGAGTTTTTGTAATGTGACGCGCTTCAAAGTCGGTTTATTCTGCTGTGGCAGGACAAAACTCCAGGCTCAATTGTTGAATTTAGGTTAAAATACGGTGACACATTCCGGGTGAAATTATTTATTGTTTACTCAACACTAAACAAGGCAGCAAGGAAACGAAGATGATTATTGGTGTACCGAAGGAAATTAAAGTTCATGAGTACCGTGTTGGTATGGTTCCAGCTTCTGTAAGTGAAGCGGTTGCCCATGGTCATACTGTGTATGTTGAGACGCTAGCGGGTTCTGGTATCGGCTTCAGTGATCAAGATTACATTGATGCTGGCGCACAAATTCTGCCAACTGTTGAAGCCGTGTTTGCAGAAGCTGAAATGATTGTCAAAGTAAAAGAGCCTCAAGCGGTTGAGCGCGCAATGCTTCGCGAAGGTCAAATTTTGTTCACTTACTTACACCTTGCCCCAGACCCAGAACAAACAGAGGATCTGATCAACAGCAAAGCAGTCTGTATTGCTTATGAAACAGTTACTGATGATCAAGGTCGTTTACCACTGCTAGCACCAATGTCTGAAGTTGCTGGCCGTATGTCGATCCAGGCTGGTGCTTTTGCCCTTGAAAAATCAAAAGGTGGCCGCGGCATGCTACTTGCCGGTGTCCCAGGTGTTGAGCCAGCTAAAGTGGTTATTATCGGTGGTGGTGTTGTCGGTGCTAATGCTGCTCAGATGGCAGTGGGCTTGCGCGCAAATGTTGTTGTGCTAGACCGTAATATTGACGTTTTGCGCAGCCTGGATACTCAGTTTGGCGGTGCTGTTCAGTGTGTATACTCAACGAAAGACGCGATCGAAAAACATGTACTGGAAGCTGACTTGGTTATCGGAGGTGTACTAGTAGCAGGTGCTGCGGCTCCTAAGCTGGTAACCGCTGAAATGATAAAAAAAATGAAACCAGGTTCAGCAATTGTTGACGTCGCAATTGACCAGGGCGGTTGTGTAGAAACTTCACACGCAACAACTCACAGCAATCCAACTTACATTGTTGATGATGTTGTTCACTATTGTGTTGCTAACATGCCTGGTGCTGTTGCCCGCACATCAACATTTGCCCTAAATAACGTAACGTTACCTTATATCCTTAAACTTGCAGATAAAGGGTATAAAACTGCACTACAGGAAGATAAGCATCTTCGGAATGGCCTGAACGTATACCGAGGTCAGATCACTTGTGAAAGTGTCGCTACAGCGTTAGATTTAAAATATGTAGCGGCAAAGCAAGTACTTGCTTAATTAGCCGTATCGTTCCATGTTGTATAAATCCCTGCTTCGGCGGGGATTTTTTACCTATCCCCAAACCCTAATCAATAAAAAAGCCATTTGTCTTATTAATGTTTATTAAACTAGATGATGGAGCCTATCTCATTTCATTTATATTTAATAATATATTGAGTTTTTTACTGATGGTTTAGTCGTGTTAAATGTTTGATTTATACGCTTGTATGAATAATAATCGCGGACTCAGGGAAAGAAAGGAAATATTTTTATTATCAAAGATTAAAGTCATATATACCCAAGTTACTTTAAGATGCAGAATCTTGAGGTAACTTGGGTATAACCTCAAGCGTGAGCGTAAATAACGCTACCATTTTTAATGGTATCGATTATTTTCCTGGATAAACCGGTAGGTAATGCTGGGCAACCCCAACTGCGTCCTAAATAGCCATTTCGTTTGATAAAAGCTTCCGTTGCGTATTCTGCACCGTGTACCACAATATAGCGACGGCGGGCGTTATCATTAACACCTTTGGTCAGGCCATTGAGTTTTAGTGAATAGCCATTACCACCATTGTAAGTTGTATCAGTAAGAAAAGTGCCCAGTGATGTCTGCCTTGAGCTTACGATGTTAGAAAAACGATTTGCGACCCTGCCGCCACTGTTCACACCATGGGTTACGTACGTATGATAAAGTAACTTATTTGTTTTTAAATCAATAACAAAGAATCTTTTTTCTGTTGATGGCCTGCTGTAATCAATAATTGTAAGAATCGATTTTTTCCTGCCTTTAGTTGCAGTATAGGCTGCATAACCTTCAGCAAAGACTTGAAAATCCATGATGTTATCGAGTTGGGCTTGTTTGTATACGTATTTGATAACAACATCTGTACTGGTACTTTCCGTGTATGAATGACCTCTAACGTTACTTGCCGTTGCCTGAATTGGCAAATAACAGAGAATCAAAATGCATAGGCAAATTGCTTTGTTCATCGTCCTTACTAAAGCTCTTTTTATTTTTGGGGTTAATGGGGAGGTGACTTTAGCATAAAACGAACTAAAATTGATTGTTTAGGATGTAAAGCAACATATAGTTTTTACTTTATTTAATAGGATAAATTTTACATTTGGTGTTGATATTTATTTTTATAACAGAGAGTTATTTACAGAACATGGTTTAATTGTGCTTTTACTATAAACACAATCAAAAAATGTAATAAAGTTGGAATTAATTTTCAATGCCATGGTTTAATCTATTGTTATTAATGAATAATTAAAAGCGTAATTTACAAACAGTATGATAAATACAGGGTTAAACTGTTTGATTAAAAAATGAGCACAATATCTCATTTTTCTCTCTTTTGAGAAGAGTGAGGTATATAGCATACGCAACATTAGTCACACGTATTTATGAGGGTGTTTATCGATGTTTAAATGCCGTGTTTAATTGAGAAGAAGTGATATGTAATATACTGGTATTTTATGTGTTTTGGCGAAAAATAAAAGCGCTGGTGATAGGGCAGGCTGAACATCACCCTATTAAAACTACCACCTGCGCTCTTGTTTTCATTACTTAGCTGTGACTTATCAACTGCTAAGTAAACTGTTCTTAAATGATGCAGACTTTAGCCCAGCTACCATCATTGCCAGGTGTTGCACTTGTCCACCAGTTAGCCTGATAAACAACACCGTTATGGATGATTTTATCACCTTGGTTTGCATGGCTTGGGTTACCGGCCCAATCAGTTTGTGGCCAGTTAGGGTAAGTGTTGATACCTGTAGTGACACAATCCCCTGGATTTGGATTTGGATTTGGATTTGGATTTGGATTTGGATTTGGATCTACTGGTAAGTTCGGTTGCTCAAACTTAAACGCGTAATCTACACCATTTACATTCACAGTATAGTTAGCAGGACCGGAGATTGGCAGGTAGTACACCATATCTAACTCGTAGGAGCCGCCGGCCGGTAAGCTTTTCCAAGCTGGCAGAGAGAAAGATACACGGTGCATTACACCATCTAAACCACCGATGTTATCGGCACGAGTGTGACCAGAAGAGATAACCTTCAGACCGCCACCAGACTGATCTTTAGCATTATCAGGCGCTGATACGGGGATATCAAACTGGAACTCAGTGCCCCCCGGCAGTTCCTTACCAGTATTGTTGGTGAATGTGATTTTTGGATTGATTGGGTAGTTTTGATCGCCAACCTTAAATCCGCCAACCGATACTGCAATATCAAGCGTGTGCGTAGGTATAGGGCCTGTAGCGATGGTATTACCGTAAGGTGTCGCTGACTTGAATTTATCGTATATAGCCTTGGTCATGGTGTTACCCATGTGGTATTCACCATTCCCCGATGCACAGGCGTTTTCTGTTGCGTCGACAGTGGTGCGGTTACCATTGGCATTAAGTACATAACAGTTGTAATCACCCGCTAGTTCCCAGAACATGATGCCGCCAATTTCTTTATCAATGACGTAGCTGGCTTTGGCGTTGATTGACTCTTTATCTTCAGTTGAAAGGAAGACCTTCTTCTCAGCATTCCACAGCCAAGGAGCAATCGCGACATTATCGTAATGTCGGGTATAGGTGCCAGTCAGTTGATGCTGAGGATTATTGACGGGATCTAAACCATTGGCAGCGAAATAACTACCGAAGATACCCTTAGCCAGGTTCATAGCATGCCACATAGGGTTCGAACCCGCGGCCATTTCGTGACCTTTGGTATTTTTATCATGCCATAGGTTATCGATACCTACTGCACCGTTACCGCAATTGTTTTTCTCGCCTTCGCCTGTACCTGGTGCACAGTCTGCCTGGTTAGGAAGTGCCGCTCTGCCCCAAAGGCCATTGGTACCGCCAGTGACATCTTTCCAGCCTCGGGTGTAGTAAGGCACGCCGATGTTGATCCGGCCAGCAGGCATAGATCCACGGAAATAGTGATAAGCCCAGTCGGTATTCAGGTAACCAATACCGCCGTAGGCAGCAGTACCATAAACGTTCCATGCAGCCAGCTCTGAGTCTTTTCCTGTATCGTAGAGGGCTGCATTGTGGCCAACGTGGTCATTCCATGCCCCATGTAAGTCATAAGACATGATATTAACGTAGTCGAGGTATTTAGACACATCATGGGTTTCCATACCACGGAGCAGATAACCAGATGATGGTGCGGCAATTGTTAACATGTAGTGCACGCCGTCAAGAGCACTTGCCTGATCCAATTTTTCACGCAGTACACGCATTAACTCTTGATATGAACGCCATAGATATGGACGACGAGACTCAGAAAACGCTTTATCGTAAGGGTTACCGGCACCCGCCATGCTGGTTGGGTATTCGTAATCGACATCAACACCGTCGAATCTGTATTTACGGATCATTTCAACGGCAGAAGTAGCAAATTTCTCGATCCCAGCTTGGTTGATGCTGCCGTCAGCATTGGTAGTCATGCTATAGAATCCGCCGTCGGCAATGCGGTTACCATCAGCACCGAAGTGACCGCCTGTTTCAGCCCAGCCGCCGATTGAGATCAATGTTTTAACGCCATATTTCGCTTTAGCTGTTGCTAACGCACCAAAGTGACCTTTAAAACCAAGGGCCGGATCTATTTCGACACCATCCCACTCCATCCCAACAGCCGGGTTTGTTGGATCTGCTACATCGCCAATATTCACATTTCCATCAGAACCAATACTGACGAATGCATAGTTGATATGTGTGAGTTGCTCCCATGGTATATCTTTTACCAGATAAGAACTTTGTGGATCATTGCCAGCACGCCAGCTGGTAAAATACCCAATGACACGACGAGGGTGATCGGCTCCCATGATTTCACGACCATCTTGATCATAAACAGTACAGTAAGGCACAGTTACGCCTTCAGTCTGGTACAGTCCGTCAGGGCGACAGTTATTAGCAGTGTTTGCTGCTTGTGCATTGAATGCAAGTAAGCATGATGCGGTGAGGGCACTGAGCGAAAAAAAATGCTTGATCACCTTGTGTTTCGAATGATTCATTTATTTATCCTTCAATCGTGGTTTAAGTAGGTAAGAAATTATAACGGCTCGTTTTGCTTTAATTGCGCCGAGAAACAACTATAGGAGAGGTGACTAAAAAAGCATCAGTTGTTGTCTGTTTTTCTATGCCAAATCTCAAAAAAATGTCATGCGAATGAAATTCAAGCTCACTTATTTTGCGCTAACAACTTATTGGTTTGCCTAATGAAAAAGTACAAGTTCAGAAGCGGTAACTTATTATTAATAATGAAGTCGATGTGCGTATAGGCTGATGTTAACTCGGTATGATTTGTTGCGGTGTAATTGATCGGCGATGAAAATAGTAAAATTACGTCCACAGCACCTTGAGGTTACTTGGGTATAAATGTGGATTTCTACAAAGGGGATTTGTTTTAAAAGCAGAATGTGGTTGATATCAGAACAAATAAATTAAATATAGAAGCCCTATTTCCGCAGAACTGGTATCACACCTCTATTATACCCAAGTTACCTCATGATGCAGGATTCAGAGTGATACCAGCCAGTTCAATTACGGTTGATTGATACGAGATTTAAAGCGAATACGCGTTGCTTCATCAGCTTGTTCATACCAATAATTAAGCATATTTTCTGCAACATTTTCACCTTGCGCTTGGTTTGCCGTATTGGTATTTATATTTGTTGCTAACTGTGATGTAGCCTGAAGCGAAATGGCGGCAACGGCTGCAGGCTGCGATGTCTGGTTGTAAGCAGCAATCTCTGCTTCAAAATCACGACCAAGCTGCATACCATTTTTCATCAGTTTTCCTTGCTCGAACGTTACTGGAGTCCCGCTCTTATCAGTTAATGTTAGCGCAGGTTTACGATTAAATTCCCGGCCTTCTAAACTTGAGCGTAGCTTAGGAAGTGTAAGCGAATAGTGGGTATCAATCCCTGTAAATGTCATGATAACAACATCTGATCTAAATAAGCTGTACTCACCGTTTTCACGAAAACCGTCATCGTATCGGAAAGCGATTTGGTTTTGGCCATTTTTCAAAGTAAGTGTATCGTTCCCCTCCGCTTTTACACCATTGACTAAGATAAGTTCAGCACTGTCAGGCAGGTCAATATTCATGTCTGCTAAGGATGGGAAACTTAGTCCACATGCTGTCAGTGCTAGAATGGCGGTACGTAGTTTCATGTTTATTCCTTGATCATTTTTGTTGTGCATTTATATCAAAATTAATAAATAGCTTATAGTACAGTAAGATCTTAATAGCTGATTTTGAAGGCATAACCTTAACCTAAACTGAATGCTGAATATTTATAGCGTGTGGAACGACGGGACATAAAATATCTGCAGAGTGACTTATAAAATACGTTAACATAGCCTGATATGTTAAAAGCTGGCGGTTTGATATGGATATAACGCTTATACAAGTTATTCTGTTATTGGTGACCGGATTTCTTGCCGGTATCATTAATACGCTTGCGGGGGGCGGTTCAAACCTAACCTTGCCTGCACTGATGCTAATGGGGATGCCAGCGGAGGTAGCGAATGCGACTAACCGACTGGGGGTGCTAATGCAAGCCGTTACAGCCGTCGCAGGTTTTAAGCGTCACAAAAAAATGGAATCTGACGATATTATTCCAATTCTTATTCCTTCGGTGATTGGTGGATTATTAGGGGCGGGCGCAGCAGCGTATATGCCCTCCAGCCTCATCAAGCCGCTGTTATTAGGCACGATGTTAACAATGGCATTCGTTATGCTGGTCAAACCTTCAGTGATTGCGCCTGAGCCTGGCACACCAGTTAAGAAAGTGATGCAGACGCCACATTCATGGTGGGGGCTTGGGATGGCGGGTTTTTATGGCGGATTTGTTCAGGCAGGGGTGGGGTTCGTGTTACTTGCCGCATTGGCAGGTACTCTACGTTATGATCTGGTTAGGGCAAATGCATTAAAGATGCTTTGTACGTTAGTGTTTACTCTTGTCGCTTTGGTATTGTTTATTGCTAAAGGGTTAGTGTTGTGGGTGCCAGGTTTGATTCTGGCATTTGGGACTATGTTTGGTGCCCATATTGCCGTCAATATGGCGATTAAAGCGAAGGCATCGACGTTAAAGTGGTTTTTGTTTGTGATGACGTTGTGCGGTTGTATTGCCGCGATGCTGCATTAGCCGCTTTCAAAGGTCTATTTAAGGTCCGTCTAGTTTAGATAAACTGGCCCCTTAGACTGAATAGAAAGCCTAACGGGTGTCAGGCTTTCTAATTTATCGTACTGCTTATTTAACGTAGCAGGCAAAACCTTTCAGATAGAAACCCTCAGGATATGCACTGTCTAGCGGGTGATCGGCAGCCTGACTAAAGCGTTCGATAAATTGTACTTCACGCTTCGCATCAAGAGCTGCATCGGCAATGATCTTCTGGAACAGATTATTGTCCATCAGACCTGAGCATGAGTAGGTCAATAGTGTGCCACCTGGCTTCAAGATCTGCATCGCCAGCATGTTAATGTCTTTGTAACCACGGCATGCACCCATTAGCTGCGATTTTGACTCCGCAAACTTTGGCGGATCCATAATTACCACATCAAACAGCTCGCCGCGCTCACGGTATTCACGTAGCAGTTTAAAGACATCAGCGTTAAGGAATTCAGCATTTTCAACTGGCAGGCCGTTCATCTCGGCATTCATGCGGGCTGTATCAAGTGCCGGTTGAGAAACGTCAACATTGACAACCTGGCTTGCACCGCCTTTTAGGGCATACAAGCCAAAACCACCGGTGTAGCAGAAGCAGTTGAGAACGCGTTTGCCATTAACATATTTCACAGCTGCCTGGCGACTATCACGCTGATCAAGGTAGAAACCTGTTTTGTGGCCACCAACGATATCGACGTTAATTTTTATGCCGTTTTCTTCGATGACGACAAATTTAGGTGGTTCCTCACCAGAAAGTACGCCTGTACGTTGTTTCAGACCCTCTTTCTTACGTACCGCAACATCAGAACGTTCATAGACACTACAATCCGGGTAGCAAATGTTAAGTGCTTCAATCAAGGTGTCTTTTTGTGCTTCAGCTCCCGCGCTTAGTAGCTGACAGACAAGGAAGTTCTGATAACGGTCGATAGTAATACCAGGCAAGCCATCCGATTCAGCGGCGATCAGGCGGTAACCTGTCAGGCCATCACGAGCGGCTAAAATATCACGCAGGCCTTGCGCTTTTTTCAGGCGATTAACAAAAAAATCGACATCAATAGCTTCATTTTTATTGAATGTCCATGCGCGAACACGGATCTGAGACTGTGGAGAATAAGCACCGCGTGCTAACCATTCACCTTTGTTGTCGTAGATATCGACGGTTTCACCCAGTGACGGCTTACCGTCAATGCGGTCAATGCCGCGAGAGAATACCCAAGGGTGGCGGCGGCGTAGTGATTTTTCACGGCCTTTTACCAGATAAATAGAAGCTGTCATGACTTGCCCAGTGTGGAATTCGAATGGGGGCGTATTATGTTGCTCGTTGTTCTGAAAAGCAAATGAAAAAGCCGCCAAATCAGGCGGCCTTAGGTACTTAGGCTGAACTCAGGATTAAGCTTTCAAGCCGTTCATCAGAGATTCCAATACTTGCGCTTGCTGATTTAAACGCTCAATTTCATTGGTTGCTTGTGAAATGACGTCGCAGATCTGGTGTGACTGCTCGCGAACCTGCTCAACATTAGAGGCAATATTATCGGCAACGGCACCTTGCTGCTCTGCAGCGGCTGCAATTTCAGTACTGCGATCGGAGATTTGCTGGTTGCGATCTGTAATCTGGCTGATTTCTCCGTCAACTGAATCCATCATTTGCTCACTGTTTTGCGCATTATCAACGGTATTTTTCATTACTGACATTAGCTGCTGGCTGTTTTTTTGCAATGATTCAATCATCTGCTGAATTTCTACCGTAGCACTTTGTGTACGGCCTGCCAGAGTACGAACTTCATCGGCGACCACAGCAAAGCCACGGCCTTGCTCCCCGGCGCGGGCGGCCTCTATTGCAGCATTCAATGCCAGTAGGTTCGTCTGCTCTGAAATACTATTGATGGTAGTCACCACGTCATCAATCTTAGCAGCATTGTTATCTAATTCAGTGACAGCATTTGCTGCCATGTTAATTTCAGAAGAAAGCGTTGAAATAGCTGATTTGGTTTCACCGACCTGAGCCCGGCCATGTTCAGTAACCTGCTGAGCTTCACGAGTCTGATCTGAGGTCTGATGGGCATGAGTTGCGACTTCACGAATCGATGTGGCCATCTCTTCGGTGGCACTGGCCAGAGAATCCAAGTGCTGTTGCTGAATAGCTGATAACGATTCACTTCGCTGACTGCTTTGGCGCAAACCGCTGCTGATCTGCTGCATCATTGCCGTTGCTTCTTGCGTTGCCTTAACCAGCTTTTGTTCACGTTCGGCGACACGGTCAATGGTTATTGCAATGGTGCTGAACTCATCACGAACTTGAAAGAAGTTCATACGGCCAGTCAAATCGCCATCTGCAAGGTTGAGCAGGGCTTTATTCATAGTGAACATTGCACCGCCAATGAACGTCATAATATAGTAAACAGACGCTAAAACTACAGTCAGCAAAGTGAGTGTCAGGCTGATTTGTATCGATGAGAGGTAGCTATATAAGCTTGGTGCATCGGCAGCTGAGAGCGAATAATTTAATCCGGCCACCGAGGTGGAAAAATCACCGCTCCCCAGTTTTAAGCTGCTCTCACTCAGCAGCACTGAGGCATCAGACCTACTGACATTGTACTTTGCAAATAGCGCTGCGGTTGTATCGAGTTGTTTCGTCGTGATTTCAGTACGCTGATCTTGGGCAGCATCAACTAAAATTGCACTAACACTGATAATTGCTATCAATGGAAGTAGAAATAAAAGATAAAACTTTTCTTGCAGCTTTAAGTGAATGAGGTACTTATCAATCCATCGAAATGCGATTTCTTTCATTGGGGCATCCTATTTACAAAGAGTACTTTTGTTCTAATTGACAAATTACTATATAAGAGCGTATCGGAATATAAATAGATTTCTTGAGGTGATTTATGTCACAAATTTGTGTAAAGGCTAATGTGAAAGGCATAGTACAAGGCGTCGGGTTCAGGTTTCATACTGCGCACGAGGGGCTAAAGGACGGGTTGACGGGGTATGCGATGAACCTTCCAGACGGAAGTGTTGAAGTATTAGTTTGTGGCCATGAAGAAAATGTGAATAAATTGCTGGCTTGGTTAAAAGAGGGGCCCAGAATGTCAAGGGTTGATAAGATTGAAGCAGAAGAACTTGAGTGGCGGCATGTTGATGGTTTTGAAATCAAATAAAACAGGGCGTGAACGCCCTGTTTTTATGCTAGATACATTTGACCGGCTTAGGTAATCCGGCCAGTTTCGTCGCCTGCTTGGCCGGGCCTTTCGGGAAAAGCTTATAGAGATAGCGAGAGCTACCTTTGTCTTCACCGTATTTCTTAGCCATGGCTTTAACCAGCATACGGATAGCTGGCGATGTATTGAATTCCAAATAGAATTCACGAACAAAGTTAACCACTTCCCAATGTGCTTCGGTTAGCTCTATGCCTTCTTCTTGTGCCAGAAGAGGAACGAGCTCGCTTGACCAGTCATCAATATTCTTCAGGTAACCCTGAGCATCGGTTTCTAATTGTTTGCCTTCGAATTCAAGCATGATGTGCCTCGATATTTGGAACGCAGAGAGGATAGTGATTCAGAGACTTTGCTGCAAGTAAAAGTAAGGAATTAGGCGTTCGCAATAAAAAAGCGCCCACAAATGGACGCTTTAGAAATCAGTCTGCGACTAACTATTAGTCATCACCACCCATAACGCCTAAGATTTGTAACAAGCTTAGGAACAGGTTGTAGATAGATACGTACAGCGTAACTGTTGCAGAGATGTAGTTAGTTTCACCGCCACGAACAATTGATTGTGTGGTTAGCAGAATCGCTGCAGATGAGAACAGTACAAACATACCGCTAATTGCCAGAGAGAGCATCGGCATCTGCAGGAAGATGTTTGCAATCATGCCAACAATAATCGCGATGAAGCCTGCTAGCAGCATACCGTTCAAGAACGATAAATCACGTTTTGTCGTAAGTGCATACGCAGAACACGCCAGGAATGTCAGTGCCGTTCCGCCTAGGGCCGGAACAATAGCATGGCCTAAACCTGCACCAAGGTACATGTTAAGGATTGGCCCAAGGGTATAACCCATGAAACCCGTTAATGCGAAAGTAAAGACAATGCCTAAGCTACTGTCACGGTTTTTTTCTGTCAGGAACATTAAACCGTAGAAGCCAACTAAGGTGATGATAATGCCAGGATAAGGCAGGTTCATTGCCATAGAAATGCCAGCAATAGCAGCAGACCAGATCAGCGTCATGGATAACAGGAAGTAGGTGTTTCTTAAAACCTTATTGGTTGAAAGTACGCTATCGTATGAAGCACTACGATTGACAATACGATCGTTCATAAGTTGTCCCCTTAGGGTTAGTTATATTGATATCTAATAAGACATATATGAGGGTAAAAGTTCATAAATGCAAGTTATTCATGTGCATTTCAATGATCACTGTCCCGGAATGTCTTTGCTAGTGTCTTATCACGGATGATACTTAACATTTCATTATCTTTAAAAACAAAGTTGTAAAAATATGTTTCAATGCCGATAAAGCCTTCAAAAACAGACTCTTATTTTATGGGTTGTATGAAAAGCGAACACACTAAATCCATGCGGGGCATGGATCAGTGATCATAAATACGGATATTCAATTTAGCGAACAGGCGCAGCAAGTTGGGTATATAAACTTAGTCAGATACACAAGTCGTGTAAAGTAAGGCTGGTGGACGGTATTCATCGTATTTACCGTTTCTTAAGTTAAGAGTTTTAATCTCACCTGATAATGGATTGACAGAACTGCTCCAATAATTGACCTGAGTTGGCCATTGATACCGCAGCAGAAGGTGCTGCCCGTAACTTTGAAGCCGCTCTAATTCTTCAAAGTACGGTAAGCGCAAGCCAAAACGTTTACACCAACTCTCAGCAGAAGAGATATTAACCCGAGACCAATAGTTATCTTTTTCGTTGATAAACATTGGAGGCATAGTTTTTGTCGAATTGATATTTCGAGGTTGATGATATTTTAAGCCATTGAAAGTGAATGAGTAGATAATTGAATTTAAAATCACCCGATTTTCAATCAATGTCGTAAGTTGTGCATTTTCTGCTTTATTTTTCGATGGTTTCGCCGCGGGTAGGCTCTGCTGTTTTTTATTTAGGATATTGATTTTATTCGTTGTTTGACGAATAAAAGTACTTATATTCAGCTCATCTGAAAAGCGTTCTTTTGCTTTCAATGCTTGAGTGTGCGCGGGATATGGACCGACTAAACACCGAAATTTATCGTTTTCTTTGATCAGATAAGCTTTATTACTAAACAAAGTGTTTACCTTTTCAGTAAACGCCTTGCCAGGTAAAGAGCGGCTGTAATTGCACTGAACCCAGAAGCTTCCTTCTTTAGGCTTGGGTTTTTTTCCCCATAATCCGGAACCAATATCGCATTGATCATTTAGTTGCCGCCAATCACCAGTCTGAGGTGATGAAACTGTGTGGCAAAACGTTATCTCGGTCTCAGTGGCAAGGGCTGAGTGCGCAAATAACAAACAAGGCAACAACGAGCAACAAACAGCAAGGGGTTTCATATTGCTAGGCATGATGGCTTACTAATAATAATCACAACAACGAATTTTAAGATATATAAGAGCATAAAAAATATCGTAAGTAAGTGTAAAAACGCTAGAACAAGTGTAACTATACCATTTTGTTTTTATTTTGAGCGGTTGAGCAAAGAATAAAGAAAAAGAGTTTACAACAAAAACAGAGGTGCGTAGTATCCACCGCACTTACGGAGAGATGGCTGAGTGGTTGAAAGCACCGGTCTTGAAAACCGGCATACGTTTATAGCGTATCTAGGGTTCAAATCCCTATCTCTCCGCCAAATTAAAAACAAAAAAGCCGTTGATAATCAACGGCTTTTTTTGCATATGGGCATTGCAAGCATCCATCATAGGATTGACTGAGACAATGTACCTACTCCCCGCATCTGCCTGCCAAAATCCTTGAAAAAATCTCACGTCGCGGACGGGCTTCTTTTCTGATCTCGCTGCTGCAGCAATGACGCATATTTGAATACCCAGCGGTTCAATGTTGAGTGAGTAACATTGATGTCTGACAGAAAGTGGTGACCTGAAAAATAGATACTCATTATACGAGAAGTTGTGGGCTGTGGCGGAGATCATAACTTACTGCTCCGGCTTGCGACAGAACCTTGATTTTAAAGACATACATATCTCTGTCGAAAAACTTTTATTACTAGGAAGAGGAACTGAGTGAAACGGATCAGGGATTTTATGCATTTATAACGACATAAATGATGCACCAATAGAGCTTAAGTTTGAATTTTAATGAACTTATTGTGACCAACTTATCAGAATTGGACTAGATTCAGCTAATCGAGGGTTTAAATCACTGAGATTATATTCACAATTGACGAATCATTCGTAAATAAAGTGTCATGACAGCCAGACTATTGACATAATTGCGGATAATTAATCGTAAAGTGACTATTCATTCTATTAGTTCGCTATTCCTAGCGAAATGATATTTTGATGTTTGTCACATTCCCTCTAAATAAATTCACTTACCATAGCGCCACTTTAATCATTCTTTCAAATACGATCTATTAAAGATAAGAACGTATTTATGTACTCTATAAAAAGGATAAATGTCTAATGAGCGGCGATATCATTAAGTTTTCAAGAAACACTGAAAATGCACCCAAAAGTTCAGTATCTACACAAACTGTAGCTTTTTCTCATTATAATAATATTTCAGCTCAGTTACCCGTAGACCCTAAAACTGGTGAAATTGTAGTTGGTTGTGTAAAAGACCAGGCAAAACAGTGTTTAGACAATATTAAAGCAATTGTAGAAAGTATCGACCATGTTATGGACGACGTTGTTAAACTAAATATCTTCGTTAAAAATATCTCAGATATTGACGCGATAGACGAAGTTTATACAACTTTCTTCCAAGATGCTCTTCCTACACGTACGGTTGTTGCTGTTGCAGCTTTACCTATGAGTGATGCTCTAGTACAAATTGATGCACTTATTTCAAACGGTGAAGGTACAACTCCACAAGCCCCTTGCGCCCTAATTAAAGTTTCAAGAAATACAGAAAATGCACCCAAAGGTCTATACTCACAAACGGTCGCTTTTTCTCATTACAATAACCTTGCGTCTCAATTACCTGTCGATCCAAAAACGGGTGAGTTGGTAGTTGGTGGTATTAAAGAGCAGACTGAACAGTGCTTAAACAACATTAAAGCAATTTTAGAAAGTATCGACCACGTTATGGATGATGTTGTTAAAACAACTATCTTCCTTAAAGATATCTCGGATGCTGAAGTTGTAAACGAAGTTTGTGCAAAATTCTTCCCAAGCTATGTTCCTGCACGCACAGTTGTTAGCGCTGCGGCTCTACCAATGGGCGCTTTGGTACAAATTGATACATCTGTATCACACGGTGATGGTACACCACCACAGCTTCCTGAAGATACGCGTTTACTGGTTATTGAAGCAAACAATACGGAAAATGCACCAAAAGCGTCATACTCACACACTGTCGCTTTCTCTCACTACAACCATGTTTCTGGTCAATTACCTTTAGACCCGAAAACGAATGAATTAGTTGCTGGTGATGTAAAAGCGCAAGCGGAACAATGTCTAAACAATATTAAGGCAATTATTGAAAGTGTTGACCATGTGATGGACGATACCGTTAAAATCAATATTCAACTTAAAAATATCGCAGACATTGATGCTGTAAACGAAGTTTACACTACCTTCTTTAAAGGCGATCTTCCTGCAAGAACAGTAGTTGGCGTTTCAGCTATCCCTATGGATGCTTTAGTACAAATTGATGCTGTTGTTTCTAATTGTGAAGGTACACCTCCACAAGCATAATAAGTATCTGATTGCACCTGATTCGTTATTCAACTTTTATCAGCTGCATTTATTTTACAAATATTGGGCAGGTTTTTATTATTTGACTGTTTGAATAACGGTCAAATAAAAAACTGCCCATTTTTATTCCCCGTCAGTTATAAATAGCTCGAACGTTTATTCCTGTTTCTGACTTAAATGGCAGTGAAAATATACTCGCTTAGTTTTACTAACGATGTTCATGATCCTTAGTCGTGGTTTTTAGCAGCAAGCCGCTTATTCCCCAACCCAGAAGCAGGCCAACATAATTGGCCGCCAGATCTGCAAAGGAGAAATGACGATAACTGGATAATAACTGCAATAGTTCATCGGCCGAGAATGAAATGAACAGGTAGATAAACACTGGATTGATAAATTTTGTTGATAATTGGTTTCGGGAAGTATTTACCGCTAAGCTTACCAATAATGAAATATAAAATGCCGCAATCAGGTGAAGTACTTTGTCCCCGCCTACAACGCCCTCAGCAGCTTGAAAAAATGAGATTTTCCAGCCAATGCTTTTTAGCAGTGAGGCGCAGGCGAACAGCATAACTGATATCAGTACAAACGCTCTAAAGAGTAAGGTTGGTAACATTATTTTCTGTGGCTCCACATCGTTTTACTCTCGTGTTTTCAAATATCAATAGTGTTTACTCAAGTCCACTTTACCAGAGCCTTGTGTTACCGAACCTGCCAACAAAGAAAGTCAACAGGTTGGCAACGATCGTAAGGTAAAAAGAAAATCCACCGCTAGCCATTTGAAATTAAGGGTGTTACGTCAGGGTTGGCTTCAGTGACAGAATCCGCGTTTTGGCGGTGACTCTGGACTGTTTCGGCTAGATATATATTCTGGTAACAGTAGTTGGTGGCGTCGATAAAGCCTTCGACACTGCCACAATCAAACCTTTGCCCCTCAAATTTGTAAGCTAATACACAACCATTTTTTGCCTGCTCCAACAACGCATCGGTGATTTGTATTTCCCCATTTTTGCCGGGTGGGGTATGCTCCAGGATCTCAAAGATATCCGGCGTTAGAATGTAGCGGCCGATAATAGCCATATTGCTGGGTTCGGTGCCGGGGTCCGGCTTCTCGACCATGTCTTCAACCCGGTACAGGTTATCTTTGATCTTCTGGCCAGCAATAATCCCATATTTATGGGTTTCATCATCTGGTACTTCTTCAACTGCAACGATAGAGCAGCGGAACTGTTTATACAGTGCGACCATCTGTGCCAGCACACCTTCATGCTGGTTGATGCAAAGATCATCAGCTAACACTACTGCGAACGGTTCATCACCAACTAGGTCTCGCCCGGTCAGGATAGCGTGGCCTAAGCCTTTCATCTCATGTTGGCGAATATAGGTAAAACTTGCACTTCCGATGGTTCGGCGAATATCGACCAGCAGCGCCTCTTTGGAGCTGCCACTGATTTGATGTTCCAGCTCATAATTTTTGTCAAAGTGATCCATCAGGGAGTGTTTACCCCGGCCAGTCACAATACACATGCCTTCTATGTTTGCTTCCAGTGCTTCATCAACACCATATTCAATCAGTGGTTTGTTGACGATAGGCATCATTTCTTTTGGCATCGACTTTGTGGCAGGTAAAAAGCGGGTACCGTAACCTGCGGCCGGGAAAAGGCATTTTTTGATCATATTCCAGTCCTGAACTATTACTCTATGTATGAATGATAATTTGGAGAATGACACCATTTTGGTAACGTTACTTATTGTTTCGTCGTTATCAGAACGAAGTTATAAGTATATTTTCACCAGAATAATATATCGGAGTCACTGTCCGCCCCGGATATTTCTTTCGTTTTCAAAATCAAGTAGATGGGTTCTTGTATTGTGCTGCCCCCCTAACGCAGAATGATATTGAACGGCTGTAACAGACATACTTGAATGTACAGAAAGATAAGCGACAAAAAATGCTAAAAAGAACACTGTTTGAGGCCCCATGGAATCACTCATCATATTGGCTAGTATGTATGCAAATATCGATAATTTGCATACCATCGCCCGATCATTCTCGACTCTGCTGTTCGCCTGCTTGGTACGATAAAAGACCAAAGAGCAGAGGAAGCAGCTTATAAAAAATGTTCCGGCTGGGCCGAAAATACGCAGATAATCAATGAATAAATTATGACTGTGAGGAACGGATGGCGGCAGGCTGCTGTTAAAGCCTTCCCCAAGATAAGGGTAGCTTGTGCCTACACCCCAGGAGTAATCCCATAACTCTATTCGTGAAACGATGGTCCGGTATTCGAGCAAGTCATCGAGCGACAAAGTTGTCAAGACTTCAAACAGGCGTGGGTTGACACGTAGTAAAATATTAGATTGTGTAATTAAAATAGCGGCAAATGACAAGAAAAGGATACCACCTAAAAATTTAGCGATATTTCTGCTGGATATAGGAAATGAAAAATAGGCGATAAGGATGACGAGGGAAACAACGACGTTTGTCTTTGAGCCAGCCAGAAGCATCATCATGAAGCAGGCAGCAACCATGACAATCGCGAATGTTTTTTTGAATAGCCTGGCCTGCGCCAAGAAGTTAGCGACATAGAAGAGAAAAGTAGTCGAAACCATAATAGCCAGTTGATTTGGGTGTGAAAATAGCCCTGAATAACGATCTCCGTCATAGTATGAAGAGGCTAAGCTAAGCCCATTTTTTTGTAGCAAAACCACGAAAAGGTTGAGTATTAAGCCTATCGTTATTAGGTAATAAAACCGTTCGAAAAGACTTTTATCGTTGTAGAAAAGGAACGATAAATAGAGATAAGAAGTTGTAAATATGATCACGGCAGTAAACGATCTGGACATCACGCCATCATCAGGGCTGATCATAAAGCGAACAATATGCAAAAGATAAAGTACCAGCACGCAAATAAAAAGCAGTTTGTTTTTCCGTGCTTCGTAGTGGAAAAACGATAACATGGTTCTGTCTTTTAGCACCGTAACAAATAATATGGCAAGGCACATGATGATATAAACGTAGCTCAGGCTTGCCCTGGAGTCTCCTAGCCGCAAAAAACTTGGCATGCACGCAAGCAGCAAAGCAATGCTCATTAATACCTTGAATACATTGGTTAAATGGTGTTCCCTAGTCATAAATGTCGTCCCGCATAATGAATCATGAATCGGGGAGGGTACATTTAGCGAGTGTATTCACTGTTAAGCTCTCCCTTATATAAGTCCAGCCATCTCTTGTTCGTTACATTTACATTGAACTCTCTTTTTGCAAGGGTATAAGACGCTTGGCTCATTCGTGCGAGGCGTTTGGGATCGTCTTTCATTAATTTGATTGCGTTTACATATTCTTCAACTGTCTTGCATGCATAACCATTGTCATATTCCCCCCGACTATCCTTAGCGTCTCGCCTCGGGTGCAAGCAGTCGAGATTAGACTGACAAGTGGAGGTTACTATAGGTATTCCCAGTGCCAACGATTCGATAAGTGTTCTCGACAAACCTTCCCAGCGGGAGGGATGGAATATTAGCGAGGATTGGCTTATTTCTTCAAATAAATCAGATTGATCCATATATTCAATAATATTAATGTTATCCGGTAGCCCGCCCTTTTTATCGATAACACTTTGGCGATAATCAAGGTCAGAAGATCCGATCCATGTAAACTTGATTTCACTCAGATTCTTTGCGACATCAACGAAAGTATCAAAGGCTTTCTGATGGCATATTCGACCGACAGAGATCACCTTAAATTCATCATCATTATTATGACTACTCGGTCTGTCCTTAATTACCACAGCATTATTAATGTTAAATATTCGTTTGGTGAATTTTTTACCTATATTGAATTCGGCCGGGCCACAGGAAACGGTACGTCCCAGAACCGACAAACAAATTTCTACGATGAGAAAAACTTGTCTGACTACCCAGTTGATATCTTGTCGAAGAAACGAGTAGGCTCGTGGCGAATAAAAAACATAAGGGACGTGTTTTCCAATTGATGCCAACCGAGCATACATGCCGCCATAACTACTATGACCGTGAATGGCATGGGTATTTTTATCGATAAAGGATCGTACTTTTAAAATATTAGCTATATGGCGAAACAGGCCTTCAGAGGACATCTCTACCCAAGTGATATCGGAATCAATATCTTTGATTTCTGATTCTGTTCCGTCCCGGCGGCAATAAAAAACAACTATTTCGTACTCATCTTTTAAAAGCCCACTTAATTGTTTCAGCGACTTGGCCGTTCCGTAGGCAAAGCATTCTGTGACTTGTATGACTTTTTTCTTGGGTCCGTTCTCTGCCATCATTTGCCTCCTGCGGGTAGCGACGTGTTAACTTGTACCTGTCTACAAAAATTAGTACGCATCATGTGATAATAGTTTAAATGGTGTGATTAAGAGAATTTTAAGATCGAGCAAAAGGCTCCAGTGATTAATATATTCAATGTCATGAGCGGCTCTTAACTCCATCCTATCAAGGGTTTTAGTGGTGCAATCATCACCACCACGAAAACCGCATATTTGTGCCAGGCCGGTAATTCCGGGCTTGATGCGATGCCGAAGCATAAAGCTAGGTATGTGTTTTGAATAAAACTGGTTCACCTCAATGGCATGAGGCCTTGGCCCAACCAAGGACATATTCCCTTGGATCACATTGAATAGTTGTGGCAGCTCATCAATGCTTGTCTTACGAATGAATTTACCCACAGCAGTTACTCTCGGATCATTGCGCTTTGCTAGCTCGAGTTTGTTCTCCTTGTTTTCCATCACATACATCGATCTGAATTTCCATATATCAATCTCCTTGCCATCCCAGCCATGGCGCTTTTGCTTAAAAAATACCGGGCCGGGAGAGGTTAATTTTATCGCTAAGGCGATCGGGACCATTAAGGGCAGCAGTATTATGAGTGAAGTTAGGGCAATGACTTTGTCCATCAGTGACTTCATCAGCATGGCTTTTACACTCGACATAGGGCTGCCCGATAAAACCAACAGTGGCAAGCCAGAGAGTTCCTTAATACTCTGGTTGATGGTTGTAATAGTAAAAGTATCGGGAATCCAGATGATATCGACGCATTGCTCGTCCAGCTCTTTAATAATATCTTCCACTTTACTGGACTGACTTAATAGCAACGTTAGATAGATGCGCCGAATATTGTGTTGCTTGAGGATATCTTTCAAATCATCAATTGTGCCAAGCACCGGCACCGGGCCATCCCATGACGATCTGGCTTCAGGATCATCATCAATGATGCCAACGATCTTATCGGGCAACCATGTGTTATTACTAAGTTTATTAACTAGTTGTTCGCCCAGTGCATTGGCTCCAACAACCAATGTCGGGATAGGTTCACGGAAGTGAAATAAATACTTTTTAGAAATCAGATAGGTAAGAAAATAGACTCCTGATTGAACCAATAATCCAATTGTTGCCCAAAGAACCAGTACTAACCTTGAATATTCAGCTGATGATTTAGTTATAAATGTAAAAAAGACTAATGACAGCACGACCAATGCCCAGGCCTTGCTCAGAACCCAGAGTCCAAATAGAAAGCTTCTACGGCGTCCTAAGAGATTACCGTCAGACTGGTGATACACGCCCATTAACTGGTATATGATGTAGACGAGAAGGCCATTAACGACAGCAAGAGGTTGATACTTTTCCGCCACTTGCCCTTGGTTCCAGTAAGCACAACCCATCATAATCGCTATGGAAGCGAGAATACTGCCGTAGAGTTGCCCATAGACCAACAAGGTGTCGTGAAAGCGGTAAAGCTTTTTGTTAGGGCGGGCATCAACAAAGTATCCCGACTTATTGTTTATGTTCTTCATTTTTGACATCTTCTGTAGTTCCCGAATAGCTCAATGCAGCCAAGCTATTATGTAAATAAAGTCCCTTTGTATTTGCTAGATCCCTCTTTTGTTACTAATTTAATATCAGTGATGTTACTAATTTAAGATAAGCAAATGGTTAAGATGTTGTCGTTTTCATTTTTGAGATTCACTTGCAATAATTAGAAATGAATTAGGTAAATTACTGAATGTGAAAGAATTAAAATATAAAGCTGTGGAGATGAGATATCGGTGAGAAATCAAAAAGGATATTTTACGTAATGATTTAATTGTCTGACGGATTGATAAACTGCGTCGAAGTATACGAATAAATTGCAGTTTGTTATTGACTAATTGTTTTTTATTCAACAAGACTTAAACATTGACTCAGGTTTGAGGCTCTAACAGACATTAATGGATGCGTAGCTTGAATTTTCGGGCATCGGGTGTTGAGGGACGACATCTAATTGTAACATCGACAGAATTGAATTGATCGTCGTATTTTTTTCAATGGAGGTCAACGTAACTATATGAAATATTATGATAGGTTTTTCATTCTGGGCATAGTGCTTATCACACTCCTTAGCTCGCTTCAGGCTTTTGGCCAGGGTCGGGGTGACGATTCCTATATTCTTGGTTCCGGTGACCGAATTGCGATTAGTGTTTTTGGTGAAGACGATCTAAGCACGGATGTCGTGATCCCGGATACCGGCAAGATTAAATATCCGTTCATTGGCGAATTGCAGGTTGCCGGGTTAACAATATTTGAACTCGATAAGCGCATTACTCAGAGGCTCAAAGGTCCTTACTTTGTCAATCCAGAAGTCATCGTTTCTATTAAGGAATATCGGCCCTTCTATGTACATGGCGAGGTAAACGCTCCTGGTGGATTTCAATACCGGCCGGGGTTGAGCGTACAGCATGCCGTTGCTCTGGCGGGCGGGTTCACTAATCGTGCCGCTCGCGACAAAATTACCATAGTCCGAGCTGGTAAGCAGGGTAATAAATATAATTCTGTCCCAGTTAAGCTGAATGATTCAGTCAAAGCGGGTGATTTGATCACTGTAGAACGGAGCTTCTTCTAATCATGAATATAAGCAATTCACCAGCTTCAAACCCAGATACGCCATGGAGCAGAGAAAACGAGGTGTCACTTCGGCAATACCTGAGCGTGGTCCGCCGTTCGGGGTGGCATATTTTACTATCGGCTATTGCCATAAGCTTAATTGTCGCACTGTTGGTTTCTGTTATGACGCCGATTTACCAAGCCACGGCGACCGTCATGATCGAATCCCGAACGGCGAAGGTGATATCTATCGAAGAGGTTTATACCCCCGATAGTAATAGTCAGGAATATTATCTGACTCAATATGAAATACTAAAATCCCGACCGCTGATTGAGCAGGTTATTGGTGAACTGGATCTGTTGAATAATCCGCAAAATAACGTTTCACAAAATAGCATTCTCGATTCAGGTTGGAGTGAGCGGATAGCGTCAGCCGGCTGGCCTAAATTCAGAGATTGGATTGTCCAACTGGCAAAAATTGACTTAGAGCCGACTGACATTGAAAAACCGACAGACCAGATGCAGTTTGTCGTCATGGATTATATGGAGAACCTTAAGGTAACGCCAGTTAAGAACACCCAGCTTATAGATGTGAAATACAGCTCGCCGGATCCTGAGCTTGCCGCAGCTGTGGTTAATGCCCACGCCGATGCCTATATCCAGAGTATCCAGGAAGCGAAGTTTTCTATTACCCAGTCTGCGGAAAAGTGGTTATCGCGAAGGGTTGATTCTTTAAAAAACAATCTTGAGGAGTCTGAAAGAAAACTGCAGGCTTTCCGCGAAAAGGAGCAACTGGTTGATGTCGAAGGTTTGCAGCATCTGCCTTCGTTGGAGATAAATGAACTGACGATGAAGCTGGCAGAAGCCCAACGAGCGCTGTCAATGGCGAAAAACGATTATCAACAGGTTAATCGAAGGGGCAGTGTTTCGTCAGGCGATTTCGATTCGAATCCTGCCGTACTGGATGATCCATTGGTACAGGAATTCAAAAACCAACTGGGTGCCGCACAACAAAAACTGACCGAGCTGGAAAAGCGCTATGGTCCAAACCATCCTAAGATGATCGCGGCCCAGACAAACGTGAACACAATAAACAGAAATTTATCACGACAAATTAATAATGTTATTCAGGGGATAAGGAAAAAATACGAAGTGGCCCAGGCTAATGAATCTGGGTTAAAGCGAACAATTGAGTCGGCAAAAGAACAGTACCATACAATAGGTCGAAAGGAATCGGAATTGAGTTCGCTTCAGCGGGAAGTTAACGCAAATCGTGAACTCTATAATCTATTTTACAACCGGCTAAAAGAAACGGCCGAGACAGGATACCTTCAGTCTGCGAATGCTCGGATTATATCGCCGGCTGTCATTCCCATGACGCCTATCAAACCGCAGAAAATGCTCACTATTATTATCGCATTCGTTCTCAGCGTGATCGCAGGCGTGATTATAGCGTTTGTGCGTGATGCGCTTGATAACAGTTTGACCAATATCGCCGATGTCGAGTTAAAGCTCAAATATCCACTGCTTGGTGTTGTCCCTCTACTCAGGAATTACCGCAAAAAGCAACTGATCAGTCATTCACAAAATGATGCGAAAGCACGCAGATTTAATGAAGCTATACGCAGTATTCATACGGGGATCGCAATAAGTGCAATGTCTAAACCGAATAAAATGCTGATGATCACCTCGACTGTTAGCAATGAGGGAAAAACCAATCTGGCAATAAATCTGGCCTATAGATGCGGGATGTTAGAGTCAGTTATTTTGATTGAGTGCGACATGCGCCGACCAAGGTTGAGTAAGGAATTAAAAGTAAAAGAAAATACACCGGGACTTGCGGAACTCTTGGCTGATACTGCCCCCCTGGAGGACTGTATCGTGGAGAATGAAAATATTCATTTGATTACGGCCGGCGGAAGAATTTCTGATCCACTAAAGTTAATCAGCTCTGCCCGTTTTAAAAATCTGCTGACAAAACTGGCATCAACATACGATAGAGTCATTCTCGACTGTCCTCCCGTCTTGCCGGTGAGCGATGCGGAAGTCATTTCAACGAATGCTGACATGGTGGTATACGTGGTGCGTGCAGATTCTACCCAGCAAAGCCAGATAAAAAACGGTCTAGAAAAATTGGCGCGGGTGAAAGAGATGCAGATCGGGATTGTAGTGAACGGACTCGATTTTCGAAAGGCTGAAACATACGGTGATTACAGTGACTATAGTGATGATCTCTATGAGCCATTGAATGCTGAAAAATGATGACAAAGTATCACGATTTATTATTGGTCTAAATCGCGTTTAAGGAAATAGTCACCCTTGAAAATAGAATTAATTGGTTGCACAAGTGCTGGTAAATCAACGTTGCTGAAAAATATGATAGCTTCTCATCGTAATAGACAGCAGGAGATTATTTCGGGCGATGACTTTGTTTTACGGCAAACGCTCTTGGCATGGCTACCTCATCGTATTTTGCGAGTGTCTGCTATTAACATGATCGGAATTATATGGTGTATTTTAAATTGTCGAAAACAACGAAATCTTCTGAGTTTTTCATATCAGTATTTATCTCGGCTGCCGTCGACTATTACTCTTCGAGAGCGATTAAAGATCGCTAGAATCTTGGTTCGGAATATTGGCATACATGAATTTATCGCATGTCAGGATACAACAAATCGCATCATTATTATCGATGAAGGCATACTTCATATCGCTCATTATCTGTTTGTCCATGAGTCCATCGAGCCAGATCTAAAACAGCTGCAAACATTTATCGAGCTGGCACCATGCGAAGACGTGGTGGTCTATTTGTGTACCTTAAAGAATACGCTGATTGAAAGAACTCGGGTTCGAGGTCATAAACGTATTCCTGACGGTTCGTTAGAAGCCATTGAATCGTTTATTAATCATGCCATAACTACCTTTAATTTCTTGGGGGTGAACCCGAAAATAAATCCTAAACTACTATTGGTTAGCCCCGGCAGGGAGGTGTCGATGGCCTCGGACAAAGACTTTAGCCCGATGGTTGAACAAGCGAAGCACATTATTCTGACTGGGCTGGAAGAGGAATCACTATAACTTTAGATGCTTGTAATGAATGGCACTGCAGGAGTGGACTCAACACTGGTGCTTACGATCACGGTGCAGGAAAAGATTAACGCTGAAAATCAGAGTGGAAACTATGACAGAAAACAGAGCGAAAAGTAGCGATGCTGCCGTTATCGCATTGGTCGGACCGGAGGCCACCGGCAAGTCCACACTGGCGAATGAAATAGGGGCCTGGCTGGGAGAGTCATATAGCGTACGCGTCATTCATGCAGGGAAACCTCCCGCGACCTGGAGCACCTGGCCGATACATGCATTATTACCCTTAATGAGAAAAAAAATGCCTTCTTTACGAACTTCCCGAATAGAGGGGCATGTTATGACTCAAGAACAGGTTGGCAGCCGTACCGCAGAGACTGTGAAGTCACGTAAAAACACCCAAAAGCTCGCATCAATAATCTACGCCATTCGTGCAGTCTGTGTTGCCTGGGAGCGTCGTCAGCTCCTGGTCGGGAGCCGAAGGGCTGCAGGTAGTAAGGGATTTATTATCTGTGACCGCTACCCGTCAAATAGGCCAGGAGGCATGGACAGTGCCCGTCTTGTCGTCGATGCTGATCATAAAGGGGTTATATCGGCGTTATATAATCTATTAGCCCGTCTCGAAAGCAAAATATATCAACAGATCCCACCTCCGGATATCGTTTTACAATTACAGGTTTCTTTGGAAACGGCCAAACGACGCAATCGAAGCAGAGTCAAGGCGGATAAAGAAGGGGACGGATATATAGAATCCCGCCATCAAAAAGTCCGCGGTTGGCATCGTGTCGGAGCAGAGACTGTGCATTATATTGATACCGAACAGTCATTGAACGACACGATTCAGAGTGTAAAAGAAGCGATTGAGAGCACATTAAATGACTGATAAGTCACATTCATCCCATGTACTTGACGGGGCCGTAATAACAACGGCCGCCGCTATTATTCAGGGGTTGGGTCAAATATTGGTGCTGGCAGTATTAGCACGTTATATAACCCAGACGGAATTCGGTTTGGTAACCGTTACTATGGTGGTGATTGGACTAGGACGCCAGTTCGCGGAGGCACTGATCAGACCCGTGATCGTTCAGCGAGAGAGTCTGTCGACGCGAGACATAGGAACCGCATCGGTACTTTCCTGGGTGTTTGGTGCCGTTGCGCTGATCTCAATGTGGCTGCTTGCGCCATTCATCGGAAGGTGGTTCTCCGAGCCTGATATAGTACCAATTATTACGGCGCTTTCTTTCGTGTTTTTGCTGCAGGCACCGTCGTTGGTCGCAGAAGGACTGCTCCATCGGGAACTTAAATTCACTGTTCTGGCTTTTGCTGAAGTGCTGTCATTTGTCTTGGGTTATACCTTGGTGGGGGTGACACTGGCGCTGGCAGAAGTCGGTGTTTGGGCGCTGGTGTGGGCTTGTATTGCACAGGTCGGGATCAAAAGTTTAATCCTAATTTGGAAAAAGCCGGATTCTCTAAAAGTGGCTTTTGATCGTGATTCATTCCGCCATATATTGTGGATGGCTGGTGGTTTTAGTTCCGGCAAGCTGTTGGGGTATGCCGCGACTCAGGTTGACTACTTAGTGGTTGCGGGAGCGATGAATTCAACTGCAGTAGGGATATACGGGCGGGCTTACCAGTTGGTTACCATGCCGGTTATGTTGTTCGGGCAGGTATTGGAACGAGTCATGTTTCCTGTCTATTCACGGTTGCAAAGTGACCTGCAGAGAGCCACCGAACATTATGGCCATGCGATAGCGCTCAGCGCAATACTGATGGCACCGACATCGGTATTGTTAGTAGTTTTGGCTCCGGAGATCGTGCGCCTGATACTCGGGCCTGACTGGTCTGAAACGGTGGTTCCACTGCAAATTTTGGCATCCACATTGCTGTTTCGAATGGGATATAAGCTTAATGATTCGTTAACCAAGGCATTCGGACTGGTGTATCAAAGAGCCTGGAGGCTGGCGGTCTATACTGGGGCGGTTGCTATCTTCACATCCTTTGGCGTGCAATGGGGGTTGCCTGGCGTTGCTGTGGGTGTGTCTTTTGCCATTTTGTTAAATTTTATTTTAATGGCTCAATTGTCATTAGAACGATTAAATATTTCCTGGAGTTGGTTTGCCATTAAACATGCCCGGGGGACTATTTATGCGCTTTGCTTATTGCCGCTTGCGCAAGCGGCAGCAATGATTATGCGGCATTATGGTGTCGGCTATGTGGGAATTATATTTGGGGTGATTGGCACCGTCTGTGTCAGTATTAGCATAGCCGCAATAATTAGTCCTGCTCTGGTCGTGGGGCCTGATGTGCGCTGGCTTGCCAGGGTGGTGGCTTGTCGTCTCAAACCAAAGTCAAATGACAGTATCTTACCTGAGTCAAGGAACGGCATAGTTGTTGAGTTTTGTGGATTAACCCCGGAAGAAAAGACGATTCTGCCAGGAATAGTCATCAACTTGTTAAAAGATCAGGGGATCCCAGCGACTGATATGTTGCAGCATTTGGCCCGTCGAAATTCAGGTATTGAGTACCGAATAGGATGCTTACGCCTTGCCTTGAAGGCGTTGAAGCGGGCGCCACGAGCAACTCTTTATCAAACATTGCTAATGATCGGATCTGAAAACGAGGGTCAAGAAAAAGGACTTGCCAGAACAGTGTATTGGCTGGCACTAGGGGAGCTTGTGTCAAAGGCTCAGATTACGCCGGGCGTGCATTTGTTGATTGACGGCCCTATGCAGCAGTTGTCAGTCAAGAAAGGGGATTATGATAGCAATGCGTTTTTGCCTCCACAGAATCTTTTGGTAGATCGCCTTAGCCCTGATCTTTTCTTAGATCTGCGCGTGCACAGATCTGCACCTCTCAATAAATTCTTTAGTCAGATTCAAAATGAAATTGGTGGTGCCCGTACACTGGTGGTGGATTTTACTGAACGTCATAGTGATATGAGGTCACGCGCGCACTATGTGGCGGAATACCTCGCCACAAATTGGAGAGGGCGAGTACCCGAGGGACCCGTGACTGACAAAAATGGCTCGATAAAGAACTCGCTATGAGATTTTTTTATTAACGAGGTGCATTTTTTGCGTCTACTATTTTATACGATGGATTGAATATGAATGAGGATACAATGGAATCATCCTATATCTCAGATCTAAATATTGATCAGGTCTACCCGGATAGCATTGATACACCTCTTCGCGTATTCAAGGAATTCGCCAGAGAGAGTGTGGTGTATTGCCATTGGGAAAGTAATGCAGAGCTACAAGAAGGACTTCTTGGTTACAAGGATCTTGATGTTCTTGTTGAAAAAGGATGTAGCCGTAGCCTAAACAACGCATTAATAGAAGCCGGATTTAAACGGTTTCAAGCGGTAGCGACTAATGGCTTTCCCGCGGTTGAAGATTATCTCGGGCTCGACCTCGAAACCGGAATGCTATGTCATTTGCACTTGCATCATCAGATAGTGATGGGTGAAAAACACCTAAAAAGTTACCATCTGCCTTGGGAGCAGAAAGTGCTTGCCACACGGGTGTTTGATCATAAGGAAAAGGTTTATATTACTGACCCCAATATGGAAATATTGTTGCTACTGGTAAGTGCCGCTTTAAAACTCAGAATAAGAGATCGTATATTCTATTTTTTCCGGAAAAATTATTTCAGCAATGCAGAGTTAAGTGAATTTCACTGGCTGCAAGATCGACTGGATCTGGATAAAGTGATCGCGAATGCCGAAATGCTGTTGCCAAAAAAATCTATTGAGCCATTCAAAGAAATCATTACAACATCTCAGCCCACAATTCATCAGATTACTCAGTTTCGCAAGCACACTAAACCAGAGATGCAGTTATACCGAACCTATACCGCTTTCGGTGCCGGATGGCGGCAATACTTAAGGGAGTTGGTTTGGATTGGTCGTTATATAAATAAGAAATATCTCCATACGGCAGTGCCCCTCAAACGGGTAAATGTAAAAGGGGGGCTTCTCGTTGCGGTGTTAGGGTGTGACGGCGCAGGCAAGTCGACACAGATAAAAGAAATTCAGAAGTGGCTCTCTTGGAAGGTTGACGTGCTACCTGTTTATTTCGGCAGTGGGGATGGGTCAAGTTCCTTGTTGCGCTGGCCGATGAAATTGGCCGCAAAACTGTTACGAAACCGGACAGGAATAAGAGCGGAAAAATACCAGAATGTCAGCAACCACCACGAAGATGATGCGAGCGAACGTCGTTCAGGTTCCAGGTTAGGATTAATTGCTAAAGTTCTTTGGGCTTCGGCCCTTGCGTTAGAAAAACGTCGTAAATTACGCAAGGCAAATATGGCTCGAAACCGCGGTATGGTGGTGATTTGCGATCGGTATCCGCAAAATCAAATTATGGGATTTAACGACGGGCCGCTGTTATCCGGTTTGCTTGGCCATCGGTCGAGCATATTGCGCGCAATCGCAAGGTGGGAAGGGCGTCCATATTCTCTGGCTGAAGACTATTCGCCGGATATTGTCATAAAATTGACCATCACCCCAGATCTTGCAGTAGAACGCAAAAAAGATATGTGTATTGAGGAAAGCTGGCGACGTGTTGAAGCCATTAATAATTTGCAATATGGTTCTGAGACTAAAGTAAAAGTGATTGATGCAAGTAAACCTTTGGATGAGGTATTGCTGGAAATGAAGCGCTGTATATGGGAAGAGTTCTAACCATTACTGAAACGCCGGTAGATAACCAGCCTTGCGGGACAAAAAATATTTAATGGTGGAACTTAAATTTTTCACATTAAGCTACATACTCAAACCACCTCAAGATGCGAGATTCAGCGTTTTCTCTGAGAGTGCCCGAGTTAAAGTACTCAAGGTTTCAGATATTCATAGCGAAACTTATGGGTGTCGCTGTATATCTGAATGCTGAGAAATCGTAATAGATATTGAGAAAAGCGTAATGAATATCTAAGCTCAGCTTTTGATGTTTTATATCTGTTCTATATTAAAACTAATTATATTAAAGCAATATGTTTTCGGCAGTTTATCTCTTCCTCAAGAGGTAGGGATGCTAACGCATGGCGAAAATCAGGTGACGATATGTATGGAATTAATCTAACAAAAAGAAAGACTAAACTTTCGTTTTTATTCTCGTCGTTAGATAAAGCTATTTACTATATTTTTGTCATTCCTGTAATTTTTTGCCTGCTGACTGTCGAGGTATCTGCAGAGCCCACTATCTTGGAGGTGCGTGTCTCTGCAAGTACTGATGATGCGGAAGAAAAAACGTCAGGCGGAATGAGGCTGACCAGCAGCGACCTGGAGTTTGTCTATGATGGCGGTGATCAAACTGTTGGTATGCGTTTTAATACGGTGACTATTCCGGCAGGTGCCAGCATTACGGATGCGTATATTCAATTTCAGGCGGATGAGACCAATTCAGAAACCACGTCGCTCATGATAGAAGGTGTGGCAGAAGACAGCACGCCAACGTTTTCAGGGACTTTCGGGAACCTCTCATCAAGAAGCAGGACGGTGAGCTTTGTTTCGTGGGCTCCGGCACCATGGACAGTGGTGGGGGAAGCGGGGCTTGCCCAGCGTACGCCCTCTATTACCTCGATTATTCAGGAGATTGTGAATCGTCCCGGATGGTTGAGTGGCAACTCCCTGGTGATCATTGTCACCGGGACAGGTGAGCGTGTAGCGGAGGCGTTTGATGGGGTGCCAGGAGCTGCGCCTTTACTCCATGTGGAGTACACCGGTGCGGGAAATAGCACCCCCACGGTGAGCATCACGGAGCCAGCAGATAATACGACGTTCCCGGTTGGTGATCCTGTCACATTTGCCAGCACAGCCAGCGATAGCGAGGATGGCGACCTGACCGGGAGTCTGGCGTGGAGCTCTAGCCGAGACGGAGGCATCGGCACGGGCGGTTCGTTCTCGATCAGCACCCTGTCGCAGGGTACACACACCATCACAGCGTCAGTAACCGACAGTGGTGGCCTAGCAGGGACAGATCAGATCACGGTGACGGTGGGGGATGTGCCTGCTATGCTGGACGTGCGCGTGGCTTCGAGTTCCGATGATGCGGAAGAAAAAGCGTCAGGCGCAATGAAGCTGGCCAGCAGCGATCTGGAGTTAGTCTATGATGGCAGTGTTCAAACTGTTGGTATGCGTTTCAATGCGGTGGCCATCCCGCCGGGTGCCAGCATAGAGCATGCTTATATTCAGTTGCAGGTGGATGAGACCAGCACTGGTACGACTTCGCTCACGTTAGTGGGCGAAAACAGCGAGGATGCCACGACGTTTACTTCGTCCAGTGGCAATATTTCATCGCGAAACAGGACAACTAACACTGTATCATGGTCTCCGCCGTCGTGGACTACAGTTGGAGAAGCCGGGCCAGACCAACAGACACCTGACATTGCCCCAATTATTCAGGAAATAGTGAATCAGCCCGGTTGGTCGAGTGGCAACTCCCTGGTGATCATTGTCACCGGGACGGGTGAGCGTGCAGCGGAGGCGTATGATGGGGCAACAGGTGCGGCGCCTTTACTCCATGTGGAGTATACAGCAACGGGGAACACCACCCCGACGGTGGGGATCTCGGCCCCGGCCGACAACGCCAGCTTCGCGGCAGGTGATGCAATCGCCTTCAGCGGCACGGCCAGCGACAGCGAGGATGGCGATCTGCTCGGCAGCCTGTCATGGATCTCGAGCCTGGACGGCACCATCGGCACCGGCGGCTCATTCTCGACCAGTAGCCTGTCGGCGGGCACCCACACCATCACCGCGTCGGTGAGCGACAGCGGGGGGCTGGCAGGCAGCGCCCAGATCACGGTGACGGTGACGGTGGTCACGGGGAACACCGCCCCGACGGTGGGGATCTCGACCCCGGCCGACAACGCCAGCTTCGCGGCTGATGATGCGATCACCTTCAGCGGCACAGCCAACGACACTGAGGATGACGACCTTGGCAGCAGCCTGTCGTGGAGCTCAAACCTGGACGGCACTATCGGTACGGGCGGCTCATTCTCGACCAGCAGCCTGTCGGTGGGCACCCACACCATCACCGCGTCGGTGAGCGACAGTGGGGGGCTGGCAGCCAGCGCCCAGATCACGGTGACGGTGGGCACGGGGAACATCACCCCGACGGTGGGGATCTCGGCCCCGGCCGACAACGCCAGCTTCGTGGTTGGTGATATGGTCACCTTTAGCGGCACGGCCAATGACACTGAGGATGGCGACCTGGGCAGCAGCTTGGGGTGGAGCTCAAACCTGGACGGTATCATTGGCACGGGCGGCGCGTTCTCGACCAGCAGCCTGTCGGCGGGCACCCACACCATCACCGCGTCGGTGAGCGACAGCGAGGGGCAGCCAGCCAGCGCCCAGATCACGGTAACGGTGACGGTGGTCACGGCGAACACCGCCCCGACGGTGGGGGTCTCGGCCCCGGCCGGCAACGCCAGCTTCGCGGTTGGTGATACGGTCACCTTCAGCGGTACGGCCACCGACGCCGAGGATGGCGACCTGGGCAGCAGCCTGGCGTGGAGCTCTAGCCTGGACGGTGCCATCGGCACTGGCGGCGCGTTCTCGACCAGCAGCCTGTCGGAGGGCAACCACACCATCACCGCGTCGGTGAGCGACACCGGGGGGCTGGCAGGCAGCGCCCAGATCACGGTGACGGTTGGGGAAGCGGCAACCACGCTGGATGTGCGCGTGGCTGCGAGTAGCGATGATGCGGAAGAAATAGCGTCTGGCAGAATAAGGCTGACGAGCGCTGATCTGGAATTCGTCTATGATGGCAGCGAACAGACTGTCGGCCTGCGTTTCAACGGAGTGACCATGCCGCAGGGGGCCAGTATAGAGCGAGCCTATATTCAGCTGCAGGCAGATGAGACTAACTCGGATACAACGTTGCTCGCGATAGAGGCCGAAATTACCGACAATGCCAGCACGTTTACTTCATCTGAAGGAAATGTCTCATTGAGAAAGAGGACGTCTAACAGCGTATCGTGGTTTCCGCCGCCGTGGACTACGGTGGGAGAAGCTGGACCTGACCAGCGGACACCTGACATCGCGCCTATTATTCAGGAGATTGTGGATCAGCCAGAATGGGTGAGCGGCAACTCCTTGGCGATTATTATCTCAGGAATAGGTGAGCGCGTAGCGGAGTCGTTTGAAGGTAAGTCCGCTGCGGCACCTTTACTCCATGTCGAGTACCGCGGCGGTGAGGATAATCTTGTGGAACCACCTGAAATTACGTTTTTTACGCCGGCTAGTGCTCAGGTTGCATCGGTGGTGGAAATTACAGGTAGCAATTTTAGAGAAGCTATAAACGTGGCTTTCAACGGGATCTCGTCCACGTTCAGGGTGGCATCAGGCAACACAATTTATGCCACAGTCCCCCCCGGTGATGCCTCGGGGCCAATTACTGTAAGCGATTTGAAAGGTAACGCGATAAGCGCCACAGAATTCAGCCTTGTACCAAGCCCACCCGTGTTGGTAGGTGCTGGCGACATTGGAGAATGTGTTGGCGTTGATAATGGAGCAACAGCAAGTTTGCTAGACAACATAGCCGGTACGGTTTTTACCGCTGGCGATAATGTGCATGGCAACGGAACGATAGAAGAGTTTGCTGATTGTTTTGATCAGACATGGGGGCGTCATAAGCACCGTACACGTCCGGCGCCTGGCAATCATGAACATGAAACGATCGGCGCTGCAGATTATTTCGAATACTTTGGTCCGGCAGCGGGTGAGCTTGGCAAGGGATATTACAGCTACGATGTTGGTGATTGGCACATCATTGTCCTCAACTCTGAATGTCATAAAGTAGGCGGTTGCGAGAGTGATTCTCCCCAAGGCCTATGGCTGCAGGCCAATTTATTGAAACATCCAAGTACTTGTACACTAGCAATCTGGCACCAACCTCGGTTTAGCTCCGGCCATATTGGAAATAATCCAGGGTTAAGTGATTTCTGGCAAATGTTATACGATGCCGGAGCAGAGCTTGTTATTAGTGGCCATAGCCACGGCTATGAGCGTTTTGCCCCACAAGATGTGAATGGCGCCATAGATACCCTGCAAGGTATTCGGCAGTTTGTCGTGGGAACGGGGGGAGTGAATGTTGTGACGATCCCCGAATCCGAGATTGCACCTAACAGTGAGGTTCATGACGGCGATACGCATGGTGTTATCAAATTGACGCTGAATCCCGGGAGCTACGAATGGGAGTTTATCCCGGTCGAAGGCAAGGTGTTTAGTGATTCAGGCAGTACGCCCTGCCATTAGGCTAACAAAGAGCAAAATCGAGTCTAGATGAGAAATTCGTTGTGATGTTGGCCTACTAATTGTCAGAGCAATATAATTTCGGATTCTCACTCTTCTTACTTGTTTACTCTTAGATCAAGACTATTCTTTGTCCTAGACAATAGTCCCCCGTGTTGTGCCTTTCCAAGGCTCAATCACGAGAGTACCAGCAACGATTTTTTATCATGTTACTGCAGGAAATAAAATCATGAGCAGACAACAGAGTCTTTTTGTAAGCTGCTGCTTCGTAGTAGTTTTTCTCGCCAGCATTTCTTCTGCCTGGGCCGCAACTTACTACGTTGCGACAGATGGTGACAATGACAATGATGGCTCCATGGATAAGCCCTTCTCCAGTGTTAATTACGCCGTTAAGAAATTACAGCCAGGAGATACATTATATTTGCGAACCGGAAGCTATTTTGAAACCGTCGAAGTCGAGGTTAGCGGTACAGCAAAGTCACCTATTGTGATTGCATCCGCGCCAGGTGAGAGCGCCGTAATTGATTCTGGTTACCCAGAATTTCGAGTTTTAGGCAATAGCGATTGGGAATTAGTGAATGCTCAACTTGGTGAATATCGCTCCAAGATTGGCTGTGATGACAATGAAGCTTACGCGTATGTGTTGGGTATTCCAGGTTATGAAAACGAGCGGGTACAATTAGTTCCATATCTGGACGTTGACCATTTTCGAGCTACTACAGATAAATATGAGGGCAGTAGCAGTAAATTTTATGTCGGTCCCGGCACCATTGAAATTGATGGAAGATGCCATATTCGTCTGTCAAAGACGACTGCGATGAGAAACGCGGAGGCTCGCTACGGAGAAGTGTTTTCAGCTGAAAATGCCGATCCGAGCAACTATCAGATAGTGTTGTCCCAGGAATCTAATACGCTAATAGTCACGGGATCTTATCTGACATTCAAAGATCTTACCGTTAATCAAGCACAAGATAGTATTGAGCTTAAGTCAGATGCCCACCACGTGGTGTTTGAGGGCATTACGGTCTGGATGGGTGATACTGCAATTACAACTGCCTCCTCTAATGTACATGATATTACCGTCACTCAATCTCGGATCCTCGGCGATGCACCTTACTGGATTTATTGGAGTGATATGAAGGACGACCCCACGCCTGCCAATCGCGCCCGTGGCACTTCAATTAATTTAGAAGGCGGAACGGAAGGTTGGGTTATATCCTGGAATTTGATACGTGGTTCAGGGCAGGACCTGATAGGTACCAACAACGGTGAAGATCGAATCTTTGTCCATCATAACCGCCTTGAAAACTGCGGTGATGATGCGTTTGAGATTGAAGGTGCAGCTAAAAACGGCGGCACTGCCAATATTCGGCAAATTGTGATTGATCACAACTATATCAGGAATTGCCTGACGGTAGTGGCTGTGGGCCAGGATACGGTAGAAATGGCAGGCCCCTTACTATTTTACCGCAATGTGGTGACCCTACTTCGTGATCACCCTGTTAATCGTAAGAGCGGTATAAACAGCTGGAATGGTGGTGGAGAATTTGGTTATGGAAAGATGTTCAAGCAGGCAGGCAGTGATTATGCGACACGTAATGTCCACTATTATCAGAACACGTTAGTAATGCTGAATTCATATAAAGGGATAGTTCCGACGCCAGCCAAGCCGGATGGCAGCACGTTTGCCAATAATATCGTGGTGATGGTTAACGGTGAAATCAATAAATCCTACAATCTAGGTGTAAACCAACTGATTGACGGAAATTTATATTGGAAGGTCAATACCCAGGATAATGAACCTTTGGTGGATGACGAGGATACGGTGGGAGAGCTTAAAGGTATTGAACAGAATAGTATAGGAGACACTCCTAAGCGCGGTACTGATCCGAAATTTGTCAATTTTAAATTAGACGTGGTTGATCGCGACAAAGAGTACTGGGCATTGAAGCCAGGTTCTGAGGTTTTTAAAATGGAGGATTTCATTCTGGCGGATAATAGCCCAGCGACGGCTAAGGCCGTCCCGGTTACTTGTCGAAATATCAATGCTATAAGCGAGTCCGGGAACAGTATGTGCTCGAATGGAATACTTATAGGCTCTATTCTATCAGGAGCAACAGGGGCTATCGGGGCAATACCTACTACGGCAAAACCTAGCGATTATCAGAAGTTTCCATTTGATGCCACTTTACCGCCAACGGATAAACCAGATGTTCCAGATGTTCCAGATGTTCCAGACGTTCCAGAAGTGGGTGAACAGGTGGTGAGCAAATCTGTCGAAGGCTCTTCAGATGATGCTGAAGAGAAAGATGGTGGTAGGGTGGACATTGACAGTAGTGATTTAGAACTCGTCTATGACAAGAGGGACCAGATTGTCGGCATGCGCTTCAATGCTATGACCATTCCAGCGAAGGCAACAATTACCAATGCTTATATCCAGTTTCAGACGGACGAAACGAACTCTGATACGACATCATTAACTTTTGTGGCAGAAGCAACAGACAATGCTGCAACTTTCCGGGAAGAAGATGAAAACATCTCGTCTAGGAAACGTACGTCGGCCTCAGTATCCTGGGAACCTGCACCATGGTCATCTAGAGGTGAGGCTGGTTTGAACCAGAGAACACCAAATATTAAATCACTGGTTCAGGAAGTCGTCGACCGTGAAGGATGGACAAGCGGTAACTCGATCGTAATAATCGTCAGCGGATCCGGTGAACGGGTTGCAGAATCATACGATGGAGATCGTAACGGAGCACCACAGCTTTACGTGGAATATAAAACGAGTGAATAAGAGCGGTGCCTGTAGAACGGCCCCGGTATTCTGCTACCTCAATGGATTTCATGGGTATAGTGAAGTCCATTGTCCACTGGCGGATTTCGTATATACCCAAGTAACCTGATATAAAATATATTCGCATCCATTAATAAGCCCGGTTAAATCACCGGGCTTTGGATGGGAGATGTTACTCATACAGATGTTAGTTATTTAAAGCGCTGTATATTTTATCCTTTAACTGTGCACGTTCCATTTTGAGCTGAGTGTAATGCTGATCTTCGGTAGGTACATTATTACATTCTAACCCTCGTATAACATGATCGAGTTTATGATATCTGTCTGACATTGATTTGAAGTTTTCATCCGCCATTTTGAGCTGGTGGATTTTATTTTTCATTTCAGGGAACTCAATGAAGAGTGCATGATTTTCACCTAACATCTTAATACTCCATACGTTCTGTCTAGCGTTGATGCCAATAACCATTAACCGCTGTCTTCATAATTCAATTATTTTCTGACACAGAAGCAGTCGCAACCATATTGTCGACTTTAATGGTTACATATAAATAATAGGACTAAATTAGATAACGCGTTAGGTGAGGATCATCAGTATCTTGCTTATAGCAGGAGAAATAGAAAGTTGAAGTGGTTTGATATGGAGGGAGTGACAACGTCACACCCTCGGTGGTGCGTAAGGTTATTGAATGAAGGTGAGGTAGCCCTGAAGAACTATCAGGTTGGCAATATCAATAAAGAATGCACCAACAATAGGTACCACCATAAAGGCCTGTGGTGAAGGGCCGTTACGTGAAACCAAAGAGCCCATATTCATAACTGCGGTCGGTGTTGCACCCATTCCGAAGCCACAATGGCCTCCGGCGATGACTGCTGCATCATACGTGCGCCCCATAACCCTGAAAGTCACATAATAGGCAAATAAACCGAGCGCCACAGTCTGGAATGCAAGAATAACCAACATTGGCAGTGCTAGTTCTAATAAGTCCCAGAGTTGCAGGCTCATTAATGCCATTGCCAGGAATAATGAGAGCGATATTGTTCCTAGTGCATCAACGGTTTCTTTGTTGATCTTGTAAAGCTTAGTGGTTTCACAAAGGTTGGTAATGAAAACGCCGACAAAGAGGGCATAAACAAAATTAGGGATGCGTAACCATGCCACGTCAAAGCTATCTACAAACGTTTTGATATGCACCGCGCCCGCTACACAGACGAGTAAAATGAAGAGTACTTCGATGCTATTTTTTGACGTAATTCGGTCTTCTTCATGATCACTGTAGGTGACGAGATCCGGGTGCTTAATATGGTGGTGCTCGCCGTCACCAAATGAGGATTCCAGTTTATATTTGTTGATCAGACGTTGGGCAATAGGGCCGCCAATGATTCCCCCAACCATTAAACCAAAGGTCGCAGAAGCCATTGATAGCTCAAGAGTGTGCAGGCCAAAATCTGATGCGAACGTTTGTGACCATGCAGCTCCGGTACCATGTCCACCGGATAACGTGATTGAACCGACGATCAGACCAAGCAGCGGATCAAGGCCAAGCACAGTGCTTAGACCAACACCGACAGCATTCTGGATGATAATATATACGGTGGCTAAGCCTAAAAACAGGAAAACACGAGAACCACCTTGGGCAAGCAGTTTGAAACTTGCAGCTAAACCCACGGTGGCAAAAAACATCTGCATCAGTGTGTTTTTAATGCTCAGCTTAAATGTAATATCAACACCTTGTTGATGAATAACAGCGATTATCACGGCAATAATCAGGCCGCCTACAATAGGCTCAGGAATATTATATTTTCTAAGTACTTTAACCTTGCTATTAATAAAGTAGCCAAGAAAAAGCACGACAATCGCAATGAGCAAGGATTCGAGCTCGTTAATTTGAATATTTGAGTTCATTATTCTGTCTTTTCATACTTTTCTTAATGGCTAATTTTAACGGCTAAAATGCCCTGTGCCTATATTGCTTTTGTTTGATTAATAGTGTAGCTGCGCACAGATGCTTATATTTTTAATGTATGCTACCTGGTTTATTTATTAATTTCGGTTATTGATTTTGTATATTATGTTGGTGTCAATTGTATTGTTTTTGATGTTAGGTTCAAGGCGAGATAATTTGGATAATTATGTGTATTAATTGATGGGGTGAGTCGTACTAAGCCGCCAGATGTATGTTAATGCGTCATAATTTCAATGTCTTAGGTTGTTGTGTATTGCAGCTATCATTCGGAAAAGATGAATGTTACCGGGAATTGGTTGTAATAATATTGTTAATTGCAATGCGTTTGTCTTTGCTTGGCGAGTTGGCGTTATTAACGCTATGAAACATGTAATAATTGTACGTTAAGTCGTCAAATTTCTTTATGTTTGTTCGTATATTTTTAATGATAAAAAATTAGATATTTTTAATATAGGTGTGATTTTGTTTAATAATTATACAGTATTGGCGAGAGACTATGATTAAAGAGAAAGCAATATACGAGATAATGAAGAGAAGAATATGCCCAAGGTAACCTCAAATCTCGCCAAAACGAGCATCTTGAGGTTACTTGGATATAAGCAAACGGCGTTAAAAATGACTCTTCCTGTGGATGTTTTTTCCAATCACTGAGGAATGATGACAGGTATGCTTAAGTTGGCGCTTTGAAAGTAGTGCGATGAATTTTTTTTTGGAGAGTATAATCAAACCAGTTCGTTACCAGCTTGATCGGTTCTTAGTCAGAGGGCTTTCTAAGCTTCAAGTCTTTTCTTAACTGCTGGATATAATCCAGTCTTGATTGACTGACGGGTGTCGGCGGCACTTGTTGTAATTCTAGGTTATAGGCTTCTTGTTCCGTGACACAACGGCCATGTATACGGACATGAGGTTCTTTAGTTTCAATTGTTGCACGTACCGAAGCGTCATCCTGTGCTTTTGCAATGGCTTCGCGCGCCTTACTCTGACCTGTCGCGTCTTGTATCGCAGGCTGGCGGCGATAAGACTGCCGAGTTGAAGACTGAGGTCGCTGATCGCGTTGTTTGATGAAATTATCTAAATGGTCACTAAAGCTCATAGGTTGCTGCCTTATTAATGTTACCTGAATATCTTAAGTCAGCCTGACGACTATTAGAAGTGTAATAATAGCTTTAGGGGGAAATTTTACTGTAAACGGTAGACTCTGCGCCTTCAACATCCTAATTTGGCTTGATATTGGCTTGGCAGGGCGCGCTGCTGTGATTTTTCCACCAATTCAGGGTTAAGCTTGTGCCTGAACGACGAAGCCAATAGCGGCTAGCTACTGGCTTTACGATATTGCTTGATAACTGGATAAGGGGATTATCGAATCAGGATAGGTGCTAATGTGCGTTTTCAAATGCTAAGGCTTTTTTTTCGACTTTACGAAATACCAGAGTCAGAACGCCGTTAACCGTCAGGTAAAATGCGCCGGCAACACCAAAGACGACTAATGTGTCATAGGTCTGTGCATTAATACGCTGCGCGTAGCCCATGATATCCATAATCGTAATTGTGCTCGCCAGAGAAGTCCCTTTAAACAGCAGAATCACTTCATTTGAATAAGCCGGAACTGCTCGACGAATGGCAAAAGGCAGTAAGACTCTTAATGTTGCCACCTTATCCATCCCCAACGCCCGGCAAGCTTGCCATTGGCCGGATGGAACCGCATCAAAGGCACCCTTAAACAGTTGTGTACTGTATGCGGCGGTATTCAATGCCAGTGCAAGCATGGCACAGAACCAAGGTTGACTTAGCCAGATCCACAACATGCTTTCACGTACTATTTCAAATTGCCCAGGCCCGTAATACACCAAAAAGATTTGCACCAATAATGGTGTGCCGGTGAATAATGTAATGACTCCACGGCTCAGCCAGTGAATACCTGTTGTTCGCATGATTAACGTTAATGTCATAAAGATTGCAATAATACAACCCACAAACAGTGAAACGACGGTTAGTTCAATACTGGTGAGCAGGCCTTCAAGCATTTTCCAGACATGCTGTTCATTCATGCGCTCGCTCCTTGTGGTGCGTTAAGGCCTTGAACGGTGAATTTTTTATCAATCATTTTGACTGCACGTTGGGTTAATAAAGTAATAATCAAATAAATCGCAGCCGCACTCGCATACCAAGTAAAGCTTTCGTGCGTGGCAGCCGACGTTAACTGTGCCTGTTTAAGCAGATCGGTGACGCCGATCAGTGAAACTAATGCGGTATCTTTTAACAGCACTAACCATTGGTTGGTTAATCCGGGTAGGGCATGTCTAATCGCCTGTGGTAAAACAATGCGTGTAAAACCATGAAAGCGGCTGATCCCTAATGCACTCGCGGCTTCCCGCTGACCATTTGAAACCGCTTTTAATGCCCCCCGCAATGTTTGCGCAGCATAAGAGGCAAAAATTAAAGACAGCGCGATGACACCTGATAAAAATGGGCTGATTTCGACATAGTCACCCGTGATCATAAAGAAGATCTGACCTGAGCCGAAAAAGATGAACAGCACCACTAATAGTTCAGGCAAACCACGAAGAACGGTTACAAGTGCCGTCGTCGGCCAAAAAATTGCGCGCTGACGTGACATCTCGCCACCTGCAAACAAAACCGCTAGCACTAAGCCAACCAATAAGCTGGTAAATGCAAGCTGAATGGTCATCCAGCTTGCTTCTACGAGCGACAAAGAGTAACCCGAAAACGCCATATTACTTACCGAAATACTTATCGAAAATAATCTGGTATTGGCCGTTTGCTTTTACTGTTTTAAGTGCAGTATTCAGCTTATCAACCAACTCCTGATCGTCTTTGTTAATTGCAATACCAAAGCCGTTGCCAAAATATGCCGTATTGGTGACTGGTTGACCGACGTAGCTTAGCTTATCGTTGGTCTTAAACCATTCAGCGACAACAGCAGTATCACCAAAGACAGAGTCGATACGGCCATTTTGCATATCAATGAAGGCATCCTGATAGCTTGCATATGGCACTGCGGTTACGCTTGCCATTTGTTCAAGCAGATAGCTTTGGTGTGTTGACCCGTTTTGTACACCAACCCGCTTGCCGTTAAGGTCGGCCTGATCGGTAACGTTGTCATCGAGTGCAATAAATGCCGCAGCATTATCATAGTACGCATCGGTGAAGCTAACTTGCTTATTACGGGCTTCAGTGATGTCCATGGCAGAAATAGCAGCGTTGTAACGACGGAACTTTAACGCAGGAATTAGGCTGTCGAATGCTTGATTATGGAAAGAACATTTTGCCTTGATTTCTTCACACAACGCGTTCGCTAAATCAACGTCAAAACCTTGGATTTGATTGTTTTCATCAACGAATTCAAATGGTGCATAAGTCGCTTCCATCGCAAACTTTATCTCTTCCTGTGCAACTGCATTAGCTGAAGCCAGGCCAATTAACGTTGCTAATAAAATTTTTTTCATTGCGATACTCCGTGCGTTATTGTTTTTCATCAAACATTATTTAATGAAAAATCAGCTTTCAGCAGGCTCTTTTTTAAGAAGAGACTAGGCATTGTTACGGCTGCTGAAATATCTGGGTTAATAGAAATAAAAAAGGTGTCATATCAATTTATAGGAATATCTGAATCGCCAAAGGCTATACAAATTAGCTATTCATCAGTGAGTCAGGTATTCCGCAAATTCAGGGGTTGCTGGCGTATGGAACGCCTCTTTTGTGCCATGTTCTACTATGTATCCCTTTTCAAGGTACAGAACATGACTTGCAATTTTTTTTGCAAAATCAACTTCATGAGTGACTACAATTTGAGTAATGCCGGTTTCACTTAGTTCGTTAATGATCTGGACGATTTGATTGGTGATTTCCGGATCCAATGCCGCTGTCGGCTCGTCAAAAAGCAGTACATCAGGTTTCATCATTAAAGCTCGGGCAATCGCAACACGTTGCTGCTGACCGCCAGAAAGTTGCATCGGCCAGGCATCCGCTTTGTCTGCCAGTTGCAGCGTCGCAAGAATTTTCATTGCTTCTTTATGTGCGTCTTCTTTATTCATGCCAGCAACTTTCACTGGGGCTTCCACTAAATTTTCCAGAACAGTCATGTGTGGCCACAGGTTATATTGTTGGAAAACCATGCCAACCTTACGACGTAGTCTTAAGCCATCCTTTTCTTGTACTTCAGTGGCGAAGTTAAATGCCTCGTTGGCGATATTCAGTTCACCGCTGTTTGCCGTTTCCAGTAAGTTCAGTACCCGCAGTAGTGAGCTTTTACCTGCACCACTTGGACCTAACAACACGAGGGTCTCTCCTGCGTGGCAGGTGAAATTCACATCGTGAAGAACCTGCGTGTTTCCATAGAATTTGTTGATACCGCTTACTTGAATACTCATGCCAATATGCTGCATTAATTGTCACCAGGGGTTCATACTACCCATAATGGGTTCTTATGCAAGAAAAACGTATAAAAAATCGATTTTGTTGCATTTTTGTATATCAATTGTTCGTTATTCAGCGTTAATAACTGGTTTGACCGCTCAATTAGTTAGGTGTTGTCAATGAAACAAATAATCCAACGTTTATATATTTATGGTGATATTTTTGACTAATCACTGAGCCCATCATAGTAATCAGGAAATGATAAGCACGTGAACAAACCATTTTCAATAGTGCCTATCACACCTATGTGATTGGTTGGTAATCATTTCTCTCCTTTCGTCGCAGTATTGATTGGTCTGTTTATATAACTGGAATCCTGAAGCTTGAAAGGTGCGCGATTGAATAAATATTGACTGACTTATGAAAATAAAACTAGTCATAAGCTGCCGTATATTTGCTAATTGCTGCTTAATTGTATGGGTTTATGCCGGGGGGAGGGTGGTGGTTGCGGGAATTTAGTCATATTGACGCTTTAGAAAAATGAGGCTTCTAGGGTAAAAAAAAGGCTGCTCAAAGGCAACCTCAACTAATTATGCAAATTTAGCGCTTTGGTGGTGCAACTATGCAGTTTGTACCTGTTGCACTGTCTGACGACGTGCCTGCACCACAAATGCAAAACCGATTATTACGATAAAACCTGCAGCTAGCATTACTGTCGTTATCGTTATTAAGCCTTTTGCCGTGAAAGCAGAGACAATGCCGCTTGCCGCAAAACAGATAATGGTTTGCAGAAAATTCAGCAATCCTGCTGCAGTAGCACTGCAGTTTTTGAAGTCTTCCAGTGCCTGACTAACAACAATGGGATAAATCGCACCGTTGGCAGCAGCAAGGAAACAGAATGGAATAAGGATCGGCCAGATAGTCGTTGGCTCAGTATTGGTTGAAATAAGGAACATGACCAACACACTTGCGAAAAACAGTTTTAATAACCAAGGCAAAATCTGTTTGCCTTCGAAGCGGTTCAGTAGGGTACGACAACCATAGCCACCGATAATGAAGCCAACAGTTTGTGGCGCATAACTCAGGCCGATATCTGCACCTGAATAACCCATCGCTCCCATTACAAAAGGAGATCCCGTCAGGTAGGCAAAGAATGCGGCAGAACAAGCAGCAAAAATAAGCATATTTCCGATGAATTTTTTTGAACCTAGAATTTGCTTATAATCACGACGTAATTGAATGGCTGTCTTTTCATTTGTTTTGCTTATAGGTGCGCTTTCGACCTCTTTTAGTGTCATAACGGCTAAAACAGCACCAAAACCTACCAATGAAATAAAGATGCTACGCCAGCCGAATTGACCTTCAAGCAGTGCGCCGGCCAGTGGGGCAAGAGCCGGGGATAAAGCGACAAGTGGCATGATCGTCGCGAAAATACGCTCTGATACCTTACCTTCGTAGCGGTCAACGACAACAGCCTGCCAGATAACGGTGGCACTACAGGCGCCTAGAGCTTGAGTAAAACGTGCAGCCAGGAACAGTTCGACAGTTGGAGCAAAAGCACATAGTACTGATGCGATGCTAAATAGGGTCATACCACCCAAAAGAACTTTGATACGGCCAACTCGATCCGATAACGGGCCGTAGACCAGTTGACCAAGCGCCATACCCAAAAGGAATATACTTAGAGATAATCCAATAAGTGACTGTGTGGTGCTAAAATCTTCTTGAATAGTCGAAAATGCCGGTAAATACATGTCTGTCGCCAGAAAACCTAACATACTTAGGCAGGCAAACCAGCTTAGGGTGACTTTAGATGGTTGGTTTTTCATTATGGTTTAACTTTATTGAAATAACATTGCTTGCAAGTGTAGTTGTGGTTTTCCTTACTGTGAAACGGTAATATTTCAACATTGCTTTCAAAAAAATTGATTTGATATGTTTTCGTACAATGATCTCCAAGTTATTGATGTTGTTGCTAGGCGCGGCAGCTTTTCTGCTGCCGCAGAAGAACTACACAAAGTGCCAAGTGCAATTAGCTATACCGTTCGGTTAATAGAAGAGCGATTAGTTGTCGATTTATTTGTCCGTATGCACAGGCAGGTGAAATTAACCGCTGCCGGCGAGTATTTTGTCGAAGAAGCACGCAATCTGATCAAACAGATGGAACAGATGCGTTTACAGACCCAGCGGGTAGCCAACGGTTGGTCGCAAAGTGTCTCGGTTGCATTAGATACAGTTGTGCGTGAAAGTCGGGTTAATACCTTGGTGCGTGATTTTTATCAGGCTTTTCCCGATGTCGAGCTGCATTTGACCATGGAGGTGTTCAATGGTGTCTGGGATGCGTTGGCTGATGGTCGTGCTGATATTGCGATCGGTGCAACAGCCGCAGTTCCTGTTGGTGGATATTTCGCTTACCGCGATATGGGGACACTATCCTGGAAGTTTGTGGTCTGCAAAGATCATCCGTTAGCGAAGAGTGAGCATAAACTTGGGCCTGATGAGCTTGCGCAGTATCCTGCCATCTGTATTGAAGATACATCTAGAACCTTGCCTAAACGCGTAACCTGGTTGATGGATAACCAGCGTCGTATTATGGTGCCAAACTGGCACAGTGCCCTGCAGTGTTTAAAGGCAGGGTTAGGCGTATGTGTGGTGCCTGCGCATATGGCGATGCCCCGTATTGAGACTGGAGAGCTGGTGGAAAAGCAATTAGTCAATAAACCGCCGGTCAGTCCGTGTTGCCTAGCCTGGAACACCGAAAATTCGAATCCGGCACTTGATTGGTTACTCGATTATTTGGGTGACAGCGAACAGTTACACCGCGAATGGATGCGTTAGTTCTGATATTGAATATTTTCTCTGAACGGCTAATGATGCGGTTGAAGATACCCGTTATGATAACAATAACGGGTTCGATCAATTTTTTAATCTCTCAACGTCTGATAGCCTGCCCAGATCCGTGTGGCTGTTGTAACCCAGCACAAGCTACCGAATATCCAGGCTATAGTTGAGAAATGCTGTGGCAAGAGGCAGAACAAGATGAAACAGGCAATTGTTTCTGTGCCTTCGGTCAGGCCGCCAATGTAGTAAAGCGATTTTTGTTTATAGACCAGGTTTTCGATATTGAGCTTGCTTGCCATTATGGCAAAAGAGAGGAAACTTGATCCCGTACCGATAAAGGCAAAAATCAAAAATGCACCAGCAACGGCATTAGCGCCAGGATCGGCCAGAACAAAGCCAAATGGCACCATGGAATAGAAAAGAAAATCCAGGGTAATATCAAGGAAACCACCGCAATCAGTTATGCCTTGTTTACGGGCTATTGCGCCATCTAAACCGTCAAACAATCGGTTAATGAGAATAAAAGCCAAAGCCCAGTCATATTGCTGAAAGGCGAGGGCAGGCAGCACCAGTAATCCCAGCAAGAATCCGGTTATTGTTACCTGATTGGCTGTGATCCCAATTTTATCCGGTAGGGCTGCAGCCGATTGTAAAGGCCTGCGGATCATTTTAATGGTATAACGATCAATCATGACGAGTCTCCTTATTCCAGGGCCAGCGTAATACATTACCACCATCGGGGATATCGTCATCGTCATGGGTGACCATCAGCGCTGGAATATTCTGTGCCTTTATTTGCTCAAAGACAAATTGCCGGAAAGCGGTTCGTAATTCCTTATCTAATTTGCTGAAAGGCTCATCAAGTAAAACCGCTTCAGGTTTCGCCAATAAGGTACGCATCAGGCTGATGCGGGCTCGTTGACCGCCTGAGATTTCTGTTGGCATATGATATGCAATTTCTTCCAATCCAATTTGTGCCAAGGTCAAAATGGCGTGTTTTTTCCGGTTACTTCCCTTTATTTGCCGGGGCAGGCCGAAGGCTAGGTTTTCCCATATGTTCAGGTGAGGAAAGAGCAGATCATCCTGAAACAGGATTCCAATTCGTCGCTGATCCGGTTCTAGTTCATTCATTGAACTGTTATTCAGCGAAATTTGGCCTTGCAGGGCAAACGTCGGGCTTAAATGGCCAGCAACCGCACTGAGCAGGCTGGATTTACCGCAGCCACTTGGCCCCATTAAGGTTAATACCTCACCTTGATTGACGGTAAAGGTCACTGACGAAATAAGCGGCGTAGTGCCATTACTTATAGTGAGGTTTTCCACAGATAAGGTCATCCGTGTCGGTACTCCGTTGTTGCTGACTGCGACGGGAATAGTTTCCCGATAGGCGACTGGCAATAAGCGCCAGGGTAAAGAAAACTAAAGGTAGTAACCCTTGTAATAATCCGTAAATAGCACTGACTCGGCGATCTTGCCCGCTGGCTAATGCTACGGCTTCGGTTGTTAAAGTCGAGATACGTCCCGCGCCTAAGATTTGGGTTGGTAGATACTGCGCCAGGCTCACGCTCATCCCAACGGCAAGAGCCAGCCAGATAGCAGGCATCATGAGCGGACGCTTTACTCGCCACCAGGCAGACCACGCGCTTAAGCCTAAACTGCGGGCTGACTGGTCCAGACGAATATCATAGGTTCGCCATGGACCGTCTAATGCCAGATAAAGATATGGAAAAACGAAAAGAACGTGACTCCATATCACCCAAAACCAATAGTGCTGCCCAGTAAACAAGAAAGTGGAAACCTGAATGCCGAACAAAATAGAAAGCTGCGGGATCACCATCGGTAAGGCGATAAGCCAGGTTGGGATTCCTCGCTGGTACTTTTGTCGGTGTTCCAGACAGCCGATAGCCAGCACTAATGCGATAAATGCACTGCTAAGTGCCAGTAAAATACTATTAGATGCCAATTGTATTAATGATTCGCTTTCTTGTTGCCAGAAACGTGTGCTATAGCGGCTTGGCAGCAGATCAGGAAAGCGCCACCGTTGGGCAAAAGACCAGATGAACAGTACTGGTACCACGATGACAGGTACCATCGTAAAGGGCCAGTGCAAGTGAACGCCTGATAAAAATATCTTATTCTTTTTGGATGACGGACCTGAATATTGCCATTGCCGCTTAACATCGAAAAGTAGCCATTCAATCAGACGAGCCAGTGTTAATACGCCGAAAGAAAGCACAAGTAATATGATGGCACCGACAGCGGCCCGGGGGATCTGGGTAAGATCGGGTTCATTAAACCATTGCCAGACTAATATCGCTAATGTTGGCGGGCGTGATGGGCCTAAGATCATGGCGATATCAACCACGGACAAGCCATAAGCTAATACGGCGTAGATAGGCATTCGCATTTTAGGTAGCCACTGAGGCAAAATGACTTTTAGCCAGCTCTCGCTGTGGCTGTAGCCTAGACCGGAAGCAACAGCCTGTAATTGGTTGAACTGTATTTGATGGAGTACTGAAACGCTCATTAACAATAGGAAAGGGGTTTCTTTAATTGCCAGCGCCAGCATCAGCCCGATGCCATACGGATCTTGGATGAGAGCGAACAGTGACGCCGTGTCGATGCCTGCGGTTTCAGCAACGCGGAATAACCATCCTGTCGGGGAAAATGTAAACGCAAAACCAATGGCAAATGCGACATGAGGCAGCGCCAGCATGGGAGCGATCAGATGCTCAATTCGCTGCCAGCGCGAACTGTTCCAGTTCGCCTGTAAAATCAGAAAGCAAAATGTGGTTGCCAACACAGTACTGCCGACACCAGAAAACAGTGTGAGCAATATGGACTGGCCAAGACCAGGCCACTGCAAGGCCGAGGAAAATGCAGACAGATTCGGGAAATCTAAGCCAAGTGCGGGTAACCAGGAAAAAGCCGGAACCGCAATGCCAATTACCCCGGGAAGTAAGGGCAGTGCGCATATCACAATGGTTGCCAGGTAAAGCAAACGGATCATGGCAGGCTCAAAGCGTGAGTGACTTGAGTGCTGTATAAAAATAATAGTTGCATGCGTATCACTGGTCTTCCTGATGAATTATGAGAACAGAGTGCCGAGGTTGCAGGATCTCGACACTCGTATTCTAGTTTCTAGCACTTAACACAGAGGTTTTGAACAGTTCAGTCACCAACCATCGTCATTCCGTAAAGTGAGGAACGAACTTATACGGAATCTAAGACGCACATGGTTAGAGCTGGATCCCGGATATCTCGTTCCTCGATGACGTGCTTAAACTAGTAAAAACTTGTGTGAAAGGGGACTAGTTTCTAGTTTTACTCTCTACTCTCTACTCTCTACTCTCTACTCTCTACTCTCTACTTTCTATAACTAATGCCCGTACCGACGCTGCCATTCTTGTTCAATTGCTGTCAGCCAGCTTGGGTGAGGCTCGGCAACGGGTTTAAATAATGCGAAACCCCGGCTGCCACTATTCAGTGCCTCTTCTTTCAATACCGAAGGATCGCCCCAGATGCTGGTATTTGCTTTACGTGCCTGTGCTTCAGGACTTAGCAAAAAGTTAATTGCAACCTGAGCACCTTCTTTCGCTGATGCGTTCCATGGAATGGCGAGGAAATGAATATTTGATAGTGCCCCTTGGTCGAAAGCATAAGCCTGGGCTGTTTCTGCCAACGTACCGTGTTCAATCGCAGCATTCGCAGCATTAGGGTTGAATGTTATAGCTAATAGTAGCTGCTGATCATCCAATAACTGAATGGTTTCGGTTGTACCTGACGGAAAACGCTGACCTTGTTGCCAGGCAACCGGATGAAGCTGGTCAAGGTACTGCCATAATGGTGCCGTGACGCGGTCAAAGCGTGCTTTATCTTTATTCAGAACAATGGGTTGATAAAGAGCGGGCTTATCATCCGTCAGTTCAATTAAAGCAGCTTTTAAGAAACTGCTACCGTGAAACTCAGGTGGCTGCGGGTAACTGACTTTACCGGGAAATGCTTTCGCCAGGCTCAGTAGCTCTGCAAAACTTTGCGGTGGGTTATTCAGGGTTTGTTTATCATGAATGAAAACGAGCTGTCCGACCCCCCAGGGGGCTTCTAGCCCTTCCGTTGGTTCGGTGAAATCTTCAAAAACCGGCAGGCGCTGATCAACATATTGCCAGTTAGGAAGTTGCTCGACAAAAGGCCCGAACAATAACTTTCCTTGTTTCATTGAACGAAAGTTCTCGCCATTGATCCAAACCAGATCGACACTGCCGTCCCTATTTTTTCCGGCTGTCTTTTCAGCTAGTAATCTTTGGGTAGTTTCTGCGATATCAGCCACTTTTACATGTTTAAGCGTGACATTGTAACGCTTTTTAAGTTGCTTCGCTGACCAACGCAGGTAGTCGTTAATTTCCTGACTGCCGCCCCAGGCATTAAAATAGACCGTTTGCCCGCTCGCTTTACTTTCAATCAGCTGCCATTGCTCAGACTGCTGAGGGGAAGCTTGCTCTGCACTTACCAAACTGGAGGCTAGCGATAGTACCAGCCCCATAACTAGTTTTTTCATTGAATGTCCTTATTCTCGTTTAATGCTGCCACTGATTTTATGTCTGCAGTTTCTTCTGAGTCGGTTGTTTGCGCTTTTATAGGCTCTGACGGGTTATGTTCAGAGACTTTTTGGTGCCGCATCCAGGTGTGATATTTTTTCACCCAAGCTAATAGCGTCTGTGGTGCATTCGCTTGTTTCCAGACACCTGCCGTATACTTATTGGCTTCACTCATGGTCGGGTAGGGATGAACCGTTCCCAATATTTTATTCAGCCCCAACCCGTGACGCATGGCTAAGGTAAATTCAGCGAGTAGCTCACCGGCATTATTGCCGACAATCGTTGCACCGAGGATTTTATCTTTACCTTTCGGGGTGATGACTTTGATAAAACCGTAATCTTCGCCGTCTGTGATCGCCCGGTCGAGATCGTCGATACCATAAGTAACAACTTGATAGTTAATACCCTTTATTTGAGCTTCTTTTTCATTGATGCCGACCCGGGCAACTTCGGGTGAGGTGTAAGTCGCCGCGGGCAATACGGAATAATCGGCTTTAAATTTCTTAAACTGACCAAACAAGCCGTTGACGGCGGCATACCATGCCTGATGTGCCGCTGCGTGGGTTAACTGAAAAGGCCCCGACACATCACCGACGGCAAAAATATTAGGATATTTGGTTTGCAGGTAATCGTTCACCTCAACGGTGCCACGATTTGTTGTCGTAATACCAAGCTGTTCAAGACCAAAACCCTGAACATTTGCCTCGCGGCCAAGGGCAAGCATGACGGCATCAAATTCAATAATGACTTGTTCACCGTTGTTTTCCAGGTAAGCGCGTTGAAGTTGTATGTCATTATCTTGTGTGAGTCCTTGATCAGGTGCTGACTCGAAGCGGATCGCTTTATGACCAAGTCTGATATCAACACCGTCTTTGAGCATGCTTGCTTTGACTAAAAGCGAGGCATCTGAATCTTCGCGAATTAGTAATTGCTCTGCCATTTCGACTAAAGTTACATGGCTACCTAATCGACTAAAGCTCTGCGCAAGTTCGCAGCCAATCGGCCCCCCGCCAAGTACTAGCAAGCGTTTGGGTTGCTGTTTAAGCGACCAGATTGTATCAGACGTTAAGTAATTAACATCTTGCAGTCCTGGAATGTTAGGGACTAATGGACGGGCACCTGTTGCGATAACAATATTACGGGTGGTGATGCGCCTGCCGTTCACTTCCACTTCCCATGGGGAAAGGATTTGTGCTTCGCCTTTGACACAGTTAACCCCCAGTTTGGAATAACGTTCGACTGAGTCGTGGGGTTCGATTTTAGTGATAACGTTATGAATACGTGCCATAACCTGTTCAAAATTGACCTGTGGCTTGTCAGTTGTGATCCCAAATTCATGGGCGCGAGAAATTTCAGCCATGGAGTGCGCAGCACGGATAATCGCTTTTGATGGTACACACCCGGTATTGAGGCAGTCCCCCCCCATTTGGTGTTTCTCAATAAGTGTTACTTCGGCTTTAACTGCCGCGGCAATGTAAGAGCTCACTAAGCCGCCCGCACCCGCACCGATAACCACCATATTCTGATCAAACTGCTCGGGGCGCTGCCAGTCAGCATATACGCGACGTTGGGTAATGATGTTCATGATGAACTTAGCAATGAGTGGGAACACACCCAGCAGTGCGAGAGAGGCCAATACAGGCGCTGAAATAATACCGCTCAATGTTTCAATTTCACCTAACTGAGTACCGGCATTAAGATATACCACGGTACCTGCCAGCATACCTAACTGACTAACAACGTAGAACATACGGGTACTTAGCGGGGTTAAACCCATTAACAGGTTTACCACAAAGAATGGGAACACGGGAATTAAACGCAGGGTGAACAGGTAGAAAGCCCCGTCTTTTTTGATACCGGCATTAATCGGTGCAATACGATTGCCGAATTTGGTTTGTACCCAGTCACGTAAAATAAAGCGGCTGAATAAGAATGCTAAGGTTGCGCCAATGGTGCTGGCAAATGACACCAGTACTAAGCTCCACCAGAAACCAAATAGTGCAGCACCTAACAGCGTCATGATGGCGGCACCAGGCAGTGACAGAGCCGTTACAATCACATAAACGGCAAAGTACACCAGACTAGATAAGAACGGTTGTTCGGCAATCGTGTCTTTTAATGCTAATTGCTGCGCCTTAGCTTGTTCTAGGGTGAAGTATTGCCCCAGATCGAATGCGAACCAGAGCCCTATCAGGCTGATAATCGTAATGAGGAGCAGGAGCTTTTTTCTATCCATGATGACACCTCATGCTATTTAATTTGTGATTCAGCTGTTGATGAATCCTTCTCATCGTCAACTTGTATAGGTAAAGAGCAGAACCCTTGCGAAGGCACATCAAGCGCGGTATTAAATTTGGCGGATAAGTTCTGGAATGCCACTAACGCCGTCAGCTCGACAATACTATCTTCATCAAAGAACTTTTTAAGTTCTGCGAGCATTTCTTCGCTAACGCGTTGGCCCGTGATTGTCATCGCTTCGACGTAGGTTAAAACAATCTGCTCTTGCTCGGTGAATAATTCGCTTTGTTGCCAGTGGGCAAGGGCCTTGATTTTTTCGACAGAGTTGCAGCGTTCGGCGAGTTTCATGCCGTTGGCATCAACACAGAAGGCACAATCGTTAAGTTGCGACACACGAACACATATTAAAGAGCGAATAATAGGAGAGATAGGTGAGGATTTACGATCGAGAAAACCGAAGAACCCCGCAACTAACCAGAACAGTGCCGGGCGCCGTCCCCACAGCAGGGCAGGGTTTAAGACTTCCCCATAATGGCGTTTTTGAAGCCAAAGTAATGGTTTAATAGAAAAGGAATAACGAGGCTTGGTTGAAATACGCACTTTGGATCCTTCTTGCTGTAGTTGTTTTGGCATAACTCAATGCTATACCAACGCAGCAACAAAGACCGGGCTAAGGGTATGAATATTTCAGGAATTTATGAAATATTTCTTATAATTCGATTAGTTGGTGGTTATTTCAACACTTTGAATCTCAACTTGCTGTGCAACCCGCGGATCAGGTCGTTCTGTAGCTAGTAAGTACCCGCAGGCCACTACAGGAATTAAAGCTAACAACATGGTTTTACCAATATGGTAATTGCGATACCAATATTTTTTAGCCCTTATCTTAAGGATCAATCCCCAAAACAGCATCAAAAGGTTAAACGCACCAATGAGGGTAAGAATATCATACAGCAGATGCAACGGTGCAAGCTGGTTGTAAACAAAAAGCATTGTCACAAACGGAGGCAGCAAACTGATAAAAATCAAACTGCGAAGTAGCTTTGGCCACTTACAAAATTTGTCTTTAAATATGTGATCTGTTTGACCCGGGAAAGGCTTGGAGCAGAACATAGCAACCTCTCAGTAAATAATACCTGCCTGATTTTACAAATATTAATATCAATTAACAGCTTATTGATGCATTTATGAACACCTTTGTGAGAGGGTTCAATATTTGACACAGCCTGACATAAGGTATTGTGAACATTTTTGCACATTCGGTTGGGGAGGGGAAAGAAAGTGATAAGTGAGAAAAAAAGAGGCGTGATACGCCTCTTTTATGGTTGATTATTTATGGTAACGCAGACAACAACTCTGTACGTCGCTGTTCTGTGATAACAGACCAATGTTTACCACTGATCGCACCTTCCAATGCCCATAACAACTCGACATTTAATGATTCTTGATGCGTTTGCTGTAAAGCTTTGTAAGCATCAAGTGCGCCAAGGTCAAAGAGTTGTTCAATGGTATCAATGCCAGCTTTCTTTAACATTCGCTCATTGGCTAAACGTAAGTTCGGGAGGTCTTTGATGCGATTAGGACCGGTATTGCTTTTGGTCTCTTTATCTTGTTGGGCTGCCGCGAGAGAACGTTTTGCCTGACAGAGAATTTTATTTGTGTCATTCCACCATTCATCAGGGATAGCATAATGCTTGGTGACAACCGGAAAACCGCGCTTCTTGTACACATATGGTTCAAGACCGGCTTCCTTAAATTCTTTTTCATTTTCAGTATTTGCACGCAAGTGTAGCTTATCGTTCACTACTAGAGCGAACATAGTTTCACCGGCAAAAATACCAAAACCGCCAAACATAGAGCGAGACTTAATGCACTCTAAACAGCCAAATAATTTTAATGAGTTTTTTAGTACTGGTTTATCCATGCTTCTTCTCGGTGAAAATTTTCTTGAGTCACCTAACATCGGAGCGAGGAAATCAGATTAGCAGTTTGCCGAATAGTTTTGTCAAATGTGTGTAAAAATTTGACCATATCAGAGCAAAAATCCATCGGTAACCCCGCTGCCATTAGTTAAGTTAGTTATAAACTACTTGCCTTTTAGGCCGGAAGCTTTGCGTCCCACTCTTTCGGGTGGTTTGCCTTGTTCGTGACTTAGCAAATTTTATCGTAAATAAGGTATTTCTTCAAGCTTTTAAAAATGCGACATTGATCAAGGTTATTTGTTTTTGTATATGCCTAGATCTGTGCCAAATTGAATTGAGTGTTTTTCCTGATGATATATTCATGTCTAAAAAAACCGACAAGTGGTGACTTGTCGGCTTCTTGTTGTGTCTCGCGGGATCAGTTTAAGTCTTTGACTGATTTCCGGATCACTAATTCAGGCGCCATTTCAAACACACGTCGGGCATGATTCTTATCTTTTACGCGTTCCATCAGAATTTCAACTGCCGTTTTACCTAAACGACGTTTAGGCTGGTGGATCGTGGTCAACGGTGGTGAAAAGTATGGTGCTAGCTCAATGTTGTCATAACCGATGATAGAAATATCGTCAGGTACGCGTATACCGGCCTGTTCAAAAGTACTGATCAACGCCATTGCCATAATATCGTTGAAACAAAAGATGGCAGTAGGGCGCTCTTCCATTGCAATATACTGGTTAGCAGCTTCAACAGCTGACTCACATTCAAAGTCGCCTTCAAGAATCCAATCATCATTCACTACCAGATTGGCTTCCGCCATTGCTTTTTTGAAACCTTTTAAACGCTCTCGGCACGTTATTTTATCAACATGACCTGACAGACAGCCAATTTTAACATGCCCATGTTCGATAAAATGCTTGGTAGCAATGTAACCACCAAATTCAGCATTGTCCTGAATCTTATCGGTATGTGGGCTTTCCGGGCCCCAGTCCATGATCACCATTGGCAGATCACTTTTACGTTCAAGCAGATCAAGTAACACTTGATCGAGGTCAGAGCACATAACAAGCAACCCATCGACACGCTTTTCAGCTAGCATGCGCAGGTAATCACGTTGCTTAGATAAGTTACCTTCGGTATTACAAAGGATCAGGGTGTAGCCTTCCTTGTAACAATACTCTTCAACACCGTGAACGACTTCAGCAAAAAATGGGTTGGTTGATTTGGTTACCAACATACCAATGGTGCGAGTCGTATTGCATTTGAGGCTTCGTGCTACGGCACTGGGTGCGTAGTTGAGTTCATCAACGGCGGCCAGTACTTTTTTCTGTGTTGCTTCTGCCACGAAGCGGGTTTTGTTGATCACGTGAGAAACTGTTGTGGTCGACACGCCAGCCATACGTGCAACATCTTTAATCGTTGCCATATTTATTCTTCTAATAATTGTAGGTCAGAAGTCTGATCCGACCGATTCTTAATTGATACCAAATTGAGTAACTACGCAATTGTCAATTACCTATTTATTCAATTTGGTACGATCGGTATTTAACAAAGTATAAAACGTCAAAAAGCCGCTTTTCTAACGAGCGGCTTGATATTAATGCTAGCCTCAAAAGGCGTTTCACTGTGTAATCGCTTGCGTTCACATTTTACTGAGTGTAGCGCACAGTGCAACGTTTCTGTATATCAAGAGGAAATTACTTGATAGACATCAACAAAATTTATGCAATATCAGTAAACCTGATTCATAACAATGCATGGAGAAATGCTGTAAAAATCTGTAATTTGCATTGAAAATTGATTAAAAAAGCCAGTATGTAATTCCGGCAGGGAAGATAGTATCAGTATTTACGGTGGCCGGTGAGGTTATTCTTCTTCACCAGCCAGGAATGCTGAGTCTAATTGACAAAATGCCACTAGCAGATTAACAGCTGCGGTATAGAAGCCAAAATTATCACGTGATTTGCAGGCTTGGGCAAAAATTGGTATCCAGTTCAACAGCATGTTGTTCACAAATGATAACTGTGCCTGCATTACTTCTTCACGCTTTTCATCGTCTTTTTGATGGTTAGCCAAAATAATCAGGTTGCCCATGAAATCCAGTTCGACAGCAATGTGATCTGCGGGTTCATTGAATTCTTTACGTTGAGCAATATTGTACTGCTCCATTAACTTGTTCATGTCTTGCGCCGGCTTATCATTGAGCAGGCCGCTTTCACCGACATACATAGAAGCATATGGCAGTGCGCCTGATTTAGGTGTGCTAAGGAATAAGCCACAAAAATCAGCAGCCAGCTCAAGCTGTGCATCTTCACGTACTTTTAAGCGGTTAATTGCCTCGCGAAATGACTCTACAGGCTGTTTGAGTTCTGGTGTCATACCAAGACCAGACAAGAAGGTGAACATCTCGTCACCGTGATATTCCATAAAATCTTCCGTCGTTAACTCACGAGCTAATAGTGAAGACATCCACCAGTAAATTTCAGCACGTTGTTCGTTGAAAGCAATATATTCTTGCATGATCACTGTCACTCCAGACACTTAAAAACCTATTCACATAAAACATGATGTTGCTAATGATTATATGTGAATAGGTTCTAATTTGGGGTAAAGAAGGGCAATGTTGTTACTCACATCGCCTATAAATTTATCAATAGCCTGCAAACGCAGGCTATTGATGTCTTTTCGAACACAGCTACTCTTGAATAAAACGAGTTATGCTAAGTCCATCGACGGGAAGAGCGGGTTGATATCCGTGACTTCTTTCGGACCGTTGAAACCCGTTACGGCGGGCACCTTACCGATATACTTCTCAATCTCTACCTGCGCAGAGGCTGCAATCGTAGCCTGCGCCAGTTTTGATGAGCCGATATCTTGAGTCAGCACGTTTGGATCGCCGTAAGTACAAAGTGTGCCTGGCTTACCACCTTCTAGCGGGCTGTACCATGCACCTTCGTGGATACGGCAAACACCAGATTTGAAGTCATCGGTGACAACAGCACCAGCCAGCACCTGACCGCGGTCGTTGAAAACTCGCACTACGTCACCAGATTGAATACTACGTGCCTTCGCATCTTCCGTGCTGATGTAAACCGGTTCGCGATCTGCAATCGCATATGTAGCACGGTGTTCTGTTGATGAGCACAGCTGCGAATGAAGGCGGTGGTTCGGGTGCGTACTCTGCATGTTAAGTGGAAATTTGTTCGAACGCGGGCCGCCGTGGCTACGCTCTGTCTTTTCAAACCACATTGGGTGACCCTGGCAGTCATCGTAACCCATGTCTGCAATGGTCTTACAGTAGATTTCAATGAGGCCAGAAGCCGTACCGAGTGGTTCCAGATCCGGTTCTTTACGGAATGACTCGTGACGAACCCACTCCTTACCTTCTGGGAACTCTATAAAGCCTTCGCCTTCCCAGAATTTCTTGAAGTTAGGCATACGAACGCCCAGACCACGGCCCTGCAGGCGAGCACCGTTGTAGATCTGCTCGATCCATTCCATCTGTGTCTTACCTTCGGTAAACGCTTCTTCGCGATTATAGCGACGGCATAGCTCACGGAAGATATCGAAATCATCTTTAGCTTCAAACAGAGGCTCAACCACTTTTGGCAGTGCGATAATACCTGCATTGGAGTGGTTACCATACTGCTCGATATCGTTACGCTCATGAGTGGTTGTTGCTGGAAGGACAATATCGGCAAAACGACAGGTTGCGGTCCATTGGTGCTCAACAGAGACAACTGTTTCCAGCTTGCGCCACGCCTTGATCATCTTGTTACGATCCTGGTGGTGGTGGAATGGGTTGTTACCACAGAAGATAGCCATCTTCATCTCAGGGAATTTTACGTCATGACCATTCCACTGAATGGTTTTTCCCGGGTTTTCGATACAGTCAACGAAACGTGCAACTGGGATGTAGGTCGAGTAACCCTTGTATGAACCATTGTGAATGGGGGCAACACCAGTAACACCACTAAAACCTGACATTAGCGGGCCGTTTGAAGTGACAGAGCCCGCATCATTGTAGTGCCAGCCGAAACCGAAACCACCGCCAGGCAGACCGATCTGACCAAGCATTGCTGCAATAACAACAAGCATCCACGCGTACTGCTCGCCGTGCTGCATGCGCTGTAAACACCACCCACCAATGATTTGAGTACGGCCTGAAGCCATCTGGCGAGCAAGAGCGCGAATGTCGTCTGCTTCGATACCACAGATTTTTTCTGCCCACTCCGGTGTTTTCTCTACGCCGTCTTTCTCTCCGGTTAGGTAGGGAACGAATTGGTTGAAACCTGTGGTGTAGTCAGCGATGAAATCTTTGTTGTACAGGTTTTGGGTATACAGGGTATGTGCGATAGCCAGCATCAACGGAAGGTCGGTTTGCGGGTTAACCGGAATCTGCTTACCACCGACGGCTTTTTGAGTTTCAGACCGAACCGGGTCAACGTAAATGACCTTGATTTCGTTGTTCTTCACTTTTTCAGCCAGCTGCTGATAGTAGGCGTACGGGCTGTGGTCCGGTACTAGCCAGCCAACCTGAAGGTTTTTAATTGGGTCAGAGCCCCAAATTACGATGGTGTCAGAGTGCTCAAGAACCAGCGGCCAAGATGTCTGTTGCTCGTAAACTTCCATTGCACCAGCGACATAAGGCAGAACTACCTGCGCAGCACCTGTTGAGTAGTCACCCATCTTTCCAAGGTAAGTACCATGTAGGCCAAGCGCGCGGCTCATCATCGTTCCTGCAGAGTGCAGTTTACCTACTGACTGCCAACCAGTGTGGCCAGCGTATAGCGCACTTGGGCCGAAGCTGTTCTGTACCCGCTCCATTTCGTGGTAGAAGAAATCCAGCGCCTGAGACCACGGCACACGAACAAAACGGTTGTCACCACGCTGTGTTGTATCTGACTTAAAACCGTGTTTCAGCCAGTCAATACGCACCATCGGGTATTTAACACGAGCCGGATTGTAAACAACTTCACGTACGCCATTGATCATCGGGGTTGGGTGAAGGTCTTTTTCGAAAGGAACGGTATCTACCCAAATGCCGTTCTCAACTTTGGCACGAAAAGCCCCCCAGTGAGAGCCAGAAAGTACTTCACCGGTGAACTTTGCTTGTGTTTCAGATGCCGCCATTGCTTTGCGTGGTGCCAGCAGGCTGGCACCCACGACAGTCGCAGCGCTCGCTGCAACCATTCCAGACAGGAAGCGACGGCGCGATACGCCCTTATTTAGATATTGAGTCGCCATATAGGAAATCCTTAAATTAAAATTCTTTTTGAAGGCGGGGGAGTGTTTTTTATCGTCAGCCCCGTCTATCAGAAATTAGTGTGCGCCAGCGCCGCCAGTGTCTTTGCCGTGATTCTGGAGGTACTTCAATAACGTACGTTCTTCAGTTTTGCTTAGACGGTAATAGGCGCTCATTGCGTTAAGGCCTGAAATCCAACCGTTCGCAGTAAAGTGCGCCGGGTCCGGAGCGGCATGGCAGGCATTGCAAGTTGCACCGTACATGTCTTCTGCGTAGTTCCAGATGGGCTGAATGTTGTCAATCATGTCTTCAGCGGTGATCCAGGCTTCAACCGAAACGTGCTGCCATACGATGTCAGTTGCGCTGTCAGTTTGCTCTTCGATTAGTTGTTCTGATGCCTTCACGTCACCACGGATTGTTGCCTTGAAGACGCGTTTACCCATGTATTCAGTCATCACACGGCCCTTACCTGCTTTTTCAAGCCAGCCGTCAACCTTGATTTTCAGCATGTCATCTTTACGTTCAAGAACCGCAACTTCAGAGGCAGGAAGAAGCTTACCTTCTGTTTTGCCGTTGGCATCAGCGGTTGCATACAGGTCTTTTTCACCAAGAGAGTAAAGTGTCTCAGCTGCTGAACCTTGAGTATTCGCCGTTACCTGAAGCTCTTGGAAATCTTTCTGGAAGCCGCCAGCCATGTTAGGTAGTTCGTGGGCAATACCTTTGTGGCATTCGATACAGTTCATGTCTTCGGCTGCCGCTTTTTTCATCTCAAATGCAGCTTTTGCAGACTGTTTGCTGTGGTCCATATCGTCATATGAGTGGCAGCTCTTACACGTCTTGGAATTCTGGCTGCTCATGCGAGCCCATACGGTTTGTGCCATATGGAGACGGTTGTCTTCAAACTTTTCGGGCGTATCGATTTTACCGGTCACGAAGTGGTGATATAGATCTTTAGCGGCTTCAAGTTTACGGAAAACTTTGCCTGGCAAGTCTTTTGGCTGGTGACAGTCAACACACTGCGCCTGAACACCGGACGCGTTTTTAAAATGGACCGTTTCTTTGTATTCTTCGTAGTTCTGCTCCATGGTGTGGCAAGAGGTACAGAACTCGATAGTCGAAGTGACTTCAAAGCCTTTGTGGACAACAAACGTGCCCGAAAGAGTAATACCGATACCGACTAATACCAACGCAAGAATTGGATACTTGCTGCTTGGTTTAATCAGCTTTTGCCAAAGTTTTTTCATGATGGAAGATTCCAGAAATAATGAATGCCTGCCGTAAAGTACGGTGACGTATAAATTTTTATGGTTTAATCTTAAAACTACGATGTGAAAAAGGTTAAGGGTTGGCATGAACAGTTTTGGGCTGTTTGTGACAGATTATTAACAGGCGATTGTTGTGCTACCGTTTTAAAAGCCTGCTGAAATATAAATAAAGAGATAAAAATGAGTCATCATGTACTTGTTGTAGAAGATGAGATTGTGACCCGTGCCAAGCTTGTCGGGTATTTTGAAAATGAAGGGTATAAAGTCAGCCAGGCGGACAGTGGCGAGCAGATGCGCGAGATTATGGCTGCTGGGAAAATTGATCTTGTGATGCTCGATATTAACCTTCCGGGTGAAGATGGTTTGATGCTGACTCGTGAGTTACGTAGCCGTTCTGAAGTGGGTATTATCTTAGTGACAGGCCGTACAGATAGTATCGATCGTATCGTTGGATTAGAAATGGGGGCCGATGATTATGTCACTAAGCCGTTTGAACTTCGCGAGCTGCTGGTTCGGGTGAAAAACTTGTTATGGCGCATGGCCTTAGTTGAAAAGGCGCGTGATGAAACCATGGTGGAAATGCACGAAGATAACATGATTCGTTTTGGTGACTGGCAGTTTGATATCAATAAACGAGCGCTGACTCATAATGGCCTGCCAGTAAAATTGACCAAGGCAGAATATGAACTGCTAGTCGCTTTTTCCTCGCATCCAAATGTCGTGCTAAGTCGTGAGCGTATCTTGAATATGTTAAGCCATCGCGTAGAAGCGCCTAACGACAGAACCATTGATGTGCTCATTCGTCGCATGCGTTCTAAGATGGAAGTTGATCCGAAAAACCCTCAAATCTTTGTCACCGTTCACGGTGAAGGGTACATGTTTGCGGGTGATTAAAATTCGCTGAAATTGATTGTTTGCAATGAGAAAATCATTATCTATTGCGCTGTCATAACTTGTAATAAATTAGTCAGCATACTTTGAATGCTGGCTTTTTTTCTAGCTAAATATCGGTACAATTTTGATTTCAGACAAGCAATATTAATAAGAGTTAATGGGTTTAACATTCTGGCTTGGTATTGACCATGTAGCTCGCTAATGTATTGGCGTGTTTATATTTGGCAGGTCAATCGAATTAACATGGGGTTCACTTGGTTTGAGTGTGAAGTAGAAGAATATAATTAGATGAATTTTGATGTGGAGCGACTATATCTGCAAATCAGCGCCTGGAAATTCTCGCTGAAACGAGCATCTTGAGGTAACTTGGGTATAAATAAAGCCTGACATTGGTCAGGCTTTTTTAGTTCAAGATGCAGCGTTTATTGGCGCAAAATACGTGCGGTGAGTTGACGTATTTGAGGCAAGCTATGAAGGCTTTCTTGTGCGAGCTCTTTCTGCTCCTCAAGGACACTTTTAAGAATGTCATTTGTCGTTAAAGGATTCGCCAGCACAACCCGGAAAACCGTGGTGATTTTGTGACCCCACTTTTCCGGTGTCAGGCGTGTTCGCGATACAAATGATTTTCCAGATTCACGCTGTCTTTTCTGAATGAATTTTGTCAGATCATTCAGAGCTTCCAGCAATACAAGCCTGTCTCCGGTATTTGCTACCTGAAGGGCTTTTTGTGTTTCCGCAGGCACGTAACGATAGGTCAGCAGGCATAATTCAGGTTCAGTGATAAGTTCAAAATCAGGGTCTTGCTTGATCAGTTCTGCAAAGTATTTGGCCTTTTCAATACTGTTATTGATCAGCATTTCGTAGCCCGGGCGGCTAATAATGTTCATGCTGGCGAACAGCAGCATGGCCATGCCGCTCCGCGATCCTTCTAACGTATGGCTACCCAGATCTTTCGATCCTTTACGTAATATATATTCGGCATGATGCTCAATCGCAGCCACGGAAGCTGGATTCTTGAAAATTACCATACCCGCACCCATCGGCACATACAGTTGTTTATGGGCATCAATCGTTACCGAATCAGCGCGCTCTATTCCTTTGAGTAATGGACGATATTTGTTAGACATCAAGGTCGCACCGCCCCAAGCGGCATCAACATGGAAATGGCAGTCATGTTCAACAGCAATGTCTGCGAGTTGATCAAGTGGATCAATATTGCCTGTTTCCGTAGTGCCTGCTACACCCACAATCGCGAAAGGCTTAATGTTTCTCGCTTTCAGTGAGTTGAGGGTGGCTCTGAGTTCGTCAAGACGGACACGATTATTGTCATCCGTTTTAACCGGAATAACACAGTCGCGACCAATGCCAAGTACATCTGCGGCTTTCTTTAAGGAGTAATGGCCACGTTCAGACACCAACACAGCCAGGTCATCATAGCCGTAATGCTTCATTGCTCGGAATAGTCCTTCCTGGGCAACACCGCGAAATTCGCCGTCAGGCTTCAATACGTTATTACGGGCAACCCAGAGCGCAGTGATGTTTGCGATCGTTCCACCGGAGCAAAACGCACCGAGAGAGTGGTTAGCGCTATGCATCCATTGCTGATAAAAACTCTCGTCTTCATTGAAGATTAAGTTATGGATCATCCCCAGAACCTGACGTTCCAATGGGGTGAATGCCTTTGATGTCTCGATCTTAACCAGGTTTTGGTTCAGACCAATCATGATTTTTGATAGAGGCATCAGAAAATAAGGCAAGGCTGAGGTCATGTGACCAATAAAACTCGGCGCAGAAGTATGCACCGATTGGGCAACCAGCTTATTCAGTAAAAATTGGGTGTGATCGGAAACGAAGGTTGGACTTTCAGGAATATCAGCAGAAGAAAAGTCCTTTTCAATCTCAGCAAGCGGTTTTTCACTCGCGGCAATATGGGTACGCAAAAACTCATTCAGGTTCTGCGATATTTTTTGCTCAATCAATCCTAGGGTTGATTCGGGTGCTTCCGGCACTGTAAAAATGCGATGCAAAGATTCTAACGACGCATCGGCTTTTCTGTTATCCACTGCCATAATAAATTGGTACTTTCGGTTAACTTCCGCAAATTATTGCTAATTTAATGGAATTTGGTATCGATGTCTCGAAAAATTTCCACATTGATATAGGAATTACGTATCAAACTCAGGCGAGAGTATTGATATTACTAATCAGTATTTTGGCTGAAATCAAAATGTATAGTTAACACCAACCGTCATTACAAGTGATTTTTCATCATAAAAATTGATGGTTGAGTTGCTATTGTTGTAACCAATCAATGATACTAGCCCCCAATTATTCCAGCCAAATGGTTTATTGTATGCGTAAGCAAGGAAAGCCCCCCAGCGGTCATCCTCCTGACGTTGATCGAATACCGGGTTGTCACCATCAAATCGGGCAAGATCATAGCTTAAGGTAAGCGCAAGGCTTGCGCTTGGCAACAACTGGATAATCCCTATTTCTGCACCGTAGACATCACTGGCCATTGCTTCACCATCGGCATCTATACGAGTGTAGTTCAACGCACTGCGCAAAAAGCGTTTAGCGCTGATGGGGTAGCGATAAGCACTTTCCAGATACAAGATGTTGCCTTCTCTTTCTAATAACGCTTGCTCTTGAAGAGTATAATTACCTTGGCCACTTTTTTCGTTATCAATCTTTTGCTGGCCCGTGGCGACTTCGACAGAAAAATCAGAGCCTAAAATATTGTCGTATTGAAAGCGTAACCCCTGAATGTTTGAATCGGTCTTTTTGCGAGGCTGATTTTCGATATATGGATCCTGCCATGTTGTCTCACTAAGCAGGCCGGGTAGATAGCTGATACTGATCATGCCGTTTTGTTGCAGCGATTGCCGGTAACCTAATTCAACGTGGAAACGGCCCAAAGCGACATCGGAACGACTTGTACCAAAGAATAGCTGTTTATCAGCACCGCTAAAGGTGTATTGCAGCGAGCCCAAAGGGGCCGTCAGGGCTTCAGTCTTTTTATCACCAGACCGTAACAGTGAGGAGGTTGTTTCATTGTCAGTATTAAACTGCGAAGTCGTTTGGGTAAACCCCGTCAGTAGGGAGATATCGCCGCTAAATCCAGGTTGCCATTTTTGGCCAGGTTGAGCCATAACAGGCGCAGAGGCCAGACAGATGAGCAGGCCTAAGTAAAGAGGCTTCATTTTGATTCCTTATCAAAAAAGAATAATATTTAATGCAATTATTCAAATGGTTAGGGGGTTTATACATAATTGCAGAATATGGCATGTCAGTAAATTGCAAAATATCCACCTTAGCTGAAAACCGCCAGCTTTACAGGTGATTACGAGCTGTACCGAACAATTAATGCAGAGGAAAACTCTCGCCGATAAATATCGACGAGCTTCGCAGGTGACGGTGTTAATCAATCAGGATTATTTACATTCGATGTCAGCGACCTTTGTCATTTTTTCGTTATAGGCGCTAAGCGGCTTATCAATGTTACCTGGATGGGTGAGAAGCTCTGCAAATGCACTACGAAGCTCATAGTTTTTTGCGTGAGGCTTACTTTGGCGATCTTCAAACGCTTTCTTAGCGTAAACACCAAGATCATTTTGTTGCTGCGACAGTTTCTTAACGTCGTTTTGGGTTAGTTGCAGCCAAGATTCAACGGATTGAGATAAGTCTAAGCGACTTTTGTCATTATCTAAATACCAGTCAACGGCTTCGCGGTTGAGTTCAAAGTGATGTTTACGGCCTTCTAAAAACCATTCCCCAACATCTTTAAGGCCCTCGTCTTTCTGTACAGCCAAATCAACCAGGCTTTGATACCAACTAAGCGATGCATCAACATACTGGTGATATTTATCGCTATAGCAACTGCCTGTTGAAGCTAATACAGTACCCGGAAGCAGTACGAATGAAAGAATTACAGCAGGTAACTTCATTGCCTATCCTTGAAATGCCAGTATTGATTGTTGTGTAACGATTGTAACGGGATGATTGTCAAAAAGAAAAGGATTCTTTACAGGAATGATTTGTGGCTAACAATTATCTGTATTGACAACCATTTTTTCGTTGGCGGCAGTTATTAAAAAAGAGGCCCAATGAGCCTCTTTATTTGGTACTAGTTAATCTTATGATTCTCTAATTTGAATTACTTGCCGTTTTTCTTCATTGCCAAGGAGATGCAGTAAGCTGCGCCACCCCAGGTAATACCAAAGCCAAACAGCATCATGATAATTGCACCTGTTGTCATAATTAACCCTCCAGCTGGCTTTGTGGTTTGGATGTCAGGTTGATGACAACTGCAGCTACAAACATTGCTGCAATCAGTCCCCAACCAAGTAGTAGCAAGTCAGACAGCGCGTAGCCACCGTAACCATCACTTAATGTATTTGAAAGATTAGTAATAAGGATCAGTGCCAACATTGCCGGGCTCAGGAAGCGGATACAAACTTCGAACCACTTACCAATGCTGAATTCAGAGAGATTGTTTGCATATTCCCTAATATCAGCCATTTTCAGTAACCAGCCAATCACAATTAATTCGATCAGACAGCTTGTTAGCAGTGCCACGTTATTAATGAAGTAATCAACCAAATCAAGCAGTAGTAGACCCCCGTTTGTTGCGAATGCCATGGATACGATAAAGCCGACACCACATACAACAGATGCGGCTTTCTTACGTGTCCAGTTCAACTTGTCAATGATTGCAGAAGTTACTGCTTCAATGATTGAAATATGTGAGCTCAGGCCTGCAACAACCAGAGCCAGGAAGAACAACGGACCAAGAATGTATGGAGCCGGTAATAAGTTAATAGCAGCCGGAATGGTGACAAAGGCCAGACCTACGCCCGCGGAGACCACTTCTGTCAGAGGTTTGGCTTGTTCCTGTGCCATATAACCCAATACCGCGAAGACAAGAACACCAGCAGTAATTGAGAAGCCACAGTTAATCAGTACTGTCATGAATGCATTGTTATTGATGTCAGATTTTTCTGGCAGATAACTTGAGTAAGCAATCATGATGGAAAAACCGACACTTAGGGTGAAGAAGATCTGTCCGTATGCCGCTGACCATACTTTAGCATCGAGAATTTTGCTGAAATCTGGTTGGAATAGATAGTTAAGTCCATCTAATGCACCAGGCAGGAACAATACCCGAGTGATTAAGCCAAGCACCATAATAAATAATAAGGGCATCATGATCTTACTGGCACGTTCAATACCGCTTTTAACACCGGTAAAGATAGCTGCAAAAGTAATACCCCACGCAAGAATCATTGGAAATGCAATGTGCGTCTGCAGGAAGCCCAGCTTAGTTGGTGAGTTATCACCTAATTGTAAGTATTCGCCAAAGAAGAAGGCATTCGTGTCCGCTCCCCAGCTTTGGGTGAATGAAAAGCCAAGGTAAGAGATAGCCCAGCCAATGACCGCGACATAATAGACCGCAATAACTGCGGCGATAAATACCTGGAACCACCCCAGCCATTCAAGCTTGCCACCCAGCTTAGCGAATGCGCGAGGAGCGGCACCTCGTAGCTTGTGACCCAGAGTAAACTCCATGATCATAAAAGGAATACCGGCGGAAATCATGGCAAAAAGGTAAGGGATAAAAAATGCGCCACCGCCATTTTCATAAGCCATATACGGGAATCGCCAAATATTACCAAGACCGATGGCTGAGCCAACGGCAGCTAAGATAAACCCGGCACGGGAACCCCATTGTTCACGTTTCATAAACATCTCCTTATGTACTGCTATTCTCTATGAAACTTAATTTTATTAGAGATATATTCTCTAATTCATCGTCCTGCTCCGTGGAATATGGATTGATAGACCACGTAATGAGATGAGATTAACCAGAGATAATTTGTAAAGCAATAGATTGCGTGTTTGTTAATGCTGTGGGGTTGTGGTGTTAACGATTGGTTTTTTGCTCTATAGATTATCGAATAGTGGGGTGTGAGGGCATCAAGTTGGCATAAATCACTATATATAACACAAAAAACAGGTGTTAATTTTATTTCAAAACGCTTGTAAAAATGACTGCAAAATAGACAAAAACTAGTAGCTAGGCTCGTAAATAGTATTAAAAGGCCATATAAATTGGTAACTAGAAAGAAAAGCTAACGCCAATATTGGTTTGGACCTGGCTGAGGATTTTTGAATCGACGATTATGTGGCAGGTTTGGTTTCCTGCTGGTAAGTGGCAGATAGCGGTTGTATGGCTGTCGATGAAGTTTGCTAACCAGCGACCTTCAAAAACAATTTTGGCATTTTTATGCACTCTGTATTCAGCCCCGCCAAATAAACCGCCAGAGAATAAGACACTGTTTTCAGACCAATCGGCATCAACAAAGCTTGCGCCTAGGCTTGCACCAAAAAAAGCGCCTAGTTTTGTCTTCGCTTCATAGCGCAGAGAGCTTTGGAAATGTAAGTATGTAAAGGATCCGTCTCCTTCAATCCCTTTCATTTCAGTAGCCTGATGGCTTAAAAAAAGCCCCACACGGCCTGGTTCGACATTTGTTTCTACGGCCATTGCGAAATGTGGGTCGTTTCCTGGCTGAATTTTTATGCCATTTTCATCTTTTATCTGATTAGAAAAGGTATAGCCAATATAAGGCGTAATGTATATTGGTTGCTCGGCAAGAGCATGGGGTGTGACGAAGGCAAATATAATACATCCTAGAACGCATGGTGATGCCGGTAACTTCATTGTTGTTTCTCATTGTTATGCTTCTATATTATGTTTAATTGTGACAGCTATCCTGAAATCTTGCATTTAATTTGATGATAATCTTGAAGTTCCCCCGAACTCAGGTTACTGTTGTGTTAATTTGTTGTTGTGGTTTGGGGGTGGTATGGATAAGGATCTGAAATTTGCAATTATTGCAGCAGTTGTAACATTTACTATCTTGATTGGGTTCGGCCTCACTGCGATTACAGCGTAACCTGTTAGGGTTGTTTAGCTTTCAACATAATTACTGAAACATTGAAAGACAAACAGCCCCTAATGAACGAAGTGTTTTTATGCTTTATTCCGTTTCTGTTTAATAATAGATGTTATTCTGTCGACAGTATGTCCTCGTATTTTTTAACGTGAGTAGACTATGACGAATCATCTGCCGTTCAGCTTAAGTGCCTTTGATTTACAAATGGTAAACGCATTTTCTGCGCAACTGAATAGTGGGCGGAAAAAGAAAATAGCACTTGTTGTGCAAGGGGGAGGACAGAGGGGGATCTTTACTGCAGGTGTTTTTGACTCCTTTCTTGAGGCCGGATTTGATCCTTTCGAACTGTATATTGGCACTTCTGCCGGAGCGCTCAACCTCTCTTCTTTTATTAGCCGCCAGTCTAGTTTTGGCTACAATTTCATTGTCAATTACACCACGGATAATGAGTTTTTTAATCTGTATAAGTATCTCAGTAAACAAAAGCCGATGAATTTAGACTGGGCGCTGGATACGATATCTGCTGAAGGTCTGACACCACTCGATATTGTGACTGCACGGCGAAACTTACAATATCGCCAGGCATTTGCTTGCGCCACCCGTAAAGACACCTTGCAAGATATTTATCTGCCTATGTATCAACAAAACTGGCGTGAGGTGCTTCGAGCGACATGTGCAATTCCTATGTTGTATAACCAGCCAGTAAACTTACAAGACTTGGAATGGGTTGACGGTGGTGTAAGTGCTGCCGTTCCTGTTCAAGAAGCCTGGAAGCGTGGGGCTGATCTTGTTGTTGTGGTAAGAACTGAGCCACTTGAAAATAGTGATGGGGTTGGGGTGTTTGATGATTGGCGCGAGAAGATTGAATCTAGCCTGCCGCAGTATATTGAGAAGCTTAATCTGAACCAGTCGCTGGATAAGTTTAAGTCAATTCACAATGATCTCACCCAGCGCTTTGAACTGTGGAGGGAAGGTTGGAACGATAAGGTTATTAAAAAAGAACAGCAGCGCTTACAAGAACAACAAAAGGTTATATCTGAGTTAATCGAGCCGGAGAAGATGAATGCTGATGGTGGGAAGTGGTTTACTTCCGATAATATCGAGCGCTTTTTGTCTATTACGGGTAAGGGGAAAAGTAGTGAAGTGATTGAGATGCTTGCTCGTTACTATCAGACATGTCGCGAAGTAAATGAATTTCTGATTCAGCCTCCTGAAGGGTTAAAGGTGATTCAAATTGCGCCTGACAAGAGATTGCGCAGCAGAGCGTTACTGAGCGAAAAAGATGATCTGGAAGTTGATTACCGTGAAGGTAAACTAATTGGCCGACAGTTCGTTGAACATTTTGCTGCTGCTCTTAATGAAACAACAAGGCTTAATGAAACAAGCAAGCTTTAAATAAAACGACAGGTTCAAAAACAAAAAGGAACGCAATCGCGTTCCTTTTCAATGGACGGGCAGAAATAAGTAATTTTTATTACGCCAGAACTTTCTGCAGCCAAGGCCAGCCTTGTTTCTTACGGCTTAGTGTGTTTTCCATCATCAGCAGACCATTGTCAGCATATTGCTCTAGGGTTGCATTCCACTCACCTTTGTAAAGCAGGCGAGTAGTGCTGGTTGTGATATCAGTTAGCATAAGTGCAGCCATTGCCAGGCCATCTTCATCACAACGACGCTGAAGATCAGCATTAAGTTCGTCAATCATGCTGTCTACTTGCTCAAGAGTAGCAAGTTCGATCTGACCAACAACAACGTCACGGTTGTTGAATGGGTAAGCTTTAAGATCTTTTTCAACCAGCTGAGAGGCAGAAAGGCCTTCGATATCTGTTTTTGCAATTAACAGATCTTTGATGAAAGCATCAAGATCTTCAATACCCGCAATCGTTGCTAGTTCTGCTACAGCGTCTTTGTCTTTCTGCGTACAAGTAGGGGAAGCAAAGCCAACGGTGTCACTTAAAATTGCTGACATCATCAGAACAGCGAGTGGGCGAGTGATCTCGGCCTTTTCCATCTTGAACAGGTTGAACATGATGGTACAAGTACAACCAACTGGCCAGATCCAAGCTTCTAATGGATTGGTTGTCGTTACATCGCCCAAGCGGTGGTGATCAACAATACCCAAGATCTCAGCATCAGCAATATCATCCGGGCCTTGAGCAAGGTCAGAATAGTCTACTAACCAAATGTTTTGACCAGCTACGCCAGTACACATTTCTGGTTGTTCTACACCAGCTTGCTCCAGGATGTGTTGCGTTTCTCGGTTTAGTTCGCCTTGACGAACGGCTTTAGCTTCCAGGCCACGAGCCTTAAGAAGTTCAGCGCCGACAAGTGCTGAACAGATGCTATCACTATCAGGGTTTTTGTGACCTACAACTTGAATCATGATGTTTCCTTTACTGTGTCAAGTACAGCAAAACCTTGCTGTAAGACGGAATGGGACGAACCTGATCTGCTGATTGTTAAAATCATTGTCAGAACAAGTGATCAAACTCGGGCAATTTTAGATGTTTTTTCACAAATAACAATTAAAGCGGAGCAATAAAAGGTGCAGTTGGCTAAATTGAGAGCTTTTTAGAGCGGTTTTATTCTTCTTACTGTACGAAGACGGTGTTTTATTCGCAGAAGTGTGATCAATCTGAGTATCTGAAATCACACAATAAAATGCGTCATTAATGGCAGGCACTCCCTGATTTCCTTTTTTGACCATAAAGGTGTATATATATTGCAAGTTATTTGTAAGGAATAGTGAAATGCAAGTACGACCAATGTTTTTAAGCATAAGGTTAATGTTACCTGTGGTGATCAGTTTATGGGTACTCGCAGCACATTTTTTGCGTGCAGGGGATATTATTGTCTGCCTTGGATTGGCGATTACACCATTATTGCTTTGTATACAAAAAAACTGGGCTGCACGCACATTGCAAGTCGCCTTGCTGGGTGCTTCATTGATTTGGATGCAATCGACCTATCATATGCTGTCAACTCGTTTAATGATGGGAGAAGATTGGGTCAGAATGTTTATCATCATGGTCTCAGTTATCTGTTTTACCCTTTTATCCGCATGTGTATTTCTGCATCCTGAATGGGAAAAGAAATATGGTCTGAAGCTTAAGTAGTATGACGGTTCTGATCCTTTTAGAGCTATTGCATAATGAGTTCACCATTGTTTTGTTATAATATAACAATCATCATTGATATTCTGAAAGGCAGGAACAGACAACGGATCTTGTTCTGTAGTGCTGTTTTACTGTAATAATTTTAGATATCATCTAGGGAATATAGAGGAATGCCTGTCTGTCGTACAAAGTGATTCGAATCATGCTATTACGATATTTGGGTGTTTGGTGAAGATTATCAGCCTTCTAGGGATGCGAGTTAAGGTACAGAAGTGTACTTTTGCGTTTAAATGGGCAAGTTCTACTAACCCAAATGACCCTGATCCCAGAGGGCCATTAAGAAGTACTTAGGAACAAAATGGTTAATGTAAGGGCGAGAGTGCCTTTTAAAGTCGGCTTGAAGAGTAATATTCCAGCAGATTTACTTTCTTTTAATGGCCTTGAATCTGGCAAAGAACATGTTGCAGTCATTTTTCGTGATGCTGACAAGCAGGCAGAAGTACCATTGGTACGCATGCACTCTGAGTGTTTAACCGGTGATGTATTTCACTCATCTCGTTGCGACTGTGGTGAGCAGTTAGATGAAACCATTGAAAAAATGGGCGAGATCGGAGGTGTTATCCTGTATTTGCGTCAGGAAGGGCGTGGTATTGGTTTGTACAATAAAATCGATGCTTATGAGCTGCAAAGCCAGGGAATGAATACCTACGAAGCAAACAATCATCTTGGTTTTGGTGATGATTTGCGTGATTTCAACGAAGCGGCACTAATGCTAAAAGCACTCGGCATTAATGAGATCCGCCTGATTACCAATAATCCGAAAAAAATTGACGATCTTGAAAGTTGTGGTATCAAAATCGTTGAAGTGGTCGGCACCAAAACACATGTTAAAGACGGCAATGAAAGTTATCTGAAAACAAAAGCGAGTCATGGCAAACACCGGTTCAATTTCGATTGAGAATTTGTCACTCCTCCATGTTATGCTCGGAACGCAGTACTTGATTGAGCTGAAACGTAAAAAATATTGAATAATAGAGAAGCCCCGAGTATTCGGGGCTTTTCTATTTATGGCTCTTTGCTAAATTATTACCCCGCTTTATGCATTATTTTTTCTAATCCAAATCATAATAAAGTTTCGTGCTTGGTGGCACGCTAATTTCTTGCTTGAATATCCTTTCACAATTATTATCACCGCTCTTGAAGTAGAGTTAGAAACTGCTTATGGTGCATAATCTGGCCTTATATATCGCTGGGTGTGCATGCGTAGGGTTATATCCTGCTGGCGGGCGGATTTAATCAAATGCTCGCAAATTTCCTTTATTTTGTTCTGTTGTGAGGGTATAGGTTGTGGTTCAGCAATCTTGTTCTGCTAAAATGGCAAAGTTGTTATTTTTAATTATCATTCTGGCTGCTGTCGGTCAGATGACGCAAACTATGTACGTACCAGCTATTCCTACGATGGCACTTGATTTTGCTGTTAAGTCGTCATACCTACAGGCCGTTATGGCTGCCTATTTAATCCCGTATGGTTTATCTCAATTTGTTTATGGACCGCTTTCGGATCGTGTTGGCCGTCGCCCAGTGATCATTGTAGGAATGGTGATCTTTCTGGTCGGTACGGTGGTCGCATTGTTTGCCCCTACATTTGAGTTGTTCTTGCTGGCAAGTTTTATTCAAGGGGCTGGTACTGGCTGTAGCGGGGCAATGTGTCGAACTGTAACCCGTGATTGCTATGATGGTGCGGCGCTTCACAGAGCAAACAGCCTCGTTAGTATGGGTGTGATTTTCTCTCCGCTCATTGCGCCTGTTTTAGGTGGTTACCTCTCATCAATGTTTGACTGGACTGCCAGCTATCTGTTCTTACTGATATTCGGCGCTGTTGTGACTGTTGCGATGATGGCAATGTTTACTGAAACACTACCCGTAGAAAATCGTCGTTATGAGCGTGTGTGGGTCAGCTATCGCTATGTGCTGGGTAACCGTCGTTTTCAGGGGTATGTGCTCTGTCTGATTGCAACGTTTGCGGGCATCGCTGTCTTTGAAGCTGCTGCAGGGGTATTGCTGGGTAGCGTGCTAAAACTGGATCCGCAAACAGTCAGCTGGTTATTTGTTTTACCATTACCGGGCTACTTAGCTGGCGCATGGCTATCAGCCTCTATGGTTAAGCGAATTGGTAATACTCGTGTGATGAATTTAGGCATGCTCGCGATCTTTGCGGGTGCGTTAACTATTCTGATCCCGGGTATGGCGGGGTTAGTTACCGTAAGCTCATTGATTGGCGGCGCGTTTATTTACTTTATTGGTGCTGGTGTATTGTTTCCCGCTGCAACAACCGCAGCTATTCAGCCTTTTCCTCAACATGCAGGTACAGCAGGAGCCGTACTTGGTGGATTGCAGAACCTGGGGGCTGGCATTGCGACTTTAGCCGCAGCATTCATGCGTGCAGAGGACCAATTCAGCCTCGGTGCGGTACTAACCGTGATGTCTGTTCTGGTAGTAATAAGCCTGTTTTGGGTTCGTCGAAGCCAACAGCCCGATACACCAGTATTAGCATAGGATGTTATTTGAATTAAAAAAGGCGATGCATTTCTACATCGCCTTTTTTATATGCTGAGTTTCTAGTTTCTAGTTTCTAGTTTCTAGTTTCTAGAAATACGATTTTAATCGCGTTTCCATAGAATATGGCAGAACTTATGTTCGGGATCGCGGCTAATCAACATTCTTGCGAATACATCGTCAAGTTCGTCGTTTGCTTCATTAACCAGACCAATACGTACTTCGGCATAGCGTTCTTTGTCGACGTCAAAACCAACATGGCCAGCCCAATCATCATGCGTTTCAACGACTTCAGCAGCGCCACGGTCTTCAAATTGAGCAGTAAAAAGAATAACGTCTGCAGGCTCAAGGCTTTCTGGGGCCATTTCAAGGAAGATGTCGTAAGCCGCTTCAATAACGTCGTCAAAAGAAATTAGGTTTGATGTATCCATGTACTACACATATCTCTGGTTTGTGAGTGAGGGGATATTAGAACATGCTTTATGGCGGCGAGGTAGGGGAAACGGGACATTTCTGGGAAACACAGCCTCTTTTTTACGTTGTTAAGATATTTCGCCGCAGGTGAATCGCTGTGTAAAAATGTGGTGTTGAGAGGTCAGAACTCTGTTTAGTAGGCGAGGTTAATCTGTTTGGTCAACAGAGCCTTAGATTTGGTAGAATACGCGGTAACATTAAGTATTAGTTGTTTTGTTGTAAACAAAAACACAACAATAGAGAGAAAGAGTCTAGTGGTGAAAGGGTTACCCGTATTAGATGGCCAAACGCCTTTTCAACAGGAATATGTACCTGTCTTGTTAGATGCCGTTAAGCAGCTGCGAGCTGGATTTGGGGGGGCGCTTCATAGTATTTATCTGTTTGGTAGTGTCGCACGCCGCGAAGCAGTATGGGGGCAATCAGATCTGAATCTGACTTTAATTCTGCATCGACCACTCACCGATTCTGAGCAGTCGCTGCTCAATACGATAAAGTGGCGAATACCTACCTATCATACCGATGTACCTTCTGTGGAGATTAAAATCGGGTATTTATCGGAAGTGCTGTCTCTTGATGCCATTTTTAAGTGGGGCTTTTGGATAAAGCATTGTTGTCTCTGCTTGTATGGCGAAGATCTGTCGACGCGTTTTGGTTGCTTTGAGCCAAGCTGGGATGTGGCGAAGGCTTTTAATGGTGATATCAAAGATGAACTGACCGTTTACCGCCAGAAGATCATGAAGACGAAAGTGGTCAGTAATTACCTTGAGTATTGCCAGTATATCGCGAAGAAAATGCTGCGAAGCTGCTTTTCACTCGTGATGCATCGAGAAAAATGTTGGGCTCATACGTCAGAACAATGCGCAGAGGCTTTCTTGAATTATTACCCTGATAAAAGCCTTGAAATTGAGCGGTTATTTACCCTTATTAATGGCACACAAGTACCAAAGCGTGCAGCGCTCTTTCTACTTGAGCAGTTTGGTAGCTGGATAGTGACAGAGTTTGAGAAGATAGACCGGAAAATTGGTTAGTCGATATGTTTTTTCTTCATTGATGCTTTTGAGGCTTATTTGCAAACTCACTTAACAGGTTTTGTTTTAACGCGACAAAGTCGCGATTACCACGGTCAGACGGAGATCGTGCTATGGGTTAAAACTGACCATGGTCCCTGTCGTTTAGTTATTCATGGTGATAAACCAGTATGTTTTATCCCTGTGGAAGAGCAGCAACAGGCATCTCAAGCCTTTAGTGCTGCTAATCTCCAGGTACAGTGGCGAGAGGTGTCGCTGCAGAACTTTCAACATAAACCTGTTAATGCTTGTTATACCCATACGGTACGCGACAGCTTACAAATATCACCAATTCTTGCTGCTGAGGGACTGGATGGTTTCGAAACCGATATACGACTTGCCGATCGTTTTTTGATGGAGCGTTTTATCCGGGGTGGAATCGTGTTCACGGGGTTGCCTAAACAAAAATTAGGCTATGTCGAATATTCGGAAGTTAAAGCTAAGGCTGCTGATTATCTGCCCGAATTAAGCGTGGTATCGTTAGATATTGAATGCTCAGAAAAAGGGGTACTGTATTCGGTTGGTTTACATAGCGAGGTGGATAGCCGCGTCATCATGGTGGGGGCGCCTAAGCCTGAAGATCATGATGAGCCATGGATCCAGTGGGTAGATTCAGAGAAAGCGCTGCTGCTGGCACTTGAATCCTGGTTTTCTCAATTTGATCCCGACATCATCATCGGCTGGAATGTTATCGACTTTGATTTCCGTTTATTGCTAAAGCGTGCTGAGTGGAACAAACTGAGCCTGAGAATTGGTCGTGCTAAGCAAATACCGCATTGGCGTCATTCTACCCAAAACCCTAATCAGGGCTTTATTACTATACCTGGACGGGTTGTTCTTGATGGTATCGATACCCTGAAAACTGCAACTTATAACTTTCGCTCCTGGTCACTAGAATCTGTTTCTCAAGAGTTGTTGGGGGAAGGCAAGAAAATTCATAACGTGCATGATCGCATGGCTGAAATTAACCAGATGTTCAGGCACGATAAACTATCGCTAGCTCGATATAACCTGCAGGATTGCAAACTCGTTACCCGTATCTTTGAGCATACCCACCTGCTTGATTTTACAATGGAACGTAGCCGTTTAACCGGTGTGGAGTTAGATCGTGTTGGCGGATCTGTCGCGGCATTTACCAATCTTTATTTACCACAATTGCACAGGGCGGGATATGTTGCCCCTAGCCTTGAAACTGATAACTGGATCGCGAGTCCCGGTGGTTACGTTATGGATTCAAAACCGGGTCTTTATGATTCGGTATTGGTGTTGGATTTTAAATCACTGTATCCCTCGATTATTCGCTCTTTTCGCATTGATCCTATGGGGCTGGTGGAAGGGTTGTTATTAGATGAAGGGAAAGGCAATAACCAGGCTATTGCCGGTTTTCGCGGCGGGCGTTTTCATCGTGAGAAGCATTTCTTACCGCAAATGATCGAGGATTTATGGTCAGCGCGCGATCAAGCTAAGCGCGATGGCGATAAAGCATTTTCACAAGCCATCAAGATCATCATGAATTCATTTTACGGGGTCTTGGGTTCATCTGGCTGCCGATTCTTTGATCACCGTTTAGCATCATCAATTACCATGCGCGGGCATGAAGTACTATCTCGCACCAAAGAGATGATCGAAGAAAAAGGCTACACCGTTATTTATGGTGATACTGATTCGGTCTTCGTCCATTTAGGCCGAAGTCATACCCAAGGCGAAGCCGATTCGGTTGGTGATCAATTGGTTGTCGATATCAATGCAGCGTGGCAAGACCATCTTCGTGAAGAATATAATCTTGATTGCTACCTTGAACTTGAATACGAAACGCATTATCGCAAATTCCTGATGCCAACGATCAGAGGGCAGGATACGGGGAGTAAGAAACGTTATGCGGGATTAGTCTGGCAAGGTGATAAAGAAACGATCATTTTCAAAGGTCTCGAAACAGTCCGTACTGATTGGACGGTACTGGCCCAGGACTTTCAGAAAGTTTTATATGATAAAATTTTCCATAATCAAGATGTTGAAGAATATATTCGTGATTATGTGCAAAAAGCCAATGCAGGTGAGTTTGATGAAAAGCTTGTTTACCGCAAAAGGTTACGACGTAACTTGTCTGACTATCAGAAAAATGTGCCACCTCATGTTCGTGCTGCTCGTATGGCAGATGGCATTAATGAAAAAATGGGCAGGCCGTTACAGTATCAAAATGGCGGCTGGATAGAGTACCTGATCACAGTAAATGGCCCCGAGCCGAAAGAGGCCTTAACCAGCCTGATTGACTACAACCATTATGTCGACAAACAATTGAAGCCAGTCGCCGATGGGATCCTGCCTTTCATCGGACGCACTTTTGATGAAATCACAGCGCCACAGCTGGGGCTATTCTGATGTCACTTGGGCATAGCAATAAAAAATCTGGGATCAACAGGTTTGATCCCGAAACCGCGTCATTTCTTATCTGAGATGATTAAGATTTATCGCCTTTCAACGCTTGATACATGGTTTCTGTCAATTCGCCGGTTGGATCACCGGAAAGCTCCCAGGTAAACATACCGGCCAGGCCTTTTTGTTTTACCCACTCAGTTTTTGCTTTCACAGAACGCTTATCATCAAAACTGATGAATACTTTATTCTCAGGGTGCCACAAGAACGGGGCTTCAGCCGCTTTGTCATAGCTATACTTGTAACCTTGCTCAGGGGTGTAGTTCTGCTTCAGATCCCAGTACATAAAATAGCCCGGTTCATCTTCGTCAGTGCCAAAGCTTGCACCTTTTTCAGAAATGAGTGAGGCGGTTGGCAGTTTACCATCAAAGCCTTGGGTGCCTTCCCATCCACGACCATAATACGCGGCACCAAGCACCAGTTTTTCACTCGGGCTCCCGATTTCAATCATCTGATTGATGAAAGCATCTGCGCCTCCTCCCCACCAGCTCCGCTCTGTGGCATGCAAGTTAGTGAGGTGGCCTGTCTGCTGGCCCCAGCCGCCAAGGAAATCGTAGGTCATCGCAAACATATTTGTCAGGTGAGGCGCAGCGCCAGCCCAGTCGATTTGTGCCGCCTTAGGGCCAACACCAACGGCGGTAGATAGCTCGTAGTCGCGCTTGGTTGTATTTTCCAGTTGATCCAGCTCGGCACGGAGTGTTTTAACCAGAAAGGTAAAGGCGCTACGCTCAGCTGCTTTTTGTTCATCCGGTAATTTTGTATTTTCATTCCACGGTGATGTTGTATGGCCACTGCCGCCGGGGTATTCCCAGTCAAGATCGATGCCGTCAAAAAAATCATATTCTGCAATCAGCTCTACAGCTGTTTTGGCAAAGTGGCGAATATTAGCGTGATCCTTGGCCATGGCATGGAAAGGTTCAGACATAGTCCAGCCACCAAAAGAAGGTAAGATCTTTAGATCAGGGTGCTGTTTTTTTAGTTCGGCTAATTGGGCAAAGTGGCCGTGGTAAGGGACATTAACACTGACATCGCCAAAATTGATATCAAGGGCAGCTTCTCTGTCGACGATAATCGCGCTGAAAGGGGCTTTGTTTTTACATGCTAAAGCGACTTGTTGCTGCACCTTTTCTGATGCGCCTGTATGTGGTCCGCACATACTCAGAAAGGCATAGATCACATGCGTTAGCTTGTCTGCCGGAATATCTTTAACGGTGTAAGGCTTTTGCTCATTCGCATATTGCCAGTCTGCAAAATATCCCGCAATGACTTGTTGATCCGCAAGCGCAGCCGGTGCCAGCAAACTGGCGATTAGCGCTGCTGTTAAAGTGTGTTTCATAAAGAATCCTCGTTGGCGAACGTAAAGATTTTTGATTAAGGGAAGTTATACCGGTCACGTAAAGTAATAATCGCTGAACGATCAGCTATTTATACAATTGGTAGTCGCTGTTTTTTATCAAAATGGTTGCAAATTATTTGCGATGCAAGCCTTGAAACGAGTGGAATGACTGAATGGAGGATTTTTTATTAAGCGGATATCAAGTAATTAAATGATACAACGGAAAATAGAAGACAAAATTGCGAGCTACACCCAAACAACTGCAAGGTGCAGTGTTTCGTAAGAAGGATCAGATACTTTTGCTGACTGGTATAACAAAGCATGGATTTTTGAGCCAAATCCAAGAACGCCACTAGGGGGAAGAAAGCCCCCCAAAAGATGGGGGCATGTAAATCAATTTAGCTTGAAACGTCCCATTGCATCTTGTAATTGCACGGAAAGCTGACTGAGCTCTCGACAAGCTTGTGCCGTTTGTTCTGAGCCTTGCGCCACTTCTTGAGAGGTGACATGAATATTTTCGATATTTCGGCTAAGCTCATCGGCGACAGAATCTTGTTGGCTACATGCGCTGGCTATTTCGCTTCCCATATCGGCAATGTGAGCGATAGATTCTTCAATTGACAACATGATTTGTTGTGAGTGAGTGCCTTGAACCACACAGGTGTCGATACTAGTTTGCGAGCGTTCGGTTGCATCCTTCGCTTGTTTTGCCATTTGCTGAAGTTTTTCGATGATTGCCGTGATTTCACCGGTTGAATCTTGTGTACGTCCTGCCAGTGTACGAACCTCATCAGCGACCACGGCAAACCCACGGCCTGATTCACCAGCCCTTGCTGCTTCGATGGCCGCGTTCAGTGCTAGCAAGTTGGTTTGCTCGGCAATACCTCGAATCACATCAAGTACGACGTTAATTTGTTTGGATTGTTGTTCCAACTCGGAAACGGTTATACCCGTTTGTTCAATGGTTACTGCAACGTTTTGGATCGAATTGACCATCAGTTCATTATCACGAGCGCCTTCTTGTGCTTTGTTATTAGCGCCCGTGGCTTGCGAGGCTGAATCTTCAGTGTTACGCGCCACATCACCAACTGCCGCTTTCATTTCCGTCATCGCGGTAGCAACTTGGGTGATCTGATGTTGCTGCTCTTTCATACCATTAGCTGACATATCTGAAATATGTGTCATTTCTTCTACCGCACTGCTAAGTTGAGTTACGGCGGTGATGATTTCGTCGATCAATTGACGTAGGTTGTTTTGCATTTTAAGAGAAGAGTCGGCCAGTTCACCTAATTCATCGTTGCCGATAGCGTCACGGTTAAGTTTATTTGCTAGGTTACCGTTTGCAATGGAGTTGGCTTGTTCAACCACTAGTCTAAGTGGCCCACAAATAATACGTGTCAGTAGCAATGTCATTACTATCATAATCACTAAAATCAAGATGTTGCTGGTAATAGAAGTGGTATTTAGACTGGTCACCGAACGCAAAATAGAACCGCGATTTTCATCTATAGCGCCTTGTAAAAGGTCGATCAGTACATTGATATCAGATTCGATTCCTTCAAACTGAGAAAGTGATTGGGCTAAAATTGGGTGCGCGGAGGTTTTATCCATTGCAAGCATGGCCTTGTTGAACTTAGCCATTGTACCAATGTAGTGATTCCAACTTGTCAATAACCGATTAAAGGTTTGCTCTTCTTCACCCGGCCATACGCTTTTGCCATACGCTGCAAGACCTGTCTGGATCTCTTGACGAACAAGCTCGTTGCGCTGAATAGTTTGTCTAATTTCTGCTGGGTCGTTAACCGCAAGTACAGCGAATTGAGTACGACGCCAGTAAGACATTTTATCTCTGATCCCATCGACATGTTGCATCGCAGGCAGAGTGTCGTCAGTGAAGTTAAGTAATTCTTGTTTGATTTTTCCTAATTCACTGACAAGGAACAGACCAAGGCCTACGTTGACCACCGCAATAGTTGTAAAAGCAACGGCAATCTTCTTGCCGATAGAGAGGTTTTTTAGAAACATGAATGAGTTACCTTTTATTCTTATTGTCCAAAGTTGCCAGGTCGAGATACATCCATGTATTGAAATGTGAACTGAGTATTTATTTGCGAGGCATGCTATCACGTCATCTATCAATTATCGACACTTAAGTATTTGCTTGGTAAATATCGTGTAAGATAATAATTCTTATGAGGCAAAAGTTTGCTTCAATGGTTGTAGTAACATTTTACGTAAACCATATTTGTCATTCATTTTGGTAGGTTTTCGCAGCAGATTTTCCAGGCAGAGGAGCAAGTGAATTGTAGAAAAAGCACGAAAGGGTATTCAGATTGAGCGGCTTGAGTTCAACCATCTTCGCTGGTAATGCCGAGGAGGTGAGCTGGCATAAGGTGAAATCTGTTGTTCTGACTTAAGCTAATTTGCAATAAAAAACGCGCTAATTAGCGCGTTTTTTGATTAAAAAGATTAGAACCCGTTAATCGAAAAACTCGACATCAATTACCGCTGATTTGCTTGCATGGATTGGGTCAAATTCTATTGCACCACGATGAGGGGTGCATACTTTAAATACGTTACCACAATCAAAAATAGCCAGTACTTGTTCTTTAGTACGGAAGACGTCTGGTAGAAGCTGGCCGATTTCGCATGTACATACTTGGCCTTCATGCAGCCATTGAAGTTTATGAATACGTTGTGACTGAGATGGGGCCGAAATGTGCTGAGCAATAGACGTAAAAACGGATTCTGCCTGAGCAGGGCTAGATGCCGATGGTACAAAAAAATCCATGGTTCCCTCCTGGTGCGTGTAGTGCGTTGGTGGTTATAGAGTCTGATAATTAAACAGACGACACGAACTACTATTGATGGCTACCAATCCTGATAACCTTAAACTCAAATCACCTCAAGTTCCGAGGTGCCTTGGGTATAAACAGTATCAGAATTCAGTATAGTTTAGCAAGAAAAGCGCATAACCAGTCATCAATGCATTGTGAGGAAATACGCGCTATAAACGCGTGTGTAGTTAATACCAACTGGTATAAAATTTAGACTATTATAATTATTATATTGGGGGGAGGGGAGATATGGAACAACTTGAATTTTTTTCTATTCCCAGCCCTTGTGTTGGTATTTGTCAGGTTAATGAGCGTGGTTATTGCAAAGGTTGCATGAGAAGCCGGGATGAACGATATAACTGGCAAAACATGACGCCCGATCAGCAGCGCAATACGATTCGTTTATGCCGTCAGCGCTATCTGCGAATGATCAGACAAGCAAGGGCAGAGAAGGAGTCGGCAGAATCAATATCAGAAGACGATTATCAACAGAGCCTTTTTTGACGGTTTAGTATTAACCTTGAACTGAATCTTATCTGAAATAGTATAAAAACAAAAAAAGCGCCGTTAGGCGCTTTTTTGATTGAGTATGAACCCGCAATTAGATGCGTTTGAAGTCCATGTGCTCAACTTTTGGCTTGTACACGTGACGTTGGATGTCTTGTGGCTTAACCTTAACTTCTTGACCATCAATTACAAGAACAAGACCTTCGTAAAACTCAGGCTTATCCATCTGGTTGATGATATCGCTGTGTACGATCTCGATTGCAACAGGAGCTGCTTCGCCACCGTAAACGATAGCTGGGAATTTACCTGCGTGACGTAGGCGGCGGCTCGCACCTTTACCTAGGTCAGTACGTACTACTGCTTCAAATTTCATATTAAATACTCTTTAATTTCATTAAGTTCACTGAGTAATGCGACCTTACTCAATGTCGTAAAAACGAGCGCGGATAATAGCAATCAGTTTAAGACTTAGCAAGGCTAATTATTGTCTTCTTGAATTAATTAGAAAAATCAATGCGCAGGTGGGCGAATAATCAGCACAGTCTCTGGGAAGGCTCCGGGCTGTTTTACTGTTGTTGTATCCGGTATGCCGATTGGCATTACTCTTTTTTGTACTGGTCAAGATCAAACAGCTTGTCACGAATGACCCAGAAACGACCGCTCTTTCTTGTGATCACAATTTCCGGCGGACGCAACCGGTGTTCATTATTGGCCACTTTAGTTGGCGCCGTATCGGTGAAAGGGCGATGACGATCGACCAGGTGCGGATTAATGAATTTCTTCAAAAAAATTGATTTTTGAGTCTTTGTCGACAGCGGCCAGACTTCGCTGATTTCAGATCCTTCGTCGCTGATATAAATGACTTTAAGCTGAGGCTTATCAAATTTGTTTTTACCTGCTTCAAGGCGCAAATCCACGCATTTCATGATCATGGCATCTTTGAGTTTTAGTGCATCCCGTAATTTTTTATCTGGATCGACCATCACAGCATTACATTGGTGGCAACGGCGGGCAGCGATATCATTATCGGCGCCACACTCCTCGCAATACTTGGCGCGGAAGCGATAACCACATTCTTCTCGTTCGCCGTCATCATCTTCAAAATAGCCCTGACAACGTCTGCCGTAGTGCTCAATCAGAAAGCCTGCAGGGTCCAATTTCCCCCAGAAGCTATTGTTGAAGCCGCAAGCAGGGCAGGGGACCATGATGACTTCGCTATCGCTGTTGGGCTTAGGATCACCGACTTCTGGTTGATACAAGTCATAACAGTTTCCTGCGTACTCCAGAACCAGACAATCTTTTTTTCCCTCAAACAAGCGTAGTCCGCGACCGACAATCTGTTGGTACAGACTGATAGATTCTGTCGGGCGCAGAATGGCGATCAGATCGACATGGGGAGCGTCGAATCCCGTTGTGAGTACCGATACATTGACTAAGTATTTAATTTCCTGGCGCTTAAAGGCATTGATAATGCGATCCCGCTCATCAAGAGGCGTGTCACCCACCACTAATGCAGCATTTTCGTTGTGCAAGTAACCCATGATCTCTTGGGCATGATTTACCGTTGAAGCAAAAACCATAACCCCGCGTCGATCTTTGGCGTAATCGATAACCTGCTCGATGATCATTGGTGTGGCCCGGCTCGATTTTTCTATAACGTGATCTAAATCAGCCTCGCGGTAATGACCGGATGCCGATGGCGTCAGGGTGGAAAAATCATAGCCGATGACGGCCATATCCATGACTTTAGGTTCCGTCAGAAAGTTTTCATCTAATAGATAGCGAATAGGGAGTTCAAAGATACAATCCCTGAAGAAGCGCTCCTGCTCAGTCTTGACTTGCCCCCGGGTGTGGTATTTATAAATCCAGCCCATGCCTAAGCGATAAGGGGTCGCGGTCAGGCCAAGGATTTTAATACCCGGATTGATTTTCTGCAGATGAGAGATAACCCGGCGATAAGCACTGTTTTCATCATCCGGAACACGGTGACATTCGTCGATGACTAATAAAGAAAATTCATTCGCAAATTGCTCCAGGCTATTGGCCATGGATTGCACGGAGGCAAACACCACTTGACGATCCGTTTCTTTACGACCTAAACCGGCAGAAAATATCGACGCTTTCAGGCCATAGCTTTCATACTTACTGTGGTTTTGCTCAACCAGTTCTTTTACATGGGTTAAGACTAAAACTCGTCCCCTGGCTATACGGGCCAATTCAGCGACAACCAGACTTTTACCCGCCCCTGTTGGCAATGCTAATACTGCAGGGCTGCTATTTTTCCGAAAGTAATGAATGGTGGCTTTGACACTGTCTTGCTGATAGGGGCGAAGGGTATACATGTTCGAGCAAATAGTTATGGAAACTGAACAGGCAGTGTACCTAGATACCCAAATCACCTCAAGATGCAGCGTTCAGCGAGAATTCAGCATTTTAATAAAAAGAACAAATGGCGATGGAGAAGCTATGAAAGTGATGAAGGCCAACAGCGTGGTTCAGGAAGATCTCTGGGCCCACGTTTATGAGCCCGGCTAAACGGTCATGAAGCGGTGTTTATGACGCTATGTTTATGACGCTATGGTAAGAGGTACTTCTTCCGGTGTGATAATTTTTGTCATCATGCAGAATTGGCGACGTGGCACAAAATCCTGTTTTTCATAAAAACTGCGTGCACCAGAGTTACCGATGTTTATCTCTAGTGACAGGGCATGTACGCCGCTCTTGGCAAGATGGTGTTCAATTTGAGGGATCAGTTCGGTACCGATACCTTGCTGTCGCCATTCAGGCTTGAGGTAAAATTGATCAACAAAGCCGACACGGCCACCGTGCTCAAGGCTAAAGCTGTAACTGACGATGATGTGACCCGCGATCATTTTCTCGCCTTCATGTTCCACTTCAACAAACCATGCTTGTCCTAATTCCGGATTATTTAGCAGCTGGTGTATAGCTTGGCTTGTCTGCTCAATTTTTTGTGGGAGTGCTTCGTAAGCAAAGAGCTCTTCGACGAGTTTTAATAGCATGTCAATAGAAGACTGACCTGGCGCAACAAGTGAGATTTTCATAGATTAACCTTGGTTGTTAGTCGATTCACTTTTGTTTGACTACTGGTAATACGTAACGAGTCCGTAGAGTGTCCATTCTTTAAGACTGGTTTAGAATAAAAATGTTCCGCTTTTTTGAGCTTAGTAATAGTTCGATGAAAAAGGTGGAAAATTTTGCGATGAGTGTTGTTTTTTACTTATTGGATAACCAGAGATCAGTATACCGGTAAGTTTTTAATGCAAGTTATGACGGAGCTTTTTATAATGCGGACCCTTTTGTAACATGTGGAGCCCGTGATGAGGCTTGATAAATTCTTAGGTACCACTTTGGGTATTACTCGCAAAGAAGCCGGTAAGCTACTGAAAGACAAATTGATTGAAGTGAACGGCGAGATTGTAAAAAACGGTTCGTTCCAAATCACCGACGATTGCGAAGTTGAATTTAATGGTCGTATCTTAGTCTTACAAGGGCCGCGATATTTTATGCTCAACAAGCCGCAAGGTTTTGTCTGTTCGCATGTGGATGACCATAACCCGACGGTTTTCGTTTTAATCGATGAAGTCAGCCCGGAAAAAATGCACGTGGCAGGTCGGTTGGACGGTGATACGACAGGGCTGGTTTTATTAACGGATGATGGCCAGTGGTCACACCGTATTACTTCTCCTCGTCATGTGTGTGAGAAAACGTATCACGTTGAATTGGCAGATCCTGTTCCGGAAGAAACCATTCAGACTTTTGCTGAGGGTGTTCAGCTACGTAGTGAAAAAGAAATAACGCGTCCAGCTAAATTAGAGTTGCTGGGTGAGCGAGAAGCGTTACTGACGATTTCTGAAGGTAAATACCACCAGGTAAAACGTATGTTTGCCGCCGTTGGCAACAAAGTTGTCGGACTTCATCGCCAGCAGGTGGGTAAGGTGGTGCTGGATGACGATCTGGAGCCTGGAGAGTACCGCCCTCTTACTGACGAAGAGATTGCGTCTTTTCTGAAATAATGAACCCCAGACTGCTTTAAGATGCTGAACTTTGCATTTTGAAGTGGTTTGGTTTTATCCCTCCCTCACTCCTCGGGGGATAGCCCGATCGTTTGTGGCTGCTGTTTAATGAAACAGAAATTGATCTATTCCTTATAGGAAAGAATAAAATCGATCAATTCATCGTACTATATCTTTCTTTATTTTTTCCCATACTGTTCTTTGTAAAAAAACAGTACACGTAGTGATTTTATGACCCGACAAGACAGTCAAAAACTGAGCCTGCAATTGATTATAATCCTCGGTGCGATTGCCGCACTCACCCCGCTGGCGATTGATATGTATTTGCCAGCAATGCCCGCTATTGCGAAAGATTTGGCGGTGACTCCCGGCTTGGTACAAACAACATTAACTGCTTATACTGCAGGCTTCGCTATCGGGCAGTTACTGCATGGTCCGCTTGCTGATAGTTACGGCCGTCGTCCGATACTGATCATTGGCATTGTGTTTTTTACCATTGCAGCAGTGATGAGCGCGATGAGTCGCGATATTGTTGAGTTAACCTGGTTCCGTGCCGCACAGGGGTTTGCCGGAGCATCTGCCGCCGTGATTATTCAGGCTCTGGTTCGGGATATGTTTGAGCGTGAAGAATTCGCTCGTACCATGTCATTTGTGACACTAGTAATGACAATCGCGCCATTGGCTGCACCTATGATTGGGGGATATGTATCAGTCTGGTTTGGCTGGCGTTCTATTTTCTGGTTGCTGGCAATATGCGCCGCACTGGTGATTCTGGCGGTGTTAGTGAAAATACCGGAAACGCTGCCTGTCGAGAAACGCCTGCCTTTCCATCTTGGTTCAACATTACGAAATTACGCCAGATTGATGACGACGCCAACCGCGGTTGGTTATGTCTTCTGTAGTGGGTTTTCTTTTGCCGGTATGTTTACGTTTCTTACTGTTGGCTCATTCGTTTATATCGATCTTTATCAGGTTAGTACTCAGAACTTTGGTTACCTGTTTGGTTTAAACGTGCTCTGTCTGATCCTGATGACCGGTATTAATGGCCGGTTAGTGAAGAAGATGGGATCACACTGGATGCTGCGCTTTGGTTTGATCGTCCAATTAATCGCCGGTATCGGATTGATCCTTGGTCAAATGCTTCATCTGGGCTTGTGGGGGGTAGTTATCCCTGTCATGCTTTTTGTTGGCACAATCTCAATCATAGGCAGTAATACGATGGCGTGTTTATTGTCGAAGTATCCGCATATGGCCGGAACCGCCTCATCGTTAGCGGGCACAATGCGTTTTGGTACGGGTACTGTGGTGGGAGGGGCTGTTGCGATGATGCCTGACGCTACGGTCTGGCCTATGGCGTTAACTATGGCGGCTTGTGCATTGCTGTCAGCCAGTTTCTACTGGTTCATGTCCAGAGATGCGTAAAGGTGTAAGGAAAACAATGGCGATTTATTCTCAAGAAATTTATAAGCTGGTAACGGCGGGTTTAAAAGAGCTCGAAGAATCTCAGTTGTCCGGAAAAATACAGAAGAACCCCGTAAGCGAAACGCATTTTCTCAGTGCATGGGTGACAAAAGCTATTAAGCAGCAAGTTTTCGACCGTTGTGTCATAAAAACATTGATGAGCTGGCAGCAGCAAGCTCGCAGTATGGGTAAGAATGCCCAGCTAAAGCAAAATTTTGAACATATTGCAGAAGCCTATGCGGGGATCAGGGGCGATGACGGTAAGGCAATGATCATCACGCGTGATCAGGTTCAGTCGCTTTATCAGGTGCTAGAGCAGAAAGGCTGGCTGGTCACCACTGAGTTTGAAGTAAACCGTAAGGTTACCCATCATACTGAGGGGCAGGCCTCTCTGGTGGTATGCGTGAAGCAATTTCGCGACGTATTTTCTATCCAGGATGAATCGACTGAGCAGGTTGAGTTGGCTAAGCCGCTATCGTTCTATGTTCGCGGCAGCGCACAGGAACTCATTGATACGGCATTCAGCCTGGGGTTACTGTTGTTCAAGGTTACTGATTACAAATCGAAAGTTAAGTACCACGGTGAGTATGTCCTGTATCCGCACAATAACGGTGCTCATTTACCTGAGCTTCCGACACGCGAGATGTAACCGAAATAATAATAATTAGAGTACAAATAGATAGGACACAAAGAAAAAATGGCCAGGGTAAGGCCATTTTTTTGTCTGCAAATTGGCTCTGCTGGATTTTCCATCATTTAGCCTCTTTTATTAAAGCGATATCTAATCCCGGTTGGTATTGTTTATGACTTTTCCATTTGGTGAGGTGGGTGATTATTGACCATTTAGTCATTTCTCATGAAAAATAATCAAAATAAAGATTAGTGTTCTAAGTAACTGATATCGCTTTATCTTTAGTAAGCTCACAATAGGAGCTGTAGTTTTATTGCTGTAATCAATGGTGTTTTTGCTGGATGTGGTCATTAATTGTTGTTAATGTGTCGCCCCTCACACTAATCGTGAGAATTTTATGCAAAGCAGCGCATGCCATATTGGCAATAAATTAGTACCAACATCTACAAATAAATACACAAAAAAACGCCATATTGGCGATAAACTTGTGCCAACGCTAACAATCGGCTTTATCAGCCTGTTTCTTCTGGCGGCACTGTTTGACCTCTCTCGTTTCACCACGTTGATCCAGTCCCTTTTTTCATCGGCAGCCTCACAGTTTGGTTACTGGTGGCAATGGCTTATGGTTGTTAATTTTGCCTTAGCGTTGCTCATTGCAGTAAGTCGTTACGGTAAAACCCGCATGGGAACACAGGCCAAACCCTCTATCGGTACGTTCCGTTGGCTGGCAATGATCATGTGTACGTTACTTGCTGGCGGCGGTGTCTTCTGGTCTGCAGCAGAGCCTATTTATCATTTTATTACTCCCTCTCCAAGCTATAACGGTGTGGTTGGCTCAACCGCTTCAGCCGTTGTTCCGGCACTGAGCCAGAGCTTTCTACACTGGGGATTCCTTGCCTGGTCGGTTCTGGGCACGTTAGCAACCATCGTGCTGATGTATGCGCACCATCAATGCGGCGTCAAACTTCGCCCGAGAGCATTGCTGTACCCGCTACTGGGTGATCGTCTGGAGAACCACTGGCTGGGAGCGGTTATTGATGCTTGCTCAATTATTGCTGTGGCGGCAGGGACGATTGGCCCGATTGGCTTTCTGGCATCACAACTAGGTTATAGCCTGGAAGTGATCGCGGGCATTGAAAATAACGTCTCTTCACAGCTGGCCATTCTGGCTGCGGTTGTTGCGGCTTATTCACTTTCAGCCGCTTCAGGCATGGACAAGGGCTTGCAATGGTTGAGTCGCGCAAATGTTATTGGCGCTTTTGGCTTGCTGCTTGTGATGCTGATCTTTGGTCCGACCCAGTTCATCTTCGAGCAGTTTGGTAATGGCTTTGCCAGCTACCTGACAAACCTGCCTGCAATGAGTCTGACGAATGATTCTGCAGATTGGAATATCTGGTGGACCTGGTTTTTCTGGGGATGGTTCATTGGCTTCGCGCCAATGATGGCAATTTTTATTGCCCGTATTTCTGAAGGCCGCAGTATTCGAGAGCTGGTGCTGGCAGTGGCAATTGGTGCGCCGATCGTGACAAACTTCTGGTTCTCCGTTCTGGGTGGCACAGGAATTTTCCTGGAGCTACAGACACCGGGTATTATTTCGGGGCCGCTAAATGACGCGGGCTTGCCGGCTGTATTACTGGCATCGCTGTCTCAGCTACCTTATAGCAGTATATTGCTACCTGCTTTCCTGGTCTTAACAACGACTTTCGTAGTGACCACCGGTGATTCGATGGCTTATGCGATAGCCATGGTTGTTTCCGGTGATGATAAACCAAGCCGAGTGCACCGTTTATTCTGGGCTATCATTATGGGCTGCGTAGCTGCTGTACTGCTACTTGCCGGAGATGGGGGGCTTAATGCACTCCAATCCTTTATTGTGATCACTGCCGTTCCGGTTTCATTTATTGTTGCTGTAACGCTAATAACAGGTCCGATAGCTGCGATGAAAATGAGTCAGGCGCAAAAGCAATAAATATAGCTTTGATGCTGACAGTAGAAAAGAGGTGCATTCGCACCTCTTTTTTTATTTATAAAGTGACCGATTTACCTTCCTGTGCTTTCGCTTTGCAACGTTTTACCAACGCATGTGTCATGCCTCGGAATATGAACAAGTGGGCCGGCATCATCGTAAACCAGTATAGTAACCCCGAAAAACCTGCAGGGTGCCACCAGGCACGAATATCGACTTCGCGATACTCACCTTTGTCTTCGATGGTAAACTCTAATCGTCCTAATCCCGGGGCTTTCATGCCAAATAACAGGGAAAGAAAACGATAGGGTTCAATGTTAATGACCTTCCATGAATCGACCTGATCGCCTAGTTCAAGTGTGTGTGGATCGCGACGAAAGCGGGTCAGGGCGTTTCCCCCGATCAGATGGTCGAGCCATTCCCGGATCCGCCATAATGAATTGGCATAAAAATAGCCTTCCTTTCCGCCAATCAACTGTATTTGCCGCCACAGTTGTTCGGCGCTAGCATCGGTTTTCAACGTATATCCGGCTTGTTTGGGATAATAGCCATAACCAGGTTGCCAGCGAGCAAGAGCATCGGGATCGAACCCCCAAACACTGCTGCGAACGACTTCTGTCTCGTGGCGAAGCGTCTCTTTCACCGCTTCCTCATACGTTAGCAGGTATTGAGGGATCAATGACTGAATGGCACTACCATCAGCGGGAAGATCGAACCGTAATCCACCGACTAAAGCCCGAGCGATATTAGTTGGAACTGATGTAATGAACTTTAACCAATAGGCCGCTACAGATATTGGTAAAAAAGGCAAGGGGATAAAATGTACATTTTTGCCGATTAACCGGCCAAGTTGACGCATCTGCGATTCGTAGGAGAGCTGCTCTGGCCCAGCAACATCCATTATCTGGTGACGAGAAGGGGTGAAGCGAAGCAGCTCCAGTAAATAATGCAGAACATTGCGTAAGGCGATAGGGGAGCTGTGTGACTTAACCCATTTGGGTGTCAGCATGACCGGTAAATTATAAATATAATCTCGCATAACTTCGAAGGCCGCGGAGCCCGGGCCAATAATAATGCCAGCACGGAGTTCAGTGATAGGGATACCGCTCTCGCGCAATATTTCACCTGTGGCTTTACGGGCGGCTAGGTGTTTTGAGTAACCTTTAACGGATTGCAGTGCGCCGAGGTAAATAACGCGCTTCACTTTGCTCAGTTTTAAAGCCTGACTGAAATGACGTGCAGCATCGAGTTCGAAATCAATAAAATCATGACCGTGGTTCATACCGTGAACAAGAAAAAAAACGGCATCAACATCAGAAAGAAGTGGACGAAGGTCCGTGTTCTGGTTCAAATCCAGTTCGACAAGCTCAATATTGGGGATAGAACTCCACCCTCTTTTCTGAAGCAACTTCAGGTTTCGCCCCGTTGCTTTTACCTGATAGCCACTGTTGGCTAATTCCGGTACCAGATGGCTACCAACATAACCCGATGCGCCAACTACCAGAATTGTTTTGATCATCTGTTGCATGCTCCCTGCAGCAAAATTCAGGTTATGACCTGAAAGCTATTTGGTATGAAAATTCATATTGTCATTAAAACTGTAGTGGATAAATTTTGCCCTGTCTTTCGCATTACAAATTATGCAGCTTTTTAGCCGTACCCTGGTCGATGTTTTAAGGTTGGCCAGCTAGATGCAGCGGCCAGTGGTGTTGCAGATAAGACTATGCTTATTACCGCATTCATGTTCTATGGTGACGCTTCTCGGAAATGTCCTACAATTATTCTAAGCCTTGAATATTATTAAGTCGTTGATTCAATATTCAAAGTTGTTAGTCGCTTGTAGGGTATTTGGCCTTTTTGTAGGCAGTTTGTAATTCATTACATTGAATTTATGGCTCAGGATCTGAAAGTCCTTTCTCGTTGTCTGGCTTTGCTGTAAATTTCACTGTCGGCTGGAATGGCAAACTGTGTCATTTATTCAGTAATATAAATTTTAATTTCAAGACCTTTTTCATTATCGGGGACGTAGATGTTACGACTTGCTAAGCTTTGTAAAGGTTATCAGGATGGTGGTGAATACCATTCCGTTTTGCAGGGTGCTGAGCTTGAACTGGCACAAGGTGACCAACTTGCTTTGATGGGTGAGAGTGGTTCTGGTAAGAGTACCCTATTGAATTTAATTGCAGGGTTAGATTCTGCCGATTCAGGCGAAATATGGATTGGTAATACGCCGATACACAATATTTCTGAGCGTGAACGTACCGCATTCCGTCGAAATAATATTGGTATGGTGTTCCAACAATTTAATCTCTTACCGACTTTGACTATTGCCGATAATATCCGTTTTTGCCGTCAGCTTAAGGGGCTGGATGAAAAGCCCGAGTTGTGGCGACAGATCATCTCTGCTCTCGACCTGATGCCGTTATTAGGGCGCTATCCTGAAGAAATGTCGGGTGGCCAGCAACAACGTGCGGCTATAGCGAGAGCACTGTATATGGAGCCCGAAATTCTGCTTGCTGATGAACCGACCGGTAGCTTGGATGAACGTAATGCGGGCGCGGTGATCCGCTTGCTGACTAATCTGACTCATCAGCTTGATTGTACTTTATTATTGGTCACGCACAGTAAACAAGTTGCTTCACACATGCGTGGTTGTATTCGTCTTCAGGGGGGACAATTGGATGTCAAGCCCCGTAGCTAAAGCACTTTGGGGGCATTACCGTCGTCACCCATTTCAGATATTACTGGTCTGGTTAGGTCTGACCTTAGGTATTGCGCTGTTAGTGGGCGTTATGGCGGTCAACCAACAGGCACGTGAAAGTTACCGTCAAGGTGAGCAACTCTTTTCTAATCCTTTTCCTCACCGAATTCGTCACGTTCAAATGGGGCTCAAAGTGCCGCAGGGTTTTTATGTCCAGCTGCGACGATCTGGTTTTAATACCTGTGTACCGTTTGAGCAACATCGTATTGTTACTGATCAAGGCCGAGACTTTGAAATTGTAGGTGTCGATCCGGTCGCCATGTTCTCTAGTCTCAGAGGCAAAGATCTGGGGCAATATCGAGGTCAAATGCTGGAACTGATGAAACCACCGTATCCAGTGATGATCGGTAGTCAGTTAGCCAGTTATATGGGGGTTGAGGAAGGTCAAAAACTGACGCTGAATAATGGCAGACAAATAGGGCCGTTACGCGTGGTTGGTGATGAGCGCATCGGCGGTCCAAGAATGATCGCAGATATGGCCTTACTGCGCGAATTGCATCCAAGCGCTGGCATTACGACGGTTCTTTGTGGTGAAATGTCACAGAAAAACCTGACAAAACTCGCTCATATACTCCCGCCAGGATTGACTTTAGAACGGCATCAGGGGGCCAAACTTGAACCGTTAACTGAAGCATTCCACCTCAATTTGTTTGCGATGGGAATGCTCTCTTTTGTGATCGGTTTGTTCATCTTCTATCAGGCAATGTCATTGTCATTATCTCAGCGTCAGCCTTTAGTGGGGTTGTTACGCCAAGCGGGCGTGTCGGGCTTTCAGCTGGCTAGCGCGCTGTTCATTGAGCTGATTGTCTGGATTATATTAGGCCTTATTGGCGGTAATCTGCTAGGTCTTTTATTGGCGCAACAATTGCTGCCGTCGGTGGCGGCTACGTTAAGCGATCTCTATAGTGCCAATGTTAGTTTGTCTGTGACCTGGCACTGGCAGTGGGGCGCCGCCAGTGTTGCCATTGCGGTATTTGGCAGTTTGCTCGCTTGCGGTTGGCCAATGATTCGCTTAATTAAAACACCGCCAGCACGTTTAGCAACCCATATGGCTTTAGTGCGTTTTAGCGGACGTGAATTTGCGTGGCAAGCCTTATTCTCATGCATTTTTATTGGTGCTGCTATCGCCGTTTACCAACTGCCTCATGGGCAGTTGGCGGGTTTTGTCTTAATAGCTTGTATCCTGATTGCTTCAGGATTGATGATGCCTTTCTTACTGTGGCAGTTATTCCAGAGACTGGGCTTATTCTTCCGGTCGGCACGTCTGCGCTGGTTTTTTTCTGATGCAGCAGCCAGCCTGAGCTACCGTGGTGTTGCCGCAATGGCCTTTATGCTGGCTCTTGCTTCAAATATTGGTATGGAAACAATGGTTGGTAGTTTCCGCAGTACAACAGAAAGTTGGCTAGGGCAACGTCTGGCTGCAGATATTTATGTTCGGCCATCGCACAATGTTGCTCCGCGTATATCGAAGTGGTTGGAACAGCAACCAGAAGTGGAGCAAGTTTGGTGGCAGTGGAGTACAGAAACCCCCACCGAAGCGGGTACATTAGAGGTCAAGAGTGTCGGAGGCAGCGCCGGTGAGAGAGACGCATTGCTGGTCAAAGTGGCTGAACCTGACTATTGGTATAAGCTGCATAATACTCAAGCTGTGATGGTCAGTGAATCAATGGCATTAAAGCAGGGATGGCGACCCGGAGATAAGATCGAACTACCCGCGCCAATGATAGGTGGTTGGATTATCGCAGGTGTTTATTATGACTATGGTAACCCATATGGGCAGGTGCTGATTTCCAATAGGCACTGGCAGGCTCTGTGGCCGAAAACCGGGCAGGTTGGATTAGCCATTCATCTGGAAGATGATGCTGACAGTACTCAATTAATGGCGAAGATGGGTGAGCGTTTCCGATTGCAACCTGAAAGGGTGCGTAATAATGCCGAGCTGATGAATCAAGCCATGCGTGTATTTGACCGTACATTTATCGTGACCGCAACATTAGGCAAGCTAACGTTATTCATTGCTGTTTGCGGTCTGTTCTTTGCTACTGTTGCCGGTGAGGTTTCACGTCAGCGGCAGTTCGCCCTGCTTCGTTGCATGGGTATGACCGGCCGTGAATTAGCAGCGTTGGGTGGTGGGCAGTTATTAGTTATCGGCCTGATGACAGCGCTGATGGCATTACCGCTTGGTCTTGTATTGGCACAGCTATTAATTGATGTCGTTTTGAAATACTCCTTTGGTTGGACAATGCCTATTCATTTTTTCCCAACAGAATATTTACTGTCGCTGGGAAGTGCTTTACTTGTACTTCTGGCCGCCGGGGCATGGCCAGTGTGGCGCCTTGTTAAACGTTCAGCTATCTTGTCGTTACGAGAGGCGTTTTGATGTCAAAGGTAAAAGAAACACAACACTGGTGGATCACCTCTTTGCTTATTTTTCTTTTGCTGGGTTGCGATCAGGTACAAGATCGTTCAACGACAGCAGAACAACTGACTCAAGCGAGTGGCGATATCTATCAACCTGTTGTTGAAGGCCATCAACTCCGTTTTCCTCGTGATTTTTCAAGTCATCCTGGGTTCAGAATGGAATGGTGGTACCTGACCGCCAACCTTGAGGATGAGAACGGCGAAACGTTCGGGGTTCAATGGACCTTATTTCGTATGGCGACAGGCACTGAAAACGACGGTGGCTGGAAAACACCACAAATGTTCATGGCTCATGCCGTTGTGACATCAGCGAAAAAAAAATGGTTTGCCGAACGCTTTGCCCGTGGTGGTATCGGACAAGCGGGTGTTATGCCCAAACCTTACCGTGCCTGGTTAGATAACTGGTCATGGCGCTCTTTAGGTCAGAGCCCATTCCCCGGTTTACTGGAATTTCAAGATGGTGATATGGCTGCCCGATTGCAGATCAATAACCAAGGTTCGATTGTACTGCAGGGAAAAGATGGGTACAGCCGGAAGCACCGCTCTGAAGATATCGCCTCATATTATTACAGTGCCCCTTTTCTCAAGGTGGATGGTATCCTTGATCTGGATGGCAAACAGTACAAGGTGAAAGGGGATGGCTGGTACGATCGTGAATGGAGCAGCACTATGCTGGCGAAAAACCAACTGGGATGGGATTGGTTTTCTGTTCATTTAGATGATGGAAGTGCCTTGATGCTCTACCAGATCAGGGAAAAAAATCATCAACCATTCTATTTTGGCACCCTTAGCTGGCCTGATGGCAAAGTAGTTCAGTTAGGGCAGGAAGACATTCAGTTAACGCCATTAGGATATACCCCTGTTGAAGGTAAGAGTTTACCCTTAGATTGGCGTATTGATGTACCATCACAACAGATTGAGCTTAGAGCGGAAGTTGTCCGCAAGGAACAGTGGTTACCTTTTATGTTCCCATACTGGGAAGGGCCAATTAAGGTCAAGGGCAGTCATTCAGGACAAGGATTTATGGAATTAACGGGTTACTAATATCAATAAGTATATCGACCAAGCCTTTTGTTATAGCACGCAAACAGGGATGGGAGTCAATTATTGAGCACGAATTGCGTGAGTAAAACCGGCCCGTTAGCCATATAAGTAATAGGATTATTAAGTGGTAAACAAGTTAACTTTTGATGAGCAAGCATTATCGCAACGCCTGATGAACTACAGACGTGAATTTCACCGTTATCCAGAATCGGCCTGGTGTGAATTTTTTACAACCGGTCGCATTGCCGGGCTTCTGGAAAACCTTGGTTTTGAGTTGTATTTTTCTGACAGTATCATTGCCCGTGATGCCATTATGGGACGTGATGAAACTAGTATTGCTGACGCTCAGCAACGCGCTCTGAGTTGGGGGGCGGATGCCAATATACTTTCAAAAATGAATGGCGTTACCGGTATTGGAGCGGAACTTGATACCGGGCGAGAAGGACCGGTTTATGCTTTCCGTTTTGACATTGATGCAGTAGAAGTGATGGAAAGTCAGGACGATTCGCACCGTCCGCGATTTCTCGGTTTTGCATCATTATTGCCGGGGATAGCACACGCATGTGGGCATGATGCGCATGCATCAATAGGTTTAGGGTTGGCAGAAGTGCTGGCAGAAAACAAAGAAAAACTATCAGGCAAGATTAAATTATTGTTTCAACCTGCAGAAGAAGGCTGTCGTGCCGGGAAGGCAATTGCCGAAAGTGGTTGGCTAGACGATGTTGATTATTTTTTTGCAGCCCATATCGGTATGAATGTACCTAGCGGGACATTAGTGTGTGATCCCCAACATTTCCTCTGTAGTTCTAAATTTGATCTCCATTTTAAAGGCAAACCAGCGCATGCCGGTATTGAACCTAATGCCGGGTGCAATGCATTGGCTGCAGCATGCACTGCCGTTACGCAAATGCTGGCAATTCCCCGTCATCGCGATGGTATGACCCGGGTGAACGTTGGCCAGTTAACGGCAGGTGACGGGCGAAACGTTATTCCGGATAAAGCCATATTAAAAGGTGAAACGCGTGGTGAAAATCGCGATCTGAATAACTATATGTACCAGCACGTTGAGCGGATTGCTCAGGCCTCATCTATGATGCACGGTGTTAACGTTGAAGTTCATGCTCAGGGTGAAGCAATAGGCTTACACAATGACATTGAGCTGGTAGAACTACTAGCATCTGTAGGTTATGGCTGTGGTTTCAATAATGTCATTCGTGAAAAAGACTTCGGTGCCAGTGAAGATGCGGGTTATCTGGTAGACCGTGTACAAGCCAAGGGGGGGAAAGCTATTTATTGCATGGTGGGTTCAGATCTGACTGCAGGGCATCATAATGGTGACTTCGATATTGATGAAAGCAGAATGTTACCGGGGGTGAAGTTGTTTACTGCCGTTATTGAACGGCTGCAAAACCGATTCAGAGGAAGTTGATGGGCTAGGAAATCATGCGGAGATAAAGCGGCTTAATTGAGGTGACTTGGGTGTATACAATGATTCACGGGTGCCGATTAAGTGATTACAGATCATGAATAGTTTTAAGAAAATCTTCGATTACATTAATCCGTCTGTTAACCCAGATCTTGAACCGGCCTTTACCCAATGGCAGGAACAGTTGCCGACCCTATGGTTGCTGGGTAAAACCGGTGCAGGAAAATCGTCGTTAGTTCAGGCGCTGACAGGGGATTCTCAGGTGGAGATTGGTAATGGTTTCCTCCCTTGCACCAAGACCGCTGTGAGTTATGACTATCCGGTAAATAACCCCTTATTGCGCTTTCTTGATACACGCGGCGTATCAGAAACTGACTATGATCCCGCTGAAGATACCCAGATCTGTCAGCAGCGAAGCCATGCCTTGATCGTGGTGATGAAAGCAGAAGAGCCTGAACAGAGTGGTGTGATTAATGCCCTTAAAAAAATCAAAAAGTTTGGAGTGATAAAGCAGCTTCTGATTGTTCATACTGCGGTACTTTCCATTGCCGATATCGCTGAACGTGAAAGGGCTATGGCCCATAATCAGAGTCAGGTTGAAGCCGTCTGGGGGAGAACGGCACCGACAGTTGCGGCTGATTTCGCTCCCTCTGACGCAGCCCCCGTTAGTGCTGATGATGCCCGTATTGGCGAAAGTGGTCTTCACGAACTGAAAAATAAGTTGGCAGAGATGCTACCGATCCTCAGTTTGTTGACCAATAAGCAAGCACATGCATCCCGTGAAGAAAGCAATTTTGAAAAACTCCGCTCAGAAGTGTTGTGGTATGCAGGTGCGGCGGGGGCCAGTGATGCGATCCCGGCGGTAGGTCTGGTTTCTGTGCCTGCTATTCAGGGGAAAATGCTGCATAGCCTGGCTAACCAATATGCGGTGGTATGGGATAAACAGTGCTTTATGGAGTTCATTGGCACATTAGGTACCGGCTTTATGGTGCAGTATCTGTCTAAGCTGGGCATTCGCCAGCTGGTGAAGTTTATTCCTGCCTATGGTCAGACGGTCGGCGGTGCAACGGCGGCGGCAATCAGTTTTTCATCCACTTATGCGATTGGCCGGGCAGCATGTAAATATCTGTATCATAAAAGTAAAGGCGAAACTGTCACGAAAGAGGAAATGAAGGCGATCTTTGAGCAGGCTATAAAGGCTGTTGCCAAAATCGAAGCCGGCAGCAGCGGTAAACAGAAGAAAAATGAAACCGATAAAAAATAGCTATCAGTTGATGAGCCGGGTGTCTGATGGCTTTGTACCGTTGATGATCACGGCGATCATTCTGCCGTTTGGCGTTCTTGCTGTCTTTGGTGTGATATCGCTGTTTGAGAATGGCTATTGGTTGCTGTTTTTGATGATTACTGCCGCGTTATGCATCGCAATATTCTTACCGTACCTCTGGCTTCGACGAAAGCATAAAATCGAACGTTCAACCGCTGAAGAGTTTGCGGAAATCATGGTTGAGCCATCACTGCAATGGGCTGACTTTGATCGCCAAGTCTGGCAATCCCTGAATATATTAATTGACCAGCAGTTAGCGGAGGCTGCAGATTGGCCATCGCTACGATCCCATGCGTTTACAGTTGTCAGCGAAGCGGCAAGCCAGTATCACCCGGAGAGCAACGCGAAGGAGCTGGCATTTTCAGCGCCAGAATTTCTGCTAATGGTAGAAGAAGTCAGTCGTCGATATCGTCACTTGCTGCATGATCATATACCGTTTTCTGAAAAGATCCGCATAACCACGCTAAAGCAAGGTTATGAACAGAAAGGTAAGATCCAAACGGCCAAGAAAGCCTATGACATTTACCGCGTTTTTCGCGCGGTAACCCCAGCAGGTTGGATCGCCGAAGCGAGAGGGCAAATTATTGGCCGATTGTTTGATGAAGTCAGCGCAGAAGTACAAGCGAAACTGAAGAAAACCTTATTGCAGGAGGTGGCGTCAGTTGCGATCGATCTATACAGCGGGCGCTTTAAAGCTAAAGATGCCGAGTTGCAACATAGTCACGCTGCAGATTTGGATGAAGAAAGACTGGCTCCTGATATCGAGCCATTGCGTGTGGCGGTTATCGGGCAGGTGAGTGCGGGTAAGTCATCCGTGATCAACGCCATTGCTGGCAGTATAGTGGCTGAAGTCAGCACCCTTCCATCCACTGATCGGGTAACTGTGCATAAATGCGAAGTAGAGGGGATCGAGCTTGTCCATTTGGTCGATTTGCCGGGCATGGATGGTAACCCAAAAACAGAGTCATTAATTTTTGAGCAAATCGTTAATAGTGATTTGGTTTTCTGGGTGCTTAAAGCCAATCAGCCAGCTCGAGCCTTAGATAGCCAATTGAAAATCAAAGTGGATGCTTTCTATGCCGATACGGCTAATCGTTCGAGGAAAAAGCCACAGATCATGGCACTGGTCAATCAGGTAGACAGGTTACAACCGATTCAGGAATGGGCACCACCTTATGATTTTACCTCCGGCAATACACCTAAGGCGATGATCATTAAAGAAGCGGTGGAATATAACCAGGCATTGCTGAACCCCGATAAGATACTGCCGCTGTGTGTCGGAGAAGGCAAAACAGCTTATAACCTTGACCAAATAAATACGTTTTTACAGGCAGCCTATCAGAGTGGTGTGAATACTCAGTTGAACCGACGCCGTTTGGAGCATGATAAGTTAGCACTGGGTGAGCAGGCGAGGCGTCTCTACCGGCTAGGAAAGAAGATGTTTGAGCTGTCGGGCAGAGACTGAACTATAACCAATTCAACAGTAGTGGGTTATATACCCAGCCATCTCAAGATGCAGAGCCCGGTGAGTAACGTTGCCATGATGGAGAACAAGGCACCATTGCGATAGCAACCTTATCGCTCTGGTGCTTGGTTATAATTAATTTAAAATGAACGATTAACGTCGCTTAATCTTCCGGGGGACCACTTCCACACCTGTGCGGTATCGTCCGGCTGTCGCATTAAGTGCTAATTCCAGGGCGCTGTCGGCAATTAGCTCAAATTGCTGAGGAAGGGATTGAATTTTAATCGGCAGAAAATCCAATAAACGGTTGTCACCAAATGTGGCCAGATGGGTTTTTGCCATCAGCGCCGGATTGGCCAGCAGACAATCTAATACACCTTCAAACAAGGTATAAGAGGTGGCAAGAATGGCATCCGGCAAGTTGTTGCTATCTATCCATTGCTGTACCTGATATTGACCTTGTTCCTGACTGAAGTGATCGCCGTAAGCAATCAGCGTTTCAACATCGGGATGGTGGGAATGGATCGCCGCAATGAAACCTTGCTCACGCTCTTTTGATACCCCAAGTTCTGGCACTGCACCGATCAGGCCGATACTTTTTATCTCTTTCATCAGCAGGGCTTGAGTAAGCTCATAAGCCCCCTCTAAATCTTCACTGATCACGCTGGCGAAGGCTTCATCATCTAAGGCTCGGTCAAGCGCTATTACGGGTACACCTCCTGCCTGGATTTTTTTATAGAAGTCATGATCGGCAGGCAGGGCACTTGCTACTAACAGTGCATCGATACGACGGCTGAGCAAGGTCTCGGCGACTTTCATTTCGGTTTCAATATCATCATCAGAGCAGGAGATGATGAGTTGATAGCCCGCCTTTCTTGCATCACGTTCCAGTAATTTTGCCAGTTTTGCGTAACTGCTATTTTCCAGATCCGGGATGATCAATCCAAATGAGCGGCTGTTTCCCGCACGCAATGATTTGGCGGCATGATCAGGACGGAAGTTAAATTGATTAACAACAGCCATGACTTTCTGTTGGGTTTTTTCACTGATCCGGTACTTGCTGGCTTTGTCATTAATGACATAGCTTGCAGTAGTACGCGATACACCAGCAAGTTTTGCAATTTCATCTAACGTCATCGTGATTTCTTACTCTTCACCGGAATATTTGTGCACTTGATCATATATTCGCAAATGATCCTGCACGGAACAATTGCAATAATAGCTGAAAGCATTCAGCATGTCAGGTGAAAGGTTTCAGCAGAGCTTTAAAAAGTTCATCGGTTCTGCTGAGACTTTTAAATTGCTGAAAAGCTGAATCGGTTCAGCTTTGGTTGTTGTATAACCTTATAACTTAACGACGGGTCGAGATGAGCCTTGAGTTCATCAAAAAGAAGACCGAAGTAGAAGACAGAAAACTGTCATATGGAGTGAATTCATGTTGTCACTATCACAGAGCGATATTCAGTTAAAACAAGCCGCCCCTGATAAACAAGAGGCGATAAAGGCGCTAGCCGACAGCTTAGCAAATCAGGGGCTGGTTGAGGCGGGTTATGTCAATGGGATGCTGGCTCGTGAAGCTCAGAACTCGACATTCCTGGGGAATGGAATCGCGATCCCACACGGTACAACGGATACACGTGGTTTGGTCAAACAAACGGGCGTGAAGGTCCATCATTTCCCGCATGGTGTGGATTGGGGCAATGGACAAACCGTTTATCTGGCTATCGGTATTGCGGCTAAATCTGATGAGCACCTTGGCATTCTGAAGCAATTAACGAAAGTGCTTTCAGCTGATGGCGTTGAAGAGAAACTAAAGCAGAGCGACAGTGCAGAAGGCATAATTGCGATTTTAAACGGTGACGAGCAGCTAGAAGCTGAATTTGATACCGGGTTGGTTCAACTGGATTTCCCGGCAACAGACTTGATCCAGTTAACTGCCGTTGCTGCTGGTCTGATCAAAAACCGCAAGTTTGCTGATAACGGCTGTGTCGCAGATGCGATTGCTTCAGGTACAACTTACCTCGGTCAAGGATTGTGGCTGGCAAGAAGCAATAAAGAGGTGGTGAAAACGGCAATTTCTTTTGTTACGCCGTCTCAGTCTTTTGAAGAAGACGGACAGCCAGTTAAAGGTCTATTGATGGTTGCGGCTTGTAATGCGGCTCACCTGAAGAATTTGGAGTATTTATCTCAGGTGCTTTATAAGAACCAATCAGCAAAATTGTTTGCCGCAACAGAAGAAAAAGTGGTTTCACTATTAACCGAAGAGACGATTGAGGGTTCGACAGAAGTCTTCAAAATCCTCAATTCACACGGTCTGCATGCCCGTCCTGGTGCGATGCTGGTGAGCGTGGCAAAGAAATTCAATTCAAATATTCAGGTGCTTAACCTATGTGGTGACGGAAAGTCGGCAAATGCGAAGAGCCTGATGAAGGTGATTGCTCTGGGTGTGAAACACGGTCATCGACTGCAATTTACGGCGCAAGGTGATGATGCTGAGCTGGCACTGGAGTCAATTGGACAGGCAATCGCGGATGGCTTGGGTGAGGGTAAGTAATGACTGATTTAAATAGCCCTGATTTTTGTCAGACCGCGTCACACAAACCAAAGGTTGTCACTGTTACGCTAAATCCAGCGTTGGATTTAACCGGCAGCCTGAATACGCTGACTGCCGGTACCGTTAACGTCGTGAACAAAGGCAGTTTGCACCCGGCCGGTAAAGGCGTAAATGTTGCAAAAGTACTGGCTGAGTTAGGTGCCGAGGTTACTGTTACTGGTTTATTAGGCGCAGATAACCAAGAACCATTCCGTCAGCTTTTTGAAGAGCTGGGTGCAGCGGATAAGTTTGTTCGCGTTAAAGGTGCAAGCCGCATCAACGTAAAACTGGTTGAGCAAACCGGTCAGGTCAGCGATATCAACTTCCCGGGGGTTGCGGTATCTGAAGACGATATCATCCGTTTCGAACAAACATTGTTTGAACTGGTAGAAAGCCATGATGTGTTTGTTATCGCGGGTAGCTTACCTGTTGGTATTACACCTGAGATGTGTGCGGGTTGGGTATCGCGTCTACATCAATTAGGTAAACAAGTCTTGTTTGATAGCAGTAAAGCGGCATTAGCGGCTGGTCTGGACGCAAATCCATGGTTGGTAAAACCTAATAATGAAGAGCTATCGGAATGGGCTGGGCGTGAATTAACGTCAGAAGCAGAATTTACAGAGGTTGCTGAACAACTGGCGCAAAAAGGAATTGCCAATGTGGTGGTGTCTTTAGGTGCTGAAGGTGTGATGTGGTTGAGTAATAAAGGATGGTTACGTTCGCAACCACCCAAAATGCAGGTCGTCAGTACCGTGGGTGCCGGTGACACATTAGTGGCCGGTATGTGCTGGGGGCATCTGAATCGCTGGAACAGAGAAGAAACTCTTCGTTTTGCAACGGCATTGTCGGCTTTGGCGGTGGCTCAAGTTGGAGTCGGTGTTGAAGATATTGAAACCGTGCTGGCGATGAAAGAAAGAGTGCAACTGTCAAAATCAGATCTTACTGAAAAGATCGGATCTAACAATTACGTGAAGTGCTAACAAGGATCAGAGGGTATTAAGATGAATATTGCAATCGTAACAGCTTGCCCCAGCGGTATTGCAAACACCGTCATTGCTGCAGGCCTATTAGAAAAAGCGGCAGCAGAACTGAAGTGGAACGCTGATATTGAATGTCAGTCAACGGTTACAGCGGTGAAATCTCTGACTTCTGCTCAGATTAAAGCCGCAGACTGCATTGTTATTGCTGCAAGTACCGCAATTGATAAATCTCGCTTTGCAGGTAAAAGAGTCTATCAGTCAGACGTTGCTGAATGTTTTGCTGAGCCAAAAGTTTACTTGCAACAAGCAGCAGAAAAAGCAATCGTGCTATCCTCTTCGGCGGCTCAGCAAGCCGTCGCTGAAACGGTGGTTGGATCCGGGAAAAAGAAAATTGTTGCAATTACTGCCTGCCCGACCGGTGTCGCGCATACTTTTATGGCGGCAGAAGCACTGGAAGGTGAGGGTAAACGTCAGGGACATGATATCAAAGTTGAAACCCGCGGCTCTGTGGGTGCAAAAAACCAGCTAACGGCAGAAGAAATTGCGGCGGCTGACCTGGTTGTTATTGCGGCTGATATTGACGTCGATCTTGCCCGATTTGAAGGTAAGAAACTATACAAAACCAGTACCGGTCTGGCTCTGAAGAAAACCTCACAAGAATTAGACAAAGCGTTTGCAAGTGCTGCGATTTATAAGCATGAAGCAGGCAATGCATCCGCCGGTGATCACAAACAAGAAAAAACCGGGGCTTATAAGCACTTGATGACCGGCGTATCACACATGCTGCCGTTGGTTGTTGCGGGCGGCTTGGCGATTGCGTTGTCTTTTGTCTTTGGTATCGAAGCATTTAAAGAAGAAGGTACGCTGGCAGCTGCGCTGATGACTATTGGTGGTGGTTCGGCATTTGCGTTGATGGTGCCTGTTCTGGCTGGTTTCATCGCCTTTTCGATTGCTGACCGTCCGGGCCTGGCTCCTGGTTTGATTGGCGGTATGTTAGCAAGTTCAATCGGTGCCGGTTTCCTTGGTGGTATTGTTGCCGGCTTCCTTGCGGGATACAGTGCAAAACTGATTGCCGATAAAGTGCAGTTACCTCAGTCGATGGAAGCGCTCAAACCTATTCTGATCATTCCGCTGGCAGCGAGCTTGATCACCGGTCTTATCATGATTTACATCGTGGGCGGTCCGGTTGCTGCTGCTATGACAGGGCTGACTGAATTCTTGAACAATATGGGTTCTGCGAACGCGGTACTGCTGGGCATCACCCTTGGTTGTATGATGTGTTTCGATCTGGGTGGCCCGGTAAACAAAGCGGCGTATACATTCGGAGTCGGTTTGCTAGCGTCACAAACTTACGCGCCAATGGCAGCAATTATGGCGGCGGGCATGGTACCTGCGCTCGGTATGGGGCTGGCAACATTCCTTGCAAAAAATAAATTCAACGCAAGTGAATCAGAAGCGGGTAAAGCGTCCTTCGTGCTTGGTCTGTGCTTTATCTCAGAAGGCGCGATTCCATTTGCAGCTCGCGATCCGATGCGCGTGATCCCTAGCTGCATGGCGGGTGGTGCGTTAACCGGTGCACTGTCTATGCTGTTTGGCGCAAAGCTGATGGCACCACATGGTGGTCTGTTCGTCCTGTTGATTCCAAATGCGATCACCCCTGTACTGATGTATCTGGTTGCGATTGCGGCAGGCACACTGTTAACCGGTGTGACTTATGCGTTCCTTAAAAAATCAGAACAAGAGCAGTTGGTGACAGCGTAACACTCAACAGCCGTAATCCATTCTTTGAGAAAATATAGACATCTAAACTAGAGTCAAAATAAAAAAGCCCCGGCACCGATAATGCCGGGGCTTTTGCCACCGCTGCCTACATGAATTATGTGCATTTACTGCGTTCAGTATCTCTCATTCTGATTATTGATACTAAAAACTGGCCGACTATTCTTCCCCGGAGTGTGCAATTTATCAATTGCAAAAGCACAATAAGAAAGCCTGCACCAGTAAATACGTTTTGTTTTGTAGGTGTTCCTTGCGGTATAGAAGCGTTTCCGCTTAATGCGCAGGTGTTACTTGTTGTTATTGTTATCCCCAATGTTGTTGCTGTTGTTGTAATTTATTTATGAATCACAAAGTAAGCATATTACAAGAACTAGGGCTTTTTTGATTAATACTTAGGTAATAATTGAACTTATATTAAGGTCATGATATTTATGTGAATTTATGCTCTCATTTATGAGATTTTTATCATTGATAGCATGTGATTAGGATTTAGTCGTACCATTTTATCATTTTGAATCAGGCAATTAATGATATTCAGACAACAACCATAGAACAGTGTAGGAAGCGTCTTGAAGAATAGAAATGCCGGTCGCTTGTTGGTTTTCACAAAGCCAAATCAGCATTTCCTGTTAGTTGTAATCAGAGCGGTATCTGCCACGTAATCTGATGCTTATTTTTAGATGATTAAAATGTTTATAGTTAGCACATTTTGCGTTTTAGGCCGCTGATATCCAGCAAGCGAGTCGAGATTTCTTCGACTGACAGCGATGATGTATTGAGGTAGGGAATGGCTTCACGACGGAACATGGCTTCAACTTTATTCAATTCACATTCACATTGTTGTCTGCTGGCGTAATCACTATTTGCATAGCGCTCATGACGAATGGCAACCAGACGTTCGGCATCTATGGTCAGGCCATAGGTTTTGTAGCGATAAGGCTCAATAATCGCAGGCAGCTTCAAGCTTGCCATGTCTTCCGCTATGAAAGGGTAGTTGACGGCACGGATACCAAATTGCATGGCTAAATACAGGCAGGTTGGGGTTTTTCCGCAGCGAGAAACACCCAATAAAATCACATCGGCCTGATCAAGATTATTCAGCGAAATCCCATCATCATGCGCTAAGGTATATTCAATTGCGGCTATACGATCCTGATAGCTTGCAGCGTCTCTGTTAATACTACGTGAGCGTTGTAGCTGTGGTTGCGGTTCGAGTTGCAAATCATTTTTTAATGACTCAACCAGTACATTCAGAACATCATAAAAATGTGCCTGACTTTGTTCAATGATAGTTTTCACTTCAGGCAATACAATCGAATAAAAGACTAGAGGCTCTACGCCTGTGGACTCAAATGATTGATCTATAAGGCTTTTAACCTGTTCCGCCCGTTCATTTGTTTCAATGAAAGGTAGGGTGGTCTGACGAGTTTCGAGAGGAAACTGCCCCAAAATAGCGTGTCCGAGTGTCTCAGAAGTAATCGCTGTCGCATCAGAAATGTAAAACACATCACGAAAATTGGATTTGCGCTGCATATAAAGTTGAATCCTTAAAATTATTCTGTAACGTTAGCCGTATCAATACTTATAACAATAACCTTACAGGGCATGGAGATCAGCCCGGCTATTGTGGCGCAGTATTTTTTTAACTGCTAACGCAATCGTTGTCGTTGAGATCTTGCCCACATTTAACGCTGAGTCCAATAACAAGGAGATTGACCGTGCAACAGAATGTTGTTTGGTACGATGCTTTATCAATGAACGATGTTGATAAAGTGGGTGGAAAGAATGCTTCACTGGGTGAGATGGTTGCCAATTTAGCCAATGCGGGTGTGAAAGTGCCGAATGGGTATGCGACAACATCCTACGCATTTAACCAATTTCTAGAAGCGGGCGGCTTAAACAAGCGTATTTATGGCCTTCTCGACACGCTTGATGTGGATGATGTCAATGCGTTGAAAGCGGCGGGTGAAACTATCCGTAATTGGGTTCTGGCCGCGCCTTTACCCGCAGATCTGGAACAGGAAATCAGAGATTGTTATGTCGAATTGGGTAGCGGTGATGGCCAATTGTCAGTTGCTGTTCGTTCATCGGCCACAGCAGAAGATCTGCCAGATGCTTCGTTTGCAGGTCAGCAAGAAACCTTCCTCAATGTTTGTGGTATTGAGTCTGTTATTGAAGCGGTAAAACATGTATTTGCTTCACTGTTCAATGATCGTGCTATTTCATATCGTGTGCACCAGGGTTTTGATCATGAAGGTGTAGCCTTGTCTGCTGGTATTCAGCGCATGGTACGTTCTGACAAAGCTTCGTCTGGCGTTATGTTTACGCTTGATACTGAATCAGGTTTTGATCAGGTTGTCTTTATTACTTCTTCATGGGGATTAGGCGAAATGGTTGTTCAGGGTGCGGTTAACCCTGATGAGTTCTATGTTCATAAGCCAACATTACAAGCCGGAAACCCTGCGGTGGTTCGCCGTACTATCGGCTCAAAACTGATCAAAATGATCTATTCCGAAGGCACCGCTTTGGGTACTCAAGTTGAGGTTGTTGATACGTTAGATGAAGAGCGTAACCAGTTTTCGTTAACTGACAAAGAAATCTCAGCCCTTGCCGAGCAGGCATTGATCATCGAAAAACACTATGGCCGCCCGATGGATATCGAATGGGCTAAAGACGGTGTGACCGGTGAGCTGTTAATTGTGCAGGCACGCCCTGAAACGGTTCGCTCTCGTGACGATCAGCAGATGATGGAGCGTTTTCACCTTAATGCTCAAAGCACGCCTTTAATCGAAGGCCGTGCGATCGGCCAGCGGATTGGTACGGGCAAGGTCCGTGTTGTCTCTGATTTAAGTGAAATGGATCAGGTCCAGAAAGGTGATGTGCTGGTGGCTGATATGACTGATCCTGACTGGGAGCCGGTCATGAAGAAAGCGTCGGCGATTGTGACAAACCGTGGTGGTCGTACTTGCCATGCTGCAATCATTGCGCGTGAATTAGGTATTCCGGCTGTCGTGGGTTGTGCTTCGGCGACAGCTAGATTGGCGACAGGTCAACTGGTTACGGTTTCATGCGCCCAGGGCGAAACTGGTTTTGTGTATGAAGGAGAGCTTGACTTTGAAGTGCGCCGCTCTTCAGTTAGCAATCTGCCTGATTTGCCACTTAAAGTGATGATGAATGTCGGTAATCCTGACCGGGCATTTGATTTTGCTTGTATTCCAAATGAAGGGGTCGGGCTGGCGCGTCTGGAATTCATCATCAACAAGATGATCGGCATTCACCCGAAAGCACTGTTAAATTATGACGAGCAGTCGGCAGAGCTAAAAGCTGAAATCGACCGTCGCATTGTGGGTTATGAAAACCCGGTAGAGTTCTACATTACGAAACTCACCGAAGGAATTTCTACCCTTGCTGCTGCTTTCTGGCCCAAGCGTGTAATTGTGCGTATGTCAGACTTTAAGTCGAATGAGTATAGTAACCTGGTTGGTGGTAGTGGCTTTGAACCAACGGAAGAAAACCCGATGCTTGGCTTCCGTGGCGCTTCTCGTTATATCTCACCGCAGTTCCAGGATTGTTTTGCGCTTGAGTGCGAAGCGATTAAACGTGTGCGCGAGAAAATGGGATTAAAGAACGTTGAAATCATGATCCCATTTGTGCGTACCGTGAGTGAAGCGGCATCGGTTATCGATTTGCTTGCGAAGTTTGATTTACGCCGTGGTGAGAATGGCCTGAAAGTGATCATGATGTGTGAATTGCCTTCAAATGCGATTCTGGCGGATGACTTCCTGAAGTACTTTGACGGCTTCTCGATTGGTTCTAACGACATGACGCAATTAACCTTGGGCTTAGACCGGGATTCTGGTGACATTGCCCACATGTTTGACGAGCGCAATGCTGCAGTTAAAGCCCTGCTGTCGATGGCGATTAAAGCTGCGCACAAGGCGGGTAAGTATGTCGGTATTTGTGGCCAAGGACCATCGGATCATGAAGATCTGGCTGATTGGCTGATGGAACAAGGCATTGACTCGGTCTCGCTGAACCCGGATACCGTGGTTGAAACCTGGGTACATTTAGGGAAGAACAAATCAGCATAAAATGAAAGGTCGTTGCGCAATGTTCGTAATTTGGTTGTGAACATTGCAATAAATACAAACTAAAAAAGCGTGAAGGTTAACCTTCACGCTTTTGCTTTCAGCAGAGTGCAGTTTTAATCAGATGACAAGTACTCTTCCACATAAATTATGAACAGTTGAAGTTCCTAAACACGTCATCCCGGAATAGAGGAACGAAATATCCGGGATCCCGTTCTCATCTTCTGCTCCTTAGATTCCGTATAAGTTCGTACCTCACTTTACGGAATGACGAAGTTTGGTGACAGAACTCGTTAAAATTCCTGTGGTGAAGTATTAGTTACAACTGATTAAAGCTGAGTAAATAGTGTTGGCTCTGTGCTTGGTGTCCAGGCTGCTTGTGAAGTATGAGCAGCATTAACAACGTAACGGTTACCCATATAACTTACAACATCACCTTCGTTATAGCTTACATTAGCAGTCCATACCGTTGTTGGCATGCTGTTAACCCATAAGCTCGATGTTGAAGAAGGCGCCCAGTCAGCTTGTGCTGTATGGGCTTTTACTGCCTTATAGACAGTATCTTGGTGAGTGACATAATCACCTGCTGCATATGAAACACCTACAGACCATGCAGGTGCATAGTTGTCCATAGTATCAAATACATAACCTGCTTCTTTGGCGATTTTAATAAACTTCGCTAGTTTAGGTAGGTTTTGAGTTGCCCCCATACCACGCTTGCCATCTTCAAACAGGAAGTCGTGCGTTAGAACGATTACCTTGTCAGCATGCAGAGATGTACCACATGGGAAGTTCTGTGTTTTTGAGTTTACAGGGTTGATAGTTGTCGGCGCACAGGCATTGATAGCTGCATCAACGTAGCCTAAGAATGCATCAGCTTCCGTCAGGCTGTTTGCTGGCATAGCGATACCCCAGTTTTCAGGTGCCCAATCGACATCCCAGCCATGGAGTCGGTAGTTTTTATTGGTAAGAATTTCTGCAACCTGAATAGAAGTGCGAACGCTGTTTGAAGGGTTTTGCGGATCACACACATAACCGGCTTCCCACGGTTTGAAATCATCTGATGTTGCACACAGGCCATCAGCCTTGAAAGTGTTGGTCACACGCCATGCATTGGTGTACGGCAAGCGAGCCAACTTATCGCCTTTGTAGTTAGGGTAGCTGTTTACGTTCGGAATATATGATTCAATGACTTCTAAGTTTTTATCAAACATAGATGCATCATATACGGCATCCTGATATGAATCGATTTGGTGGTTGCCTGTTACGTTACATGCAGCGGCGCTGTTATCACCATTTGCATCAACACAGTTATGTACCATATGGTCGTAGCTGTGGTTACCTACAACATGACCAGAATCTAATACGTATTTGAAAGCGTCGAGTGCTTTATCTTCATTTTCATCGGCAATACCGTCTAAGTGCCAACCATTGAAATAAAATGTTGCTTTGATACCGCCTTCATTAAGGACATCGATCAAAGGTGCTGTCGCATTGACAGGGCCGTCATCAAAAGTCAGGTAAATTGTCCCTTTAGGCGCAGCCTGAGCGGCCATTGAGCTTGCTAAAATAGTTGCGGTGCACAATGTAGACAGAACTGTTTTTTTCAATTTCATTTTATATCCTTTCTTTATTAGAGAGTCGCTTAGATTCCGTTGAGGGACTCAGCCCCACATGCCAGTAAATGAATCTGGTATGTTATTGATTTAATACACACGTAATGCGCATAAAAACCGCGGTAAGTATGAGATGCGTACTGTGCGAACTCAATAACACCGAGAATAATATATTTATCAACATGATGTATCTGCGTCTGATATCACTGATGCTTTGTGGGGAATGGTTTTTTTACAGGGGAAAATAAGATCAAGGCCGCACTGTGGTTTTTGTTGTTAATTATGAGGATGACATAATTTATGAGAGATGAGAAAGCCGCCTCGTGATCGAAGGCGGCAAAGAACAAGAGTTTGTTGTTATAGCTTAAAAGTTACTTAAGCATTGGGTAGGTCTTATAACGGACCCCCATCATTTGTTCCATACAATGAACTACCTGGCAGCTGTAGCCAAATTCATTGTCATACCAGATATACAGTACGCAACGGTTATCCTGGGCTATGGTCGCCACACCATCAACAACACCCGCATGGCGAGACCCGACAATGTCACTGGATACGATTTCGGTCGATTCAGTGAAGTCGATCTGACCAGACAGTGGCGATACCAGCGCCATGTTACGTAAGTAGTGGTTTAGCTCGTTGGCGGTAACATCTGATTCTAAATTCAGGTTCGCAACGGCCATTGATACGTTTGGCGTTGGTACGCGAATGGAGTTGCCGGTTAATTTACCTGAAAGCTCAGGAAGAGCTTTGGCAACGGCTTTGGCGGCGCCTGTTGAAGTCAATACCATGTTAAGCGATGCGGAACGCCCACGGCGATCACCTGAGTGGAAATTATCAATCAGGTTCTGATCATTGGTAAATGAATGAACAGTTTCAACATGACCGGAAGTAATACCGTACTTATCGTTGACCGCTTTTAGTACCGGAGTGATGGCATTGGTGGTACAACTTGCGGCTGAAATGATCTTGTCATCTTCCAGGATAACCGACTCATTGACACCAAAGACAACATTTTTGATATCGCCTTTGCCTGGTGCGGTAAGCAGTACTTTTTCAGCCCCCTTGCTGGCAAGGTGCTGGCTGAGTCCTTCACTATCCCGCCAAATACCCGTGTTGTCGACGATTAACGCATTATTGATACCATAGATAGTGTAATCAATATCGGCTGGACTGTTCGCATAGATGATTTGAATGAAGTTACCATTAGCAATAATGGCTTTGCGATCTTCATCAACAGTAATACTGCCATTGAATGGGCCATGAACAGAATCTCGGCGCAAAAGACTCGCTCGTTTTTCTAAGTCGCCATGCTTGCCCCCACGTACCACAACGGCACGTAAACGAAGCGGATAACCCGGGCCACTCTTTTCAATCAGGAGGCGAGCCAGTAAGCGGCCAATACGGCCAAAGCCATAAAGTACCACATCACGGGGTTCAACAGATTGTGTGCTACTCAGTGACTCTGTTAGCGCAGTCTGTAAAAAGTCATTTAAACCGCGTTCCTCGTCTTGATCTTTCCAATATGCATATGCTAACTGACCAATATCAACACGACAAGGAGACAGGTCGAGCTCCGTAAGTGCTTTAATGACAGGAAGGGTTTGGGTTGGAGATAAAGCCTCACCGGTATAGCGACGAGCAACGCGGTGCGCTTTGATAATGTCGATGGTAGAAGCATTAACTAATTGGCGACCAAACAAAAGGACTTCAACGCCTTTTTGCCGGTATAGCTGACCAAGAAGTGGTGAGATGGATTCTGCATTCGTTTGGCTCGTTTGCCAATCAAGAAGGTATTTTTCCGGACTCATTATTACTTAGCACCTTTCACGTTTTGGTAACTATTAGTCTCTTTGCTATGGCATAAAATAGCGTCGAGCTAAACAGTTACAGGGGGAAGTTGGATAAAATGTCACCAAAAAATCTTGTTGTTTTTATGTGGCGGAAGTGTAACGTTTGCGTCGTTTTTCTCCTAGTAAAATTAATGACTGATAAATGTGATCTTTGCCGGGATAAATGGGTAGCAATAGTCATATAAACAGCAGGCCTATCTGTTTTAATGCTGATTATCAGAGGACTTATTTTTTAATGATTTGTGTTGGTATGTTATTTTTTTTGCAATCTCTATGCGGTTGCAGATTAAAAAATAGATATGAGATGTAGAAAAAGAAGCCCAATCCATGTTGCGGGTTGGGCAAGGTGATTGGGGATAAACGAAGCAGGGTATATAAGCGATTACGCTGGGTAAATCGCTCCCAGAGTGGTTGGCTTACTGGCCCCTGTGACTTCTGGTAAATTTCCGGGCTGGTTATGAAGTGTTCGATAGGCGAGCCAGGCAAAAGCCATGGCTTCCATATTATCGATATCAACACCCCGATCTGCTGTTGTCAGTACCTCCCAATGTGGTAATAACTCACTCAATCGTTGCATCAATTGTGGATTGTGAGCACCGCCTCCACAGACTAACAACTCTCCCGGACTCTGTTTACTTATATCGTTGGCAATGGTTACGGCAGTAAATTCTGCTAACGTGGCCTGGACATCCTCAGGGAGAAGGATACTGTCAGTAAGATGCCGCTCTAACCATGGTAAGTTGAAGAGCTCTCTCCCCGTACTCTTTGGGGGGGGCAGCTGAAAATATCTGTCATTAAGCAGCTGTTCCAGAAGGGGCTGATTAACTGAACCGGTCTTTGCCCATTGTGCATTTTCATCATAGGGCAAGCCTTTGTGCTTATTGATCCATGCATCCATTAACATATTGCCGGGCCCGGTATCAAAACCAGTAACGGGTGTGTTTGGTGTCAAAACGGTGATATTGGCAATGCCACCAATGTTTAAAATGACTCGGGTAATGGCGGGATCATGAAAGAGTTGTTGATGAAATGCAGGGACGAGTGGTGCTCCCTGGCCGCCCAACGCCATATCTTTACGCCGAAAATCGGCAACAGTCGTAATGTTGGTTTTGGCTGCAATGATGTTGGCATCACCTAGCTGCATGGTAAAGGCGTATTGAGTCTCGGGCGAGTGGAATACCGTTTGTCCGTGACAACCGATGGCTTTGACTGATCTGGCCGAGGTTCCTGTTTTTGTCAATAACGCTAATACAGCATCGGCGAACAAGTGACCTAAACGATGGTCAAGTTCACCAATAGTCTGAAGATTTGTTGGCTGACCCAAACAAATATCAAGCAGGGCCTGTTTCAGGTTGGCATCCATAGGAAACGAATGCTCACCGAGCAAACGAATATCAGTGCCGTCAATTTCAACTAAAACAGTATCGACACCATCCATACTGGTGCCAGACATAATGCCTATATAACGTTCAAGACCCATAAGTTCCTCAGCCATAACAAGGGAATAGAACCCCCTATAAATAACAACCAATGTAAACTGAAGGGATCAAGATGGAAAGGGTAATCAGCCAATGGCCGAAGCTAATTTCGGCCATTGTGATTGTAAATCAATAATCAGAAATGCGAGATCCTCAGGAATTCGACAGCAGCAAGCCTTCTTTGCCTGCCAGTGTAATTGCCAATGAACCGTCTTTTACCTGCCACTCATCATCTGTCAGGCAGTCTTTCAGTGAGCCTGATTCAATACCGAGCTGCCAAACCGGTAAGTGCAAGGTTTTGGCACAGGCGCTGTTGTTGATCAGGCAAATAACGCTCTCGTCGTTTAGTGTTCGCGCAAATGCAAAGTGCTGATTTTCTGCCAACAGCCATTGCAGGCTGCCTTGCTGTAGCGCATAAGATGATTTCCGTAAACCAATTAACTGCTGAAGATAGTCAAAGGTCGAATGAGAATTTGTCGTACGTTCCCACGGGAAGCAACGGCGGTTGTCGGGATCCTGGCCGCCTTGTAAACCAACTTCCGTGCCGTAATACAGACATGGTGTACCGACATAAGCAAACAACATTAACAGTGCCAGATGCATGGTTTCGTGGTCGTCGTTAAGCATCGACAGGAAGCGCACGGTGTCATGGCTGTCGAGTTGATTCAGCTGAGAAAGCTGGTTTAACCAGGGCAGTTTAATGCGTGCTTCGTTTAACCAATCCATCAGCTCAGGGGCGTCTATCTGGCAAGGGTGATAGGCAATATCCTGTCTGGCAAAGAAGGCGCGAACAGGGTGGGCAAAACCATAGTAGTTCATGGCGCCATCTTCTTGATCTCCTTGCAACCAATTCGACGCCTCAAAGAAGTGCTCGCCCAGTACGTAACAATCGGGGTTTGTCGATTTGGCCGCCTCGCGGAACGCTTTCACATAATGGGCGTTATTCTCCGCACCGGCCCCTTCACCTAACATGTGAATAACATCAAAACGCCAGCCATCAATATTATAAGGAGGGCGCAGCCAGTGCTTGATGACGGCATCTTCTCCGGCGTAAATATAATTCTGAACATCCGGATTTAAAAAATTGAGTTTAGGCAGTGTCGGGATGCCATTCCAGCTGACATATTGATTAGAATCGCCGGTGAACTGGTAATGGTGACGAAAACCCGAATCCGGATGAGCATAGGCACCAAGCCCCTGCGTTTGGTTATTGCGCTGGTACATATCAAACCACGGATGATCGACCGAGGTATGGTTATAAACGGCATCCAGTACGATTTTCATTTTACGGTTATGAAGGTCGTTAACCATTCCAGCAAATTGTGCGTTAGTGCCTAGATGCGGATCAATATTGAGATAATCGGTTGTATCGTATTTATGGTTGCTCGGTGCGGTAAATATCGGGTTCAAATACAGTGCCGTGACGCCGAGATCTTGGAGGTAATCAATGTTGTTCTGGATCCCTCGTAGATCGCCGCCATAAAACTCACTCGGGCCATCAGCACTATGATCGGAAACCGGATCGCCCCATTTTTTTGCGATGGTCGGGCGCTTATCTCCCTGTAAACAGTACTCATCAGATTTAACGCTGATCTCTGGTTCACCATTGGCAAAGCGGTCTGGAAAGATCTGATAGAAAACTTGCTGTTTTACCCATGCTGGTGGCTGATCTTCACGGTTGTATTTGAAATGACTTTCCTTGCCCGGAATGCGAGGAGAAGTACCACAGCCGTGCAGCCACCATTGCCGACTGTTTTGCATCACTTTGAAACAGTAGTGAGTCGTGGCTTTGTCTTTATTTAACGGAATATCGCCATACCAGTATTGCAGGCGGCCTTTGATTTCACCACGCTCCATGTCGATCAGTCGCTCTTCATTATCAGGCTCGCAACGAATAAAGATCGCAGAAATCAAGGTGCCGGCTTCACTGACTAACGTTAATTTAAGGCTTTGCGAAGTAGGGCTAAGCCAGTGGTTATCCTGACCGTGGTAAAGAAATGGCGTCTTCATTGTTATTATCTCTGCCTGTTTCAGCTATTGGATGCTCAATTGATTCATCTATAAGTTAGCAACTTTTGAGGACAAGGAACTCACCCCAGGTCAAAAAAATAGAGGAGTAGGGGAACAGGCGTAGAAAATGTGTTTCAGCCTTAAAATCAGGTACGAAAACAATATTATGTTTAAAGTGAGGGTGTTTCTATTTGTTGCTAAATATTGCATCGACTTGGGCGCATTTGCATTTTAAGCTGGTTTGGGTATAGACATCCCGGAACCAATGAGGATGACGTTATGAGCGCTTTTACTGAGATAAATGTTCAGAGATATAATCGATAAATGCACGAAGCCTTGCTGGCATATACTTAGTCTGGGCAAATTGAAGGGCAATATCCCCTTGATAATTGCCTTTGATCGTCCAATCTTTTAGTACTTCTTTAACCGTGCCTTCTTCCAGTGCCTCTTTGATTACAAAATCAGGGAAAATACCAATGCCTAAACCGTCTTTCACGCCTTTCAAACGCATCTGAGAGTGGTTTACGGCGTAGCGTCCTGTAACACTCACGGTGTGAAATTGGTCGTCTTTGACGAAGTCCCAAATATGGTCGGTGGCGGTTTCACCCAGGTAGATACAATCATGATCAAGCAGATCGGTTGGCACTTGCGGCTCGCCACGTTGTTCAAGGTAATCAGGGCTTGCACATAAGGTTAGATTTACTTTACCAATCTTTTTATTCACCAAGGCTTCTGAAGGGCGTTCAGTTAAACGAAAAACCACATCAATGCCTTCAGAAAGGATATCAATCTCACCATCAGAGGCTTTTAGTTTTAGCTGAATATCAGGATATTGCGTAAGAAAAGGGGTCACTAAGGGTTGCAAGACTATACTCAGAAAGGCTTTTGGCGCAGCCACGGTGAGCATGCCTGATGGAATGGTATGCTCATAGTTTGCAATCTCGACAGCCTGCTTAGCAGCATTGGTCATGACCTTGCATTGTTCATAAATTTTAGTGCCAGATTCACTGATCATTAACTTACGGGTAGTGCGCTCAATTAGCTTGACCGAAAGAGACTGTTCGAGGCGCGAAATCTGTTTACTTAACGCAGATGGCGTGACGCCAAGCTTCTTTGCTGCAGCCGTATAACTGCCTTCATCAACAACAATAATGAAGACTGCGAGATCAGGCATTAATGCGATAAGTCTGTTTGTGTCCACGGATTTGTGCCTCAAGTTCAACAATCATTTTCCACGTGAGGGGATAATAGTTGTAATGTACTTGAATTAGAATGTTTAAAGTTAAATCGAAGAGTTAATTGCACGATTTATTAGCTAATCATCATATTGATGAGCGTTAAGCACCTTTGTTAGCGTGGTCTATTATTCGTTAACAGAGCAATTCGCTGGATAGCTATTTCCCCAAAATATAATAAATGTGAGGAACACTATGTCTGCTGCATTCTACGATCAAATCAACCAGCAAATCGAAGACGTAAAAGCTGAGGGTTTATACAAGTCTGAGCGTATCATTACGTCAGCGCAAAAAGCGGCTGTTTCTATCCTTAACAAAGATGGTGTTGATACTGGTGAAGAAGTTCTGAACTTCTGCGCGAACAACTACCTTGGTTTAGCCAATCACCCTGAACTGATCAAAGCGGCAAAAGCGGGTATGGATGAACATGGCTTCGGCATGGCATCGGTGCGTTTCATCTGTGGTACGCAGGATTCTCACAAAGAACTAGAACGAAAACTGTCGGCCTTTCTGGGTACTGAAGACACGATCCTGTACACCTCTTGTTTTGATGCTAATACCGGCCTGTTTGAAACAATCTTAGGTCCTGAAGACGCCATTATCTCTGACGCCTTAAACCATGCCTCTATCATCGATGGTGTTCGCCTTTGTAAAGCCAAGCGTTTCCGTTATGCCAACAACAATATGGCAGATCTTGAAGCGCAACTGATTGCCGCTAAAGAAGCGGGTGTTCGTCATACACTGATCGTTACTGACGGTGTCTTCTCGATGGACGGCGTTGTTGCTAACCTTCCGGCAATTTGTGACCTTGCAGATAAGTACGGTGCGCTGGTGATGATCGATGATTCACACGCAGTCGGCTTTATGGGCGAAAATGGTCGTGGTACACACGAGCACCACAATGTAATGGATCGCATCGACATCATTACCGGCACATTGGGTAAAGCGATGGGCGGTGCTTCGGGCGGTTATACGTCTGGCAAGAAAGAAGTGATTGATTGGTTACGTCAGCGCTCTCGTCCGTACTTGTTCTCGAACTCAGTGGCCCCTGCGATTGTTTCTGCATCGATTCGTGTTATCGACCTGCTTGCTGAAAGTGGTGACCTGCGTAAGCGTCTATGGGAAAACTCAGCACACTTCCGTACCCGTATGACTGAAGCTGGCTTCACACTATCTGGTGCAGATCACGCAATCATTCCAATTATGCTGGGTGATGCGAAAATAGCGGCTGAATTTGCAGAACGTGCACTGGCGAAAGGTATCTACGTCGTCGGTTTCTCTTTCCCTGTCGTACCAAAAGGTCAGGCGCGTATTCGTACCCAAATGTCTGCGGCTCATTCACCGGAGCAACTAGATCGCGCAATCGATGTGTTTATCGAAGTTGGCAAAGAGATGGGGATTATCAAATAATGAAAATTAAAGCGCTATCAAAACTAAAGCCTGAACAAGGCATCTGGATGACCGAGGTAGACAAGCCTGAAATGGGCCACAATGATCTACTTATCCGTATCAAGAAAACAGCGATTTGCGGTACTGATGTACATATTTACAACTGGGACGAATGGTCACAGAAAACCATACCGGTACCTATGGTAGTCGGTCATGAGTATGTCGGTGAAGTGGTTGGCATCGGCCAGGAAGTCCGTGGTTTTGAAATCGGTGACCGTGTATCTGGCGAAGGCCATATTACATGCGGCCATTGCCGTAACTGTCGCGGTGGTCGTACGCACCTGTGCCGTAATACGACAGGTGTAGGTGTAAACCGTGAAGGTGCATTTGCTGAGTATTTGGTCATTCCGGCATTTAATGCATTTAAGATCCCTGACAGTATTTCTGACGATCTGGCATCTATCTTTGACCCGTTTGGTAACGCTGTTCATACGGCACTATCATTCGATCTCGTGGGTGAAGACGTGCTCATTACCGGTGCCGGCCCAATTGGTATCATGGCAGCAGCTGTCGCTAAGCACGTTGGTGCCCGCCACATTGTTATCACAGATGTGAACGAATACCGTCTGGATCTTGCTCGTCAGATGGGCGTGACACGTGCGGTTAATGTTGCACAAGAGAAGCTTGAAGATGTGATGGCTGAGCTGGGCATGACAGAAGGTTTCGATGTCGGTCTAGAAATGTCTGGTGTGCCATCGGCATTCAACAGCATGTTAACGAACATGAACCACGGCGGTAAAATTGCACTGCTGGGCATTCCACCATCAGATATGGCGGTAGACTGGAATCAGGTGATTTTTAAAGGCTTGATTATCAAAGGTATCTACGGTCGTGAGATGTTTGAAACCTGGTATAAGATGGCAAGCTTGATTCAGTCTGGTTTGGATTTAACACCAATTATCACGCACCACTACAAGATTGACGATTTCCAGCAGGGCTTTGACATCATGCGTTCTGGCATGTCCGGCAAAGTTATCCTTGATTGGGAATAAGTCGTACTACTCGACGACATAATTAAATTTTGGCGAGCCTCTGGTTCGCCTTTTCTTCATCTAAACAAACTTGATATTTCATAAGAAAGCCTGATTCATTGCTGTGCATCTGTTATTTATCGAGACATAAGACTCCATCTCGATGGAGTCTTATGTCTCGGTGAGTCCGGTGAGAAAAAATTTCAGCAGAACAATTTAGACACTTATATTTAAGGTATTTCTTATAAAATGCTTTTTCTATCAAAGTCCTGTGTATTTGATTAAACACAACATCGTCATTACAAGATGGGCACTTTTCATGGATTTGCATAGAATCCTACCTTATCGCGAATAAAAAAGGAGATTTATGCAGAAAGAATACAATATGCATCCATATGACTAATGGGCGGTGTGAGTATTCTGCAACGTGAGTAGCAAAATTTCAGATCATGTCGACAGCGAACAAACATGCTAATAAGGTATGAATCGAAAATGCGAATGCAATATTTAGCCACCGTAGAAATTTGTCATTTATCACTAAAGCCAATATTGGCGTCTGAACTCATTGTAGTAAGCCACTTTGTTCATCGGGTTGTAGGTAAAAGCTATGCCGAAGGGGTGAGCGATGCCCTGCTATGGGTAATGGGGAAAATACCGCCGCCGGGTGAGTAAATAAGCGAAACATCGCCTTTGATTGAGCAGTAAAAAGGGATAAACAACAACAAGAAGAAACAGAACAACAAGAAAAAGAATGTTGATGGTGTTTAATGTGGCGTGTACAATAAAAAACACCATTCATAATTCCTGGTGGGTCATTCATGCTCTTTAAACCTCAATTACTTGTTCTATTTACCGTAACTTTATTTTTGACTACTGCTTGTGTAGCAACACGATATGCTGATGATCAGGAATGGAAGGTGATGAATATGCAAGAAAAAGTGCTTAACGAACGTCGAAATGCGTGTGCTATTGAAGGTGATGGTGCTTGTATCATTTATGATAATGACTGAGCAATTATTTTAATTTATCGTAATCCCCGTAAAGCGTCTTAAGCTGAAAGGTCGCCTCTTGGCGGCCTTTTTTGTATCTGTATTGAAGGTGTCGCAGCCGTGTTCGAATTTGGAATTTCCGCCAGCTGAGATTTTTTACACCAGAGCTTACAGTGCTACATGGTTGGAAAAAGACGTTTTAGCTCAATATGGTCTTATGGTTCATGTTTTGATAAGACGACGAAAATTGTCTTATTGCCGAAAAGTCGTGATAGGCGATAAGGCACGGCAACGACGAATAAGAGGCTCGGGGTGGGCCGCGGGCAGGGTAGAGCGGGCGAGAATCAACTTTTAGACGATAATTTCGTGCGCTCTCAGTCGGTCGCGCTTATGCTCTTAATGTCACCGCAACAAAGCTGATAGCATGATAAATACCTTTTTGTTAATAAATCCCCCGTATCTCCAAGTGCCAAGCTTTTTTTTTGCTTTCATAGGCGGTAAAGGGCGAGGGCAGTTTGACTGCACGAGTTGGCCGATAGGCTGGAAACCAACGACGGGATCTTGCCGGCTATCAATCCAGACCAGTCACCACACTAGAGACCGAGAAGTAATCAGGAGAGCGTTATGTTAACCATTAACGACGACGACACCATCACCCTCAAAACCGACGACTATGAGATCGCGTTTCACAAAAGCGAACTCGGCAAGCGCGTCAGCTACAACCATGAAACCGGCCAGCTGATTTTAACCGATCTGCCTGATGGACTGATTGAACAAATCGAGCAGGCACTGCAAGAGAGGGATGTCACATGAAGGATGCCGAGCTGCTCAACTTCCGCCATACCTGCAAGGCCGTGGTTAGGAGTGTCAGATGCAGATACTCAGGCAATTTATCAAATTATGGCTAATTTCCTGACTGCAGACGAAAGCTCCTGTATCTGAAGCTAAGCGATGGAAGGAGTTTTTGGTGCAACCGTGTGGGTGAAAAGGAGCTAAGCGTTTTTAAATGGATTTAAACGGTGTCATATCGTGCCAATGGGTTTTCCGTACTTTCCTAATGTCAGGCTGTAAATAGGTGATGCACGGAAACTCCAAAAAGCTTGTTCTATTGGAAGGTAACTAATTGCGTTTATGACTTCACTTTAGCTATGACGCCGAATGAAGAGCTATTTGATTCTTCTGTATCAAATCCATTTACGATTTCTATTACCTCGAAACCACTATCAGCAAGTTCCGCACGAATGCTCTCATGTGTAAAATACTGCATCCAGTTGTAGATATGCCATGTGCGATAATCTTCAATAATAGTGTAATGATCAAGCGAGACACGATCATCTTCGTAGCGAAATGCATTGTGGAAAGCGTAATATTTGTTATTCGACCAAAAGCGATGCATGTAATTTGGCGCGAATGAGCAATGCTCAGCGAACGTATCAAATGCTTCGATTGAAGAAACGTCGAATATAAATCTACCATTGGGCTTTAGGCATTCTCGCACTTGGCTATAGAGTTTTTGACGTTGGGTTGGCGAGAGGGCACATAAATCACAATAGATTAATGTTACCAAATCTTGATCTGAAGGTAGTGAGGCCTCAAGATAGTTCGCAACTTCGTAAATGATGTCCAACTGATGTTTAGAGGCAGAGCCTTTGGCATATTGAATTGAACTGTCAGAGAAATCCAAACCATGAACCTTTGCTCCTAGCTGAGCATATTTTTCCGCATATAGTCCTGGACCACACCCGAGGTCACAGATCGATTTTCCATTCAATCCAAACTTCGCATCTAACCATGCAACAACTCTATCTATTGCTATCATAGGACGAGATGCCATTGGCGTATCTTGGCTTAAGTGAGCTTTCAACATTTGGTTGGCAAGGTATGGTTCTGTCCATAATTTGTCGGTGGTATAAACAGAGAAGACTTCTGGCTTCTGATGTATTTGGGTTAATTCTTTGAACATGTAATCAATCCTATTGCTTACGAAGAATATTTCTATCGTGTGTTGGTTTCAGTGCATGCTAAAGGAATGAGGCTATGCCGTATTGAATAAATCAGACAGAACAGATTACTTTTGAGGTCATTTACAGACGTGTTGAATCATTAAAGCGGTGTGAGAGAAATTTATTGCTAGAGAAGTATTTCTGTATTTAACTTTTTTTGTAGTAGGGAGGGGGTCAGGCCCATGTGGTTTTTGATTTCTCTTGTCATATGGGCTTGGTCTGAAAAACCACAATCCATTGCTATAGATGAAATGGCATAACATGGGTTAGTCAGGCAGTCAATCGCCCGTCTTAACCTAACTATGGATGAAAACTGCTTTGGAGATAACCCCACAGCATTCGTGAATTTTCTGTTGAGAGTTCGTTCTGACACTTTTACCTGATGTGCAATGTTGTTGATTTGCATGATACCTTGAGCTTCGTGTATTAAGCTTAGAATATCTGAAACCATTGAAGATTTTACCTGCGATGAAGTAGCACAAACATGTTGGTTAATATCTGTGATTAGCTGACTTATATTGTTTTTGTCACTACAAAGGTTTTCGAGCCAAGGTATATGTTCTACTGCATATTTCCCATATTGGAGGCTACCTGAGATTTTAGATAGTGGCGTTTTCAGGAAAGCACCTGCAGAACCAGCTCTCAATCGAAGTCCGATGAAACCTTGATGGGCATCAACCCTTATAAAGTGAGCTTTAGTAAAAGGAGGTGAGATTAACGGGATAATATTGCTTAACTCTCCTCCCACCTGAACATCGAATGTAAAGATGAGGTCTGCTCTACCATCTGGAACGATATGGTGTTGATTCTCTTGAACGTTGTAGTAAGTCCAAACGGCTTCGACGCTTTCGTTTTCTAGCGCATCAATCTCAACTTCATTGAAACCAATTTGAAAATCCATAGAGCTCGACCAATGGTAAGTGAGTGTTAAATGGCTTTAGGAAGCCTAGATTTGAATAGTATCATTACTTTGCTCCGGCCGAAAAATTAATGTAGGGGATTGATGTTGGCCGATTGGCCTGATGCAAGCGAGGTGGTCTCTGAATTGATGATCATGTTGCACCATCATTAACCTCTACTTTTCCGTGAAACTAAGCAAAAATTCTCTTAGCTGAAGGAAAGAGTTCTGGTAATTATAAACCCCAGAACTTATCCGAAGGTAGAAAGTAGATCTAAAGTTCTAACACGGAAATGGTTGACCATATATGGTCACCTCCCGGCTTGCAAGGCATCTGGTTCAATAAAAGGGACAGGTTGGCTTCCATATATCCGGCCTGTATATGAGATTATCATCTCTGGCCTTGATGAGACATTCGCGCATATT